>OZ244235.1:4925000-6706622 GCA_965217095.1 Candidatus Latescibacterota bacterium
ACCCATGGCCAGGATGAAGCGGGAGTAAGATCTCGTGGAGGTCCGAACCGCCGCATGTTGAAAAATGCCCGGATGAGCTGTGGGTAGGGGTGAAAGGCCAATCAAACCTGGAGATAGCTGGTTCTCCCCGAAATAGCTTTAGGGCTAGCCTCTTGGCAAAGAGTTATGGAGGTAGAGCACTGGATCGGCTAGGGGCCTTAACGGGTTACCAAACCGAACCAAACTCCGAATGCCATTAACTTGTTCCAAGGGAGTCAGCCTGCGAGGGATAAGCTTCGTAGGCGAGAGGGAAACAACCCAGACCGCCAGCTAAGGTCCCCAAGTGTGGACTAAGTGATTGAAAGGAAGTGAGATCGCGCAGACAGCTAGGATGTTGGCTTAGAAGCAGCCACCATTTAAAGAGTGCGTAACTGCTCACTAGTCAAGTGGTTTGGCGCCGACAATGTATCGGGGCTCAAGTCCACCACCGAAGCTGCGGAATGCATGGGCCGTGCGCGGTTCACGCATTGGTAGGGGAGCGTTCCATATTAGGCCGAAGGCAGATCGTAAGGTCTGCTGGACGAAATGGAAGTGATTATGTCGGCATGAGTAACGATAAGGCAGGTGAGAATCCTGCCCACCGAAAATCTAAGGTTTCCTGGGCTAGGCTCGTCCTCCTAGGGTTAGTCGGGTCCTAAGCCGAGGCCGAAAGGCGTAGGCGATGGCCAACAGGTTAAATATTCCTGTACCACCTGAAGTGCGTTTGAGCTATGGGGTGACGCAGAAGTGAAAGGTCAGCCAGCGACTGGAAATGCTGGTCTAAGTCTGTAGGAGGGCTGCTTAGGCAAATCCGAGCAGCCGCTACCTCCGAGAGACGATGGGGAGCCGTTTAACGGCATAAACTGACCCTAATCATGCTGCCAAGAAAAACCTCTATGTGAGTTCTTCAGGTGCCCGTACCGCAAACCGACACAGGTAGATGAGGAGAGAATCCAAAGGTGTTCGAGATAACCCTCGTTAAGGAATTCGGCAAAATGGCCCCGTAACTTCGGAAGATGGGGTGCCTTGAGTAGGTGAAGCCCCTCGCGGGTGGAGCCCAAAGAGGCCGCAGAGAAACGGGCTTGGCGACTGTTTACCAAAAACACAGGTCTCTGCTAAGCCGCAAGGCGATGTATAGGGACTGACACGTGCCCGGTGCCGGTAAGTTAAGAGGAGGGGTTAGCTTCTTCGGAAGCGAAGCTCTGTAATCGAAGCTCCGGTAAACGGCGGCCGTAACTATAACGGTCCTAAGGTAGCGAAATTCCTCGTCGGCTAAAAACCGACCTGCACGAATCGTGTAACGACTTGGCCGCTGTCTCAACGAGGGACTCGGTGAAATTGTAGTTCCGGTGAAGATGCCGGATACCCGCGGCAGGACAGAAAGACCCCGTGAACCTTTACTATAGCTTGGTATTGGATTTTGACACTGCATGTGTAGGATAGGTGGGAGGCTATGAAGTGGGGACGCCAGTCTCCATGGAGCCAACCTTGAAATACCACCCTTGCCTTGTTAAGGTTCTAACCTTGGTCCCTGATCGGGATCGGGAACAGTGCCAGGTGGGTAGTTTAACTGGGGCGGTTGCCTCCCAAAATGTAACGGAGGCGCCCAATGGTTCCCTCAGCGCGGTCGGTAATCGCGCGTAGAGTGTAAAGGCATACAGGGAGCTTGACTGCGAGACCTACAAGTCGAGCAGGTGCGAAAGCAGGGCTTAGTGATCCGACGGTTGCGTGTGGAAGCGCCGAAGCTCAACGGATAAAAGGTACTCCGGGGATAACAGGCTTATTGCGCCCAAGCGCTCATAGCGACGGCGCAGTTTGGCACCTCGATGTCGGCTCAGCGCATCCTGGGGCTGAAGAAGGTCCCAAGGGTTGGGCTGTTCGCCCATTAAAGCGCTACGCGAGCTGGGTTCAGAACGTCGTGAGACAGTTCGGTCCCTATCCGCCGTGGGTGTAGGATATTTGAGGAGAGCTGTCCTCAGTACGAGAGGACCGGGATGGACGAACCTCTGGTCTACCAGTTGTTCCGCCAGGAGCACCGCTGGGTAGCTACGTTCGGAAGGGATAAACGCTGAAAGCATCTAAGCGTCAAGCCCACTCCACAACTAGATATCCCGTGGGGTTAAACCCACCTGAAGGCCCCTCGTAGACTACGAGGTTGATAGGTTGCAGGTGGAAGCGCAGCAATGTGTGAAGCCGAGCAATACTAATAGGCCGTGCGGCTTGGCCATTTTTTCGCTATTTGGACCCTTGAGGTCTCACATTGGCGAGGTTTGAGAAGACGGGCAGAAATCTCCATTGCTTGGATCTGTGTTCGGTCGAACTAATCTGTAGACTTTCCGGTGGCTTTAGCGGAGGGGCAACACCTCTTCCCATTCCGAACAGAGCAGTTAAGCCCTCCTGCGCCGATGGTACTGCTGGGGACACCCGGTGGGAGAGTAGGACGCTGCCGGATTTTATGATGTGCCCGTTCCAGGTTTGGAACGGGCATTTTTTTGTTCCTGTGGAATCTTGACATCCCGATTTCGCAGAATTAATTTAACGCCCAACGCGACAACGGGTTACAGGTTTACGAAATCGCGAAACCGAGGGATGCAGTCTTACCGGGCTGGAGGTGGCCGACAATTCACCGCCAGACCGGTTTTTTGACCTTTTGACAGTTTTCGCGACCGGGCCGGAGGTACTGCTCCCGTGCGACCGCGCTGGCTGTTGTTTTCTGTATAACGTCGAGGTATAACGTCGAGGAAAGCGGGACACATTGGTACATTCGAGCGAACAAATCAGAAATGTTGCCCTCTGCGGCCATAGCGGGGTGGGTAAGACCTCCCTGTCTGAAGCCATGTTGTACACTATCGGGACCATCAATCGCATGGGTACGATCGAGGACGGAACTACCGTTTCTGACTATGATGCGGGGGAGATCGAACGGCAAATCTCGCTGAAGATGTCGTTCCTAAACGGCGAGTGGCAGTCGAAGCACCTCAATATTCTCGACACCCCGGGGTACGCCGATTTCATCGCCGAAGCACAGGCTGCGTTGCGGGTGTCTGACGGAGCAGTGATCGTGGTCGATGGCGTCGCCGGAGTCGAAATTGGGACCGAGCGCGTTTGGGGTTTCGCCGCCGAATACAACCTGCCACGACTGATTTTCGTAAATAAAATAAGTCACGACCGCGGCAACCTTGACGAGGTACTGGCGATGATCCATTCAAGGTTCGGACGCGAGGCGGTTCAACTGCAATTTCCGGTTAATCCCGGTGAAGGTTTCGACCAGATTGTGGATCTGGTGGAGATGAAACTCTTCAGTTACGAGGGCGGCACTCGTGAAGAAGCGGATATCCCTGCGGAACTTCAAGAGAAAGCGCAGCAACTTCAAGAACAGCTGGTCGAAGCGGTTGCTGAGACCGACGAAGAGCTAATGGAGCAGTACTTCAATGATGGCGGATTGTCGCCTGAGGTTCTTCGCGGTGGCCTTCGCAAGGCAATTGCGCAACTCGAGCTGTTCCCCGTTCTCTACGGTGAAGCGACGGTCAACGTGGGCGTGGACCGACTGCTGGACGCGATTTCGGACTTCCTGCCCGATCCGGCGGAATCGGCGGGGCTAACCATTGGGGCCAACGGTGATGCTGCCGCATTGCAAGGAAACGAAGATGCTCCGTTGGCGGCACTCGTATTTAAAACCATCGCCGAGCAACACGTGGGTGAGCTGTCTTTACTACGCCTATACGCCGGCAGCATGAAGTCCGGAGATGAGGTGGCCAATCCCGCCAAGAATGCCACCGAGCGCATTGGCCAGATGTTCTTGCTCAACGGACACGAAAGGTCCGAGTTGGAATCCGCCAAAGCCGGCGACATCGTGGCCTTGGTGAAACTCAAGGACACGCATACGGGCAACACCATATGTCCGAAGGGGACCTCGTTGAATCTGCCAGGAATCGATTTTCCAGATCCGTTGATTCGTGTTGCCATCGCTCCCAAGGAAAAGGGGGGCGAGGACAAGATGGCCACCGGGTTGTCACATATGCACGAGGAAGACCCCAGCTTTCTGTTCAAATACGACGGTGATGTGAAACAGTCGATTCTTCATGCCCAGGGCGAGTTGCATCTGACTACGATAACTCAACGGCTGAGGGAGAAATTTGGCGTCGAGGTGGAGACCCAACCCCCTCGGATTCCGTATCGCGAGACGATCAAAAGCAACGCCGAAAGCCACTATCGGCACAAAAAGCAGTCGGGCGGTCGCGGACAGTTCGGCGAGGTGTTTCTAAAAGTCGGACCGCGGCAGCGAGGCGACGGATTCGAGTTCGGCAGTGAGGTCGTTGGGGGCAACATTCCGACTAATTTCATCCCCGCCATCGAGAAAGGCATTGTAGAAACCCTCGACACCGGACCGGTCTCTGGGTATCAGGTCGTCGACGTCTCTGCCACGGTCTACGATGGCAAACATCACGCCGTCGATTCCGACGAGGTTTCGTTCAAGATCGCTGGCTCTCACGCGTTCCGGGATGCGTTTCTGAAAGCCAAACCGACGCTTCTCGAACCGATCTACGACCTGACGGTAACAGTCCCGGAAGAATTTATGGGGGACGTAATGGGGGATCTGTCCTCTCGCCGCGGCCGCATCAGCGGCATGGATACCGATGGTCATTTTCAGGTTATCCACGTCGAAGTGCCTCTCGCTGAGATCTACGGATACGCGACGACGCTGCGCTCCATGACCCACGGGAAAGGCATGCATACACAGAAATTCGAGCGCTACGAAGAAGTGCCGGGCGATATCATGCAGAAAATCGTAGAAGACTCAAAGAAAGAGAAGGAAGCTGCCTGAAACATCGTCTCCATCTGTAGCCGTCGAGGGGTGTCCCTAGGGAGCACCCCTTTTTAATTGCCTTGGTCGCCGAATCGCAATAGATTTTTCTTACCTAGAAGAGGAAATCTCGCAATGTCCGGCCACTCCAAATGGAGTACAATCAAACGCAAGAAGGGCGTCAACGACGCCAAGCGGGGAAAACTCTTCACTAAGCTGATCAAAGAGCTGACGGTTGCTGCCCGCAACGGGGGGGACGAAGAATCCAATCCGCGATTGCGTACCGCCGTCCAGAACGCGAAGGCAGCAAATATGCCTCATGTGACGATCGAGCGGGCCGTCAAACGCGGATCCGGTGAGGATGCGGATGTGCACTACGAGGACTTGGTCTACGAAGGATACGGTCCAGGCGGGGTAGCCGTCATGATCGAGATTCTCACTGACAACAAGAATCGAACGGTGGCGGAGGTGCGCCATACATTCAGCAAATACAATGGTAACCTGGCCGAAAACGGATCCGTCGCCTGGATGTTCGAACAAAAGGGTTTGATCGAAATTGACAAAGCCGCGGTGGACGAAGAAAACCTCATGATGGCGGTTATGGACGCGGGCGCCGATGACATCCACGACGAGGAAGAAGTATTCGAAGTCGTAAGCTCGGTGGCTAGTTTCGAAACTGTCAAGAAGGCGCTAGAAGAGAGCAGTATTCAGTTCAACCAAGCGTCGCTGGTCCGTCTGCCCCAGAACATGCTGGAGGTCAAAGGAAAAGAGGCGGAACAGATTGTGACTCTTCTCGAGGCGCTCGATGACCTCGATGACGTTCAGAAGGTCTTTTCGAACTTTGACATCGAGGAAGAAGAACTGCAAAACCTAATGGTGTAATCAGCGGTCGGCAGCCTCGAATCCCCTTCTACTCGACCATTGCCTATCCTTCCATTTTGATAATCCTCGGAATAGACCCCAGCAGCACCAGCACTGGCTTCGGCCTGATCCACTACGATCGAAGAAAGTTTCGGTATGTGAACTGTGGCACGATCCGACCCAAAACGGGTCAGCCTTTTGACGAACGCTTGGTGACGCTGTACCAGCGAATGGTTGAGATCGTCTCCGAGGCACGCCCGGACGAGGTAGCGATTGAAAGCACGTTTTATGGCAAAGATCCCAATGCGGTCGCACGTTTGGGAGAAACCCGCGGGGTCTTGTGCTTGGCGGTCAAACAGGCCGGCTTACCGCTCGTCAATTACGCCCCCGCCGAGGTGAAGAAAGCCGTTGCAGGAAATGGTCGGGCAACGAAAGAGCAAGTGCAGTTTATGATAACGAAGCTGTTGAAGCTGAAGGAAGCCCCTCGACCGTTGGACGCCTCCGACGCGCTCGCCGTGGCGCTGTGCCATGCACACAACGCGACCTTTCGCCCGCCTTCCGGCGGACGGCGCCCTAAGCCCGAAATCGAGGCATTGCTCATGCGCGCAAGTACCCGTTGACCCGGCAATCCGGCCTCGATTCACAACGGCCTCACGAGTTCGATCGTTATCGCCGCATTGGCGCTCGAAGACCCTCGGTATGATCAAATCTCTAAAAGGAATATTGGCGCAGAAATCGCCGACGTCCGTTGTAATCGACGTCAACGGGGTGGGATTCGGCCTCGCGATTTCGCTCTTCGCGTACGATCAGCTCCCAGCTGAGGGCGAGTCGACGCAGATCTTGACTTACCAGTATGTGAGAGAAGATCGACTCGAGCTGTTCGGGTTCGCCGACGAGCGTGAGCGCGAGATGTTTGAACACCTGATCTCAATCTCCGGCATCGGCCCGAACTCCGCGCAAATCATCCTATCGGGGATGTCATTGGAGGACTTGCAGTCGGCAATCGTGAACGAACGCGTCGGCGATTTAACTTCGATCAAGGGCATCGGCCGCAAGACTGCTGAGCGTATGGTCGTGGAGTTAAAAGACAAGATCCCCGTCGCTCGGAATCTCAAGCTTGAGACCAAAGGAGTGGCCAGCGGCGAGTCCGCCGTGGTCGAAGAAGCAGTTCTGGCGTTGGCCGCGTTGGGGATAAATACAGCTTCCGCGCGATCCGCGGTTCGGGCGGCCATCAAGAAGAACGGCGACGCACAAAACGTGCAGACGCTGATCAAACGCGCCCTTCAGGAGCGCTGACGTTGGACCGAATAATCGATCCGAATGCAGATGACGACGATCTTAGATTCGACCGAACCCTGCGGCCGACCTCTCTATCAGAGATGTTGGGACAGGTGCGCATCAAGGAGCAGCTTCGCATTGCCATTCAGGCAGCAAGCCAACGCGGCGAGGCCATGGACCACGTGCTGCTCTATGGTCCTCCGGGCTTGGGAAAAACGACCATATCTCACGTCATTGCACGAGAGCTTGCCGTCGATATCCACCCGACCTCCGGCCCCCTTCTAGAGCGTCCCGGAGAGCTGGCGGGAATACTAACCAAACTCGGACCGCGGGATGTATTGTTTATCGATGAGGTTCACCGAGTAAACCGAGTGGTCGAGGAGTATCTCTATTCGGCGATGGAAGACTACCGCATCGACATCATGATCGATCAAGGCCCGCAGGCGCGTTCGGTATCGATTCCCCTCGAACCGTTCACGCTGATAGGCGCGACTACGCGACAGGCTTTGCTCACCTCACCGTTGCGGGCACGCTTTGGGATAACGCTCCATCTGGACTACTACACCGTGGACGAACTCACGCAGATAATCCTGCGCGATGCCCAGCTGCTCGACTTCGTTGTGGATGCCGACGGCGCGCGAGAGATCGCACAACGGGGCAGAGGCACCGCCCGAACGGCCAAGCGTCTATTGTCGCGCGTTCGAGACTTCGCGCAGGTGAAGGGAGATGGGTCCGTCAATATGAGCACGGTCACCAAAGCGCTGGACATGCTCAATGTAGACGCAGTTGGTCTCGACGAGATGGATCTCAAGCTTCTCAGTGCCGTTATCGACCGGTTTAACGGAGGACCCGTTGGACTCGACAATCTGGCGGCCGTCATCGGCGAGGAAGCAGAGACAATTTCGGACGTATATGAGCCGTACCTGATCAAAGAGGGGTTCCTGAAACGAACGCCCCGAGGTCGGCGAGCGATGACCCGGGCGTATGAGCACCTGGGACGTCCCTTGCCCACCCAACCCGACCCTGATCAGCTGGATCTGCTGTGAGATTCGCACTAATCGCGGCCGCCCAAGTCGATTGGTTGCCGGCATGGTGACCTGAGGACCAGGTGCTCGTACTTGCCCTCGACACCTCAACCCCGACCGGCAGTGTATGCCTGCTCGACCGGGACAGAGTCATCGCCGGACGGCTCTTCGATCCCGGCATTCGGCATTGCCAACGCCTGTTCGTGGAGATCGATGAGCTGTACAAACTGAGCGGTTACGAGATGGCAAACACGAATGCCGTGGCGGCGACAATAGGTCCCGGTTCCTTCACCGGTCTCCGCATCGGACTCGCGGCGGCCAAAGGGATCTGCTTTGCGGCGGACAAACCTCTAGTGACCGTTTCAACGCTCGAGGTGCTGGCATCGCGGTTGCCTTTCTCGCGCCATCCGGTTTGCGCCATGATCGACGCCAGAAAGGATCAAGTGTACACGGCACGCTACGATATGTCGGAGGACTATCCGGTAGAACTTTCTGCGCCACGAGCGGTAGAACCCCGTATCCTGATGGGAGAACTGGAGGGAGGACCGGTAGTCTGTACTGGCAACGGAGCTCAACTGTTTGCCGAGCTGCTAGCCGAAAACCCGCTCGCAAAACGGGCTCCTCTACACTGTTCGGGGATGGATGCGTCCGCAGTAGGCTGGTTGGCGCTGCGAAAGATAGACGCCGGCCTGTTCGCGGACGTGAATTCGGTTGAGCCCCTGTACCTGCGCGCGCCCGATGCCCAACCGCCCCGGGTTGAACCATTCGACCGGAAGTAACCATTGCGCACATCCGATAACCCTCTTTCCCATCTTTTTGTGCCACGACTTGATATCGACCAAGATGCTGCGGCATTGTGCGAACATTCCAACTCTGAGAAGACGGCTCCAGAAACGTGCCGATGTGTATTGCCGTTCAACACCAGACACATCCAATCGGCACTGGCCATAGAGCATCTGTCATTTGAATCGCCGTGGTGCGCGCTCGATTTCCAATCGGTTCTCGCCGATGCGTGCTCGCTGAGTCTTGGTTTGGAGATCGACGGCAGGTTGATAGGATACGCCATCGGCTACCTGGAAGTCCCATCGTTTCATCTTACAAATCTGGCGATCGATCCGACCCACCGCAGGTTCGGTCACGCCAACGCCCTCGTGCGGGCAATAATGGTCCAGGCGATTGAGGCTGGCTGCGACGCCTGCACGTTGGAAGTGCGGGCATCAAACGAAGGCGCCCGACGATTGTACCGCACGCTGGGTTTTGAGGTGGTAGATGTCTGGCGCCGATTCTACACCGCCCCGCCCGAGGACGCCCTCGTCATGTATCAAGGTCTGAACCGCCATGGCTGATGTCGTCCTGCGAAATTTAAGCAAGACCTACGATGGAGAGATCGTCGCCGTGAGCAACGTCGATATCGAAATCGCACACGGGGAGTTTGTCGTGTTGGTGGGGCCCTCTGGCTGTGGTAAATCCACGACCTTGCGGATGGTCGCCGGGTTGGAGGAGATCACCGAGGGCGAGATCCTTATCGATGGCCAAGTCGTCAATGAGGTGCGTCCGAAAGATCGAGACATTGCGATGGTTTTCCAGAACTACGCTCTTTACCCCCATATGACCGTGTACCAAAATATGGCCTTCGGGCTCAAGCTCAGGAAGTTCGGCAACGACGAGATAGAGCATCGGGTTCAGGATGCGGCCGGCATACTGGGCATAGCCGATCTCTTGGATCGCAGACCGAAGGAGCTCTCCGGTGGCCAGAGACAAAGGGTTGCCGTGGGGCGAGCGATTGTCCGCAAGCCGAAAGTGTTCCTGTTCGACGAGCCGCTGTCCAATTTGGACGCCAAATTGAGAGTTCAGATGCGTGCGGAGATCAGCAAGCTGCACGCTCAAATCGGTGCAACCATGATCTACGTCACCCACGACCAGGTGGAGGCGATGACCATGGGGGACCGAATTGTCGTAATGAAGGAAGGCATCGTACAGCAGATAGACCAACCGCTTCACCTTTACAACTATCCACGAAACAAATTCGTGGCCGGCTTCATCGGGAATCCGGGTATGAATTTCTTTCACGGGAAGATCGTCGCGGACCACCGAGGCGATTTAGTCTTCGACGATGGCGTGCTGAATCTTCGACTCCTTTCTCAGGCCAAGAAGGTTTTGGAAGAACGAGTCGATCGCGAGGTTATCCTCGGTATCCGACCTGAGCACATTCGCAATCCAGAGACCATGGGCCGTGACACACCGCTAGAAACGATCTCGGCTCGCGTTGAGGTGGTTGAGCCGATGGGGAATGATGTGTTCCTCTATCTGAACACCGGAACCTCCAGTTTCATAGCGCGCGTCGAGCCCGACCACGTTCCCGACGTGCAGGACGAAGTCAGTTTGGCGGTGGCCGTGGACAAGATTCATTTTTTCGACGAGACCAGCGAGGTCAACATCGCGTTGGACCTGGAAGAGGTCCCATCTTGAGCAAGCCCGATGTCGCTCGATAGCGTCCCAGGCCAAGAGGGCGCCAAGACCCTTGCCACAGCTTGGTTGCGAAATCAGCGCATGCCGCACTCCATACTGATCAAGGGACCTGCCGGCACCTCAAAACGTACCCTGGCAATGGAGGTTGCCAAGGCCGTCAACTGTGCCCAGCCTGGCGGAGCTGCTTGCGATGCGTGCGCCTCATGCCGCAAGATCGACAACCTAGTACATCCAGATGTACACGCGTTGATGCCGTTGGCTGCCGGCAGCAAGAAGAGCGGCGACACAAGGGAGCAGATGAGGTCCGAGGTGATGGGGTACCTAAACGACCAAACAACCCTCGCGGTGAGCAATATGAACATTGCGCGGAAACATCTGCTGAACCTGCAACGGGAGATCTATTTTGCCCCTACGGAGGGGAACCGAAAGATAGCAATCATCTTTGAGGCCGACCGGATGCATCCAGCCGGCTCCAATGCCCTACTAAAGACACTGGAAGAACCTCCCAATCGTGCGTTGCTCATTCTGGTATCGACGTACGCGGAGCGTCTATTGCCCACGATTCGATCTCGCTGCCAGAATATGGTGACCCACGCTCTTAGCAGGGCAGAGCTGGAAGAGCATTTGCGACCGATGAAACTTGCTCCAGACCGTTTTGAACTAACCCTGCGTTTGGCGGATGGAAACCTGCGTCGCGCGAACGACATTGCCACGGGGAGCATCGACGCAACACGTACGCGGGTGGAGAACTTTCTGCTGTCTGCCTGCAAGAAGGAGGACAAGGAATTCTGGCGACTGACGGGGGAGATCGGGGGCAAAGCGGAGCGCGAGGAACTGGAGCGCTTTTTGGAAATTTGTGCCCAGTACCTGAGAGATCTATTCCTGATCAAATACGGTCGCGAAGATCGGGCACGGCACATCGACCGTAGCGAGTTTTTGCAGCGGATGGGTTCCTGCCTGACGCCTGAGATGCTGGAGACTGTAGCGGCGGAGGTGGACCAAACCTTCCAGAACATAACGCAAAACGTTGCCCCCACACTGGCGTTGGTCGACCTCTGGCGTAGCCTTGGCGTACGGGAAGTAGCCCGTTGATGCGCCGACCACGGCCACTAAAGAGGTACGGTCAACACTTTCTCAGCGACGGCACTGTAATCGAGAAGATCGTTCGGATTGTTTCCCCCGGCGCAGAGGATTTGCTGCTCGAAGTCGGTCCCGGGAGAGGAGCGCTCACCAAACGTCTTGTGGAAATCGCAGGACCGATCGCTGCCGTCGAGATAGACGAAGAATTGTCGGCACTTTTACAGGAGCGCTTCGATGCCAATGAGGTCCGCCTTCTCAAGGCTGACATTCTTCAGGTGGATTTTCGCCGTATCCTCAATGAATCCGGAAAGAAACTCTTGTATGTCGTCGGCAATCTACCGTACAATATTACGGCGCCGTTGTTGTTTAAACTGCTGGAGAATGCCGAGCTCATCAACCGGTCGTTGCTGATGGTACAGCGCGAAGTGGCCGAGCGTCTGGTCGCGACGCCCGGAAGCAAATCGTACGGCGTTTTGTCGGTATTGTTGGGAATACACGCCGATCTAAACATTCGAATACGGGTGAAGCCGCGTTCTTTCAAGCCGATTCCGAAGGTCGATTCGGCCGTGGTGGAGATAGATTTTTTCCGAACACCGCAATACGAGATTCACGACATCGGAGGCCTTCACCAGCTCGTTCGGACGTGCTTCGGACAACGGCGCAAGATGTTGCGGAATTCGCTGCTCACCATGAGTTCCTCAAACCCCGAGATTTCGCTGGAGGAGATCGTCGCGCCAACAGGCATCGAGCTTTCACGACGACCGGAAACCCTCGCGCTGGAGGAGTTTGCCGAACTCTCGAACGCTTTCTCCGCCGCTCGCGGTACCAACGCGAATACGCGGTGCTGATGTGGTTGTTCGGTGCGGGCTATTCGCCGTGGTGTTCGCGACCTTGCTGACGAGTACAGCGTGGGGATCGCAGTATACCTTGCGCTTCAACCGGACGAGCTCGCGGATGAGCTGGAACCATCGGCTACCCAGCTGGCAATTTTCGGTTCCAGTGCGCTCCATAGCTGGACCTGATTCAACAACGGCGCTGCTCGTGTCGACTTCTGCCAGCCTGAGCTACATCCTGGACGAACGGAACGACGTCAAGACCTGGCAGGACAGAGGTCTGGTCAACTGGTCCATCAACTATCCAGTATTGGGTCGAAAAGCAGAAGTCGGGGTGTCGGGAAATGTGGAAACGCGCAATGCCACCCTGCAGAAGCAGAAGATTCGCAACCAGACTTACGGTGCTCGCCTTCAATACAAACCGTTGGGGAAAGGTTTGTTTCAAACGCTGAGGGTGCACGTTGCTCCTGGGCTCATTACCGCGACCCGCGTCAGCCGTGCCAAGCTAGATAGCACGATCCAGGAGCGCGGTGTTCAATACGATGCCCAGATAAGTACTGAACCGATATTTCGAGTCCGGGGCCGAAAACTAAATACCTCAATGCGTCTGACCAAGAGGGACAATACTCTCGAAAACAACAAGGATCTGAGTGAAGCTCTATCCCTGAATTTGGGGTATAAGCTACCGCGAAAGGCAAACGCAAGCCTCGCCGTCAGCGAATCTCGAACCGCACGCGGAGTTACTCGTTCGGTCGTCCAGGCCGACGCCAACCGTCTCGGAGTGACGGATACGACCATATCAGCTGATATCGCCGCCACGCGTAACACCTCAGTTACCTCCAAAGCCGATTTCAAGGTTATGAGTTTCAAGCTCGACACCAGGCTGTCTTACATAGAGCACTTGAACACCAATACTGCTAGTGATTCGCAAGACGCGGGCAATAGATATTTCGGCACGGACCGCGAGAGCAAGCAGTGGCGCTTAGGTACCAACGTTTCCGGCAAGCTGATCGATCAGTTGGTTGTACGGACCTCAATCAACCACAAGATCACGGATCAAAGATTCCTCCCGGTAGAGCTCCTAGACGGAGGCCGGTATCGCGACGACAGTGAGGATCGGAGGGACCGAGACCTTGCAGTAAACGCTTCTCTCGATTGGCAAATAAGCTCCAAACATACGCTGAAGTATTCGAGCCAGGTTCGTTCTATTCGCGATAAAAATGAAGGCTCCCCAGAACAGAACCGAGACACCTTTCGCAATACCTCCGCTTTCTCGTACTCCGGGAGGTTCGCTAGCGGACTTCAGTTGACCGTGGGCGTCGGATCCAGTTTCTATCATCGCGTCAACCTGCACGCTAGCCGCTCGAGCGACAACTCGCGCAATCGCGATCTCAATCTTGACATCAATACCCGCTACGAGCGGCTAGGGACCAGTATCACCCACACCTTCGGTGTCTCGGCGAGACGAACCGTATACGACTTCGACCGCCAGGTGAATCCACGCGATACCGATCGCAGGAGCAACATTCGGCGGGGTTGGAGTATGCGCCACGCAATCCAACGCCGATTCACCTCGGCGCTCCAGGTCAACTCGAGCTACACCTACAAGGCAGATGATTTCGGTCGCTTCATAGTCGAGAACAACACACAGATCGTGGAGGAAGACAACAACGACCACACGGCCAGTGGCGGTGTTTTGTACCGGCCCAACAAGACGCTTTCGGTGGCCACAAATTACACCTACAGGTTGGACAGGCAGTGGGATCATGCGTATGAGAATTTCCGCGAGTTCCGCTCGTTGGTGATTCGCAACAAACACGAAAATCTGAGTGTCACTTTCGACTACAAACCGACGAGGGATTCGACAGTGAACTTTCGCGGTAGCAGATCGCGGCAGCTGAGTGGCACCTTTGATAGTTTCAATATTGGCTACGTGAGAACGATCTGAAACATTAATAGGAGATGCTGATCGATGGCGATGGCTCAATCGGAGAAGATCTGGTTTAACGGTGAACTAATAGATTGGAACGACGCAAAGATTCACGTTCTCTCCCATGTCGTGCATTACGGATCCAGTGTTTTTGAAGGAATTCGCTGTTATCGCACGAAGAAAGGCCCAGCGGTATTTCGCCTAGACGATCATATAGGCCGACTCTATGACTCAGCCAAGATCTACCGAATGAATATTCCCTACGAAATCGACGAATTTCGCGACGCTGTTCTCGAGACCATTCGCGTCAACAACCTCGAAGCGTGTTATGTTCGCCCGGTCGTGTTCAGAGGTTACGGGGCCATAGGTGTCTTGCCCTTCGATGCTCCGATCGATACGGCTATTGCGGTATGGGAGTGGGGGCAGTATCTGGGTGAGGAGGCGGTGGAAAAGGGAGTCTCCGTCTGCACGTCATCCTGGAACAGGATGGCGCCAAACACCATCCCCTTCCTCGCCAAGGCCGGAGGAAACTATCTCAATTCGCAGCTGGTGAAAATGGAGGCGAACCTGGACGGGTATGACGAAGGCATTGTACTGGGCACCGACGGCTTGGTCAGCGAGGGGAGCGGGGAGAATATCTTTGCCATCAAAAACGACAGCATCTACACTCCGTCATCGAGCTTTTCCATTCTTCCGGGCATTACCCGCCACAGCGCTATAGCGCTGGCACGCGACATGGGGTTCAAGGTAGAACAACGAGCCATCCCGAGAGAATTTCTGTACGTTGCGGATGAAATATTCTTTACTGGAACGGCCGCCGAGATAACCCCGATTCGCGCTGTTGACAAGATTCCGATCGGTAGTGGCAAACGGGGTCCGATCACGCGCAAGCTACAGGAAGCTTTTTTCGCGATCACCAATGGCGACCAGGATGATCGCCACGGTTGGCTGACCCACGTCTGATGAAGGAGATGACCATGAACTTCCGCCGTTTAGCGGTTAAGATACTCGCATACCTCACCGGGGTGTTTGGTTTGGTTTTGGAGCCCGTTTCGGCGGAATCGGAGTGGGAAACGGTCCAAGAGATCTTGCGAACTACCCGGGACAACGTCGTGCTGGACGGTACGACCAGCGCTCCTCTCCGTTACGAGGGAACTGACTCTCCGCAAGATGGCGATTGGATGGTGCGTCACACGTTATCCGATCCGGAGAATCTGAATCCGTATACCTCCAGTGATGCGGGTGCCAGCCGGATCATGGGGTACATCTTCGAGAGTCTGCTCTACGCCGAAGAGGAACCGCCATTCGCGCTTAGAGGACATCTCGCGACCGGTTATCCCGTCATATCCGATGATCGACTCTCTTACCTTTTCGAGATACGGTCTGACGCTGTGTTCGCGGACGGAGAACCGGTGACGGTGGACGATGTGCTCTTCAGTATGAAGGCCATCAAGAACCCCGTGGTCTTGGCGCCTCACCTGCGCAACTATTTCTCGGCAATCAAAGACGTCAGGATTGAGGCTGGGAATAAAATCAAATTCGTTTGCGACGAACCGTATTTCCGCAACGACCTAGTGCTCGGATCATTCGAGGTATTACCGCGTCATTTCTACGATCCAGACGGTCTCTTAGAGCCAGTGGTGATAAATAGCCTTGTCGACGGCTCGTGGGAATCGGGCGAGCACGCGGAACGAGTCAAAAAGTTCGCCGAGCAGTTCAATCAAAATTTTAACCGCAAAGTGAGAGGCTCGGGCCCGTACGTCATCGAGAAACCCGAGACCGACATCGTCACCCAACAGAAGGTGGTTTTGACCCGTAATCCAAATCACTGGGCCAGGGGCAAGGAATCGCTACCATCTTCCGGCTACGTAGACAAGTTGGTGTTCAAGGTAATCAACAATATGGATGCGGCATTCGTAGAGTTGACCAACGGAAACCTTGACCTGTATGGACTGCAGCCTCTCGAGTTCAAGGAAAAGAGCTGGTCGAAGCAATTTACCGATCGCTTCTTGAAAGGCATCGCGTACGGAAGCGGGTACACCTACATAGGATGGAACAACGCGCATGCCATTTTTCGCGATCCGCTCGTGCGCAAGGCCATGACCCACCTTACCAACAAAGAAGCGATGGTAACCAATCTGCTTTTCAGTCTCGGGGAGCCAGTGCTAAGCCCCATTCACAAGTTTCGCCCCGAATACAACCTCGATCTAGAAACCATTCCGTACGATCCAGACAAAGCCTTGGATCTTCTCGAGGAAGCAGGCTGGGATGACGTTGACGGCGACGGCGTGTTGGACAAGGAAATCGATGGCGGGCGGGTGCCTTTCAAATTCGAATTCCTGGTGAACTCCGGAAACCAGATCCGCAAGGATATCGCGCTGATCATGCAAGACGAACTCGCGGATATCGGCATCATTTGCGAAGTCAGGGAACTGGACTGGTCGATTTTTCTGCAGCGCGTCAAGAGCAAGGACTTCGCTGCCGTAACATTGGGGTGGACCGGAAGTTTGCGGTTCCCACCGGATGGATACCAGATCTGGCATTCGTCTCAAGCGGAAGGAAATGGCTCGAATTTCATCGGATTTAGAAACGCCGAGGTGGACGAAATATTGGAAATCTATCGTCGCGAATTCGACATGGGCAAGCGAATTCTGCTGTACAAGCGGTTCCAAGAGATACTTCACAACCAACAACCCTATACCTTTTTATGGAAGGGTCGGTCGGCGACGTCCTACAGCCGGAGATTCAAGGGTGTAAATTGGTATCCCGCGGGTCCTGAAACAGGAGAGTGGTGGGTGGATGTGGAGGATCAACTGTATCAATAGCAATCAACTCGGCTCGGTCAAAAACACCTTTTCTACTACTGCCTCATAGATGATTCAGTACGCCCTACAGCGCACCCTGCTGGCGATCCCCACCTTACTCGGAATCACCCTGATCTCCTTTCTCATAATGCACCTGGCTCCCGGAGATCCTGTCGATCTGTTTCTCGGTGGTGCTGCCGGGGGCGAGGGCATCTCGACGGACCGCCAATCGGACTTCGAGAAGACGCGGCGAGACCTGCGCCGCCAACTCGGTCTGGACAAGCCGTTACACGTCCAGTACCTCAGCTGGTTGTCCGGCTTGATTCTGAGAATCGAGCCGCTGGACAACTACGATCGGATGGCGATCGCGGTCGATCAAACCCTCTTAAAGCTGACGCCAAACCAGCTTAGCCAGCTGCAGGCGGCAAGAGGGCATGATCGAAAAAGGAGGTTCCTCGTCTTTCACCGACAGCTTTCTGGCGATGCCGATGCCCTGGTCCGCTCTTCCTACTGGAAGGGCAAACACATCAAGGTATCGGGAAATTACAGGTACGAAGGCGCGGGACTGGAACTCTGGCGCTCGCTCGATTACCGATTCGTAACCTTGAATTTCGGACGTTCCTTCAAGGACCAACAACCGGTTATAAAACGGATACTAGCGCGTTTGCCGGTGACCGTGGAGATCAACGTTCTGGCCATATTGATCGCCTACGTCATCGGCGTACCGCTGGGCATCTTACTTGCACTCAAGCAGAATAGCCGCACCGACAGAATCTTGACGTCCGGCACCTTCGTATTGTGGTCGATGCCCTCGTTTTGGGTGGGCATGCTGCTGATCACCTTCTTCTGCAATAGGGAGTTTTTATTCTGGTTTCCGGCGTCGGGCATCCAATCGTTGAATGTCTCAGAGGAGTGGGGCACGTGGCGATTGTTCAAGGATCACGCCCATCATATGGTCTTGCCCGTCCTGGCGTCCTCGTACTCCAGCTTCGCGGTCATTTCGCGGTTCATGCGTACGAGCATGCTGGAGAATCTCAGACTCGACTATGTACGTACCGCGCAAGCCAAAGGGCTTCGGTACAACGTGGTGGTCCTGCGGCACGTTTTGCGCAACTCATTGATCCCCATCGTGACCCTGTTGGCTGGTCTGTTGCCCGGATTATTTGCTGGTTCGGTGTTCATCGAGACGATTTTCACCGTCCCGGGGCTTGGTTTTCTTGGGTTTCAATCCGTGATCGTCCGCGACTACCCCGTCATTATGGCGATATTCACTATCAGTGCCGCTCTGTTCCTTTTGGGGATTCTCCTTGCCGACATTCTGCTGAAGGCCGTAGACCCCAGAATCGAATTTTCGAGAGTCGAAGGGTGAGACGTGCAAGCAGCTGAAGAGAAAGAGGAGGCATCCGAGCTGGGCGTGCCCGCAGGGCAGTCTTATTCGCGTATCGTCTGGCTGCAGTTTCGTCGAAATCAACCGGCGGTCGCGGGGCTGGCCGCGGTGGGAATACTGACCATGGTCGCCATTGCCGCCGATCTAATCGCGGGTAATAAACCCTACTACATGGAGTACCGGGGCAAGACCTACTTTCCCGCATTTCGCCAATACGGTGTTCACCTTGGCCTCATGGATTGGCCAAAGGAGCTTCGCAGAAGGAAAAACCTCAAAAGGCTGAAGACCGACGTTGCCATTTTTCCTCCCGTTCCGTACGCCGCCAGCGAGATAAACCTTTCTCACAAGTACCAAGCGCCGAACGGCGAGCATTGGCTGGGCACCGACAGATTGGGCCGGGATGTCCTCTCCAGCTTGGTTCACGGTACGCGGTACGCCCTTACCATTGGGCTGGTCGCGGTTGGCATTTCGTTGATAATCGGTATCTCCCTGGGAGCGGTGGCGGGGTATTTCGGAGGTTGGCTCGATCTATTCCTGCTGTCTAGGCTATTTGAATTGTGGGCGGCTATACCATCGATCTTTCTGATTATCACTGCCGCGGCCTTCTTCCCGCCAAGCCTGTTCTTTGTGATGCTCATCATCGGCTTGACGGGTTGGGTGGGAATCGCCAGGCTCGCCCGCTCCCAATTCCTGCAGCTGCGAAGTTACGACTACGTTGCCGCCGCCCGCAGCCTGGGCTGCTCTAGCAGGCGGATCATGTTCCGCCACATGCTGCCCAATGCTCTAGGTCCGTTGCTGGTGCCGACCGCATTCGGGGTGGCAGGGGCAATCTTGATGGAGTCAGGCTTGAGCTTCTTGGGCATCGGGGTGCCGGCCGAGGCGATTACCTGGGGTGCCCTACTGGCGGGTGCTCGCAGCAACGCCTCGGCGTGGTGGTTGGTTGTGGTGCCAGGAACCGCGATTTTCATCACGGTTACCATGTACAATCTCTTGGGTGACGGATTGCGTGACGCATTGGATCCCAAAATGAAGGCGGACTAGCGTCGGATCGCCGGCGTTCAAGCGGGACCCTCATTGCGCCACCAGCGCACCTCCGCGTCGTCGCCAAGAGCGCTGACAATCACGTCGAGATAGCCGTTTCCGGTCAAGTCTGCGACAATGACCTGATTGGCATTCCAGGTTTCTTTGAGCACTTGTACACTCCATCGCCCTCGTGGGTCCCCCTCGTGTTTGAACACGGCCAGACCGAATCCTCTATTGCCGTATGAAGTGGCCAACACTTCTAGTTCCCCGTCGTTATCGAGGTCGGCGGCAATCGCTTCGAAGGCTCCGGGACACGAAGGGGAGATCACGCGTTTCTTCCACGGACAACGTGCCGGGTCCCCTTCGTTTTCGTACCAAACGATCTGGTGATCCACTTCCGGTTCGCCTTCCACCGACCGCATCCCCAGCGCCATGACCACATCCAGATGGCCATCACCGTTGATATCAGCCGGATTGCCGTGGGTCGGGTGCGGCGCGGTATCGATGATATGTTTAGACCAACCTGCGGTCGCCGGAGCACCCGTATTCTCGTACCAAACTACCTGATTGCCCGTAAACGCGGTCCCCAGTAAGTCGGGGAGGCCGTTGCCATTAAAATCGGCTACTCGCATGGTCCGAGTTTCAGTCATCGATTCTTCAATCATATGTTTGGTCCAATGACCTTGGTTTTGTTCGAACCAGGCGAACTGATTCCCCTTCCTCCAGCTGGACGCGGCCACATCCAGCCGGCCATCCCCGTTAAAATCGGCCACCGCCACATCGTACGCGCCCGGCAATGTCCCCTTGGCAATGTACTCGTGGTGCCACGACGTCGTGTCGCGGGGATCGCCGTCGAATCCGAACCACAGCAGGCTGTCGTTGATGTTGTCGACGCTGACAATCTCGGGAGATCCATCACCGTCAATGTCGGCGATGGTGTGACGTTCCAGCCATTCTTCCTTGCGCTCGTGAATAGTGTGGATTGTGAAGCTCTCGCCGCCGTCGTTTTCGAACCAGTAGAGTCCGACATCGGTATCGCAGGCCACCAGATCGGGCAGCCCGTTGCCGGTAAGATCGACGGCTGATACCCCGTAGGCATAATCGAAGCCGCCCTTGAGCTGGAACTCCGTGAAACGGATATGTTCAGTCATATTCATCAATTATGCATCGCAAACGTCGCAGAAAAGGGGAAAGCAGATGATCGACTAGGAGCTTGTTAACCCTGGAGGAAATCGGGGATCTTTTCATTGGCGGTGATCTGCTCCAACGTCTGCCGTTGCCGTATAAGGTGGAAGGTCCCGTCGCTGGCAAGTAGAACCTCTGAGGCTTCGGGGAATGAATTGTAGTTCTTTGCAGACATGCCCGAGCAGTATGCACCGGTGGCACCGATCACCAGAATATCTCCACTACGGGTTGCCGGAAGCTTTCGCGGGCGCAATCCTTCGGGGTTGTCCGGCTCGGGAGTCAGCACATCCCCGCTCTCGCAGCAGTGTCCGGCGATGATGTATTCCAGATTTTCGGCAACCGGTGTGGACGCGCACGGCAACACATGAATCGGGTGCTGCGCGCCGTACATGCTGGGTCGCAACACCTCGGTCATTCCCGCATCGACCTTGATGAAGTTGTAGCCGTTCGGTCCGGTGTCGACGACGTCGATAACCGTACACACGAGTGCTCCTGCATTGGCGACGAAGAAGGTTCCGGGTTCGATCTCCAGCGCTAGCTTGCGACCGTGGGATTCGTAGAAGCGCTCGAACTCTTTGACGATTTGGTGTCCGGCCGTATCGAGATTGGTCGTCTCTTCATCCGGCATGCGCGCCACCTTAAAACCTCCACCCAGGTTTACTGAAACCACATCGGGAAGTCGTGCTGCGATACCCAAGGTCAATCTGGCACAATGCTGCCAGACAGAGGGGTCGGTACCCGATCCTATGTGGGAGTGCAGTCGGTCGACGGTGAGCTGATATTCAGTCGCCATCTCCAGAACCTGATCCAAATACTCGTGCCAGATACCGAAGCTCGATGAAGGCCCCCCGACGTTGGTGCGATTGCTGTGCCCGGATCCCAGGCCTGGATTGATGCGTACCGACAGGCTCCCCCCCGCGGAGCGGCGGCCGAATTCTCTAAGTTGATTCAAGGAACAGGCGTTGAAGAGCACACCCTGCTGCAGCAACTCCTCCAGATCGTCCGGAAGTTGCTGCGCGGTAAGTTGAATCCGGATGCCTGGAATACCCGCTGCTAGGGCCCGGCGAACTTCAAACCCACTGCTGGCATCGATGTGCAGGCCGAGCCCATTGAAGATGCGTAATACAGCGGCGTTGGGGCACGCCTTCATCGCATAACGCGCAGTCAAGCCGTACGGATTCGGGAACGCCAGGGTAGCGCGCGCGCGGCGCTCCAACTCGCCCTGGTCGTAGACAAACGTGGGAGTGCTGAAATCCCGTCGGAGATCACCGACCTGTGCCTGGCTGAGCAAACATCCGCGACTCATTTAATCGTCTCTATGTTGCTATATTTATTGGGAGTAAGTAGGTTTCCCGACTAAGTATCCAACTCCCGATTTACGGTGTCAAGGCGCCGACAAAAGCGCATGTCCACCTACATTCTTGGCCTTTCCGCCTTCTATCACGACAGCGCCGCCTGCCTGGTTCGCGATGGCGAAATCGTCGCCGCGGCTCAGGAAGAGCGTTTCACGCGGATCAAACACGACCCCGGTTTCCCGCTCCACGCAGCACGCTACTGTCTGGCCGAAGCGGGCATAGCGGCCAAGGATCTGCACTGCATCGGGTTCTACGACAAACCGCTCCTGACCTTCGAGCGGTTGCTGGAGACGCATCTGGCGACCGCTCCCAAAGGCATTCGGCTCTTCTGGAAGAGCATGGCCGTATGGCTGAAGAAGAAGCTGTGGATTCCCCAGGTAATCCAGCGCGAGCTCGAATTCGATGGTCCGGTCCTTTTCGGCAACCACCACGAGTCCCACGCAGCGAGCGCGTTCTACCCTTCGCCCTTTGCGGAAGCGGCGATCATCACCCTCGATGGGGTCGGCGAATGGACCACCACCAGTTACGGATACGGCACAGGGGCGGAGATTCACACTCTGGCCGATATCAAGTTTCCCCATTCTCTCGGTTTACTCTACACCGCCATTACCTACTTCACCGGTTTCAAACCCAATTCCGGGGAATACAAGTTGATGGGGTTGGCGCCGTACGGCGAGCCCCGATACGTAGATCGCATGATGGACAACCTGATCGATCTCAAGGAAGACGGATCGTTCAAGCTGGACATGCGCTATTTCAACTACCTCGCCGGTCTCACCATGACCAATCAGCGGATGGCGGAGCTGTTCGACGGGCCGCCCCGCAAGCCGGAATCGCCGCTCACCCAGCGGGAAATGGACCTGGCGCGATCGTGCCAGGAGGTCACCGAAGAGGTTATGCTGCGCATTGCGCGAACCGTCCACCAAGAAACCGAGATGAAACATCTGTGCCTGGCCGGTGGAGTGGCGCTGAACTGCGTCGGCAACGGCCGCATTTTGCGAGAGGGTCCCTTCGAAAGGATCTGGATCCAACCGGCGGCAGGCGACGCGGGGGGCGCGCTGGGTGTGGCTCTCTCGCTGTGGTATCGATACTGCGAGAATGACCGCATAGTCTCCGGCGGTGATATCGGCGACGGCATGAGGGGGTCGTTATTGGGTCCATCCTTCGATGACGAGCAGATCCGGGAATTCCTCGAGGAGAAAATGGCTCCCGGAGAATTCATGGGAGGTGGGCAGTTGCCGGTGCGTGTCGCCGAACTGCTCAACGATGAAAAGGTGGTGGGGTGGTTCAGCGGCCGCATGGAATTCGGTCCTCGGGCATTGGGCGCCCGCAGCATCATAGGTGATCCACGATCGCCAAAGATGCAATCGGTCATGAACCTGAAAATCAAATTTCGAGAGAGCTTCCGTCCGTTCGCGCCGTCGGTATTGCGGGACCGAGTGCACGATTTTTTCGAGATGGATGCGGACTCGCCGTACATGCTTCTGGTCGCACCGGTAAAGGAAGATCGGCAGATACGCATGACCGCGGACGAGGAGAGCTTGTTCGGCATAGACAAGCTGAATATCCCGCGCTCGGACGTTCCGGCGGTCACGCACGTGGATTATTCAGCGCGCATTCAGACGGTTCGGAGAGAGGAAAATCCACCGTATTACGACTTGATCCAGGCGTTCAACAGCATTTCCGGATGCCCGGTGATCGTCAATACCTCGTTTAACGTGCGCGGCGAGCCGATTGTCTGCACTCCGGAGGATGCCTATCGATGTTTTATGCGTACCGAAATAGATTACTTGGTTTTGGGGAACTACCTGCTCGACAAGAGATCTCAACCTAATTGGAGCGAGCAGGAAGACTGGCGTGAAGAGTTTGAATTGGATTAACCGCGCCGGGGTTGAGGTATTGATGGACTTGAGAGTATGATCGAGAGGAACGGATTCTGGCGTATTCCCTCCGCGTCCAGGTCCGAGTTGCGCACATTTGGATTGGTTATGGCCGCCGCCGCCTTGGCGATCGCGCTTTTTCTATGGTACAGAGGGTCGATCGACGCGGCGCAAAAGGTGGGTCTGGTAGCAGCGGCATTCATCGGGCTCGGCGTCGGTGTTCCGTCGATGTTGAGACCACTGTATACCGTCTGGATGCTGTTTGCCCGCACGCTCGGATTCATCAATACACACATACTGTTGGGACTGGTTTTCTACACGATTTTCACCGTGATGGGGTTCGTCATGCGCTTGATTCGGTACGATCCGCTGGATCGCAAACTCGACGCGGATGAAAAGAGCTACTGGTCTCGGCGCGAGCCTTCTCAATTGCTCCGAAATCACTTCGAGCGGCAGTTCTGATCGGCTCGCCGAGCCGACTGACCATCTTGATATTGTCTATTGCCACAGCTATATTTACCCGCTTTAGGAGAAGGCTCTGAGGCACCCCGAAACAGCTTCCGCGCAGTGGTCCGAGGTGGCCGCCGAAGATCGCCGTTGGATCGAGCAGGCATTGGAGGAAGCACGCCTCGCCGCTACCAACGGCGAGGTTCCAGTAGGGGCTCTAGTCGTTAGTGGAAACGAGGTCATCGGGCGCGGGGCCAATGCCACTGAGCGCGAGCAAGACCCGACCGCCCATGCCGAGATCGTAGCCATAAAGCAGGCCGCTGAACACTTGGGGACGAGGCGCCTGAATGACACGGCCTTATACGTTTCTCTGGAGCCCTGTTCCATGTGCGCGGGAGCCATCGTGCTCGCTCGCATCCCGTTGCTCGTCTTCGGAGCTCACGATCCCAAGGCGGGAGCCTGCGGTTCGTTGCGGGACGTGGTCCGCGATACTCGCCTCAATCACCAGTGCGAGGTACGAGGCGGTGTGATGGAACCCGAGTGTGGCAGTTTATTGAAGGAATTCTTTTCGGATATCAGGTCGTCGACGGCTTGACTGCAGTTTGGGAGAGGTGCCTGAGTGGTCGAAAGGGGCGGTCTCGAAAACCGTTGTGGCAAGGTCACCGTGGGTTCGAATCCCACCCTCTCCGCCATTTCAAGATGTGTATCGGGAGAGGTGACCGAGTGGTCGAAGGTGCACGACTGGAAATCGTGTGTAGCGCGAAACGCTACCGTGGGTTCGAATCCCACTCTCTCCGCCATTTTTTGAAGTGGGGCAGTAGCTCAGTTGGGAGAGCGCTAGAATCGCACTCTAGAGGTCGTGGGTTCGAGCCCCATCTGCTCCACCATTTCTCTGTTTTAAGGTCGTGCTAGATGGGGAGATAGCGGTGCCCTGTACCCGCAATCCGCTATAGCGGGATCGAATTCCCACCAAGAGGTTTTGCGTTGCCGGCGGGAACGGCGAAAAGTGGCGTCGAAGGTTGGATTCTGCGCAACGGAAGGCGTCTGAACCCCGTCAGGACCGGAAGGTAGCAGCGGTAAGAATGTCCCTCCGTGTGCCGCAGGGTGATCTGGCCGGAGCCAACTGGCGTCGGAAACGTTGGCGACCAAAATCGAAGGTGGGTGCACGACCTTATACTACCCGGCGCGTCCCAAGCGATTCGGCTCGCGCTACCAAAACCACTGTCAAAACCGACCGGACAACCCAGTGACCTTTCTCGTTACCGCTCGCAAGTGGCGACCTCGTCGTTTTGACGAGGTAGTGGCCCAGGACCATATAACAGAAACGCTGGAAAACGCGGTCCAATCCGGTCGGATTGCCCAGTCCTATCTCTTTTGTGGCCCTCGCGGTGTCGGCAAAACGACCATGGCGCGCATTCTTGCGAAAGCTCTCAACTGCGCCCAGCGAAAGGCCGCGAATCCCTGTGATCAGTGTGCATCGTGCCAGAGTATCGCCGCGGGCACCAGTCTCAACGTTCTTGAGATCGACGGGGCTTCAAACAACAGCGTCGACGACGTGCGCGAGCTGCGTGAGGTAGTGCGTTATGTCCCCACCGAAGGCAGCTACAAAATCTACATCATCGATGAAGTGCACATGCTGTCCACGGCGGCGTTCAACGCTTTGCTCAAGACCCTCGAGGAGCCGCCGGCACACGTCGTGTTCATCTTTGCAACCACTGAAGTCAAGCAGGTGCCCGACACCATTCTGTCGCGCTGCCAAAGATTCAACTTTCGTCGCATACCCACCGTCGAAATCGTCGCGCATTTGCAGACTATCGCCGAAGCCGAAGGGATCAAGACCGAAGACGAGGCATTGTACCTGCTTGCCGGCCGGTCCGACGGGGCGCTGCGCGATGCCGAAAGTCTGTTGGATCAGATGGCCGCCTTCGACCAGGAGGTCGTTACCGCAGCTACGGTCGAAAAGATCTTGGGTTTGGTCGATCGCAATGTCTATTTCAACCTGCTCAATGCCGTGCGCCAGGGCGACGCGAAACAGGTGCTAGATCTGGTGGAAGAGGTTGTCAGCGCCGGTTTCGACCTGGATGAGTTCGCCCGTGGATTGGTGGAAAATCTGCGTTCGTTGTTGTTTGCCGCGGTGCAGGGCAACGCTAAAGAGCTCGACATTCCCGATTCGGAGCGCACCAAGCTCGAGGAACTGGCGGGCGATTTTATTGCGGAAGATGTCCTCCGCATGTTGCAAATGCTCATGGATTTGGAGGTACGCCTGAGACAATCCGTACAACCGCGCTTCCTGCTGGAGATGGCGTTGGTGCGTATGGCTTCCATGCCGCGCGCGGTGGACATAGGCGAGCTCTTGGCGCGTTTGCAAGAGATGAGGGTCCCCGAACATGCCGCCTCCACACCTCCGGTTGCTCGGCCGGTGCTAGCCGCCCCCGAAAAACCGAAGTCGGCTGAAGCGGAACAAAAGATTGAGAAGCCGCCGCCGCCCGCCGCCACCCCGGGAGAAGCGACTCAGCAACTGACGTTGGAGGTGATCGTTGGGCAGTGGAATGACCTGATCGCCAAAGTTCAGGAGGCTCAACCGACCCTGGGCATATTTCTCAAATCTGCCAAACTGATCGCCTTCGAGGGCACGGTGCTCCACATTGCCTTTTCCAGCTCCGACCGATTTCCGATGGCCCAGGTCTCGGACAACCGCGAGGCGGTCGAGAAATTCTGCGCCGAGCTGTGGGGGCAGTCCATACGCCTGCAATGCAAGGAAGAACAGCCCGACGCCGAATCGCTGCCCCAGAAAAAGACCGGGGCAGCCGAGGCCGATCCCACCGTAAAATCCGTCCTCGATACCTTCGACGGTGAACTCGTCTGAGCCGTTATGGGACCCCTGCCGCTGGAGCAATTGGTCAAATCGCTGGCCCGGCTGCCGGGCATAGGTCCGAAAACCGCTCAACGACTGGCGTATTGGATCGTCAAACGGCCGCGCGAGGAGGCCGAAACGCTCGCCAAAGCTGTCCTCGACGCCAAAGACAAAATCACCTACTGCGCGGTTTGCTACAATTTTACCGACACGGATCACGAACGATGTCAGGTTTGTCTCGATGACCGTCGCGACGAGCAGACCATCTGCGTGGTCGAAGATGCAAACGACGTGCTGGTGTTGGAGCACAATCGTCTCATCAACGGCGTCTACCACGTCCTAGGCGGGAAGCTATCCCCGCTCGATGGGGTGAGACCGTCCGACCTGCGCATTGACGAGCTGGTCCAGCGCGTGAAAGCCGGCGACGTGCGGGAGGTAATTCTGGCGTTGAATGCCAGCACGGAGGGCGAGGCAACGGCTGAATTCATCCAGCGGCAACTTGGACCTCAAACCAAGGTTACTCGCCTGGCTCGCGGTCTGCCGGTTGGGGCGGACCTCGATCTCGCCGACAAACTCACCCTGGCTCACGCACTTGAAGGGCGGCAATCGTTCTGAGCAGCGAGAAGCAGATGAACTACCGCGCGTTGATCAATTGGCCGAACGTCTTAACGGCCATGAGGATCGGTCTGACTCCGTTGTTCGTGTTTATGCTCCTGGAGGAGGCCTGGTACTGGAGATCCTTGGCGTTTGTTGTCTTCGGCGTGGCGTCGCTGACCGATTTCTACGATGGAAAACTTGCACGGTCGGGAAATCGCGAGACCTCCGTCGGCAAATTCCTCGATCCGTTGGCAGACAAGATTCTCGTCACTTCGGCTTTGCTCGCACTGGTTTTTGGCCAGATAGTAAGCATTTGGTTGGTCGTTCCCATCGTCGTCAGAGATATCTTGATTACGGGTCTGCGTTTGTACGGTATTTATCACGGACGCCAGATGATCACCTCCCGGTTGGCGAAATGGAAAACCGCCGTACAGTTGTTTACCGTCGTCTTCCTCCTCTTCGTGATCGGATTACAAGAGATCCTCGCCCGCTTCCATCACGAGGACATCTTCCCGTTTGACGAAGGCGACTTCCAGCTTCTTGCCAACGGCCTCCTGTCGGCGGTGCTGCTACTAACCCTGCTGTCGGGATTCCATTACCTCGTGCGCCGCCAGTTCTACCTTCGCTAGCCTGATAAAAGGAGAATCGCCGGTCTGACCAAACTGATCGCTACCCTTCTGTTCACCGGGTATGCTCCCATCGCACCCGGCACGGCGGGTAGTGCACTGATTGCCGTAGTTTACTATTTTTTCTTCGCCTCTCTCGGGGTGGTCGACTGGTTGGTCATTCTCGCGCTCACCTTCGTTGTCGGGGTGTACGCGGCGGACAGAATGTCCCGGGAGTGGGGTCCGGACCCCGGCCGGGTAGTCGTCGATGAAGGCGTTGGTTATCTGGTGACCGTCGCCTTCCTGCCTCACGGTATCTGGAGCGCTACGTTGGGGTTTCTGGTATTCAGAATCCTGGACATTTGGAAACCCTTTCCGGCGCGGCAGTTGGAGCGGCTTCCCGGCGGATGGGGCATCGTCGCCGACGACGTAATGGCCGGTATCTACGGAAACCTTCTCCTGCGCCTCGCTTTTGCAGCGCTGGGAATCTGAGTCCGCTACCTTTTCGGCAGGGTCATCATGGGAAAGTCCAGCAACGGAAAAGACGAGAAATCCGACAAGGCCCAATCCCTGGAACTGGCTATCAGTCAAATCGAGCGCCAGTACGGCAAGGGCTCGATTATGCGCCTTGGCGATCAGGGTGGCATCGTTCCGGTCGAATCTATCCCCACCGGGTCGATCTCGCTGGATGCCGCGCTGGGCATAGGGGGACTGCCGAAGGGACGAATTGTCGAAATCTATGGTCCCGAGGGGGCCGGCAAGACGATGCTCTCGCTGCACGCTATTCGCGAGGCTCAACAGAAGGGGGGAACGGCGGCGTTTGTCGATGCAGAACACGCGCTCGACATAACCTTTGCCCGCCGCATCGGTGTCGACGTAGAGAACCTCATCATCTCTCAACCCGATAGCGGTGAGCAGGCGCTGGAAATCGTCGAGACCCTCGTCCGCAGCAGCGCCTTCGACGTCATCGTCATTGATTCGGTGGCCGCCCTCGTGCCCCAGGCAGAACTCGACGGGGAAATGGGCGATTCCCACATGGGATTACACGCGCGTTTGATGTCTCAGGCGTTGCGCAAGCTAGCGGGTTCGATCAACCGCTCGAAAACGTGCGTGATTTTCCTCAATCAGCTACGCACCAAGATCGGCGTGATGTTTGGGAACCCGGAGACGACGACGGGAGGTCGCGCGCTACCATTCTATTCTTCGGTTCGCTTGGATATCCGTCGCATCGCGCGGATCAAGGACGGCGAGAACGATATCGGCAGCCGTACCCGGGTAAAAGTAGTGAAAAACAAGCTTGCTCCGCCGTTTCGCGAGGCCGAATTCGACATCATCTATACAGGCGCCCGTATCGGCGTCTCCCGGGAGGGCGACCTTCTTGATGTCGGAGTGGAGAAGGGTTTGGTGGAGAAGAGTGGATCCTGGTTCTCCTATGACGGCGAGCGCCTGGGCCAAGGACGCGAACAGGCAAAATCGTTTCTCCTGGAGCGTCAGGAGATTGCCACCGGCCTCGAACAGAGACTGCGCGGCGAGCTAGGGCTCTCTGATCAGGATCCGTAATCGCGTTTATTCCCGACGGTGTCGTTGGCGGATCCGCTCAATCGATCCACTACTGACAATCATTTTACCTTTTCGCGACGCCATATGCCGCTTACAGAGGTTCACCAAGCCCGCGAAAAAGCGCTACAGCTAATCGCCAAGAAGGATCGGACGGTGGGCGAGGTCAGGCGCCATCTCGTTCGTCAGAAGGTGGATCCGGCTACCATTGAGCTGGTGATCGTCGATCTACAGCGCATGAAGCTGGTGGACGACAGAACTTTTGCCAGGCGCTGGATCGAGATGCGGCTCGATCATCCCGCGGGAAAAGAGAAATTTGCAGAGGACTTGGCGAACAAAGGGGTCGAGGAATCGATAATAACGGAAATATTGGAGGAATTCGGCGAACAGCTGCAGTCCGACCGGGCCGCGGCCGACCTGCTGCGGAAGCAGGCACACAAGTATTCCAATCTTGAAGAGCGCAAGGCCCGACAACGGATGTACGGTTTGTTGGCGCGGCGTGGCTTCGACAGCGAAACTGCCGTCGAGGCTGTCGATCAGGTAATGAAGGAAATACATCCGCAATGAAGTCCAGCGAGACTAGAGAAAGCTTCCTGCGTTTTTTCGAGGAACGGGGTCATAAGCGGGTGCCAAGTGCTCCCGTCGTACCGTACGATGATCCGACCCTCTATTTTACGAACGCCGGAATGAACCAGTTCAAGGACGTTTTCCTGGGAATGGGCAAACGCGACTACACGCGAGCTGTCGATTCGCAAAAGTGCATTCGGGTTTCAGGGAAACACAACGATCTGGAAGAGGTGGGCGTGAGCCCAGGGCATCACACCTTCTTCGAGATGCTGGGCAACTGGTCCTTTGGAGACTACTTCAAAAAGGAAGCCATCGAGTGGGCATGGACCCTGGTCACGGAGGAGTGGGGGCTGGAAAAGGAACGACTGTGGAGCACCGTCTTCGAGGGGGACGAGAACGAGGGCCTTGATCCTGACGACGAGGCAGAAAAGCTGTGGCTCGATGCTACCGATCAGGTCCAGGAGCGGATCGTACGTCTGCCCGCCAAGGATGTATTCTGGGAAATGGGTGCTACCGGGCCTTGCGGTCCATCATCAGAGCTACACTATTACCTGGGCGATGACCTCAGCAAACAGACAGCCGGCGGTCTTCGCGACGGAGACAGCAGTTTCCTCGAGATCTGGAACCTGGTCTTCATCCAGTTCAACCGCGACGACCAGGGCGAACTCCACGCGCTCCCGGCCAAACACGTAGACACCGGCATGGGGTTCGAGCGGATCTGTCGAATCCTGCAAAAAGCTGAAACCAACTACGACACCGATATCTTTCAGCCTCTCATCTCGCGGATCGCCGATCTGACCGACAGGGCATATGAAGGTGAACACCTGGTGCCGATGCGGGTGATCGCCGACCACGTACGCGCTCTTACTTTCGCCATCGCCGACGGCGCCTTGCCCGCCAACGATGGTGCCGGGTACGTCTTGCGGCGCATCCTGCGTCGCGCGGCGCGGTACGGGCGCCAGCTGAACCAACATGAACCGTTCATATTCAAATTGACCTCGACCATTGCTGATCTCCATGGGTCGTCTTATCCGGAGATTGTGGCAAAGAGTGCGCACATCTCGATGGTTATCGAGTCGGAGGAGGAGAGTTTCGGCAGGACCCTGGACCGGGGTCTGGACATCTTCGAGCGTCTGAGTCAGAAGAACGGGATCTCCGGTGCCGATGCGTTTCGTCTCTACGATACGTTCGGCTTTCCCCTGGACCTGACCGAGCTGATGGCTCGCGAGCGCGGCCTAGACGTCGATGTCGACGGGTTCCAGGAAGAGCTCGAGAACCAACGCCAGCGGGCGCGGAAGGCGGGCCGAACGCAATTTTCCGCCACCGAAGGTGTGGCAGACGTACTCGAAGCCGATCATTCCGACTTCCTTGGATACGATGAGTTGGAAACCGAGAGCGAGATCGTTTTTTCCGGATCCGATGCCGAGGGCAACCTGCAGATTTTCCTGGACCGAACACCGTTTTACGCGGAATCGGGAGGTCAAGTGGGGGACCAAGGTGCTATTGAAGGTTCTGATTTTTCGCTTGAGGTCCTCGATACCGTCAAGGGCCGGGGCGGCATCATGCATGTCGGACGTCTCCTTTCCGGCGATGTGGCGTCGATAAGAGGTTCTGTTAGGGCTCGCGTGGATGCGGGCAGGCGTTTGGATGGCGCTCGCCACCACACCTCAACGCATCTGTTGCACGAAGCCTTGCGCCGGATTCTCGGTACCCACGTCGCCCAGATGGGTTCGCTGGTCGCGCCAGAACGGCTTCGATTCGACTTCTCCCATTTCAATCCGATCGACGCCTCGCAGCTGGAAGAGATCGAATCCATGGTCAACGAAGAGATTAGGGCCGATCGCGAGGTCTCTACCTTTGAGGAGAACCTCGAAAAGGCGAAATCGATGGGCGCCCAGGCCCTCTTTGGGGAAAAGTACACAGACCAAGTTCGAGTTGTTCGAATTGGCGATTTCAGCCTTGAACTGTGCGGTGGGACCCATGTCAGATCTACCGGTGAGATCGGACGTTTTGACCTGATCTCAGAAAGCGGTATCGCAGCAGGAACTCGGCGCGCAGAGGCGCTGGCCGGAACGGCTGCCGAGAGCGCCGCTCGACATCAGCGGGAAACCTTGGCTCGGCTGGCGGCGCTTCTAAACAGCCCCGACTACAGCGAGCTGCCCGGCAAGATCGACGACCTCCTTCAGCGGCAGCGCGACACGGAGCGCCAGCTGAGCGAGCTGCAGCAACAGGTGGCCGGGCAACGCGGAGTGCAGCTGGCAGACACTGCTGTTGAGGTCGAAGGCATCAAGGTGGTCGCCGGCCGCGTGGACAGTACCGATGTTTCCAACCTTCGTTCGCTGGCCGATGGGTTGCGCCTGGAAATGGGCTCGGGGCTCGGGGTGATCGGCACGGCGCTGGAGGGGAAGGTGGCGCTGGTCGCCGTGGTAACTGAGGATTTGATCGCCGAGCATGGATTGCGGGCAGGCGACATCGTCAAAGCCGTAGCACAATGTGTGGGCGGTTCCGGTGGCGGCAAAGCCCACCTTGCTCAGGCCGGCGGGAAATACGTGGAAAAGCTGGACGAGGCCCTGGCCTCGGTCCCCGAAATCGTCCGACAACATGTGCGCAAGTAATGGCCCCTCCAAGTACGCTCAACTACCTTCTGGAGATCTGCAAACGGCGTGGGGCCGGATATCTGACCCTTCTCGATCCTGATCGCCTGTCGCCGGGTGAGTTGGAAGCGAGGGCCAAAACCTGCGCCGATGCCGATGCCGACGCTATTCTGGTCGGGACGAGCCTTATGCTGTCGGACCATTCCTCCGTTTTCCAGCGCATCAAAGGAGCGGTGGACATTCCGGTCATCATTTTTCCGGGCAGCGTTGGTCAAATCGTTCCCACTGCGGACGCCATTCTGTTTCTGTCCCTCATCAGCGGTCGTAATCCTGAACTGCTCATAGGTCAGCACGTGAAAGCGGCCCCGTTGCTCAAGGAATACGGTGTAGAGGCGATTCCCACCGGCTACATCCTGATCGAATCAGGAGCGTTCACCTCCGTTGAATTCATGAGCAACACGCGGCCGATCCCGCGTACCAAAAACGATATCGCGATGGCTCATGCCTTGGCCGCAGAATACCTGGGTATGCGTTTGGTCTATCTAGAGGCTGGAAGTGGCGCCCGGGATCCCGTCCCTGACGAGATGGTAGAAGCCGTCGTTGACTACGTGTCGCTGCCGGTCATGGTGGGCGGCGGGATCCGCGATCCCGAGACGGCCCGCACAAAGGTTGAAATGGGTGCCCGTTTCGTCGTTACTGGCACCGCCGTTGAAAACGACCCGGGCCGTTTGCGCGAATTGGGAGAGGCGGTGCATACCAATGGGTGAAGCGAGGCCCCACGCGGAGGCCCTCATGGTGGATATCCACAGCCACGCCCTACCTGGCGTAGACGACGGGGCCACGTCGATGGAACAGGCGTTGGCCATGTTGCAGGGAGCGTGGGAGGACCGCATCGGCACCGTCGTGGTTACGCCGCATTTTCGGCCGGAGGACGGACCCGAGCAGGCTGCCCTGCACGAAAAGCGATTCTCCGAGTTGGGTGCGGCTGTCAGCGTAGCCGGGCTGCCGATCGAGATTCACCTCGGGGCGGAGATCGGATTCCGCTTTAAAATGGCCGAGGTCACAAGCTTGCCCGCCTGTCGTATTGCCTCTGCCGGGCGGTACGTGTTGGTGGACTTACCCCATGGGCCGTTGCCCACTGGCATTGAACAAGGGTTCTTTGAGCTCAGGTTGGCAGGTGTAAAACCGATTTTAGCTCACCCGGAGCGCCATCGACAACTCTCGCGGGCTCCGGAGTGGTACGATCGTTTGCGGGAGCAAGACCTGCTGTTCCAGGTGACAGCTGGAAGCATTACCGGCAGGTTCGGCTCGCGGGCACAGGAGGCCTCCGAATATCTGTTAGAGCGGGGGTGGTCCGACGTCGTTGCCAGTGACGCCCACGATCTGGAACACCGGCCCTTTGGTCTGTCGGCAGCGCGGGAACGGGTTGAGGAGCGTTGGGGCGAAGCAGAGGGCGTGCGACTGTTCGAATCTAACCCAAGCTGTGTCGTGCTTGGAGAGGAATTCGAGATGCAAGACTACACGCCCCAGCCGGCTGAATCATCGTTTCTCCGCCGGCTCGTGGATGTCTTCACGGGTTCATAGAATGGTGCACAGATGATCGCTGAAACGGTTAACATAAGGAACCCCTTGGGAATACACGCGAGACCGGCTGCTCTGCTCGTCCAAAAGGCCGCCAAGTTCAAGTCGGAGATTTTTCTATCGAAGGGCGAGGTGCATCGCATCAACGGCAAAAGCGTCATGGGGGTGATGATGCTGGCGGCGGAGCAGGGTTCCGAGGTCGTGATCGAAGCCGACGGTGAAGACGAAGCTGAAGCTATCGCCGTGCTCGCCGAACTGCTGGGCAGCGACTTCGAGGTGCAGGCCTGATGTACACGCGTCTGGAGGGTATTGCGGCATCTCCCGGGGTCGGGATCGGCCGCGCGTTCATCTTCAACAAGGAGATGCCGCGGATTTCGGAGCGACGAATCCCCGCCAACCAGGTGGAAGTCGAGGTAGAGCGGTTCCGCAATACTCTGCGCCAAGCTGGTGACGAGATTCGTCGCACCCGGCGCATGGTGGAGATGGAACATGGCGCTGAGCTGGCACAGATCTTCGACGCACAGCTTTTGATGCTGCAAGACTCCCAAGCTCTACGCCACACCATCTCCTTGATCCGCGACCAGCGATATTCTGCCCAACGGGCGTTCTCACAATCCTTAGAACAGATGAAGAACACCTTCGAAGGCATTGAGAACGAATACCTGCGTGCCCGCCTGAGCGACGTACTGGACATCGAAAGCCAAGTCCTCATTCGGTTGGGAGGGGGCGAGTTGCAGGCACTGCGGTCGGTGCGGGCAAACACCGTGGTTGTCATTCACGAGCTCCTGCCGTCCGAATCGGTGCAGTTGGGCGGAAGGCTGGTTAAGGGCCTCGTCACCGAGGTGGGCGGCGCGACCTCGCATTCCAGCATCATTACCCGATCCATGCTGTTGCCGGCTGTGGTCGGCACCAAGAACGGGTGCTCTGAGATAAAATCGGGTGACCTGGTGATCGTGGATGGGACCCAGGGTGTCGTCCACGTGAACCCCGAGGCCGACATCGTGCGTTATTACCGTAGCGAGCTGCGACGGCAGCTCCGCCGCGAGCGCGATCTCAGCTCCAGGCGTGCACTTCCAGCGGTCACGCGGGACGATTGCGAGATCGTGTTGATGGCCAATATCGACGTCCCAAGTGAGATTCAATTGGCTATCGATAACGGCGCCCGTGGAGTGGGCATGTACCGGACCGAGTTTCTGTATCAAGGTTATAGGCTCCCCACAGAAGAGGAGCAACTGGAGGCCTACAGCGAAATCGTCGAAGCGCTGGCGCCGAATCCAGTTATCATTCGCACTATTGATCTTGGCGGCGACAAGCTAGCGCACGCGCTGGATGTCGTACCCGAGGCGAATCCGTTTCTTGGTTGGAGAGGAATTCGGATCTGTCTGGATACCCCCGACCTGTTCAGTTGTCAGTTGCGAGCTTTGTTGCGAGCCGGTGTTCACGGCGAGGTGCAGATCCTGTTCCCCATGATTTCTGGCTTTGACGAACTGCAACGGGCTCGCGCCGCCTTGGAAGCCGTCAAGTACGAGCTTCGAGCCGAAGGTCTTCCCTTCCAGGAAGATGTGAAGGTCGGAATCATGATCGAGGTGCCATCGGTCGCCCTGATGGCGGACCGATTCGCCCGCGAAGTTGATTTCTTCAGTCTCGGAACCAACGATCTCACGCAGTACGCGCTGGCGGTGGATCGCGGTACGGCGAGAGTGGCGGATCTTTACGATCCCTTCCATCCCGCCGTTCTAAAGCTCATGAAAATGGTTGCGGATACGGGCGCCGAGCATAAAACCCCGGTCAGTATCTGCGGTGAACTGGCCGGCGATCCCCGCGCGGTTCTCCTCCTCGTCGGGTTGGGGCTGGAAATCCTAAGCATAAGTCCCGGCTTGATTCCGGAAGTAAAAGAGGTAATACGCGCGGGCAGCCAGGCAGAAGCCAAACAGTTGGCGGCGGAGTGTCTGGCGATGGAAACCGGCAAAAAGGTGCGCCGCTACCTAGACGAAGCGATGGCGAAATACCTCGAAAACGTGCCCTTTTCGAAGTCGCCCAGCGGCTCCGAAACCGAGCTCAACTGATGGCAGCTGACACAGATCAGATGTGGGCGGTGATACCGGTAGCGGGCTCGGGCAAACGCCTCCGTCCCCATACCTACACACGTCCCAAGCCGCTGCTGCACGTTGCCGGTCAGCCAATCATTGGGCATATTTTGGACCAACTTGCGCGCTTGGGTGTGACCAAAATCGTGCTCGTTGTAGGCTACATGGGCGAGCTGATCGTGGACTACGTCCAAGGGCGTGACGACTTCGAGGTCGTCGAGAGCGTGCCGCAGCCAGAGCAACTGGGGCTGGGCCACGCCACGCTGCTAACTCGACCCGTCGTCGGCGACGATCCGATGATGATCGTCTACGGTGATACCATCTTCGAATGCGATCTGTCAGCGGTGCTGGAGCGCAACGAAGACGCGACCATCGGTGTGAAGAAGGTGGAAGATCCCAGCCGATTCGGCGTCGTCGTCGAACAGGCGGGTAAGGTCACCAAGCTGGTGGAAAAACCGGAAACCTTCGTTTCCGACCTGGCGATCGTCGGGGTGAACATGATTGCGCGGAGCGACCTGTTGTTCGACTGTCTACAGGAGATGGTCGATAGTGACCTGCGCACCCGCGGGGAATATCAGCTGACAGACGGGTTTCAACGAATGGTGGACGGAGGTGCGAATCTCGGATGTTTCAGCATCGACCACTGGTTCGACTGCGGCACACAGGAAGCGCTACTGGCCACCAATCGCCACATGCTCAAGGGAGGTGCAGCGCCGGATATTTGCGGTGAGACGGTGATTTTGCCTCCCGTGCATATCGAGTCTACGGCCGAAATAACCGGCTCGGTAATCGGTCCATACGTATCGGTCGGGGCCGGTTCAAAAGTGGCGTCCGCCATTATTCGCAATTCGATTGTCGGCGAGCAGGCCACGGTAAAAGACGTCGTCTTGGAAAACTCGATCGTTGGATTCCAGGCGGTGGTCGTCGGTTCGGCAAGCAGCCTGAACGTCGGGGATCTGTCGGAGATTCGCCATTGACCTCAAGACAATTCGCAACACTACACTAGCAAGGAGCAAGAGTGTCGAGATTTCTGTTTACCTCTGAATCGGTATCGGAAGGTCACCCCGACAAGGTTGCCGACAAGATTTCGGACGCCATCCTGGACGCGATGCTGGCGCAGGACGCCCACTCGAGGGTCGCGTGCGAAACCCTCGTGACGACCGGACAGGTTGTGGTGGCAGGGGAAGTTACGACCCGGGCACGAGTCGATATTCAAAAGATCGTCCGCGATACCATAAAAGAGATCGGCTACAGCAAACCGGAGTACGGCTTCGACTACCGCTCGTGCGGAATCATGATCGCGTTGGACCAGCAATCTCCCGATATCGCGCAGGGCGTCGACGAAAGTTCCGGTCTGCACGATGAGCAGGGTGCGGGAGACCAGGGCATGATGTTTGGATACGCATGTCGCGAAACCCCGCAACTGATGCCGTTGCCCATTGTGCTCGCCCATCGATTGCTACTGGAGTTGTCGCGCTTGCGCAAGAGAAACAAACTCAAATACCTGCGCCCGGACTCCAAGTCTCAGGTTACGGTGGAGTACGTCGACGGTAAACCGACGCGGGTTGACACGGTCGTAATCTCGACGCAGCACGACCCCGACGCCGCGCACAGCCGCATCACGCGGGATATTGTCAACGGTCTTATCAAGAAAGTGATCCCATCAAGGTATCTCGACGGGGACACGATTTATCACGTTAACCCTACCGGTAGATTCGTCGTGGGCGGGCCCCACGGGGATTGCGGTCTAACAGGTCGCAAGATTATCGTGGACACCTATGGCGGCATGTGCCCACATGGTGGGGGTGCGTTCTCCGGAAAAGACCCGTCAAAGGTGGATCGCAGCGCCCACTACATGGCGCGATACATGGCCAAGAATATCGTGGCGGCACAACTTGCTTCACGATGCCAGGTTCAATTGGCCTATGCGATCGGAGTGGCGCAGCCAGTTTCCATCCTGGTAGATACTTATGGAACGGGCAAGCTTGAGGATGAGAAGATCGCCGAGGTGGCCACCGAGGTCTTCGATTTGACGCCGAAAGGCATCATCAAAACGCTCAAGCTTCGTCGCCCGATCTACCAGGAAACAGCTGCTTACGGACATTTCGGCCGCAGCGGTGACGGATTCACCTGGGAGCATACGGACAAAGCCAAAACCTTGAAACGGTTGGCCGCTGCCGCCCGGTAATTTCGACGAATTGCGTGTTGGGTGCAGGCCAAGTCTGGCTCTTTCGCCGCCGGTGCTTCTGGACCGCAAGAAAGGTGTTCCGGCGGTGCCCACAAAATCATATATTATCCAGCCACATTCTCGGACTTACGATAGTATCCGAAAGGAGACGCACCATGGACAGGGCGTTACGTTCCTGGGTCCCGCGGTTCTGGAAGACATTGGGCTCGGGGGGTTTAGGCCTCCTCGCCTGTTTGTTGATACAGTGCACCGTGAAACAACCCCAGGTGCCCAGTACGGAGTTTACCGTCAGCATTCCGGTTGCCGACGACCTCACCACCATAGAAGATGTCGCCGCTGATCGCTCCGAGTTCCTGAACATCACCGGCGACGGCCGCATGGCCCTCGATTTCAGCACGGACGAAGCACAGCGAGAAATAGTGGGTGACCGGTTGACGATCGGAACCACCGAAACCGCCTTCAGTAGCGAGATCCCAGATATCGACATCCAGCTACCGGCGATCCCAGGAGCATCCATTCCCGTTCCGTTGCCTTCAACCGGAGGCCAGGCGGTGGAAGTAGAATCTCTGGAAATCGAAGGGTCAGAGACCATAGACACCGGAGTCGGGGACGCGCTGGTCGTTTCTCGAGGCTTGCTCGACGTCACCGTAACCAACGGTCTCCCGCTGGGTATGGAGACCTTCGAGCTGACCTTGTTCGGAGGCACGGCGACCTTCACCAATCTGCCGGCGGGAGAAAGCGCCACAGAGCAAATCCCGTTGAACAATACAACCATCGGCGATCAGATCGAGATTGGTTTCGAAATAGAAACTATCACAGAAACGGTGGCCATCTCTGGCCCAGGCACCATCGAAATCGATCTGCAATTCGTCGAGCTCTTCGTGCTTATTCCGCCACAAGACTTCGGAATACCCGAGTCTGCCATCGAGATTCCGACTGAGCAGATTGCCGTCCAGAACGCCACCTTCTCCAAGGGCCGTCTCGATTTCGATATCACCAACAACACGAATCTGGGCATTGGCAAGCTCGATCTCACCATGCGCGAGCTGCGACGAGCCAACGGTGAAAGCGTGCGATTTGGCATCGACCAGCCGCTGTCGGCAAGTGCTACGGCAATTGCTTCCACCGGGGATTTGACCAACGCCGAATTTCGACCTGACAATCCTTCGGCGTTGCTCATGTCGTTCGAGGGCGCAACGGACACGCTCGAGGTGGGGGTGCCGTTCGTTAGTCGCAACAACACGATCGACGTCGTCGCCCGTACCGACAGCTTCATCTTCGGCCAGGTTACCGGCACCATCAACCGTATCCGCATGCCGATCGACTCGCTGGCCACGTCCGTTGATTTTCCCGAGGGTTTGGACGAGGTGGCTATCGATCAGGCTACCGCCCAGGTTTTCCTGCAATCTGCGGTAAACCTGCAAAGCTCGATCAATATCAGGATCAGGGGAACCAACAAGGGCGGCAATACCGAGGTCGTGGATATCGACGCCGTGTTCGATCGCGGCACCCCGGATGCGCCCAACCCCGAGACGATCGAGATCGATCCCGCTCAGCTGCGGACGTTCCTCAATAACCTGCCTACGGACATCGCGGTCTTCCCCGAGGTATTCATCGGCAGTGGAGATCCCGGAGAGTCCATCGCGGCGGATCACTGGGTCCAGATAGACAGCGTCATATTCAACGCACCGGCCCGCTTCGAAATTCAGAACGACACCCAGATTCAACCCGACCCCGAATTGCAAAATCTGGAGGATGAAGAAGCCCGCCAGCGCATTTCCGACAATCTCGTCAGCGCTTCTGTGTTCACCAACATTGAAAACCATCTACCGATCGGGATTCGAGTGCGGTTAATGGTGTCTCCCAACCGGGAAGAGGTCTACACCAATCCGGTCCTCACCATTCCCGGCGCCGGTCAGGAGCCGTTCAAAGTGCCGGCGGCTCCCGTCGACGAGAACGGTCGCGTCACCCGCAGCCAGTTCGAACCTGCCCAGGGTGAGCCGGCCCGCGACGTAACACTTACCTCGGAAGATGTTCTCGTTTTCCTACAGCCCGGTGGCGTGTGGACCGGCGTTTTGGTCGAGCTCGACGCAACCGGCGGAACGGTCGAGCTCTTCGCTACCGATTTCGTCAAGGTGCAAGCTGCCGGACGAGTGATTATGGAACTCAATGAAGACCTGGTTAAGTAAGGGACGAGGAGATATCATGAAAACAGCTAGACATCTGGTCATCGCCGCGCTTTTGCTGGCGAGCGCTCCATCTTTCGCCGTCATGCGCGACACCGATCCGAGAGCCATGGCCCTTGGCCAGGCTTATACGGCATTGGCGCGAGGCCCCGAGGCCGTATTCTGGAACCCGGCAAATCTCGCCCTTAGCGACAGTCCGAGCTTCTCTTGGAACCTGGCTGGAGTGGGTTTTTCGCTCATCACCGAGAACAACAGCTTCTCTATCTCCACTTACAACGACAACTTTACCGAATCGAACGACTCCGTATCTCCAACCAGAGGGACCCTGTATTACATCAGCGACCAGGACAAGGACGATATTCTCGCCGATATCCTCAGCGAGGGTTTGAAGATGAATGTGGAGGTGGAGCCCTTTCTGGCCCTGGGGATTCCGATCAACGGCGGCGTAGCATTCCCCATGCCCTGGGGTGTGAAGTCTGCGATCGCCATCGGCTTTTCCACTGGCTTCGAAGGTGAGATCCCCAAGGATGTGTTCGAGATCTTTCTTCGTGGCAACGAGTTCGATTTTGCCCGGGAGCAAGCCAATAGGTCGCCAAACTACGATATCTCTGACTGGGACGGTTCAGGCTGGGCGCTGGGCAGTTTGAACATCGCCGGCGCCAAGGCGTTGATGCCGACGCAGCTGAAGCCGTACCTGAGCGAGTTCACCGTGGGCGCGACGCTCAAGTTTGTAGGCGGTGCCTACGGTGAAGTGGTAAAGTCAGGAGGTAGCGGCCTTGTTTCGAGGCTGGAGGGTACCGACGTAGATATGTTCGTATTGACCCAAAACGGCGGTGGTGGAGGGGTTGGTCTGGACTTCGGTGTTGCAGGCGTTTCCAAGAATCGCAAGATAACGGGAAGCATCGGCGTGATCAATCTTCTCGACGTCTATTCCTGGAGCACTAGCGTACGCCAGGATTCCATATTCGTTACCGCGCGGGACCTGCGGGTGACGCGGTTCATGGATCCGGACCAGCAGAACATCGAGGAGGCCCTCGACAACCCCAAGGAGTGCACCGGTCCCAACGACCCCACAGGTGTGGAATATTCGCAAGATTGTACTGGCGATGTCGTATTTCAGGACAAGCTGGGAGAAGAGAGCTTTTCCCGCTCACTTCCGGCCATGCTGCGCATCGGTGGCGCTTACCGGTTGATGCCGAAGCTAACGCTCGTTGGGAATTATGACCAAGCGTTCACCAATGGTTTCGGAATAACATCGACGCCGCGACTCTCTGCCGGAGCCGAATATCGGCTGGTGCAATGGTTTTCGTCCAGGGCGGGTGTGTCGCTCGGCGGCCGCAGCAATGGCTCCTCCATCGGCATTGCCTTCGGTCCCTTCAAGGTTTGGCACACGCAGCTCGAGCTGATGGATCTGGCCTTAGTCACCAGGGGTGGATTCTTCCCGGGCATTTCGAAAGGCACGGCGATCTCGCTCCAACTATTCAGATTTAGCTTAATATAGAGGAAGCTTTGTATCCCACGATGTAGCTCCGTTTTTTAGAGTTTAACCCCTAGAATCATCGGAAATGAAAGAGGTCGGCTAGCGCCGGCCTCTTTTTTTCGTTAAAACCTGGAATTCTCGAAAAAAACCGCTACAGAATATTAAGTCGGGGTCGATAAGAGGGAGGAGGGGTACTTCATTCTTCCCAAAACCGCTCAACAAGGAGGAGCACTAATGCAAGTCGGGACCACTCAGAGCCAGAGCCTGATTGCCTCAGTAAGCGTTTCATTCACCAGCATGACGGCAACTAAACAGGTGCAGACCGCGGGAGCCTCACCTGTTGCCGATATTCTGGAAGTTGGAGGAGAAGTCGAGGCCGATTTCGCGCAAACAGTCTTGCGCAATTCGGTCGAGGAAAGCATGACGGCTGCTTTCGAAGCAGCTGGGATCGACGTTTCCGTCGAAAGCTTAAAAGCTTCCGAGGCGGATCACTCCCCGTCTGCCACCGCCCAGCTAATCGTCGATTCCGCCGTTGGATTTTTCGCCCAGTTCATGGCAAACCACTCTGAGGAGCCTGGAAACACTCAGGTAGAGGGTTTTGCGGAGCTGATAAAGGGTGCTGTAGAAGCGGGTTTCGAAGACGCCCGCGACATTTTAGGCAAGATTGGCGACATCTCCGGCAAGATCGAAGCAGACATCGACGAGACCTTTCAGCTTTCCATGAAAGGGATCGACGACTTCGCTGCGGAACAACGCGGAGTGTTGGCCAATCTCGCGGGAAATGATGAAGTCAGCGTAATATAGTCGCTTTTCTGGGAAGAACTGCCCCGAAGACTGGGAGCCGTCATTGGCGGCTCCCTTTTTTTGTCTATCCTGTTCTCTGCCAAAATGGCAGAAGGCGCCGTGGATTGTTCCGTTGATCGGTCCTAATTGCCCCCAAAAAGGTGGTGGTACGGCAATTGCACCTGTGCCACACCAGAAGACGACAACACGATAACGGAGATGGAAGGTCATGGACACGGTCAAGTTGACACAGAAGTCCCAGGAGGCCTTGCACGAAGCTCAGACACAGGCCATTCATCGAAATCACATTGAAGTGGATGGTGAGCATCTGCTTTTCGCCCTGTTGCAACGGGCAGACGGACTCTGTTCGAGCGTGTTGGCTCGCATGGGGGTTGACCCGCTGGATCTTAGCCGTCAAGTCGAGCTCGATCTGGAATCCCGCCCCACGGTTACCGGATCGGGGGCTGAAATCTATCCGAATCGCCGGGTGCAGCAGATCCTCAGTCATGCTGAGGGCGAGGCCGGCAAACTCAGGGACGAACTGGTTTCGGTAGAGCACCTACTTCTGGCGCTGATCGAAGAGGGGGTAGGGACGAAATCGGGAGAGATCCTCGCCCGATACGGCGTGACCCGGGATCGTTTGCTGTCCGCCCTCCAATCCATCCGAGGAAATCAACGGGTCACCAGTGAAAACCCGGAATCCAGCTACGACGTGCTCGAAAAGTACGGGGTGGACCTGGTTGCCCAGGCCAGATCCGGCAAACTCGATCCCGTAATTGGCCGCGACGGGGAGATCAGGCGTGCAGTGCGGATTCTCTCACGCAAAACCAAGAACAATCCCGTGCTGATCGGTGAACCTGGCGTCGGCAAAACCGCGATCGTAGAAGGCCTGGCTCAGAGAATCGTCAGAGGGGACGTGCCGGAGTGGCTGAAGGAATGATCGATCTTCTCGCTGGATATGGGGTCGTTGATGGCGGGCGCCAAGTACCGCGGTGAGTTCGAAGAGCGCCTGAAGGCGGTGCTGCATGAGATCAAGGAAAGCGAAGGTCGAATTCTTCTGTTCATCGACGAGGTCCACAATATCGTGGGCGCCGGCCGAACCGAAGGCTCCACAGACGCCGGGAACATGCTCAAACCGATGCTCGCCCGCGGCGAGCTACATTGCATCGGGGCTACCACGCTGGATGAATACCGCAAGTACATCGAAACCGATGCCGCATTGGAGCGGCGCTTCCAACCTGTCCTGGTCGACGCTCCCACAGTCGCGGACAGCATTTCCATACTGCGGGGTCTGCGGGAGCGATATGAGCTGTTTCATGGGGTGCGAATTCAGGACAATGCCCTGGTTTCGGCTGCCGTGCTCTCGAACAGGTACGTTGCGGATCGTTTTCTGCCGGACAAGGCGATAGATCTCGTAGACGAGGCGTGCGCCACGATCCGGACTGAGATCGACTCCATGCCAACCGACCTGGATGAAGCCGCACGAAGGGTCATGCAGCTGGAGATCGAGGAGGCCGCACTCAAAAAAGAGAGCGATAAGGTCAGCGAGGAGCGGCTCGAAACCCTGCGCCACGAGCTAGCGGAGCTCAGGACCAACGCGGACGCCATGCGCGCCCAATGGGAGATCGAAAAGGGCGCGATCACGCAAGTGCGTGCCCTCCAAGAGGAAATCGAACGAGCTCGCCGCGAGATCGACGTGGCGGAACGAGCCTACGATCTCGACAAAGCAGCCGAGCTCAAGCATGGGCGGCTGCCCATCCTGCAGCAACAGCTAGCGAGCCTGGACAGAGGGACGGAGAACGATACGAACTCGGCGCGGTTGCTGCGCGAAGAGGTCACCGACGATGAGATCGCCGAGATCGTTTCCCGCTGGACGGGCATTCCAGTGGCAAGGTTGATGGAAGGCGAGCGCGAAAAACTGCTGCGACTGGACGAGATTATGCACCGCCGAATAGTAGGACAGGACGAAGCCGTCCGGGTCGTCGCAGATGCCATTATCCGCGCACGGGCGGGGATCCATGATCCTAGCCGTCCCACCGGTTCGTTCATATTCCTGGGACCGACGGGAGTAGGGAAAACCGAGCTGGCCAAAACGCTGGCGCAGACCCTGTTCGACTCCGAGGACAATCTGGTGCGCATCGACATGAGTGAGTACATGGAGAAACATGCGGTGTCGAGGTTGATTGGGGCGCCGCCAGGGTATGTCGGGTACGAGGAAGGGGGACAACTCACCGAAGCTGTTCGGCGAAAACCGTACTCCGTGCTGCTGTTCGACGAAATCGAAAAGGCACACCCGGATGTCTTCAATGTTCTCTTGCAGCTCCTCGACGACGGCAGGGTCACCGACGCCAAAGGCCGCGTCGTGGATTTCAAGAATACCGTCGTGATCATGACCTCCAACATCGGTTCACCGTACCTGATCAACGGACTGGATGAACGGGGCCAGATCACCACCGCGGTGGCTGACCAGGTCCTGGGCGAACTCCGACATCACTTTCGGCCAGAGTTCCTGAACAGGGTAGACGATATAGTATTGTTTGAGCCGCTCACTCGCGATGAGATCGGTGAGATCGTAATCTTGATGATCGAGGAGCTGAAAATCCGCCTGGTAGAGCGTCAGATCGAGCTGGAAATCACACCGGAGGCGCGGGAATATGTGGCGCAGCATGGATATGACCCCGTCTTTGGAGCCCGCCCTTTGAGGCGGTTTCTGCAGCGTCAGTTGGAGACAAGAATCGGACGGGCGCTAATCAGTGGAGAGTTCGGCGAAGGCAGCACCCTAACGGTGGATGTGGAAGCCGGCGACCTGGCAATCAAGGATCGGCGAGCGACGCCCGAGCCTATCCCGGATGCTGATTTCAAAGAGGTCTAATCCGCACGGTGGATGTCAGAAGGAACCAATGCCCGGTACCTTCGTCTCTTTGGTGGTGAACGACACGAAGCTCCCGGATGAATCACATCGAGAAACCACACCAACCGTAGAAAGAAAGGCGATTTCCATGTGTAGACCCCTCCTTCTCACCGTTCTGTCTGCCGTCACCATCATCGCCGGTGACAGTCCCGTGCACGGGGCTGCTACGAGCAAGCTCGAGCAACTACAGGATCTCAGCGACGCGTTTTCCGAGGTGGCGGCCAAAGCGAAGCCGGGCGTTGTGGCCTTGATGACCGAACGAAAGGTGAGTGTGGGAAACCCATTTTCCGGCACCCCCTTCAGATTCTATTTCGACGCCCCTCGGGGTCGGCAACCAGGCGAGCGCCAATATCAGCAGGGACAGGGTTCGGGAGTGATCGTTCGCTACAACCACGAGAGCTACATCCTCACGAACAATCACGTGGTCAAAGACGCCGATAAGATCCGCGTCGAAATGACCGACGGGCGATCCTTCGAAGCGACGGTCGTGGGCACCGATCCCAAGACCGACATCGCCGTATTGCGACCGAATATTGACGACCTTCCCGCGGTTCCACTGGGAAATTCGGACCAAGTCCGCGTCGGCGAATGGGTGCTGGCCATCGGTAACCCGTTTGGCCTCGAGCATACCGTAACCTCGGGAATCATCAGTGCGCTCGGACGCCAGAACGGACTGTTGTTGCGCCAAGAAGGGTACGAGGATTTTATCCAGACCGATGCGGCTATCAATCCTGGTAACAGTGGCGGGGCGCTAATCAACCTCAAGGGAGAGCTCGTGGGCATCAACACCGCCATCGTGAGCGGTACCGGCGGATACCAAGGCATCGGATTTGCCGTTCCCACCAACATGGTCAGCCACGTTATGCAGAATCTGATCGACTACGGCGAGGTGCGTCGAGGTCTGCTCGGAGTATTTATCAAGGACCTGGACGATGAAATCGCCCAGGCGATGGGCGCCCGCAAGGGCAGCGGAGTGTTGATCGATCAAGTCAATGACGGTGGTCCCGCCGATGACGCCCGGCTCGAGCACGGCGACATCATACTTGAGGTGGATGGAAGAGCGATGCTGAGTGCCGCGGCGTTGCGCAATCACATTTCCCAGACTAAACCGGGAACGGAGGTGGAGTTGCTGATCCTGCGGGATGGCAAAAAGCGCACATATCAGGTTGTTCTCGGACAGCTGCAATCGAAATCTGAGGTCGCTGCCGACGAACCCCCAACAAAACGTACAGCCAAGTTGGGCCTTGAGGTGCAAACACTGAATCGGGAGCTGGCGGAACGGGTGGGATACGAGGGCGAGCACGGCGTGATCGTGACGCACGTCGAAGGCGGAAGTCCGGCGGCACGCAAAGGGTTGAGAGGGGGCGATCTCATCATCGAGATCAATCGGACCCCAGTGGCGAATCTGACCGAATACGAAGAGGCAATTGGCGAGGTGGGACCCGGAGAGGTCATTCTACTCCGGCGCCTGCGCTCGGGTCGAACCTCTTATATCGCTTTGCGGGTACCAAACGAGTAGGAAGTCGAAGCTTGACATCCTGCTCCAGCACCGTCCCCCGACGGCTGGAGGAGAGACAAGCTTTGAAACCAACAAAGCCCTCGGTGCCGGATAGGTTGAGTTTGGCACCGGGGCTTTTATTTTAGTGCTGGACGAAAGGCCTCTTATATGGCAGGAAAAGAATCTTATTTCCACTGGAAGTGGCGACTGGCTGCCAGTCCGGAGAAGCTGTGGCCGCTGATCGCCGACACAAATCGCTTCAACAAGGATACCGGGCTCCCGCCCGTGGTGAAAGTCGAAACTCAGGACAGGTTGCCCAACGCCCGCCGGCGATTGAGCTTCTCAAAAATGGGGGTCACCGTGGCCTGGGAAGAGGAGCCGTTCCAGTGGATCGAACCCCGGAGTTTCGGCGTCGTGCGGAGATACACCAGCGGACCCGTTGCCGAGATGCGTGTGCTCGCGGAATTGGAAGCCCAGAATGGCTCTGGCACCGACCTGAGCTATCAGGTCTGGGCGCGGCCGCGCAACCTGTTGGGGTCGTTGGCGATTCCGATTCAAATCGGCATGGTGAGCGCCAGAAATTTCGCCAAGGTGTTCGAGAGCTACGACGAGGCCGCGACCAGCGACAGGCCGACCTACGAGTTGCCAGCTGCACCTGTTGAATTCACTTCCGGCGGGCAGCAGAGGCTGGCTGAGCTGAGTGAGAGCCTGTTGGCGGAGGACGCGGATCCACAACTGGTTCAACGTCTCACCACCGCCATTGAAGAGCTCGACGATATGGCTGCCAGCCGCATGCGTGCCTACCAGCTGGCCGATACCTGGAACGTACCCCGGCGCAAGGTTCTTGAGCTGTGTCTGTACGCCACCCGAATCGGCTTGCTGGAATTCGAATGGGACCTGCTCTGCCCCCTATGTCGTGGAACCAAAGCCCGCAACAGCTCGTTGGGCGGGATCGAGGCGGAGGTGCATTGCGACACCCGCAACATCGATTTCGACGTCAACTTTGAGCGCTCGGTCGAACTGACTTTCCATCCCAATCCCTCGATTCGCTCGATCGAAAGTGGCGAGTTTTGTGTTGCCGGTCCGCGTGTCACCCCCCACGTCGTCATGCAACAGCTGATGACACCGGGCGAGACGCGCGATGTGACGCCGCATCTGGAGCAGGGACGTTATCGTGTGCGCGCATTCGAGATTCCGGGTGGTCAATTTCTTCGGGTGACCGACAGCGCGGCGCAATCCCACCAGTTAAACATCGACGGGGATTGGCCCGACGGGGAAATCTCCCTGGGAATCGGATCGAGTTTGAACCTTGAAAACCGGACGGATAACGAACAACTGGTTGTACTGGAACGTCTGGCATGGACCGACGACGCCACCACCGCTGCGGAGGTTACCGCTCTGCAACGGTTCCGCGACCTGTTTGCCGGAGAAGCGCTGCGCCCCGGGGAGCGAATTTCGGTCGGAAGTCTGGCCGTTCTGTTCACCGACCTCTGCGGATCTACCCGACTCTACAACGAGATCGGGGACGCCTCCGCATTTGGCTTGGTGATGAATCACTTCGATGTGTTGATGGAGGCGATTGACGCGGAAGAGGGAGCGATCGTGAAAATGATCGGCGACGCCGTAATGGCGGTCTTCAAGCGCCCCGTTTCCGCCATTCGCGCCATTCTCGCCGCCAACCAGCGCCTAACCGAGGCGTCGGAAGGACTAAGCGAACTGCGCCTGAAGGCGGGTATGCACTACGGGCCGTGTATCGCTGTTACCCTCAATGACCGGCTAGACTACTTCGGATCAACAGTGAATATCGCCTCGCGTCTTGAACATCTGTCCGAGGGCGCAGACCTAGTGATGTCGGCGACGGTGCACGATGATCTGGAGGTACGACAATTCCTCGATGATGCTTCTCAGTCGTTCAACATCGATCCCACTGCGACCACTTTGAAAGGGTTCGACGAAGCGCAGTTCGATCTGTGGCGGATGAATCTCGAAGATTCGAAGTAGAAACCGAGACCGTCGGAATTGAGATTGGAACAACGCCGCTTCTCAGTTCCCTGGTCATAGACCTTGTTCTAGCGCTCGAAGATTCTGACGCGCCCTGTCGAAGGTGGGGTCGGATTCAAGCGCGCGTTCGAAATGCGATTGAGCCCGCTCCCGCTGCCCCGTTTCTAACAGAATGACGCCTATGTTGTAGTAGGCGGCCGCATAGTGCGGATTCAACTCTAGCGCTCTGCGTAAAAAACCGAGCGCGGCGCCGTGGTCGCGCCGTTTATACTCCGCCAATCCGAGGTTGAACCAGGCCGGTGGATAGCGCGGGGCGAGCTTAAGGCAAGACCGCAAGGCACCGATCGCTTTGGTGAGCTGGCCAATTTCGATGTAGTGTCCGCCCAAATCGTTGAATACCTCATAATAATCTGGATAAATCTCCAATGCTCGCTGCCAGGCCTCCCGAGCGCCACTTCGGTCTCCGAGGTCAAGCTTCGCCCCGCCCAGAGCCCGCCAAGCGCGGGCACTGTTGGGATAATGTTCGGAGGCCCCGACAAAAAGGGTGAGGTTGTTGCGCCACTCTTGAATGCGTCCTACCGTGAAGAGGGAGAAGGCGAACAGGTAGCAGAGAACCACCACCCCGGAAACTCGTGGAGAAAACTGGGCCGAAGCAGATCGCAATGCGGCTGCGACAGCCAGCGAAAATCCGACGGAGGGAAGATAGAGGAACCGTTCAGCCATCATCGCGCCGATGGGAACGAGCAGGTTGGAAACCGGGAACAGGGCGATCGCCGTCCACGCCCCGCCCACAAAGACCCACGGCAACCGCCGCCAGCTGATGATCCCCAGCCAGATGGCGGCAGCGGCTGCCGCGACCACACAGAGTGTCGCCTTCGACCACACGCTCATTGCAAGGGTCAGCGCGGCAAACGAATAGTCAGCCGACAACCCGACCGGAAGAACCAACAGGTTCAGGTACCGGCCTACCACAAGAGATGCGTTGAGCCGGAGAAGACCAGGTTCCAAGGTGATCAAAGGGTTGTCGAGCTCGCTGATGCCCGGAACCGTCAATCCATCGAGAACGTACCAGCGCCAAGTCAGATAGATCGCTGTCAGGGCACCGTATTGCAGACAGGCCGGCACATGGCATCGGTGAAAAAATGCGCGATATTGTTGGCAATTGAATAACAATAACAAAGCGGGAATCACGATCGCACTCTCTTTACACATCAGAGCGGCAACAAAAGCCAATCCAGCTCCCCAAGAAAACCGGGTGTGCGAGCGGATATGCAGCTCAGTCGCCAACAGGCCAAACAGGGTCGCCAACAGGTCGGCACGCCCCACGATCCCGGCCACGGCTTCGGTTTGCACCGGATGGGTGGCGAAGATGAGGGCGCCCAGAGTAGCTAATCTGTGTTCCGCCGTTGCATGTGCGATGACGCGAAAGACCAACAAGACGACCAGGCCATGTAGAATGGCGTTGATCAAGTGATAGGAAAAGGGGTCCCGTCCCCCGACCGCGTAGTTGACGGCGAACGTCAAAACGGTCAGAGGTCGGTACAGTCCGGCGCGGTCCCCATGGTAGCCCGCCCAATAGTCTGAAGTGAAGATCTCGACCGGGTCGAATCGGTGTACGATGGGGTTGTCGCGCACCGCGGTTTCGTCATCCAGGACAAACTGGTTGCGCACGGTGCTGACGTAGAGCAGCGTTCCCAGCAGGGCCAATGTAGACGCAGTGGAGAATAACCGTGTCATCATCAAGCAAGTATAGCAAAATCGCCCGACAGCAGCGGGAGCCATGAGCTCCCAAGCCGTCTGGCTGAGCGACCCATCCGATCCCCCGTTCGTGTACGCCAGATGCTGTTTCCACCTCTCTGGATCGGTAGCCGCGGCTCATCTTCGTTGTGCGTCGACGGGAGAGTACCTGTTGTACGTCAATGGGCAAGAGCATGCCCGAGGGCTTCGCAACAGCCTGTCGCCGGACCCGGTCTGGCAGGAGGCTGAAATCAAAGCGAGTCTGGTTCCCGGCGACAACGAGCTCTTGCTGCTGCTGAAAAACGGCGAGCGCGGCCAAACCTCCTGGTTTATGGCGGAGGGAAGGGTCGTAACTGACGCTGGAAAACGGGTGGCGATCGGTCGGCGTTGGGAAATGCAACCGGCCGCCGCCTGGGGCACGTCTGACATGCACCCAGATGTCTTGGTGTACGAGGCGCAACACGACGGCTTACCGGACCAGCCCATCCAAATGGATGCCTCAACGTGGTACGACGCCGCGGACGTGACCGCCGCCGGTCAACCGCGTGACTGGCATCCTCATAGCTTCGAGTTGAGCGAGGCGTTCGCGAGCACGATACGCTGTGCGGGGGAGGTCCTGGCTAGTAAAGCATTGGATTTTGTCGAGCAACCGGACTCTTTCGGGCAGTGCAAGTTTGTGCAACGACAGGGCTTGCTCAAGCCTACGGGAGCGTTGACGCGCATCGCAACCGGCGACGGCGAAACTGCCGTTTTCCTGGTGCTCGACTTCGGTCGAGTTTTGCGGGGATACCCGCGGTTGCGCTTGAGTGCCGAAGCGGGCAATGTAATCGACTTGGGTTGGGCCCAAACTCCCGGCGCGCTGTGTCGCTGGATCAGCTACCGCTGCGCCACCGGGTATCGAGATTGGTGCAGCCCCATGCTGGCCCGATTCAGGTACTTGCTTCTACGTTTCAGCCATTGCAATACGGCGATGTTTATCAACTGCATATCCGTCATGGAACGAAGACGCCCGCCCCTTGACGAAGGCCGCTTTGACTGCAGTGGAATTGGGGCCGGGGTGTGGAACGTGGGCACAGCATCGCTGGAGGCGTCGCGGTCGGAGGTATACGAATTTGCGGATACCGCTGGCGATGGGTCGGTCGTGTACGCCTATGCGCTGAACGATTTCTATCAAACTGGGGATACCCGGACCACCCGTGCGACGCTGGAATGTTCAGCCAAACCAACCAGCGATCGGCAGTTGGCCTGGCTGATTCTGGTTGCTCAAATCCACGGCTGGTATTCCGGCGAAACAGACACAGCCCGGACTCTCCTGTCCACGCTGGAGAAACAGTTGCTCGGAGCATGCGAGCAACTGCTGGCGGCAGGCCATGTTGCCAAGATCGAAGAGATGGATCCGGCGCGCCCGGCGTTGTTGGCCGCCGCCTGCAAAGCGACCGTATCCATAGGCCGGTTCACGGGCTCCACTGAACAGGGAGAGCATTGGTCGACCCGCGCGGACGCACTCATAGAAATGTTGGAGAAATTCTGGTCGGAAGAGGAAAACCTGTACCGCTCCTTCCGTTACCCCGCAGACAATCAGTTGCTGAACGCTCTGATCCTGTTCTTTGGTCTGGCGGACGATCGCAGAAAAGCGGCCCTGCTCGTCGGGATGCGAAGTGCCGACTCAAACGGAACCACCCCATTACTGACCCGTTTTTTCGAGATCGGCGGACTTTTCGAGGCGGGTGCCGTCGAGTCGGCGATGAGCGGTCTGGAACAGCACTGGTCCCGTCTCCAGGATCAAAACGGTCCAACGTGGGCCGAGAAAAGAAATGAGGATCCGGGCCTCTGTCCGGGGGCCGACTATTTTCTGGGTTCACGAATCCTGGGTATCGCGCCCAAAACCCCAGGATACGAGATCATGTCGATCCGGCCGGATGCAGTCGGTCTGGATTTCGCCGCGGGGTCGATCAACACTGTTCGGGGTCCGGTGGAAGTGGAGTGGCGTCACCAGCGCGAGATCGATCGGTTCGAACTAGACCTGCGGCTGGATGCCGAGGGGGAAACCCACATTTGCCTGCCACGTGGTGAGCTTCGCTTCCCCACAGTGATTCTCAATGGAGAAACCGTCTGGCAGAACGAAAAGGTGCGCCCCAATACCCTCGTGCGCGAGCTGATCAGCGAACCGAAAAGAATTACGTTGGTGTTGGCACAATCGGGTAGGTTCCAGGTCGAGTTGCAGTGATGCCAAGATGTCTCTCTATCTGTAGGGCACTGACTCGGGAGGAGGAATGAACGAAAATCCGGCAGCTCTGCACTATATCGTGCGGGAACCCTCAGGGGAGAATACGGCAAAAACACCTCTGCTTATGTTGCTGCACGGCTACGGCAGTAACGAGCAGGACCTGATGGGGTTGGCTCCTTACCTAGACCCCAGGTGCCTGATCGTCAGCGTCCGCGCGCCTCATGCCCTCGACTTTGGGGGGTACGGTTGGTTTCCGATCGAGATAACGGAGAAGGGAATCGTACTGCACTTCGCCGAAGCGTTGGTTGCCTGCGAGAAGGTTTCAAAGCTCGCAGAGTCGCTAGCGGAAAAACACTCCACCGACCCAGCGTGTACCATCCTGCTTGGGTTCAGTCAGGGCGCCAGCATCTCGGTAGCCGTTGCCCTGAAGGAACCGGGGAAGTTCGCGGGGGTGGCCGCTTTGAGCGGTCGGTGTGTACCCGAGATGATTCCAGCGGACACAGACGCGGTTGAGGGCTTGCCCATCTTATTGACTCACGGCGAATTCGACCAAGTCATTCCCATCGCTCAGGGACGGGAAGGCCACGAATTGATGCAGCAACTGCCGGTGGATCTGACCTACACCGAATATCCCATGGGACACGAAATCAATCAGGCGTGTCTGGAGGATGTGCGGGGGTGGCTCACCGACCGGATCGACCGGTCTCAACAGTCCGCTACGGAGCCGTCATCGTGGAAGACGACGTAGGTTTTGGATTTGCCTGCATAGTCTGGTTTTCTGCGGGCACACGCGGCCTCGTCCACCTCGACTCCGATTCCCGGCTTTTCGGGGGGTAGGATATGGCCGTCAACGACTGGAAGAGGATCGACTACCAGTTCCTGTGCTTCTGGCGTTGACGCCGGGTCCAGCATCTCCTGGATAACGAAATTGGGCGACGCCAGATCAACCTGCACACAAGCGGCTGTGGCAAGGGGCCCGTAGGGATTGTGCGGCGCGATGCCGGCATAATATACTTCCGCCATAGCGGCGATGCGACGCATTTCGCTGATGCCCCCAGCATGACAGGTATCCGCCTGCAACAGGCTGGCCGCCTGACTCTCCAGAATTTCCCGAAACCCCCACCTCGTAAACAACCGTTCGCCAGTGGCGATCGGAATAGATACGGCCCTTGCAACGGGCGCCATGGCTTGCGGATTCTCGGCCTGACACGGCTCTTCCATGAAGAGCGGTCTGTACGGCTCGAATACCTTGCCGTACTGAATGGCCATCTGCGGTGTTGGCCGACCGTGGAGGTCCAACAGGATGTCGACCTCATCACCAACCGCCTCTCTCGTCGCCCGCAGATTCGCCTCCGCTTCCGCCAGTACCAAAGGGCCATCGACCGGTAATGTCAGAGGAATGGGCACCGTCTTAATGGCGGTCCAACCCGCTTCTTTCTTGGACAGGGCGTCCGCCGCCAGCTGCTGCGGCGAATTGCCGTGAAAGTGGGTGTACACCCGCACCCGGTCACGCACCCGGCCACCCAACAGTTCGTGGACTGGCCGACCCAGCTCTTTTCCTTTGATATCCCACAAAGCTTGGTCGATACCTGATAAAGCGGACAATCCGATGACTCCTAGGCGCCAAAATCCACCACGATACATCAGTTGCCAGCAATGCTCCACCCGGCGCGGATCTTCGTCCAGAATGAGTGGTTCCAGGTCTTCGATGCAGCCCGCCACCGATCTAGGTTTCGCTTCGAGGGTCGCTTCCCCCCAGCCAACGAGCCCGTGCTGGTCGGTTTCGACCTTGGCAAAAACGATGATGCGGTGACCCCCGTCGGCGACGATCGGCGTAACGCCGGTGATTTTCATGGTATGACCCCTTTGTAGTTTTTCTCGGAATGCGGACAGCACCGTTGCTCACAGCGCTTCGCTCTTACGCCAACAAGTCGAGATAGCAGTCGGCGGCGACGGCAGCTCCATCGCGCCTCGGTGGCTCTGATCTGTCCCTGGTGATCACGCCTTGAAACTTTTCCAGCCACACTTGGCTCTCCAGATCTGCAAGAATCAATGGCGCACTCGGAACAAGACGCAGCGTATGCTCGGCGAGGGCGTCGTCTTCGGGGTATCCGTCCCGTGCGAAGAAGAGAAACGGTACCTGGAAGGCGTGCGCTTCAGCGCACGTGCAGTAACCCAGCTTACCGATCAAACCGTCCAGGGCACTGAATATCTCCGTCGTATTGAAACGCGGGTCGATCCGGCGAAAGCGGGGATGTTCGGTTTCAAACGCGGCGTAGCTGACTAGATGCCAGTCGGGCAATGATTGCAGCAGGGCGTGGAGGTCTGGCATGGTTCCGGAATGGCCTCCGGTATTCCACATGAGAACGGGGGCGTCGGGAGGAAGACCCAGCTCCTGCCGAATATGGATCGGGTCGCGGTCGGAGCGGCCGACCATCAACGGAATGTCCTCGAGGTCGGCGAACGTCTCCTCCAAACCCACGGCGAACGGCAGACGCAACACGAGGGTACTCTTTTGGTACCATTCGTACGCCTCCAGCGCCAGCGGTTGGAACTCCGGGTGGGGGCCGGACAACTTTCGATAAAGCCAGTGCCAGTCGAAGTTGGCGTTGACGACGCCGGGGATCTGGGCGCGATCGGCGATCTCCAAACCCAGTGGGGCGGTCTCCGAAACCACGAGGGAAGCGCCAACACCTCGTAGGAAGGCGACCTCGCTGGAGATCAAATCGTCCAGATTGCGGTAGAGTTGTCGATGGCGTCTTATGGTTCCCGGAACATCGAGGTGGAGCCAGTCGGACTGCCGCAATCCCGGATCGATCTGACGCCGATGTACCACAAATGAATCAGCGGGCAGCCGACTGAAAAGCCAGTCCGGCCGATCACAGATAAAATGACAGAACGCACCTCTGCGAATCAGCTCCTCCGCAAGAAAGATGGCTCGCATTGCGTGACCGAATCCATGGTCGCTGGTATAGAAAACGATCTCCAAACGGCTCCTACATCAACAGCGGCGGCTCAATGCATGCAGGAATTGTTGGTAACGCTTGGCGCTCCTACTCGCTCCAGCCAGCTGCTTCTTCACGTGTGATCTCGGCCATCGCGTCGAGCCAGACAGGGTGATCGTTGAGGCAAGGGCTCAAATGCAGCTTGGCCCCTCCGCCTTCGGCAAACAAGCGGGAACCTTCATTTCCAATCTCATCCAGTGTCTCAAGGCAGTCGGCGGTAAAGCCTGGACAGGAGGCAAACAAGAGTTCCAGTCCCTCCTTACCCAACTCGCCCAAGATATCCTCGGTATATGGTTGCAGCCACGGTTCCTTTCCGAACCGCGACTGGAAGCCGAGCAGCCACTCGCTGTCTCCAAGCCCCAGGGACTGCGCCAACAAACCAGCGGTGATCTCGCATTGTTCGCGGTACGGATCTCCTTCCTGGACGTATCGGTTCGGGATACCGTGGAACGTCAACAGGACGCGGTCGGGCTTGGCGTCCAATTCTGACAACTCTTGCAGCAACAAGCTCTTCAATGCTCCGATGTATGCCGGATGCGCATAATAGGGAGGGACGAAACGAAGCGTCGGCATCACCCGTCGTCGTTCGAAGAACAAGAAACATCGCCGACCCATGGCAGCTCGCGTGACCGCGTCATAGATAGACCCGGTCGTGCTGGCAGAAAACTGGGGGAACATCGGAAACACGAGAATGCGATCGATGCCCTCCTGCATCAGGCTGGTCATGGCGGAGTCGATGGAAGGCTTGCCGTAGCGCATGCCCAGAACAACCCTGAACCGATCGCTCAAACGTGCCTGCAAGCCTTCTTTCTGGGCCCGTGAATGAATCAGGAGGGGGCTTCCGTCTGCCGTCCAGATGCGGCGATACAGCCGGGCAGAGCGTGCGGGTCGCAAGGTGAGCACGAACAGGTACAAGATTGGAAGCCATTTCCATCGCGGCAGATCAATAACCCGTGGGTCCGAAAGAAACTGTTTTAGGTACGGCCTCAACGCGGCCGGTGTCGGAGCCGCAGGAGTACCTAGCTGCGCAACGAGAACGCCAATTGTGCTCTTGGATTGGCTCACAAAGATAGCTTCCACATCTTCGTTGGCAGGAATGTGCAGAATCGCCGTGCGACGACCCCGGCCCTGTGCCCTGATTTTGTCATCATTCGCGATTGCATTTTAATATATGGGAAGGTCAACTACTAGCCAGCACCGAGACGGCATGAGAGATCCATCTACCACCTTCGCCACAACCGGCGCGCGACACATCGTCTTGATGCTGATCACACTCTTATCCGCGACCGACACCTCGTTCGGAGCGGAAGACGGTCCGCTCCTGCGGCGCGACCTGATGAATCTGTTGCGCCCGCAGAATATCGCTATCTCGATGGTGGGTTTAGGCGTTGCAGGAGTTGCACACAGTTGGGATGACGATTTTGCCGGCGAGGTCGGCGACACCAAGGTAATAAATGAGATGCTGGACCTGGGCAACCTGTACGGTTCCAGCACGCTCAGCCTGGCGTTTACGTCCGGAATGTGGGGGCTGGCAAAGGTTACAGGTGTTTCCAGGGGAGAGGCGATTTTCTCGGATCTGGTCCGTGCCATTCTGTTGGCCAACGTAGTCGTGACCCCGATCAAGTTCCTCACTCAGCGCCAGCGCCCCGACGGCAGCAACAGGCTCTCTTTTCCATCGGGACACTCCGCCAATGCGTTTGCCATGACTGCGGTGCTGGCTCGAAGATACGGTCCGAGGCTTGCGATGCCCCTCTACGTCTTTACGGTGATGGTTCCAGTGGCCAGAATCGATCGCAACCGCCATTACTTTTCAGACGTGGTTGCCGGTTCGATTCTCGGAACGGTGGCGGGGTACGCGGTTACTTTGCGGACCTCCGGTGTTGAAACGCCGCTGACGATTCAACCCTCATACGACGGTCGATCGCTGTCGATCGAGGTCTCGTTGCGTTATTGACATTCGACAGCACTCCGGGTACCTTGCAAAGGAGAGCCAAGCGTGTATTCGAAACACTAAACATCATGCGAAAATCACCCTTCGGCACGTCCGTCCTTGCGCTTGTGCTGGTAGTCGCCATCCAGTCACCTGATCTGCATTCTGTCTGTGCTATGTGCAATGACGTGCCGGCGGAGATGATGACGTGCCACGCCAAGTCCGCCTCGCCTTCCGCGGAGAAGGCCGTTCTCCATGCTGCCTGCTGTTGCGAAATTGGCGCCGTCCCCGAGCAGACCGATACCGACGCGCCGCACCTTCTTGCCGAACTACCAAACACTCCGAGCAACCACCTGTGGCATGCAGTTGTTTCACTTCGTCTGGTCTCTCGTGAAACGCTCAGGCTGGATCCATCGTTTCATCCTATCAGCACGCCTCTCTTCGTGCTGAACGGCTCCTTTCTCATCTGATTGCACCCCTCTGATCCACCTCTCGTAACTCGCTGGCGCAGTCCCCCCGGGCATGAGTCCGTCTGAACCAAGGCCGGATGCCCAACTAGAGGACTGCGGTCTTACACGTGCGCTTCCGGCACCGTGCCGTCCACGCTGCCGGTTGTTGCCAAGATCATCTGGAGATCGACATGAAGGCTGGAGTGTATCCGCTGTTGCTGATGATGGCTGCAGAAACGCTAGCGTCGGGGCCGACGATGGACATGGATCGATTGATCGACGAGGCGCTCACCAACAACCCGAGTCTGCAAGCACTGCGCTACGAAACGGAGGCGCAGGCGGCCCGGATTTCGCCGGCGAGGGCACTCTCCGAACCCATCTTCAAGATCGAGCTAAGCAACGTGCCATTCAGCAACCTCGATTTCGATAGTTCCCCCATGAGCGGCAAGCAACTTATGCTGAGCCAACGGATTCCGTACTGGGGAAAACGCGCAGCCCGGGCGGCGATAGAGGAGCATGGTACCGAGGCGTCGCAGGCGGCCTACGAAGGTCACTCCGCGATCGTTACCAACGAGGTCAAGCAAGCCTATTACGATCTCGCATTTCTCGACAGGGCGATCGCCATCACGCAGAAGAATCGCAACCTGCTGAAAGATTTCGTCCGCATTGCCCAGACCAAATACGCCGTCGGGACTGGCTTGCAGCAAGACGTGCTGAAAGCCCAGGTATCCCTGTCCGAGCTGCGGGATCGACTGATTGTCCTGGGGCAAGAACGGCGACGCACGGAAGCCCGATTGAACGCCGTGCTCAACCGGATGACGAAGGTCCCTGTAGGCAGGCCGGACATCGTAAGGCAGACGCCGTATCCATATGACCTCGCTGAACTGCAGCAGATGGCGGTCGCGGGGTCGTCGCACCTACGAGGTCTGGAGCAGATGACCCGAAAGTGGCAGACCGCAGAACGCCTCGCGCGGCTGTCGTATCGACCCGACTTCAACCTGAATCTGGGATATCGCCAGCGGGATTTTATCGCCGATCCGGTGAAAGGAAGCGATTTTTTCACCGTCGGCGTGGCGGTCAATCTTCCAATATATCGCGGAGGTAAGCAAGACCAGCAGGTCCGCGAGGCGCTTTTAAGGCGCAAGGCATCCGCAGCTCGATACGACGCCGCCAAACGGCAGGTCTTCCTACGAATCGAACAGGCGCATATCGATATCCAAACCCACCGCGAGGAATCAGTCCTATACGAATCGTCGATCATGCCTCAGGCGGAGCAAGCTCTTGCCGTCTCTGTCGCAGCGTACCAGGTAGGCAAGGTCGACTTCATGACCCTGCTCAACAGCCAGGTAACACTATTGAATTTCGAAATCAAACAGTACCACCATCTGACCGAAGGTGAGAAAGCACTGGCACGGATGGAGGTTGCGGTGGGCAAACGACTTTTCTGACGCACAACAAAACGAGAGGGGTCCACAATGTACAAATCAGCCGCACTGGCACTGATAATGCTCGCGGCGGGCACTCTTCTGGGCATCTGGCTAGCAGACAGCCAAGCACCGGAAGCCGCTGGGGAAGCCAACACGTTTCGCTGTCCCATGCATCCTACGGTGGTTTCCGATCGGCCCGGATCCTGTCCCGTCTGTGACATGGATCTGGTCGAGGATCAGCCGGCTGGCAACGGGACGCCTATGGGCAAACGCACGATCCTCCACTGGCGGGCACCCATGGACCCGAGCTATACCTCTGAATCACCGGGAAAGTCGCCCATGGGAATGGATCTCATCCCGGTTTACGAAGATGTGCTGGAGACCGGAGGGATGGTTCAGATCGATCCGGTAACCGTGCAAAATATGGGTGTCAAGATTTACTCTGCCGAACGGAAGTCACTCAGCCGGAAGATTCGAACCGTGGGCAGGGTGGACTACGACGAGACCCGGATGACAGACGTGAATACGAAGGTGGATGGCTGGGTCGAGCGCCTCTTTGTGGACCATACGGGCCAGTCGCTCAAGAAGGGTCAACCGCTCCTGGAGATATACAGCCCCGAGCTCGTAGCTGCCCAGGAAGAGTACCTCATCGCGTACGACTATCAACAGCGTTTGGCGCGCAACCCCGACGACGAAGTCGTGCAAGGAGCCGAGGATCTGCTAACGGCGGCGGCCCAGAGACTGCACTATTGGGACATCACGGACCGACAGATCGCGGATCTGCGGCTAACCCGTGCAGCGAATCGAACCATGACCCTCTACTCTCCCCAGCAGGGGATCGTGGTGCACAAAGCGGTTTTCGACGGCGCGTATATCAAATCGGGCCAACACCTGTATCGCATCGGAGATCTTTCGAAGGTCTGGGTATATGCCGACGTATACGAATACGAGCTTCCCTGGTTGCGCCTGGGCCAAGAGGCTGAAGTGGAGCTCTCCTACCTCCCCGGGCGGACATTCAACGGGAAGGTCACCCATGTTCATCCCTTCCTCGATTCGAAGACCCGTACGGTAAAGGTGCGGATAAGTTTTCCAAATCCAAATCTCGAGCTCAAGCCCGAGATGTACGCCAATGTGCGCATAAAGTCGATGGTGTCGCTGGAGGCGCTTGTAGTTCCGGCACAGGCGGTGATCCGCTCAGGCGAAAGGAATGTGCTTGTTGTCGCCCTCGGCGAAGGCCGGTTTCAGCCGCGGGATGTGAAGCTGGGCGTCGAAGTGGACGGGTTTCTGCAGATTCTCGACGGCTTGTCTGCCGGTGAGCAGGTCGTTTCTTCGGGACAGTTCTTGATCGACTCCGAAAGCAATCTGAAGGCGGCGATCAGCAGTCTTGGTGAGAGCCGGGATCGAGAAGGTGCACGGCCGGCCGCCGGCAACGGGGACCAGGTGGAGCGCGAATACGCCGCTGACGGGACTCGTTAGGAGGATCAGAGATGTTGAACCGAATAATCGAGGCGTGTTTGAGCAACAGGTTCATGACGATTGTTGTCGGTTGCCTGGTGATCGGGGTGGGCGTCTTCGCTGTCTACAACACCCCGCTCGATGCCATTCCAGATCTGTCCGACGTGCAGGTGATCGTTTTGACCGAATACCCGGGTCAAGCTCCGCAGGTCGTTGAGGATCAGGTAACCTATCCCTTGACGACCGCCATGTTAGGGGTCCCATTCGCGAAAGCGGTGCGGGGGTATTCCTTCTTCGGCTTGTCATTCGTCTACATCATCTTCGAGGATGGGACAGACATCTACTGGGCCCGAAGCCGGGTCCTGGAATATCTGAATTTTGTTACCGACAGATTGCCGCCTGGGGTGGCCCCCAAGCTTGGTCCGGACGCTACGGGGGTCGGATGGGTCTTCGAGTACGTGCTCGAAGATACCAGCGGCCGCCGCGACTTGTCCGAGCTGCGATCCATCCAGGACTGGTACCTGCGCTACGAATTGACCAGCGTCCCGGGGGTCTCGGAGGTGGCGAGTATCGGTGGTTTCGTCAAGCAGTATCAAGTAACGGTAGATCCCAACAAGCTTGCGGTTTTTGACGTACCACTCAGCAAAGTGCGCACAGCGATTCAACGTGGGAACAACGATGTCGGTGGTCGCCTGGTGGAGATGGGGGAGACCGAGTTCATGGTGAGAGGTCTGGGATATGTCCGGTCGCTGGAGGATCTGCGCAGTATCGCCATCGGTGTCGATGCCAACGGTACACCGATTCGGCTACGGGACATCGCCACGGTCCAGCTGGGTCCCGAATTGCGCCGAGGTCTGGCCGAATGGAACGGCGAGGGGGAGATCGTAGGAGGCATCGTGGTCATGCGTTATGGCGAGAACGCCCTTGCCGTCATCGAACGTGTTAAGGATCGGCTGGAAGAGCTGAAGTCAGGGTTGCCGCCCGGCATCGAGATTCGCACAGCATACGACCGCTCCAGTTTGATTCTGCGGGCCGTGGATAACCTGCGAGAAAAACTAACGGAAGAGTGTATCGTGGTGGCCCTGGTTTGCACCCTCTTCCTGCTACATTTCCGCAGTGCGTTAGTGGCGATATTCACCCTTCCCGTCGGCATTCTCGTGTCTTTTGCGATCATGTATAGCCAGGGCATCAACGCGAACATCATGTCCCTAGGAGGCATCGCCATCGCCATCGGGGCTATGGTAGACGCGGCTATCGTGATGGTCGAGAACGCCCATCGCCATATCGAGCGCGACGGCGGCAGGAAGGACCACTGGCGGATCATTGCCGATGCTTCCAAGGAAGTGGGACCGGCCCTTTTCTATTCGTTACTGATCATCACCCTGTCCTTCTTGCCCGTGTTCAGCCTCGAGGCACAGGAGGGCCGGCTGTTCAAACCTCTGGCTTTTACGAAGACCTACGCTATGGCGGCGTCCGCCCTTCTCGCCATAACGATCGTGCCTGTGCTCATGGGATTCTTCGTTCGCGGTCGTATCATGCCGGCGCGCAAAAACCCTCTTTCTCGAGCCGCCATCTTCCTCTACCGCCCTGCTCTCAGGTGGGTGCTCAGGCGTCGGCTCCTAGTATTGGCTTTGGGCGGCGTTGTGATTCTGGTTACGGTCTTTCCATTCAACCGCCTGGTCGCGGAGCGGTTTGCCGACGAACCCCGAAGCATCACCTACCGCGGACTGGTGAAACTGGGTCGCCTCTTCCCAATGGAAAAGCTCGGTTCCGAGTTCATGCCCCCGCTTTACGAGGGTGACCTGCTGTACATGCCGACGACCCTGCCGGGTGTATCCGTGACCAAAGCGCGTGAGCTGCTGCAGCAGACCGACAAGATCATTCGCACCTTCCCCGAGGTTAAAAATGTTTTCGGCAAGATCGGTCGCGCCGAAACCGCGACTGATCCGGCGCCCCTGTCGATGATCGAAACGACAATCACCCTCAAACCGGAGGCCGAATGGCGCGCCGGCATGACCCCTGAAAGCCTGGTGGACGAACTCAATCAGGCGGTCAAGTTCCCCGGGCTGACCAACGCGTGGACCATGCCGATCAAAACACGAATAGACATGTTATCCACGGGCATCAAGACACCGGTGGGCATCAAGGTGGCCGGCGATGATCTGGAGACCCTTCAACGCCTCGGTCAACAGATCGAAGAGGTTGTGCGACAGATCCCAGGGACGTCAAGTGCTTACGCCGAACGAGTGGCCGGGGGGAACTACCTTGACTTCGAAATTCGACGGGAGGAAGCGGCGCGCTACGGCCTCAGCGTTGGAGACATTCAAGACGTCATCATGTCTGCCATTGGAGGTATGAATATCACCTATACCGTGGAGGGTCGGGAGCGGTATCCGATTAATCTGCGTTACGGTCGAGAGCTGCGAGACAATCTGCCTGCTCTGCGTCGGGTTCTGGTGCCCGCACCTACCGGCGCGCAGATCCCCCTTGAACAGCTGGCCGACATACGCATTACGAAGGGTCCGCCGGGAATCAAAAGCGAGAACGCCCGGCTCAACGCCTGGATCTACGTCGATATCAAAGATATTGATGTGGGCACCTACGTGGACCACGCGCAACAGCTGGTTGCGGAGCAAGTCGATCTTCCCGCGGGCTACAGTCTCGTATGGAGCGGTCAGTTCGAGTACATGCAACGAGCGGAGCGGCGTCTTCGCATCGTCGTGCCTGTCACCCTCGCCATCATTTTCCTGTTGTTGTTCCTGAATTTTCGCAATGTCGCCGAGTGTCTGATCGTTATGGGCTCGCTGCCCTTCGCCTTGGTGGGAGGCATCTGGCTGATGTATCTCCTCGACTACAACATGAGTGTCGCAGTGGGTGTCGGATTCATCGGGCTGGCAGGTGTCACGGCCGAGATCGGAGTTGTAATGCTCACCTATCTGGATCAGGCGTACCAAGCGCGCAGGCAGGAGGGCTCATCGCTTTCTCGTAGCGACCTGCAGGAGGCAATCATCGAGGGAGCATCGCTGCGCGTGCGTCCCGTCTTGATGACCGTTGGATCAACCTTTTTCGGACTGTTGCCCATCATGTGGGGCCACGGCACCGGATCGGAGGTGATGCAGCGAATAGCAGCGCCTATGGTGGGCGGATTGGCCACCTCCATGATCCTGGCCCTCTTCTGCATCCCGGCGATCTACGGTCTTTGGAGAGGGTGGCAACTGGAGAAGTAATACGAGTAGGTATGCGCCATCGATGCCGCGGCCAGACGCGGTGGGCATCGAGACGTGCACGCAGAGGTGTTGTGGGGTCAGCGAGCTTCTAGCTTGATCATGCCCCAGGACATATCGTCCACGGCGGTAAGATCGAAGACGATGGTCAGCACGGGGTGGTTCGCCTCACTCTGGTGTTCGCGGCTGTCGAACCGCTTGGCGGTGGTGCCGCCCGACTCATTGCCGATCAGTATCCAGCCGAAGTTGGTTGAAGGATCGTCCAACCAGCCTTGAACATCGCCAATCATGTCCGGGGTTGACGTCCAGGTGTAATTGCCGACACCGCCCACGCCTAGGTCGGCACTTGCGATGGACGTAAAGTCTCCACCCGGATTTTCCCACATGGTGTCCGACGAAAAGGAATGAATCCACGTAGCGTCGCCACGAGTGGCGGTGGCGCCGCGACCTTCCTCTCCGTCAACCGAATCGCCCTCTCCCCAATCCGCCAGAAGCCTGTGCAGGCTCACATTGTCGGTGCCGGCCTGGCTGCTAGACACGTTCATCGTCAAACTGACACTTTCGATGGTGGATCCATCCGGTATGCTTCCAGCGATGTCGAAGAAGACGAGTGCACGCTGCGAGAGACCGTTACTTCTCCCCACAAACAGATAATCCCCGGAACCATTGCTCTGGGACCCATCCGGGTGCTCGTAGAGGGAGTTGTCCTTGTCGGCGGTAAGGGTGCCCTCCACGGCGACAGCGGGTAGCGGGAGCAAAAGCAGGAGACCGATACAGGCAACCTGCAGCCGCCGAGGAGATGAAATCAAGATTCTGGAGGGGTTTTTCGGCATCGGGCAAACGGGTGTAACTAGCTATCAATATTATATATATACTATACAAGATGCTGGCATTTCGCACAAATTGTTTCTTATTCTCAGAGTGACTGAAATTCCCATTCTTCTGTGAAGCGAACCTCTATGAGTTACGTGGAAGACCCGGAGCACCGACCAGAGCGGTTCAAAACTCGAAGGCTCGTCAATCGGGTCTTGGGTTTAGGGTTGATTTCGTCGATGACCGGATTCGTGGGCACAGCCCTGGGTTATCTGTGGCCTGCGGCGGACCAGAACGCGTCCACTATGATACAGGGTCTGGATGGTCCCATCGATCCCGATCGCATCGGCGAAAACGAGGGGGTCGTTGGCCGCAGTGCGGCGGGCAAGGTCCTACTGGTGCGCAAGAACGGCGAGCTCATCGGATTGCAAGCCAGCTGTACCCATCTTGGATGTACCGTCGCATGGAACGGCGCGACCGGACGCGTTGAGTGTCCCTGCCACGGGGCTCGGTATGACCTGAGGGGTCAGGTGTTAAGAGGCCCGGCCCGAGACCCTTTGGCGCAGCTGCAGCTGACAACACAGCAGCAGGGAATTCACGTCGTACTGACGGTTTCGTAGCGCAAATGGGAAAATTCATACTCAACTGGTTTTCCGAGCGTTTGGACCTCGCCCCGGTCTTCAAGCTTGTAGGTGAGAATCTACGCAAGCCGGTTCCTACCCACGTCAACTGGCTCTTCACCCTTGGTGCTTCGATCGCGTGTTTGTTAGGACTGCAAATCTTCAGCGGCCTCCTCTTGATGATTCATTACAAACCAAGTGCTCGAGAAGCGTACACCAGCATCGAGTTCATCATGGATCAGGTAACCCTGGGATGGTTTGTTCGCGGGCTGCATAGTTGGGGCGCCCATTTGATCATGATTCTTCTGTTGCTCCACATGGTCCGGGTTTTCGTATACGGCGGGTACAAGCGCCCGCGCGAGGTGACCTGGGTGATCGGGGTTTTGCTCTTCGCAGTCGTCGCCGGATTCGGATTTACCGGATATCTCCTCCCCTGGGATCAGATGGCTTATTGGGCAACGGTCGTCGCGACCGAAGCGCCCGCAACCATTCCGCTTGCCGGTCCGCTCATCAAGGGATTTATGGTGGGTGGTGTCGAGGTCGCCGATGGAACCATTGGCAGGTTCTACGTGCTGCATGTCATTGTTCTGCCGCTGGCGCTGTTCGGTCTGGTGGGATTACATCTGTTTCTCATACGGTATCAGGGGGTTTCCTCGTTGCGGCGCATCGACGAGCCCGAGCTTACGTCGCCGGAGCTCGGCGCTGCCGGAGGCAAGCCATTCTGGCCCTATCACGTACTGAAGGATCTTACCTCCTGCTACATCATCATCGCCGTCTTGGTAACCCTGGCGTTGTTGTTCCCACCGCATCTGGGAGACCCGGCAAACCCGTTTCTCACACCGATCGGCATTAAACCCGAGTGGTACTTTCTGCCGGCTTATCAACTGCTGAAATACGTTCCGGAAGCGGTTGGCGTGCAGGTGCCGCCATTGTTTCTGTTTCTGCTTCTTCTGCTCCCGTTTGTCATCGATCGCTCTCCCGAGCGGCACCCGCGACAGCGTTTCCGGGTGATCACCGGTGGCCTGCTGGTGTTTGGGCTGGTCATTCTGCTTGGCGTTCTCGGTCATCTCTCTGAAACCAAACGCACGATTCTCGGCACGACTTATCGGTTTGATATCCTCGGTTTCCCGCAGCCGGCGGAAGTGGACTCATCGAAGGAGCAGCCGTGATTCTCGGTGTCCTCTGCATTCTTCTCCTCGCCGCCGCCGCCGCCACTGAACCGATCGATCTGGAAGAGGTGGCTTGTGCTCTCTGTCATTTCGAACAGGGTGACGAGTTCAGCGAAAGCGTTCATTATCAACGCGGCCTACTCCTGTGCAACGACTGCCACGGCGGTTTGCCGTTCGAAACCGACGACACCATCGCAAAAGCGGACGGGACCGGATACATCGGCAGACCGTCCCGCGAGCAAATCGCCGGAGTGTGCGCCACGTGTCACACGGCCTCGGAGCAACATTTCGCCTCCGGTCCCCACGGCAACTGGGCGGTGCTGGATAATCCCACCTGCGTCACCTGCCATCACAATCATCGCGTGAAAGAGGCGTCCCCGGCGCTTCTCGAATCCCAGTGTAGGTTATGTCACGCCACCGACAGCGATGCGCTGCAACGATGGCAGGGCATTGTCGAAACCCTGCAAAAGCAGGGGCAACGGGTTGCCTCCATGCGGTCGCGGCTCGACACCCTCGCGCCCGAGGTGCGAGCGGTCCGACGTGCCCTCCCCATGATCGAGTTCGCTTACGCAGCACTGCGAGACGCCAAACCTGCTACCCACGGACTGGACGCTTCTCTGATTGCGGAAAAAGTCGAGGAATCGCGAGGGGAGTTGCAAGAGGCGGAACAACGAATCGCCGACCACTTTGCGGATCTACGTCAACGGGAGTGGATCGTGGCCGGCTTGTGGCTTTTCGTCGCGATCAACGTGGCGCTGTTGTGGGTTCGTCGTAGGTCGGCGAAGTAATCGGCTTACGACGGTTGGTCCCAGGTCGAAGCTATGAGCCTTGGCAAGATCACCCCTGCCGGTCCTGTCAGGACATAGTCTGCCGCGGCAGAAAGAGGGGTTCGTTCCGGGTTTACCTCGACCACCTTCGCCTCGTTGCGTTTCGCCTCATACGGTAACGATGCTGCAGGCTGCACCAACGAGGAGGTGCCGACACTGAACAGCAGGTCGCAGCTGCGGGCGGCGTCGAAAGCTGCCTGCAGAATATCCTCGGGCAGTGATTCGCCGAACCAGACCACATCTGGGCGTAGCGGTCCCCCGCACCTAGGGCACGGTGGCGGTACCTGTTCGCTTTCCTTCCAGTCGCTCACGATTTCGTTTTCGTGGAAACATTTGACCCGACCAATGTTTCCGTGTAGTTCCAAGAGGTGCTCGTTGCCGGCACGGGTGTGCAGTCCATCGACGTTCTGAGTGATGAGTGTGAAAGCGGCCGATCGACGCTCCATCTCCACGAGTGCTCGATGGCCGGCATTCGGCTCCACGGTTGAGAGCAACTCGCGGCGCCAGGCGTACCAGTTCCAGACCAGCTCGGGCTCGCGCTCGAACGCAGCCGTCGTAGCCAGATCCTCCGGATTGTACTGCTGCCACAGACCTGATTGCGCGTCGCGAAAGGTAGGAACCCCGCTTTCGGCTGAGACACCGGCGCCGGTGAGGACTACCACCCGATCAGCGTTGTGTAGGAGATGCTGGAGGTCCGGCGGAAGTTCAACGGCTGGATCACACATGGTCAACCGAGCTTGTTCGCTGATTTTTCCGTGAGTATACTACGCTCTCCGAAGTATTCATACGCCGCGCTGGCGGCAACACCGCGTTAGTCGTTCGCCGATGATCCCCCTGCGAAAAGTTGAGATAAGGCGTCTCTATAAAGAAGCGGTCCAGAAGTACCAACTTCAAGCCGAGGTTGCCTTTTTGCTGCAAAGCCTGGACGATCCGCTGAATGTCGGGTCCATGTTCCGCATCGCCGATGCCTGTGGTGCGTCCGAGCTCATCCTAACCGGCCGAACCCCGGCACCACCTCACGAAGAGATCGATCGCACTTCGCGGGGCCATGAACGGCGCGTCCCTTGGCGACAGATCCCTCAGATAGCGGAGGCTACGGCCGTTGCCAAAGAGGATGGTTACCACCTGGTGGCGTTAGAGACCGCGCAGGGCGCGAAATGCTATCTAGAGTATGAATTTCCCAGAAAGATATGCCTGGTTCTCGGCAACGAGAGCAAGGGAGTCTATCCCTCAACCCTTACCCACTGTGACGGCGCCGTGTTCATTCCCATGTATGGCAAGGGTCCCTCACTGAATGTCCATGTTGCAGCCGCCCTGGTCGCGTATCAGGCGGTGTTGGGTGGCGGGAGCGGTGGAGGTGTCGACCGATGAATGTGTCTCAGCTGCTCACGAAGACGGCTCGAGCTTACCCCGATCGAGACGCAATAATTTTCGGTGCTAAGCGCTGGACGTATGCGGAATTTGAAGCGCGAGTGAACCAGCTGGCAAACGGATTGATCGGGCTTGGTCTGCAGCCCGGGTCCCACGTCGCCTTGCTGATGTACAACTGTCCGCAGATGATGGAAGCCCTCTTTGCCTGCTTCAAAGCAGGTTGTGCGGTAGTGCCGATCAACTTTCGACTCCACGCCAATGAGTACTCCTACATCATCGATCATTCGGAAGCTGAGGTACTGGTAACGTCGCCTGAGTTTTCCGGAGTGATCGCTGAGATGGTCGCCGATATTCCCCGCTGTCGCCACCTCGTGTCCCTCGATCCAACGGCGGCGGGGCATCTCTTTTTTGACGAGCTGGTAGACCGGCAGCCTTCTTCCTTCTCCGACCACGAAGCGATGCCCGACGATGTGGCCTGGTTGTTTTATACCTCGGGAACCACCGGCCGCTCGAAAGGAGCCATGCTGAGCCATCGCAACTTGATGGCTATGACCATGAGTTTCTACACCGGCATGTGCCCGGGTTTTTCCAATCGAGAGGCGGTACTTCATGCCGCGCCTCTGTCCCATGGCAGCGGTTTGTACGCGCTCCCGAATGTCGGCATGGCCGCGACCAACGTGATTCTCGAGGAAAGGTCATTCGATGCGGCTGTCGTTCTGCGCTCGATAGAGGAACACGCCATCACCAACATGTTTGTCGCACCCACCATGCTGAAGCTGTTGGTGGATGATCCGCAGCTGAGTTCCTGCGACCTGACCAGCATGCGATCGTTTATCTACGGCGGTGGGCCGATGATGGTGGACGACCTGAACAAGGCGATGGAACGACTGGGTAACCGCTTGGTGCAACTATACGGCCAGGGCGAGTCCCCCATGACCATAACCTTTCTCTCCCACGACGATCACGTGTTAAACGGTGACGACAAGCAGACGCGGAGGTTGGCTTCTGCGGGCAAGCCGCATCCGAATCTCGAGATACGGATCGTCGACGAGGATGACGGCGACGTCGCGTCCGGTGCGATGGGGGAAATCGTGACACGGTCAGATCTGGTCATGAAGGGATACTGGCGCGACGAGGAAGCGACTGCCACCGGCCTCAAGAACGGCTGGTTGCACACCGGCGACATGGGGTACCTGGACGACGGTGGTTATCTCTTCCTTATGGATCGTTCGAAGGACATGATCATCAGCGGCGGAGAAAACATCTACCCACGGGAAATAGAAGAGGTAATCAGCGCCATGCCTGGGGTGCGTGAGGTGGCCGTCATCGGGATCCCCGATCCCAAATGGGGTGAGGCAGTGCACGCGGTAGTCGCTTTGGTGCCGGGGGCGGAGCTGAGCGATGGCGAGATCATAGGATTCTGCCGCGACAACATCGCAAGCTACAAAAAGCCGAAATCGGTAGAATTCGTCGACGAGCTACCCAAGAACAACTACGGCAAGATCGTCAAGAAGGATCTGCGGGCGCGACACTGGAAGGGCAAAGATCGCAAGGTCTGATGACCTCAGCACTAATCGTCGAGATCGAACAGAGGATCTCGTTTGCAGATGGAATCGATTTCGGGGAATGCGGACCTTACCAGCGTCTCGTGGGTCGCGTGCGACTGGCTACCGATCCCGACACGCCGGAAAACAGATCTGTGATCGATCTGGATCTCGCCCCAAGAAATGGCGCCGGACAGGTGGAGTTCGACGCCGATCTTTGCATTCTTCGCCCCGACCACCTCGAGCGGGGCAACCGTCGTGCCCTGTTCGATTTTGGCAACCGCGGGCACCAGCGGGCGCTGGCGATGTTCAACGATGCTCCCGGCAACAAGGCTCAACCAGGGTCAGAGGCCGGAACGGGGTACCTCATGCGTCGGGGTTACAGCATCGTCTGGGTCGCCTGGGAGGGGGACATACTCCCGGGCGACGAGCGCATGACGGTGCGACTTCCCGTAGCCTCCCACGAGGCCAAGAAGATTTTGGGGCAAGTGAGAAGGGTGTTCATCGCCGACTGCCCAGGAACCTTTTGCATGAGATTGAGTGGCTTCAATTCTGCTAAGGGGTATACAACAGCCAGCCGCGATACGCGAGATGCCGTCCTTACCCGCCGCCAATACACCGAAAGCCAGCCGGTTACCGTTCCCCCTGGGGACTGGCAGTTTGCTCGGCTGGAAACCAGCACTCCCCATTCCGAGTCGGGTGAGGCAGCGGAGTCGGCCGTCGTTGCTTCCGACGAGCATATCTATCTGCCCGGGGGATTCAAGCCAGGGTGGATCTACGAGCTGGTGTACACGGCTGTCGATCCCCTTGTCATGGGACTGGGCTACGTTGGGGTTCGCGATCTCATCTCCTTCCTCAAATACGGCGAAAGAGACAGCGCCGATACCGTGAACCCAATGCGGGAAGAGGGCTGTCGGTTGGAGAAGGTGTACTGCTTCGGTCGCTCGCAGACGGGCCGTGTGATTCGCGATTTCGTCTACCAGGGGTTTAATGCCGACGGCCGAAATCGCCCTGTGTTCGATGGCGCTTTTTGTCACGTAGCAGGTGCCGGCCGCATCTGTAACAATCATCGATGGTCGCAGCCGGTGCGGTTGGCATCTTACCAACACGAGGATCGATACTCCTACTCGGACCGCTTTCCTTTCGCCTACGAAACGACCGAGGATCATCTAACTGGGCAGCAAGATGGACTGCTTGCGCGCCCAGACACCGATCCCCTCTGGATCCACACCCAGACCTCCGGAGAGATGTGGCACCGACACGGCTCGTTGGTGCACACGGACACTCGCGGAAACGACCTCGCGCAGGGTGAAAACGTAAGGATCTATCTGTGGGCGAGTTCGCAGCATCTGCCCCGGGCTACGAGTGAAACAATGGTCTCCGATTTCAGTCAGCACCCGATCAACGATATAGTCGCGACCACGCCGCTATTCCGGTCGTTGCTGGACCATCTCGATCGATGGGTTACCGACGGCGTACCTCCCCCGCCGAGCCGCGTTCCACTGCACTCAGAAGGAGAGCTCGTATCAATCGAGGAATGGAGACTCCAGTTTCCCGCGATTCCTTCTTCCGCCACGCCCCGCGAGCCGAATCGATTGCCCTTGTGGGACTACCGACCTGATGCCGACCGAGGATACATAACCATCGATCCGCCGCAGCAAGTGGGAGCGGATGAATACGAAGTGCTGTTGCCAGCCGTCGACGCGGATGGAAACGAGATCGCCGGCATACGTATGCCGCTGGTTCGCGTACCCCTTGGAACTGGAACTGGATGGAACATAAGGGCAAGAGGATCTAGTCCCGGCGCCATGGCGTGCATGTGGGGCAGCTTCATCCCGTTTCCCGTGAGCCGAGCGGAGCGACTGGCAACCGGCGATCCCCGCGCCTCTATCGAGGAACGATATGACGGCGAGGAAGACTTTCTGCACCAGCTCACCAAGGCCGCCTACGACCTCGCCCAGGAAGGATTCCTGCTGCTGGACGAGGACTTGGAGTCGGTTCGGGACCGGGCTCGTCAGGTTTGGTGTATGGTAACCGCCCAATAGAAAGGAGCCAGATGCTCACCGCCATCGACGAGAATTTGTGGTCAGCCGAGCACCCGCTAAGTCTGGCCGGAGTCCAACTCGGTCACCGGATGACGGTCATACGGTTGGCCGACAACGAACTGCTGTTGCACTCTCCCGTGCCGCTGTCGGACGATCTTGAGCGCGAGCTCGAAGAGCTTGGCGAAGTGAGGTACGTAGTGGCACCCAGTTGTTTCCACGATCTTTTTCTGGAGACCTATTTCGAGCGTTTCGCCCGTGCCACTTTTTGTTCGGTTCCCGGCATGTCGGATCAACATCCCGAGATGGGATTCGAGATCGTGCTCTACGATCAGTTCCCCAGGTATTGGTCCGAAGAGTTGGAACATATTCTAGTGGGTGGGATCCCCAAGGTAAACGAGGTGGTCTTCTTTCACCCGACGAGCAAGACGCTTGTCGTCGCCGATTTCGTCTTCAACATCCACTCCAGCAGCTCCTGGTTGACGCGAACCGCCCTGAAGCTGAACAGGGCGTACGGGAGGGTTACGCCTTCGCGATACTTCAAGTCCTTAATAAAGGATCAAAAAGCGTTCGCAACCTGTGTCGATCGGATCCTCGAATGGGATTTCGAGCGGCTTGTCGTCGGGCACGGTTCCATTGTCGAGAGCAACGGTAAAGAGATGTTGTCGGCAGCGTTCGACTGGTTGGCCGAGCCGAGCAGCTAGTTCGTCGCTTGCATGGAGAGGGGGCAAGATAGTCGTGAAATTGAAAGGCAAGAACAAACACCAAAAGGCCGCATTGCGCCCGGGCGAGCCCAGGGTGGGCAAAGAGCAGATCGCCGAATTGCTCGAGATGTCTCACAGCGACGATTCGAAAGACCGGCTCCTTGCCGCAGAGTTCTTATGTCCATGCCATGTGCGCAAACGAATCGACGAGGTCTGGACGGCATTGTACCGTATGCTTGAGGATTCCGACTTGAAGGTGCGACGAGCCGCCTGGCACACCTTGGATGACGGCGGGCGACCGGCGGATCCAATCCTGGAGGAGATATTCGATCGCGCCCTGGAAAACGAAACTGATCGGCTGATCCGGGAACGCGCGGAGCAGTATACCGAGTCGCGCCGCAAGAAGGTTGCAGCAGAAGAACGCCTGGCGGTTTACTCCGATTTCTCCGAAGTGGGTAAGTGCGATTTCTGCGGCGGTTCGAATCTGAAGGTCAAGAAGGATTTGGAGACGCTCATTCCAGTGAACGGTGAGCAGCGGCTGGCGTTGATCTGCGAGGGTTGCTGCGGTCGCTAGAATTTGAAATGGAGGCGATATGAAGATTACCGACGTCACGGTGGAGTGTTACGCCTGGCCCAAACCGAAACCGATCAGCAACGGAAAATATACCTACACGAAGGTGGTGTTTAACCTCGTGAAGGTGACCACCGACGAGGCGGTTACTGGGATCGGCTTGGGGGGGCGGGACCGCCGCCACGCGGCCCGGAGCTGTCAGCAGCGCCCTGGTCGATCATTTCAAGGCAGCTTTGATCGGGGAGGATCCGTTTACCTATCGCCGGATCTGGGAAAACATGTGGTTGCCGAAGATCGTCGGCCGCCGCGGCATGTCCACCCACATCATCAGCGCCATAGACATCGCGATCTGGGATCTCATGGGCAAGGTTCTCGGCAAATCGGTGCACAAGCTGCTGGGCGGGTTTACCGATCGCATACCTACCTATATCGCCGGCGGTTATTACGAAGAGGGCAAGGGGTTGAAGGAACTGGTGCAGGAGATGGAAGATAACCTGGCGCTGGGAGCGAAGGCGGTGAAGATGAAGGTGGGTGGCGTACCCATCAATGAGGACGTGGAACGCGTGCGTACGGTCCGCGATGCGATCGGCCCCGATATCAAATTGCTGGTGGATGCGAACAACGCCTATGCAGCTTACGAAGCGATCGAGATGGCACACAAGATCGAACCGCTCGACATATTCTGGTTCGAAGAACCGGTCGCGCCGGATGACTACCGCGGCCATGCTCAGGTTGCGCGCTCTACCATTATCCCCTTTGCAACTGGTGAGAACGAGTACACCCGCTACGGTTTCCGCGATCTGATCGAACACGAATCGGCCGCGATTCTGAATGCCGATGCGTAGATATTGGGCGGTATTACCGAGTTTATGAATGTCGCTTCCCTGGCGGCCGCTCAAGATCTCCGCATTGCACCCCACGGAGCACAGGAAGTGCACATCCATCTGGTCGCAGCCATTCCCAACGGTCTCCTCCTTGAGTTCTACCGCGAAACCGTTGATCCGCTTCGTGGCCAATTGTTCGAACAGCCGTTGACGTTGGATGACGACGGATACGTCACCGTGCCGGACCGCCCTGGTCTCGGCATGGAGCCGAACTACGACATGCTGAAAGAGCACCGCGTCGCCTGAGGGGACAGGCGGTGAGACGCTGTGTTACTTCACCCTTCTGAATTCAGCCGAGAGCGATCGCGCAGAACCCTGCGCATCACCTTGTTCGATGCCGTCCGCGGCAAGGCTTCAACGATGACCACATCGTGCAGTCTGAAGAGGGGATTCAGGTTGCGTTTCAACGCCGACTGCATCAATACCCGAAGATCAGGTTGGGCTGCCGACAACACGGCGTAGACAACCAACTGGCACGGACCTCCATCGGGAGGATGTACCGCTATCGCCGCGGTTTCCCTTACGCCGGCAATCCCACTAACGGCGTGTTCGATTTCAGCGGAGCTGACCTTGATCCCGCTCAAATTCATGGTGTCGTCGGTTCTGCCGTGGGCGCGGTAATACCCCCTGGCAAGTCGCGCCATCTGATCGCCGTGGCGTCTTAGCACTGCTCCCGTTTCCGAGGTTGGCACTCCATCGAAGTAGGTGGCGCGATGATCGCCGTTCAACAGATCGTTCGACAAGCCGATGGAGGGCGGCTCGATGAAGAGCTCCCCATTGTCAACGGCATGGCCCTCGGCGTCGGCAATAACGACGTCGAGGCCCAATGCTGGTGTGGTGAAGGTGGCCGGGGAGGCGGGTTGAATCATCGTTCCGGTGATGTAGCCACCGCCAATCTCCGTACCGCCGCAATATTCGATCACCGGCTTGTATCCGGCCAGGGACATGAGAAACAGCATGCTGTCTCGATCGGAACACTCCCCGGTGGAGCTGAAACAACGGACTTGGCTCCAGTCGAGTCCGGCCATACTATCCGATCCCCGCCATGCCCGTACGGTGCTGGGGACAACTCCAAGAACATTTACCTCGGTGTCGGCGACGAAGCGGCCGAACTCTCGCTGTGTCGGAGCACCGTAGTAGAGAGCGATCGTCGCCGAATTGACCAGCGAGGCGTAGATCAGCCACGGCCCCATCATCCAGCCAAGATTCGTCGGCCATGCCGCCACCTCCCCCGAATGAATATCCTGGTGCAGGTAACCATCAGCGGCGCATTTGATCGGTGTGGTGTGGGTCCAGGGTATCGCTTTCGCCGGTCGTACCCGAAGAGAACAGCACGTTCGTGGTGTCCTCGGGACGCATCGGGAGGGCTCGGAACTGGTCGCTAGCGGGAAGAAAATCGGACCACGACAGGTCATGAGCACGCAACGTACAGGCCAGTCGCTCCGGGTAAGCAGGAATAACGATGGCGGCTTCCGAACCCGCTTCCGCAACCTTGGAAAACATCGGCAATTCCTTGCCGGAACGCAGCAGCATGTCTTGGGTGAATACCAACTGCACCGGCACTAGGCGTAAACGGGTGGCAATCTCCAGCGGAGCAAAACTGTCGGCGATCGACACCACAATGGCCCCGGCTTTGACGATGCCCAGATAGATCGCCACCGCTTCTACGGTCATCGGCATACATACGGCAACAGCCTCGCCTGCATCGATTCCGCGCGCCGTCAGGCCCGTTGCCACCCGATTCGACAGGGCATCCAGCTCGCCATAGGTAACCCGGCCGACCTTTCCGCCCTCCGGCATGTATATAATCGCGGTCTTGGGGGTATCCATTTAACCGGAGTTACCATATGTTCAGTGCATGGCGTATCCTCGCGCTGGCAAGCACTACCCGGGCTCGGTTGGCGAGTTTCAAGCCTGGTTTCGAACCGATGCGGACTGCCTGGACTACCTCGAATGGCTGCGGTGGCCCGACGGCTTCGTCTGTCCGAGTTGCGGCCACGAAGGCGGTTGGCGCTTGGGCGATGGCCGCTTCATGTGTCCGGCGTGTTCGACACGCAGTTCGGTGACGGCCGGTACGATCTTCGATCGGACGCGGACACCCTTGACGATATGGTACACCGCCTGCTGGCTGTTCGCCACCGGTAAAGACGGGATCTCGGCGTTGAGCTTGAAGCGAGTACTGGAGATCAGCTCCTACCAGACTGCCTGGGCCATGCCGCACCGCCTGCGGTCGGTGTTGGTACGTCCCGGTCGGGATCTGCTGAGCGGGACGGTACAGGTGGACGAGACCTACATCGGCGGCGCCGAGCCTGGGCTGGCCGGTGGCCGCGCTAGGGGCAAGAAGGTGCTGACCGGTATCGCAGTTGAGGTTCATGAGCCGAGAGGATTGGGGCGGTGCCGCATGTCGCCACTGGCCGATGCCTCTGCCGAGACCTTGCACGCGTTCGTGATGGATCACGTCGAGCCGGGCTCGACGATCATCACCGACGGGTGGCCCGCTTATCAGGGACTGGCTCAGCTCGGCTACGAGCACGATCGGCGCAGCCAGGGCGCGGCCCGCGCTCGGGGCGATGATCCCAACAAGCTGTTGCCCGCCGTGCACCGCGTTGTCTCACTGGCCAAGCGGTGGCTGCTGGGAACGCATCAAGGGGCCGCCGACAGTACCCACATGAGCCACTACCTCAACGAGTTCGTGTTCCGCTTCAATCGCCGCCGCTCCCGCAGCCGCGGCATGGTGTTTTATCGCGTGCTCGAGCTGGCCGTGGCCCACGAGCCGATGCGTTTCCAGGATCTCATTGCCAGCCGACGCCGAGGAAGCTGCCCCCCGAGCCGCCCAAACGGCGAGGGCATCCCACGAGCCTGGAACGCCCAGGGGCAAACCGGCCGTGGCGGTCGGCGGCCGAACACTGATGGGGGTCGCGACGCACTCCGGTTAAATGGATACCCCCAATCGCGGTCTTATTCTGCGGGCGCGTTGAAACAGCTCTCGGCAATGTTCAACCTTGCTCCCGGAAACCACTCCGGAGATTCGACGGATCCATCTGGATCGAGGACGGCTTCTGCGGGCTCGTGAAAGCGAATCTTCAACCGTGCTACCATCTCGAGCCAGAATCCCAGGCGATCACGTTTCGACCAGGTGTGCAGCTGTTCGTAACACTCGATGTCGTGCTCGCGCATGATCTCGTACAAGTGGGTGGTCCGAATCTCGTCTTCCGAGGGGATCCATGCCGGCGGTGGTCCGTCGGCATCGTCCCAGTCGGCGTAAGCGCGATCGAACAGATCCATGTGAAGTTTGAACGGTTGGTTGGGGCGCAATAGGAACCTCGAGATACTGTTCCATCGGTCGGTGGGAGAAGGCAGCTCCAAATATCGCTCGACCTTGGTCAGAAAGTCAGAGGCAGCCTTGCGATCTATGCCGCCGCCCATCAAGTCCTGAACAGTTGCCATTTTCACAACCTTGACGCCATTGAACGAAAAACGTTGACCCCGGGGCAGATCGCAGACAGATTATCGGCAGGATTTCAAGTGTGCGTCCGCAAATGCTCCGACATCCGCCTGGAGATCGAAGAGTGGCAAAGACTACCGGAAAAACGAAGCGCCTGAAAGTCGGGGCGGTTCAGATGATCTCTACTCATTGGGATGTCGCTGGCAATCTACACAAAGCCCTTCGCTTCTGCGACCGGGCCGCCCGGAGGCAAGTCCAGATTCTCTGTTTTCCGGAATGCGCCAGCGTCGGGTTCGACTGGGTGCAGGAAAAACCACCGGCCGACCAAGTTCCGGGGCCGGTCGTTCAACGATTCGCCGAGAAGGCACGCGAAACCGACATGTACCTCATTTTCGGCATGACTGAGAGACCGCGGCGCTCGAAGCGGTTGTACAATTCCGCTTTTTTGGTCGGCCCCCAAGAAGGGTACATGGGATGTTATCGCAAGGTACTTTCTGAGCGAGTATTCACCAACGGTCGCGAAGCCGAGGTGTTCGAGACCCGATACGGTACCGTGGGAATCTTTATCTGCGCCGATATGAGATCGCCGGATATCTCGCGATTGTTGGTAGCGAAAGGAGCGAAGGTTCTCTTTCAGCCCACCAACTACTTCCACACGGACGGTATGCCCGTCAAAAGCAGATATGTAGGAAAACACACGTCGCAGCGAAGTCGAGCGATGGACAATGGCGTCCACCTGGTGGTGGCAAACGCCGGCCGCGAGGAGTTCGTCAACGACAGCCGCATCATCGCCCCGTACGGTCAGGGACCCGAGCCACAGCTAGCCAGAGCGACCCGCAAGGAACAGTTGTTGGTCGCCGAAATCGAGTTCGATGAGAATCGCAATCCCGTCGCAGACCAGGCCAAGAGCACCCGTTGGTTGTTCAAGGAGATGGGTGAAACCATGGTGCGCCTGGCGAAAGCCTGAGCACCGAGTATTCGACCGCAACGTTTTGGATAAAGGTTCAGACTATGATCGATGAAAAAGTGGTAGGTGTTTATGCCTCAGTGGGCGCGCTCGCCCCCACCGAGCAGGCAGAGTGGTACCGGACGGTTTCCAAAGAGTGGGGCATCAACGGCTTCGAACTGCCCGTGCTGGCCGGACAGCCTTTGGCGCAGGAGCTGGTGGAAGAGCTGGAGTCCATGTCTTCTACGATCGTGGTGACTATGGTTACCCAGCTAGCGATCGTCGGACAGCAGAATTCGACCTACGGGTTGTGCGCGGTCGACGAGTCGTCCCGAAGGATGGCCGTTGTCGACATTCAGTCGGCCATACAACAATGCGTGGGGTTGAGCAATCGTGGAATCCTGGTGCGAGCCATCGTCGTGCACGTTGGACGACGCGACTCAGACCCGGTTGCCCACGCCGTCGCATTCTATCGCAGCTTGATCGAGCTCAAAACAACCCTTGCCTCGGTACTGCCCGATACGGCGTTGTCTGTAGAGATAACCGACAACCGACCGGAGAGTCATCCGATTCCTTTCCCAGCCGCCAAGAAAGCCCCGCTAGACGTGAACCAAGTACTGCAGACCGTAGCAGCGGTAAATAGAGACAACGACCGCGGTCGGCAGGTGTCGATGGTCGCCAATCTGGGCCGGTTTATCGTCAACGGCGACGACCCCATCGAAGCGCTGGAGATGCTACTCCAGGCTGACGTGCCGTTCGAGGGAGTGATCATGTCAGGTGCCGGTGCATCCGAAGATGGATTCACCGACTCCCACAATTCGCATCTGGATCCCAAGTGCAAGTTCGGCGCAGCAGACGGGAAGCGATGCGCCGATCTCTTGAAAGCGAGCTCGCAGAAGTCGTTTATCGGCACCAAATGCAGCGTGGCGACCAGCAAAGGAGAGATTACCACGGCCGAGGTCCTGTCCGCCCAAGCCGAACTGTTGAATACGGTCTTCGCCTGATCCCGCGTTGACCCCAATCGAGATTACAGGTGACTCGCTACATGCGACGCTCGATCCGCATCGGGGGGCGGGGATTTCCGCACTGTATCTGCTTACCTCGAACGGCTCGATACCTCTCATGCCCGACGTGGGTGACCCTACCTACGACCGCGACTCGGCAAGTTTTCTAATGGTCCCCTACTCGAATCGCATTGAAAACGGCCGCTTCACTTTTTTGAAAAAGGAATACCAGCTGGACAACGTCGAGCAACAGGCGATCCACGGAGATGTCCGCAGGCGGCCGTGGAACACAGAAGAGTCCAGCACCGATCGCGTCGTATTTGGCTTCGAATCCCGCCGTTACCGGCACCTCAACTGGCCCTGGCCGTTTACCGCACGCGCCGAACACCGGATACGCGATCACACGTTCAACTCAACATTGACCTTGTGTAATCGCAGTTCCGAATCGATGCCCGCAGGGTTGGGGTGGCACCCCTTTTTTAACCGCCACCTGCGGCCCGGCGAGGAAGAGGTGCGCCTTTGTTTCAAGACTCCGTTCGTCTATCCCGATGCCAACGACAACCGAATACCTTCGGGTCCGCCTCGTGCTACCAACCGTCACACATGCCAACAACGGGGTCAACCTGTTCGATGGCAGCGACGACGGGAGTGGCGTCAGGGTCTTGCAGCCAGGTGAGTCACTCGAAGCTAAATTCAGCCTGACCGTCGCCGTCTGTTGAGAAGGAACAACACCTGTATGGAAGACTCCATCTACAAAGCGGGAATCATCGGACTCGGATTCATCGGTGCCGGCGATCAGGTTTCGGGGGACGCACTGGGGCAAAACGTATCGGCTCTGGGCGGTACCCACGATGCCTCATACGTTCGCCATCCGCGCGTCGAGCTAGTTGCGGGGAGCAGCCGTGATGAGGGCCGGCGCGAGCGGTTTGCCGTGCGAGCAGGGGGAGCACTCACCTACGCGGATTGGAGGGAGATGCTCGATGAGCAAGACCTCGATATCGTGAGTGTTGCCACCTACACCCATGTGCGCGCCGAGATTGTCATCGGCTGTGCCGAGCGCGGGGTGCGGGCCATCTTTTGCGAAAAACCGATCGCGAGCACCGTCACTGACGGCGAGAGAATGGTCGCCGCCTGTGACCGGTCTGGATCCTTGCTCGTGGTCAATCACAACCGGCGCTTCGAGTCGAATCACCGGGCATTGCGCGACCTAGTTGCGGCCGGGCGATTGGGGCGGCTCACCTCGGCGATGGTTCAATGGAGCAGTGGACGTCTGGGCAACGTGGGCACCCACATGTTCGACGCCTTGCGGATGTTGACCGGGCGCGAGGTGTTGGGCGTTTCCGGGGTTCTAGACATGGCTGGGAAACCGGACTGTCGCGGGGACCAGTTTCGCGATCCGGGCGGCTGGGGGCTATTTCGCCTCGAGGATGGCCTCATGGCAACCGTAACCGCACCGGACTACGGCATGGTGACGCCGCAAATCATTCTTTGCGGAACCAATGGTCGAGCTGTAGTGACCCGAGATATCGAAGTCGAATATGCTGACGGCGGGAGCGAGTCGTTGCCTTGTGCCGAAGGTTCGAATATGGACCTCGCCCTAGATGAAATCGTGGATTGGCTCGACCGCGGCTCCGAGTTCAGCTACCCCCCTTGCGGTGCGGTGCGAACGCTGGAGGTCATCGCCGCATTCCACGTCTCCGAGGCGCGAAACGGTTCCTGGGTGGCTTTGCCCCTGTCGGAAAACGACAAAACGATCGTGGTAAATAGTGGTTGATAGAGGCGCAACTTCAGCAGCGAGGATGTAGTGAATACCACAAACAGCAGGTTCGAGAATGCGGAAATCGGCGAGGGATGCCGGATCGACGACGATGTCACCCGGGAGCCATTACATCGTGGTTAGGGCTCGAGTACGAATGGGGGACCACTGTGCCCTAGGCAATCAATCTACCATCGAGGGTATCGTGCGTTTGGGAACAGTCGAACAACGTCCCACACATATATTCCTTCGCGGACTGGGTCGGCGATCACGTCTTCATTGGCCCAGGAGTGACCTTTCTCAACGACAAGTATCCGTATCGAACCGACCCCTCGCCCACACCAAGGGGCGCCACGCTGGAAGACGACGTCATGGTGGGTGGAGGCGCCACTATCATACCGGGTGTAACCATCGGAGAGCGTAGTTTCATTGGCGCTGGCGCATTGGTGAATAAGGACTTGCCACCACGGAGCCTGGTGGTCGGTGTGCCGGGTCGAATCTCGCCTTTGCCGAAGAAGCTGGACTTTCAGGGGAATACACGGCATGTGGGACGCGCGTGCAGAATATCCCGGTAGCAGCGATTGGCCCGAAACTTTTTCGTAAATCGCAATCTTTATTTCGCAAGATCGTTCCCATCTGTTGCAAGGCCTCGACCACTCGAATCTTGTGGACAATACTATTCCACGTACTTATCTTTTCATCAAGAGAAATCGACCCCTCCTGGCACCTCCCGCTCTCCCCGAGCAACTCTTCGCAGGACTTGCGCGCCCTGTTTCCCCGGTAATTGCCGCGTTGGCGCAATTGCCTTGAGCGGGCGGCAGAGCGCCTCCGGATTTGCCAGCGAGATACCAACTACTCAATTCGAAAGGAGTCATTCGATGGCTTTTTCCTACACTAACGGTCGTGGTAAAACCTACATTCTGCATTCGAAAACCACGACGCTGAAGAACGGCAATACCCAGACTATCTATTTCTTTGCCGGTGCAGAGAAGGAAGGGTCGTTGGATGCCGTACCAGCAGGTTACGTGGTATCCGAAACAAAAAACGGATTGCCGGTGCTGAAACGCGACAGCTAGGACCGGATCGATAGCAACACGGGTGCGGGAGGCTTTGCCATGAGGCAAAGCCTCTTTTTTTTGTCTACGCCCTGCATACCTTCTATTCCTGCGCACGATTACCCTGCAATCCAGGATGCGAGGAGCAGTGCATGGACAAAGTCCGATGGGGCATCATAGGCTGCGGCGATGTCACCGAGGTGAAAAGCGGCCCCGCGTTCAGCAAGGTGGACCATTCGGAACTGGTCGCAGTCACGCGTAGAAACGGCAAGCTGGCCGAGGATTACGCGCGGCGCCACGGGGTCGCAAAATGGTACGACGATGCTACAAAGCTGATTGAGGACCCGGACGTCAACGCCGTCTACATCGCGACCCCACCCGGTTCACACGCCGAATTCACACTCAAGGCCGCGGCGGCAGGGAAGCCGGTATACGTAGAGAAGCCGATGGCCCGCACCTACGAAGAGTGTGCATCGATGATCGAAGCGTGCGATAAGGCCGGCGTAGGACTCTTCGTGGCTTACTATCGCCGCGCACTGCCGGCGTTTGTCAAAACGAAAAAACTGATCGAAGAGGGCGCGATCGGCCGCGTCAGGTTCGTCACCACGGAATTCGTCAGGCCACCATCTGTCGAGGATGTTGAAGGTCCGCTGCGGTGGAGGGTGCAACGCGAGCTGTCCGGAGGAGGGTATTTCTTCGATCTGGGATCGCATCTGTTGGACTACCTCGACCATTTGTTCGGACCGATCGAACAGGTGTCAGGCAGAGTGGCGAATCAGGCCGGATTCTATAACGTCGAGGATATCGTTGTTGCGACCTACGACTTTCCAAGCGGAGTACAGGGGAGCGGAACGTGGTGCTTCACCGCAGGAGGTTCAGCAGCAAGCGATTCCACGAAAGTAGTTGGCGACCGCGGCGAACTCACCTTTGCCACCTTCGACTTCCGGCCCGTGCAGGTGTCGAACGACAAGGGCGTGGAAGAGTTTGACCTACCGGTCCCTGAACATGTGCAGCAACCGTTGATTCAGAGTATCGTCGATGAGTTGCGCGGCGTCGGATCATGCCCCAGCACCGGTCTTACGGCCGCACGTACCAGCAATATCATGGATCAGATCGTCAGCTGACGTTTTGCTTAGTTGGATCGGCGCAGGAACTCAGCGACGTCCCTGGCAAAGTAGGTCAAAATCATATCGGCTCCGGCGCGTTTGATCGATGTGAGTGTCTCCATCATGGCCAGCTCGGCGTCGATCCATCCTTTTTCGGCCGCCGCGCGTATCATTGCGTATTCGCCCGACACGTTGTAGGCGGCGACAGGCACGTCGAATGCTGCTCGAACCGCGGCGATCACGTCGAGATAGGCCAGCGCCGGCTTGACCATGACGACGTCGGCCCCCTCTTCGATATCTAGCGCGATTTCTCGCAGCGCCTCCCGCCGATTGGCACAGTCCATCTGATAAGTTTTCTTGTCTCCCTTCTTGGGAGCGGACTTCAACGCGCCCCTGAACGGCCCGTAGAAACAGGATGCATATTTTGCAGAGTATGCGAGAATACCAACCTGGTGGAACCCGGCTGAATCCAGCGCGGTGCGGATAGCGCCCACTCGTCCATCCATCATGTCGGAAGGCGCGATCCAGTCAACGCCAGCTTGTGCATGGGAAACAGCCATCTTGCACAAAACCTCTACCGTTTCGTCGTTTGCGACCTCGCCGTCGATTACCAGCCCGTCATGACCTTGTATGGTGTATGGATCAAGCGCGGCGTCAGTCTGAACGCACAGATCCGGCAGTTCCCCTTTCAAGGCACTTACGGCTCGCTGTATTAAGCCCTTCGGATTATACGCCTGTGTCCCCATATCATCCTTTTCCTCGCAGTAGCCAAAAAGATTTACGGCCGGAATGCCGAGCTCCCACAATTGCCCGCATTCCCGCACCAGCTCGTCAATGGAAAAGCGGTATTGGCCGGGCATCGTGTCGATGCCTTCGCGCACGCCATGGCCTTCCATAACGAACATGGGGTAGATAAGATCGGACACGTCGATAGACGTCTCCCTGACCAGACCGCGAACCGGTTCCGTCCGCCGCAGACGCCGGGGTCGTCGCACCAACTTCATAAGGCTTTCTTCCGGTGAGAAACCAACATATCTTGCTCCAGTTAAGCTAGCTATTGCCTAAGTCTATGTCCACATTCCATTTATTGCCCGCAGATGCGAATGGCATCGTCAGCTGTCCGGTGCATCACACCCTTGCATCCGAGGTGGTTGTCGCCACCAGCTTGATGGAATGAGCGGCCACACCGGTTGCAACAGGTTACCTCGTCGGGGCAAAAACACCGCGTTCAACGAAGTCGTTCAAATCGCTGGAATACTAGATGCGGTCGAGGCTGAGGGGTTGCTTTCCTCGGGCGTGGACCTTTTGGGGTTTCCGTTGCGACTCGACGTTCACCGGGAAGACGCCAGCGAAAGCGATGTCGGGAGGATCATAGAGGAGCTGCATATTCAGCGGCAGGCAACGGTCATCACCTATTTGCGTACAGCAGGGGATGTACTAGACTTGTGCGACGCGGTGAATGCCACCAACGTGCAGATTCACGGAGAGATCGGGGTCGATCAATTAGCACTGCTAAGATCGTCTCGTCCGCACCTTTCGATCATCAAGAGCTTGATCGTGAGAGATGGCAGTCTGGATGATTTAAAAACACTCGTTCAGCGCTGCGAACCTTTCGTCAACGCCTTTATTCTCGATTCATTCGACGAGAACAGTGGAGCCTCGGGTGCGACCGGCAAGGTACACGACTGGTCCTTGAGTTGCGTGCTCGTCAAGTCTTGTCGTCGACCGGTGCTATTGGCTGGCGGCTTGACGCCTGAAAACGTCGGCGACGCGATCCACAGGGTGCGACCCGCCGGCGTCGATGTCCACACCGGGGTGGAAGGAGCGGATGGTAGGAAGGATCGGGATCGAGTCCGGCGATTCGTCGATGTAGCCAGAGCAGCTTTCGCCGCTGTGCGGGGCGATAACCTCACAGATCACCCACATTGCAGATAAGGAGCTGAAGAATTGAAACTGGCAGGTAAGTATGCGTTGGTAGCAGGCGGGGCGACCGGAATAGGGCGCGCAACGGCAGAGCTTTACGCGAGCGAAGGCGCGGCGGTCGCCATTATGGATTACAACGAAGAAGAGGGTCGGCAGGCGGTTTCTACCATCGAAGCGGCGGGTGGCACAGCGGTGTTCTACAGGGCAGACGTCAGAAATGAAGGGGAGGTCGCCACCGCGCTAACATCGGTGGACTCCGAATTCGGCTGTCTCGACGCGGCGGTTTGCGCCGCCGGTGTGCTCCGCGGAGCGTCGCGCAAGATCGCCGAGCTCTCGCTCGAAGAGTGGGAAGCCACTATTGGCACGAATCTTACTGGAACCTTCTTGACGGTCAAACATGCGACACCGCTGCTGGAAAAAGCGGGCACCTCCGTTCTGATGGTAATCTCCTCGGGCGCTGGGGTGCACGGCGGCAGTTCGTCGTTCGCTTATGCTGCCAGCAAAGGGGGGTTATACGGAATGCGTTTTAATCTGGAAGGGGAGCTCGGGCCCAAGGGAGTGCGGGTCCACACCATCCTCCCTGGCAGCGTTTCAACGCCCCTCAAGGTGAAAAATATGGTCGAAAACGCCGAAAGGCGGGGGGGAGACCCTCGTGAGGCTTTGGAGGAAGCAAAGAGGCTGCCGGACCCGATCGGAGTCGCCCGAATACTGCTTACGCTGGCCTCCAAAGAGGGCGAATACATGCGGGGGACTGTCACTACTCTGTAGACCTAGACAGGGACAATTGAGATGAACAAAATCGATTACAACGACCTCGACCGCGACATCTGGCAAAAAGAGCTGGAGGAGTACGTTCCTTCGGTGATCTACGACATGCACGTACATGCATGGTCGGATGCGCACAAAGGTGCCAACACGGGCGCGCCGACCGGTTTGCGCTTGGAGATCGGCTATCAAGATCATTTGGATTGGGCGGCAAAACTGTATCCCGGAAGGGAGATGCATTACCTCCTCCTGGGAACGCCTGTCGTCGGTGCTGATCTGGAGGGGCACAACGATTGGATGGCTGCCGAGTTTGCCGCCGATCCGAAGTCGGAAATCAACTTGATGGTCACCCCCGACATGACCCCGGAGTACGTGGAAGAACAGGTCAAGAAACACGACTTCTTCGGGCTCAAACCATATCGTTTGTTCGCGCCCGACCCAACCAACGGCCGCATGTGCGACTTCCTGCCCGAACCGTTCATCGAGCTGGCCCACGACATGGGATTGGCTATCACTATGCACATGGCCAAGAAGACCGGTCCCGCCGACGCGGATAACCTGCGAGACCTGAAGGAGTATACCCGCAAGTACCCGCGCGCCCAGTGGATTCTAGCACACTGTGCGCGGTCCTTCAACTGTTTTATGATGGAGGAAGCGATCCATGCCCTGGCGGATTTGCCCAACATCTGGTATGACACATCTGCTGTTAACGATCTCTACACGCAGTATCTGTTGATGAAACACGAAGATCGACGGCGGGTAATGTTCGGATCCGACAACATCTGTGCCGGCGCCACGCGGGGCAAATATGTTACCTGGGGGCGGGGATGGACGCTCTTTGAAGGAGACGAAAGTGCGGAGCATTGCGACGGCAGGTCGACGTTTGTGATATACGAGCAGTTGCGCCACGAAAAACAGGTCGCCGACATGCTCGGGCTTAGCGAATCCGAGATCGAGGATCATTTCTCCGGCAATGCGATGCGATTCTTCGCTCAGGTTAGGGCGAATCGCAAAGCTTGAGGTGGGCGCAAAGGAGACAGCGACAACTCCGTGAATCGGCCAGAACCCATTCGACTCATTAACAGCGTTGCGCCCATCCGCATCTGCGACAATGGCGGGTGGACCGACACCTGGTTTGCCGAGCATGGCAAGATCTTCAACATCGGCGTCTATCCCTATGCGGAGGTACAGCTACAGGTCTTCAAGCGGGACCAGGTGCCCAATCGAATCGTCATTCACGCGGAGAACTATGGCGAGCGCTACTCGGTTCAGCAGCAAAAAGACGGCTGGACCCAGCACCCGTTGCTGGAAGCGTCTATCGAATACATGGGTGTGCCGGACGACATCGCGTTCGAGGCCACGATCTACTGCGACGCCCCGGCGGCCTGTTCCACCGGCACGTCTGCGGCCGTAACAGTAGCCTTGGTCGGAGCCCTGGATCTGCTAACCCCTGGGCGGCTTACGCCGTACGACGTCGCTCAGGCTGCCCAACGGATCGAGACCGATATGCTCAAGCAGCAGTGCGGCATCCAGGACCAGCTCTGTTCCGCTTTCGGCGGTATTAACTACATCGAGATGTTCAACTATCCTCACGCCGCGGTTTCGCAGTTACACGTACCGAACTCCACATGGTGGGAGCTGGAACGACGGTTAATGCTGGTTTTTCTCGGGAAGTCGCACAGCTCCTCCCAGGTCCACGAAAAGGTGATCGCCGATCTGGAGGGCGAAGGCCCCAACTCCCCAAAACTGGAGGATTTGCGCAAGACTGCCGAAAAGGCTAGGGATGCCGTCTACGCTGGAGACTTTCAGGCGCTGGGCGCCTCGATGTCGGAGAACACGGCCGCGCAGACCCGTCTGCACCCAGATCTGGTGAGCCTGGAAGCCCAGGCGGTCATAGACATCGCTCGAGAACGAAGCGCCTTGGGATGGAAGGTCAATGGCGCCGGAGGTGACGGCGGTTCCATTACCCTGCTGGCCGGGTTGCACTCACACCAGAAGCGGGAGCTTATCCGCGAGGTGGAATCCCACAATCCCTTGTTTAAAGTGATTCCTATCTATTTGAGCCGCTTCGGCCTACGTCTCTGGGACTCAGCTTGATGAGCGGCCGCAGTTTCTTTACCTTATAACGATTATGGCAGACCGCGAAAAAGAGGCAAAAAAGCGGGAAAAGACACCGGGGCGCGCCTGGTACGCGGGCAAGGTTCCCCCCGAGCTGCAGATGCTGACAGACGCGGAATCGGCGGACGAATCAGCGGAGGTGCTGTATGCCAGTGGGGAGGGCGAGGGGGAGTACGCGGATGTCGTGAAGGGCCTCTATGGCGCCATGGACTCGCTCAAGCGAAATCCGAATGACTTTCGAACGAGGACCGAAGAAGACGGGATGGAGACCTTCTTGGAGGTTCTGCTGGATTTTGCCGAGTCGGAAACCCGCGCAAGGGTGAAGATACTGCAGCAAGTCGGAGCGTTCAAATTCAGATCGGTCGACGGGCCGGATGAAAAGAAGGCGAAGATTGAAGTGGTGTTCGAAGATCCCGAAGATCTGGATCAGAAGGATGCGATTAGCGGCCAAGCCCGAAAGCTCAACTTGATTTGGGGGGCAAAGCCGGATTCCCTGCTCGAATATATCATCGGCCGTCCCGCACAGATCGGTCGCGCCCTCTCCGAGCGTCTCAATCCAGCCGAACCTGGACCTTTAAAGCTGGTCGGTCATCCATTCGATGAGGTACACAGCTCGTTGCTCCAGCCGCTGGCTGCAAGCAAGACGGTGGCGTGGGAACGGGAATCCGAGATCCATGTCCTCACCTCCGTGCGTCGGGTGTTGGAAAATTGGGATCAGGATACCGAGGCTACCGGCGGGTGTGATCAGGTCACCCTGCTCGACGCGTTGCTGCTGCACGAGTTGGTCGAGCTTTCGCTGCACGAATCGGATCCGGATTTGGATCCGATTTCAGCGCACATCGTAGCTTCGACCTTTGAGAGGTACCTGAAGAGCACCCTGCTGACCGTAGCGGTGGAGGATTTCTTTCTCGAATGGCCGCCCCTGTCTACGGCGGAGATAGAAGAGCGTCGTGCGGCCGAACTCGAAGCCCAACTGGCCGGTGTCAATGCTTTCCTCGGCGAGGAAGACATCCCGGATGACGATGACGATGGGCTCGATGATCTACCCATGGACGACGCCGTCCCGCGGAAGAAGAAGAAGAAGAAGGTGGTGAAGGGTAAAGCGGTAAAGGGTAGGGTGGTGAAGAAAAAGGTCGTAAAGAAAAAGATGGTAAAGAAGAAAAAGCAGGTCTGATCGTTTTCAGTTTCGATCCCGGATGATCGAAACTATCGTTAGCCGCCCACGTTTTCTTGTTCCTTTCGTAAATCGTTCAGAATCTCCTCCTTGGGGGTATCCATTTAACCGGAGTTACCATATGTTCAGTGCATGGCGTATCCTCGCGCTGGCAAGCACTACCCGGGCTCGGTAGGCGAGTTTCAAGCCTGGTTTCGAACCGATGCGGACTGCCTGGACTACCTCGAATGGCTGCGGTGGCCCGACGGCTTCGTCTGTCCGAGTTGCGGCCACGAAGGCGGTTGGCGCTTGGGCGATGGCCGCTTCATGTGTCCGGCGTGTTCGACACGCAGTTCGGTGACGGCCGGTACGATCTTCGATCGGACGCGGACACCCTTGACGATATGGTACACCGCCTGCTGGCTGTTCGCCACCGGTAAAGACGGGATCTCGGCGTTGAGCTTGAAGCGAGTACTGGAGATCAGCTCCTACCAGACTGCCTGGGCCATGCCGCACCGCCTGCGGTCGGTGTTGGTACGTCCCGGTCGGGATCTGCTGAGCGGGACGGTACAGGTGGACGAGACCTACATCGGCGGCGCCGAGCCTGGGCTGGCCGGTGGCCGCGCTAGGGGCAAGAAGGTGCTGACCGGTATCGCAGTTGAGGTTCATGAGCCGAGAGGATTGGGGCGGTGCCGCATGTCGCCACTGGCCGATGCCTCTGCCGAGACCTTGCACGCGTTCGTGATGGATCACGTCGAGCCGGGCTCGACGATCATCACCGACGGGTGGCCCGCTTATCAGGGACTGGCTCAGCTCGGCTACGAGCACGATCGGCGCAGCCAGGGCGCGGCCCGCGCTCGGGGAGATGATCCCAACAAGCTGTTGCCCGCCGTGCACCGCGTTGTCTCACTGGCCAAGCGGTGGCTGCTGGGAACGCATCAAGGGGCCGCCGACAGTACCCACATGAGCCACTACCTCAACGAGTTCGTGTTCCGCTTCAATCGCCGCCGCTCCCGCAGCCGCGGCATGGTGTTTTATCGCGTGCTCGAGCTGGCCGTGGCCCACGAGCCGATGCGTTTCCAGGATCTCATTGCCAGCCGACGGCCGAGGAAGCTGCCCCCCGAGCCGCCCAAACGGCGAGGGCATCCCACGAGCCTGGAACGCCCAGGGGCAAACCGGCCGTGGCGGTCGGCGGCCGAACACTGATGGGGGTCGCGACGCACTCCGGTTAAATGGATACCCCCATCTCCTCCTTTTCGCCCAGCTCCTCGGTGAGATCGGCTAGCCGGTTTAGAACTTTCCGCATCTCGGCGGAGATTTCGAGCGTTTCCGAATCATGATTCTGTTCGTACACCATCCTTCCGACCTCGGCAAACAGGCGCTGAAGCTGTTTCTTGGCGACGGCCACATCCAAGCGGGCGCGCCCTTGCTGGGCCAGCAGCTCGGCACAATCGGCAGCCGCGATCAACCCCTCTTCCAGGCCTTTCCTGATATTCCCCCAAAAATCTTCAGTCATCATTACTCCTCCTGCCATTTTCGCTGCAACTCTTCGATCAATTCTTTCTTGTTGGCACGCGATACGTTGCGCCCGGTAAGTCCGGCGCCCGGTGTTTGACGAACGAGTTGGCGCAAGCGTGCCACCGGCATGTCCTGAAGCGTGTCTAAGCTCGGGTGTTGGATTGCCAACGGATCCAACCGGGACGCGCCCAAGTTGGAGTCTAAGGTGTCTTGAAGTAATCGAACGACGTCGGCGTGGGGGCCGGGGATGACGTGGCTGCTGATAACTTCAGTCACTCGCCGTGCTGCGTCGGCGCCAGCCTGAACGGCGGTCTGAACCGAGGCCACATCACCAGAAAACCGAATGGATACGAGGCCACCGCCAATGCGCTCGAACTGAAGCAATTCCACGTTGGCCGCTTTGGCGGCTGCATCAGCCGCTTCGACGACACCTGCCATCCCTCGAGTTTCGATGAGTCCTATGGCAGATCCGGCCATGGCGGGACCTGAGGGGGATTGGGTTTATCTCTGATCGTCGCGGGTGTACGGCAACAAACCAAGAAAGCGGGCCCGTTTTATCGCCTGAACGACGCGATTTTGCTGTTTGCGCGTGGCATCCGTACGCCGTGCCGCGTCGATCTTGCCGGTGGGCGATAGGAAGCGGGTCAGTACATCGAGGCGTTTGTAGTCGATGTCTTCGACCTTCAGCTTTGCGACGAATTCCTTGCGACTGCGACCTTGTCTACCGATGGTGAATTACTCCTTGAGAAGCCTGTGGAAAACGGGCTTTGACCTATATTAATGAGAGTTTGGAAAATAGGTCTGGGACCCGCGCATGTCAATATGGTACACCGGTTTGTGATCTGGTCGAGACTTCGCCGTACGGCCCCGGCCTGGGTGTTGTGTCTCGGGGCTTCGGCCCTGACGTTTGCCCATCGAATTGCCGGCGAGAGCGACGTGGTGCTCTTCGTTTTAGCAGGCACGGCGCTCCTCTCTCTTGCCTTGTGGATTCTGGGCAGCCTCGAGGAAAATCTCCTTCCCGGAACCGCAGTACGGTTGTTCGCGCTTTTGTTGCTCACTTCCGCCGCCGGTTCGGTCCTGCTCAATGATCAGGTGCCCTGGGCAAATTTGATCCTTCTCGCCTGTCACCTCGCGCTGTTTTGGGTGGGTTGGGGAGTGGGCAGGCAGGGTGAGGGGCTGCCTCAACTCGGGGTGAGTTTTATCGTTTGCGCGGTGTCGATTGCCGCATATGGGGTGGTGCAGTTCTATCGATGGGACCCAATGCCGGCAAGTGTCCAGTTCCCTGATCGCATCCTCTCGGTATTCGCAAATCCGAACCATTTCGGAAATCTGATGGCGGCTTCGATGCCCATGGCACTGGCCTGCCTTTTAAAAACCGAATCCAGGCGTCTCGTTGTCACATGGCAACTGGTCTGTGCCGCGTTGTACGCGGGGCTTCTTATGGCCGGTAGTCGAGGGGCGTGGATCGCCGGGTTGTCGGGTGGGGTGGTTGTGGTAGCAGGGTACATGCTGCACTGGCGCCGCAGCATGATCCCCGTACGGCCCGTCGTGATTCTGAGCACCGTGGGTCTATTGGTGGTCGTTACCCTGGGGGTGTCGCGCCGACCGGTTCTGACGCGCCCATCCGGTCCTGTCACCGTTGCACAACGGGCCCTGAGTACGACAAAGATCGTCGGACCCGCGGAAAAACGCGACGCCACCGTAAACCACCGCTATTTCATCTGGGGGGTGGCCGCGAGAATGATCGCTGCTGCTCCTATCCTCGGTCATGGCTACGGGGACTTTGCCTACACCTTTGCCTCCTTCAGGGATGATCCTGGGGGGGCGACTGAGCTAGCGCGACTGAGCTGGAGCCAGCGGCGCGATCCCACCGCATACGCCCACAACGAATTCCTGCACACCTGGGTCGAAACCGGATTGTTGGGACTGACCGGTCTGGTAGGTCTGATCGCAGTCGCGTTGACAAGATCCTGGAAGAACCTCATGCTGCGCTCCGAAAGCTTGTACTACTGGGGAGCACTAGGCGCGCTCGGGGTTTTTCTGATTCACAGCTTCGTCAGCTATCCTTTGCGACTTCCTCTAAATGGCAGCATCTTTTGGATACTACTTGGTATTACAATAGGAATCGACCACGGGCACAGACGCTCATCCACCGCACGCCAATAATATCTGTAAAAACAGTATCATATAGATCTATCTGTGAACCCGAAAAATAACACTCAAGAGAATTAACTCTTATCCGATAATACAAAACAAGACTACTTGATACTAAGTTATTTCCTTCCAGTAGCTGATTGAACCTCCGCTACTGCTACCCGATCGATCATTTAGTCTTCGCGGATCCAGGCGAGTGCCCTAATATCGCGGATGTGAAAATGCCAGCGCCCTGCGTGATCTTCCGCAGGGCGTTTTGCTTTGTACGCTGGCAGATCAGGAGGGCTCGTTCAATTTCCGCATGGCGGAGTGATGATCCATGCCCGACGCCCGCAATCGATCGTACATGGACACATCGATGTTTTCCCATCGCAGAAAGGAGCGAATGTCGTAACGGCCAGGGACTTCGACCTCGAGCCGGCCTTCGGCGATCATCTGTTCCAGAGGATACCCGCCTTCCTCCAGGGGTAGGCGGATCACTTTATTCCTGCGGGCGGATTCGTAGAGTGCCATCATGATTTCTAAGGTCACTCTTGCCTTCGTTACCGAGCCGCGGTGTTCCGGACCGCCATCCATCCAGCGCGCGAGTTCCTTAATTTGTTCAGCGTTCACTCGCCCTCCCATACCATACCCTTCCTCTTCGGCCAACACCTGCTCCTGCCATCCAGCGGTATCCGCATTCAAGAGGCGCACACTACGTTCGTCGGTCTCCAGAATTCCGTCGGAGCCGCGGATGAGAAACCCTCCGGCAGTAGCTCCTTCTTGACGGAGGTCCGACTGTATGAACAGTTGTAGACCGGCGCCCATTTGCACCAATGCCAAACAACAGTCTTCAATGGGCACGTCGCGTTCGTATCGATCCGTCTTCCGTTGCACGGCTCCCATCACCCACTCCGCCGCCGGGTCACCGAGCACAAACCGCGCCCCGTCGATAACGTGGGTGCCCCAATTGGCAAAACCGCTCGCTACACAACACTCCACCATTAGAGGTTTCCCTACAACCCCTTCGCGGATCAAGTCGCGGGTCCGCTCCCACCCCACCGTGAACCGACGTTGGTGTCCAATGACCAACCTGGTATCATGCGACCGGCACGCATCGATCATCAGGTCCGCCGACTTCAATCCCAAGGCCATTGGTTTCTCGCAGATAACAGCTTTGACGCCTGCCGTGGCGGCAGCCACCGTGTTCTCCTGATGCACGAGATGCCAGGTACACACGATCGCGATATCAGGCACCTGGCTGGCGAACAACTCTTCCATACTGGAAAAGGCATGGGGAACGCCGAACTCCTCGGCAAACCGCGTCCTGGCCCCTTCAACCGGATCGACGGCGGCGACCAGCTCCACCTCGTCGGCCAGTTGGCACCCTTCCGCGTGCGACCGGGCGATCGTACCACACCCCACTATGGCCACCGTATACCTGCTTCCCATGTTCTCTCCTTTGGCACTGTCCATGTGCGCGCATAGCTTAGCTACCATTCGAACCCGTTTGATCGCGGATCGAACCAAAACCTTATGGATGAAATTGCTATCACGTCCCGACTTACGATCCCTGTATCCGAGCTCAGATTCAGCTTCGATCGCAGCCCGGGTCCCGGCGGCCAAAACGTAAATAAACTGAACACAAGGGTGGAGTTGTGCTTCGATGTGCGCAACAGCAGGTCCCTTACGGAACCCCAACGCGCGCGAATCGTCGAAGGGTTAGGGCGCCGGTTGAGCAATGAAGGACTTTTGCGCATCCGGTCCTCTAGGCATCGGACTCAGCCTCGCAACAAGCAGGATTGCCTGGAGAAGCTTGCCGCGAAACTGGCTGAGGTGCTCAAGCCGCCGCCTGCCAAACGAAGACCGACGCGGCCAAGTCGTGCTGAATTGACACGGCGGCGAGAGGCGAAAAGGCAGAAGTCCGTCAAGAAGAAGCTGCGAAAACGTCCCGATTTCGACTAGGTGGCGAGATCTTGACACTGTCCCAGCGCTATCTTACGTTAACCTTAACGTAAGAGTATGTTATTTAAGACCAACCGACAGCACTACAACTGCCCTAATTTATGCGACTTATGAACAGACAAAGAAAATCGAGCCGATCCGAAGCAACCGATTCAAAGGACACGATGGCACCACCGCGTACATCGGATCTCACCGATCTTTATTGGCGCGATATCAAGGCAGCCCAGACCTTAACCCGGTCCGAAGAGGTTGAGCTGTTCAAATGCGCGAAATCGGGCAGCGAAGAAGCCCGGCAACAAATTATTTTGGCGAATCTGCGTTTCGTCGTGCGTGTGGCGCGGGAGTATAAGGATTACGGGCTGTCATTGGTGGAGTTGATCTCAGAAGGAAACTTCGGTCTACTGGAAGCGGTCAAGCGGTTTGATGAAACGCGCGGGTTCAAATTCATCACCTATGCCGTTTGGTGGATTCGACAGGCCATACTCAAGGCGCTCGCCGAGCACGGAAAGATCGCCAAGCCGCCCCTAAGCCAAATCAACGATTTGCAGCGTATGGACAAAGAAGCCGGAGCTTTGGCGCACCAGTTGGGTCGGTCTCCCACCTTCGAAGAGATCTCCGATTCCGTGGATATCAGCGCTGAGCGAACGAAAAACGCGTGGGTTGCGGCGCAGCAGGATCTCTTTCTCGATGCACCGGTCTTTCAGGATGAAGAGGCGCCCCTCATGACGGTGTTCGCCGCCGATCAGCCCGGGGTCGATGACCATGTGATGCAGGGCCAGTTGGAACACAATGTCCGGGCATGTCTGCAGGTGCTGGACGATCGTGAGTACCAGATCGTCTCTTCTTACTTCGGCTTCGACGATCTGCGACCCATGACCTTGGAGGAGATCGGGGAAATACTGGGCGTCACCCGGGAACGAGTCCGCCAGCTGCGCAATCGAGCTCTGGACAAGCTGCGCGTGCAGTGTGGGGAGCTCCTGCTGGAATTCTCCGGCAACTAGGCTATAGCCCTCAGAATCGTTCGCTCCGGGTCCTCGCACGCCTTCGGGCGACCACCAAAAACCGCTTGCCAAGATACACCATCGGGGTCAGTATTGATGGTGACCCACGGCTATCCGCTTCCTCTCCCTTTACGGCATGAAGCTTGCTAGTTGAGCAGGTGCAACTGAAACGCAAGCACGGGCGGGTCCAGCTGCCGACGAAATTTCGCAACTCGACCGCAACGTCGGATGTTGACCTTCCTCCCTTCGGGGATCCATTCCCGAGTATCCGCGATTCGGGTGCAAGAAGAATCTTCCTTTTGCGGAACGATTTTCTGTGACAAGCCTTAGCAGAGGAGGCATACATTGAGCGCTTTATTGTTAATTCTTCCGATCCTTGGCCTTTTGGCGATATTCGGAATCTCGCTCAAGTCCGAGTAAACGCCAGTTCTTTCCGCTTCTAGTGAGCGGCGCAACTACCGCGTTCTTCTCCTGCCCCGTGGTGCGCACTCCTTGGTCGCGAGCGAGGGTATGCGACCGACTGCGCTGAAAGCGGTCGCCACAGCGCCGAAACCCGCACCAGTTCCCGCTTTCCGATCCGCAGCATCGTCGTTATAATTGCAGAATACACACCACGACTCTTCGGCGGAGCTCGCAGATGGACCTTACCAAATCGTTTCCCAGAAGTCCCTACGATATGAACGCGGGGTTGGTGATGCTGCCTCGAACCACCGACAAAGCCCGGGCGCAGATGGCAGGCTTACTCGGAGAGTACCATTACGATTGTCCGCTAGATCAACGCCTGTTCCAATTCCTAGGCGTCGACGCCGCGAGCTTCCTGAAGCAGCTCAAAAAGGTGGGCACCGACGACGGTATGGCGAAGTGGATCGAAGAGGTAGCCAACCGCTCGAGAGTCGAAAAAGAGGCGTTCAACAACGTTTTGAGGCACCTGTGCCCCGAAGGTGAAGAAGGCGAGCAGTGGCTTGAGGAGAAACGCAAGGATCTTGGGCGTCGAGACTTTGACACTTATTTCGACCAACTCGATGCCGACGAGGGTCGTTTCTAAGCGTTGCCGAGTTTTCCAGCCCCTGTATCTTACTGGTCAGCACCCTCTGCGATTGGCCTACAACACCGGACCTCTCGACTAGGCCAGGATATCCAGCTGCCCGCCACCGCCCTGGTCCGCTCCTGAACCATGGCGACTCCCAAGCAACTCCAGCACCCGCGCTGCATCTCCGGCATCAGCATTTGAGCCAGTCCCGCTAGTCCGGGCCCCGGTCTGGCCAACTTCCGGATCCTCGACTTCGGTTGCGGCATCGGTTGCTCCAGCCTGAGCGGGCCCGCTCGCCGACCTTTCATCGCGATCCCGTTTCGCAATCTCCCCGCGCGCCTCGGTTTCCATGCGTGACGCTTCGGCGGCGACCTGTCTGTCCTGGCCGGAGGGTTCGGCCGGAGCCAACGCCGCACGTTTCACCACTCGTGCTTTTTGAATGGTTGCTTCCGGATCGCCCTCCACCGCGGAGGTGTCGATGCTAACCTCTCCGCCCACCGCATACCTGCGACTGTCCGGACCGCGCTCGTACTCGTATTTCGGTCCGCCGCGGGAATAGGGACCGGCGGCAGCTACGTGGGCTTGCTCGTGCGCGCGCACCTCGCGGTCGCGGTCCTTCAGTTTTTCCACCTCTCGCTGTTCCTCTTCACTCAATTCCTGAGAGTCGCCTGCCGGAGACGAGCTCGCGCCCGCTTCCGGATCAGCCGCAGCCTCGGCATCTTCGTTGGACGCCTGTTTCGAGCTGGAAGGTGAGGCAAGCGGCGGCTGTGGAGCCTGGGAAAGCAAAGAGAGAAACTCCGATGCTCGATGAGCCGTCTCCCCGTTTTCTCGGTGTTCGACGGTGGACAACGGTCCGGACGTGGGGTCAAGTTTCGAGTCGGAATCGACGGCTGGCTCCTCGCTCGAGCCGCCAACGTCGCGTCGGGGGACAACCGGCGAAGGGGCGAAACCTGAGGACGGATTAACGCCTGTAGATATAGAATTCAGGGATTGCAGATCGGTAAGCTCCGGAAAACGCCTATCGCTTATTATCGGCAGGCGTCTGCCGAACTTTAACGGGCGGGCTGGTTTTTGGAACCGCCGCCGGTGAGTTTTGGCGTCACCAGGCGAAGCTGCCGAAGCGGTTCCTCGAGGCTGAGGATCGCGTCGCTCCAGAACTCCGGTGATTCGAGGTCGCAGTCGAGGGTGTTGCGGGCAACGTTCTCCGCGGAATCGCTTCCCGTGGACTTGAGGAAGTCGGCATACCGGGGCAGGAACGAGGTCCCTTCCTGACGAAACCTGGCGTACAAGCCTCGACTGAGCAGGAATCCAAAGGTGTACGGGAAGTTGTAGAAGGTCGTGCCCGTTATGTAGAAGTGGAGCTTGGACGCCCAGAAATAAGGGTCCTCGCCCCCTTCCTCCAACAGGGTGCCGAAGACGCGGCGTTGGGTTTCGCACATGAGCTCCTTCAACCTGCTGACGCTGATCTCGCCATGTGCTCGTTCCTCGTACATGGCTTTCTCGAATTCATAACGCACCGGTATATCGAGCAGGTAGATGGCGCCGTGCCCGGTCTCCATGTCGAGAATCGCCGCTTTCTGCTGGTCATCGATGTCGGGCGCATTCAGGATCCCGTCGGTCAGGATCATTTCACCAAAGGTAGAGGCCGATTCCGCGAGGGTCATGGGATAAAGCCGCGCCAATACCGGTTGACTGCTCATGACGAAGCTGTGGAAGGCGTGACCGACCTCGTGTGCCAACGTGCGGACGTCGCCCATGGTTTGATTGTAGGTCATGAAGATGCGGGATTCTCCGGTCAGCAGTGAGCCGGTGCAGAACCCTCCCGGCCGTTTTCCGGAGCGCGGCTCCCACTCGATCCATTTCCGTTCGTAGACCGAGTCCAGGAAGGTTCCCAGTTCGGGATACGTTTGGTGGAATGCGGTGCCCACGAGCTCCTTTCCCTTTTCCCAGTCGACGGGCTCCTGATCTCCTATGGGGAGGGGCGCGCCAAGATCGTACCAGGCAATGGCTTGGGTGTTCATCAGCTCCGCCTTGAACTGCAGAATGCTCCGGGCTACGTCGATCTTTTCGGTAATCGCGGCGAACATGGCGTCGAGTGTGGCGCGTGAGATGGCCGAATCGAAGAGGGCGACGTCCAAAAAATCTTCTATGCCGCGGTGCCGATTGAGGGTCAGACGCGTGCCCGAAATGGCATTCAAAGCGGCGGCTGCAGCGTCCTCCACTTGAGACCAGGCGAGGTTGCCGCCGTCGAAGGCGGCACGTCTGACATCGCGATCCGGTTTCTCCATCAGGGAGCGGCGCTGCGACATGGGAAGACGCACCCGGCGCCCGTCGGGGTAAGACATTTCGAATTCTAGTTTGCCCGACACGGTGTCGTAAAGACGCCCCCACGCACCGATTCCGTCTACAGCCAGATCTGCGGCCAGCTTCTCCTCGTCGGGCGACATGGTCTGTTGCGCACGGCGATGCAAGCGTTTGATGAAGAACGCGAAGGGAGCCACGGCCGGTCTGCTCGCGAACGAGACGAGCAGGTCAGCGCTCGCACTTCTGAGCCCGCGGAGCAGCTCCACTTCCAATTTCGAGAATTCCGCACCGAGAACGTCGAAGGAAGATTCCGCGGCGGCGTATTCCTCGTTGTGGGCATCCGCGGCGGTAAGACAGCCCAAGTGGGAGACCCGGGCGAGGAGGTCCTGGTAGTCCAGGAAGATCGATTCCCATTGGCTGGCGTTGTCCGTGGACAGTGCTTCGAGGGCGGCGGCTCGACTGCGCAGGTCTGCGAGGTCTGCCTCCAGGTCCTCGCGGAAGCTTGCCATTTCCGGTCCATTAAAGCTTGGAAAGTAGCTCTGCAGATCCCAATTCATTTTTACCGGTGTATCGGACATGGGGCGAGCGCTGGTGGGTAGAGAATGGTCTGGGTGAAACTGGAAGCAGGTAAAGGCGGCCGCTCGGGTTCACCCGAGCGTCGCGCTCTTCAGCTCTCGGGTGGAGAGACGGATGCCGCCGGCCTTGATGCCTCGAATCGGAAAATCGGCGATGGCAAACTCCTCTCGCAGAATACGCTGCCGAGGTTTCGGCTTGTACTCCAAAACAAACCTTCCGCCAGCTACGGTGGTGAGTTTTAGGACCTTGCATTTTTCCGGTACCAGCTCGTACGCCTTGTTGAGGATGAACTTGCTAATGGAGCATCGTTTCACATAGCCGCATCCGGCAGCATCTCGATACAGGACATTGAAAATGGTCTCTTCGTCCACGAATCTGCAATGCAACATTCCCTTGCCGACGAAGAGTTTGTCCGGAACATCGATTACCGAGTAGCTCCCTTCCTTCCGTATCACCAGGATGCGGTCATAGTGTGAAACATCGAAGAGGGCGGAACCGTTCACGTCGTATCCGAGGTACCCGGATTTGCGCTCGTAGCGCAGCTTCAGGTCGCGTTTGGCCGCTTCCCGGACATCCACTCTATCGAACGCAACGATCTCCGTGCGCCGCGGGAACTGTTTCTCGTACCGCTCGATGAGATCTTCGAGAAAAGCGATGGTGTACGGAATGAGGTTCTCCAGGTGTGCGGCAATCAACAAGCGGCGTTCCGCGATCACCACCATCTCTCCCTTCACCTTTTCCATGTCGTACAGGGAGATGCGGCGGATCGGTATGCGGAGCAGCGCGTCGACATCTTCGTCGACGATAGCGCGGCCGATCTGATCGGCGAACGGCTCGAGTCCGTCGCGCACAGCACTCAACACCTTTTCTTTCGTTTTCTGTTTTTCGATCTGTCTGTAGATGCGATTGCGGATGAAAACTTGTTCGAGGGTCAGGGCATGAAGCCGGTCGGCGAGGTGGCGATCTTCGTTGCTCAATTCCAACTTCAAGATGTCGACCAGGCGATCCACATTGTGGGAGAGGACTTCGGCAGCACGTTTTACTCGTGGTTTGCCGTCTTCATCGATCACCATCATGCTTACCGAAACGGACGTCTCGCAATCGGTGAACGCGTACAACGCATCTACCACTTCCTCGGTGTAGACGCCCCGCGGGAGCTTGACCTCGATCTCGGCCTGACTGGCGGTGAAATCCCGTATGCTGGAGATCTTCACCTTGTTTTTGCGGGCGGCATCTTCAATAGAGGCGATTAGATTCTCAGTGTTGGTGCCGTATGGAATCTCGCGGATGACTATGCGTTTGGGATCGGAACAGTCCAGTCGCGCACGTACGCGCACTTTGCCGTTTCCATCGGCGTATTCGGAGATGTCGGCCATTCCGCCGGTGGCAAAATCCGGGTATAAACGGAATTCACCGTCCTGAAGGTGATTGACCTGCGCCCGGAGAAGCTCGATCAGGTTGTGCGGTAGAATTCGGGTTGCCATGCCCACGGCGATGCCCTCGGCCCCGTGCGCAAGCAGGACGGGAATCTTTGCTGGAAAAACCAGAGGTTCCGTGTTTCGACCGTCGTAGGAAGGCGCGTATTCGGTGAGTTCCGGATTGAACAGTACTTCCTTAGCGAGGGGGCTCGACCTGCATTCTATGTACCGTGCCGCCGATGCCATGTCGCCGGTGAGGATGTTGCCGAAGTTCCCCTGTTTGTCGATGCAGATATCTTTGTTGGCGAGAACGACGAGGGCGGAATAAATGGACGCATCCCCATGGGGGTGGTACTTCATGCATTGCCCGACCACGTTGGCCACCTTGTGGAACTTACCATCCTCAATTTCGAACAGGGTATGTAGTATGCGGCGTTGGACCGGTTTGAGGCCATCATCGATATGGGGAATGGCTCGGTCTTTTATTACATACGAAGCATACTCGAGAAAATTGGTGTCGTAGAGCGAGTCCAGATACGCCATCAGACCAGATGCTCCATGATGTAATCCCGCCGCTCGGGGGTGTTTTTGCCCATATAGAACTCGAGGGTCTCCGGAACCGAGGACATGGATCTCACATTGACCTTGACCAGCCGCATGGCGTCGCCGATGAACTGTCCGAACTCTCCCGGCGAAATCTCACCCAGGCCTTTAAAGCGGGTGATCTCCGGACTGCCCACTCGCTTTAGGGCGCTGTCCCGCTCCTTCACGTTGAAGCAATAATGGGTTTCTTTTTTGTTGCGCACCCGAAACAAGGGGGTTTCGAGAATGTAAACGTGGCCTGCCCCGACGAGGTCTTCGAAGTAGTTGAGAAAAAACGTCATGATCAGATTGCGGATATGGAAACCATCTACGTCGGCGTCGGTGGAGATAACTACCCGACTGTAACGCAAATCCTCGATGGAGTCTTCGATGCCCAGTGCCATCATCAGGGTGTAAAGCTCTTCGTTACGATAGACGGCGGCTTTGCTTCGAGAAAATACATTCTGTGGTTTGCCTCGAAGGGTGAAAATTGCCTGCGTGTTCGGATCGCGCGCTGAGACGATGGATCCGGCCGCGGATTGGCCTTCGGTGATAAATACAGTGGACTCCTCACCCCGTTTCTTGTCCTGCAGGTGGAACTTGCAATCCCGGAGATTCGGAATCCTAATTTCGATGCGCCGCGCTGCTTCCTTGGCCTCTTTCTTAACCGCATTGAGATCCTTCCGCAGTTTTTCATTCTGAATGATTTTCTGCTCCAGGCGCTCTGCGGCTGGTTTGTTCTTGTGCAGGAAATCAACTACTGCCTCTTTGACTTCTGCCACAATCCAGGCGCGAATGTCGGTGTTTCCGAGCTTATTCTTGGTCTGGGACTCGAACACGGGGTCCTTGATTTTCACGGAGACAGCACCGACAATGCTCTCGCGCACGTCGACTCCGTTGAAGCTCTTGCGGTAAAACTCGTTAACTCCTTTCAACAGCCCTTCCCGAAAAGCGCTCTGGTGGGAGCCGCCGTCGGTGGTGTGCTGGCCGTTGACGAACGAGAAGTAGGATTCGCCGTAAGAGGCCGTGTGAGAGAAAGCGAATTCCAGGTGGGTCGAGCTATGGTAGGCGGGCGGGTAGACCGTCGCGTCGCCGACCTCGGCCACCAGGAGATCGAGAAGCCCGTTCTTCGATTCGAAGGTGTTGCCATCAAACAGCAGTTTCAGGCCACTGTTGAGATAGGCGTAGTTCCACAGGCGACGCTCCACGTACTCGTAGTTGAATTCGTACTGGTCAAAGATTTTTGAGTCGGGGGTAAACTCCACGTAGGTACCGTCTGCTTCGTCTGCCTTGCCGCGTTTCTGATTTTTCAGCACCCCTCTCGAAAAGGCCGCTTCCGCATAACGACCGTCTCGATAGGAAACCACTTTGAAGTGGTTCGACAGCGCGTTGACCGCTTTGGTGCCCACTCCGTTGAGACCGACACTGAACTGAAAAACCTCGTCGTTGTATTTGGCGCCGGTGTTTATGGTCGAGACGCATTCCACGACCTTTCCAAGCGGGATGCCGCGGCCGTAATCCCTGACTCCCACCACGTCATCGCCGATCCAGACATCGATTTTGCGGCCGCACCCCATGATGAATTCATCCACGGCGTTGTCTACGATCTCTTTGAGCAGGATGTATATTCCATCGTCCGGATCGGAGCCGTCACCCAGTCGACCGATGTACATGCCGGTTCGCAGGCGGATGTGCTCCAATGAGCTCAGGGTTTTGATCTTTGTTTCGTCGTACGGGGTGTTGCCGTTGGTTTTGACTTTTCCGTTTAGTCCCATGTTATTCCCAAAATTCTGTGTTGCTCAACGCCGGGTACGTTGCGTACCCGGCTACCTATACCCGGAGCGAGTTGGAGCGAATCGTTGTGGGGATATTGGAACGGCCGCGGCGGGGGAGTGCTCAAATGCCGGCGGCGCTTTCTACCTTCCGTACCTACGCAATGATAGGAACGCAATGGGTTTCAAGTATACTATACATTTGTATAGGCGTCAATAATTTGCCACGGGGAATAAGGGTGGTGATGGCCGTCACGGACGTGCGACCAAGATGTATTTAGTTTGGAAACAGCTGAAAACAATTTATACTTGCAACATCGAACGTCGAGTTGGCAACGCGATGTTGCTCCAACCTCACAGAAAGGATGTCATTATGAACTGGGTGAGCCGCATGAAAATCCTCTTCGTCGCCGCCGGTTTCGTAGTAATGTGTGCCCTTCCGTCCTGGGCACAGATGGGCGATTTCGGAGACATGGAGGATATGAAATAACGCGCCAAAGAGAAGATGAAGGAACGGCATGAGGGTGGGAACGAGGGCCCGGGTGGTCCGCCTATGCTGGTTCTGATTCCGCCCCCTGATGCCGAAAAACCCGAGGGTGTGGAGATGTCGGACGATCCGGAGGAGCGTCACGGACAGATCCTGGAGACCTTTTTTCGCATGATGGACGGCGACCACAGTGGGGGAGCTCAACTTCGACGAGCTAGGATCCTGGGCGCACCCGGCACCTATGATGGGTCCGGGGATGGGTGGTGAGATGGACGAAGAGATGCGCCAACGCATGGAAGAAGAGATTCGCCATCAGCTCGAGGAAGAGATGAAACGCCGGATGGAGGAGATGAGAGGTGGTGGCGATGGTGGCGACGGTGATGGCGGTGGTGGAGATATGGAAGAAGAGATCCGCCGACGGGTCGAGCACGAGATCCAGCAGCATATGCGCGAGATGCGCCGCGAACATATGCACAGAATGGCCGAAGAGCTACGTGAGATGCGCCACCACGAAAACCAGCTGAAGGAAGAGCTATCGCGGATTCGGGATCATATCCGCGAGATGCAGGAAAACTTGGAACGAGAGGAAGAAGAGGGCCAAGACGGGCCTCCCGATATGGAATAGTTGGAAGGTCCGAAGAGTAGATCTAGCGCTCCCTCTTCCGTTTGGAAGCGGGAGCGTTTTTTTGTTCGGGTCGCTGGGGCCGCCGCCGTCGCGGTGGTCTTCTACCTCCTCCGGAAGCGGATTTCCCCCGGCCGTTGAAACTAGGCTCGCTGCCGCGCCAGGCAGGGTCGATGCGATTGGTTTTGAGTATGGATTTGAGATTGTCCAGATCGCGATTGGCGACAAACGTCATCGCCGTACCTTCACGACCCATGCGCCCCGTTCGTCCGGTTCTGTGGGTATAGATCTCACTCGAGGGAGGAAAATCGTAGTTGATTACGTGGGATACGTGACTGAAATCCAGACCCCTGCCCGCCACGTCCGTCGCCACCATAAACTTGATCTTCTTGCTCCGAAAGCGATTGAAGATTGAGATCCTCCGATCCTGGTCCAGTCCGCCATGAATGTACTCCACCGAACTGAACTGTTTCTTGAGACTGCTCATCAGGTCGGACCCGTTGTTCCGAGAGTTACAAAAGAGAATTGCCTGGGCTATTTTTTCGGAGTTGAGATATTCGATCAGCGATTCGTATCTGCCGCGACCGACGTGTTCGAAGCTATGGATCAACGATTGGGGCGCTCGTTGATCCTTATTGAGCTCGACTCGTACCGGATCATCCAGGTAGGTAGCGGCCAGGCGGTCGATCTCGGTAGGCATGGTGGCCGAAAACAGGAGCGTTTCGTGCTCGTGAATCAGGCAGGACATGATGAAGTCAATGTCCTCCACAAAACCCATCTTCAACATCTCGTCGGCTTCGTCCAATACAACCGTGTGAACGCGGGTGAGATCGACGAGATCGGTGTTCCAGAGGAAATCGATTAGGCGGCCAGGTGTTGCCACGAGAATGTGAACGCCATGACGCAACTTGGCGCGCTGGATTCCCATGTCGAAGCCCCCAAAGACGGCAAATGGCGCAACCTCAGTGTGAGTCGCAATGGAGTCGATTTCTTGGACGTACTGCAGGGCGAGTTCCCTGGTAGGCACCAGGATCAGCACCTGAATGGCGTTGGTGCTCGAGTCGACTCGTTGTATCAGAGGTACTGCGCAAGCGCCCGTTTTGCCGGATCCCGTCTCGGCCAACCCCAAAAGATCACGACGTGCCATTATGTGGGGCATGGTCAACTCCTGGATGGGCGTCATTTCTTCGTATCCAATTTCCTTGAGAGCCCTCAATATTTCGCCCTCAAGTTCCAATTCTGAAAACTTCATCTGCCTCCTTAGCGAGCAACTGACTATTTGAACTAAGTTGAGGCTTATCACTGGATTGCGCAATATTCGGACATATTCACAGCGTTTGCACCATACGTCAGCTCGCCTATTTTTGTCGATCTATGCGGAGTGGTGACACAGACCAAGGAAGGAGTCGAACAAATGGCTGATGTGCGCACGCGTATGGCACCGTCCCCTACGGGATCGCCCCACGTGGGCAGTGCTTACATCGCGCTTTTCAACCTGGCGTTCGCCCGACGACACGGTGGCAGCTTCGTGCTCAGGATCGAGGATACCGACCGGGAACGCTCCCGCGAACGGTTCGAGACCGATATTCTCGACGCATTGCGTTGGCTCGGTCTGCAGTGGGACGAGGGACCCGATGTAGGCGGACCGCACGGACCGTACCGGCAGAGCGAACGGCTCTCGATCTACCGGGAGCGCATCGATCAGCTTCTGACCGCAGGCCAAGCCTACCATTGCTTCTGTTCGACAGAACGGTTACGGGAGCTGCGCAGCGAACAAAGTAAGCTGAAGCAGAAGTTGGGATACGATCGCCACTGTCGCGCTCTGGCCGCCTCCGACATCGAACCCCGGCTGGCCGCCGGCGAGCCCCACGTAGTGCGCCTGAAAATGCCGGATTCCGGGACGGCCACGGTTGCGGACAGACTGCGCGGCGAGATCGAATTCGACTATGCCCATCTCGACGACCAGGTCATTCTCAAATCGGACGGGTATCCAACCTACCATTTCGCCGTCGTGGTGGACGACCATCTCATGGGCATCACCCACGTGATTCGGGGCGAAGACTGGATCAACTCTGCCCCCAAGCACCTGCTTCTCTACAAGTATTTCGGCTGGGAACCGCCGGAGCACACACACCTGCCGCTGCTGCTCAACCCGGACGGCTCCAGGATGTCGAAACGCAAGAATCCCACCTCGATTGAGTACTACCGGCGAATGGGCTACCTGGGCCCGGCGTTGTGCAACTACCTCGGTTTGATGAGCTATGCGCAGCCGGGGGAGGAGGAGAAATTCGGCATCGAGGAATTCTTCAACAGCTTCGATCTCGAGCGTGTCAGTCTAGGAGGAGCGATTTTCGATCGCAAGAAACTGGACTGGCTAAACGGCCGCTACATTCGCGAGGACTTGAAGGTGGACGATCTGTTGGACGAAATGAGGAAATGGCAGCTCAACGACGGGTTCTTGAGAGATACACTGCCTCTGATGCAAGAGCGCATGGATACCCTCGGTGACTATATGGGCAAGTGCGCCTTCTTCTTCATGCGGGATCTGTCCTACGAACCCGAGGAGCTGGTGCCGAAGAAACGCACACCGGAGGAGGTGGTTCAGGTTTTACAGACTGCCATCTGGTCGCTGGACGAAATCGAAGAATGGAACCGCGCCGCGATTGAGAACGCTCTTGGTGGGGTAGGCCAGTATTGGCAATGGCCGATCCGCGACGTCACCGCCCCGCTCTACGTTTCCGCCATGGGGCAGCGAGTGGGGCCGCCGCTTTACGAATCTATGGAGCTCCTGAAGGTGGACCTGATTCGCGTCCGGTTGCTGGACGGTATCGAACGGTTGGGGGGGTTGTCCAAGAAGAAAGCCAGCCAGCTGGAGAAGCGGTGGCAAGCCGGCCGGTCGGAAGCTGACGGCTGAAACCCACCCGCCTACCTGCCGGAGGATTTTTCGATCTTTGCCCACGAATCGCGCAGGGCTACGGCACGATTGAACACCAACTTGTCTGGTCGGAAATCAACGGTGTCGGGGCAGAAGTAACCCTGTCGCTCGAACTGGTAGGTGATTCCCACTTCGGCCGACCCAAGGCTGCGTTCCACCAGGCAATCTGTTAACACTTCTAGAGAATCGGGATTAATGTGCTCCCTGAAGTTCTCTCCGTTCGGATCGTCCACCGTGAACAGGCGGTCGTAGAGACGCACTTCCGCATTCAAGGCGTGGGCGGCCGAAACCCAGTGGATCGTACCCCGCACCTTGCGTCCATCAGGCGATGAGCCACCCTTCGTCTCGGGATCGTAGGTGCAGTGAAGTTGGGTAACCTCCCCTGAACCCGGATCCTTAACTACGTCCACGCAGGTGATGTAATACCCGTACCGCAAGCGGACCTCTTTGCCGGGTGCCAACCGGTAATACTTCCTCGGCGGGTCTTCGCGAAAATCGTTCCGCTCGATGTAGAGCGTGCGCGACAAGGGAACCATGCGGGTTCCCATGGATTCATCTTCGGGGTTGTTCACCGCCTCCAATAACTCTTCCTGGCCTTCAGGAAAGTTGTCGATAACCACTTTGAGCGGTTCGAGCACGCCCATCACTCGTGGGGCGATGCGGTTGAGATCCTCTCGCAGCTTGTGTTCGAGCAGCGCGGCGTCAATCAGGTTTTCTCGCTTGGCGACACCGACCTCGTCCATGAAGTTGCGGATCGCGGTCGGCGTATAACCGCGTCGGCGCAAACCAGCCAGCGTCGGCATACGCGGATCGTCCCAACCGGCAAGGTAGCCCTCATTGACCAGTGGTCCCAGAAAACGCTTGCTCATGATGGTGTTGCTGAGATTGAGACGGGCGAACTCGTACTGGTTGGGGGGATCCGGAATCTCCGCAGCTTCGAGAATCCAATCGTAGATGGCGCGGTTGTTCTCGAACTCCAGGGTACAGATGGAATGAGTGACCCCTTCGATGGCATCGGAAAGACACTCCGTAAAATCGTACATCGGGTAGATGCACCAGGCATCGCCAGAGCGGTAATGGCCGTGATGTTTGATGCGGTAGAGGGTCGGGTCCCGCATGCTCAAATTCGGCGAGGACATGTCGATCTTCGCCCGCAGCACGTGCGCGCCGTCGGCGAACTCGCCGCCGCGCATGCGTTTGAAGAGGTCCAGATTCTCTTCAACTGGGCGATCGCGATGCGGACTCTCCACGCCTGGTTCGGTGAGGGTGCCACGATGTTGCCGAATCTCGTCGGCGCTGAGACTGTCGACGTACGCCTTGCCGTTTTCGATCAGCTTCAGCGCAAACCCGTAGAGTTTTTCGAAGTAGTCCGAGATGAAATACTCCCGATCCTCCCAGTCGAATCCGAGCCAGCGGATGTCATCCTTGATCGCTTCGACATATTCCTGTTTTTCGTTTTCCGGGTCGGTATCTTCGAAGCGCAGATTGCATAAGCCGCCATTTTCCTTGGCGACGGAGAAATTGAGACAGATCGACTTGGCGTGACCGATGTGCAGCCTTCCGTTCGGTTCGGGAGGGAATCGCGTCATTACACGGCCGTCGTGCTTGCCGTGCGCAACGTCATTTTTGACTGTTTCTCGGATAAAATCGGAAGGCGCCGAAGACTCGGCGCCTGTCACCTCGGTATCTTTCATTTCTCCCACAATTAGGATTGAGATTGCTGAGTGTGAGGAAAACTTAACCGATTCGAAGAACAGTTGCCAAGGGCTCAGGAAGCCATTTGGCGTCGCAGTTCCCGCTCGTACTCTCCCAAAATCCGCTCATAGGTGTCTTCGCTCATGAAGCCGGTGACCTCGAGGGCGAGATCGTTGCGATAGCGGCCGGCCGGAATATACATACGACTGGAGGGAGGCGTGCGGCGCTGCCATAGGATTTCCGCGTGCGGCGCCACGTAGCTGGCTTCGCGCCGTTGTCCGTCGCGGCCTGTGGTGTAGAGCGATATCAGGTGAGGAGAAAAACGATCATTGCCGTGGGAGATGCTTCCCCCCTGAACGCCTGTAAGGTCGTTTTCAATCCTCCCGGATTCCCCCGATCCCCTGAGCTGGGGATCATGCCTTCCAGTTGCACGTAGGATCGTCGCGGCGCGACAACCTCCACCTGGCTGTTGCACAGGGCGAGCATGTACTCGGAGTACGGTTCCGAACCGACAAACCTCGTCAGCTGACCGATACACTCGGCCCTCGATTTCGCTTCGAATCCTTCGGTACGGGTCAAAATAGTACTCCGCCACGGCCACAGGAATGACCAGTCGGGTTTCTTCTGCAGTCAGCAGCTCGCCAGAGCTGCCCCTCGCCTTCAGGGCTGTGTGGGCAGCCTCTGGGGTTTTGTGAAGCTCGTACTCGACCCCAGACCACGACGAGCTGCCTCGCCGTTGGTGCAGCCTCAACAAGCCCGAGCGATTCGCCAATCGCGCCGCTTCCGAGTGGAACAGGATCATGTTGGCCAGGGCGGGCGCCAGTCCGCCCAGTGACGTCAGATTCGACACGAGGTGCGCGCCCACACGCTCATGCCCCTCGATATTGCGGCTGGATTCATTCCACAACCCGCAGTCGTGCATAAACCCGCCCAGAAAGATCTGCTGCAAGTCCGGCTTCAGACCGACTTCGCGATCTATCGTGTGGCTGCCTGACTCTTCTCCGGACGGTGCCCGATCTGCTGCGATACGGGTCGCTCTGCGAGATTCGAGCTCCGTGGCAAACACGGCGGCTTGCAGTCCATGCCGGACGATCTGGGCGCCCTCGTACTCGGAGATCAGATCCATGATCAGGGTGTTGCCATCCAGGTATTCTCCCAACGCAACAGCGACCGATTCGGAAAACAGCAGCATCTGTCGGCCGAGCCCTTCGAGCTGCTGTGTCTCTCCACCTGTACCAGCGTCATGGGCGGAATCCTCGACGATCTGAAAGATCTTGTGCGCCGCGTGAACTACATCCTCGCCCCGCTGCTGACGACGTTCCTTCTGATCCGCCCCCTCCATCGGGATGTCGAACTGCGTGTGGATGTCATCAGTCGACCCGTGCTCACGAACGAATATCACCTCGACAACGGTAGGAATGGTTCGGCGCGCCGGATTGCGCTGCTCGAGCCAGGACAAGTGCCGCGGTCGAAGATCATGGTCCGCAGCGAGGTAGACCCCGCCCCCCGGTCCAACGATGTCGCGAGCGGCACAAACTCGATACCCTAGTTCCGCTTCTTTGATCTTGCGCATGAGGGCACGCAGGTTGCGCGTACTCATGTTGACCGCGTTCGTGTTCATACCGTCGGCAACCACCCTCCTGCGCCCATGTCGTTGTCTATTGCGGTTGATCGTCAGTCCGAGTGCGTCGGACAACGATGTTGAAAACGGGTCAGGCGAGGGTTCGATTCTAAGCCCTCGACCGCTACAAAAACCAACACTACTCAAAGAAAAATAAGCAATTATGGCACTGATCAACGAGAATTTTCTGAAGCTCAAAGCGGGGTATCTGTTCCCAGAAATCGGCCGCAGAACGAATTCCTTTGTCGCCGCCAACCCGACAGCCGAGGTTATTCGCCTTGGTATCGGCGATGTGGTCAAGGGTATTCCCCGGGTCATCATTGATGCCCTCAAAGAGGCGACGGAGGAGCTGGCCCACGACGAAACCTTCCAGGGTTATCCGCCCGACCAGGGGGGGCTTTTCCTGCGCGAGGCGATAGCCGAACATGACTTTGCCAGCCGCGGAGTGGAGATCGACGTCGATGAGATTTTCATTTCGGACGGTTCGAAGTGCGACTCGGCCAATATCCAGGAGATATTCGGAATCGACAACAGGGTGGCGCTGACAGACCCGGTTTATCCGGTGTATTGCGACACCAACGTAATGGCGGGGAGGACTGGAGACGGGGATGGGAGCGGGCGTTACGGGGGACTTGTGTACCTTCCCTGTACGCTGGAGAACGGGTTCAATCCGTCGCTCCCAACGGGCCACGTCGACTTGATCTATCTGTGCGCGCCCAACAATCCGACGGGGGCGGTAATGGACCGGTCGACACTGACTCAATGGGTCGATTACGCTCGCGGTGAACGGGCAGTCATCCTTTTCGACGCCGCCTACGAAACCTACATCACCGATCCCGAGATACCTCACTCTATCTATGAAATCGACGGTGGGCGCGAGGTCGCGATCGAGTTCAGGAGCTTCTCTAAGAGCGCGGGATTTACCGGTACTCGCTGCGCCTTGACCGTCGTTCCAAAGGCGCTCAAGGGATATACTACGGCCGGCGAGGCCGTCGATCTACGCAGCCTCTGGCAGCGGCGGCACTCCACCAAGTTCAACGGGGTCGCCTACCCGGTCCAGCGGGCAGCGGCAGCCGTCTACACTCCGGCTGGAAAAGCGGCGGTCCGCGAACTGGTGAGCTTCTATTTGGGCAACGCCTCCTACATGCGAGAGCGGCTTGGCGCGTGCGGCATGTCAGTCTACGGAGGGGAGAACGCGCCCTATCTGTGGCTACAAACCCCGGACCGTATGGACAGCTGGGGATTTTTCGACCATCTGCTCCAGCGCGCTCACGTGGTGGGCACGCCGGGATCCGGGTTCGGAGCTGCCGGCGAGGGATTCTTCCGACTTTCGGCCTTCAATCATCGGGATCAGATCGAGCTCGCGATGGATCGTATAAGCGCCCTGTGAGCGGTGCGCGCTAGGGACAAGCTTGGGGGTGTTGGCCGGCATGCCAAGCGGCCACCCAGGAACGACGAACCTGCTCAAGTTGCACCGCGCCGGCGAAGCCGTAACAGAGCCCACAAGAACCCTTGACTGAGCCGAAATAAACCAGTAAGTTCTACACACTTATTATTTAAAAGTTACATAGGAAATAGATAATGCCACCAACAAAGCTGCAGAAGAGCGCGCGGGCAAAGGTTCGCACATTCTCTGCAACCGATCGCGACGACGAAATGCTCGAAGCCGTTGCTCGCTACCACGGCGTCAGTAAGAGCGCAATGATAACGGGTTTGATTCGCAAGGAGTTTTGGCGCGTTTTCCCTGACGGTACCGAATCGATACCGCCCGATGAAGGAGTGAGAACCAGCCATGAGTGAAACTCGAACCATGGACCGCCAGACCTGTCAGCCGTTTCACAACTACGATCTGCCAATCGAGGAATTGGTGGCGCAGATCGACCGTGTGCGCAAGGAAAAGAACGCGGTCATCCTGGCACACAACTACCAGGTCCCCGAAATCCAGGATATCGCCGACTTTACTGGAGACTCTCTGGGGCTCGCGGTGGAAGCGACAAAATGCGATGCCGAAATGATCGCCTTCTGCGGCGTGCACTTCATGGCCGAGTCGGCAAAGATCCTCAATCCCGATAAGCGCGTGTTTCTACCGCACCTTGGTGCTGGCTGCTCGCTTGCGGATTCCATTACGCCCGAAAGCCTGGATGACTGGAAGGAGCGTTACCCCGGTCACACCGTCGTCACCTACATCAACTCCAGCGCCGAAGTAAAAGCCGAATCCGATATCTGTTGCACCTCGGCGAACGCGGTTTCTGTAGTTCGCAGCCTGGATCCCGATCAGATCCTGTTTACGCCGGACCGCAATCTGGGCCGCTGGGTCGCGGAGCAGGTGCCGGAGAAGACGATCGCCATATACGACGGGGTCTGCCCCACCCACGATGTGTTGCGCCAGGCCAGCGTGGATCGCACCCGGGAAGAGTTTCCCGAGGCGGTTATTATCGCCCATCCGGAATGTCGGCAGGATGTGGTAGAGGTGGCGCATGAGGTGTGTTCTACGACCGGCATGCTGAAGGCGATAGAAAAATACCCCCAGACCAAGACCTTTATCATCGCCACCGAGAGTGGCATGCTCCACCAGATGAAGCTGCGCTTTCCCGACCGGGATTTCGTGGCGGCCGACGGCTGCATCGGCTGTCGCCTTCACTGTCCGTATATGAAGGTGACCGGACTGCAGGATCTGTATTTCTCGCTGAACGACGAGCGCTACGAGGTCGTTCTCGACAAAGAGACCGTAGATGGTGCTCGTCGCGCTCTCGAACGGATGATGGCGGTGCCAAGAGACAACTAGTCAGTCTATCAGCACCCCCCCTTCCCAATGAACCGTGGTTCAACGAACCCTTCGAATCTGCCCGTTCGTAAGGGTTTTTTGTTTGCCCGCGATCAACGAATGAGTCTGCTCACCAATACGATCCTGTTGACGGTTTCCCTGGCGATCTCGGCTCATGGTGAGACCCTCAAAAGTCATGCGCTGTCGATGTTTGGCAGGAGCAAATACGGCCCCGAGTTCGCGCACTTCGACTACGTGCGCCCCGACGCCCCGAAAGGGGGCCATCTGCGTCTGGCAAAGGTTGGCAGCTTCGACAATCTGAACCCGTACACCTTAAAGGGCATCGCCGCGGCCAGTACGTTGATGATCTACGACAAACTGCTGGTGAAAGCTCTGGACGAGCCGTTCACGGTCTATGGCCTATTGGTAGAAGAGGTCGAGTGTCCGCCGGATCGGACCTGGGTCTTGTTCACCTTGCGGGAAGAAGCCCGATGGCACGATGGCACTCCGGTTACCACCGCGGATGTGGTGTTCACCTTTGATACCTTGATATCGGAAGGTCTTCCCTTTTTCCGGTCCTTTTACGCCGATGTCACGAAGGTGGAAGCGCTGGATGATCGGCGCGTCAGGTTCAGCTTCAAACGTGGCGCAAACCGGGAAATGCCTTTGATCCTCGGTCAACTGCGGCCGCTTCCGAAACACTATTGGGAAGGCCGGGATTTCAGTGCGACTACCCTCGACCCCCCCCTGGGGTCCGGCCCGTACCGGATTTCCGCAGTGGATCCTGGCCACTCCATCCGCTTCGAGCGGGTCAAGAGCTACTGGGCACGGGAATTGCCGACGCAACAGGGACATTTCAATTTTGATACGATTCAATACGATTATTATCGCGATAACACCGTAGCTACCGAGGCGCTGAAGATCGGCGAGGTCGATTTTCGGTCTGCCAGTAATGCTGTCCAGTGGTCGGCCAGCTACCATACCCCTCCCAACGCCAAGGGATCCCTGGGCAAAGAAGCGATACCGCATCGGGCGATCCGGGGAATGCGGGGGTTCTGCTTCAATACCCGCCGGCGCAAATTCTCGGATCCAGGGGTCAGGCAAGCGCTGGGTTACGCCTTCGACTTCGAGTGGACCAACCGTCAGCTCCTGCACGGCATCTACGAGCGCAGCACCAGCTACTGGAACAATTCGGAGATGGCTTCCAGTGGGATACCTCAGGGGCTGGAGCTCCAGGTGTTGCAGGAGTACCAAGACCGACTTCCGCCCGCGCTGTTCACGCAGCCGTTCACGCCTCCGCGCACCGACGGCAAAGGCAATGTACGGGGGAATCTGCGCATCGCCCAAAAGCTGTTGGCCGACGGCGGATGGCGAGTTGTCGACAACGTGCTGATTCACCCCGAAACCGGGGAGCGGATGACGGTGGAGTTTCTATTGGTTTCCCCCGCCCACGAACGCATCGTCGGACCTATCCGCGAGAATCTTAAGCGTCTCGGGGTTCGCTCGCGCATCCGCACGGTCGACTCCGCTCAGTATCAGAATCGGCTGCAGTCGTTCGACTACGACGTGATCGTCAACAACTGGCGTCAGACCCTGAGCCCCGGCAACGAGCAACGCAACTTCTGGTCGTCTGCCGCCGCTGATTTCAACGGCAGCCGCAACTATGCCGGCGTTCGCGATCCGGTGGTGGACGAGCTGGTCGAACGGGTCATCACCGCCGAGTCCCGCGAGATGCAGGTGGCCCTGACGCGGGCTCTGGATCGGGTTCTGCTGTGGGGCCACTACGTGATCCCGGGTTGGTACAGCAACACCTACCGCCTCGTCTACTGGAACGATCTTGGCCATCCGGATCCGGTGCCTCCGAACAAGCTCGGATTTCCCGAAACGTGGTGGTATCAATCTCCTTCGGCGATCACTGAATCGAACGCCCCAACACAGTCCGACTGACCCCTGAGCGGCCCCTCGTGCGCAGCGCCCCGGGATTTAACAGGGGGCGCGCGCGCCGTGCCCTGCGTAAATTTAGGGAACTATATACTTGACACCCCTAAATTAACCGTTCTTTCTTGGCATAGAGGCGGCAAATGTCATTGGGGGATACTCTGAATTTGGTTCCGTGGTTCCGCAACCCCTTACTGCCGGGGGTGCTCTCCCGGGCGTCGAAATCTATCTTCACGCAACCTGTAACTACTTCGTAAATGAAAAAGCTTAATTGCAAATTCTCAAAGCAATCTATCCGGTCAAACGATACTTCCTGCCCGTTCCGCTTCCCCCTTACAAGAACCAGCCGGCGTAGCTTTGCCCCCGCCGCGCTGAGAATGTCGTCCTCAGTGGAAGAGTCTGCATCCACTCTGAAGCGGTCAGACCTCCCGCCAATAGTATGCCTAAAACTCAGGCGGTCCTTCCTGTCTTTCCATCCAAACCTGCTCACCATGTATCGAATTACCCCGGCGGGTTGAGGCTCCTTGTGGAACAGGGTTATCAGACTGGTTTTGTCGGTGTAGTATTTGAGTTCCCAGCCCATACTGTCAGGAATGTCGGCGCTTCCGGTTGTTAGCTCCAGCAGATCCTCCAAGTAGAGCCCCGGTCCGCCAGTGCCCGTGTATTTCTCTTCAGGCATTGTATATGGGCTTCCCTCAATAATCTCTGCAAGTCGCCGAAACAACTCCCGCTTGTTCTTAGGTGCGCTCATGAGTTCTTCAGCAAAGCCCGTCTGGCGTTAATCCGCTCACGTGCTAGGCGGCAATATTCTTCCGAAACGTCAAACCCGATCCATTCCCTGTGAGCTGTCTCGGCAGCAAGAGCAGTAGTCCCTGAGCCAATAAATGGATCTAGCACTACCTGGGCTGACGTCGATTCAACGCACCTTTGTACCAGTTCTTCGGGGAACGGTGCGGGATGCGGATTGTTACTCTCTTGGGGGATTTGCCACACACAGCCTTTTGCGTTCGACTTCGGAGCCAGCCTAAAGCCCGGTTTGGCAATCAAGTAAATCACTTCATAGTTGGGAAGAAAGTAGCCAGGATTGAAGTTGATGCCGCCCGAGCGGTGCCAAACCAGTATTTGACGGACGGGAAAATCTTCAACGATATCCGACCGGTGCTGTAATAGCCCGTTTTGCACCCGCCAGTTGTGATTGTAGAATATTGCTCCATCCGGACGCAGAATCCGCATCATGGCTGTCAAGCAGTCTCTTTGCCACTCAACGTATTCCTCGTAGGGCATCGCGTCATCATGGCTGTCGTAGCCCTCTAAAAGAGCCGCTCGCGGCCACTTCCCACTTCTACCATCTTTGAGCCCGTTCCCGGTCGAGTTTTTGATGTTGTAGGGTGGACTGGTAACAATCAGACCTATTGATTCAACGGGCAGTTTGCCCATTAATTCAATGCAATCTCCCGGGTGGACCTTCCCCAACCAATCCACCAAATTTTGACGGGGAATGTGATGCGAGCACTGCGTGAGAAACTGATCGAATGGAAGAGGAACATGAAGGGGTTGCTCGTTCATTCCGTCAACTCGCAATAGGTTAACCTGTGTCCCGAAGCCGCCGCCAATACGGAATTGACCCTTTCAGTGCCACTCATCCTGCCCATATTCCAGCGGGCCTCAAATTCCGATAGGTACCGATGCATGTGCTTCCACGTGAAGTGATGGAAAATGCCGTAGTATCCTCTTTTCAATAAAGCCCAAAAGGATTCTATCCCGTTCGTATGAACCTGGCCGCGGACATACTCCCCAACAGAATGTTTGATGATCTCATGTCTGTAGTATCTCCCCAATCCGGTATAGCCCTTATGGTCGTCTGTATAGAGCGTTGCCCCTGGTTGGACATTAGAAGAGACAAAGGTGTGCAAGTGTTCTTGATCGGCAGTTTTGATACGCTTGACTTTTACCTTGCCCGTACGAGACTTCAGGCCAGCCACAGCCGCTTTTCCTACAGGCCCCCTGCCCGCATTCAGTTTCTTAGAGTGATGTTTGTTCTTCTCTTTGCCGCCTAAGTATGATTCGTCCGCTTCGACCCCACCGTCCATAGGCCCACCAAAGCCGCTCAAGCTACTGGCAACTTCACGGATACGACCCAAAACGAACCATGCGGATTTCTGAGTAATGCCAATTTCCCTAGCTAGCTGGCAACTACTTATCCCCTTCCGGTTGGCAGTAACCAGCCAGATACAAGCAAACCACTTGCGAAGAGAGATAGGGGAATCCTCGAAGATGGTCCCCTTGCGGACAGAGAAATCATCCTTGCAGTCTGCACACCGAAAAACGTTCTTCCTGTTCATTCGGTAAGCCTTGCGAGCAGAACCGCATAGCGGACAAATGACCACCACAGGCCAGCGAAGTTTTGCTAAGTGGTCAACACAGGCCTTCTCGTTGGGAAAAGCTTCAAACAGGTCCACAAGGGAATTGAAACTTGTTGTTTCCATACCCCTAATATAGGCAATTTTTTAGGGGTGTCAAGTATATAGTTCCCTAAATTTGCGGCGGCACCTATGACCTCCTACATCGTTCGTCGTCTATTATTGATGATTCCGACTATCCTCGGGATCTTGCTGGTCAATTTTCTCATCGTGCAGGCCGCTCCCGGTGGGCCGGTGGAACAGGTAATTGCCCGGCTTCAGGGACACGCGGTCGATGCTACGGCTCGCGTAAGTGCTTTCGGAGCCATGGAAGGGGATGCGGACTTCCAAGGGTACGAGCTGGATGCCATCTCCTCGAAGTATCGCGGGTCTCAGGGGGTGGACCCCGAGCTGCTCCGGGAGTTGGAACGTATCTACGGCTTCGACCAGCCCGCCCATGTTCGTTTCTTCAAGATGCTTCGCGACTATCTCTCGTTCGAATTCGGCGAAAGTTTTTATCGCGACCAACAGGTGGTCGACCTGGTACTGGACAAACTTCCCGTCTCCATCTCCCTGGGTCTGTGGAGCACACTGCTCATCTACGGCATCTCGATTCCCCTTGGCATCGCCAAAGCCATTCGCGACGGATCCCGATTCGACGTGTGGACGTCGTCGGCCGTCGTCGTAGGCAATGCGATTCCCAGTTTTCTGTTTGCCGTCCTGCTCGTTGTTTTGTTTGCCGGAGGGCACTACCTCAACTGGTTTCCACTGCGTGGTCTCGTGTCCCCGGAATGGGAAAACTTCGGCGTGTTCCACAAGGTGGTAGACTACCTCTGGCACCTGGCATTGCCCCTCTCCGCTCTGGTGGTCGGGGGTTTCGCCGGTTTGACGTTATTGACCAAGAATTCATTCCTCGACGAAATCAACAAGCAGTATGTGATGACGGCTTACGCCAAGGGTTTAAGCGATCGTCGCGTACTGTATCACCACGTTTTTCGCAACGCCATGCTGGTGGTGATCTCCGGCTTCCCCCGCGCCTTCGTGCATATCTTTTTTACCGGTGCCCTGTTGATCGAGGTGATCTTTTCTCTCGACGGACTGGGACTGTTGGGCTACGAAGCGGCGGTGGGCCGTGACTACCCGGTGATGTTTGCCACCCTCTACATCTTCACCCTGCTCGGGCTTCTAACCCAGTTGCTCAGCGACTTGAGTTACACACTGGTGGATCGTCGCATCGACTTCGAATCGAGGGAAGCATGATGGAATCCGGCACGCAGGCGGCAGAATTACAGCTTGCCCCGGCGGGGTCGATGTGGAAACTTTCGGACCTAAATCGACGGCGGCTTTCGAGCTTCCAACGAAACCGGCGTGGATATTGGAGCATGTGGATCTTTCTGGCACTGTTCCTTTTCACGCTTCCCGCCGAGTTCATCGCCAACGATAAACCGCTTCTCGTAAGCTACGCGAGTGAATGGTATTTCCCCGTCCTGGTTTCCCACTCTGAACGCACCTTCGGTGGCGATTTCGAGACCGAGGCGGAGTACCGAGACCTGTTCGTGCAGGAGCTGATCGAAAGCGACGGGTGGATACTCTGGCCCCCGGTTCGTTTTGGCTACAGCACCATAAACTACCAGTTGCAGATCCCGGCTCCGTCACCACCGTCTCTGCAGAACCTGCTCGGCACGGACGACCAAGCGCGAGACGTTCTGGCGCGCCTCATATACGGCTTTCGGATTTCGGTTTGTTTCGGTCTCGTGCTCACCTTGTTCAGCTCGGTTGTCGGAATCGGGGCGGGTGCCTTGCAGGGTTTCTTCGGTGGGTGGATCGATCTCGTTTTGCAGCGGTTCATCGAAATCTGGTCTGGCCTGCCGACGCTGTTCATGTTGATCATCCTGGCCAGCGTCGTCGAACCCAACTTCTGGTGGCTCCTGTTGCTCATGTTGTTGTTCAGCTGGATGACGTTGGTGGGTGTCGTGCGCGCGGAGTTTCTGCGTGCCCGGAACTTCGACTTCGTGCGCGCCGCCCGCGCTCTAGGTGTGGGCAACGCTAAGATCATGTTTCGCCATGTCTTGCCCAACGCCATGGTTTCGACATTGACATTCATGCCGTTCATCCTGACCGGCTCGGTAACCGTTTTAACCTCGCTCGATTTCCTTGGGTTCGGACTTCCACCCGGCTCTCCTTCACTGGGCGAACTGCTGAATCAAGGCAAGCGCAACCTGCATGCACCGTGGCTGGGGATCACCTCGTTTTTGGTGTTGGCCGTCACCTTGTCGGTGTTGGTTTTCGTGGGGGAAGCGGTGAGGGATGCGTTTGATCCCCGCAAGAACTTCGCCCCGGAGCAGACCTCTTGAGCCTGTTGGAGATCGACGGCTTAGCCGTTTCGTTTCAGGCGGAGGGGCCGCCGGTGGAGGCCGTCCGCGATGCCACCTTGACTGTTGAGGCCGGACAAACCGTTGCCCTCGTCGGCGAGTCCGGTTCCGGTAAGTCGGTAACGGCCCTCTCCGTGCTGCGCCTACTGCCGTATCCGCGCGCCTCACATCCCCGGGGCGCGATCCGCTTTGCCGGCGAGGATCTGCTCACTGCACCGTTGCACCGGGTTCAGATGGTTCGCGGAGCACGCATATCGATGATTTTCCAGGAGCCGATGACGTCGCTTAATCCCTTGCATACGATTGAGAAGCAGGTAAGCGAAACCTTGATCGTGCACCAGGGATTGAACCGCCGACAGGCCCGGGCGCGCACCATCGAACTGCTCCACATGGTCCAGCTGTCCGACGTGCAGGACCGGTTGGATGCGTGGCCACACCAGCTGTCGGGGGGACAGCGCCAGCGCGTAATGATCGCCATGGCGTTGGCGAACGAGCCAGACCTGCTCATTGCCGACGAGCCCACTACCGCACTCGACGTAACCATCCAGGCGCAGATCCTGCGCCTGCTGCAGGATCTGCAACGCAATCTCGGTATGGCGGTTCTGCTCATCACCCACGATCTCAGCATCGTCAGGCAGGTAGCTGAACACGTATATGTGATGACAACAGGGCAGGTCGTCGAAAACGGACCTGCCGCCCGCATCTTCCGCCACCCAGAACACCCGTATACGGAGCAGCTGCTGAGGGCGCAGCCCAGAGGGGTTCCCGCACCCCATGATCCTGCGGCATCGGTGGTGATGCGCTGTGAGCAGTTGCGGGTCTGGTTTCCAATCAAACGCGGGCTACTCAACAAAACCGTGGATCACGTCAAAGCGGTAGATGGAATAGATGTGGAGCTCCGTGTCGCCGAGACCCTGGGTGTGGTGGGAGAGTCGGGTTCCGGCAAGTCCTCCCTGGGGCTTGCCCTCCTGCGGTTGATCCGCAGCCAGGGTTCAATCGTTCTCGACGGGCAGGAGATTCAGGGTTTGCGCAATCGCGAACTGCGCCCGTTGCGCGGCGAGATGCAGATCGTTTTTCAGGACCCGTACGGTTCCCTGAGTCCCAGACTTTCGGCCTTCCAGATCGTCGAGGAGGGGCTGTCGGTTCAGGGGGTTTTCCCACCCGAAGAGCGCCGACGGATCGTAGTGGGGGTGTTTGCGGAGGTGGGTCTGGAAGCCGCTCACCTGGATCGCTACCCGCACGAATTTTCTGGAGGGCAGCGCCAGCGCATCGCCATCGCCCGCGCTCTTGTTCTGCGCCCGAAAATCCTGGTTTTGGACGAGCCGACCAGCGCGCTGGACGTAACCGTGCAGGCGGAGATAATCACCTTACTGCTTTCACTGCAGCAGCAGCATGGCATCGCTTACTTGTTCATTACCCATGACTTGAAGGTCGTGCGGGCGATGGCAAGCCGCCTTCTGGTGATGCAGGGCGGGAAGGTTGTGGAGCGGGGCGATACGGAAACCATATTCAATACACCGAAGACAGAATACACCAGGGGTTTGGTCGCTGCTGCATTGTAATCGCCTCTCGCTACGCCCGGGCTACCGCCAGGTCAACATAATTCAGATATAGGTGTTGATCAGGTTTTCCAACATCTCCTCGCGGCCGCTCCGCATCTCCGGCTCCCCCCGTCCGTGAACGTAACGCTCCAGCTTCTCGAAACTCGTCTCACCGCGCATTATCTTGCGGCCGATACCCCGATTGAAGGAGCGGTACCGCTCCTTCACAAACCCTTCCAACTTCCCGTCCTCGAGAATCTGCTGGGCGATGAGCAGGCCTCGGGCGAAGCTATCCATACCTCCGATATGAGCGTGGAATAGATCCACGAGATCGAAAGAACCCCGACGCACTTTGGCGTCGAAGTTGATGCCGCCCTTCCCGATCCCCTTCTGTCGCAGTATGACCAGCATGGCGAAGGTCGTGCTGTAGAGATCCGTGGGAAACTGATCGGTGTCCCAACCCAACAGGTAGTCGCCGCGATTGGCATCGATGCTGCCCAATCTTCCATCGCTAGAGGCGACGGTCAGGTCGTGTTCGAAGGAATGTCCAGCCAAGGTGGCGTGGTTGGCTTCGATGTTGAGGTATCCTTCTCGCCCTCTGGAGACCGTACTTGCGAAGAAAACCCACCGTAGCAAAACGTAGCAGCAGTTGCCGATTCTCTTCTTGTCCCAGCTCTATCTGGTCCTGCTCGTGAGCGAGATCGGTGTTCAGAAGCGAGGAGTATCCTTCTCGCCCTCCCCAAAAAACGTAGTTGGATCCTCCCAGCTCCTGGGTGCATTCCATCGCTTTCTTGATCTGTGAGGCGGCGTAGGCAAACACATGGGCGTCCGGATTCGTTCCCGCACCATGGGTAAAACGGGGATGTGAGAAGCAGTTCGAGGTACCCCAAAGCAATTTCACCCCCGTTTGGCGTTGAAGTTTCTTCGCCAGCGCCACGATCCGATCCATTCTCGCGTTCGACTCTTGCAGGGTGTTGCCTTCGGGAGCGATATCGCGGTCGTGCCAACAGTAGAACGGATTTCCCAACTTGGCGAAGAACTCGAAGGCCGCGCGAATGGTGTCTTCGGCGCGGTCCATCGGGTCGTCCGCCTGGTCCCACGGCCGATCGTAGACCGGACCACCGAACGGATCGGCGCCGTTGTGTTTGAAGGTGTGCCAGCAAACGACGGAGAAGCGCAAGTGCTCCCTCAGCGTCTTCTTGCCAACCTTGCGATCGGCGTCGTAATACTTGAATGCGAGGGGGTTGTCGGAGCCAGGTCCCTCGTAGTTAATCTTTCCGATTCCGGCAAAAAATTCTTTCAATGTCAGGTCCTTTCGTTCTAACTTGGTTATTACTCGAGCAGGCCGAGAACCCCGTGGGGTTCTTCGACAATGGCCTGGGCTCCGGCTGCCTCGAGCTCAGCCCGCAGTCTGAACCCCCAGGTTGCCCCGACGGCAAACATGCCAGCCCCAATGGCTGTTTCCATATCGGTACGGGTATCGCCCAGATAAAGGCAGCGTTCCGGCGCGAGGTCCAGGTCGGCGGCGATCGAACGGGCGCCGGTGGGATCCGGTTTCTTCGGCAACTGGGCGCGGGCGCCGCATACGGGTTTGAAAGACCACGGTTTCAACAGTTCGGCGACTGCCAGTCGGGTAAACTCATCGGGTTTATTGGAAAGCACTGCCATTGGTAGCCCGCGACTCGTCAGGGCATCCAATAAACCCGGAATGCCGTTGTAGGTGACGGTCTTGTCCGCCCATCGCACTGCGTACTCTGCTTTCATTGCGTCGATGCACTTCAGAACGAACCCTTCCGAGGTGGCGTCGTCGGGGAGCGCACGGCGCACCAGTTTCTCCACCCCTTCGCCAACGAAATATCTGTACGCATCGGCACCATGTGTTGGGAATCCCTGTTTCGCCAACACGGCATTCATGGAGTCCGCCAGGTCCTCCAGGGTGTCCAGCAATGTCCCATCGAGATCGAATACGACCGCTTCTATCATTGCAATACTAGCTTAGCAACGGTCGAACCCGGCGGCAAGTTTCGCATTGACACCGTCAGGCGAATTCGATTAGCTATCGCTGCATCGTTAAACGGCAAGACTATGGAGCAGAAGATGGATCTAGATACCGCGTTCGAGATGGCCACATCCAATATTCGCGTCGGGGTCGATACTACCTTGGAGGTAGGCATGGACCTGACCGACATGGGCGTCGAACGAGTGCTGGTGGTGACCGATCCTCACTTGGCCCAGTTATCGCCGGTGCATCGTCTGCTCGAAGCCCTGGAACGGGAAGGCATTTCCTTCCATCTCTATGACCGGGTTCGCGTGGAACCGACCGACCACTCCTTCAAAGAGGCGATCGAGGTAGCCGTTGACGGCGGGTTCGACGGCTTCGTGGCGATCGGAGGTGGCTCCACCATAGACACCGCCAAAGCCGCCAACCTCTATTCCACCTATCCAGCAGATTTTCTCGACTATGTGAACGCCCCCATCGGCAAGGGGTTGCCGGTGCCCGGGGTACTCAAACCGTTGATTGCGATCCCCACCACCACCGGGACGGGCAGTGAAACCACTGGTGTGGCCATTTTTGACTTCGCAGAGCTTCACTCGAAGACCGGCATTGCCCATAGACGTTTGAAACCCACGCTGGGCATATTGGATCCGGAGAATCTCAACGACTTGCCACCCGCCGTGGCAGCTTCTACGGGTCTGGATGTTCTCAGTCACGCGTTGGAGTCGTTTACGGCTTTGCCCTTCGATCAAAGGCCGCGTCCGGAGCGACCAGTTCTACGGCCTGCCTACCAGGGTTCGAACCCGATAAGCGATATCTGGGCTCTGGAAGCGTTACGCATGGTGGCCGAGTATCTGCCACGGGCTTTTCGCGACGCAGACGACCACGAGGCGCGCACAGCTATGCTGATGGCTGCGGCGTTTGCCGGAATCGGGTTCGGCAACGCTGGGGTTCATCTTCCCCACGGCATGTCCTACCCGGTCGCGAGCATGGTTGCATCGTTCACACCCGCAGGTTATCCGACCGACTATCCCCTGGTCCCCCATGGCATCGCAGTGATCGTCAACGCCCCGGCGGTGTTTCGATTTACCGCGCCCGCCTGCCCCGACCGACACCTCCGCGCGGCGGCGTTACTGGGTGCAAGCACAAAAGGAGCTTCGCACGCCGACGCGGGTCGGATTCTGGCCGACCGCCTGATTGAAATGATGCAGGAGATGAAAATTCCTAACGGTCTTGGGGCGTTGGGTTACGGCTCGGAGCAGATTCCCCGTCTCGTTCAGGGAACCTTGCCACAACACCGCGTGACAAAACTGGCGCCGCGCGCAGCGGCGGAAGAGGATCTTGCCGCGTTGTTCGAGGATGCGATGTCTTACTGGTAGATCGGAGCGCCGATCCATCGCACGCGCGGCTCGATTCTCTGCACTGGCTTACCGTCCCCCATCCGTCTCCACCACCATCCTCGCCCAGTTCTTAAAAAAGGTGTCACCCACCTGCCTCAATGGGGGAAGAAACGGGCCGGCCTGGTTTAAGATTTCCTCCCCATCGAGTCTTTCTTGCGCGAGCTCGTCCGCAAAAAGATCTACCATCTCGCGGACGATTCTTTCGGTGACCTCCATGTGGAAGAGACATCCGCATGCGGTGCCGAGGCGAAAGCACTGATGAGCGGTGATTTCCGAAGAAGCCAAGGGTACGCTGCCGGCGGGCAACTCGAAGATATCTCCGTGCCAATGAAAGGCGTAAAACTCGGAGGGCGCGCCGGACCAAAGGCGATCGGTCCGGGATTCACCATGCAGCTGCACAGAGTACCAACCGATCTCCTTTGCTGGCCCCGGCTTGACCTCGGCGCCCAACACCGCCGCCAGCAGCTGGCTTCCCAAACATATGCCGAGCACGGGCAGGTCGAGCTTCAGGGCCTGCTCGATCAATCGCATCTCGTCCCCGAGGAAGGGATACCGTGCGCGGTCGTACACCCCCATTGGACCTCCCAGCAACAGCAGCGCTACGGCTTCGTCCATGCCCGCCGGCACCGGCTCGCCGAGGTGGGTTCGCCGGTACCGTGGGGCGAGACCGTGGCTTTTTAGCACCGGTCCGATGCCACCCAGGTTTTCGCACGGGGAATGTTGCAACACCGATACTTCGAGCACGGCCGGCCCTCAGATGGTTGCAGGTTTGTTTGCCACGATCACCGGTTCGGGTTCCAGGCGAATGCCGGATAGCTCGAAGACGGCGCGCTGAATCTCTTCCGCAAGCCGCAGCAAGTCGGCGGAGGTGCCGCCGCAGTTCACCAACGCCAGCGCGTGCTTGGCGGAGATCCGCGCCCCACCATGCTGATGTCCTTTGGCGAACCCCGATCGCTCCACCAGCCAGGCGGCAGGCAGTTTGTAACCGCCGCTGGTTTCAAAATGAGGGAGCTCGTCTCCCAGACGGGCGCGCAGCGCAACCAGCGCGTCTGCGTCTATTACCGGATTGAGAAAGAAGGAACCCATGGAGTGACTGTTCTCATCTGCCGGATCGACCACCATCGATTTGGATCGCCGCAGTTTCAGTACGGCACTGCGGACCACCGACATCGCCTCGGTGCCTTCGGCATCATCTCCAAGGTCAAAGTCACTCCTTATGGTCTGTTCCAGTTCCTGATAACTCAGCTGCGGTCGACCTGGATCGGCAAGACGGTAGGTAACGCGCGTAATTACGAAGCGATCTCGATCTGCGGATTTAAAACGACTTGTGCGATAGCCGAAATCACACTCCTCGTTAGAGAAACAGATCGTCTCGAGGGATGTCCGGTCTACCGCTTCGACCTGCACGATACTGTCTTTGACCTCTTGGCCGTAGGCGCCGACGTTTTGAATCGGCGTAGCTCCCACCTGGCCGGGTATACCGGAGAGGCATTCGAACCCCCCCAGGCCGGCATCGACCGAGCGCGATACCAGGTCGTCCCAGGACTCACCGGCGCCGGCCGCGATCGTTACCTCACCATCTCTTCGTGCGATCTCGACGCCACTTATATCGACCCTGGCGACCACACCACCAAACCCGCGGTCGGGAAACAAGATATTGCTGCCGCCCCCGATAACCTGCACCGCCAACCCGTTTTCGCGCGCCCACAAAAGCGTAGTGCGAATGGCAGCCGGATCGCACCAGCGCACAAAATAACGTGCGGTTCCGCCGAGACCCACCGTCGTCATCGGAGCCAGGTCCACGTTTTCGCGAATTTTCGGAGGTTCAGTCATGCCACGCCAAGCGGCTGAAGGTCAATTACAGAACCGGCTTTGGATGGGGTGCGATACCCGCCGGCATGTTGCTGTTAAGCCTCAATAATATTAGGGAATAAGAAGATATGGGCTTGATGCTATAGGCCAACTACTCGTCTAAGCCTGTCGGCAGCCTCGCGGATGGCGATCAACGTCGCCGGCGACGTCGTCTGGGCGTGCCGAAGGTCGGGCAGGATTTCTCCGCAAGCGCTACTCTTGACACCCATCGGGCCTATCGTTATTCATTACGTAATGAGTACTTTATGACATAATGGGATGATCGCCAGCTATTGCGATAAGCGAACTGCAGACTTTGCCGCAGGAAAAAGAGTCAAGGCGTTTAGCGGCATCGAACAGGCTGCACGGCTGAAGATCGACCGACTTGAAACAGCAGTCGCACTTCAGGATCTTGCCGCTTTGCCTGGCAACCGTTTCGAGTCTCTCAAAGGTGACCGCAAGGGACAGTACAGCATCCGCATCAACGATCAGTGGCGGATTTGTTTCGAATGGCCGAAGGAATCCCCCGGACCCGAGAATGTAGAGATTGTCGATTATCACTAGGAGAAGCGCTATGGCCGTGCCCGCAATCCATCCCGGCAAACATCTCGCCGAAGAACTGAAAGCTCTCAATATGAGCGCCGCAGCGCTTGCGCGCCAACTTAAGGTGCCCACGAACCGCATCACCGAGATTCTGAATGGCCAGCGGGCCATCACTGGCGATACGGCCCTGCGCCTGGGGCACTTCTTCGGTACTAGTGCGGAATTCTGGCTCAACCTGCAAAAGCTCTACGAGTTGCGCCTTGCTGAGAAGAAAGCCAGAAAGGTGATCAAGGCCCTGCCGACACTTGTCGAAATGGCGGACTACTACTCATGAAAGGAAGAATTACGCGGTGCCATGATCTATCCATCGCGCCCAGATTTTGCGAGACGAGGGATATCCCCTCTTGGATCAACCCCATTCATTATGAATGATAATGTTCACCGCTCTCCGATCAGAGGTCCGGTCCGGGGAAACCCACATAATACCGGATCGCTCCCTCACGTTCTCTAACTGGCGGCATCCCCACTACCTGCCCAAACCTTCTGGTTTCAAAGACTTCTCGAAATCCTTGACATCCTACTGGGAATGGGCGCTGACCCCTTGGACCGTCAGGCTGTACCTTGGATGTGGTGCTGGTCACTTTCAAGGACACGAGTGCTACGGGAAATTCGAACCTCGACTATCACTTGCACGACCGTCCCTACGGTACCAACGAAGGGCAGCAGGCGGCCGCGACCGCCTACAGCGGTCCGACTTCGAACGGTTGTTTAGCGGCGGCTACGACGAACATGGCGACTACGATGCCGCTACCGTGTTTTTGGGGGACACGGTGACGGTGACACGCTGCCGGCGGTGTGCGGGCGTATTACGATTCCATGTCGTTGGATCGCGCCGCGGGGGAGACGGAAGGCAAGTTCCAGGTGCACGCGCAGCTGATCAACGCCGATGACGGCAATGGCTATCCGCGCTTGGATCCGAGGAGGAGCTGTCCGGCCTACTGCCCGAGCTCGAGGACCGACACCGCGCCATCGCCACGATCTACCTCGAAACGGGCCTACGCCGCGGCGAGCTGCTGAAGCTCCTGTGGTCGGACGTGGACCTGGCGACCCGAACTTTGACCGTCAGGGAGCCGAAGAACGAGGATGACAGGGTGGTCCCGTTGTCCAGCCGGGCATACGAGATCCTGGCTGAGCGACGCAAGGAGTGGGAGTGCGAGCGAAGGCGGGTTCTCGTTGTAGAGCCGAGGGTGTACGGTAACCTCGCCGACATCCGCCAGGTAATCGACAGGGCACTCAAACGTCTCAACCTGAACTTTCCGGCCACCGTGATCCGAACATGAACCTGGCGTACGGTGAGGTCGAGCCTGAGTCGTTGCGCGAAGCCATCGATTCGCTCGAGATGGGCGCCGGATGAATCTCAATGACGGAATGCCATGCAGAGGAACCGGCCGAAATTTGGGATGGACCGTCGTTCGTGGAGGGAGCGCTTTGTGACGGACCAAGAATTGGAACAATTGCTCGGCGACATCGAATCTGACCGCGTAGAGCAAAAGGAATCGGTTGCGGACGGTGACAAGATCAGGCAAGCTATCTGCGCTTTCGCAAACGACCTTCCCGGCCACGACCAGCCAGGGATTCTTTTTGTTGGTGTAGACGACGCCGGCCGTGCCGTAGGCTTGAACGTTACCGATCAGATGCTACAGGACCTCGCGGCCATGCGCGGCGACGGCAACATTCTGCCGTTCCCCTCCCTTGACGTCCAGAAGCGGATCCTCAAGGGGAATGACGTTACCGTTGTAATCGTGCATCCATCAAACTCCCCCCCCGTCAAGTTCAAGGGAACCATCTGGATTCGGTCTGGACCGCGTTGCGGCATTGCGAATCCAGATGACGAACGCAGACTCAGTGAGAAACGGCGACACCGCGATCTTCCCGCGGATATTCGCCCGGTCGCCTCCGCCGAATTGAACGTCCTCGACGAGCAGTTGTTCTGCCGCACCTACCTTCCGGTGGCCGTCACGGCCGAGCTTCTGGAAGCCAATCAGCGCCCTTTGGAGCATCAGCTCGTCGCCTGCAAGTTCGTTCATCCTGGTCTCCCCCGGCTCGCCCGACTCTGCTGGGTGTGCTCACGATCGGGAGAATGCCGACAGATTGGGCTCCGGGCGCGTACGTCCAGTTCCTGCGGATCGATGGTAAAGCGCTCGGTGATCCGGTCAGTAACCAAAAGAAGGTGGGAGGACCTTTACCCGAGCTTCTTGACGAGCTTGAGGATCTTATTAAGACCAACATTCAGACGGCGGCTGACCTCACCAGCGACAAGGTCGAAATCCTCACCGCCGATTACCCAGTTGTCGCGCTACAGCAGATAGTCCGCAATGCGATTCTTCACCGGTCCTACGAGAATACCAATGCGCCTGTTCGGATCTACTGGTTCACCGACCGCGTCGAGGTCCAAAATCCTGGAGGTCCCTATGGCCAAGTTACAAAGGAGAACTTCGGCAAACCGGGAGCATACGATTACCGTAACCCCGATCTGGCCGCAGTGATGAGCGATCTCGGTTACGTCCAGCGTTTCGGGTATGGCATACCTTTGGCTCGAAAGGAGATGGCCAAAAACGGCAACCCGGAACCCGAGTTCGAGGTGGAAGACGCGCATGTGGCGGTCATTCTAAGGAGGCGATCGTGAGCATTCCCGTGATCACCTTTTTCAACAACAAAGGCGGTGTCGGCAAGACCTCGATGGTTTACCACCTCGCCTGGATGTTCGCGGATCGGGGGAGGCGGGATTGATATTCCCCCGAAAAAGTGGACACGCTCAAGCGGCAAGTCTGGTTGAATGTAGCTCGAATGCTGCTGGCGTTGCGTAGTCCAGGGTAGAATGGCTCCTTTCTCGGTTGTAGAAGATCTCGATATATTCGAACAGGCTGACTAACACCTCCTGCCAGAAATCTAACTTGGCGCTTCGAGGTGTCCACTTAATTGGGGAAGTATCACCGCCGGATTCACCCCGATTCCGTACAAGATCATCACCATCTCCGCCGCCGCGTTCGACATCTCTGCGACCAGAGCTTTATCAGCCGATCTCACCGCTACCCGCGCGAATCGTTCAATTCGTTCCGGGCCTGGCGCAGGCGCCGAACGCGACGAACGAAGATCAGCGCCAGGCCGATCAGCGCGCCGTAGAGGACGACCTCGTAGATCGGGTCTTTCCAGCCGACGATGGTGGGCCACAGGCTGCCGATGCAGAGGATGATGAAGATGTCCTCTCCCCAGTTTCGCGGACCCCGGTCGTCGGTGGGCAGCTCAGACATTCGCCAACGCTTTGTAGATGGTGTAGTTCTTCAGGATCTTCTTGATGTAGAGGCGGGTCTCGCGGTACGGAATCCGCTCGACGAAGGCGTCCGGATCCTCCAGAGGAAAGCGGTTGATCCACTTGCGGGCGATGTGGGGTCCGGCATTGTAGGCCGCCAAGCCCAACTGGAACCCCATTCCGCTGGTCGGACCGTCGTCGAATGCTCGAACCTGGTCGCCGAGAAACCGGCTGCCCATGCGGATGGAAACCGATGGATCGAACAGGGCACGACTCTCGAATCGTCGCAGCCCCATGCTGCGGGCGAGACGGCGGCCGGTGTGGGGCATGATCTGCATCAACCCCCGCGCCCCGGCTCGGGATACGGCATCCTCGTTGAAAAAGCTCTCCTGCCGGATGACGGCCAGAATCAAGTATGGATCCAGGTCGGCCTCCAGGCCCGCTTTGACCACTTCCTTCCAGTAGTAGTCCGGGTGAGGTGGGCAAGGGTCGACTGGCTGGAATCCTTGTTGGCAATTCGCGTCGCCATCACCAGCGCGCGGTCCAACAACCCGAAGCTCTCATACCGGTCTCTGATGACCTTGAGGGCGGCGGTATTCTTGGAGTTGATCCGCTCCACCTCCCGCAGCTCCGCCGCCGCCAGATGATCGAGTCCGAGCTCGTGCAGGAGATCGGCTCGTTGCAGGAACTCGATTCGCTCAATTGCCGCGCCGTCCTCGGGTTGTGCGCGGAGCTCCATGCGCGGTTTCACGCTGGTCGGGTTCGAATACCCAAGGTTGAGCGCCCGGGCCGAGTAGTAGGAGCGCGGAAAACCTCGCGCGGCCTTGGTGAAGTAACTCTGGGCGCGCTGCTTCAGCTTCAAGCGCTGTGCCAACTTTCCCGCCCAGTAGAGGCTCTGGTCGACCAGATGGGGTTCGCGCAGCGAGAGGGCTAGCTCCCCGAAAAGCTCCATCGCTTCCCGGTATTCGTTCTGGCAGTACCGCATGAAACCGACGCTCCAGGCGGCGGGCTCGCGATATTCGCTCCCGGGATAACGCTTCGCCAGCGCCGCGTAGTACTGCTCGGCGCTGGCAAACCGGTTGTTGCGCTCGGCGGCCTTGGCCGCCTGCCACAGCGCCCTGGGGGCGAGATCGTGCCGCGGATACATCTCGGCGAATTTCTCGTAGGTCCCGGTTGCTTCCAGGTCGCGGTTCTTCCTGGCCTGAATACCCGCCATGCGGTAGAGGGCAGCCGGTATCCGGTGTTTCCGGTGTGCCTTCGAAAAGGTTTGTTCCGCCCTGGCGTACTGACGCGCGGCGAGGTAGGAACGTCCGAGCTGGTACTCTGCTTCGGGTGCCAGATCGTGCCGCGGGTACTTGGTTAGAAACTGACGGAAAACACGTGCCGCGCGGCGGTGCTGGCCATGCCGGTAGTAGACGATCGCCCGCCGGTAGGTTCCCAGCGGCCCCGATCGGGCGGGCAGCTTCCGAACCGCTTGCAAGGCGCGGGGATGCGCGGGATAGCTGCCGATCAGCTGTCTCCATTTCTCCTGTGCCGCCTCCCGCCTCTCGTCCGCTTCGAGGGTTTGACCCATGAGAAATAAGGCTTCGGGTATCAAATGGGGGGAACGGCGAACCGTCTCTTCGTAGAGCTCCAACGGTCGCTCGAAGCGTTGGTGTTTCGAGTAGAGGGTTGCCAGGCGGAGACTGACCGAATCCCGCAGCGCCCGGTGTTCGGAGCGCATGAGGAAGTCCTCGTACGCGGAGATGGCTCCCTTGCGCTCGCCCATATTCTCCAGCGCCAGGGCCATCCAGAAGCTGAGATGATCCGCCAGCAGCTCCAGGGTGCCTTCTATCTCGTGCAGATCGGCGTACGCCTGCTCCGGTTTTCCCAGAGCGAGCTCGCTGATCGCTTTCTGTAGAATGAGCTTGTTCCGTGGTTGCTGCTCGAGGTCCTCGCGAGCGGCGATCTTCGTCGCCAGCCGTCGAGCCTGTTTGAACTTGCGATTGGCCAAAAGCTCGGAAACCTGCGATTCGTCGCCGCGGATTCGGTACGTGGCGGTTTCCTGCATGACCCATCTCGCGAGAAACGGCAACAACACGAGGAGGCTTATTCCGGCGGTGCTCCACACCAATTTCGCGTTCGATCGCATCTGATTCAGGTGAGGGTGGTTGTCGCTGCGTCGCGGAACCACGCTGGCCGCAACAGGCTGACGGCAAGGTTAAGGAATTAAGGAAAGATACTGCGCCTCGTGGATCGCGACCAAGGGAAAAATCGGGGAGGTGGATCGGTTTCAACAAGGCTCATCCGGTGGGGGGATGATCCTTTTACGGTGAATATCATCGCAGATCAGATAGAACTCCTGAACATCGTTAGTGTCTGACGGATGGACGGCCACTTCAGACGGCGGCAGTCCGAAAATTAGCCAGCCGTCCCCAACATCGACGTTAGTCAGTTTCAATACGTCCCGCAGAAACACGCGATCCGCTTCCGGGTTCGTGCTGTAGATAACGGTGTGGACACCCGTGATCATGACAGGTTGCCGTCATGGACAATTCATCCACAACATTTGACAATATCTCAAATGCCTCTTTTGCGAGCTTTACCTTGAGACAGTCGCCGGAGACGAAAGACTTCAGGTGGATGACGAGTTCGGCGAGACTTTCCGGAGATCTATGGGCCTGAGGAAGAACTCCTTCCAGACCCTCGCGCGCTCCGGCGGGTTCTTCGGGAACTCGACTTTTCGCTGATAGATTCGACAGCTTGGCTTTGCGTAATGATCTTAGAACGGGATCGGGACCGGGAACTGTTCGACTTGGCCCCCAACAAGGAGATTTCTGATGGCAAGCCCGACTGAACCTGTCACCACTGAGCCTACCGGAGCGCTTTTCCGAGCGCTGCGTAGCGTGGACGTGGAACCTAACTTGGCCTACGAAGCCGCCGAGGAAAACCGCCGCCAGGCCGGAGAGAATGTCATCGCCGCTATTGGGGCCAAAATCGACGCCCAAGGTGCCCGGATCGAGGCTCAGATCACTGAGATCAAAGCCGAGATCAAAGCCCAGACTTCCCGGATCGACGTTCTTCAGCGGGTGATCTGGCGCGTGATTTGGCCGCTCATCATTCTGCTGGCCGCTCCCATCTTCGGCCTGCTATACAAGGCTCTTACCAGCTAGTGTGCTGTCGCAGAGATTACTTTAATAAGTTTGTAGGCCCTGAGGCTGCACGTTCTCTCTGGTAAGCCGACGGGCCAAACCGCTTTGAGGCTCGAGACTAATGCAACAAATTTCCGCGACGCCACACTAGGCATAGGGAGCGGCTGCTTTTCCCATACCCCTCGATAGCCCCGGCTCTTGCCCCTTCAAGGGAAGGTTTTTGGTTTTGCTTTGGGGATTTTATCCACAGTAGTCGTCGCTCCTACTACTTGTCTTACATACTTGTATGGGTATCCGGTATATGCGTGGAAAACTCCCTGGATTCACACAAGCCTGTGGAAATAGGCGGTTTGCAGCGTGCCGAAGCGCCGAGTCGAACTCCCCAATTGGACGAATTCCTGTCGGCATGGGTGGAATCGGTGAGTACTGGGGCATCGCATTCGCCGCGACGTCTTCCAGCGCGGTGCCCAGACGCCTGATCCAAGCCGCTTCGTCGAAATCCGTGTCTGTCACCTGTGTCCTCGTCGGGTCGATGCAGTGCCATTGCTGCTTGGTGTGCCTCTCCCCGCTGAGGTGTACGGAATCCCTCTGCTCAGCGGCACTCTCCGGCGGCTTCAGCGGAAGCCTCCACCTTCCGGGTACCCCCCCCCCCGGTCATTGGCGGTTCTTGAGTGTAGCGACCGCTTCACCGCGCCCCACGACGACGACGAGGTGGAGGTGGGGATCAAGGCGTCTTCATACTCCACCGTAGTACCCCCAAGCATCGGCCCCGGGTTTGTTTCTCCAGCTCCACAGACAAGGTTCGCCGGGAGCCCTTGGGCCTGATGCATGTCGGCGTCGCCTGGGTCCGGGATAGGGTCCGGCATCTGGCGTTCGACAGGGCGACCTACGAGGGACGAGCCGAATCAACGACCCTGCGCAGTCGGGTCGGTGAAGCTCGGTTCGCTCTACGGCTCAGGGCTCCCGGGCGGTGGCTCGTCACGGACGGCGATGGCGACCGCCAGATCGAGGTACCGGCGGGACCCGAGGCTTCGGGTTCACTGGCCGGGCCGGCCTAGCCGCTAAACCGACCGCCCGTGCGCCGAACCCTTCGCAGGACAGCGTGTGCGGAACGAGGGGCCGTGGTCGGCCCGCGCCGCTTTGCATACGGCGGTATCGAGGCTTGAGACGAAGCAGGCCCCCTACTCCTAGAATGTCCCTCGGACGAGTCCGACCGCCGCCGAACACCTCATCGCACTACCAACACGCACGCTATTCGCCACTTTTGGAGAGCTGTGAACGGAGCACGAGATGGACCGCGAGGACACCCACGAGCAGGACGCCCGCGATCACCGGCGCGCGCCAGTCGCCAGCCCCGACCCGGGCCGCGAACAAAACGAAGCAGACGACCGCGCCGAGCGCGGGCACGGCGACCGGCAGCTCGAAGGCGCCCTCGGGTTCATCAGGTCTGAGCTTCAGGATGACAAGCGCACTGTTTACGACCGAGAACACCAGGAGGAGGAGGAGCACCGTAGCCGAAGCCAGCTGCGAAATGTCCCCCGACAGGATCAGGAGCACGATCAGCACGAAGATGAGCGCCACAGCCACATGGGGTGTGCGGCGCACCGGATGAACCTTTCCGAGAACTCGCGGCAGCTGGCCGTCCCGCGCCATACCATACAGGAGGCGTGATGCGGTCACATAGTTGATCAGCCCGGTATTCGCCACCGCGAAGATGGTAATCGCAATGAACATCCAGGCCGGGAACCAGGGTGCCGCGCGCGCCACGACTTCGACCAGCGGCGCCTTGGCCTCCGCCAATTCCTGCCACGGCACCACCGAGGCTGCGCTGATCGACACGCCCATGTAGATGAGGACGGTCAGTACCAGGGCCGACACCAGACCGAGCGGCAGGTTGCGCCGCGGATTCTTCAGTTCCTCGGCGACGTTGATCGCGTCTTCAAATCCGAGGAAGGAGTAGAAGGTGAGCACGACTCCCTGCACCAGGAATACGAGGGGAAGGCCCGCCTCTGTCTCCGGAAGGGATGGGAACTCAAGCAGGTTCGTCGAACCCCAGAAACGCAGGCACACCGCGATCACGAACAGCAGGCCCGCTGCCTCCACCAACGTGAAGACGACATTGGCCCACATGGATTCCCGGATACCGCGGTACACGAGGGCGCCCACCAAGACAAGATATATGAACGCCAACATGCCAGTCGGCAGGCCCTGGAGAGCGGGCAGGGCCTGCAGATTCTCACCCACGACGCGGGCGCCGGCGGCGATCGAAGTGAAGCCCGAGCAGGCCACGCTGAGGCCTACCACATGAGTCAGCAGGGTGCGGCGATAGGCCCGGTGGGTGATGAAAGCGGCACCGCCTGCGCGCGGGTAGCGCGATCCGAGCGAGGCATAGGACAGCCCCGTCAGCCCCGCCGCGACCATGGACAGCGCAAAGGCCAGCCAGACGGCGGAGCCCATCTCGGCAGCAACTTGTCCCAGCAAGCCGTAGATCCCGGCACCAAGCATGCTGCCCGCCCCGTAGAGCGTCATCTGCCACAACCCGATGGTGCGCTGAAGGGTCGGTTCGCCGCTCGACGTGCCAGGCTGTTCCATGAGCTCTCCCTCTGATTTTGCGGGCTCTGTGATGCCCCGGAGCCCGAGAAAGGACCGGTTGCTGACGAATGCTGACCCGGGCGTGGCTACTTAGCCGAAGCACCGTGAAATATGGCAATCCCTCCATGCAATGCAATAGACTCATTATGTCTATGCCGCATTTGTACTTGGCCGACACTGGCAACCCACACCCTCGATATTCGTCAGGCCACCGGGTCAACTCCAGGCGATCGTGTCGCTCGGGCCGGGATCCGGGCGTGGCTCGGCGCATGAACGAGTGCGGATAGGCCTCGTCTCGCACGCTCGCGATCGAGGCCATCCTTAGGGTTCGAGGGGGCTCTCCGGGAGCAGGTCGAGGAGCCGTTGGCGGGGCTGGGTCCGGCTCTGGGACTTAGTCGGAACTCTTGGGAATATCCGACACTTCCGCAAACGGGTTCAGGGCCACGGCATGGCGCGTCACCAGGGCAATGCCGCAGCGCCGCCAGCGCCAGATTCCGGGTGGGGTCCGATCCGGGCAGGTCCTCGATGAAGCGCCCGGCCAGCCCCGGCGTGACCTGGCGGAGCTCGATGCCCTGCGCTTCGCACCAGGCGAGAAAGCGCCCCACGGGGCGGGCATAGGCGCGGCGGGTGTATGAACGTGCTGGTTCCCCGCCCCGGCGCCCTGTCGGAGGCCTTCCCCGCCATCTTGCAGCGAGCCGGAAAGGCCGCCTGCTTTGCCGCCGACGAGTTCTTCAAATGTGGTCGTCGGAGGGGTCCCAATCGCCATCCTCGTACAGGCCTCCTGAGTGCCGACGTACCCGAGCCGCAAACTCTTGGTAGCTGATGGTTTTGGCCGCGAAGTCAGCTAGGAGGTCTTTGTAGTCGTCGAAACGATCCCGGGCTTCCGGAAGTGTCTGAGGGAGGTTGGTAGTAACGAATGTGGTGAGGCGGTTGTCCGGTTCGTTTCCTATGCGGATATCGTGATAGCCCAATAACCGTTTGTCTTTGGCTTTGTCCGCGAGTTCGTGTTCCGTGTCGGGGAGAAGTTGATTTTAGGTTTGGTGGAAGAGAACGCCGCAAGTGGACAACACCTTAAAGGTGACGAAGGCGAGGCGACGGGCAATGAGGACCGGCACGGCGTCAAAAGCTATAGCCTTTTCCAAGAGATCGGTAATTTCGGAGCGATTTGGGTAGAGCCACTCGCGGACGTTCTTGGATTCTATGGCGGCCCAACCGGCGTTGGGGTGTCGGATGAGAAAATCCAAACGCTGGTCCCTGGGGAAGCGCCTTCCGCTGAGAGCTTGTGGAGGCTCCTCCTTCGAATAGAGAATGCTGTCGTCGTGCTTTGCAAGGTCTGGAAAGTCGCCGAGGTACTCCAGGGGGTCTTGGCGAAGGAGTGCCTTATAGATTGCGATTTCGAGGCACTGGCCCTTCCGGAGTCCCAAATTGCCGCTTTGAAGACACTGGAGTACTGGTAATTGTTCGTGGAGTCTGTTCTGAAGGGTAGCAGGAGGGATGTCGGCCAAATGGAACCAAGGTACGTTGGCCTTATTGATTTTGGTGATCTTGCCTTCGGAGATGAGTTTATTGCGGGCCGGGGTTAGGATATGCGGGTCGATCCTCTGATTGGCCGGGCCGGCGTCGGAGATCTTTTGCTCCAGGGTACGTGCAAAGGCAATTCCATGGGCGGAAAGAATTCGCAAGAGGCGTTTGCGGGCTAAGGCGAGGCGCTGTGCGCAACGCCCTGTCCTACGTCAGCTACAAGGACCGCAAAGCGGTGGCCGCTGACCTGAAGAAGATCTACCAGTCGGCCCCCCTTGAAGAAGCCGAGCAGCACCTGACCTCCCTCGGTCAGACCTGGAACGAACGTTACCCGACGAGATCCACCGCTCCTGGGACAAGCACTTGGGAGCAGCGGACCGCATTTTTTCGCCTATCCGCCGGAGATCCGCAAGGTGATCTACACGACCAACGCCATCGAGTCGCTGCACCGCTCGATGCGAAAGATCCTCAAGACCCGTCGTGCCTTCCCCAACGACGAGGCGGCGACCAAGCTGATGTATCTAGCCCTACAGAACATCGCCAAGCGGTGGACACGGCCAGTGAAAGACTGGAAGAAAGCACTCAATCAGTTTGCCATCATGTACGAGGACCGAGTGCCGTTACCCTGATGTTACCCGTGGTCACTTCCACAAAAAACCTTGCAGATCCTCCGGCGCAAACCTGTGCATGTAGCCTAACCACCCCGGGTAAGCCCCCGGCTCTGCCGGGGGACTCCTCGAGTTTGACAGTTGCGGGAATAGCAAAGAGCCTTCCTCCCGTTGGCGCAGGTGGTTGGTTTTCTGAAGGGCAAGAGCGCGATCCACATCGCCCGGGTATTCAGTGGTCGGAGGAGAAACTTCGTAGGGCAACAGTTTTGGGCACGGGGCTATTACGTGTCCACGGTGGGCAAAGATGAGCAGGCGGTGCGCAAGTACATTAAAGAGCAGGAAGCCACGGACCGTCAATTGGACCAGCTGAAGCTGGATTGAGTAGTCGCCCCCTTTGAGGGGGCACTGGATCTGTTCCAAGAAACCGCTTTGAGCGGTTCACAAATCAAGCCTCCGGCTCTGCCGGAGGGCCCGGTGACTGACCACCAAGCTGCAGTGTGCTGTAGTATCCCGAACCGATTGTCATTCCCGATTCAAAGAACAGACCATGCCAGTTCAGATTGTAGACCACCCCTACGTAGTCCCAGTTGCCCTCCAGGCGACTGATTCCGGCGGTAAGGGCAATTACATCGAACCCACAGAGCCTCAATTCCTCAGAATAATTCAGTCAAAACCAACCCACCAATAGTCGGCTCGACCCTTTGAAGAATTTTAGCGTAACAGCACCAGCTTGCGGGTCAGGGCGCCGTCCATCGTCCCTAGCCGGTAGAGGTAGATGCCGCTGGCCAGGGGACGGCCCTCCCCGTCGCGGCCGTCCCAGTAGAGGCGGTGGAGACCCGCCTGCTGGGGACCCTGATGCAGAACCGCCACCCGTTGGCCCGTCAGTGCAAACACCTCCACCCGCGCCAGACCAGGCGCCAGCAGGAGGTAGGAAATCACCGTCTGGCTGTTGAAAGGATTGGGCATGTTCTGCTGCAACTGCGGGCCCTCGGGTAGCCCGATGAGCTTCGCCGCAAGGGCCAGCAGCTTTGCCCGCACCGGCTGCCCGAAGGAATCGGCGAAATGAAGAAGTCGCCGAAATCGACCACACCACTGCCGTCCAGGTCGAAGCGAGCATCGGTGGTGCCGAAGGCGTCGGCGAAGAGAAAGAAGTCGGCGAAACTGGCCACCCCATCGCCGTCGAAGTCGGAGGATGTAGCTTCGGCAACGGCGGTGAAAATCTCCGGCTCCAAATCAGCCACTGTTACTGTGACGGTGTTGATCCCCGAACTGCGCCCTAGGGTCAAGGTGCTGGAGGCCCGGCCGCTGGAATCGGTGGTGACGGTCTTTACGGACAGGATCCCTTCGCCGCCGGTTACGGCGAACGTGACGGCCCCTCCCACATAGGGCAAGTCATTGTGGTCCAGCACCGAAACCACAAACGGCTGCGCCAACGCAACCCCTGCCAGCCCCTCCTGATCGTCACCGGATACCTTGCCCAGGATCCGGGGAATCGCCACCCCGACGGCAGTGAAGATCTCCGGCTCGAGGTCATCTACGGTTACTGTGACCGTGTTAGTCCCCGGCTTGCCCCCCAGGGTCAGCGTAGCGGAAGCCCGGCCGCTGGAATCGGTCGTGGCGGACTCTACCGAGAGCATCCCATCGCCGGCGGTGACCGTGAACGTGACCCTGGCGCCTTCCAGGGGATTTCCCCTCCGGTCTTTCACCTCTACCGCAAACGGCTTGGCCAGTTGCGCCCCGCTCAGTTCTTGCTGCTCATCCCCGGAGATCTTTTCCAGGGTCTCAGGGCCGGGGATCGTCCACTCGGACACATCCCATAACTGCACCGGCTTGTACCTGCCTCCGCCCGAAGCGAGTATGGTCCCATCCATTGAAAATGCCAGCGAACTGGCAGGATCCACGTGGCCGACGAGGCGGCCAAGCTCCTTTCCCGTCTCCAGGTCATATATCCAGATCGTCCTATCTTCCAACCCGGCAGCCAGGATGCTGCCAACGGGTGACATTGCCACAGACCAGACTCTGAGATTGAGGTCAAAGGTGGCGGTACTGGTCTCCGTCACCACGTCCCAGAGCCTGACCGTGCCATCTCCCGACCCGGAAGCGAGGGTAGTGCCGTCCGGCGAAAACGCCACCGAGTTGATATATAGCGTATGACCGGAGAGGGTGACGATGGCGGATTCCGTTCCCACCTCCAACAGCTTGATCGTGGCATGGTCCGGCCCGGACAGAGAGTTGCTCAACCCGGCAGCCAGAGTGCTCTCGACGGGTGAGAACGCCACGGAATGGACGTGACTCGTAAACCACGAGAAGGAGGTACTTGTTTCTGTTTCCAGGTCCCAGAGCTTGACCGTGCCACCCTTCAGCCCGGTAGCAAGAAATTTCCCATCGGGCGAAAAGGCCACCGAGTTAACAACAAGGTCTCCCTCGAAAGTGGCCGTATTGGTTTCCATCTCCACGTCCCAGAGCTTGACCGTGCCATCCTTCAATCCGGCAGCCAGGGTCCTCCCATCGGGTGAAAACGCTACCGAAAGAACCAATCGATCAACCTGGAAGGTGGTAGTTTGGGTCGCCGTCTCCACGTCCCACAGTCTGACCGTACCATCCAATGACCCTGAGGCAAGGGTGGTGCTGTCGGGCGAGAAAGCCACGGAACGGACGGGACTCGTATGTCCAGGAAGGGTTGCGATATGTTGTGGCATCTGGGTGATCGTCAATAAGAGCGATGCGACATTGTCGGCCGGCTCGATTTCCGGCTCGTCCGACGAGAATTCAACGTGGAACTCGAGAGGGCCGGCCTCCACCGGGAAAAAAGACAGACCTATCAACAAATTTATTCCATTGCTCTCGTTGTCAACTTGGCCGCAGGCAAGCATGCCCGCCTGCTCTCCCGTTTCGACCTCATTACAACCCGGAGTGGTTACGGCTAAGCGCGCCACGGGCTTACTGGCGGACCAAGTCATGATGACATTGGAGGCCATTTCTTGCGAAAAGTCCAGGGTTGCCCCCAAGGGGAGGAGCTCTCCGACATTGATGACGCTCGGAACCCCTCTGGGCTTGACCAGATGGGCAATCAGGTCCACCTGTGTCTGGGCAAGGCCCACCGGCCGCAGAGGACCTTCACAGCGAAGGCCGGAAACCGAGGGACTGCCAGAAACATTGGTAAAGTAGCAGGTCATGTATCCAAAATTATTTATCGCTCCATCTTCTACGGCAGCAGTGATAAATCTATCCAGCAGGGTATTCAAGTGCTCGTTTAGTGCGCCGCGGTCCCCGGCGAACTCGGACTCCGCCGGTAGGGATCCAGCGCATTCGAAGCGGGGCTCGGGTTCGGTTGCCTGGTTTTGGCAATCCATGTCCAGATTGTCGTTGATGCGCTGCAACGCGGCCTCGATTTCCGCGGCGCTGTCGCTGGTGAGAGCGGCCGGCTGAATATATCTGGCGGCAAATCCACCTAGTTGGTCACGGCTGGCTACCTGTTCATCCAGAAAAGTGTCGTAATCCGCGGCCAGTTGGGTATCCTCTGTCCAGGCCGCGATCAGGGCCTTGTAGGCTGCACGGTCGCCGCTGCGAACCGAGTCGAGCAACTCCAACAATTCAGTGCGCCGCTGCCGATGCATGAAATGAAAGAAGAGGTCCGCATAATAATAAAACAGGCCGGAACTGAAGCCTTCGCCGCCGTAAGAGGACTGGAATATCCCGGCAGGGTCCAGTCTATGTTGAGAATTTTGGGAGTTGTAGTTGGCCGCGATCTGTTCCATCGAATGCCGATATATGAGCATGCCTTCGGCTTGGGTGCTGCCTGCCAGGAACTCTGCCAGGCCTTCGTCGAACCAGGGCTCTCCAACGCTCTCCAGTCCGAAACGGTCGGCCAAATAGTGCACGTATTCGTGGCGAACGGTTCTCTCCGTGTCGCGACCGTAACCCGTCGACCGATTTTTCGCAAAGGTATACATAGTACCCTGGCTGTAGAATCCACCACTGTGAATACCTCTGGTGTCCGCGCGGGACAGATATGCCTCGAATCGTACGTAGTCGAACTTGGTGCCATAGATCCGGGCAGTAAACACCTCTCTGTCATCGCGCACGGCATCATCCGGTTCCACCAGCCTGTGAAATTGTGCCTGCACCTCCTTGATGGCATGGTACCAGGGCTGTACCACCTCCAGGTCCAAGGAGGTATGAAACACGATGGCACCACCGTCGAAGCGGTACGTGTTGGGGACAGCTTGGGCGAGAATCTCGCCTTCCAGCACGTCGCGGCAAATGTTCAGGCTGGCGCAGTCGACCTGATTTTCCAAGCCCAGTGCCGCGACCAGGAAGGGACTGCTGAGGCGCTCATGCTCGGAGAGGACGGAGGTCAGCGCGGCGATAGCGGCTTCCCTTAGACTATCGAACTGGGTCAACCGGACGAGGATTTGGATTGCGATTTCCAGCCACCTAAAAGAAAATAGATCGGATTCTTCAAGATAGCGGGTGACCTGTAGCATGACCTCGACGAATTCCGGGATCCTGTGCGAGGACGTCTATGAACTCTTGGTGTGCCATTATTCCCTGGTCATGGTCCAAGAAAGTACCAGATACCCGACGTAAGACCGTGATAAATGCCACCGCCCGTTCAGGAGTCAGCCCGGACAGAACTATTTTGATCGGCGCCAGGTGATTCCGGCGCAGCCCGGCATTGAAAGCGACCTCAAAGAAGTAGTACAAGATATGAGCGGCCTCATCGTTGGGGGCATAAAAGTAGTCGCTGGCAGCAAATGCATCCGACGCAGCGAGGTAGGCACGGTCAGTTGCTGCGTCGAATGGTCCCACCCCCGTCTCTCCTGGAAAAAATCTGTGGTAGTTGTAGCCGACCTGGACGAAAAACCAGAGGTGTGCCATCCCGGTGCTGTTGGTACCATCGTAGGCAGAAGCCGACTTTTCAATTTCAGCGAACACCGACTGCATATTGCGATCGCTGAAGATGGTAGGCACGTCCTCTCTTATGGACGAGTTGTTGGAGATTAAGAGCGTCCGCTTCAGACAACTTTCCGAGGTGGTGCGCAGGTAGTCGATCAGAGCATCCCCTTCGAGGGAGGCAACGTCAATGGACTCACAGACATCCGCCACCTTGGCCGCTGGGCGCGAGGGCGGCCACTCCGGCTCCGCCGCTTCGATGTTCCAGGGCGGTGAGGCCGCGACCCCCGTTGCGGTCACAGAAAGGCAAACTGCACTGAGCGCGGCCGCTATAGTTCGAAAATCTCCGTTCATCATTTTCCCCTATCTTTCAAAATAGAGTCTGCGCCTGTTTGAGGACATCCATCGCTGGAAAAGACAGCGGCACTCTAGGGTCCGGCACCGAAAAACGGCCCCGCCGCCGATTGGACATGGCCCCACGGCGCCCCCGTCCGACCACATTCCCCGCCAGCTCTGCCAGCCCCACGAGTTCCTCCGCGCACAACTCACCCATCCTGAACCGCCGGACTCTGACGGCGACGTGCCATCATGCCCCGCCAGCTCTGCTTGTACCGGCGTCCAGCCGGGGTCTTTCAGGGGGTCCTGAACCCGGTTCGGACTAACGATCATATCTGAGTGCGCAGGTGTTGCCGCCGTCGGCGCCGCAAACGCGCGTTCTCCTCGCGGAAACGCCGCTCGATCTCGTAGTACTGGGCGGGCAGGTTGGCAGGCACGGAACAGAGACAGGCAGGTTCTGTGTAATAAGTCCAAAGTGTGGAGGATACGGAATTATTCACGTTGACGTCACGAGTGGAAAGAGTGGGCGACGCACCTTACCTCAGCAGGGTAAGCTTTCGCGTCACCGTTCCGTCGGTGGTCACCAGTCTGTAAAGGTAGGTGCCGCTAGCCAGGGGCCGGTCGTCGTCGTCCCGGCCATCCCAGTGGAGGCGGTGGCTGCCCGCCAGCCGGAAGCCCTGGCTCAGGACCGCCACCCGTTGCCCGGTCAGGGCAAACAGTTCCACCCGCGCTGGACCGGGCGCGTGCATGAGGAAGGAGATGAGGGTCTGGCGGTTGAATGGATTGGGGACGTTCTGGTGCAACTGGACGTCATCAAGCAGCCCGATCAACTCCTGTGCCATCACTAGCAGCTTGGCCCGCGCCGGCTGACCGAAGTGGTCGGCGAAGAGGAAGAAATCGGCTAAATCTACCGCGCCGTTGCCATCGAGGTCGAAGCGCTCGTCGCTGCCCCCGAAGGCATCGGCGAAGAGGAAGAAGTCGTCGAAACCGACCTCGCCGTCGCCGTCGAAATCGGCCGCGGCGGCGACCGGAGTGGAGGTGGGGATCAGGGCGTCTTCATACTCTACCCGAGTACCTCCAATAACCGCGTGGAGGGGGGCCACCTGGTTGATGAACAGGGGGTAATCTTCCGCGGAAATCTTCCAGCCGCCAATATCAAGGCCATAGCCAGCAAGGAATCCAATCCCCCGCCCCCCTTCTCCGTTGCCATGGAAATAGAATGTATACATCGGCACGGGTTCGGCGGACAATTCCACTGTGACCCGGTTGTCGCCCTCCACCGTCGGAATGTCGTAGCCGGCTCTGTTGGCCCCGTCAAAGCGAAAGATCGCCTGCTCGCCGCTGCCGCTGTGCTCCATCAGCTGGGTGCCCTCCCAGCGCAGCTTCTTGCCGGCAATGAAATGCGGCGGCGGCGGCGGCCAGTTGGACGGCATCTCGCTGATGACGTAATACGTCTGCCCGTCGAGCTCCTCCGTACGCAACACCTCGATCGTGAACGCGGAAAATTCCTGGGCAAAGTACGCTGGCCACTGATCATCATATCCCTCTTCACGTTCACCCACCACATCTCTGTAGTAATGGTGATACGTCCACGAATTGCCCACCGCCAGGGGCAGGTAATCCGAGGCTTGGTACTCCGTGGCGACGGCCGGAAGCGCCCCGCTCAAGCCGAGCAGGGCCGCCAGGGTGAGTTGGATCGTCTTCGTGCGCAGGGTAGCGTCCTCTATCGTGTGGGGCCGGTGTAGCCTCCCGGCTTGTGGAAGGGTTGTCAAGAGACAACGCCGGCGAAATCGGTCAATTCTTCCTTGCCCCGTGGCGCCTGTGTCGTGGCGCTCATGAAATCAATTGTTCAGACGGGGCTCATCACAACGACTGCTTCACCGCGCCCCAGGTGGAGGACGACGACGAGGGGGGGATCAGGGCGTCTGCATACTCCACCGCAGTACCGCCCAACACGGCTCGGAGGGCTATTAGGCTGTTGGTGAAGAGGGAGTGACCGTCTCTGGAAATGAGCTGGGCGCCTTTTTCATAGCCGTAGCCGGCGCGGAAGCCGCTGCCGCTGTGCTCCATTGAACCTGCGCGCCGGGCCCGTCGCCGCTTCGCCTTCGCCGGTACCTCCAGATCCGAACCGGCCTTCTCGCTGGACCTTCCTGTGTTCCGAACATCCTCCATCAAGTCTCACTATATATTGGCACGTAGGGGATAATCAGAAGGCGTGGAAACAAACAGGACGGCGATCTGACCCTTCCTTTGTAATTAGCCAATCACAAGCCGGGGCGTTCCCGGCAGGAAGAGGAAGATCGCCCTGCCACAACCTAAGCCGAGCCGGTCCGCAGTGTCCATGCCCACATTTCTGAAGCTCGTCTCGCAACTCAGACGAGTCCATTGATGAGTATCATGCTGATTTTTTGGGATATTACGTACAACCCACTCCAGGGTCCGGCACCGAAACACGGCCCCCGCCGCCGATTGGCATGGCCCCACGGCGCCCCCCGTCCGGCCCCATTCCCCGCCGGATCTGCCAGCCCCACGAGCTCCTCCGCGCCCAGCGCACCCCTCCTCAACCGCCGGACTGCATCTTATGTTATGGGTTACTCTCACCTTCTGACTGACCAAGATTCCTACCGCAACACTCGAGGTGACTCGTCATCATGAAGTCGCTCTCAGCTTCCGAGATATCTCGCTCAGAGTCTGGCGCTTCCTGATATCGCTTGATGCGGTCTAGCAGCTCCTGCTGCTCCTCTGCCGTGGTCTCGACAGGCCTACTCTCCGTTGGCGTCCAGTTGGGCCGACATGTCCTCCAGATCTCGTGGATATAGCTAGCCTCGTCAACCGGTTGAGTTCGGAAGCGTCTCAGCTCGTCGTCCTGCTCGTCGGTTGTCATGGCCTTCCATCTGGCCACCTGCTCAGCAAGATCTCTCTTGAGTCGATTGCCGGTGACAAACATCTGCCCTTGACCCAAGAGGCATGGTGTCATCGTCTCATGGAACTTGTCACTGGAGCAAAACACTTCGAAGAACGGAAGATAGAAGAGGTACTCAAGATCGATCACATTCGTCCCTCGAGGGGTAACCAGTCCAGCACCGAGAGCTACAAAGAAGATGTAGTTGACTCGAAGAAAGTAGTATGCGTACGGTGCGAATTCCTGAAGGGAGCGCTTGCCGGTAGTCGCCCACCACCTGAACCAAATGCGATTCGTGGCGCCCGAATTGAGCCCCCCGAGATCTACTGCAAGACGGACGAGATCGTTTCCACCCGGCTCCACATTGAGAAGGCCATCCGCGTGATCTCTTGCCGCCTCCATTGTCTGGATAGGCTCGTCGGGCATCGCATTGTTTGCCAACGCGTTCTTCAGGCTGTCGAGACTTCTGCCTGATGAGCTCTCGCGCCATTGAGCCGCGAGCAACTGCTCCGCCTCGGTGAAATCACCCGCTCGCCATCGCTCGATCGCCTTTTCTTCGCGTGACGATTGCCTGATGTACCCCGTGGTCCCGTCTTCGTGACGGACCTGCCGTCCTTGATCTACATAAGGCCGGTGTCCCATCTCTATGGCATGACCGCAAAGGTCTGCCTCGAGTAAGGTCCTGCAGTGCACGACCATCACGGACTGAGATGGGACGAGTTTGTCCGCCAAGCGCATTGCCACTTCCGTGGATGGTCGCTCCCTATCGGGCTTCTTCAGGTCGGCCAGGATCTCCATAGCTGCGATCGGCACCGTCGGGACATTGAAATGTCGCCGGAGAAGCGTGATCTGCTCAAAGGAGAGCGATTGCAGCGTTGACTTGTCGAGAAAGAGGGCAGGGCCCATCTCGTCACTAACTCCTCAGTCCCACTATTCTCTTGACATTGTGAAGATTTCTCGTAGATTTCTGGTAGAAAACAGACAAATTCTATGGGAGGCGTGCTAATGCTACGATCGCGAACCATAACCCAACTGCTCGAGGTGATGAGCCTGTATCGGAAGAACCGACAGTGTGGTGAATCCATTGAACGGTCGCTCCAAGATGCGATTCAGAGAGTAGCGAAAAAGTACAATGTGGCCTACCAGACAGTTGGCGACGGGTGTCGACGTAGGCTTAAGCTCGCTTCAATTGAAGACCTACACGCGCTTCTGTTACGGTGGGATCAAGGTGAGAGTCTGGCACTTGCTGGGGTCCTTCGTGAGCATACCGAGGTAGCAAATCACAGGCTTATCAATGAGTTTTTCGATGGTAAGGCGGAAACACCGAATTCGTCTTCCCTTGCCAATAGTGACGCCGGTGATCCAGGGGCAAGCCGGAACGCAAGCACCCTATCTGTTGAGTTGGACTCCAAGGATCTTGCACGGCTAGAAACACTGGCGCAGATCACTGGGTCTTCTGCATCGCATCTCGCAGCGAAGTTCATAAGAGATACCTTGGAGCGCCTTTAGATAGCTAAGCAGGACTTCAAAAACGCTTTGCCGCCTTAGCGGCGATTAACAGCAACCTTACAACCCAACGAAGACACAATGACAGCCTTTGAATTCGATTTTGAGGTGAACAAGACCTATTTGAATAGCACAACTCACCCGCGTTCCTCTACAGTGGAGTGATATAGCCACTTACACAATCAATTTTACAGATTCCCTGCGCCTGCTCCAGACGTCGCCGCAAACGTGCGTTCTCCTTGCGCAGTTGCTCATTCTCCTGAACCACCGGGTCGCGGCGACGGCCTTTCGGCCACCTCTGTTTTTGGCCAGCGCCTTCAACGTGGCGATGCGGCCTTCGCCAAACCAGAGATTTATGAATACCTGGGGGGAAACGGCCTCTTGTATGCCCTCCGCATGCCTGCCAACGAGCTCCTCCATGAGCAGATACGACCCCTGCTGACTCGACCGGTGGGCCGACTACCCGAAAAGCCGATAATCTGCTGGTCCGAGTTCAGCTATCAGGCCGGCAGTTGGGATCGACCGCGGCGTGTGGTTGCCAAGGTTGAATGGCACCAAGGAGAGCTATTTCCAAGGGTGGGATTTATCGTGACCAACATGAGTGCGAAGCCAGAAGGCGTGGTTCACTTCTACCATGGCCGCGGTACCGCCGAGCAGTGGATTAAGGAAGGTACATATGCTTTGCACTGGACGCGGTTCTCCTGCAAGCGTGTCGTCTGCAATCAGGTGCGGCTGGGGCTGTTTGTGCTGGCCTATAACCTGGGTAATTTCCTTCGCCGGTTGGTTCTGCCGAGGAAAATCAAACACGGGTCTCTTCGCAGCCTGCTGGTAAAGCTGATCAAGGTCGGCGCGAAGGTGGTCAGGCACAATAGATATACCACGTTTCAGATGGCCGCGGTGGCGATAGACCAGACGTTATTTGCCGAGATCTTGGCCCGAATCAAGCGCTTACATTATTGGTCTGTCTAGAACATCACTTTCCAAAGTAAAGCAATGGATACCTGTCTCTAAGCGGTGAATGTGAACATGGAGATCGTGATAATTCGGAAGAACAAGACCGTTCTTGATGCAGAAATTTGTCCGTGGAGCAAAGTGGACGGCCATTCCTTATTATCAAGCAGAGTCGAGTTCAATCTAAACCCCAACTGATTTTGATATGGGGAATACCCGCTAGCATTTGCTCGCTCGAGTGCGGGCAGTAGGACATCTCGGATTCATCCTTCCTTTACCGGAGTAGCCAGACATGGGAAATTCGCAGCGATTCATCCTCTTGTTGAGCTTGATGGCCTTTACCGCTTTGGTTCTGCCTTCCGCCCTTTACGGGCAGGGGAATGGAGGGACGATGGCCCCGCCGGATACCACGCAGACGATCCCTCCGCCCGATCCACCTCCGGATAATGGAGACAACGGGAATGGAGGCGATGGTACCGGAGAGGGAGGTACGACGATGGAAACAACGGCCCCGCCGGATACGACAGAGACGACGCCTCCGCCGCAGCCCCCTGCGGGGAATGGCGACGATGGGGAGGATGGTGAAAACGGCGGGGAAACGACAATGACGACGACTCCTGCAGATAGTACGGTGACGACACCTCCAGAGGATGGGGACGACGGTGAGGAGGAGGACGATGGGGAAGACGGTACGACCCCAGGCACCACTACCGGGAGCGATACTACGACCACGCCCGGGACAACCGGCACCGATACTCCGCAGCACCCCTGTGTTAGCGAAGAGGCGGTTCCCAATGCCGCAAGCAATCCGGGGCTGGTGTCCGACTGCGCCGCCTTGTTGGAGGCCCGGGACACCCTGGCGGGAACGGCCTCCCTGAACTGGTCCGCAAGCACGCCCATCGCCGACTGGGACGGCGTCACCCTCGGCGCTGCGCCGCAGCGCATCATCCAGTTGAGACTGCAGAACAAAGGTTTGAACGGGACTATCCCCGCCTCGCTGGGAAAGCTATCCAAGCTGGAAGCACTGTTCCTCACCTTCAACCAGCTCACCGGCAGCATCCCGGCGCAACTGGGCGACCTGACCAGCTTGCAACATCTTGGCCTCTTGAACAACCAGTTGAGCGGGACGATTCCGGCGCAACTGAGCAGCCTGACCAACCTTTTGCTGCTGCGACTCCAGCACAACCAGTTGAGCGGATCCATTCCGACCTGGGTGGGCAGCCTGACCCGCTTGCAGATCCTGAACCTCAACGACAACCAGTTGACCGGGAACATCCCGGCGGACCTGGGGAGCCTGACCGATCTGTGGCAGCTCCTCCTCCACAACAACCGGTTGAGCGGGACGATTCCGGCGGACCTGGGAAGCCTGGCCAAGCTCCAGGAGCTCTTCCTCAACGACAACCAGTTGACCGGCGCCATCCCGGTGGAACTTAGCGAGCTGACCAGGCTGACTTCTCTGAACCTCGCCGGCAATCAGTTGAGCGGTTGCATTCCCGATGGCCTGGGAAAGGTGGCGATCAACGACCTGGAAAAGCTCAACCTGCCCGACTGCGCCCAGGCGGAAACGCAAAAGAGGTCCGATTTCAATGACGATGGCAAGATCGATTTCGACGATTTTTTCCTGTTCGCCGATGCCTTCAACAGCAGCGATGCCCGCTTTGACCTCAATTTCGACGGCACGGTGGATTTCGACGACTTTTTCTTACTTGCCGACTTCTTTGGCCAGTCGACCCGGGCCAAGCTGTTGGCCCTTGCAGTGGAGCTGATTGGCCTTCCCCATGGCCCCCAATTGCAGCAAAACGCTCCCAACCCCTTCAACAGCCAGACCATCTTCTCCTACTTCCTGCCGGAACCGGGTTTGGCGCGCCTGGAAGTATTCGCGCTGACCGGACAACGGGTGGCTGTCCTGCACCAGGGACACCACAGCGCCGGCATCCACCGCCTGCACTGGGATGGCCACGACCACCAGGGCGGCCCCCTGGCCAGCGGCATCTACCTCTACAGGCTGGTGACGGCCGAGGGCGTGTTGACCCGCAAGCTGGTGTTGCTGAGGTAGGGCTGCCGCAGGCTGGCCGAGGCGAAGATGACGTGGAGCCTGGCCTAAATCAATGCGCCGTGATAGATGAGGGCTGGGTCATGCCCTTCCACCGATGGGATCGATGAATAGAGAGAAAAGGGTTTCTCATTTTGCGGAGATGATCGTCGCCATTCAACGCGACCATCCTGTGCGGGCCGGAATCGATGCGCGACGGCGACGGTTGGGTCTGTGCGTGATCGAAATAGAAAGCGCCGGTTGACTGCGAACTTCCGAAGCAGTGAGGGGAATAAATGTTTTTCTTTATTATGTTATACCAGATTTTCAGTGAAATCGCGCTTTAGATCAGGTATTCCCCCGGTCCTTCCCCTCGCTGCCCTGTCATACTGGGTCCCACCAGTTGCGCCCGCTGCAACGGCGCATCAAGACCTGGCGGGCGTTGGAAGGGCCTGCCAAGGAGGTCTTTTTTCCGCAACGGCACCAGCCCGGCCAGCTGTGTCAAAAGGTCTTCCCACCATCTTATGCCATTGACGGACGCCCGGAGCATCAAGTCGGCGACGGCGACAAGACGACCATATCAGTCCTGCTGGATTCTGTGATGTCGGCAAGCGAACCGCGCTGAACCGGCTCTGCTGAGGGTGGGAGCGTAATGAGTGTTCTTTCCCGTCCCCGTGGATTTCTCTGAGGACGACGCGCCACGGACTACGACAAACTCACGTCCTCGAAGCTCCGCATCGGATGGCGGAACCCGCCTGGGGCGCAATCGTTGGAGGACTGCTCGGACCGATCGGCGTCGTCGCCTACGTCCTCGTGGCGGCGCTGCCGGCATGGATAATCCTGAAGGTCTTGGAAAAAACCCAAGGAAGCACCGGCGGAGCCGCGGCGCAAGCGTAACCCCCCCTCTCGGGGCCTGGGCCGGCCAGGTGGGGTTGCCTGGTGGGAGCAGGTCGAGGGAAGGGTCTGCTCTGCCTTGGCCCCCTGCCTTCGCAGCCCCTGCTACATCGGCGAGATCCGCGGTGAAGTCGCAGGGAACATGAACCCCTCACGCTGGCGCGCAAAAATTCCCAGGGGTCTGCAACCCGTTCGCTGCCGGGGTCTCAGTCCGGATCGGTGAACCTGCGCGTCGAGGGAATCCCGGAAGCCTTGCAAAAAGCGCATCCCTGAATAAGGATACGATCTGGTGGCGCCGTTCCCGACGGCAAGAGCATCGCCAGATCCTCATCGCCTGGGTTTCGTGCAGGCAGCCACCGAAAACGAGCGGGTCCCTCACCGAAGCGAGGGGAGATTTCCTCCGCGCGGCGGCGGCGGCGGAGTACTTACGGACGCATAGCCGCCTTCAGGCTGCCCCAGGTGGATCGGGCGACGGCCGTGGACGGAGCGATGCGCCTTAACTCTATGGTGTCGGCCTCGCCATCCACGAGGGTGGTGATCGACAAGGTGTTGCCGTCGATGCTGTAGGTGCCGAGGTTCCCGGTGAAATCACCGAGGAACTCCTCCTCCGGGTTGAACTCGGCGAAGAACTCCTCGATCGCCGCCTGCTCAAACGCCGGGTAATCCTCATCGGAGACCTCCTGCAGGTCCGCGACGAATCGGGCGAGGGCGCGGATGACCTCGGTCATGACCTCGAAGAAGTCACGGCCATCGACGTACATGCTCACCTCGGTCAGTTCGGCGAAAAGGCTGTCCCCATCGACCCGGTAGGTGCCGGTGCCCTGGAGGGTGAACTCCTCTATTATGAGGGGAACCGCGTCTCCGGCCTCTGCCGGGAATGCCAGGAAGTCATCCGATGCCGAAATGACCTGATCGAGTTGGAAACGGCCGTCCGCCCCGAAGCTCAGGCGAATGGTGCCGTCGCCGACTTCAGGTTCGGTGAAGCTCGTCTCCCAAGTTCCGACAAGGGCATCGTCCTGGGCGCAAAGAGGCAGGGCGAACAGGGGAAGGAAAAGGAAAAAGGACGAAATCCAGCGCATGAGCACCTCCTGCGGGTGATGAGCTCAGACTTAAAAAAGTAAGGAAATTAGTTAGATACGATTCGTCGCCGCTGCCGCCTCTTCCCGTGCACGGTCGGTGAAATCCGACGCCGAACTGATGACATACTTTGCAGCTTCGCTTTCTTCCGACTTAGTCAAACCGACGATCTGCCTGACAGCCTCCTCATCGTTCTCGTCGATGCCTTGCTTCCACTTCACCTGCACCGCGATCTCGGCTGGCAGGAACAGCCCGTGACCAGCGGGCGGCAAAACCACAATGTCGACATCGCCTCCTTTGCCATCGTAGCGCCGGTGATCCTCCTGCACCTGATAGCCCTGGTCTCGAAACGCCTGTCGGACAGCTTCCTCGAACCGGTCGCCGTTCCAGCCCTCCACCTGTTTGCTGAGCGAAGTCGCCGCAGCTTCGCTGTTCCAAGAGATTTCGTGCGGCAGCGACATGCGCCGTCCCGTAACTGAAGGAAACCGCTGCCTGTCTGACGTCAAGAGTTTGTTCCGTTTGACGACATTCATTTCTCCCGTTGGCGGTTGTGCTATGCTGCGCTTCGCTTCTTAGATATTTCCAGTCGATAGCTGGGGACATTGAGCTCCAGCACGATGCGGTGGTGTACCAGGCGGTCAAGGGCCGCTGCGGTGGTCATCTGATCTTTGAAAATCTGATCCCATTTGGAAAATGGCAGGTTGCTGGTCAGTAGCACACTGCCGCCTCGTTCGTAGCGGAAGGCCATCAGGTTGAAGCGTACTTCCATCTCCTCGCGACCGTACTGGACATACCCTAGGTCATTGATGATGAGGGCGTCGTACCGACCCAGTTGCTTGAGGAGCCGTGGGAGGTACAGATCGCGTTTGGCAACCAAGAGCTCCTGTACCAAAAGATCGCAGGGGCGGAAGAGGACTCGACGGCCCTGGAAGATGAGTTTCTGGGCGATAGCACTTCCCGCGCCACGGCTTCCCTGTTGCGCCGTTCCGCGTACCAGGTGCATGAACCGGTACTTTCTTGTACCGCCGACCTACCGTAGGTGGTGCGGACCGCAGGCAGGCGCAGCTCCTTGAGGCACTCGGGCGGTAATACCTACTCGGTGCACAGCCGCCTGATCGGCGAGAGACCTAACAGGCGATATATCCAGTCCAGTTGGTAACTGGAAGGAATCAAAACATGAGTAAAAAATCACGAGGTTCTGGCCGGCCAGCCCGGCCAGTAGTCACCCTGCTCGCCACGGCGGAGGAAATCGCCCGACGCTTCTTCGGCAACGCTAGGCCGCCGAATCCTGATCGCCTAGCTGAAGATCGCCAGTCCTACCAATCTGATAAGAAGGCCGAGCGCGACGACTGAGGCATAGGACACATAAGGGCCCGGTGGCTACTTAAAGATATAATCCCCTTTGCTTTAGGCATTTCCATCTCCTGAAACCACTCGTCATGTACCATTTTACCCGGTCTGATCAAAAAAGTCTCAAGATGAACGGAACATCGGACTTCCTCGTGGTCGGCAGCGGCATCTGGGGGTTGAGCACCGCATACCATCTCGCCGCCCGCGGCGCCGGCTGACTCAACAGGGAAACGATGAAGAAGCCAGGGCTCCAAACGGCTCGTTGGCAGACGCTGGAAATAATCGCGTACATTCGTGCCTCACGGCGTACAAGTGACGCCAGACTGCCTCCTGCGCGTGCGCACAGAACATCACCACGAGTTGTTCGTACTCTGCTTCCGGAAGCTCAGGAGCCATGCCGGGTCCACACGACCCCAATCAGTCTGGGAATCCCCACCAGGAGGAGATACGGGATCAGGCCATAGAGCAGGACCCCAGGAGGGCCGAATAGCCCCCCCCACGAGGCTCCCGGCGACCGCCATGGGGGTGGCCAGGAACGTCGCGCCCAGCAGCAGCGTGCGGAACCGACCGGTCGTGCCGCGGAGAAGGCGTTCCACCACCCAGCCAATGACCCAGCCAATGACCCAGCCCGTGACGAAGAACAGACCCAGCCCGATCCACATCGGCGGATTCACCAACTGCGGCAGGGCCGTGCCGTCTCCAAAGCGGTAGAGCGCGAGGAGGGTTTGCAGGGCCACCATGCCCGCCCCGCATCGCACTGGGATCCTCCAGGCGCGCCATGTCACCATGGGATCACCAGCGAGACACGGGCTCGCAATCGCCGAAACCGCCAAGCGTGTGTCGTTGACATCTGGGTTCTGGATGGTGCTGGCTCTTGCATGACGTGCGAACCTCCGGTGAGTACGTTCCAGCCGGAATTTCCATTTTGGCCGTCCCCCGGTCGGCACTGGTATACACCAAACGCCCTTCCGGACCTACGTGCCTCTGAGCCGTAGCCTTCAGGCGGCGCAACGGCGACCGGGTGGGCTGGGGCCACGAGAGTGATGGGCCGCTTTCACTCGGCTACGGCCGATACCCTCACGCTGACCCTGGATGATTCGAGCACACGCCCCCTGGCGAGAGATCGGCCGTGCATATCGTGTGCTTCATTCATCGTCCGAGACTGGAGGGCCGGTGCGGCGGCTCTCGGGGCTGTTTTGGGGTGGGTTGTTGCTTCGGTTACAGCCGTCGGCCAGGAACACTGAGGAAAATCCACCCAGTTGGTGTTCGTTCCCCCCTTGGATTCCCTCAATCTCAGGTCGGGTCGAGTCGTTTTTCAGCTGAAAGACCATCAAAAATGAACAGGCCACCGGCCTGTACGTACTTGTCGGTACGTAATACTTGATCTGTACTACTTGTATATGACACACGTTTCACCGATGGAAAACTTCTGAAACCGCAGGCTTTTGTGGAAGGGTCATGCGTAGCTTTATGCCTCATCTTAGAGAGGCTCAGCTAGGCATGACCCTTCCGCATATACCGGCTACCCTTACAAGTAGTAAGAACAAGATCTTTCTGTTACACTGAGATGCGCTCGACGATATTGCGGGTCACCCGCCGCCTACGGCGGTCATAGATCTGGGTGGTCTGGGGATTGGAGTGTCCGGCCAGGTACTGCACGTCCTCCATGGGCACGTTCTGGCCCAGCAAGTCGGTGACCACCATGACGCGAAAGCTGTGCGGGGTGATGATCTCCGGCAGCCCCGCATCCTTGAGCCGTCGCTTGAGCATCTGCCGCACCCCGTGCGCCGTCATCGGTCGATCCCTTAGCCCCAACCCCCCCCTTTCCGCCGCCAAAAACAGGGGCGCGGCTTTGGGGGACAGGTCGATGCCGCCCGCTTCCAGGTAGGCGGCGATCCACGCGTCCAGATCGTGGCGCACCGGAATCTCGCGCTGCTTGCCTCCCTTTTCGGCAAACCGCAAGACCCGCTGCGTTTCCTGGTTCTGGAGATCCCCGCGCCGCAGCCGCGCCAGGGCTCCCACCCTGGCCCCGGTGTAGGTCAGCACCCCCAACAGCGCCCGATCCCGCAGCCCCACGACGTTTGACCGGTCCAGGGAGCCAAGCAACGCCCGCGCTTGCTGAATCGTCAGCTCGGGCGTCTTGCCGTCCACGACGGCGTACTTCCGTCCCCGCACGGAGGCAAACGGGTTCAGGGCCACGGCATGGCGCGTCACCAGGGCGTCGAAGAAATGCCGCAACGCCGCCAGCGCCAGATTCTTGGTGGGGTCCGATCCGGGCAGATCCTCGATGAAGCGCCCGGCCAGCCCCGGCGTCACCTGGCAAAGCTCGATGCCCTGCGCTTCGCACCAGGTGAGAAAGCGCCCCACGGGGCGGGCATAGGCGCGGCGGGTGTGGGGATTGGAGATCTTGGCCGCGAAGAACTCGTCGGCGGCAAAGCAGGCGGCCTTTCCGGCTCGCTGCAAGATGGCGGGGAAGGCCTTAGACAGGGCACCGGTGCGGGGAACCAGCACGTTCATATATGGAAAGATAACATACTCGGGAGGCACGCTCTCAACCCTACCCCGTACCAGCTAGTTCCGGTTCCCCAAGTCTCCTTAACAGTCGAACCCGCAACGACGGACTCCGGTTATCTGGGCTGTTCGAAGTACTGGTTCCATGACCTGTGACCGCTAATTCAGATGCTTCCTGATATTTCCCCAAAGGTTCCGAGAAGAGTTTCCGCGCATCCTCGAAGGTCAGTTGAATATCAGGATACGTTGTAAAACCCGTGCACGGGGGCATGGGAGAATGATCTGCGATGTCGGTTGACGGTCGACGAAAGTGGAAGGGCAAGCCAGAGGCCCAGGCAGCGGTGTATGCGAACCGACGTCGCATTCGCAGTCCCCATGGCCAATGTCTACAGAAACGTCGGGCCGAGCTCGTCGAGAGGAACTGGCGAGCTCGTGCTGCAGCTGCTCGATGCAGGCGGCCACGTGCAGCGGCAGGATGCGCTGCAGGTCCTGACGAGGCGGTTGCCGCGTCCCCCTTGTCTCAGGTTCGCGTTGGAGTGCTCGCCTGATGCCTGCAGACCTCTGCCGTCGACTGAGTCCGCTCCAGAGCACTAGCGATAATCCACGATCTCGCCCGATTTCAGACGTTTCCAGTAATCCTCGAGCACCGCTTTGATCTTGGGGCTGAGGATCACACCGCCGATGATGTTGGGAAACGCCATGCCCAGGATCATCATGTCCGAGAAATCCAGAATGTTCCCGAGCGCGGCAACCGACCCCATAAACACGAACCAGACGAAGATGACCCGATAGACCAGCGTCGATCGGGTCCCAAACAGGTACTCCCAGGCGCGCTCGCCGTAATAGGACCAGGCGATCATGGTAGAATAGGCGAAGAAGACGACCGCCACCGCCAGGATGTAACGCGCCCCGGAGAAGAAGGAATCCCAGGCGGCCGCCGTCATGCGCACACCTACCGCCGTCCCCTGCTGTCCCTGAAATTCGGGAGCGTTGTAGATGCCGGTGATCAGGCAGACAAGGCCGGTCATGAGGCAGATCACGATGGTATCGATGAAGGGACCGATCATGGCCACTATGCCCTCCCTTGCAGGCTCGTCGGTCTTGGCCGCGGCATGGGCGAAAGCTGCCGATCCAAGGCCGGCCTCGTTCGAGAAGGCTGCCCGTCGTATGCCAGTCACCATTACGCCGAGGAATCCTCCGTAGACCGCGTTCGGGTTGAACGCCTGACTGACGATCATGGCCAGCATGGCGGGCACCTCGGCGATGTGCGAGACGATGATGATCAGCGAGGTGATCACGTAGAGCACACACATGAACGGCACGATGCGCGAGGTGACCCTGCCGATGCGCCGAATCCCGCCGATTATGACCACCGCTACCACCGCGGCCAGACCGATTCCCACCACCCAGTTGTAGGTTTTGAAAGCCGGCGACACCGTGCCGAGAATCTCCAGGGTCTGGTTGGCTTGGAACATGTTGCCGCCACCCAGACTGCCCCCGATGGTCAAAAGCGCAAACAGCACCGCGAGGGCGCGCCCGGCGGGGTACAGCCCCTTTTCCCGCAAGCCGTTCTCCAGATAATACATGGGTCCGCCGGAGACGCGGCCGTCCGCGTTCACCTGGCGGTACATCACCGCCAGGGTGCACGACGCGAGCTTGGAGGACATGCCGAAAACGGCCGTGACGAGCATCCAGAAGATGGCGCCAGGTCCACCGATACTGACAGCAATGGCCACCCCGGCTATGTTGCCCAAACCCACGGTTGCCGAGAGCGCGCTGGTCAACGCCTGGAAATGGGAGATCTCTCCGGGATCGTCCGGTTTGTCGTAGTGTCCGCGAAGAACGTGGATCGAATGTTTGAACCCGCGGATCGACATCCAGCCGAAGTAGAAGCTGTAGTAGAGGCCGCCGCCCAATAAAACCGCAACGATCAGCGGCAAGCCGGTGCCGAAATCGGCAAACAGTACCACGGTCATCGCGGCCACTGTCGCGCCGAAGAAATCGTCGAGTTTCGCCAGTCTGTCCTGGATCCAGCTGTTGTCTACGTCCTGTCCCCAGGCTTGCGACGCGGCGGCGACCACCACCAGCACCGCCGCAAGTGCAATCGATCTGAGGCGCACCTAGACCTCCTGCTTTTCGCCGAGAAGGTCCTGGAATTTCTGCAATTTCCCGGGTTCCATGTGTACCGCGTTGTCTCCCGAGGGGAACTGACCCGCCTCCACCTCCCGTCGGTAGGCAGTGAAGATATCGCGCAGCTTGCCGTTCAAGGAGATGTAGGCTTTTGCGGGCAGTGGCACGTCGTCATTAAGACCCAACAAATCGTTGACCACCAGAATCTGGCCATCGCAGTAGCGCCCCGAGCCGATGCCGATGACCGGGATCGTCAGGCGTTGGGAGATGATCTGGGCCGCTTCCTCGGTTACCTGCTCGAGCACGATAGCGAATATTCCCGCGTCTTCCAGCATCATCGCCTCGTCGAGGATTTCCTTCGCCCCCTGAGGACCTTTCCCCTGGTATTTCGGCACGGTCCCGCGCCCTTCGCTGAACAAATAGTAGTCTCTGGTTTTGGACTGGGGGGTGAATCCGAGATGTCCCATGGCGGGGATGCCGGCGGCGGAAGCGATAGCCGAGCACGTTGGTGCCCAGCGAATCGCCAACCAGAATGACGTCTATTCCGGCTTTGTCCTGAAGCCGGGCGGCGGGATAGTCGTAGGCGGTCAAGGCGGCGATCTTCCGTCCCTCATTCTTTTTGACCTGCACATGGGATACCGTAATTTTTGACTTCGCCGACTTGGAAACTGAAGATGGTGTCTACAAGTGTAGCATTCACCGCAGCCGTGGACAAGGTTGACTAGCGACATTCCTTTCTCTCTCGCCTGGCGACATTCATAATTCCCGTTTCTGTCGTTGTGTGATATACTAGATCTAACCCCTTGTAAGCCATGGAGGTTAGATGGTCACTGATGCCCAGGTGAGGAGGCTCATGAAGCTGATGCAAAAGGAAGATACTCTCGCCCTGGCCGCCGCCAAGGCGGGGATGGACGAGAAAACGGCGCGCAAGTACCGGCGGAGCGGGCAGTTGCCCAGCCAGCTTAAGCGCAGGCACACCTGGCGCAATCGACCTGATGCGTTCGAGAAGGTGTGGCCCGATCTGGAGCAGGCGCTGAAGCTCAATCCCGGTTTGGAGGCCAAAACTCTTTTTCAGTATTTGCAGCGGAAGGACTTTACTCTCCGGTGGCGCGCCGACGTTATAAGAGGCGGGGCCGGGGAACCTGGCCGTGACGGATGAATACGGACACGCCTTCGACGTCGAGACTGTTGACGAGGATTCCGGCTCGACGAACAGGAGACGGTTCATCACCCTAACCGCTGTGGCGGTGCTCTGGATGGTGGCCGAGAAACGATTCCGAAAACTCAATGCACCGCATCTCATGACCGACGAGTACGCCGGTGAACGATACGAAGATGGAGCACCCGTCGAGCACAGGAAGAAGATCGCCGCCTGAATCGTTTACACACTATTTGACCTTAGCTCGCGAGTAACCCCATCTTTGGTGCTGGGTTCCCAAAGCCATGCTCTTTTTACGGAGGTAAATTACATTGAGAAGAATCGCAAAGGTCTGCGTGTTCGCGTTCGTTTCGTTTCTTGCATCCGACATCGAAGCGTCCGACGATGAGTTGCTGGATTTTTTCGGCAGTCTGAGGCCCGAGGCGATCGCCGTATCGCGTGAGGACGGGGATCTGGCGCGACGGATGGACGACGGATACTCCCGCATCGGCGTGCGTGGACAAACCGATCTGGGTACTTGGACCGGATTCTATCGCTACGAGCGCCGCGTGTCGGCCAACGATGGCGAGTCGGACGGTGCCGCAAGGGCCGATCGCAACGAGCTGCGCCAGGTCCACGTCGGCGTCAGAGGCAAACAAGGATCCCTATCAATAGGCCGCCATTACGGCATCTACTACGACTACATTGACGACGAGCTCGACCGTCACCGCAGCCACTACAGCGACGCCATCGTGTTCGGCGATCTGTTCGTCTCGAACGCGGTGGTATACCGATCCCCCGATCTGCCGTACGGCAACTTCGGAATCCTGGTCGAGCTGAATGACGCAGACGGCAACGGTGACGCCGTAGAGGAACGCGTCGAACTGGCCGGCACTGCCCGGTTCGCGGGCACGTCACTACACCTGGGGCATGTGCTTTCTCCGGATCACGACGGCCTCTTCGGTGCCGCCGTCTCCCGTCCCGTCGGAGCTTTTAGCGTTACCGCCGTGTTCCAGCAGGTCGACAGGGGTGCTGCGGACGAACGCCTGTTAAGCCTGGCGCTCGACGCGAAGATCAGCCAAACACGTACGGCTCGAGTTGCCGTCACCCAGCGTAGTGACAGCCCCGATGCCGACCGCGACGATCTCTATCTAATCGCCGGAGCCGATCAGCGCCTCTCGCAGAACCTCCTCACCTTTCTCGAGGTTTCTGTCCGCTCTGCCGATGGCGCGGGAGCGGACGAATCGGCCCTCGTCGCAGGATTCCGCTTCGACTTCTGAGCCCATGCCGAACGCCGCATTCGTCAGCATTCGCCGTCGCTTCAGCCGCGCCCTGATCGGTGTTGTTACGCTCGTTCTGCTGATCTTCGCCGCTGCCGGCAGTGTGGCGTCGCGGAAATTCGTTGCATTAGTCTCGAGCCTCAAAGCGGTTTGGCCCGGCAGCTTAGCAGAGAGAACGTGCAGCCTCAGGGGCCTACCAACTTATTAAAGTAATCTCTGCGACAGCACACTAGCTTCAAGGTATGGTTCAGACGGGATTGAAGATCTGCAACGCCTCTCGAGACGGTGATCCAGATTGCCAGAGACGCGAAGCAGATAAGGATCAGGCTTACCACGATGTTTTGATTTCCGGCTGGGCCTCAGGGAAATACTTACGGTGTATGCGTGTTATCGTGCCGTCAGCCCGCAGCTCATCCAACGCTTTGCGCATCGGCTCGAGCACGCGGCTATCAGTGTCTTTGTGAAACGCGTACCCCATATGCGACTGCTGCAGAATGTGAACGATCTCGTATGCGTTAGGGTCGATGCCCGAGAGCGTGAATTGAAACCTGGCGACGTCTTCCGCGTAAGCCACGACGTCAAGACGTTGCTCGTGCAGCATGTTCAGCAGGCCATCCAGCGAATCCTTGCGCTCGATCCAGTCATCCTCCGCGCCGAAATCGCGAATTAGCTGGTCACCTATGTCGTCCCTAATGACGCCGATTTTTAGTCCTTTCAGGTCTTCCTTAGAACGGATCGTAAGTTTCTTACTCCGCGGCGCGATGATCGACACCTGAGTTGGAATTATGGGTCCAACGAACTTGAATAGCTGCAGCCGCTCGGTGGAGTAGGTCATGGAGAAGAGGGCCGTGTTGGGCTTGGTGAGCAGGTTGTTGTAGCTGCGTGCCCACGGCAGCACTTTGAGATCGGCATGCGCCAAACCTACGCCGATCTTCTTGAAGATTTCCATCAGAACGTCGACCGTGACGCCCTTCAGCTGTCCATCGTCTTCGTCCAGGTAGTTGAAGGGCGGGTACTGTTCCGTCATCCAAGACATACCTTCGATCTGCGCCGCTTCATCAAGTGGCTCGGCGCTCGCCACCGCGGCACTCAGAACCACCATAACAACTGCTATAACAACTGCCAATCGGATCATCGTTACCTCGCTTCTTAGTGTGCTGCCGCAGAGATTACATTTGTAGGCCCTGAGGCTGCACGTTCTCATCTGGTAAGCCGACGGCCCAAACCGCTTTGAGGCTCGAGACTAATGCAACAAATTTCCGCGACGCCACACTAGTTTCTAAAACTCAATACGGAGTCAGGTGCCGTTGCCTGACCCTTCGCTCGGCTCGTCGACGAATTTCGCAATGCCTGCTAAAAGGTTTAGAAGTGCTGAAAATACGCCCCGGCGCTCTTTGCGCAAGACCACGAACTCACCCGCTACCTCCGCGTAGAACTCGTCCGCCTTCCAACAAATACCGGACCGCTACGGGCAGTCTGCAGGGCGCGGTCCTCTCGGTCACGAACGCCAATCTGGAGTTACCCCCGTTCGGTGGACAGTTAAGCGCTTGCGGCCAAAGCCGTGCGTTCGAAGTTCATGCGCTTGGCAAATTGGTTGTGGGCGTTGAACAACAGAGAAATCAAGCCGGACTTCCAATAAGGGACTGAATGTCAAGCCCTAAAACACTGATTGCCTAATATTATACATTTGGCCTGTCCAACAGGATCTCGAGAACAGCCTTTCGCGGGACTGCTTTTTGTATGACAAACTTCACCGAACAGAGCGTAGACTCGCCCACCCCGGCTGCGGATGATCCGATCGTCGTCCTACTGCGGGTTCACCTGCGCCCGCGCTGTCGTCGTTTCGTGGTAAAAGACACCGGGCAGGGCGTCGATCTCGCCGAGATAGATACGTTGTTCGAGGCTTTCACCGATCTTCACCGGAAGCCGCCGCTTCGATCGCATCGTCGCCGCCGTGACGGAGGCGGCCGTTCCCGATTTCAGAAACTGAGCGAACAACTGGGTCGAGGAGCCGTCCCAGGCGGATCGGTATGGACGACATTCTAATTGTAGATGATACGCTGCCAAATCTGCGGCTGCTCTCCAGTATGTTGTCGAAGCGTGGCTACAAAGTCAGGGCTGTGCCCAACGGCTCCATGGCGTTGACCGCGGTCGCCTCGGCACCCCCGGACCTTATTCTTCTCGACATCAACATGCCCGGATTAAACGGGTATGAAGTCTGCGAACGGCTAAAAGCGGACGACAACACTCGAGACATCCCGGTCATTTTCATCAGCGCACTCGACAAGGCATCGGACAAGGTCAGTTCCTTCGCCTTCGGTGGCGTCGACTACATCACCAAACCGTTTCAGGTGGAAGAGGTTCTGGCTCGAGTCGGCTGCCATCTCAGCATCAGCACCTTGCAGAGATGCCTCGCGGAGGCCAACGACATGCTGGAGCGTCGGGTTGAGAAGCGCACCGAGGAGCTGGCCCAAGCCATCGTCAAGCTCGAGGAGCAAATCGCTGAACGCCGCCGCGCCGAAGCGGAGCGGGCCGAACTGGAAGGGCAACTACACCAATCGCAGAAAATGGATGCTTTGGGCCGTCTAGCCGGAGGGGTCGTTCACGATTTCAACAATCTCCTAGCGGTTATCATAGGGTACGCCGAGGTTCTGAATTACAAATTCGATGAAGATCAGGTTAAAGAGGAGGTGGAGCAGATTCTGCGCGCCGGTGACCAGGCGGCGTCCCTGACCCAACAGCTGCTGGCGTTCAGCCGACGGCAGGCAATGGAGCCGAAGGTGGTTGTCTTGAACGACGTCGTCGAGAATGTGGCAAGGATGCTGAAACCGATGATCGGCGAGCAGGTCGAGTGGGCGACCGATTTGGATGCGGGACTGGGCAAGATCATGGCGGACCCCGGCCAGATCGAGCAGTCAATCGTGAATCTGGCGCTCAATGCACGCGACGCGATGCCGGACGGAGGCCGGTTGAGCATCCGAACCGCCAATGAGGAAAAGCAGGCCTCAGAGTCGGAGACCGCTTCCAGCTACGTGAGCCTGGCGGTGAGCGATACCGGGTTCGGAATGGATGACGAGACAAGACGGCGTGTTTTCGAGCCGTTTTATACGACCAAAGCGGTCGGCGAGGGGACCGGCTTGGGTCTATCAACCGTGCACGGTATTGTCAATCAAAGCGGCGGCTGGATCGAGCTCGACAGTCGGCTCAATGAGGGGACGAGATTTGTGCTCTACTTTCCCCGCCTAGTCGATGATGTGCCAGTAGACGAGAAGCCGCGCTTTTCCACCACCGATTTGCGGGGCTCGGAGACGGTTCTTCTGGTGGATGCCGACGTCGGGGTTCGCGGCATCGTCAGCACCACCCTGCGCGAATCGGGGTATACCGTTTTGGAGGCGCTGGACGGAGCAGACGCTCTGGAAAACTGGAAGAAGCGGGAGGCAAACGTGCACTTGCTGATCACCGACGTAATCATGCGTCGGATAGGGGGCAGGGATCTGGTGGAATGGCTCGTGCCGCTGCAGGATCAGGTGAGAGTGATCTACATGTCCGGCTATATGGACGAGAGCACGGCTCGTCACGGACTGCTCGAACGGGGCATGCATTTCCTGCAAAAACCGTTCTCGCGAAACGACCTGCTGGTCAAGGTACGCGAGGTCCTAGATGCGCCGGCGCCAAAGCGTTGAGTGCCCGTGCGGGCGAACGCTCGCGGTGCTGGCGGTTTTGGTCGTCGCGCTCGGCGCCGAGCTGGGCGGCGTAGAACCCTACAATCCGGTCGTCTCCGATCCGGTGCTCGAAGGGTGCAGGTCTGCGGTGCATCGCGGAATCTTCAGATGGGGCGATGTGGTTCGGAACCGACGAGGGCGTCCGCCGCTACGACGGGCGAGCTTGGCAGCGCTTCACCACCGGAGACGGGCTGCTCAGCGCCCCGGTAAACGTGTTGCGAGCGGCGGCAGGTGGAGCGATCTACGCCGGTTCGGACATGGGAATAAGCCGTTTCGACCGCGGCAACTGGCACTCCGTTTTTCCTCCCACAAAAGGTTTCTCCTGGCCCATCGACCAGATCCTGGAATCCGCGGATGGGACGTTGTGGGCGGCTAGCGCCTGGGGTCTGTTGAGGTTGGACGGGGACGGCGCCACTCTGTTCACCAGCAGCGATATGGCGACTGCGGTACGGAAACACGTAGACTATGTCAAAATTGCTATTGTACCGGACGCGGTAATACCCGAACGATGGTGGGGTGATGGAGTGGGGATCCGCGTCGCCAAGGGGGGATACCTAGGAGTATCTCGCGGCGGTCTACCGCTGGTGGTATGGGCGGTCGCAGCGGACGGACCCGGGGAGAGGGCCGGCGTCCAAGTGGGGGAGATTGTTACCAGTATCGATGGCGCGGTTCCGCAACTACCTCACATCGTCCTGGAGGGTGCCGAGGGGACCTCGATGAGCCTGGATCTGGATCGTGGAGACACGCTCCAGCCATCCTCCCTGACCTTGAAGCGCGAACGCGTTTCCGGAACTTATCGGGATTTTGCCGTATCCGATGTCATCGAGGACGACCAGGGGAAGCTGTGGATCGGGCTTTCCTGGGGCGGCGAGATTCTGCGTTTGGACACGAGCGCGGAGGCGAACCAGAACCCCTGGGAGCTCCATGCTGCGGCAGACGGTCTGCAACCGGGAGATCGGCCGAGACTCATACAGACCCGGGATGGATCGATCTGGTCGATTTCGAACCACGGACATGGTGGCATCAATCGGTTTGATGGGATGAGTTGGCATCATCTCTCGTTCAGCAGCAACATCCATACCTCCATTCTCGAGACCGACGATGGAGCACTTTGGATCGGCGGCCACAACGGCACGCTTCTCAGGTACCGGGACACCTGGTCGTCGTGGGATTCCAACCAGGTTCCCCTCTCGCAAACGAGAATCATAGGCTTGTTGCAGGCGGCGGATGGGGCGCTGTGGGTCGCCGGACTTGGGCAGGAGGCCACTCGGCTCGACTACGACTCGTCGCGCTGGATTTCCTACCCCGATCTGACTTATCAGGCCGAATCGATTGACGGAAAGCTCTGGTTTCTGACCCAGGACCGCCGCGCCGTCTCCCTCGACCACCAACGGCGTGAGTGGAAGATCTACACTCCCGGTGACGGACTCATCGAAAACCCGACGAGACTGATCGCGACACGGAACGGAGATATTTGGGTGGCGGGGCAGCACAGCGGGCGCGCGGCCACCGCTCGATTCGACGGAAGCACCTGGAACCTGGAGGTGCACCACCCGCTGGCTAAGAGTATCGGCTGGCGCTCCGCCCTGGAGTCGCAGGATGGCTCGCTCTGGTTCGGGGCTGCGGTGGGCAGGGTTGCGGGAGAAGGTCAGCTGGGAGGTTTGTTGCGCTTCCGCGAAGGACAGGGATGGACCCATTACACCCCTCCAGACGCTCCCCAGTACACCTATGCCATCGGACAGACCAGCGATGGGGTGATGTGGTTTGGCGGTGGTGGGTTGAAACGGTTCGACGGGCTCGCCTGGACGATCATGACGGAACCGAAGGAACTGGTTTCATGGATCCAGGCGCTGAAGGGCACGGCGGAGGGAAATCTCTGGGTAGGGACCCGCACCTACGGGCTGCTCTTCTACGACGGGAAGGAGTGGACGTCCCACGGTGTGGCGGACGGGTTGGTAAACAACGTAATCAAAGGTATTGAGGTGTCCCTGGATGGTACCACATGGGCCAAGACGGACAAGGGAATGAGTCGTTATGACGGCTCGACCTGGATTACGCAGGCACTGCCGGCCGGGTTCGATGATCGGCACGTGGATATTCGTCAATCAAGCGATGGGGCCCTGTGGTTCAACTCGGCGGCAGGTCAAACGACCAGATACCAACCGGAGAACGACGCTCCCGATACCCGCATTACGTTGGCGGTTGATCAGGTGTCGCAGCCGGGAAACACCACCTTTATCTGGGACGGACACGACGCCTGGCGCGTAACGCCCGACGCCAAGCTGCAATTTTCCTGGCGTCTTGACGGCGGGGACTGGTCGGCGTTTTCGCCGGTCAAGAATAAGGCGTTTTCCTCTTTGAAAAGCGGCGATCACCTGTTTGAGGTACGCGCCCGCGATCTCGATCTCAATGAAGATCCGACACCAGCCAAGGCGCGTTTCGCAGTGATTCCTCCGGTGTGGATGCAGCCCGGGTTCGTGACGTTGATGGTGGTGTTGACCCTTGCCATCGCGCTGCAGACGGGAAGGGTCGTCCGTCGCGACCGCCGGGTGCGGGAATCGAACAGCGAACTGCAACAGCAGAGCGAGAGCCTACAGACGGCCAATCGGAAACTGGACGAATCGAACCGGGCGCTGCAAGACAAGACCAAGGAGTTGGAAGCGGCCAACGTCCAGATCGTCGAGGCCAATCGCCTCAAATCGCAGTTCCTGGCAAACATGAGCCACGAGTTGCGTACCCCTCTCAACGCAATTCTTGGGTTTACCCAATTGCTGACTCGCGATTCGGAGCTCGCCCCGCAACATCGAGAAAATCTGGAGGTGATCGGTCGCAGCGGGGAACACCTTCTCGGTTTGATCAACGACGTATTGGACATGTCGAAGATCGAGGCGGGACAGCTAGAGCTCAGCGAAACAGACTTCGATCTCTTTGAGCTGCTTGCCAGTTTGGAGGCGATGTTTCGTCTCAGAGCCGAAGACAAGGGACTAGCCCTAGATTTCAAGCGCGGCGAAGACCTTCCCCGATATGTTCGCGCGGACGAGGGCAAGCTAAGGCAGGTACTCATCAACCTTTTGGGCAATGGCGTAAAATTCACGGAAACGGGGACCGTCAGTCTCGAGGCGGGATACGCTCCCCAACGTCTCATCTTCGATATAACGGATACTGGAGCCGGCATCGCCCCTGAAGAGCTGGGCATCCTTTTCAACGCGTTTGTGCAGACGGAAAGTGGCCGCCACGCACAAGAGGGAACGGGATTGGGTTTGCCGATCAGTCAGGAGTTCGTTCGCCTGATGGGTGGCGAGATTACTGCCCGCAGCGAGCAAGGTCGCGGATCCCGCTTCGGCTTCAGCATCACGGTGGCTCCGATCGGCGCCTTGGAGGTTGCGGCGGCTCCGACCTACCGGCGCGCCACCCGGTTGTCTGCGGGGCAGCGAGAATATAGGGTCCTGGTCGTCGAAGACCGGGATGACAGCCGGAGTCTTCTGGTTCAGCTTATGAAGCAGCTTGGATTCGCCGTGCGGCAGGCCTCCAACGGCCAGGAGGGTATCTCCACGTGGGAGGAATGGGATCCACATCTCATCTGGATGGACATGCGGATGCCGGTTCTGGACGGGATCGAGGCGACGAAACGGATCAAGGCCAGCCCGCGCGGCAAGGCAACCGTGGTCATAGCACTTACGGCAAGCGTGTTCGAGGAGGACCGCTCTGCCATTCTCTCAGCAGGCTGCGACGGACTTATTCGAAAGCCCTTCAAGGAAAGAGAGGCGGTGGAGTGCCTGGTTCAACAGCTGGGGGTTCGGTTCGACTACGAAGCCGATGACTCGCTTCAAGCTGGACATCCGAAGTCAAGAGTCGGACTTACGACTGGGATGCTGTCGGAGTTATCTTCGGAGTGGATCGAGCAATTGCATGAAGCGACCGCGATGGCAGATGCGGAGCGGATAAACGAACTCCTCTTGCGAATCGATCCCGGTCACGAAGATCTTGTTGTCACGCTGGAGAATCACGTGAAGGATTTTAGATTCGACGAGATCATGGCTGCGACCCAGCCACTCGTCGATTCCGACCATTAATCATAGAGCTTGAAAGGTAAACCTCAATGCGGACGGACATAGCCCCAGATCTTCTTCTCGAATCAGGTGTCAAGATTTCTGAAGAGATTCTGCGCACCTGCGTTCATTGCGGATTCTGCAACGCCACCTGTCCGACCTACCTGCTTGAGGGAAACGAGCTGGAAGGGCCCCGGGGCCGGATCTACCTCATAAAAAGTATCCTCGAAGATGCAATAGATATAACTGCGAGCACGGTCGGTCATATCGATCATTGCCTAGGATGTATGGCCTGCGAGACTACATGCCCGAGCGGGGTTCGGTACTCCCACTTGCTAGAAGAAGCCCGACCGCGATTGGAGAAACATTACCGGCGCTCTGTGGGCGACGCTCTGTTGCGAAAGGTGCTGACCTACCTGCTGCCTCATCCGGCGCTCTTGCGGCCGGTCCTGCGCATGAGCTCCATCGGCCGCAGCCTGAAATTCCTGTTGCCGGCGCGCTGGAAGAATCTGCTCGAGTTGGCGCCGGCGACGATGCCGGCCCCCGCACGTCTCGCCCGTACGGGGGTTATCCCGGCACAAGTTCAACAACGTTCGCGTGTTGCGTTTTTGACGGGGTGCGCGCAAGAGGTGTTGGGCCCGGAGATCAACGATGCCTCGGTTCGAACGCTGACGCGGCTGGGCGCCGAGGTGGTGGTGCCGCCCGCCCTGGGATGTTGCGGCTCGCTGCCATACCACATGGGAGAGCGGCGGCACAGTCTCAAGCTGATGCGTCGGGCCGTCCTCGCGCTGAGCGAGGAAATAGAATCGGGTGGGTTGGACGCGATCGCTGTGAGCACCTCGGGTTGCGGCCCGGCCATGCGCGAGTACGGTCACATCTTCAGGGACGATCCTGAAATGGCGGACAAGGCAGCGTCGGTTGCAGAACGGGTCCGGGATATCTCAGAGGTGATCTCCGATCTCGGACTTGGAGAAACGCGCCGGGATCTGGGGTTACGGGTGGCTTATCACGACGCCTGCTCACTGCAACATGCCCAACGGGTTTGTCGTCAGCCACGGGAGCTGTTGTCCGAGGTTGGCTGCACCGTGGTTGAGGTACCCGAAGCCCACATTTGTTGCGGCAGCGCCGGCACCTACAGCCTGCTAGAGAATGAGTTCGCCTCTCGGCTCAGGCAGCGGAAGGTCGCGAATATCGAACGGACCGAAGCCGACGTTGTAGCCACCGGCAACATCGGTTGCATCGAACAGATCGCACGGGGAACCAAGCTCCCAGTGCTTCATACGATAGAGCTTCTGGATTGGGGGACGGGGGGACCGAGGCCCGATGTTCTAAAGCGACTGGGGCGTTTTGGGCTATAGGTTTGCGGGCGATCTAAAGGTTGTGCTCGATCGCGACGCGAGGCTAAAGCACCTGTTCTATGTAGGCGGAGCTCTTCTTGTCCAACGCGTTCAGATCCGGCACTTCGAACCGATTCCCATCCACGTCGATGAGCAAGAGCCGGTGGTCTCCGAGCCATTGGGCGTTCTCCGCGGCGTTCTGGACTACGAACTCCCGCTCCCCCCGATTCGTCACAACATGCCAATATGAGGTCCCAAATTCGTTCTGCACAGAGTCGATTCTTTCGATCCTCGAGGTGAGATATCTGCGGTCCAACTCTTCCTTGATGATGGTTCGTGCCTCCTCGTCCAGGACATCCAGATCCTCGACCATGCAGATCTCCTCGTCCTTGCCGTCGAGAAAACAAATGTAACGGTCCGGATTCGACAACGGCGCGGCGCGCACGACCTTGACCTTCAGATAGGATCGGTCATCCTCGATTGTCAACCTTAGCACCCAGGGTGGCGCTCGAAACAGGCGAACCTGTTCGATATCCACCTGTTCGGGATGGGTTACCGCGATCGGGGTGACATTCAATTTTTCTTCTTTCGAGCTACCGGTTGCGCCTAACAAAACGTGCTCCTTTCCCAGAGCCTCGCTCCACTATGAATGTCCGCCGCCCACCGCCATAACGGCCGTTGTGACCTGTTGCGTTGCTACCAAGCGATGAAACAATCCCTGTCGCTGCATCAGCTCCTCGTGGCTGCCCACCTCGGCGACCATTCCGTCTTCCAGGACAACGATGCGATCGGTCGATCGCAACGTGGACAACCTGTGGGCGATCGCAAAGGTGGTGCGCCCCTTTGTCAGATTGGCGATCGCTTCCTGTATCTTCTTTTCGGTGGGGGTGTCGAGCGAGGAGGTCGCTTCGTCGAGAATGAGAATCCGCGGATCGTGGAGGATGGCACGGGCGATTGCGATGCGTTGCTTCTCGCCGCCTGACAGCTTGTTACCCTGTTCGCCAACCAACATATCGTAGCCGTCCGGCATTTTTACCGCAAACTCGTGCACATTCGCGGCTCGCGATGCGCGCAGAATTTCCTCAAAGGAGGAACCAGGCTTTCCATAGCTGATGTTTTCGGCTATGGTGCCGTTGAACAGAAAAGACTGTTGCGCCACGAGGCCGATCTGATGGCGCAGATCCTCCAGCTTGATATTCCGAATGTCGACACCATCCAGCTCGATCGTGCCGCGGGTCACGTCGTAGAATCTGCAGATCAAGTTGATGAAGGTTGTCTTACCGGCTCCCGATTTGCCGACGAGGCCGATCATTTCACCGGCGGACACCTCGATCTCCACATTCTTGAGAACCGGTTTCCCCGGATCATATCCGAAGCTGGCGTCTCCGAACCGCACGTTCCCGTTCAGATTCGGCATCGCCTTGGCTTGCGGATCGTCGAAAGGTTCCGGTCGCCCGTCGATGACTTCGAATATACGCTCGGCTCCGGCATAGGCCCGCATCATAAAACCATAGAAATCCCCAAACCATTGCAGCGGCTGATACAGCATCCATATGTAGGTGACGAACGCCATCAGCTCGCCCAATGTCAGCTGGTTGCCCAAGATCTGTCGCCCCCCGAAGTACCAAACGAAGAACACCCCAAAACTCATGAAAAAGCTGGTGATCATGAAGAACATCACCCAGCTCCGCTCCGCTCCCACCAGCACCTCTCGCAGTTCGTCGCTGTGGCGGTCGAATCGGTCGCCTTCGCGACGCTCCTGAGCGAACGCCTTCACCACCCTAATGCCGCGAATCGACTCGTTCAGGTGGGAGGAAAGGCGTGACCACCTGACCGAGTAACGTCGCCAGTATGCTTCCAATCGGCTCCAAACCAGGCGGCCGCCGAAAACGATCGGGGGGACCGGAAGCAGCACGTAGAGCGTGAGCTCCCAGTTCATGTATATCAAGAGGCCGAGGATACCGGTGAGCATCAATGCATTGGAAACGATGAAAGGGATGTCGAACACGAGGTATTCCTCTACCAGGTCCGAATCGTTGCTCATGCGGGAAACCAGCGCGCCCACCTTGCGCTTGTCGTGGAATCGGAGGGGTAGGAACTGCAACGACCGATACAGATCCGCCCGCATTGCCTCTGATGTTCGCAGGCCGATCCAGGTGCCCAGCCAGTTGCGGCCGACCCCGGCCGCCCAAACGAAAATGCCCACGGCCAGGAGTCCTAGAACCAGCCACGGTAGCAGCGACGGATCCGACGGGGGCGTCAACACATCGTCGATCAGACGTTTGGTAATCAGGGGCGGGATCAGTTCGGCAAGGGTGCTCATAAGGGTTATGGAGATCAGCAAACCGACGCGGACACGATAAGGGGCCATGTAACCTACCAGGCGCCGCAAGGTGTCCAACCTGCGCGTACAAGCAGGGCATTTGCCGTCCTTTTCCGGCAGAATGCGATCGCACTTGCTGCACCGGCCGCGTTCCAACCTGGTGGCCAGCGCCAGCGGTTGGTCGGCGGTGAGTTGATTGATGCCTTCGGCCACTTCGGAAAACTTGGGCTCGAGGGTACTGGAGAAATAGACTCGGATGGGCTCACGTCCGCTCCGCTCCACCTCCAGGTGGCCGCCACCAACCATCGGCTCGACCCTCGCCGTGCGTATCCCCTCCATGGGGATGCTGACGGTGCCGTCGACACCTGGTCCGCGCAAAACCAATAGCTGGCGGTTGGTGACCACGAGCCAGCGCTCGTCGTACAGCTCGTGGTCGGCCATATCGGTGGCCACCTGAATCAAAACGCGCTCTTCAGCCCCGATCTCACGCCTCAGCTTGTCGTTTACGGCTGCGGGGATGCGCTCGAGAAACACGGTTTCTTCCGGATCGGTCTGGGTCATGGCTTATTCATGGATGGCGATTATCTGAGCGACTTCCTGTTGCAGCTCTACCAGATCTGCGAATGCTCCGCCGCGCTCCATCAGCTCGGCATGCGTTCCGACCTCGGCAACCCTCCCATCGTCCAATACGACGAGGCGATCTGCATGGCGCAGCGTGGAGAGGCGGTGGGCGATGGCAAACGTCGTTCGCCCGCGAATGAGGTGTCCTATAGCATCTTGAATCTGCTTCTCCGTCTCGACGTCGACCGAAGAGGTGGCTTCGTCGAGGATAAGCACCCGCGGATTGTGCAGAATAGCGCGGGCGATGGAGATTCTCTGTTTCTCTCCACCGGACAGGTTGTTTCCCTGGTCACCCACCTGAGTGTCGTACCCATCCGGTTTGGCCGTGATGAAGTTGTGCGCGTGAGCGATCCTGGCCGCTTCCAACACCTCGGCAAAGGTGGCCCGGGGATTGCCGTAGCCAATGTTTTCAGCGATCGTCCCGCTGAACAGCACCGGTTCCTGCAGTACGATGCCAATCTGGCGCCTGAGATCTGTAAGTCGGATCCGTCGCAGATCTACGCCGTCGATTTCTATCGCTCCACGGTCTACGTCATAGAAGCGGCAAGTCAGGTTTACGGTAGTCGTCTTGCCCACGCCAGAACGTCCGACCAGGCCGATCATCTCTCCCGGTTTGACGTCCAGGTCGATGTCGTGCAACACCGGTTTGCTTTTGTCGTAGCCGAAACTCACCCCGCGAAAGGTCACCCGTCCTTCTATATCCGGCATCGCCACGGCGTCGGGATCGGCATAGGCTTCGGCTTCGGTATCGATCACCTCGAAGATGCGCTCAGCCCCGGCGAAGGCTCGTGACATCCACGAATTGACGGCGCTGAACCAATGCAACGGACCGTACACCAGCCACATATATGCGTAGAACGCGAGCAAGGTCCCCAGGGTGAGGCGGCCCTGCAGCACCTCAGCGCCACCAAAATACCAGACTACCAGTACTCCGAATCCGGTCAGGAAGGTGGTGGTTTCGAAAAAGATGCCGCGATTCAGCTCGGTATCCACGCCCGTCTGGCGCGCTTGAGCGTTGACGGCATCAAACGACTTGATTTCGCGTTTCTCCTGGGCGAACGCTTTGACCACACGAATTCCCGAGAGCGCCTCGTGTGTGCGCTCGGTCAATTTCGACCAGGCGCGGTTCCACTTGCCAAAGAATCGCCGCATCCTCTGCCAAAACACCCCGCCCCAGACTATGATGAGCGGAACGGGCAGTAGCATGTACAGGCTCAGGTCTACGCTCATCGAGAAGAGAAACGCGAGAATACCCAGAATCCTCAGAACGTTGATAATCAGGTAGGGTAACCCGTCCACGAGGAAATGCTGCAGGCCGCCGGTGTCACGCGTCACTCGAGACATGAGGGCGCCGACCTTGCGTTTGTCGTAGAACTGGAGAGAGAGCATCTCGAGCTTGCGGTAGAGCTCGCTGCGGATATCGGCTGTTACTTGGGCACCTAACCAAGCCACGACCCATCCGTGCGCCCATTCCGCGCTCCAGGCGACCAGGCGAATCCCGATCAGCGTAAGCACCAGGATTCCCAGAAGGTTGAAGCGCTCGTCTAAAGCTAACGCGCCGCTGTCGACAGGCACGAAAACTTCGTCGACAATACGCTTGAGGACGAGCGCCGGAAGCAACTCGGCGACGGTGGAAACGATAGATGCCCCACCAAGTACCAGGACCTTGCCTCGGTACGGCATCATGTAGTTGGCGATGCGTCGCAAGGTAGCCAGCCGCGAGATGCAGGCCGGACAGATGCCGTTTTTTTCCGGTAGAAGACGCGCGCACTTCTCGCAGCGGGTGCGATCGAGGGTCGTATTGATCGATAACGCCTCCGCGGCCCGCAACTGCTCGATGCCTCGCGCGACCTCCGAAATCTTCTCCGCCTCGGTGCTGGAGTATGGCACCTCGACGGTTGAGCCCGAAAACCGTTCTATTTCCAACCGACCGCCACCCACCAATGGCTCAGTGCTAGCCGAACGCACGTCCCTCAGGGGCACGCAGTCCAGCTGCTCCAGGTTTCCATTTCGAGCAACAACCACCTGCTTGTCGGTGACCGCCAGCCAATGAGCGCCAAAGCGACCGTCGACGTCCAAGTCGGTCGATACCAGGATCTGTATCTCCTCATCGGCCCCGACAGCCGCGGCAATCTCGGGCGCGCTGGCGCCGTCGATTTTCTCCACCAGTTTTTCGGTTTCCGGCATCTAACCTCTCAGATTAGCCTTTAGTTTAGCCTTTAGTTTAGGTCGATGAGCTCATCCATATCAAGCCCGATTCGTCGAGGACGTCGGTGGCGTCGGGAATGGGGTGTCTCGATTCCGTACTGCCGGCACAGCCGACCAAAGGTGCCGGCGGCGATCCCCAGGGCCCTACTGGCGTCCTGGTTGCTGGCGTAAAGACGAGCGGCGCGTTCGATGCGCTCGCGGGCGATCTTTTCCACAGCTCCCTCCTTTCGAAATCTGTGGTCAACAACAAAAAAAGGCTGCAAACTCGGTCGATCTGAGTCTGCAGCCCAAAAAAAAACCGCGGGGAATTTTCCCGCGGTCTCGAATCCAACGTTTGATTCGCTTAACCTCCGGGATCGTTCCAGGCTGCAGCGCGGGTCGCCAATACCCGCTTTGCGTCGACCTTTTGTGTAATAAGATTGTGATGGGGGCCTACCAGACGGGATTCACACATTCTTGCCCCCGCCGGAGTCACGAAGCCCCATTTAGACATCGCGCATGTGCGCATGCCACCCGGCTGGGCAACGGACTTCGGCTGCCCGCGAAACCGCTTTATCAGGCCCGAATTCATTGTTAGCATTCTGGTGTCTGGATTCGTCGCATCATATTCAGTTGCCAATATTGGTGCTCATTTCAACATATTGCTTGTCAACACTGTGAAAGGTAAAAGCGATTTTTGAACAATGTCAAGATCAAAAGCCGTTTTTTTTAACGACAAGCCGATTTGCGACAGATTTCCAACTTGGAGCCTCTTCATATATTATCACTCCATGTTCTCAAAGCCATCTGCGCCAACTGACCCCGACGAAAAAAGCCGAATCGACCCGGATCAGATCGACGCGTCAAATAGTCGGTTGGCGGACTATCTGGAAGAAATCGACTTCGAGCACATGAAGGTGGGCGATCTTCTGAAGTGGGCAGATGAGGTTTTCCCGGGCAAGGCGGTGATCAGCACGAGCCTGCAACGCACTGGCATCGTTTTTATTCACCTGGCGTCGGAACTCGGTTTGAACCTTCGGGTGGCGACCGTGGATACCTGGAGGTTGCCTCGCGAAACCCACGAGTTCCTCGAACTGATCGAAAAACGGTACGGATGCGATGTGGAGCGCATCGTGCCCGACGCAAATGAGGTAAACAGCATGATCGAACGTTTTGGCGAGTACCTCTTCTTCGATTCGAAAGAGAAGCAGGAGTATTGCTGTCAAGTGCGGAAGACCCGGCCGCATCACGAGCTGATGAAAACAGCCGACTGCTGGATTGCCGGGGTCCGGCGAGATCAGTCCGACTACCGGGCAACGAATACACCCAAGGCGAGTCTGGTGCCGGAGTACGCTACGCGCCGGCAGATCTTGAAGCTCAATCCCTTGGCCGAGTGGACAGAGCAGCGCCTGCTCCAGTTCGTCGAGGCGAACGGGATTCCCCAGCACCCGCTATACGCGAAGGGGTACACGAGCATTGGTTGTGTCATATGCTCGACGCCCGCCGTCGCCGGGGAAGACCAGCGTGCTGGTCGCTGGCGCTGGTTCAACCAGAAAAATCGAGAGTTGGAAGAGGATGCGAAGGAATGTGGACTGCACTACAACATCTGACGCGGAATGCCCATCAATTCCCGTCGGAACACAGTTTTACTGAAAGCTCGCGCAGGTTTTGAACTGCTGCGCCCGATCCTCGTAGTTGGCGAACAACCCGAAACTAGCGCACCCTGGAGAGAGCAAAATCACGTCACCCGGGCGCGCGTGCCGCTCCGCGGCGGCGACCGCCCATTTCATCGAATCGCCTCTTTCCAAAATCAGGTCCGATCTTACGGCTGAGTCCTTCAGGGCCTGGACGATCGATTCCGCCTCCTCGCCCATAAGTAGCACCGCTTTCACGTTGCTTGCCGCCACCGCCTCGCCGAGAGCCGTGAAGTCGGAGCCCTTCCCCGAGCCGCCGGCGATCAGATGAACGGGTTCGTCAAAGCACCGGACCGCGGCGGCGGCGGCCTCCGGTGTAGTGGCGGCAGAGTCATCTACGTACACGATGCCGTTGAGTGTGCCGATCTGCTGCAGCCGGTGCGGCAAACCCGAGAAACTCCGCAGAGAATTGGCAATCGATTCGACGGAGGCGCCGACTGTGCTGGCCGTGGCCGCCGCCGCGAGGCAGTTTTTCACATTGTGGTCGCCCCGAAGCGCGAGCTCGACGTGTTGACACAGCTCTAGCGTATCTTGACGGCCCCTCACAAAAAGTGTGTCACCCTCGACCCACGTGCCGCTCTCAACCTCCTTTCCGCTACCGAACCACACCCTTTGGGCTGAGCTCGAATTCGCGAGCCGTTTTGCTGACGGGCTTTCGAGATCGGCGATTACATGATCCTCCGGACTCTGAAAGCGGCAGATCGAACTCTTGGCTCCCACGTACTCTTCCACGTCCGCGTGGTAGTCGAGGTGGTCCTGGGTAACGCCGAGAATCACCGCAGTCTGTGGACTGCAACGCAGATCGTGCAGCTGAAAGCTGGACAATTCCAGTATCACCTGATCTCCGGCACCGACATCCTCGACGAAGCCGATCGGCGGAACACCGATGTTGCCCCCCAGATGAGTGTTTCCGTCTCCATCAGCGCGCAAGATGTCGGCCAGCAATGCGGCGGTGGTACCTTTTCCCTTGGTTCCGGTAATCCCGATCACGGATGACGGGCACAGATCGAAGAACAGCTGGGTTTGGCTGGAAATGCGGGTTCCACTTCGGCGGGCGGTCTCGATCTCAGGTCTAAGGGTGTTGATGCCCGGGGTGCGAAAGATCCAGTCGAAGTCCGCTAGGGATTCGAGGTACCCGGGCCCGATGCGCCACGTGTCCACGCACCGTTCCCATTCTGTGCGGTCCCCAATAGCGTCCAGATCCCCAGCGTCACACACTGCGAAATCGAACCCCTGGGTCTGAAGAAACCGTCCCAACATGCGGTTCTCCGTTCCGAAACCGAGAAGCGCGATGCGCGAACCTCTAAGCTGTTCGAGTGATTCGGTTCTCACTTGGGAATGCTCTCGAAGCGCACCTTGAATGACCTATTTGGTACGCGTATATTGGGCGAGGCGTGCTCCCCTACCTCACCAAACATAAAGATCTGTTGCCACCGACGGAAAAGCAGCACAATCCGCGCTCCCATTCATGGGTGCGAGCTCTTCCCTGTGCATCCCGCTCAGCAGATTGAAAAAGGCATATGCCCAAGCTAAAAGAGCTCAACGCGGTTGTCACTCAAAAGGTCGAGATCGCGCCGGGACTGGCAATCTTTCGCGTCGTTCCCGATGGGTGGAGCTTGTCGGATTTTGCCCCCGGCCAGTTCGCCGCGGTCGGCTTGCCCGAATCCGCCCCACGATGTGCCGCTGCCGAACCCGAGGCGAATCCCGAGCCGGAAGGCACCATGATACAACGCGCTTATTCCATCGCCTCGTCGCCGTCGTCCAAAGAGCATCTCGATTTATACGTCATTTTGGTTCCAGAGGGGTGTCTAACCCCCCGGCTGTTCCAGCTGGAGATGGGAGGCCGGATTTGGTTGTCTCCGAAGATTACGGGGAAGTTCACAATTGACGGGATCCCGTCGGAAGCGAATCTGGTGCTCGCCTGCACGGGTACGGGGATCGCGCCGTATATCAGCATGGTGCGCACCTGCCTCGCCCCGGACATGCAACGAAAGCTGGCCATCATACACGGGGTCCGGCATTCGTGGGAGCTGGGATACGACTCAGAGCTTATGGCTTTGCAACGTATCGCTACTGGGTTTGCCTACATCCCGACCGTGAGCAGGGCCCATCTGGAGCACACCGAGTGGAAAGGCCACACCGGGTACGTGCAACACATCTGGGAGAAAGGCATTCTCGACGAAGCTTTTGGGTTTCATCCCACCCCAGCCGATACACACATTCTGATGTGTGGCAATCCGGGCATGATAGAGGACATGGAAACGATTATCAAAGCCGAGGGGTTCGAAGAACATACCTCCAGATCGCCGGGACAGTACCATGTTGAAAAGTACTGGTAACATCGCCCTCGCCCGCCGACAGCATCCATGAAATTGATCGTACAGATCCCCTGCTTGAACGAAGAAGACACCCTCGCCGATACGGTAAAGGATATTCCGCGCGTCATCGACGGCATTGATCAGGTGGAGATTCTGGTCATCGACGACGGGTCCACTGACAATACGGAGCGGGTGGCTCGAGACGCCGGCGTCGACCACGTCATACGTTTTCCGCGAAATCGGGGATTGGGGTACGCGTTTAAGGCGGGTTTCGACACTTGTCTGAAACTGGGGGCCGACATCATCGTCAACACCGATGGAGACAATCAGTACTTTGGCGGCGACGTGCTCGTGCTTGTGAAACCGATTATAGAGGGTCGGGCGGATCTTGTTATCGGAGACCGGCAGACCGAATCCATTGGCCACTTCTCGCCTTTGAAGCGGTATCTACAGAGCGTCGGCAGTCGCACCATCAGTCGCATGGCGACGCTCTCCGTACCCGATGTAGCGAGCGGTTTTCGCGCTTTTAGCCGCGAGGCCGCCCTCAGGCTCTCGACATTCACCGATTTCGATCACACCGCGGAGCATGTGGTGGAGTCCGGTCAGAATCGGTTTGCGGTCCTCAGCGTTCCGGTGCGCACCAACCCGAAGGCCCGGGAATCGCGTCTGTTCTCCAATCTGGGCGAATTCGTTTTTCGCTCCGGCATCATCAGCCTACGAACCTATGCCCGCTACAAAGCGCTGAAGATCTTCACGCTGTTCGGCGCCTTCACCTTCGTCCTCGGCGCCCTTCTCGGGGTGCGTTTCCTCTATTATTTTTTCTTCACCGCCGAGGGTGAGCTCCATATCCAGTCGGTAGTACTTGGCGCCGTTCTGCTGCTCGCCGGTTTCCAAATGTTTCTGACCGGCATTGTCGCCGATCTGATCGCCACCAATCGCAGTCTTATGGAGGAAACCCTTACGCGCGTGCGCAAGGTTGAGCTGGATCTGATCTCCAAGGACGCTGGCAGCCGGTAGCGGCGGACAAGCGGAACCCCCGTCCTCTATTCTCCCTCGCAGCGCAAAAGAGTCGGCGCGCGGCAGTAGATCTCGCGCCAGTGCCCGGAACCGGGGTGGGTGAATCCGATATATCGAGCATGCAGGTGATACCCGCAATCGCCCGGTAGCGCCGGTTGGTCACCAGGGCCCAAGTCTAACGGCAGGCCGCCCGGTCCGTAGAGCGGATCGCCGACAAGGGGGTACCCCGCCGCTGCCAGATGAATCCGAATCTGGTGTGGACGGCCGGTGGGGATTTCCACTTCGAGAAGGGTTTGCCGGGCGCCCAGATCGCGGCGACAGACGCGGCACTCACTGCGCGCAGGAGCGCCGCCCGCTGCGGCCGCGTAAAGGTAGTTGACAGGTTCGTAGGCCACGCGGCCAATGGGTGCTTCCACCGAGAAGGTGTCAGGCATGTCGGTTCCGGCGACCAGGGCCCGGTAACATTTGCGAATGGAGCCGGCGCGAAAGTCTCGGGAAAGGTCCCGTCTGGCACGCGGCGATGCAGCGAACAAAACCAAGCCTGAGGTGCCACGGCCCAGCCGGTGAAGCGGGGCCAGGTGGCACCCGAGCTTGCGACGAACCAGATGCAGCAGGGTCCGATCCAAGAACTGGCCACCGGGTAGCACAGGAAGGCCGGACGGTTTGATGGTGGCGATCAGATCGTCGTCCGCATATGCCAGCGCGAATTGGGCGGGAGCTTCGGGCTCTCGCCAGGGCGGGCGATGGTAGCTGAGCTGCTGCCCAGCGTGTACCACAGCCTCGTTGGTGGTCGGTCGATCGTCCAGTCTCCCAGTCTGACGCGACCGGTAGCGATGCGCTCACTCCAGATATCGCGCGTGGAGTGGGGGTAACGTTGGGTATAGAAATCGAGAACGGAGACGCCGGCGGTATCTCCGCAAATGCGATCGACATAGGTCCATCCCTGGTTATGGGCCGCCCTATTCTCCGATTCCATGCCCTCAATCTACTTCGGTCTCGAGAGATTGACACAAATCTGCTGAATATTTATTATAATGAATAATTATTACTCTATCGGCACGGAATCCATGGCCAACCCCAAGGTATTCATAGACGGTGAAGAGGGGACAACCGGTCTGCGAATTCGCGAGATGTTGAATGATCGGCCGGATCTGGATCTGCTTAAGATCCCTTCACAAGATCGCAAGGATTCCACCGCCAGAGAAGACTATCTGAACGCCGCGGACCTGGCCATCCTCTGCTTGCCCGATGCGGCGGCGGCCGAGGCGGTCGGCCTGGTGCAGAACCCACAAACGAAAATCCTAGATACGAGCACGGCCCGGAGGATAGATCCGGACTGGATCTACGGCCTTCCCGAACTGGGTGTCTCGCAACGACAGGCGATCGCCGGGTCAACGCGGGTAGCTAATCCCGGTTGTTATCCCACGGGGTTCATACTGGCCGTGCGCCCACTGATCGACGGCGAGGTATTGGACCCAGCGGCCAGGCTCACCGTAAATGCCGTTTCCGGGTACTCGGGTGGAGGAAAGGCGCTCATCGACGCGTATGCATCGCTGCCATCGCCCGAACGGGGGGCCGACGCAGCGCGGCCATTGGCGATCTACGGCCTCGACAGCCGGCACAAACATCTCTCTGAAATGCAGCTATTCAGCCGTCTGGACCACCCACCGTTGTTCGTACCCGCGGTCGTACCCGCCTATTCCGGCATGATGGTCAGCACGCCGGTTCCAATTTCTGCCTTCACCGATGGCAGCACCCCGGAATCAGTTTTCGATATCTGGAACGACCACTACGCCGATTCCCCCATGGTCGAGCCCCAAGATCCGCGAGACCCCAGCTCCTTGCGCGGCGGTCGATTTCTGGATCTGGAGGGGCCCGATCGAAACTCGATCCAACTGATGGTATTTGGCGACGTCGAGATCGGCCTGGTGCTTATTGCCAGGCTAGACAACCTCGGTAAGGGCGCGGCTGGAAACGCCGTCCAGTGTCTGAACCTCATGTTGGGATTTGCTGAAACCGCCGGACTTTCCGATTGAACCCAGAGCTGGTGGATAGTCACTGCCATCTGGATCAGCTGCCAGATCCTCCAGCCGCGATCCAGGAAGCCCAAACCCAAGCTGTTTCGCGCATTGTTGCCGTCAGCGAGAGCGCTGCTTCGATGCGCACCGTTCTCGAACTGAAGCAAAACCTGGGGGCCACCGTATTGGCTGCGCTGGGAATGCACCCGGCGTGGATTACCCAACACACTGAGGCCGAGATCGAAGCGGGCCTCGAGTACCTGTCAGGTCATCTAACCGCAGCAGACACCCTCGGTGAGGTTGGCCTCGACTACAAATGGGCTACTACCGAGGCGGAGAAACAGCAGCAGGCACAGATTCTCGACAGGCAGTTGCAGATGGCGGCCGCACACGGCAAAGCGATCAATATGCATTCGCGTCGCTGCCAGCGGCAGGTTATGGAAAGGGCGATCGCCTTTCGCCGGGAAACCGGATTAAACGTCCAGCTCCACTGGTTTACGCAATCGAAGAAACTGGTGCGGATCTGCAACGACGAGGGTATCTACATATCCGCCGGCCCCGCCATCGTCGGGGATGAACAGGCGCTGGGCGTCGTTTCCCAGGTGGCAGACGAGCTGTTACTTCTGGAGACAGATGCGCCCGTAGGTATCAACGGAATCCCCGGGCATCCCCGGCGGACGCGCGAGGTCGCCGAGGCGGTAGCCACGCTTTCGGCAACCACCTGGGATCAGGTGGCAACGCGGACCACCCGCAATTTTCAACGATACGTGGGACTAGAACCGCGGATAAATCAACAAGCAGAATGAGCGCCCGCCTCCCGGGTCAACGCGTCCAAGTGGGTATCTTGACAACAGTTTGGGATTCACGTATTCTTGAAAATCTCGTCTAAATAGTTCACCATTCCGACCAAACCCCTGCCCACTTGCGTATCGTCCAGCGCTACTGATTTCAACCCCGGCAATCCAAGCTGGACGCGATTCACTTTATTTGATCATGCGGTGCTCCGCCTACTGTAAGACGGCGAGAGTACCCCATAGCAAGGGGAAGCTGATATGAAAAAACTTCTGATAACCGGCGGTTGTGGATTCATAGGCAGCAATTTCGTTCGCTACATCCTGGAAACCTATCCCGACTATCACGTTGTGAATCTCGACAAGCTGACCTACGCCGGGAATCGTGCGAACCTCCATGACCTCGAAGACGACCCACGCTACGATTTCGTCCAGGGTGACATTTGCGATTTCGCCGTCGTCGAGCCGTTGATGAGCTCAGTGGATATGGTTGCCAACTTTGCGGCGGAAACCCACGTCGATCGCAGCATTATGGGGGGGGACGCGTTTGTTCGCACCAACGTATACGGGGCCTACGTCCTGCTGGACTGCGCTCGAGCAAGTGGGGTCGAGAGATTTCTCCAGGTCAGTACCGACGAAGTGTATGGAAGTATCGAGGAGGGGGCGTGGACCGAAGACTGGCCGTTGGATCCGCGCAGTCCATACTCAGCCAGCAAAGCCAGCGCAGAACTCCTTACGCGTTCCTATTTTACCACCCACGATTTGCCCACCCTGATCACCCGCTGTTCGAACAACATCGGAGCGTATCAGTATCCTGAAAAACGCGTCCCTTTGTACATCACCAACGCCATCGATGATCTCGGCCTTCCGGTGTACGGCAATGGGCTTCAAATACGGGATCATCTTTTGGTCCAGGATCACTGCCGCGCCCTCGACCTCGTGCTGCACAACGCGGTCCCGGGTGAAGCGTTCAATGTTGGCGGTGACAACGACGCTACCGGCCTCGAAGTTGCGCGAGCGATTTTAGAGTTGCTGGGCAAACCGGATAACCTCGTGCAGTTCGTTGAAGACCGCCCTGGGCACGATCAGCGTTACGCTCTCGATTGCACGAAGATCAAAGCGATGGGTTGGAAACCGAAGTGGGATTTCGGTGCCGCTCTGGCGGAAACTGTGGACTGGTACGTATCCAACGAAGAATGGTGGCGCAACATAAAAAGCGGCATGGATTACAAAGCATACTATCAGAAACAGTACGGGGCGCGGGCGACATTGGCGACCGGGTCGGACGCAGAAAACTGAGGCCAACCTGACAACGCGACCTCGTATCACTCGTGCAACGGAGATTGCGGTACCGGGTTCGCGGTGCCGCTGTGAGATTCAGGAGGAAGAGATGAGCAACGCAAAACCTACACTTTTTGCGTTCATCGCCATCTGTGCGTTGGCGTACCTACCGCAAGATGCCTTTCCTCAGAACCTTGAGGATTTGGTTAAGGAGACTGAAGAGGAGGAAGCCAAACTGCGGCAGATCCCCGGAGTCGATATTCCAGGGATTGGAGACGGCAGGGTTACGGGGCGTCTGCGGATGCCGAAGGGCGAAGAAGTGGAGCGCCTGCGCATCAGCCAGGACAAGAAGATCGACCCTGCGACCTATGTGGTAGGTCCCGGCGATGCCATCCTGCTTTACGTGTGGGGCGAGTGGGATCTTCCGTACCATCTGGAGGTGGGCCCCGAAGGATCTGTGATCATTCCCACAATCGGGCCCTTCGCAGTTGCGGACAAAACCCTGCTAGAGGTGCGGGAGCTGCTGACCACTGCCGCCCACGAACAATATCCGAACGTCAAGGTTTCCGTTTCGCTCCTTGGCATGCGGTTTTTCACCGTTTATCTCACTGGCGCCGTACTGACCGATGGCAGCTTCATCGTACACCCAACGATGCGGATTTCCGAGCTCATCGAACGCGGCGGGGGATTTCTCGATGAGTTGTCCGGGACTGAAATCGAAGAGACCGTGGGAGGCAAGAAGATATCGCGAACCCGGGAGTTTACGCCGCAACCGGCGGCCCGTCGCTCCATACAGCTTATCCACCAAGATGGATCGAGAGAAGCGGTCGATTTGGAGATGTTCAGGGCGACCGGCGAGGTTGCACACAATCCGTATTTGCGCATGGGGGACGTGGTCCACGTACCCTATCTGCAGTTCGAGATGTACGCCTACGGCTCGGTCAATCAGGAGGGCGTCCAGGAATTTCGCCCTGGTGACACCGTTGGCACGTTGATGAAGCTTGCCGGTGGTAAGTCGGGCAATGCTCCCTTGAAGGAGGCGGAGATCTGGCGTTTCGGCGAAGACGGCAGCGACAACATCTTGAAGCTGGTGGGAGCTGAGGATTCCGTTTTTCGCACCCTCGCGGACATCGCCGATTTTCCGCTGCAACCGAAGGACATGCTCTTTGTCCGCACCCGCTCTGACTGGCAGCAGACGCCAACCGTGCACGTTCACGGCGAGGTGGGATTCCGGGGCCGGTATCGAATTGCTCATGGCAAAACGACGCTGCGGGAGGTTGTTGCTATGGCCGGCGGATTTACCGAAGACGCCTCACTGGCGCAAGCCTCGGTAATACGTGCCAAGTTCCGCGCCATCGTCGATCCGGAGCTACAGCGTCTGCGGGAACTGCAGCGGGTCAGTGGGCTGGCAGACATGAGTCCAGAAGACAAGGCATACCTGAAGACAAAAGGACGCGAACAACGAGGCCGTGTGGCCGTCAACTTCGAGCGATTGTTCGAGACCAACGACGAAACCCAGAACATCCTGATCGAAGGCGGGGACGTAATCTTCGTGCCCGAAAAGAGACGGACGGTTAGCCTCAGCGGACAGCTCAGGCGACCGGGACTGCTGGATTTCGAGGATGGTCGCCGCGCCGGATTCTATCTGGAACAGGCCGGCGGTTATACCTGGAATGCCGACAAAGGGGGTGCACGCCTCATACGGGCCCGCACGGGTGTCCGCGAGAGGTTGAGTAAGAATCTGGTCGTTGAGGCTGGTGACGAGCTCTGGGTACCCGAGAAGGAGTATCGGGACTGGTGGGGGTTCACCCAGTCAACCATGAGGACCCTGGCGGAGACGCTGACGCTGGTCATTCTGGTGCGGACACTTTGAGGAGCTCCTGGGAATGAATCAAAACAAACTTGATCTACTGGATCTGCTGGCAACCTTAAACGCCGGCAAGCGCCTGATCCTGGGAAGTACACTGGCTTTGTGTATTCTGGCCGGCGGCATCAGCTTCTTGCTGCCCAACGTGTACACCGCCGAGGTCCAGCTGCTGCCACCCAAAGAGCAGAAGAAGGGGTTCGGGTTTGCCGATCTGCTTTCCGGCCTTCCCATACCTTCCTTGCACCTGGGCGAGAAAGGGACGCCGGCCGACATTTTCGTGGCGATCTTGAAGAGTCCGACCATGAGAAGGCGGTTGGTCCAGGATTTCGATCTTATGGCTGTCTACGACGCGGATCTGATCACAGATGCGATCGAAAAACTGAAAGACAATACCGAGATCGGCAAGAGCGAACAGGGCACGATCCTGATAAAAGTGGCGGACCGCGATCCAAACCTGGCGACCGACATGGCGAACCATTACGTGGTGCTGTTGGACAGTACCAACCAGAGTTTCACGCAAACCTCCGCCCAGGAGCGTTACGACTTCATCCAGAAGCTGATTCGCCGGGAGGAGGACAAGCTCGACAAGGCCATGGATAAGCTGCAGCGTTTTCAGGCGGAACACAACGCGATCTCCATCGAAGAGCAGGCAAAATCGGTTATTCGCGCTGCCGCTGAGATGCAGGTGGCGGCGATGGAACTTTTGATCGGCCGCAACAGCCTGCTGCTGTCCGGCTTTTCCATGACCCATCCGCAGGTCCAGAAACTGGAGCAGGAGTTTCACCTGCGTCAGGAAGCGCTGGCGTTTCTGCGCGACGGCGCCAACGATTCGGAAGACCTCAGAAGCAAGATCGCCGTAGAACTGCAGTTGGAGGAAAACCTGTTCTTGCCGTTGCGGGACATTCCCGAGGTCGCCCAGCAGTTTGCCCTTGTGGAGAAGGATGTCCTGGTCCAGGCCGCGCTCCTGAAGCTGCTGTTGGAGCAGGAAGCCGAAGCTCTCATCGAGGCCAGCAACGAAACCTCGACGGTGCAGGTGCTGGATCCAGCTATGGTCCCGGAAGAGAAATCGCAACCGCGCCGCATGTTGATCGTTTTCATCACGGCAATTTTGAGTCTATTCGCCACCACCTTCTACCTTTTCGGTGCGGTCTATCTGCAGACGTTAAAGGTGCGCTGGCGGTCAGATTACCAAGCTGACCGGGTTTAGCTCTGTGCAAGACATACGGGTACTCATGACACGCGCGAGCGAGAATCCGGTGCCAGCCTACGAAACGATTGACAGTGCTGGTATGGATCTCCGCGCACATCTAGCGGCGCCGCTGATGATCGGTCCGGGAGAGCGGGCGCTGATTCCCACCGGACTTCACATGGAGATTCCCCGAGGTTACGAGGGACAGGTGCGACCGCGCAGTGGTTTGGCGCTCAAGCGGGGGCTCACCGTGCTCAACGCCCCGGGGACCATCGATGCCGATTACCGCGGCGAGGTGGGGGTCATTCTCATCAACCACTCAGCCGAACCCCAGTCCATCGAACACGGCGATCGGATCGCCCAACTGGTGATCGCGGCCGTTGTTCAGGCGGAAATGCTGGAAGTCGACAAATTGGCCGATACCGACCGGGGCGTGGGAGGATTCGGATCGACGGGGCATCGGTGAGGCGCTGTTATTTGAAAAATTATCTGCTCGCCCTGGGCGCTGTTCTGACGGTGTCGATCGGACCGTCACTCGCCGCTGACATAAGCGGATTCGTGCGCGACGAGAGCAACGGAGAAAGCCTGCCTTTTGTCAGCGTTTATCTCAAGGGTGAACAACACGGCGGCATCAGCAACGAGAGTGGCTACTATGCGATAACGAGGATCCCGCCGGGACGTTACACCCTCGCCGCTTCGCTAATCGGATACAAGACCTTCAAGAAGGAAGTCGATCTGGGCACCAGTGACCTGGTGCTCGACCTGCCGCTCTCGGAAGAAGCGATCGAGTTGGAGACGGTAGTCGTCGAGGCGGAGCGGGAGGCGATAGAGAGCTTCGACATCAGCCCGGGGCGAACCGTCCTGCTGGTGAAGGAGCTCAAGGCGGCCCCGGCGGCGATCGAAGCCGACCCGATTCGCACGATTCAAACCTTGCCGGGAGTGGCATCGCTCTCTGACTTTTCGGTCGGTCTCTACGTTCGCGGTGGAACGCCCGACCAGAATCTCGTACTACTGGACGGCACCGACGTCTACAATGCCTCCCACCTCTTCGGCCTCTTCAGCACCTTTCCCGCCGATGCGGCGAAAAGCACCGAGCTGTTGCGCGGAGGTTTTCCGGCGAAATACGGGGGCCGTCTCTCTTCGGTCCTAAACGTAATAACGGATGAGGGAAACAAGGAGAAATTCGAGGCCGAAGGCGGGGCCAGTCTTCTTAGCTCGCGACTGACGGTTCAAGGTCCGGCGGGCAAGGGATCGTGGCTCGTTTCCGGTCGCCGCACCCATCTGGACCCCTTGCTCTCATACGCCGAGGGGCAGTCCGACGATCTGGCCAATCTCACCTACAACTTCTTCGACCTTCAGGGGAAAACCCACCAGATCCTGTCCCATGACGATCGGCTGACTGTGGCTGGGTACGCGGGCCGGGACAATCTCAACATTCGCATCCTCGAATTCGATGCCGACCTGGAATGGGGCAATCGAACCGTCAGCTCCAAGTGGACGCATGTTTTCGACAGCTCTTTGTTCGGAAATTTCCTGGCCACCGCCAGCCGCTTCAACGCCACGACCACCTTCGATACCGAAGACGTGGAGCTGGAGGAGAACAATCGACTCACCGATGCCTCGTTCAAAGCGGATATGAACTATTTTCCATCGAAGGATCACGCTGTCGAGGTCGGCTTGCTGGTAAAGCGGATGTCTATGGAATACACCTTTGGCGAGTCGGACCTAGAGTGGGTGCGAGTCGACGTGGAAGGGTTCCACAACTCGATCTACGTGCAGGACAACTGGTCGCTTAACAGGTTGTGGACGGTGCAGCCGGGGTTGCGCTTCAACCAGTTCACCAACGGTGATTACTCCGGGTGGTCACCGCGACTCGCGGCGCGGTATCAACTGGGCGCCAAAACCTATTTGAAAGGTGCAGTGGGGCGCTATCACCAATATATATTCCGCCTTTCAAGAGAATTCCAGAGTATCTCGATTCTCTCTAACGTTTGGGCATTGGCGGATTCAACCGCTGGGCCCAGTGCCGCCAACCACTTCATCGCGGGGCTCGAGACCGAACGTTACGGATTGAACTTCGATGTGGACTCTACTACAAGGATTACGAAGAGCTCTACGAGCTGAACTACGACGAGCAGAACTCGACCGAGATCGGGGACATTCTGCGGCGGGGGGACGGCGAGGCGTACGGCTTCGACGCACTAATCAAAAAAAGAGCCAGAAAACAGACCGGTTGGATCTCTTTTTCGGTAGGCTTGAGCGAACGCACAATCGAGTGAACCAGAACTTGGCGGGTGTGGAGAAGCCGTTCAAATCGAAGTTTGATCGTAGATTCTCGCTTAACGTAGTGCACTCGTGGCGGCTTGCAAGGTTGTGGTCGCTGAACAGCAGATTCGCGCTCGCTTCGGGCCAACCTTACACCCAGGTACTTGGTCGTGGAGAGCTGGAAGTGCCCTCCGGTTTTCGCTACATCTTCCAAGACAAGGGCGCTCTTAACGGCGTTCGGCTACCCGACTACCAGCGCCTGGACATCTCGCTTCAACGTCGCTTCGAATTCGAAAATTGGGGAATGAAACTCTACCTGCAGGCGGTAAACGTCACCAACCATACAAACATCTTCAACTACTTCTGGAGTGAAGGCAACGTCGAAAAGCGAAAGCCGGGGAAGCGACGGGAGATCTCCATGTTGCCGCTGCTGCCGAGTCTTGGCGTGGACTTCAATTTCTGAGAGGCCATCGATAATGGGGCGTCTAACGCTGTTGCTGCTTTGTGCGATTTGTTCGGCGTGCAGCAAGCCGAATGAAGTCGAAAACCCGGACCAAACGGTTGTTGTCGAAGCTTACCTTACGCCGGGGCGCGACCCACTCGTAAAGTTGCGCAACACCCTGCCGCCAGAGCAGTTCTTTGAGGGGCTCGAGGATACCCTCACAGAGGCTGAGGTGAGGATCCTGGTGGACGATCAGACCTTATGTTCTGTCCGAAATGCCCACGGGTTCCGGGTTGTATTCCATTTCGGCCTCCACCCTCGCAGTCGAGTCCGGCAAGACCTACACCCTCGAAGTTGATTCTCCGGATTCCCGTCAGGTGCGTGCCCGGACGACCGTTCCGTTCACGGCTGAGGTGACCGCCGTCGTTGGAGACACCATTACTTACCAGCAGTCCTTTTCGGAAGGATTCGGCAGTCTGCAGCATCCGGGAGAATTTTTCTGGAACAAGAGCGAGAATGCGGCAGGTTACGTTATCATCGTGGAAGCGGTGGAGGTCAGGTCGCTGCCGATCTCAGCCGAACCGCTCACCGCCGATCTCGACACCCTGGTCGCCCTCAGGGAACAATTAGAGGGTGAGGCGAGCGCCGATTCCCTGGCGGCGTTGGATCGGCAGATCGAAGAGTTGCGGCGGTTTTTTGAGGAAAACATTTCGTTGGTGCGCGCCAGCGGTGACACTATCCGCTGGTTACGCGACCGACAGCAGGAGGATTGGGACGATATCGAGGGCAAAGACTGGACGGAGGGTAAGAAGTGGAGGGATCGGCGTGGCCAACTGTTTAGTCAGCGCAAGATCGACTACTGGGTCCCCGTTGACACGCTGCGCAGCGACTTCTGGTGGTTGGGCGTTCGGTTCGAAGGGGAATACCAGGTCCGCCTGCAGTCGGTAGACCAGAACTATTTCGATTACTTTTCGACTTTTTTCAACGGCGAATCGGGCAGCGACGGCGACAACGGCCCCGTGTTCCACGTGGATGGTGGTTTGGGCGTGTTCGGGTCCTACGCCGAAGACAGCTTTCGCGTCTTGACTCGCAGGAGCGAGAATGGATTGACGATGAAGATCGCGACGGAAGCGACTAGGGGCCGTGCTAACCGCCGCTGATGGCTGGAAGGAAGTGAACCTCGCTGTTGCTGGGAACCTTGCGCCTCATCCCTTCGTTGTTGACCTCTCCATCCACCGCCACTGCCATCCCAGGTTTCAAACGATCATCCTCACATAACCTGTCTTTGAAGCCGGGATAGGTGGCTTCCAACTCCTCGATGATCTGGCGCACGGTCTCACCTTTAACCTCAACCTGGCCGTTCCCACCGGTAAGTTTCTGCATCAGCGAGGGTACCCAGACCGTTGGCATCTTTTTATCCGGCCGCGATAGCCTCCGTGGTCTGCTTCTGCTGCAAAGCGGCAAGAAGGCGATCCGGCCGCATCGGCAATTCGTCGAGATGCACGCCTACCGCATCGTTGATCGCATTGCAAACGGCAGCCGGCGGAGGAACGATGTTCGCCTCTCCCACTCCGCGAACGCCGAAGGGATGGGTCGGGTTGGGCACTTCAACGATAACCGTCTCGATCATCGGCAGGTCCAAGGAGGTGGGGATGCGGTAGTCGAGGAAGGTGGAGTTGACCATGGTGCCTTCCTCGTTGTAGAAGTACTCCTCGTTGAGGGCCCAACCGATGCCCTGGACGGAGCCGCCCTGCATCTGGCCCTCCACGTAGCTCGGATGGATCGCGGTGCCGGCGTCCTGAATGGCGGTGAAACGGACGATGGAGGTCTTGCCGGTTTCCGGATCTACTTCCACGTCGGCGATATTGGCGGCAAACGATCCGCCGGCTGTTAGGAAGCCAGCGTCCACCGTGCCGTGCCCGACCACGGGACCGCCGGTCTCTTCCAGCTCACCCGCCAGTTCCTTGAAGTTGAGTTTCTTGCTCGAATCGCTCTTGTGCGTGAACAGCCCATCACGAAACTCGACCTCGTCTTCTCCGGCCTCCCATAACTTCGCCGCACGCTCCAGCATCTGCCGCTTGACGTCGTGAGCGGCGTTGTAGGCCGCCCAGCCGGTGGCGTAGGTCGTCCGGCTTCCTCCGGTGACGTCGGTATAGCCGACCGAGCTCGTATCAGCCACTTGAGGGATGATATCCTCCGATTCCAGGCCCAAAACCTCGGCGAACTGCATGGAGATGGAGGTCCGGGTGCCGCCGATGTCCGTCGAGCCCTCCACCAGATTCACCGAACCATCCTTGTTGACGCTGGCGGAAACTGCAGACTTGAGCCCCACGTTGAACCAGTATCCCAGGGCGATGCCGCGACCCTGGTTCTTGCCCAGCGGGGCTTTATAATGATTGCTGTCGCGGATAACCTCCAGGGCCTCCACACATCCGATTCTCGAATAGACGATCCCGTCCACCCGTCGGGTGCCCTCCTTCGCCGCATTCTTGAGGCGAATCTCCAACGGATCCATGTCCAGCTTCGCCGCCAGCTCGTCCATGACGGTCTCGGTGGCAAAGGCGACCTGGGTCGACACCGGTGCCCGGTAGGCAAAACTGCGCGGTTTGTTGACGACGACGTCGTAGCCGTCGATGGTGCCGTTGGGCACCTCGTAGCAAGAGAGCACGCACATGACACCGCAATTGAAGGGCGACCCGGGATAGGCGCCCGCTTCGATGGCGAGATACGCTTCGGCGGCAACAATCTTGCCTTCTCGATCCGCACCAATCTTTACGCGCACGTCCGCTCCGGGTGTGGGGCCTGTGCCTTCGAAGACATCCGCCCGCGTCATGATCAACTTGACGGGATGACCGGATTTGCGCGACAACACGGCGGCAGGCGGTTCCAGGTAAACGGGTATCTTGCCACCGAATCCGCCCCCGATCTCCGCCGGAATTACCTTGATCTTCGACACCGGATGACCGAGGATCGCGCCGGTCTGCTTCTGGGCGACGAACGCCCCCTGCGTGCTGGTCCAGATGGTCAGCTGGCCATCCGGATTCCACATGGCCGTGGCGTTGTGAGGTTCGATGTACCCCTGGTGGACCGTTGCCGATTCCACCTCCCGTTCGGCGATCACGTGCGCTTCGGCGAACGCCGGGCCCGGATCACCCAATTTGTGATGGATGTGCTGTGCTACGTTGCTCTTCTTCCCGGTGTCCTCATCCCCCTCCTTGGTGGTGAGGTCCTCGTGAACCAACGTCGCCCCCTCCTTCATCGCATCGTGCACGTTGACCACCGGGGGCAATACCTCGTAGTCCACGTCGATCAGGGAAACGGCTTCGTCGGCGATATGGGGGTTGATCGCGGCGACGGCCGCGATGGCGTGGCCACGGTAGAGAGCTTTGTCGGACGCGAGGACATTGTCCCGCATATATTTCAGGCGTGCCGGCCCCTCTCCCAGATCGACAATTTCATCCCCTTTAATGGGCGGCAGGTCGGCATTGGTGGCGACTGCCTTAACTCCGGCAAGAGCTTCGGCTTTGCTGGTATTAATCGATTTGATCTGCGCATGGGCATGGGGACTGCGCAAGACGGCCCCATACAGCATGTTGGTAAGGCGAACATCACCGCCGTAGACCGCCCTTCCAGTCACCTTGTCGGTGCCGTCGTGTCGAAGAGGCCGCGTCCCGATAACCCTGTATTTGCCGTTTCCGTTGTTAGGCATGTTCTCCTCCTTGCTCACAGTCGTTCCATTGGGAGATGGATCGGTATTTGCGTCGTCGGCTCAAGCTTGGGCTGCGTCGAGCACCGCCCTGACGATCTTATCATAACCGGTGCAGCGGCAGAGATTGCCCGCCAGCCAATGGCGGACGTCGTGCTCGGTCGGTCTTGGTTTGTGGTCGAGCAGCGCCTTGGAGGCCACGAGAAATCCGGGCGTGCAGATGCCACATTGAAGTCCGGCATGCTCTAGAAACTTCTGCTGCAGGGGTATCAGTCCTTCGGGGGTGGCCAGACCCTCGACCGTAGTGATTTCACTCCCCTCCGCCTCCACCCCAAGGACGAGACAGGTGTCTACGATAACGCCATCCACGATGGCAGTACAGGCGCCGCAGTTGCCGTCGTTGCACCCTTCCTTGGTCCCGGTGAATCCCAGCTCCTCGCGCAGGACCTCGAGCAGGCTTTGCCGGGGTTCACAGAGGAATTCCACCTCTTCTCCGTTGATCTTCGTATGAACGTGAACTTTGCTCATTGCTTGCTCCAATCCTGGTCAGTTGCTGGTCGGATCTTGCACCGCATTCGGTACGAATTCACCCCGAGCCCGGCGAAGGGCGCCACTCAACGCTCGTTTGGTGAGAACCCCTACCAGATGGGTGCGGTACTCGGCGGTGCCCCGCATGTCGGAGATCGGTCGGGCGGCGGACTTTGCAGCCCGGGCCGCCTCCTCGATCGCCTCATCACTCACAGCCCGACCCACAAGCAGATTCGCCGCTTCCTCTGCCACCACCGGGGTTGGCGCCACCGCCGCCAGGGCGATGCGAACGGTTTTGAAGTCCTTCTTCCGGTTCGCCAGCTCGACGTAGGCGCCGACGCCGACGACGGCGATATCCATCTCGTTTCGCGGAATAAAACGCAGGTAGTGGGCGCCGGAAAACTTGCGAACTGGCGGGAAGGTCACCGACACGAGGAGCTCTCCCGGGGTCAGAATGTTCGTTCCCGGTCCGGTGCAGAACTCGGCCACCGGAACCTGGCGTTTTCCGTTGGGACCCGCGATTTCACAGGTGGCGCCATAGACGATCATGGTGGGTGTGCTGTCAGCGCTGGGCGAGGAATTGCATAGGTTTCCGCCAATAGTCGCCCGTCCCTGGATCTGGATCCCACCAATGATGGATGCCGAGTCGACCAGGCCGGGGTACCGCTCAACCACCTCCCGATCGTTGTAGAGGCGCCAACAGGGTACGGCCGCGCCGACGCGCAAACCGCGCTTGGGGCCGTACGACAATTCGTTGACCTCTGGAATTTTCTTGACATCTACAACTCGTTCGGGCTGTAGGCGTTTAATTCTCATCTGGACGATGAGATCTGTTCCTCCGGCGAGGACTCGGGCATTGCCGTTTTGCTCGGAAAGCTGGGCGATGGCCTCGCGGAGCGTCTTGGGGGTGACGTACTCGAAGTTTTTCAAGAAGTTCCCGCTCTCGCTGCGTGGTTGAAGGGATTGTTATGAGTCCGAAAAATGCAGCCTAAATAAGCTTAGCCAGAGGGGAGGTGTCAAGGGTTGGAGTCTATCACGCAACCTCTGAGACGGCCTCATCTTTGGCCAGATATTCCGCTCGTTCATGTCCGAGAAGCGACAGTACCTCGTGCAGCATCTTCATGGCGACAGGCACGCCGATGAGAATGATCGCCGTGGCGAACAGAATCCCGAACCCTAGGCTCACCGCCATGGGGATGAGGAATTGTGCTTGCACGCTTTTTTCCAGGATCATCGGCAACAGTGCGAAGAAAGTGGTCAAAGAGGTCAGCAGTATCGGTCGGAAGCGCTGACACGCAGCTTCAACCAGCGCTTCCTCCACAGGTTTCCCCTGGCTTCGCAAATCATTGTAGAAACTCAGTAGTACCAGCGAGTCGTTGACGACCACTCCGGATAGCGCCACGACGCCAAACATAGACAACAAGGCCAGGTCGAGGCCCATGACCACGTGGCCCCAGACCGCGCCGATCATTCCGAACGGGATAGCGCTCATTACCACCAACGGCTGGGTGTAGGATCGGAACGGTACGGCCAGCAAGGCATAGATGGCGAACATGGCGACGATGAAACCCCGCCCAAGGCTGGCGAAGGAATCGGCGCGCTCCCGTTGTTCACCTTCGTAGCTGTACCTGAGCTCGGGATAATCCTCTATTAGGGCCGGTAAAATGCGCGCCGCGAGATCTCTGTTGACCTCGTCGGCATTGGCGATCTTCTCATCGATGTCTGCGGTAACCGAAACGATGCGCTGCTCGCTGCTACGTTCGATGCTGGCGTAGCCATAACCCACCGTGACGTCGGCAACGTGGGCAAAGGGAACCTCGACCCCATCGGGCGTCCGCACCCGCATGTTGCGGATATCGCCAATGCTACGACGCTCGTCTTCAGGGTAGCGTATCATGATTCTGACGTCGTCGCTGCCCCGCTGAACGCGAAGCGCCTGGTCGCCGTAGAATCCCTGCCGCACCTGGCGCGCGAGGTCTGAAAGAGTAATGCCGAGGGTTCGAGCCTGGGGCCGAAGGGCGAGCTTCATCTCCAACTTGCCTTCTTGAAAGCTGTCCTGGATGTCACCAACGCCAGGATAACCGGCCAGCTCCAATTTTAGCCGCTCCACCGCCTGAAGGAGTTGCTGGAAATCGTTAGAGGACAACTGCACGTCCACCGGATCGCCGGCGGAAAACAGGGAGGCGGTGAACGTCAGCGATTCTGGCCCGGGAATCTCGCCGACCTGGCCGCGGACCTTCGCGGCAATCTCCGAACTGGAAAACGGCCGCACCTCTGACGGCAAAAGCTCGATAGTTATCTCTGCCACATGACCCTGGCCTCCCGCCGGACCCGCTGAGGACATGCTGCTTCTCCGACCCGTCGGCCGATCTCCGATGATGGTGAAGACATTGCGAAACACGGAAGGTTGGTCCGCCGACCTGCGGCCGTCGTATTCATCTCGAACCGCCAACGCGCCCGCTTCGATCCGTTTTACCACCTGCTCGGTCTGTTCCGCGGTGGTGCCCTGGGGCATGACCAGCGAAATCGTCAACCAATCCGAATCGATCTTGGGCATGAACACGAACTTGATGTGGCCTCCGCCGACCCAGCCGACGGTGACCAGCATGAGGCTGGCGGCGAGAGCGGTGGTGATCAGGGGATTGGAAATGGCCAGGCTAACTGTGCGCCGGTAACGATTGTTGACGAACAGCTTAAGCCGGCGATCCACCCATCTTTGTATGGCATCGTGCCATGCCAGCGGAGCTCGGAACAGCCGTCCCATAACTCTAGAAGCCCAGCCCTGGCTCGAAGAAGAGAGGTGGGCCGGAAGAATAACCAGGGCTTCGATGAGCGAAACGGCGAGCATCGAGATGACGATCACCGGGATCACCGCCATGAACTTGCCCATCATGCCTTCGACGTAGAACAGGGGCATGAAAGCGGCTATGGAGGTGAGGATGGAAAAGGTGACCGGTTTCGCGACCTCAAGCGTTCCGTCGATGGCTGCGCGCACGAAGCTCTTCCCCCGCTCGCGGTGGGCAAAGACATTCTCCCCCACGATGATCGCGTCGTCGACGACGATGCCCAGCGAGACGATAAAGGCAAACAGCGACAGCATGTTGATGGATACGTCGAAGGGCTGCATGAGCAGGAAGCTGCCCAACAACGAGATGGGGATTCCCATCATCACCCAGAAGGCCAGCCGCAGGTCGAGAAAGAGGGTTAGCAGAATAAAGACCAGCACGAGTCCCAGGCGGGCGTTTCGCAGCAGCAAATCCAAACGGCTCAGCAAGAGGCGGGCGTCGTCGCGAGCGTAGTCCAGCTTGACGCCGGCCGGCAACTGTGCCCTGCGTTCTCCGATGAATTGCTTTACGTACTCACTGATCTCGAGGGCACTCTGGTCCCCGGTGCGGTAAACCTGAACCACGGCGGCAGGTTGTCCGTTGAATCGAGAGATGAGATCGCTGTCTTCGAACCCATCAACGATGGTGGCGATGTGGCCCAGCTTCAGTGAAGTGCCGTCGGGGCGGGTCAGCAGCACCACGTCTTCGTACTCGCTGCCGGTGTAACGCAAACCCTTGGTGCGAACCAGGACCTCACCGTTTTCGCTTTTGACGCTGCCCCCGGGCAGATCGAGGCTGGCGCGCCTGACCGCGTCGGTTACATGGGCAAGGGAAAGTCCGTGCCGGCGCAGCATCTTCTCGGAAACCTCAATGGAGATCTCGTCGATGCGCACACCCGCTAGCTCCACCTGCGTAATCATCGGAGCGTCCCGCAATTCGTCGCGCACGCGCTCGGCGACGACCTTGAGGGCCTTCTCTCCCACGTCGCCGTACGCCACTACGTCGATCACCTGGTTGCGCCGCACCATCTCCTTGATGACCGGCTTTTCGGTTTCTGCGGGAAAAGTGTTGATGCGGTCGATCTCATTCTTGATGTCATCGAGCATCTGGCCCATGTCGGAGCCGAGCTGGAGTTCGACCGAAACGACACCCACGCCTTCCGACGAGGTCGAGCGGATCTTGCGAATGCCTTCCAGGCCAGAGAGTCTCTCCTCGATCCTTTTGCTAACCCCTTCCTCAACCTCTTCCGGGCTGGCGCCGAGGTAGGGCACCTGGATCTGGACCTGGTTCAGAGAGAATTCCGGGAACGTTTCCTTCTTCATCCCGATAATCCCGAGCAGTCCGGTCAGCATCAGGAACAGCATCAACAGGTTGGCCGCGACGTGGTTGCGGGCCATCCACTCGACGGGTCTCTTCATAGCGTCGACTCCTCCGCTACGCGAACTTTCATCCCATCAGTTACGCCGGTCAATTGGGAAACGACAATCTTCTCGCCGGGCTCCATGTCGATGCGAACGAGCATCTCTTCCTTGCTGGCGTGAGCTACCTGAACCGGGCGCACCCGCAGGATCTGGTCCCGATCCACCACCCAGACCAAGTTTCCAGGACGCACCGCGCGGCGCGGCACCCGGCGGACGTCGTCCACCTCTCGTCCCAGTATCTGGACGTCCACGAACATGCCAACAACCAGCGGGGCGGAGTAGCTCTTGTCGTACGGCCGCTCTATCTCGGCCACCAGGTGCACCATACGACTCCTTGGATCCAGCTCGCCCTCGGCGCGTATCAAACGCCCGTCCCACCGGTGCTCTTGGCCGGCGTACCATCCGGCAATGATGACGTCACTACCGATGTCACGGACAGCGCGGACCGGTGTCACCTCCGCGGAGGTATCGCCCAGCAGGCGCGATCCTCCGTCGCTGGGGGTGTTGATCGGCACCTCGAACCAGGCCAGATCCTCGTCCGGCACGGGCAACACGATTTCAGCCTTCTCGATGCTGTAGAGTTGCGCCAGGGCCTGGCCTGCATTTACGAACTGGCCAGCTTCGATACGACTGCTTCGCACGCGCCCGTCAAAGGGTGCCTTGAGTCGGGTGCGCCGCAGTTGCAAACGGGCTTCCGCCAGCCGCGCCATCGCTGCTTTCAGGTCTGCCTCGGCAGCATGCAGCTGAGGCAGGCGGAAGACCAGCGGATTGGCGGGTTCAAGCGCTGCGCCGTCGTTGGTCGACAACCGTTCCCACTCACTGCGCGCGACCTCGGATTCCTCTTTGGCGATGGCGAGGCGATACTGCCTCTGGGCGACCTCCGCTTCCCAACGCTCCAAGGCGAGCTCGTACTCCTCCGGGTCGATCTGGAGCAGAAGATCGCCGTTGGCGAAAAAGCCGCCCGCCTCCAGCGCCTCCGACTTCCATACCGCGACGCCGGACACCTGGGGTACCAGATCGATCTGGGCACTGGGACGCACGGTGCCGTGGGCTTCGACGGTTACGCGGACCGAAACCGCTGGAAGCTCCAGCGCTTCCACCAACGGTCCGTTGTAGGCGCGGTCCACCCTCGCAGGTGGCTCGCTCATCGAGAGCAGCACGCGAAACACGACGAATCCCAGTATGAGAATACCCAGGGGCAGCGCCCCCAACCGCACGATTCGTCTCATTCGGTTGACTCCGGGGTTTCGTCTGTTGCGGAGTCGAAGTCGCCTCCCAGAGCCAGGTGCAGATCGATGCGCGCGTCGATGCGCTGTCGTTGTACCAGCAAGAGCTGACTATCGGCATTGAACGCTCGCCGTTGTGCCTCCAACAGCGTCGTCATATCCTCCAGACCTTGTCTATACCGTTCGGATGCCAGCATGTGGCCGGCCCCTGCCTCTGCCGCCGCCGAGCGCAACGACACTTCCTGTCGCGCAAGATAATGCTCGGCGGCGAGGGCGGCTTCCACCTCACCGAAAGCGCGCAGAGCGCTCTGCACAAACCGTATCAACGCCTGCTCCGAGGTGGCGCTTGCCAGGTCGACGCCTGCGCGCAGGCGGCCCCCCTGGAACAAGGGCTGGCTCAGGTTCGACACCAGATTCCAGACGGCGAAATCACCATCCAACAGATCCTTTAGCTCACTACTCGAGCGTCCCCCGGAGGCGGTGAGACTGAGCCTGGGATACAACGCTCGACGGGCTTCCGTCACCCGGGCTCCCGCGGCGGCCAGCCGTCTTTCCGCGGCGATCAGGTCCGGACGCCGGGAAATCAGGTCCGCCGGCAAACCGGTGGGAACCGCCGGCGGCAGCGACGGAAGCAGCTCTCCGGTCCTGATGGTCGCGGAGGGATAACGCCCCAGCAGCAACTCGAGTTGTCGCAATGCGGCGTCCCGCGCGCGCAGGCGCTGCTGCAGCACCGCGGCGGCGGTCGCTTCGTTCGACAGCGCCAGCCGTAGGTCGAGGGAGGGTCGTAGACCACGGACGTAGCGTTGGCGAATCTGTTCCGCGGCAAGGCGGAGATTCTCGACCGTGGACTCCGACAATCGCACTTGTCCAGTCGATTCAAGAGCCGCAAAAAAAGCGCGGGCGGTCTGCGCCACCAGCGACAGGCGGGCCGCTTCCATGTCCGCAAGACTGGCTTGAAGGTCGGCCAACGCAGCTGACTTTCCCGCTCGTAACCGACCCCAGAGATCCAGCTCCCAGCTCAAATTGAGCGCAGCGCCATAGGTGGTGGTAGTCGAACTCAGAACCTCGGTGCCGGCCCCTGGTATGGGAAAGCCGATAAAATTCTGACGCCGTCGCGAGCCGTCGGTGTTGGCGCTCAAGTGAGGCGACAGCGCAGCTCCAGCGATCCGTGCCTGGGCTCCCGCAGCCTCGACTCGGGTTGCTGCAACCTGAAGGTCGTGATTCTGCTCGAGGGCTTCGTAGACATAGGTGGCCAACACTGTGTCTCCAAAGGCCATCCACCAGGAGTTGGGGGTTGCCGTGGGTGGCGCCAGGTCGCTCCCAGCCGCCGACCACTCCGCCGGTGCGTCCAGATTGAGAACGGGGATCGCCACCTTGGGAGCTGAACCGCAAGCCAGAAAGAGACAGGCGAGGACGGGATGAATCGTTTTCACGAAAGATGTATATACCAGAATTCGCGGGCGCCGGTCTCCGCGCCCGTGGTAATTGGGTCGTTGATCCTGCTACTCAACGTAGCAGAATTCGGTTTCGGAAGTTTTTCCGCCTTGTAAAGAAGTGTAAAGACTGCCGTCTCAAATCCGTCTCAAGTTCGCAGCGAACCAATCGATGGTCCGTTTCAGCCCTTCGTCGGGAGAGACCCGCGGCTCCCAGCCCAGCACCTCCCTGGCTTTCGTGATATCGGGAAGACGGATCTTGGGGTCATCTTCGGGCAGAGGTCTGAACCCGATCTTGCTGCTGCTTCCCGACAGCTCGACGATCTTGTTGGCCAGCTCTACCATGCTCAGCTCGGAAGGATTGCCAATGTTGAATGGGGTGTTGACGTCTGCTTTCATGACCCGGTTTATCACCTCCACCAGGTCGCTCACGTGACACACGCTGCGGGTCTGGCTACCGTCGCCGTAGACGGTGATTTCCTGGTCGCTCAGCGCCTGGGTAATGAAGTTGGGAATGGCCCTCCCATCGTCGGGCCGCATGCGCTCTCCATAGGTGTTGAATATGCGTACAATACGGGTGTCCACTCCGTGCAGTCGGTGGTACGCCATGGTCATCGATTCGGCGAACCGTTTCGCCTCGTCATAGACCCCGCGAATGCCGATCGGGTTGACGTTGCCCCAGTAATCCTCGTTTTGCGGATGGATCAGCGGATCTCCGTAGACTTCCGAGGTCGAGGCGAGGAAAAACTTGGCCCCTTTGGCTACCGCCAACCCGAGGGTCTTGTGCGTACCCAGCGCTCCAACCTTGAGGATGCGTATGCCCAGATCCTCGAAATCGGCGGGACTGGCCGGGCTGGCAAAATGCAGAATGAAGTCGAGCGGGCCGTCTACGTGAATGAAATTCGTTACGTCGTATTGCACGAAGCTGAATTTCGGATTGCCGAAATGCTGGCTCACATTGTCGGTCCTCCCGGTAAGCAGGTTGTCCATGCAGATCACTTCATGACCATCCTTGAGGAATCTGTCGCAGAGATGTGAGCCGATAAACCCGGCACCTCCGGTTACCAAGATGCGCATGTGTTCTCCTAGTCTATCAGGTTGCGAGTCATTGCCGGCGCTCGATGCCGCGCCGCAGCACCGCCACCAGGCGTTCGGCGCTGTGCCCGTCCCACAATTCCGGAACCTCGAAGGTTGTTGGGTCGGTTTCCAGCGTCTCTAGGGCGGCATTCACGATCTGTTCGGGATCCTGACCGACCAGCCGGTTCGTGCCCTGCTCGATCGTGATGGGTCGTTCCGTATTGCGACGCATCGTGAGGCAGGGCACGCCGAGCACCGTCGCTTCTTCCTGCAGGCCGCCCGAGTCTGTCAACACCAGTCGGGCACGTTCCTGCAGTCGCAGAAAATCGAGGTAACCCTGTGGGGGCAGCAGACGCAGGTTCGGAATGCCCTCCAAATAATTCTCCATACCGAATTCCGCCAAACGTTGGCGGGCGCGGGGGTGGATCTGAAACAGAATTGGCAAATGCGCTTGAATGCGGTCGAATGCCCCGAGGATGCCGCGCAGCGCCTCGGGATCGTCGACGTTGGAGGGCCGGTGCAGGGTCGCCAGGGCGTACTCCCGGGGTTTGACCTCCTGGCGTTCCAATATATCCGATGCGGCGGCGCGCGGACGCAGGCGGACAAGAGTATCGATCATCAAGTTGCCCACCCGGAAGATACACGAAGCTGGAACATTCTCGGCCAGCAGGTTGTCGTCCGCATCTGCCGAATAGGTGAAGAGAAGGTCCGAGAGTGCGTCGGTTGCGAGGCGATTCAATTCCTCCGGCATACGCCGGTCGCCACTGCGCAAACCTGCCTCCACGTGGGCAACAGCCACATCCCGCTTGCTGGCCGCCACCGCGCAGGCAGGAGTGGATGTGACGTCGCCCACCACGACGACGAGGTCGGGTTGTTCCGCTTCGAGAACAGGATCGAGCTTATCGATGATCTGGGCGGTCTGACGCGCCGGATTGCCGCTTCCCGCATGCAGATAATGATGCGGATCGGGAAGATCGAGATCCTCGAAGAATACCTCAGACATCTGGAAGTCAAAATGCTGGCCTGTATGGACGAACAACAGCTCGAATTCAGCCGGAAATTTGTGTAACTCGGCCAGGAGGGGGGCGACCTTCATAAAATTGGGACGCGCCCCAGCAATTACGAGTATCTTCATCCGTTTCGTGGGAGTTAGGTGCGAACGCGCGGCAATGGCAACAAAATATAGATTTCTGTGGGGGTCCGGGCAATGTGAAGCCGTTTATCGAGCGCCCCGATGAGGACGGCCATGACGTACCGTGAAACCCGGTTTCCGGTTTTCATGACAATGGTGTAAGTAACTATTAATTACTCACTTAACACATATTTTCGAACGGGAGTGCGGTGGGCGAATGTCAATTGACGACGCCTTCGGCAATCGCTATGTTTGACCGCACGGAGCCGTCTCACCCTACGAATTTTCGGCTTCCGGTCCCATCTCCCCGAGCGATCCATTTCGCACATTGCCAAACGGCGAACCTCGATAGTTGCCCCGTGGTCGGGCCGATCGAGCCGCTGAAGGTGTTGCCACTCCAGAGGGAGGCAAGTTGAACCATGGCTACCGCCGATTTCGTGCATCTGCATGGTCACAGCGAGTACAGTCTGCTCGACGGAGGCTGTCACGTTGCCAAGATGGCCACCAAGGCGGCCGATTTCGGTATGCCCGCACTTGCTCTAACCGATCACGGCAATCTCTTTGGCGCGGTGGAACACTTCAAATCCTGCAAGGATGTCGGCATCAACCCCATCATCGGGTGCGAGGTTTATGTCGCTGTTGGCAGTCGGCAATTACGACAAGCCGCCAGAGGTTTGAATCATGCCTCCAACCACCTGGTGTTGCTGGCACAAAACCAAATTGGGTATCGCAACCTCATCAAGCTGGTGTCGAAGGCTTACACCGAGGGGTACTACTACTTCCCGCGAATCGATAAGGAGCTACTGCGCCAGCATAGCGAAGGTCTGGTCTGCCTCTCTGCCTGCCTCAGTGGCGAGATCGCCCACCTCTTGGATCGGGAGGGACTGCAGGAAGCCGAAGAAGCTGCCAGCGAATACAAGGAGATTTTCGGTGACCGCTACTATCTGGAGATTCAACGGCACGGTATCGACCGCGAGAAGAAGGTCAATGACGGCATACTGAAGCTGCACGCAAAGCTTGGGATTCCCCTGGTGGCAACCAACGATTTTCACTTCTTGGGCGCCGATGACCACACGGCTCACGATGCCCTCATCTGCCTCCAGACCGGTAAAACGGTGGCGGATCAAAACCGCATGTGTTACCCCGACGGCCTCTACATGAAAAGCCAAAAGGAGATGCACAAGCTTTTCAGCGATCTGCCGGAGGCGGTCGAGAACACCCTGAAGATCGCCGATCAATGCCACATCGAATTCGAATTCGATACCATGCACCTGCCAAAGTTCCCGATCCCAGAGGGGCACACGGACGAGAAGGTGTATCTGACTTTTTTGGCCGAACAAGGGTTGGCCCGTCGCTATGAGAGTCCGGATGACGGGATCCGCAATCGACTTCAGTACGAGTTGGACACGATCAATGGAATGGGCTATTCCGGGTATTTCCTGATTGTCCAGGACTACGTGCAATATGCCCGCAGTCACGGTATTCCGGTCGGGCCGGGCCGCGGCTCGGGGGCGGGGAGCCTGGTGGCTTATTGTTTGGGTATTACCGGCACCGACCCCATTGGCCGCAGCTTGCTTTTTGAGCGATTTCTAAATCCGGAGCGCAAGGAGTTCCCCGATATAGATGTGGATTTCGCCGACACGGGTCGCGATCAGGTGATCAAATACGTCATAGACAAATACGGCGAGCAAAACGTCTGTCAGGTCATCACCTTCGGTACGATGGGGGCAAAAGCGGTGATTCGCGACGTGGGTCGCGTGCTGGGCATGGAATTCGGAGAGGTAGATCGCATTGCCAAGCTCATCCCTAACGAGCTCAAGATCACCCTGGAAAAGGCGATAGAGCGGGTTCCGGAGCTGCAACAGATGAATGAATCGAACGATGAGAAGGGGCAGCTCATCGCCCACGCGTTGAAGCTCGAAGGGTTAGCGCGCCATGCTTCGGTGCACGCCGCCGCGGTGATTATTGCACCGGGGGACCTGACCGACTTTGTCCCGCTGTATCGGGCGCCCAAAGACGGGCGCATTACGACTCAGTTCGACGGCAACACCTGCGACGATATCGGCCTGCTGAAGATGGACTTTCTGGGACTGAAGGAACTGTCCCTCATGGACGAAGCGGTGCGGCTGATACGGTTGGATCAGCCGGAATTCGACCTGGAGACCGTGCCTTGGGATGACGTGGCAACCTTTAGACTATTCGGAGCCGGAGAGACGATCGGGGTGTTCCAGTTCGAAAGCAGCGGCCAGCGAGAATATCTGAAACAGCTGAAGCCAGACAATATCGACGACATTATCGCCATGAATGCGCTCTATCGCCCGGGCCCCATGGAGAAGATTCCAACCTTTATCGCGCGCAAACGCGGGCGGGAACCGGTCAACTACGATCATCCCGATATGGAATCGTCGCTGGCCGAGACATACGGAGTCATGGTGTATCAGGAACAGGTGATGTCGGTAGCTCAGAAGCTGGCCGGATTCAGCCTCGGGCAAGCCTACACCATGATCAAAGCCATCAGCAAGAAAAGGACCGAGCAGATGGCGGAGATGAAGAAGGATTTTATCTCAGGTTGCAAGGAACGTAGCGTCGACCAGCGGACCGCCGAAAAGATCTTTGGCGACATCGCGGTCTTTGCCGGCTACGGTTTTAATCGATCTCATTCGGCGCCGTACTCGGAGATTGCGTACAAAAACGCCTACCTGAAGGCGAACTATCCGAAACAGTACATGGCTGCTAGCCTTACCGTGGCCCGTGACAACACCGATACGCTGACCGTGCTGCTGGATGAATGCCGCCGAATGGAGATCGAAGTGCTGCCGCCCGACATAAACGGCAGCGCCTTGAATTTCACGCCAACGGGCGACGGGATCCGATTCGGCTTGGCGGCCATCAAGAACGTGGGCGCCGGCGCCGCGCAAAGCGTCGTCGACGCGCGCATGCAGGACGGAGATTTTCCCACGCTCCTGGAATTCTGCGAGCGGGTGGACTTGCGCTCCGCCAACCGGCGGGTCATGGAGAGTCTGATCGCCGCCGGCGCCTTGGACAGTCTGGAGGGCAATCGGGCGCAGCAGTTCGAAGCGCTCGATATGGCGCTCCGGTGGGCGCAGAAGGCGCAAGAGGATCGCGAGCGGGGGCAGATCAGCCTGTTTGGAGGTGAGCAGGGAGACGGTGGTGCCGCCGAATTGGGGCGTTTCCAACTTCCCGAGATGCAGGAGTGGGACGAGGCGGACAGGCTTCGCAAGGAACGCGAACTCCTTGGTTTCTATCTATCCGGGCATCCTCTGGACCGCTACGCCAACGATCTTCAGGCATTCGCGACACCGCTGGCAAGCCTGGAGCAACTGGACGAGGGGATGCCGATACGGGTGGGTGGATTAGTGACGCGGGTCAGCGATTTCGAACGCCGCGGACAACGCTTCGCGTTTGTGACGTTGGAGGATTTAACGGGTGCGGGAGATATCGCGTTCTTTTCCGAGTCTTACGAGGCGTACAGCCCTCTGCTTCAGGACGGCAAGGCGCTATTGGTAAGTGGTCGTGTGTCGGTTCGCAACGGCAGGTTGAGCGTGCAATCGGATGCGGCCTGGCCGCTGGAAGAAGTCCGCGAGCAGCTCACAAAATCGCTCAATCTGGAGCTGCCATTCGAAGAAGTGCAGGAACAGGTGCTCGCCGAGCTGCGGCAGCTATTCCAGCGATATCTCGGTGAGTGCGAGCTGTTACTCCACCTCAAGAACGGGGGGGAGAAGGACACCGTGGTGCGCTCGCGCAGCATACGGGTAAGACCATGCGATGAATTACTGAAGGAAATCGACGGAATCATCGGCCCGAAACGGACGTGGCTGACCGCTGCCCCTCAACAATTTTCTGCTGTACCTACAAAGAATCGGTTCGCGCGCGCCTGAATCCGAGGGTGCGGCAGAGACATCTAAAAGGACGAACCGTCCGCGATCGCATACACGCTCGACTTTTTGACGCCGGCTGAGCGGTCCGTACTTTCAATCTAAGCTCCGACTCTCTGGGTAACTCGCCACAGAAAGCTGTTGGATTTTGGCTGCGTTACGTTACGTCACATACCTGACCTTGCTGGCAACATGCCTGAGTTGTTCGCCGCAGCAGGCACCCGCTGCAGACGCCAAAGCAGCGGCGGGCATCCAGCCTGCCTCAAATCTGGATATACGTGCCTACAGGGGGAAGGTGGTCTTGCTGAATTTCTGGGCCACCTGGTGCGGTCCCTGCCGCATCGAGATACCCGACCTGGTTCGCCTCAACCATCAGTTCGACCAGAGCGAGGTGGCGATCATCGGCGTTTCCCTCGACAAGAATGGTACGCCGGACGAGCTCCGGGTTCAGCTGGAGAAGTTCGTAAAGGCCTACAAGATCGACTATCCAATTTTCCTCGATAACGATGGTCTATTGCACAGGGAATACGGCAATTTCGCCTTTGTGCCCGCTACCTTTTTGATCGACCGACAAGGGCAGGTTGCCCATTCTTACTGGGGAGTGAAGTCTTTTGGAGAGTTTGCCAAGGCAATAGAAGAGTTGCTCTAGAAATTTGGTCCTCGCTGCGGGACCTAGGAAATAGAAAAGCGGGGCGATTCGTTGGAATCGCCCCGCTTTTTCTATCTGTAACGGATCTGGTTAGTGGGTGGAGTAGAGCCGTTCTACGATCCGTTTACCATGTCGCTTAACCAGGACTTCCTTAAAGGTATCAATGGTTGTGTTGTTACGGAGATGTTCGAGCATCGCCTTTCTGTTCATAACCATCATGGTGCCCTGTCGATAGTCGGGAAACCGACCGAAGGAAGCTGGAACGGGGTCGCCCGTTAAGCAGCAGTTCTCTTCCAGCTCCAGTTCGACCTGGGATCCTGGATCGAAGGAGAAGTCAGTGCCATCGTCATCTCCCTGACTCTCACTTTTGAGTTTGAGGGCACGGCCACGCGATTCTGCCATCGTTATTATCTCCGTTGAATTCGTTGGGCATCAAATATAGAGGGGATGGCCGGATTGGCAAGCGAGGCTCAGTACGGCAGGTCTTCGAATCTGGAGAGAACGTCGGCGCCATTCTTCGTCACGGCCACGGTGTGCTCGAATTGCGCCGAAAGCGAGCCATCCGCTGTAACCGCGGTCCAGTTATCCTCCAGCAACCGGGTTTCGGCCGCACCGCTATTTACCATCGGCTCAACTGTAAATACCATGCCAGCCTGCAGTCGCCGGCCGGTTCCCGGATCACCGTAATGCAACAACTGGGGCTCTTCGTGGAAAGAGCGCCCGAGACCATGACCGCAATACTCACGGACCACCGACAATCCCTCCGCTTCGACGGAGGTCTGAATCACGTTGCCCACGTCGCCCAGCCGTTTCCCGAGCACGCAGCATTCCAATCCAAGATCCAACGCTCGTCGTGTGGCATCGGTCAAGTGTTGCGCCTCGCCCCCGATCTCACCGACGCCGGTGGTCACATTCATGTCGCCGTGATAGCCGTCTTTTTTTACCGCGATGTCGATGGCCACGATGTCCCCTTCTTGGAGGACTCGCTTTCCGGGGATGCCGTGAACGACCTCCTCGTTCACCGACAAACATATGCTTCCCGGATACCCTTTGTACCCTTTGGCGCTGGCTTTCGCGTCCCGACCGCGAATAAAGTCTTCCGCCACTTTGTCGAGCTCCAATGTGCTCACGCCCGGGGTCACCTTGTCGATTACCTCCGCCATTGCCTCGGCCGCAATGCGGCAACTGGCTCTAATCTTTTCGATCTCGCGAGTCGATTTCAGATGGATCATGGTAAGGTGAGATTCATGAGTGACGGAAGGTGCAACCTACACGGCTTTGCTCTGGAAAAGGTCGACACATAGATTCCATCCTGTCAAGAATACGCCCAACCAAACCTAAACCACACAACCTCGTTTGATCCCGCGCGTTTCAGTTCTGCTACCCGTCTTTAACGCAGCTGCAACCCTCGATGAGACCCTGGCTAGCCTCTTGGACCAATCTCTCAAGGAGTTCGAAATCGTCGCGGTGAACGATGGATCCAACGATGGTTCCACAGAGCTTCTGCAAAGATGGAGTGCAAAGGATGCTCGCCTGCGGGTTAAGAGTGGTCCCCACGCCGGTCTTGTTGCCGCTCTGAATTCGGGGCTGTACCTGTGTCGGAGTCCCTTGGTGGCCCGCATGGATGCCGACGACACCGTTCATCCGCAGCGGCTCGAAAAGCAGTCGCGGATGTTTGCCGACCGTCCCGAGCTTAGTGTGGTGGGCAGTTTGGTGAAAACCGTTCCGAGAACGGAGGTGGGGGAAGGTCTGCTCATATATGAACAGTGGCTCAATAGCCTGGTGGATCACTCGGACATAACGAGAGAGATATTTATCGAGAGTCCGATCGCCCATCCAAGCGCCATGGTTCGGCGCGAGGAAATCTTGAAGCTGGGCGGTTACCGGGATTGTGGTTGGCCCGAAGACTACGACCTGTGGTTGCGGTACTATCTTCAAGGCAGCCGGTTTGCGAAGGTGAATGAGGTGCTGCTTTACTGGCGTGAACATGCGGGTCGGCTGTCCCGCACCGATGGCCGTTATTCCATCGAGAATTTCCTCAAAGCTAAAGCTCACTTTCTGGTTGCCGGACCCCTCGCCGACAGGGACGCGGTTTTCATGTGGGGGGCGGGTAAAACCGGACGTCGTCTCAGCAAACATCTCATCCGCGGTGGATGCACGCCGACTGCCGTCGTGGATATAGATCCGAAGAAGATCGGTTCGGTTCTGCGCGGCCGCCCGATCGTGGCGCCCGATTCGCTGGCGCAGCAGTGGCACCGATTCGAACGTCCCTTTCTGGTTGTCGCCGTCGCCTCCCGGGGGGCGCGCGCGTTGATCCGCAGCGCCCTAGTGGGGAAGGGTCTGGTGGAAGGGAGGCATTTCCTCTTCGCCGCGTAGAACGAGGAGGGCTAATGAGCGTATTCGATCGAATGGAGGTCACACGTGCCGATATCACGGATCTCGACGTGGATGTGATCGTCAACGCGGCAAATCGGAGCTTGCTCGGCGGTGTTGGGGTAGACGGTGCGATTCACCGGAAAGCCGGACCGGGCTTGCTGGCGGACTGTCGCGCCCTGAATGGATGCGAAACCGGTGAGGCCAAGCTCACAAAAGGACATTCGCTACCGGCGAGATTCGTGATCCACACCGTAGGTCCGGTGTACGGCGGTGGACCAGACGATGCCGGTCAACTGGAAGGCTGTTACCGCAACAGTCTTCAACTTGCCGCGAATCGCGGTCTCGCCACCATTGCTTTTCCGGCCATCAGCTGTGGTGTGTATGGCTACCCGATCGAGGAGGCAGCGCCCGTTGCAATATCGACGGTGAGCGACTTCCTCCGTGAAAACCGGCAACCGGCGGAGGTGATGTTCGTCCTTTTCTCCGAGAACCACCGGAAGGTCTATTTGCGAGCGCTTAAGCTGCTTGCCGGGTGAGTCCCCAATCTTCAACGCATTTCGCTCCCGCCAGACCCAGTTTACAGGAAGAATTTTCTCTTGCGGCAATCCGTTCCGCTCTGTGCCTGCACCGGCGCTCGTGATTTTCAGGTGGCGAAAAATGGCATACATGTTGCTAATTCAGAGGAAAGCGTCTCCTCGAATAGGAGGGCAACATGCGGAACGTCGATTACATTGATCTGGCCAACGGCGAACGAGAAAAGAGCTTCTTCTTCGTCCTCAACGCATATCTGCACTCCCGCATCGATCGCAAGCGCGAATCGGTCGATGACGAGGAGGTCAACGTCTACATGGCCCATCTCCTGCACTCACTGGTCGACGGTCGTTTCTACACCGACAATCAAGAGCTCCTGGCAACCACCCCCGCCGATGTGTTCACCAAGGGGGAGGAGTGCGGGAGCAACCACCACAAACTCAAGGTCTACCGAGCTAACGCTGACCATCGCTTTATCTCCTTTGGCCTGTTTTCAGGTTTCGGGGATCACCGATCGCGCTACGGAGCCAACCAGAACACCAGTGCAACCTATCTGGAGCAAGCTCAGCAGTTCTACTCCTGGGCAGCGGTGTTCTCTTCCAGGCTCCCGCGAAAATATCGGGGGTTGTCGGTGACGCTTGAAAAGATCGCGAGTCAGTTCGAGATCTACCTCGAAATTCTCGGTCACATGGGCAGCAAGTATTTCAACCTTCTGCAACGGCTGACCACCGGCGAGCTGTTCCATTTGGAGCGTGAGGTCAACGATCGCGCAAAACCTGCCATCTGCGAGGTAGCGCTGGACCGCATGCTGGACGCCTACAACTGCTGGCAGTCACACCGCAACGTTAAAAGCCGCACTCGGTTTGTCGAAGCGCGCGAACAGTACGGCGCTCTCAATCCGCAGTTCTCCGCTAAAAATCTCGACTAGCCTTCTTTCGGAACAACGACCACGCACCACATCGCGATGGCTTGAACAGCCATTGCCGTTTTGATAGGTTGCTCGGTAGCTCACCGCCCCGATACCTAGCCACAGAATCCTTTCATGCGACTGCCCGAACCAAAAGCGGAACGTCTGGCGAAGCGTCCCGATCTGCTGCGACGTCTTGGAGAGATTCTAGACGACGATCAGCTGATTCACCGTCCCGAACAGCTTGCCGTCTACGAGTGTGATGCATTGTCTGCCTATCGACAGCGGCCTATGGCGGTGGTTCTGGCAAACGACACGGCTGATGTGGTGGGCACGCTTAGCGCCTGTTCCGAGCTCGAGATTCCGCTCGTGCCGTGGGGTGCCGGCACGGGACTCTCAGGTGGTGCCCTGGCTCTTCAAGATGGGGTGATGTTGAGCCTGGCACGCATGAACCAGGTGATCGATATCGACCTGGACAACCGCACCGCCACGGTCCAACCTGGGGTCACCAATCTCGCCATTACCGAAGCGGTGAAAGACAGGGGTTTCTACTACGCCCCCGATCCATCGAGCCAGCTCGCCTGCACCATAGGAGGCAACGTCGCCGAAAACTCCGGAGGTGTTCACTGCCTCAAATACGGCGTTACCACCAATAACGTCCTTGGTCTGGAGGTTGTTCTCGTAGACGGTGAAACCGTCAGGTTGGGCGGCAAAGCAATGGACCAAGCCGGTTATGACCTGCTAGCGCTGCTGACCGGTTCGGAGGGTCTTCTGGCGGTAATTACCGAGGTGACGGTGAGATTGTTGCGCCGGCCGGAAACGGCGCGGGCGATCATGGCCGTTTTCGATTCGATAGAAGCAGCCGGCAAAGCAGTCGCCGACACGATCGGGGCGGGCATGGTGCCCGCAGGCATGGAGATCATGGACAAGCTCTCGATTGGAGCCGTAGAAGAGTTTGTCCACGCTGGTTATCCGACGGACGCGGAATCGCTGCTACTGGTAGAGCTGGACGGACCCGCCAGCGAGGTGGAACAGCAAATAGGGAAGCTCGAAGTCTTGCTGCGAGACAGCGGCGCTCAGGAACTCCGCGTTTCGAGGAACGAAGAGGATCGCCTAAAGCTGTGGGCGGGCCGCAAGGCAGCCTTCGGCGCCATGGGAAAAATCAGTCCAGACTACTACTGCATGGACGGGACCATACCGCGGCGCAAACTCCCCCAGGTACTCGGTCGTATCGGAGAACTCAGCCAGAGTTTCGGATTGCGCGTAGCCAACGTGTTTCACGCTGGAGACGGCAATCTTCACCCCCTGGTGCTGTACGACGGGAACGTGCCCGGTGAACTGGAAAAGGCCGAGACCTTAGGTGCCGAGATCTTGAAATATTGTGTGGAGGTGGGAGGTGTGCTGAGCGGTGAGCACGGCATCGGCATCGAGAAACGAGATCTCATGCCATGCATGTTTGAGGACGCTGATCTGGATACCCAAGAGCGGGTCAAAGCGGCTTTCGATCCGCGGGGACTGCTGAATCCCGGCAAGGTTTTTCCCCAACTGCGCCACTGTGTGGAAGGGGGTCGCATGCACGTGCACGGGGACGATACGCGGTTTGAACATCTCGAGCGCTACTGATGCCCACCGTTTTCTTTCTTCAAGCGATGTTTCTTGGGCCCCTGACGATCGCCTGCCTAACACCTTTTGATGGATAACCTAATCCCCTCCTCCCCCCCCGACACAACCGATGATGTGACGGACCGGGTGCGTGTGGCGTTGGCGGAAAACAGCCCCCTGGCGATAAGCTGTGGCAACAGCAAATCACAGCTTGGACGTGGGGTCGCGGGGTTGACGCCGCTGGATATGTCCGGGCTTTCGGGCGTTGTCGACTACGAACCCGCCGAGCTCATCCTTATTGCGAAACCGGGAACGAGATTGAGCGCCTTGGAGACGATGTTGGAGGGGGAAGGTCAGCGTTTTGCTTTCGAACCCCCCAGCTGGGGCGCCGGCGCCACCATAGGTGGTACCGTTGCTTGCAATCTATCCGGTCCGCGTCGATTCAAAGCAGGCGCTTTGCGCGACCACCTGCTGGGCATCGAGATGGTGAACGGCCACGGAGAGCGGGTGCGAGCGGGGGGGCGGGTGGTCAAGAATGTTACCGGTTACGATCTTGCCCGGGTGCTTGCCGGTTCGTTCGGCACCTTGGGCATTCTCACCGAGGTCTGCCTCAAGGTGTGGCCCATTGCCGAATGTGAGCACACCCTGTGCGTCTCCGATCTAACACCTAACGAAGCGTTGGACTACATGCTGTCGTGGGCCGGTCTCCCCTTGGAGATAACGGCCATGGCGTATTCGCCTACCGCCGGTCTGCGCGCCCGCCTCGAAGGACCGGGGAAAGCGGTCCACTCGCAGGTGGACAGCCTGAAGCGGCTTTGCTCCGGCGAATGCGGGCTTTTGGACGACAAGGCCTCGCGCGAATTCTGGCGCCAATGGCGGGAATTGGAATGGCTGCCGCCGGCCGCTCACGAGCAGCGCTGGCGTTTTTCATGTCCACCTGCACGGTCGGCGCGATTGATGGAGGCGCTGCGGGCTCACGGGCTGCGGATATACGGATTCGACTGGGCGGGTGGGTTGCTGTGGGGGCTCTTTCCCACCGCAGCTGAAATCGGCGTGATTCATCGCACCGCCGTTCGGCACGATGCCATCGCCTGGCGTTTCGCGAACGCCAGCGGAGGACGAAACGAAGAGGCATTTACGCCTCCCAACGGCCCTGTGGTCCGCATGAACCAGACCCTCAAACGAGCCCTCGATCCCCAGGCTATTTTCAATCCCGGACGCATTTACGCCCTCGACGAAGCGCAGCCGGCCTAAGTCCCCAGCGGCGCTCACCTTGCGCTGCCGCGTTGACACCCGGTACCCCAATCCTTAGCATTTCGCTTTCCTGCGGCAGAACGCGACGACCGTCCATTCCAACCTTTCCAAAACCAACCCCGCGTTTAGATGGACCGATTTCTAGCTCCCGTACAACGAGAAATGCAGAGCGTCGAAGAATGCCTGGACGCCGCTTTGACGTCGGATGTGGCAATGGTCCACGAGATCGCGCGTTACATGTCGACCTTGAAAGGAAAACGTCTGCGTCCGGCGCTGGCGCTCCTCGGGGCCAAGGCAACCGAATCCTGGGACGACCGAATCATCGAGGGTGCTGCGGCCGTGGAGATGATTCACGCAGCAACCATGATTCACGATGACGTGGTCGATTCGGCGACCATGCGACGGGGGAAATCCTCGGTCAACTCAACGTGGAGCGGCCAGGTGGCCGTTCTCATGGGCGACTTTCTGCTAGCCAAGGCACTCGGCATGCTCGTCGATCTGGGCAATCTCGATGCGCTGGGAGCGGTGGCACGGGCGACGGAACGACTCAGCCAGGGGGAGATCTTCGAGATCCAGATCAGCCGGGAAACCGACACCAGTCGAGCATCGTATTTTGCCATGGTGGGCGACAAGACCGCTTCGCTCATCGCCGCCGCATGTAAACTGGGACCCCACCTTGCAGGGGCATCGCCGGCGTCCACCAAGGCCATGGGTGAGTACGGCGAAGCCTTGGGGTTAGCCTTTCAGATAGCTGACGATGTTCTCGATTTTACCGGGGATGCGTCGACTCTTGGAAAGCCGGTCGGCCACGACCTGCAAGGGGGCAAGATCACCCTACCTCTCATAATGGCTCTGGGTGACGCGCCGCCCGCGGAACGGACCCAGGTTGAAGAAATCCTCCGCAAGCCGCAGAAATCACCTGAAGAGTGGGCCCGAGTGGTCAGCTTCGTTGATGAAGGTGGTGGAGTTGACGCGGCCCGGCAGCTGGCTTTGGAATATGCCGACAAGGCGCAGACCTGTCTGCGCGAGCTCCCGTCCTCTCCAGCGCGAGATGTGCTCGAATTGGGTGTTCGGCTCGTGGTGAACCGCAACAGCTGATGCGATGAACAACAGGAGCCGATCCGAGTATCCCCTCCGGACCGCGGCAACGTCTTTGGCGGCCTTGTCTGAGTTGCGATTCTCTCTCTGAATTCTTTCCATTCAGATCGCCCCCGCGCCTTGCAATCGACAACAATGACGCCCCCCCGGGTGTCAAAGCGAATACTCCGACAAGCTCCCCGGTTGCTCATGGCGGGGGCCGGTCTTCTCCTCATCATATACCTCCTACCCAGCTGGCGCGGGGCCGGCCCTGTGCGTCGGGCCCATGTGGCGATGGGCACCCTGGTTACCGTCAAGCTATACGGCGACCGGGAAACCTCCTTAGCCGCCATGGAGTCTGGCACCGCCGAGATCGACCGCATCGAAAGGATCATGAGTCACTATTCCGGAGCCAGCGAGCTGGCCAGGGTGGAGTCGCTGGCGGCGATATCCGCAATCGCCTGCTCTCCTGAACTGACTCACGTCATCCTACGATCGCAAGAGCTTGCCAGTTCCAGCGGCGGCGCGTTCGACATCACCGTTGGTGCGTTCTCCCGCCTGTGGAACTTCCCCGACGGCAACAGGGTGCCCCTGCCTCTGGAGCTGCAGGCCGCGGGCGACAAAGTGGATTATCGCATGGTGCAACTCCACGGCAACAGATTGCGATTGCAGAAAGCGGGAATGAGCCTGGATCTGGGCGCAGCTGCCAAGGGTTACGCGGTCGATCGCGCGGCGATGACGTTTCAACGGGAGGGGGTGACTTGCGGACTGATTGAGGCAGGTGGGGATATCCGCTACTGGGGCCGCAAGCCTGACGGCTCCTCCTGGCGCTTCGGCATTCAGCATCCGCGCCGGCCGGATGAGATTATCGAGGTGGAGGATATCGGGTTGAGCGCTCTCGCCACCTCGGGTGACTACGAGCAGTTTTTCGAGCTCGAAGGCCGACGATTTCACCACATCCTTGACCCCCGTACGGGATATCCGGCGCGCGCTTCGACCAGTGCTACCGTCTGGGCCGACAACGCGCTGGACGCCGATATTCTCGCTACCGCCGCCTTCGTGATGGGGCCGTTCGATGCCATTTCGTGGATCGAGTCCTTACCGCGGACGGAAGCCCTCATCTTTTTCGAGCTGGATGGCTTCTTGGACCACCGGGCAACCAGCGGCGTCATGGACCGCATTCGCTTCGCGCAACCGTGATAATTTTCTTATGTTAAAAAGTTTGAACCGGATCAAAAGCGTCACGTGAAGAGAGTGCGGGAAACGCCATGACGAAACACTGGAAGCCGATTCTAATAATCGGTCTTATCGCCGCCGCGGTAATGTATCTCTACCCCAGCCTGCAGTTCTATGGCATGAGTTCGGCGGAACGCGCGTTGATGGAAACCTCCTCACCCGAGCGTCTCGCCGATCTACACCGAAGATCTCTCAATCTCGGCCTGGATTTACAGGGCGGAATCCATCTTGTACTGGAGGTAGACCTCAGTGAACTTCCGGAAGAGGAGGCCCTGGACGCCGTCGACCGCGCGCAGGAGGTCATTCGCAATCGGATCGATCAGTTCGGCGTCGCCGAGCCCACCATCCAACGCCAGGGTGACAACCGCATAATCGTTGAACTTCCCGGCGTCCAGGATGTGCAGCGGGCCAAGGATCTTGTCGGCCAAACGGCGCTGCTGGAGTTTCAGCTGCTTGAGACCGAATCCGAGCGCGATCGCGTGATACAGCGGGTCGACGCGGTGTTGGATACGGAATCGAAAACTGCTGTTTCCGACAGTTCCGAAAAGGTGTCGGAGACGGGACTGTTCGAGGACTCCGAGGAGGCGGACGAGCCCTTGGAGACGCGGACGCTGAGCTCTCTGCTGGCACCGATTGGCGAAGATATGGCTTTTTCAGCTAAAAGCCTTCCAAGAATCAGGTCCATCTTGGGGGATCCATCGACCGCCGAGATCCTGCCCAACGACATGGAATTTATCCACAGCAGCAAGGCGGAGGGACCCGAAGGCAACAAGTACTACCGCCTGTATCTGGTGCGCAAGAAGCCGGAGATGACCGGTAATGTGGTGCAGGATGCCTTTGTCTCTTTCGGCCAAAGCGTCGAATACCTGGGTCAGCCAATCGTCAATTTCACCACCACGGATGACGGCGTGCGGCTCTTCGCCCGCATCACCGGCTCACACGTCGGCGATCGCCTGGCGATCGTGCTTGACGGGACGGTCTATTCGGCGCCCACGATTCAAACGCGGATCCCGAACGGACGTTCGATCATTACCGGAAGCGCTGACGAGGCCGAGGCAAAAGATCTGGCTATCGTGCTGCGCGCCGGCGCCCTGCCCGCCAAGGTCGAGATCATCGAGGACCGAACCGTCGGTCCCTCGTTGGGACGGGACTCGATCGAACAGGGAAAAACGGCGGCGTTCTACAGCATGATCCTGGTAGCTCTTTTCATGCTCTTCTACTACCGCCTCGCAGGAGTCATAGCCGACATCGCGCTGGGCTTGAATATCCTCTTCGTACTAGCGGTTCTTTCCGGCTTTCACGCCACGTTGACTCTTCCCGGTATCGCGGGGATCATTCTGACTATCGGCATGGCCGTCGATGCCAACGTGCTGATATTCGAACGGATCAGGGAAGAGCTGCGATCCGGAAAAACCGTACGCGCCGCCATCGACAGCGGGTACAACAACGCTCTGTCTGCCATCATCGACGCCAACCTGACGACCCTTTTGGTGGGGATCGTGTTGTATCAGTTCGGCACCGGGCCGATTCGCGGTTTCGCGTTGACGTTGTGCATCGGCATTATCTCGAGCTTGTTTACCGCCTTTTTCGTTACCCGAACCTTGTTCGACCTGATTACTCGCGCTAGGCAGTCAGACAGTCTCAGCATCGGGCCGCTGGCCCTGTTCTCGGGGTTGCGTTTCGCGTTTCTGTCCATGCGCAAAGCGGCCGCCACTGTTTCGGTGGCCGTCCTCGGATTGGGACTAGTCTCCATCGTCGGAATCAACGGTTTGCCACTAGGCATCGACTTCACCGGCGGCACGCTCCTCGAGGTTCACTTCGAGCCGGCGGTGGCAGTCAAGGATATCCGCGCCAAGATGGGCGACGTCCCCGTTGACGACAAGATTCTCGACCTCAGCTCGAGCGAAATCAAACAGTTCGGCTCGGAGAATGACATCTTGATTCGCACCGTCGAAAGCGAGACTGGCACGGATGTCGCCGACGGCATTAAACAGGTCTTGAAGTCCGGGTTCGCGTCGAACATCCCGGATGAGCTGGAGTGGATCCGCCGGCAGGAGAAGGTAGGGCCAAAGATCGGCAGCGAGTTGAGCGAGGCAGCCGTCAAGGCGGTGTTGGTATCACTCCTACTGATTTTGATCTACATGGCTTGGAGATTCCACCGTTTTCTGTATGGCATAGCTGCCGTCGTTGCCCTGTTTCACGACGTCCTCATTACCTTGGGGTTACTTTCCCTCTTCGATATCGAGATAACGCTCGCTGTGGTTGCAGCCTTGCTGGCCATCGTCGGGTATTCGCTCAACGACACCATCGTCGTTTTCGATCGTATCCGCGAGAACCTGCACACGGCGCGCAAGGAGGGTTTCGCCACCACGCTGGACCTCAGCATAAACGAGTGCCTGAGCAGAACGTTGGTGACCTCTGTCACGACGTTGATGGCGGTATTGGTGTTGATGGTTTGGGGAGGGGAGGTCAACAGGGACTTCACCATTACACTGATGATAGGTATCTTGATCGGAACCTACTCTTCCGTATTCATCGCAACCCCCGTCGTATACCTCGGTCAGATCTACTCCGAGCAGAAGGAGAAGAAGGGATAGTGTGAGTTTCCCGTTGCCTTTCGCAGACCGGGATTCGGCGAATAGATGGGGTCGCCCTGCAAAGGGCTACCCCATTTTCGTTGGCACATGAAGGCCCTCGTAATATTCAGCTTCGTCATCGTGTTGGGGGCTTTCGGTCCTCAACGAGCCATAACCAGCAATCTGGATCCGCTGTGGATTCTGGGAATGGCGGGCATCGTAGCGTTTCTTTTCCACGAAATCTGTCAACGCCTGCATCTGGCACCCGTCGCCGGGTGGTTGTGTGCCGGCATATTTCTCGGTGTCGGCGGATTGAAAATCCTGACGCCGGGGATCTCGTTTCCGCTGTCTCACGCATTCGCCATGGTGGCAGCCTGGGTCGGATTCGACGTCGGCATCCGAATGCGTTGGCAACCATCCACGCGCTGGTCGCTGTTGGTTGCCATCGGCGTCAACGGCTTGCTGAGCGGAGCGATGGTGTCGATCGCCCTGGTTTTTCTGCTCGAAGCACCGATCTGGGTAGCGCTTGTGTTTGGGTCCTTTGCAAGTCTGTGGGGACCCATCTTTGCGTCGGCCAACAGCGCCGCGGATGAAGAGGTGCTTTTCGTCTCGCTGATCGGAACGGGTGTCGGCCTGGCCTTCCTGACCTTCCTGATGGCCATTTCCTACTTCCACGGCCCATTCGGAAACGCGGCTCTTCAATTCGCAGGAAAACTCTGCCTTTCGCTGGCATGCGGCGCATTGGCTGGCGAGGTCGTCAGAAATTTGCGGTTCTTTTCCTCGCGCCCCTCGGCGCTTTCTGTTTCGTTGTTGGGCGTCGCGATTGTGGCTGCCGCCGTAATCGCCCAGACCGGCTTGTTCGCCGTGCTGTTCGGGTTGGCCGCCGGAGCCAGTCTCTCTTGGAGTCCCGAGATCTCGCGGCGAAGTCGCGCGGTTTTCGACACCTCTCGGCCGATCGCGTTCATGATCTTCTTCGCTCTGATCGGTGCTTCGATAGATCCTGCCTCTTTTATCAACCCGCCCAACGGTTTCGTTCGGATCTTCGTGATTCAGGCTGTCGCGCTCCTAGTCGCGCGCATCCTTTTTCCGCGGTTGTCGCGCTTTCTCGCAATAGGTGACGGACACCGGGCGTGGATGTGGATCCCGAGGGGTGTACTCTTGTTCGAACTTGCGACTCAAGCCAGCGGATTGCTGCCGGAACCCTGGCCACTCTTGCTGCGGCAGGTCGTGCACGGCGAGATCCTCCTGCACGGGCTGGTCGTCGCGCCAATAGCCCTGGCGTTGCTGCCACGCCGCCGACGGGAAGATCCGCAACCGACGGACCATCTCGCGCCGGCAATCGAAAGCGGCTGACAGGCGCCCGCAGATCGTTTCGCCGATCATCCTGGATGGATCGCAGGCAATTGTGTCTGTTTTGCTAACGGGCTATATTTAATAATTCCATTATTTTATGGAAAAAATCGACAAGAACTGGGCGTCTTTGCAGAACCGAATCACCCGGGCCTGCGACCGCGCTCAACGCGATCCCGACGAGATCCAGGTCATCGCCGTCGGAAAAACCAGAACCGCCGACGAGATTAGAGCAGCGCTGAAGTGCGGTCTCCGCGTCGTCGGGGAAAACCGGGTTCAGGAAGCGGAAGCCAAATCCGGCTCTCTGACAGACTCGGTCTCGTGGCACTTGATCGGGCACCTTCAGCGCAACAAAGCCAAGAAGGCGGTGGCGCTGTTCGATATGGTCCAATCGCTGGACAGCTTGCGATTGGCGCAGACGCTGGATCTCCAGGCACTCGAACTGAACAAAAGCCAGGAGGTGCTCCTCCAGGTCAACACCTCGGGGGAGGAGAGCAAGTTTGGCGCAGCGCCGGCTGAAGCAAAAGGTTTGGCGAAGGGCGTCGCTGAATGTGGCAATCTCAGGGTACGCGGTTTGATGACCATCGGCACGCACACCGACGATGAGAATGAAATTCGCACCAGCTTCCGCATGCTTCGAAAAACGGCGGAAGAGCTTCGCGAGATCTCAGGGATCGAGATGTCGATTCTATCCATGGGCATGAGCGGTGATTTCGAGATTGCCATTTCCGAGGGTGCTAACATGATACGGCTCGGAACGGCTCTCTTCGGCCCGCCGGCTCACTAGAGGATGCGTGGACGTGTTTGACTACGGCGGGTTTACCAACGGGGTCATCGGCATCATTACCTCGTTGCTGAATATCTATATGTGGATCGTCATCATCAGGGTCTTGATCTCGTGGATCAATCCGGATCCCTACAACCCGATCGTTCAATTCCTGAGGGGTGTCACCGATCCAGCCATAGACGGGGTGCGCAAGTTGGTCCCGGGGTTCTTGTACTCGACGGGACTGGACTTCTCTCCGCTTATACTGATCTTGCTGCTTCAACTGGTCGTTCTCTTTTTGGAGAGTTTTATATTCTGAAATTTCATGGCGACAATGGATCCGACCCGCCTATTTGCCGAGGTCCCCTCTCAGGTAGACTTTCCGGAACTGGAACGCAGCGTCCTGAAGTTCTGGAACGAGCAGGGGCTCTACGAGAAGTCCGTTCAGAATCGCGCCGATGCCGAGCGCTTCATTTTCAATGATGGTCCGCCGTTCGCCAGCGGTCTACCCCACTACGGTCATCTTCTAGCATCCATCATAAAGGACGTGGTTCCGCGCTACTGGACCATGCGCGGATTTCGAGTCGACCGGCGGTTCGGATGGGACTGCCACGGTCTGCCGGTGGAAAACGACGCCGAGCGGCAGCTCGGTCTAAAATCGCGACGCGACATCCTCGACTATGGCGTGGCGGAATTCAACGAGTTCTGCCGTGGACTGGTACAGCGATACACGCGGGAGTGGCAGGAGGTGATCCAACGGGTGGGGCGCTGGGTCGACTGGTCGAATCAGTATCGCACCATGGACCCGGAGTTCATGGAGTCGGTGTGGTGGGTCTTCAAATCGCTCTGGGATCAGGACCTGCTGTACGAGGGATACAAATCCCTGGCCTATTGTCCGCGTTGCGCGACTCCGCTCTCAAATTTCGAAGTTAATCAAGGATATCAGGATACTCAGGACCCGTCCATAACCGTCCGGTTCAAGCTGCTGGATGTGCCCAATACATCCCTGCTGGCGTGGACTACGACACCCTGGACGCTGCCGTCCAACACGGGATTGGCCATTGGCAGAGATATACCGTACGTCAAGGTCACGCTTAAAGATCAGGAGCAACTCATCGTTGCCGAGGCTCTTCAGAGCCGGGTGTTTTCGAAGATCGAGGACGAGGTGTCCGCCGTCGAGGAGCAGCCGGTAGAGGAGCTCCTGGGCGGGAGCTATGAACCCCTGTTCGAATATTTCTCCGATCGCAGCACCGAAGGCGCGTTTCGGATTGTTGCCGCTGACTTCGTGTCGACGGAAGGCGGCACCGGCATCGTTCACATCGCTCCCGGATTCGGCGAAGACGACTACGTTTTGGGCCAAAAGGAGGGATTGCCCGCCTTGTGCCCCATCGACGAGGATTGTCGATTTACCTCGGAAGTACCCGATTTTGAGGGCGAGTTTGTCAAGGATACGGACACACCCATCATCCGGCGGTTGCGGGCGAGCGGTCAGCTGTTCAACGAAGGATCCATAAATCACAGCTACCCGTTTTGCTGGCGTTGCGATTCACCGCTGATCTACCGCGCAGTGACCACGTGGTTCGTACGGATGGACCCGATCAAAGAGAGACTCATCAACGCCAACCAGCAAATCTGGTGGATCCCGGAGCATATCAAAGACGGTCGCTTCGGGAAGTGGCTTGAAGGAGCGCGCGACTGGGCGATCAGCCGCAATCGGTACTGGGGCACGCCGCTTCCGATCTGGCGCAACGAAGAGACGGGCGAGATCGTGTGTCTGGGTAGTCGGGCAGATCTGGAACGTCATTGCGGACAGACCGTCGACGACCTGCACAAACACCATGTCGATCAAATCGAATTGCCCAGCTCCACAGGTAGGGGTTCGCTGCGACGAGTGCCGGAGGTGCTCGATTGCTGGTTTGAGTCCGGATCCATGCCCTACGGCCAGAGTCATTATCCGTTCGACAACAAGGAGCAGTTCGACCGCAACTTTCCTGCCGATTTCATCTCCGAGGGTTTGGATCAGACGCGGGGTTGGTTCTACACCCTTACGGTTTTGGCTGCGGCCTTGTTCGACAAACCGGCCTTCAAGAACTGCATCGTCTCGGGGATGCTGCTGGCCGAGGACGGCCGGAAGATGAGCAAACGGCTCCAGAACTACCCGGAACCTACAGAGATGATGGACACCTACGGGGCTGACGCCCTGCGCCTGTATCTGTTGAACTCGGCGGTCCTAAAAGCGGAGGAGATGCGCCTCGCCGAGACCGGCATCAAAGAGAGCATGCGTTCGGTGATCATTCCCCTGTGGAACGCCTACAGCTTTTTCGTGACCTACGCCAATATCGACCACTGGTCTCCAGCGAAAGGTCTGGGCGCGGAACCGGCTCATCTTCTCGACCGTTGGATACTGTCCGAGCTCCAGACTTTGGTACACGACATCAACCAGGAGATGGAAGCCTACCGCCTGTACCGCACGGTTCCGTGCATGGTGCAGTTCGTCGAGAAGCTCACCAACTGGTACATCAGACGCAGCCGCCGCCGCTTCTGGAAATCGGAGGACGACAGCGACAAGATGTCTGCGTACGCGACGCTGTACAGGGTGCTGATGGATCTGACCAAGTGTCTGGCACCGGTCCTTCCGTTCATCACCGAGACGATCTATCAGAACCTGGTTCGCACGCACGGCGACGATCAGCCGGAGAGCGTCCATCTCTGCGACATGCCACTCGCAGACGAATCCCGTCGCGACGGCCGGCTGGAGAGTCAAATGGAGCTCACCACGCGGGCGGTTGTGCTCGGTCGGGCATTGCGCAACAAACACAACCTCAAAACCCGACAGCCGCTACGGCGGTTGTATCTGCTGCCGCCCGACGAGAGCGGCAGGGAACAGCTCGCGGAGATGGCAACCCTCATAGGGGACGAACTGAACATCAAGGAAGTGGAGCTGGTCGACGATGCCGCTGCCTTCAGCGACGAGTCATTTCGCCCGAACTTTCCAGCCTTGGGCCCCCGCTTCGGCAAGAAAATGAAAGAGGTGACCCGGCGCATTCAAGAGCTCACCAACGAGGAGTTGACAACCTTGCGCTCGGGGAAAGCTCTGGAGGTCGCCGGAGGGCAGGTGACGCTCGATGACATCGACATCCAGCGCCGGGAAAAGGACGACATGGTCGTCACCATCGACAACAACCTGGGTGTCGGCTTGGACGTGCATCTGGACGAGGATCTCGTCTTCGAATGCACTGCCCGCGAGTTCGTCAACCGGGTGCAAAACATGCGCAAGGATGCTGGCCTTCAGGTTTCAGACCGGATCAAGGTGGGGGTTCGTGGGGACGATGAATTAGAGGAAGCCATTGACCTCCACAGTGATTACGTGGCGGAAGAAACCCTGTCGCTGGAGGTGTTGACCGGCAGCGTGCCTTCCAATGCGCTCAGCCAACAAGACTTCGAGATCAATGGTCACGAAGGATCCATTTCCATCTTCCGCGCCTGACCACAGTACGGAGTCACACTAGGTAGACTTCGCTTCCCCGAGGTGATACCTTCTTAGGGTTGATCGCGAATAGGCGTTATATCAAAGCAGAGAGGTTGGAGGTACAGAAATGCCGTTGTCCAAGGAAGATTTGGGACACTTCAAAACCCTGCTGCTCCACCGCCGCGAGGAGGTTTCCGCGGAGGCCAAAACCCTGGAGGACGCCTCGCGAGACAAGGAAATACAGGGTAATGCAGGAGATCGTTCCACCTATTCCATGCACATGGCCGATCACGGGACGGACGCCATGGAGCGGGAAAAGTCAATGCTGTTAGCGCAAAGGGAAGTGGACTACGTCGACGACATCGATGAGGCGCTGCAACGGATCGAGGATGGGACCTACGGCATCTGCCGAGTTACGGGAAAGGACATACCCAAAGCCAGACTCGAAGCGGTACCTACCACGAGTCTCAGCGTGGAGGGGAAGATGAAGGAAAAAGAGCAAGCAGAGTGAAGTTTCTTTGGTTGGCGCCAGTCGTAATTGTTGCCGATCAGGTTACGAAGCGGATCGTCCAGACATCGATGGCGTTGCAGGATTCGACCCCGGTGTTGGGCGATTTTTTCCGTTTGACCTACATACACAACCCGGGCGCTGCTTTCGGACTGAAGATCGGCTCCCCGTTCGTCCACACCGCGATTTCCGTCGTGGCGCTGTTTGCATTGGTCTGGCTTTTCAGATCGGTCCCCCTCGAAAATCGCATAATGCGACCCGCTCTGAGCATGGTCCTCGGCGGCGCACTGGGCAATATCATCGATCGGGTCCGGCTGGGGATGGTGGTCGATTTCTTCGACGTGGGCATTGGCACCTTGCGATGGCCGGTGTTCAACGTGGCGGACTCGTTCGTGACCATCGGCATTCTGCTCATCGCCTTAAGTTATCTTAAGCAGGGACCCCACAAAGAACTGGCCCCATCCGATTCGGACCCCGAACCGGAACCCGTCGGTTGATCTCGCGACCTCCGCAATGGAGATCCGCGTCCCACCCGAAGCAGAAGCTCAACGACTCGATCTGTTCTTGAGCAGTACCTGTCCCGATCTATCTAGAAGCCGCATTCAACAATTGATCAAAACTGGCGCGGTAACCGTAAACGGGGGCGAGCGCCGGGTGAGCTACTCCGTGCGTACAGAAGATCTTGTTTACATCGACGTTCCTGCACCAGAGCGTTCGGTGTTGGCGGCGGAGGATATACCTCTGACCATTATCCACGAAGACGAGGATCTCCTAGTTCTCGACAAACCTGCGGGCATGGTCGTCCACCCGGCTCCGGGGGTGAAGTCGGGCACCCTGGTCAACGCGCTCCTGCATCATTGTGGTGATCTGTCGGGTATTGGTGGCGTCCTGCGACCGGGGATCGTACACCGGCTCGACAAGGATACCACGGGGCTGCTAGTGGTGGCCAAGTCCGACCGTGCGCATCGAGGTCTCGCCACGCAGCTAGAATCTCGATCGATGCAGCGCACCTACATCGCCTTGGTCTGGGGTATTGTACCGGCAGAGGAAGATCGCATCGAGGCGCCGATCGGAAGACATCCGCGGGATAGGAAACGACTGGCGGTGGTAAGGGACGGCCGCGCGGCGGCAACCCGGGTGCGCAAACTTCGGGAGTTCGAATTTACATCCATGCTGGAGGTGAGGTTGGAGTCGGGGCGCACCCACCAGATTCGCGTGCATCTGCAACATTGCGGATTTCCCGTCTTCGGGGATCCAGTCTATGGAGGACGCAACCAGACCAGAGGCATCAAGGCCGATTTGCATCGCCGGGCCGATGCACTGCTGAAGCTCATAGACCGGCAAGCACTTCACGCGGCCCATTTGCAGTTCGAACACCCGGTTTCGGGAGAGCAACTTCAATTTTCGGCCCCGCTTCCCGACGACTTCGACCGCCTCGTGAAAGCGGTAGGCGCCACCCCCTAATCGGGCTGGAGAGCCGCTATCGATCCTGCCGAACAGGAAGCCACTTGCGCCCAACATGATTATGGCAATACTAGTGCCAAGTTTTGAAGTCGGAAAGGAGCTGATGGCATGTTCTCTATCGGATTGAGCATGAAGGTGCGACCGGGTTGTTACGCCGAGTACAAGGAAGCCCACGACAATCTGTGGGCCGACCTTGCCGAGAGTATGGAGGCCAACAAAGTCAGCATGGCGATTTACCGCTTCGAAGACCAACTGTTTCTTCACGCGGTAGCCCCAACCAAGGACGACTGGGAAAAGAGTAGGAACGTCGAGGTGCTCGATCGCTGGAGCGAATATATGGCCAAGCTTCTCGAGACCGACGCCGACGGCAATATCATCTTCCACGAATTGCCGCAGGCGTTCGCCTTCGGATCTTTCAAGCAGTGAAGGGAAGAAAAACATGAGCACTCAACAAAGCGCATTAAATCCGCTGGGGTTCCCACCCCAGATAGAAAATCTGGCCATGGCGCCGCGATTGGACACCATAGCTGGCAGGACGGTGTACCTGGTCGACTGTCGTTTTGACGACGGCGACATCCTGATCGGCCAGATGCAGGAATGGTTCTCCGAAAACATGCCCGACGTGCATACCGAAGTGCGCCGGAAGTCAGGGGTGTACACCAAACGAGACGCCGAGCTTTACGACGAAATCAGGGAAAAGGGAGATGCGGCTATCGTCGGCGTCGGCCACTGAAGTACCTGCGCGCCGGCGGTCGCCGACCAATGCCAGATACTCGAAGCGGAATACGGAGTGCCCACGGCATCCGTGCAGACGGATATATTCGAGCCCGTAGTTCGGGCTTCCTCGAGTGAACGAGGGATGCCCCATCAGCGATTCGTTTTCGTGCCGCAACCGGTGATGGGAAAATCGCCGGAGGAGTTGCGGGCCTATGTGGATGGACCGGATCCGATTACCGGGCGTCCATTCATGGAGGAGGTGGTTGCTTCGCTCACCGCCCCGCTCACCGATCAGGAGACTGGGCAGACGCACTACGATCGCTCCACTCCGCGAACCGTCGAGGCCGGCAGCGAGCAGGAGCTTCACGACCTTTTTCTCGCCAACAAGTGGACCGACCAGCTGCCCGTGGTACTGCCGACGGTGGAACGGGTCGAGGCTATGCTTGCGGGTAGCAGCCACCCAGCCGATGAGGTGGTGGGGCACATGCGGCCAACTTCGACGCGGGAGGCCTGGGAATTCACCGTTGAGAAGGTGGCGGTCAATGCGGTAATGGCGGGGGCAAAACCCGAGTACTTCCCAGTGATACTCGCGCTGGCAGCCAGTGAGTCCACCGCCCGCGGCAGCACGACCAGCTCATCAGCGAACATGGTCATGGTGAACGGCCCGATCCGCGAAGAAATCGCCATGAACAGCGGAATCGGCGCCATGGGACCGTACAATCATGCCAATGCCACCATCGGCAGGGCGTATGGCCTGCTCTCCCAGAACCTGCAGGGCGGATCGGTTCCGCAACTGACCTATCTAGGGTCTCAGGGGAACGGATACGGCTATGGAAATCCAACATTCGCCGAAAACGAGGAGCGCAGCCCCTGGGTCCCTTTTCACGTTGAAAAAGGGTTCGACAAGAATCAAAGCGTCGTCAGCATTATAGCCGATGTTAAGACGACCTCCTTCTTATTGGGACTGCGAGAGAAACACTGGCGTGAGCATGTAACCCACATGCTTCGCGGGATGAACCCTTTCAATCCGCCCACCCTCGTACTTGATCCAATTACGGCACGCCAGTTTGTCGACCGGGGTGGGTTCGACACGAAAGAGAAGCTGGCGGAGTGGATCTATGAAGCGGCAACGATCAAAGCGGGAGAATACTGGGACTACCAGCTCATCCAGAACTACGTCTACCCGCGAGCCCTGGATGGCCAAGAGCCCTACGCTTCGTTGTTGGAGGCCGATCCCGAGGAGCAGATCCCCATGTTCGGGCGGGAGACTATAAACATCGTAGTGGTCGGCGGCGAGACCAACGGATACTGGCGCATAATGGGCTGTAAACATGCGAAGAGTGTGTGTATCGATGACTGGCGGTAGAGAATGAATAGAGTGTCGAAAGCAGACGATTCTAGCTCTTCCAAATTGACGATGATTGTCAGTATCGTAGCCGTGTTGGCAGCGATCGCCGCAGCGACGTCGTTCGGATTCGAGCTGTGGTCGCAAAAGAAGGCCGACCGTCACCTGGAAAAAGGCGAAGAGCAGCTGCAACTTGGTCGGCCTGGTCAGGCTGCCATAGAATTCAACCGCGCCATGGAGCTGGACCCTCTACGCGTCGACGCCATGCACCAACTGGCGCGACTGTATGCAGGACAGGGTCGCCTGGAAGAGGCGGATTCACTGTTGCAGCGCGCTTTAGAGATCGCTCCGGAAAACACCGGGCTTCATCTGGATCTGGGGGATATCTATCGCAGATTGAAGGATATGGACCGTGCCCTCGACATCATTCAACGGGCACTCGAGATAGATCCCGAGCTGGCATTGGCACACCACAACATGGGGTATCTGCACATTATCCGCGGCGAGGTTCCGGAGGCGGAGGAGTCGTTTCGCAAGGCGGTTGAGCTCGGCGCCGACTTCCCCATGGCGCACTACAATCTCGGGAAGGCCTTGGCGCTACAGGACGACCACGCAGCGGCGTTGGTCTCCTTCGAGCGAGCTGTCGAGAAGGACTCTACCGTGTCGGTAGCTCACCTCGCTAGAGGCCAGTCGCTGGTTTCTATGGGAGAGCCAGACCGTGCCCTGGTTGCGTATCACAGGGCGATGAAGCTGGAGGGAAAAAATCCGAAGCTGCTGACGATGATCGGCGATCTCCACGCCAGCGAGGAAGAGTACGATGCGGCTATCGAGTTCTACAGGTCGGCAATCGCGCTACAGCCCACCTATCCGTGGTCTCATTCAGGTTTGGGCAGGGTCTATGTAAAGACCGGGAAAACGGAGGAAGGCCATCGGGAGCTCCGCCGTTTCGAGCACCTGCAGAATGTTGACCTGCAGCTGAGTGCCGCGCACCGTAGGGTCGACGAAAATCCGCAGGATCCTGGGACGCACCTCGCCTTGGCGCGACTCTACGTCAACGAACGGCGACTGCAGGATGCCGTGCGTGCGCTGCAACGGCTGGCGCAACTGAATCCGGGAATCCAGGAGACCTACTATCTTCTCGGAATTGCCTACGAGGGTTTGAACGACTATACATCCGCGGAGCTGGCTTTGCGGAAGAGCATCGAGCTAAACCGCCAGCATGTTCCATCTTACATCGCCATTGCCGGAGTGTATAAGAATCTGGGACAGCATGAGGCGGCGCAGGCAGCGTTCAAAGCAGCGGCCAAAGCGAACCCTCGAAATACGGGTTCTGCTCGAGGCAAGCTGTTCACGAAATAACAGGCCTACTCCAGCTCGTAGAACCGCACGGCATTTCCGTGCCAGAGCTTCTGCTGTTCCGCAGTCGAACGCTGTGCAACGATCTGCCGCAACGCCTCGACCCATTCCCGAAAGGAAGCAACCATCGTGCAGACCGGCCAATCTCCTCCGAAAATCACACGTTCGGATCCGAAGCTCTCGAGGCAATGATTGACAGTGGGTGCCAGATCGTCCGCCGACCATTGCGGCTGCGCGCGGGCGACAATCCCCGAGATCTTGCACATCACGTTCGGTCTCTCTCCCAACGCTCCCATGTCCCGCATCCATTGATCGCGATTGTGTCCCGCCTCTCCGGTGTCCCCGGGTTGGGAGCCGTTGATCACATTCGGATCGGCGTTGCCGCAGTGATCAACCACGAATCGAGTGCCAGAGCATGAATCCGCTAGAGCTACCGCATCCGCAAGCTCGCCTGCCCGCATACACAGGTCGAAACACAAGCCAATCTCACCCAGATAGCGAATGTTAGCTACGTACTTTTCTTCCAAACAGAACCCCCGAGGCGCAGAATCTGGATGCAAGACCTGGCGGATTCCTTTGATGTATGCAGAGGTTTTGAAGGTATCGACGTAGGCGCGAAAACCATCCTCGATGGGCCGCCGGACAGTACCGCGGCGCAGGTTGGGTTGTCATCTCGTTGGCATAAATCTATGATGAATTCGGCTTCAGTCTCCCGTTGCTCATCCTGCACGTCCACTTCCATGTAGATCGCCTTGTCAACTCCCAGTTCCGACGTGGCGTCCAGATAGTCGGCCGTGGAATAGGTCCGGTCCAAGGATGCTGCTCCCGCGGTCCAGGGTAAATCGAATTTCTCGAGGTCCCAAAGATGCTGGTGCGTATCAATGATCGTTTCGATGGCCGCTCACCCCGGTTTATTGTTTAGGAAAGCCTGTGGATAGATTGGCGCCCCGGTTCCCAGTTGCCGTAAAAACCTTCATCACGCTGACTGCAATAGCTCAATCAAGTCGGCTATGATGACGTCCGATGCCACCACAAGGCCGGAACCGTCGATGTCATCGGGGAGGTTCGAGGCGGAAGGTTGCCACCGGCCGCGCTTTGCTCCAGCTTCGGTCGCGATCAACGACGCGGCCGCCTGATCCCAGGGTTTCACGTTTTCGTAATAGCCGTCGAGCCGTCCCATCGCGACCCAACAAAGATCGAGGGCTACCGAACCCGCCCTGCGTACGTCGCGGCAATGCTCGAGCACCTTGTGGAGTTGGGCGACAAGCGGCGGGATGACGCTCTTATCGTACGGGAACCCGGTCGCAATGAGCGAATTGCGCAGATCAGCCGGGGAGGAGGCTGCGATGTTGGCGCCGTTCAACCATGCTCCTTTCCCTTTTACCGCACTAAATGTCTCGTCCAAAAACGGACAGTGCACCACGCCCGCCAGCACGGAACCCTCTTCGGCGTAGGCAATGGAGATGGCGACCTGATAATGATGGTATGCGTAATTTACCGTGCCATCGATGGGATCGATAATCCACAGCGGCTCCCGTAGCAACCGCGGATCTTTAAGACGTGGCGCCGACTCTTCCGACAGGATCTGATGGGTTGGGAAGCGACTTGCTATTCGCGAGCATATAAGCCGGTCCGCTTCCAGGTCGGCCGAGGTCACCATTTCGATGCTCTCTTTGTAGTCTATGGTGATTCCGTTCGAGGAGCGGCGATCGAAAATCAACTGTCCCGCCTGCTGTGCCAGATCAGTGGCGAAACCTAGAACCTCCATGGGGTCGAGATGGGTCATGGGCTCTCGGTCGATGCGGGCATTGGATGATGTCGAGGGTGCTCCGGACGCCCCCGCATCCGAAGTGACACGGAGGGGCGCCCGGCCATTTGGATATTAGTCCCGGTGGCTCTCTCCAACAGGGATGTAGGTAACGGGAGGTGTGTGTTTCTTGAACAATCTACGTTTCTCTTGCTGCAGCTTGCGGAAAACCTGCGGTGTCATGGCGAACCCGCGCGAACTCAGTGTGGCGGCGAGATTTACGGTTTCTCCAAAGAGATCGAATCTCTTTTCCGATCGGGTACCCACTGGACCGCAGACAACCGGACCGTAGTGGGCGCGAATGTAATGCCGACAGGGCATCTCGCGTTGAGCCAGCCAGGCGTCGCCGGTCTCCTTGATGGCCAGCAATGCATCGACACCGCGGTCGACGTCGCTATCGGGAAAAACAACCAGCGCCGTGTCGCCGATAAACTTGACCACCTTGCCTCCGGCGTCGCATACGATTCCGCCGATGACTTCGTAGTAGGCTGACACGGTGTCGAAGAGCTCGCGCGCTGAACAGGTATTGGCGTATCGGGCGAATCGAGTCAGGTCGGTAAACGCGACCAGCACATCCAGTTCGGTGGGGGTAGAAATGGAGTCTAGATCAATCATTTCTGTCGCTCCTGAGTATCGGTCGTATAACGACGGCCCGTTTGTCCGTCAGATCGAATAAGGAATCGCCAGCCCTTATGTCTGGCAGTCTATTCGATTATTCCTGCGTCGGCCTCCTTTCTTCAAGAGTTTTCGGGACCTCGGGCAATCGAGACCGCCCACGGTTATTGGCGTTGCCATTGCGCGTAGATCTCGGGCCGGCGGAAATGACGATAAAAGTGATCCGTCGAGGTCCGTGGGGTTTGGAGATCGGCTGCATTGAGATCGGCCACCACCATTTCTTCGTGGTCACCTGTTGCTTGCGCGATGGCCGCTCCCTCAGGATTGCAGATAAAGGTGACCCCGGCGAAGGTTCTACCCATGCCGTTGTCTCCAACCTGATTGCAGATGGCAGCGAACACCGCGTTGTCGCAAGCACGGGCCGGCACGTAGCGCAACCAGCGGTCCATTTTCGCGTCGCGCAGCTCTTCGCCGCCAGAGGCATGCGGCATGAATATCAGCTCGGCTCCGCGTTCGGCCAGATTACTGCTGACCTCGGGAAAGTGCGAATCGTAACAGATTTCCACTCCAAACCGGATCTTTTCGTGTTCGAATACCGGCAACTGACTGCCGGGGCGAAAGGTGCCGATTTCGGAGGTAGGCACGTGAGTTTTGCGGTAGCTGCCGATCAAGCCTGACGGTCCACACACGACTTGTGTGTTGTAGATGATGCCGCTGCGGTCTAGCTCCAACAGTCCGGCCAACAACGTTATGTCGTGGTCGCGCGCGATGGCATTAAGGGCCGCCACCGAGCTTCCATCGAGCCGCTCCGGCTGCGGCGTCGATAGATCTCCGGCATTGTATCCGCACACACACAACTCGGGGAAACAAACGATCTTCACGTCCTGCTGCGCCGCAGCGGCCGTAATTCGTCGTATCGATTCCAGGTTGCCATCGACATCGGCAACCTGACATTTCATCTGTACGGCAGCGATTCTCAAGTCTTGCATGTTGTCATGCCTGCTTCAGTTCGACGCCGGGCCATTGATCGTCGGTGGCCGTGACGTCCACTGAGATTCCATCGGGATCTTCCACTTTGAAAGCGCTCTCTTTAATCGTTTCCCCCTCCGGGATCTTGCCACTGAGACCATCCGAGAACAGTTCGTACCCCATTTCGCGCAGACGCCGAGCGGCCGCTGCCAGGTCCGGAACGAGTACTCCTATATGGAGGTAGTCGAGCATCCCTTTTAGATGGCCAGGACGAGCGGGACCGTCGTGCTGAAAAACCCGAAAGTTGTGGTGGCCATCGCTCAAGTCGTATATGGTGCCCTCCTGAGCGACGACGGGAAGACCCAATCCATCGCGCCAGAACCGGATGGTATTTTCTATGTCGCTGGCGCGCACACCAATGTGTACCAGTGTTGTTGTCACTATGCGTTCTCCAAGGATTCGTTCCGCTGGAATGAAATTGAGACAAAAGTGAACATCTTCAAACGGTCACATAATGTAGCCAGTCGACGAAGAACCGCCAGAAATCCGGTCCGGCGTCAATGACGACCTACTGAATCTCAAGAAGCTCGACCTCGAAAATTAGCGTAGCGTTCTTCGGGATGACGGGCGGTGAACCGGGGGCGCCATACCCTAGGGTGGGGGGAACCTTCAGCTGGCGAATTCCTCCGACTTTCATCGACATCACCCCTTCATCCCAACCGCGGATTACCTTGCGGCGGCCTATCTCAAACGAAAAGGGGCGGTTCTTCGTCCTGGAGCTGTCGAAACGGCGTCCGCTCTGGAGCCACCCCGTATAATGAACCGTCACGTTATTGCCTTTGCTGGGGGAGTCGCCTTTGCCTTGCACCAGGTCGAAATAGAGCAGCCCCGTATCTGTGCGGACGTAATCACCTTCCTGTACTGGCGTCGGAGCAGCCGTTACATCTTCTTCAGTGGAGCTTCCGCCTCCCAACAATAGCTTCTTCAGCCAGCCCATGATTGCCTCCTGTTATTCGAAAAATCCTTCGTCGTGGGGCCTGAGGTCGACCTCGAAGCTCCATGCGCCCTGTTTCTGATGGACGAGATCGGAATACGACTTTGCCACGGCGTCGATGTCGAGCAGCGGTTCGTCTTGCGCCACAAGGCCGTTGGCGCGGATGTCTGGGGTGTCGAGAATGCCGTCGATGATGATGTGCGCTACGTGAATATTCAGGGGCCAAAGTTCGCGGGCAAGAGACCAGGCCAATCCACGAGTGCCGAATTTCGCACTACTGAAGGCGGCAGCACCGGCGCGGCCGCGCATTCCGGACGTGGCTCCCGTGAAGAGTATGGCACCGCTGCCTCGCGTTCGCATATCGTCCGCCGCTTCCTTGCAACATAGAAACGCGCCATACGTGCACACGCGCCAGGAGCGCTCGAAATCGTCAGGAGAAAGATCGTCAAGACCTGCCCACGTGGCGTTGCCGGCATGATTGATCAGGAGATCAACCGGACCCAGGCGTTCGCGGACGATCTCGAATCCTTTCGCGACCTGATGGGGATCGGTGATATCCGTTGGCACGGCCAACGCACTTTCGTTTCGCGCGGCAAGCTCGGACGCCAATTCGCCCACGAATTGAGCCGTTCTGGCGAACATCGCCACGCGGTATCCCTCGTTCGCAAATCTGCGCACCAAGGCGGCCCCCAACCCCGAACCGACTCCCGTCACCAATGCGGTTTTAGTCATATTTCCTTCGTCCGGTCAATCATGGGGGTTCGATTCTGATGAGGACCTTTACTCGCCCATTGACATTCGCAGCTCCCGCAAAACCTATGGCACCTTTGGTGCTGGCGACCTTGGCCACCAGATCTACCTCCGACGGCATCGCTTCCGGGGGGTTTCCCTCACCTGAAAGGACCTTCTTGAGCCAGATCGACTTCATTCGGGAAGGCCGTTTACCAAGGAACCGGTAGAAGGCATCTCGGGTTTCGCCTTTCGGTTTCAGGTCGAGCACGACCACCGGCTGCTGATCGGGCCACTTGACGATGTCGAACAGGTAGAAGTCCAGCAGCTCGCTCTTTTTCAGCGCATCGACAGGTACCGAGGGGTGGGCGATGACAGCTACCTCTGTGCCGGCTTCTGCCACTGCTAATGAAAGCATCATCAACAAGGTCGCAATCAGCGATCGCATACAAGAGTTTCCCTAACCTAAAACAGGACGGACACCGCTACACTCGATACGCCGAAGCGATTCTTCTTCTTCTCCGTCGTGCCGGTGGAAAAATATCGCAGACGATCGTCGTCGATGACTCGCGCGTATTGTGCCTTGAGGCGAATGCGCTCTCCGACGCTGTATGACGCCCCGGCGCTGTATACGCGAATATCCTCGTGCACTTCATCCTCGGGGGAGGTAGTGGAGGATTCTACAACCTGATGCGCTTCCGTGTCCCAGTAGGTGATGTAAGCCAGCAACTGCTCGCTGAGATTGTACCCGAGGGTCCAATAATAGAAATCGAGATCCAGTTCCAGGCGGGGAGTGCCGGTGTCGAAATCGGCGACAATATACTCGCTGTTGAACCACCAGCTGCCTTGACCGTATGAGAAATCTGCCCCGTATCTCACCTTGGGACGATCTTCGAGTTTCATGGCCGGCATTCCCAGTTCGGTGGCAAACACCGTTAGCCCATTCGTTTCCTCATACGTGCCAGAGACGCCGGCCTTCAGGTCGCCACGGCGCACGCCGAGGCGGCCGCCCACCAGAAAGGCTTCGGTGGTATCCAGACCGGTCTGAAATAGATCGGGGTCGTCGTTGATGTTGGAACTATTGCCCAGGTAGACCGCGTAATCGAGCTTGGTCCCACCCGCGGGGAGATACCCGTAACTCTGCACGAACGCAGTTGGAGGAACGAACTCGTCGAGAGGCAGGAAGTCACTAAAGGAAGATTCGTATACCAGAGGACGAGAGATGTAGGGAAGTAAAGGGGTCCGGTTGTTGATCTCATTCAGGTTGTTGAATATCGGGATCTGTAGTCCGAGCTTCAGGTTGAACTTCTCGTTTAGCCGGTATCGGACCCACGCCTCTTCGAGCCGAGCCGAGCCCCACCGCTGCTGGGAAGAGTAGTTGTTCAGGAACTCGAAGTTGAGGAAAGCCGCCCAACTGTTGTTGAGGTCCTTTTGAAAAAGGAGGTTCAGCTGCTGAAGATTGAAGAAAATTTGAGCGCGATGATCCTCAAAGTCGGTCCAGCGCTGCAACGAGTTCTGGAAGTAGCCGAATATCCGCAGTGGCTTCTCGCCGTCGTCGGCGACGCTCGGGCCGATCCACAGGACCAGCATTAGACAGGGCATCAAACGGCGAAATATCATCTTGGCAAACCTTCTTTAAGAACTAAAACCCGCGCCAAAAGATAGTCGGGTAGAAGAGGGCTCTCAAGGCGAGTTGCCCAACCCGTCTGTGGGCCTCAGCTGGAATAAGTTACAGACACCTCCGCAACACGTGGAGAACGCAATCCGTTTACCGCACCCAGAGCGAGGCGGTACTGAATCCATCGGCTGCCATCGAGATGCCCATGGACAGCGTCACCGTTTCGGTACCAGCCGCCATTATCCTCCGGACTCGACCAGGGTGCATGGTCGAGTCCGCTCTCGCTATTGGCCCAGCGAAACTGGGCGCCTATCCAGGTCTTCGCCGGCAGCTTGGCTTCCCATTGCACACACTCTAGTTCAGCGCCGTCCGGCACCTGGAACGGAACCGATTCGTAATACTCCTCATGGCCGCGGTCGGCGATGTTGCCCGGATCAACGCAAATCATGCCGTGAGGCCCCATGGTGGGGAGCTTCGTCTGCCGCGCTTCCGAGAATCCGTCGGGTCCGTTCCACCACACTCCCGACCAACCGATGTGGTCTCCCTCGATCTTGTGGTTGGCGATAGCGAGGTCGATCCAGCCATCTTCATCGAAATCGACTGCAACACATCCCGAAGCCGAGTGCGCGAAGAGCCGGGTAAAATCCAGGGCGGAGAAACCTCGATCGGGTTTGTTCCAGTATATGTAGGATTCGATGTCTCGAGTGCGACCGTTGTGATAACACGGTACGAATAGATCCAATCTTCCGTCGTTGTCCAGATCTGCCACGCCGACCGACAGAACATTGTTGGCGGGAAGCAGGGTCTTTCGCGACTCGTCCAGGCCGTCCGGGCCGTTCCAGTATATATGCAGGAAACAGTCGTCCGGCTCGCCCAGGGACGGAGGACCTCCCCCAACCAGGAGGTCCAAATATCCATTCCCCGTCAAATCGGCCGCCCGCGCGCAGACCCCTTTCCAGACCGAAAGGACCTGTGACCGCTCCATGCTGAATCCCTGCGGCCCCCCCCAAAGAACAAAACTGCGATCCCCCTTGCTCTGGGGCACCACCAGGTCGAGCCAGCCGTCGTTATTGAGGTCAGCCAGATAGATCCACAGGGGACTGTCGCATTCGGTGTCCTCCAACTCCAGGTGAACGCGCTCTGGATGGCCAAGATCGAAGCCATGCTCCGTGCCATAGAAAATCTGCAGATCGGGGCTTCGATGGCCGCCGAAAACCAGGTCCAGATAACCGTCCCGATTCAGATCTGCGCAACAACCGCCATGCGCCAAGTTCGAGGGCAGGCTCCAGGTCGGCTGGCGATCAAATCCGGTGCCGGTATTGAGAAACACGTAGGAACCGGGATCTCGGGATGGGGTGTTGTGGGACGAGTTGACGAGCACGAGATCCGGCAAGCCATTGTCGTTGAGATCGCAGCAAAGAGCTCCGATCGTGCCCCAACCGGGAAGGTCCTGGCGTCTGTCGGGATGGAATCCGTCGGGGCCGCCGAAATAGATGGAGACGTCTACCTCCTCGGTCTTGTTGCGCGCCCGGGTGTTGACGAACACGATATCGGGTCGCCGGGCAGCGGATGGCCGCGCCAGAAAGACCCGACGGGCATCGTGTCCGGTTAACCGCGCTACCTCGAAGCATTGGCCATCTTCCGACACCTTGTATACAGGGGATTCGTGGGTAAACATCTCTTCCGTGTGACCCTGACACAGCACGAATTCGTCGCGGCCGTCATCGTCTAGATCACCCACCGCTACGTCGCAAGCGCGAAAGCTTGAAACCTCGGTCCGGGTGGATTCGGTCACTCCCCCGTCGACGCCCCAGTATATGCAGGAGAATTCGCGGTCTCGCTCGCGCGGCCGGCAGGCGAATACGAGGTCGGTTTTGCCGGTTCCCGCCAGGTCGCCGGCGGCGACTGCCAACGCCTGCGGGCACTCGAAACGCAATGCCTGGCCGAAATTCCGCTCGGGTTCGACGGGAACCAAGAAGGCGTGATCGGCGCGGCCAACGAAGAGGTGGGCATGGCCATGGATTTGGATAAACTGAACCAGCGGTTTGGCGTCCTGCACAAACTCGGCAGCTGTCTTATCCAGATCCGACGCGCCATCGACCTCAGCTTCATCCAGTGAGGTGGGGACTTGCGTCTTCGAATTTGGGTCCAACCCCTGGGGAGATCCCCAGAATATGGTCATCTCACCGGTGGGATACCGCACCACCAGGTCGTCGCAGCCGTCGCCATCGAGATCCCAGGCCCCCAGCTGCTCACCGCCGATCTCGGTTTGCACAAATCGTTTGGGTTCGAACCCGATCTCGGACTGGAAAAACAAACGCACCTTCTCCTCGCTCAGAAAGGCGAGGTCCGGTCGCCCATCCCCATCGAAGTCGCCGGCTGCCACCGAGGTGCAACGGGGTGCCGGCAAACGCAAGTGGCGTTGTTCGCTCCATCCGTCTGGCGAACCGAAGTAGATAAAGGCGTTCATATGCATCCCGATTCCATTGTACCAGTTGCCGAGTACAAGGTCGTCGAAACCGTCTCCGTTCAGATCCAACACCGCTCCCGACCAGGCGCCGTCTGCGGGAAGCTCGAGCGTGGAGCGATTGCCCAGCGGGTCACTGTAGATACCGACAGGAGCCATCTCCAGGTGAGATTGGCTATTGCTGAATACCAGGTCGAAGTAACCGTTGCCGTTGAAGTCAAATTGATGGATGCGTTGCAGAAGCCCCGCCCTGGAGACGTAGAGATTGTGACCCGCGTTGCCAAAGGTGCCTCGGCGGAATGCCTCGAATCCTTTGGTAACCCAAACGTCGTTTGTAGGCATCGTTGCTCCTACCAATCTAGTGAAGCACGGTCATCTTGCGTGTCAAATGGACCGGTTCGAGTCCGCGCCTAGATACCTCTAGACGATAGAAATAGACCCCGCTGCCGACCGGCTGTCCCTCGGCATCGCGTCCCGACCAGGAGATGCTGAAGGTGCCCGAAGGTTTGAACCCCGAGTCGAGCACGCGGACTACACCACCTGCCACATCGTAGATCGTCAGGCGCATATGGGCGGGCGTGCGCAACCCGTAGGTGATAACGGTCTCGGGATTGAACGGATTGGGGAAGTTCTGATCCAGCCGGAATGCGGCTGGCTGAGATTCGACGATGTCTTCGATGGCGGTGGGGATTTCGGGGCGGGAGCCTTTGGTGAACCAGGTGGGAAGCTGACCTTCGCTGGCGTACGGCTCGGATACGGATTCAGGGGTGATCTTGTCCTCTCCAATGGCGATCCGTCCCAATGTCGGGGTATCCCCTTCGAAGCGTTGAAACAGGAGCTCGCTATCATCCGGAGAATAGCGGGGGTACCCGAGGGAGCTGTCGTTGTCCTCGATCAGGTTCGTAGATCCGGTGAATAGATCCCCCGCCCATATCTCGTCGAGGTCGTTGATTTCGTCGTACAAGTCGAAGGCGAATACGTTGTCGCTGGTCTGCCCGAACGAGGGGTTCCCGGTGTGAAATCCTTCGGGTAGTGGCGGGAAGAGCGGGAAGATGATCTCGTTGTCCACATCGAGCATGTTGATCGTCCAGAAGGTCAGCGAGTCGCCATTGGCCTGGGGAACGCTGTTGAAGGCATCGTAGATGATGAATTCGCTGGTGAGATTCCAGTCGAGCGCATCGGCGAAAAGGGTTACGTCTGCCTTGACGCCATCCTGGGTCGTCGGGTTATAGAGCGTTGGGGGTATCCATTTAACCGGAGTGCGTCGCGACCCCCATCAGTGTTCGGCCGCCGACCGCCACGGCCGGTTTGCCCCTGGGCGTTCCAGGCTCGTGGGATGCCCTCGCCGTTTGGGCGGCTCGGGGGGCAGCTTCCTCGGCCGTCGGCTGGCAATGAGATCCTGGAAACGCATCGGCTCGTGGGCCACGGCCAGCTCGAGCACGCGATAAAACACCATGCCGCGGCTGCGGGAGCGGCGGCGATTGAAGCGGAACACGAACTCGTTGAGGTAGTGGCTCATGTGGGTACTGTCGGCGGCCCCTTGATGCGTTCCCAGCAGCCACCGCTTGGCCAGTGAGACAACGCGGTGCACGGCGGGCAACAGCTTGTTGGGATCATCGCCCCGAGCGCGGGCCGCGCCCTGGCTGCGCCGATCGTGCTCGTAGCCGAGCTGAGCCAGTCCCTGATAAGCGGGCCACCCGTCGGTGATGATCGTCGAGCCCGGCTCGACGTGATCCATCACGAACGCGTGCAAGGTCTCGGCAGAGGCATCGGCCAGTGGCGACATGCGGCACCGCCCCAATCCTCTCGGCTCATGAACCTCAACTGCGATACCGGTCAGCACCTTCTTGCCCCTAGCGCGGCCACCGGCCAGCCCAGGCTCGGCGCCGCCGATGTAGGTCTCGTCCACCTGTACCGTCCCGCTCAGCAGATCCCGACCGGGACGTACCAACACCGACCGCAGGCGGTGCAGCATGGCCCAGGCAGTCTGGTAGGAGCTGATCTCCAGTACTCGCTTCAAGCTCAACGCCGAGATCCCGTCTTTACCGGTGGCGAACAGCCAGCAGGCGGTGTACCATATCGTCAAGGGTGTCCGCGTCCGATCGAAGATCGTACCGGCCGTCACCGAACTGCGTGTCGAACACGCCGGACACATGAAGCGGCCATCGCCCAAGCGCCAACCGCCTTCGTGGCCGCAACTCGGACAGACGAAGCCGTCGGGCCACCGCAGCCATTCGAGGTAGTCCAGGCAGTCCGCATCGGTTCGAAACCAGGCTTGAAACTCGCCAACCGAGCCCGGGTAGTGCTTGCCAGCGCGAGGATACGCCATGCACTGAACATATGGTAACTCCGGTTAAATGGATTCCCCCAATAGAGCGTTATCTGTTTGCTGAGTTCGGGATCCTCGAAGTTGAAGATATATATGGTCGTATCCTGGAATACCGAAGTGGCTGCAAGTCGCTTCCCGTCCGGCGACAGGGCGATGGAGGACCAATCCGCATCCTCACTGATCACTTCCTCGCCCGTGCCATCCGAAAAGATGAACCGAATAAAGTTGTCGGCGTCGACGAACAGAATGATCGAACCGTCGTCCGAAACGCTGACCGGGTTTCCCGTTCCGGTAAATACCTGGGTGCCGGTCAGCTGTACGACGTCTTCCGCCGTCGCGATTTCCGGACGCACCAGCAACAGGCTGTTGTCGTCGGGCTCGCCGTTGACGACTGCGATCCATTGCTCACCATCGACCGGATTGAGATCCTGAGGTGCCAATTCACCTTCGCTGCCGACGATTCCCACCCCATCAAAAGCACCCGCAACCGCATCTATCTCCGGTCCCGATTCCCCAAACAGATCAGCGGCAGCGCGCAGCGCCGCCAGGCGCAGGTCCACGAAATTCGATCTGCTATTCAGGTAGCGGGCATCGAGTATTCGGTAATAGATCTGCTCGGTTTTTCCCCGTCCCAATACATTGGCGATCAGAAAACAGGCGCGATTGGGAATACCACTGTTGATGTGCACCCCGCCGTTGTCGTCTGTGATCTCGAGATTGACGAATTCATCCATGTGTGCCGGCTGCCAGGTAAAATCATCGGCATCGCTGCCATTGTGGGGATCCTCCATATCGCGCAAAACTCCTGAGGCAAACACGCTCTCGTTGGCAATGTCCTCGGCCAGGGTCCAGTCATCGCGGTCCACCATGGCGCCGAATACGTCTGCAAAAGACTCGTTGAGAGCGCCGGATTGAAACCGGTACTCGAGATTGACGGTGCGTTCGATAACACCGTGGGTCATTTCGTGGGCAACCACGTCCAACGCGGCTGCGAACGGGCGAAATCCGACATCGCCATCTCCATATGCCGTGAACGCCCCGTTCCAGAAGGCGTTGTCCATCGGCTGGTCGTCCTCGGTGACGTGCACGATCGAGATGACGGTGCCGCCACGGCCGTCGATCCCGCGGCGTCCATGGACGTCGAAGAAGTACTGGAACGCTCGTCCTGTATGGTGGTGCGCCGATACGGCCACCGGATCGTCCCAGCTGTTGTCGCTGGATACAACGTGAAAAACGGAGGCATCGCTAGAAAGATCGTTTCCACGAACATCCAAGGTCCAGATTGCCCCGCGCGGATCGTTCAGCAGGTTCGGCTGCTCCGTCGCAAAGGTAGCTCGAGAGGCATCGATCATAAAGAAGCTGTCGTCCACCTCGTAGGTGTTCATGGTCTGCGTTTGGCCGGCTACGTCCACGCCGCGGCCAGTAACGGGCCCGTCAAACACCGTTCCGTTGTAGAAGTCGAGGACGGTTCCGTCATTGGCCGCGACCACGTAGTACCATCGCTCTTTCCAGTTGGGCCGCATCACCAGGTGCCAGGAAAGCCGAGGACTCTGTGTGCCCGGGTCGATCCAGATGCCGAGTTCCGCTACGGGTCCGTTATAGTCGAGCAGGTTGCGCATGTCGTCGGGAATGCGGGTCAGGCTGGTTCGCTTCTCAATGTGCGATACCGCGATTTCGACGGCGTCGCTCGCCGTTACCGTCGACAACAGGTTCTTCAAGGTCGCGGGTGTCGGCGCGTACCTGCCGTTGACGGCATACGGTTCACCGCCGCGCAGGTGCACCACGAGATCGTGCCCCCAAAAGGGCAACCCCTGATAGATCTGTCGAAAGCAGACATGTTGGTTGCCCAGCGGACCGTCAAGCGTGGCGACGGCTTCAAGCTCACGGTGCGGATCGCGGATGCGGAACAGCGCCGGGTTGTCGGCAATGAAACCTCGGGCTCTTTCCGCCGCGGTGACCTGCACCGATTTGGCCCGGGTATGGGTGGGGGGGCGGGACATGAAGGCGGGGGTGCCGTTGCGGTCGTTATATTGAATCTTCCACTCCGAGAGCCTGGGTGCCAGCGACTTAGACGAGGCTCCTCGGATCGGGGCAGCAAGCATCCCCTGGGGTTTGAAGGAAGCAGTGCTGCCATGTCCCTTGCCGCGTGTCTGCAGGGCGAAGACCGGTTGAGCTGCGTTGGCCGCCAGACGAGGCCGCACCGCAGCGGCGGCGACGGTGCGCTTTCTCTTCTTCTGCCATGCCTTAGCTGCAGAGGTTGTGGCGGCCGTCGCCAACGGCGCAAGTATAATAGAGCCCAGCATCAACGTAGCGGTAACGCGGCTTACAAGGCTCGCCGAGCTTATCGGTTTGGATGGTCCCATTAGTTCCCGTTTCTAGGAGGAGGTGAATCTGGTCCGAGTCCGGAACAAAACCGCATCACTTCTCGGTACCAATCGGCTACCGCCGCTGGCTTCGGCTCCGCCCCCGACCACGTCCAAGCGAAGGTGCTATCGGACGACTGCGACGGTGCGCTTTCTCTTCTTCTGCCATGCCTTAGCTGTAAGTAATGGCAGATGTGATGTTGCCGAATTCCTGTGCTGACTGGTCGAGTAGCCCGGTAGCCAACAGTTTTTGGGCGAACGAGTGCATCGTTCCGGCGTCTATATTTCGGGTCCAAAGAATTGACTCGTCCTTTGAGGTCCTGCGCACAAAGGCGACGACTTTGCCGTCGGACTGCAACCGGTACCCGCGAACAATCCCGCTGAAACCGCCACCAGAGCTGACAGAAATTGAAAAGAATCGGGCGTCTTGAGAGGTACAGCTACAAACCAGCGTTAGCGCACACAACCAGCGAAGTAGGCTCGATCGTGCATCCCAAAAAGCTGCGGGCACTGGAGTACCGACTTTCTGAGCTTCACCTTAGCGGATGCAAAACACAAAGGCAGCCCGAATCTGAGACAGCCGCGACCAAGAAATACAGAAGGGTTGCTGAGCAAGTCAACGCCATGGCATCTCTACTGTTTATACCAGATCTTGTAGGGTATTCGGAAAGACTGCACAACAGGCCAAGTCAACGGCACATAAACATAAAGTCGCTATAAACTTAGTCGATATTATGGAGGCAGGAGGAAGCAGCTTGAACACGAGGCGCAAGAGCCAACGGCGAGGCGGCCGCAGCTCACTCGGAATTCGATTGGTCGGATTGGGCGGCCTAGCCTGTATCGCCTGGGCCGTCATTGGGTTGGCGCTTTCACTTTCGAATCGAGAAGTAGCAACCGTCTCCGACGACGTGGCCGAGCAGGAACACGCGTCGGGTGATTTGATCGGCCCCGAGGAGAACGCCGCTCCCTCCTCGACCGGGCGCGAATCCGACTCTTACTACCCGCTGCACGTGGGACGGTTCTGGATATACAAACACGTGGACCGCAAAACCGGTAGCGAAATGGAAATCGAACGTCGCATCGTTCGCAGGGAACGGCGCGACGAACGTGACCTCTTCTTCTTTGACGATGGGAGCATGGTTTACGACCAGGATGGAAAGATCTTCGAGATAGGTCCGGAAGGCGGCGTCAACGTCGTTCCAATACACGGAAGCGCCGATGACGTTCCTTACATCTATCGTACCCAAGGCCTCCACATCGAAAAGAGGATCGGCGCAACCTCGACCGCCCTGGTGCTGGGAGAACGAGAGTTCGCCGACTGCATGGAGGTCGTTACTCGCTTCAGACGCGTCGAGCAAGATTCGTCGCGCTCACTGGCTTACTCATCCTACTACTCCCGCGGGGTCGGGCTAGTTGCCCGTGCTCAGTGGTTCAACGGAAGACATTCCGAACCAACTATGATTCTGCAAGATTTCGGACCCAACGGATTGTAGCGAAGTGAAGAGAGATAGGTTTTCATGCTAGGTAGATGTTGGATTCCATTGCTGAGCGCAATCTGCCTGCTGGGCCACGCATACGCAGCCGAGATGGTTGCCACCGAAGTGGTCCGGGTCGAACGCTCTGATGGAGAGGTCACTGGCGTAGTCCTGGCGGCCGGCCGCCAGGACGGCGTGGTTCTGGATACCCATGTTACTCTGCTGCGCGATGGGGAACCCATCGTTCATCCCCTCACCGGTGAACCGCTCGGCACACCGCAGGAGCCGGTGGGCGTTATCATGGTTTACGAGGTTTCCGACCGCCAATCCAAGGGGGTCATGGTCAAGACCTATTCGGAACCCGCTGCGGGGGATATGGCCGAGTACGAGAAGGCCGCCCCGGCCATGATGCCAACGGCGAAAGAACCGGAGCCGGAAGCTATGGACGCCATGACCGAGCGTGTGAAAAAGCTGGAGAACAGCGTCAAGAAGTACGGCAAGTCCAACCGCGCGCTGCAGAGATTGCCTGGCATGTCGCAACAGGTTCTCGATGAAATCGGTGCCATGAAGTCGTATCTCGTTGGCCTGGACGAACGACTCGTCGAGCTGGAAGAGCGCCAGGACGAGGATCAAAACCGGTTGGCATCGGTAATACGCGGTGAATACAGCTCCGAAGACATGAAGGAGTTGACGATTCGTTATGCCCCCGATACCAACGTGCGACTGCGTGTCGCAGGAAAAACCCTGATCATTGGTGTCGAGCGGGATTCCGTATTCCTCGAGGAGCCCGTCGAGCAATTAATGTTCGAGGACGAAACGCTCGAAGAGGGCGCGGAAGAAGATACGCGGCCGATAATGGAGCGCCTTGAGTCGTTCATGCAAACGCCGTATGGAATCGGAACTGGAATCGGGTTGTTCATCATCGTTGCCGGCGTAATTTCATGGCTGATCAAACGCCGTTACGACAACGTCATGCAGGGGATCGATGATTGGGAGGATGAGTACATGGATGACGAGGAAGAAGACATATAATCATGAAACGGCTAGCCTACATCCTCGCTTCCGTCTGCCTTCTCGGCACCGCCGACGCGGCAGAGAACATGAATTACGTCATAAAAGTAACGCCCACGTTGGTGTATATCGACGGCGGTCAGACCCATGGTATCCACGTGGGGGACGCGTTCATAATTTTGCGCGCCGAGAAGAGGGCGGATCAATTCGCCCAGGTGGCGCATGTGAGTGTCATTCGTGTATTCGATGAATTCAGCATTGCCGAAATCGCCAGCGTCGTTGAGGGTGAGGAAATAGACATGCTGCAGCGAGCCATTTCGCGCATGGACTGGGAACAGATGGGGCGGATGGCCAAAGTCGGCGCGAGGAAGGGGCGGACAACCAAGGCGGGCAAGCGATTCGTCTATCTCGTTGGCGGTGGCGAATGGTCGAAAGAAACGAAGCTGCGCTGGCAAAACGACCGCTTGATGGGGGTCGGCGGTTCGAACGAGTCCGGTGTCGGACTCAGAATTGGAAAGGTGTTTGCCGAACATCTGCGGCTGAGCCTTACCTACCGAGTTTCGGGCGATCTCCTCGGTGTTGGGGACGGCGACGTGACCCAGCTATCCATCGAAGTCGACGGGCAGATCCTGCCGCGACCCGATTATAAGTTAGGACCATATCTTGGCGTGGGTGTCGGCATGCACCAGCTCAACTGGGACGCCGTAGGAAACAACGACGATTCCGCCAACAAGGTTGGGTTGAATCTGTTGGCAGGTCTGCAGATTCCTATGAGCAGCGCACGTTGGCGCTTCTTTCTGGAAGCGGGGTACCAGAGGGTGGCCAAGTTTGACGATCTGATCGATGCCAGCCATGTGAGGAGTTTTCTCGGTTTCGGTCGAAATTTCTGATCGCGAGTACTGTAGACAGATCGGGATGCAGATCCCGATACCAGGATCAAAGCCGGTTGCGTTTTACGCAGCCGGCTCTTTTTGTTGGCGATTCCGCCCAAATGTCCCGGAGACCCAAATGCTGAACTCGTACAACAAAAGCAACGGTAGTGCCATTAGGATCTGCGAAAGAGGATCCGGCGGTGTGAAAATCGCTCCCAAAACGAAGATGATGATGATGGCGTACCGGCGGACGCCGCGCATGTACTCCGGGGTCAGAATTCCTATACGTGAGAGAATCAGAGCCACCACAGGCATCTCGAACACGATTCCGAATCCCAACAACAATCGAAGCACAAAGCTGATGTAGATATCCACCGCCCACTGAGAGGTCATGTCCGGAGGTTCGAGAGCCAGAAAAAAGCGCAGCCCCAGTGGCAACACGATCCAGTAGGCTGCCGCGGCACCGAGACAGAAGCAACCCACACTGGCGCCCACAACCGGGATCGCCAGGCGCCGTTCCTCGGAGAGCAGGCCGGGGGCCACGAACTGCCAGAACTGATAGAAGACTACGGGTAACGCGACAATGAATCCGCCAATGAGCGCGATCTGCAAGCTGATGAAGAAATAGGTCATCGGTTTCAGGGCTTGCAGCTGGCGCCTTTCCGGCAGCTCCGCCGGTACCGGCTGTGAGGGCGCGCTGGCATACTTGGGGTCGACTTCGGCTGCCCATCGCTGCAGCAACTGTTTCACTGCTTCAACGGCGCCCGAAGAGCGTTCGCTCTCCAAGCTTATCACCGCATCTTCGTACGGATAGGTGAGGACCTTGAGCAGGGAGTTGGAAAAGACGAAACAGACCACGGCGCCCAGCAGGATGGCAGCCAATGCCTTAAGTATCCGCCAGCGCAACTCTTCCAAATGGTCGAGAAATGGCATTTCGGCTCGGCCGCCTCCCGTCTCGACCAGGTCGGTGTCGTGGGTCGTTGTCAGGTCGTGATCGCTCATGTCTTTTTTTCGGCAAGGCGCAGGAACGCGACTGCAAGGGCTGTCAGGGCGAATACGAGATGGGCGAAGAGATCCCCATTCCTGGTGTAGAAAGTAGTCTCCGTGCGCACGGGGACATCGGCAACTCGATAGTCGGGCTCATAGATGGAAGTCGCTTCGAACGACCGCCCAAAGGGGTCAATGAATACTGAAATACCGGTCGTTGCGCAACGGGCGATGGAGCTCCGATTCTCCACGGCGCGGAGTACCGCCAGAAGGGCATGCTGATAGGGACCCGATGTGCGCCCGAACCAGGAATCGTTGGTTATGTTCACCAGCAGTCGAGCTCCGTTCAAGACCGCCCGCCGGGTCAAATCGGGAAACACAGATTCGAAACAGATCAACACGGAGTAGTCGGCTTTTGCACTGCGGAAGAGGGTTTGCTCTTTCCCGGGAGTGAATTCGGCCGGACCCAGATCGCCGGTCAGCTTGGACCAGTCTATGTTCCGCAAGAACGGGAACCGGTCCCTGAAGGGAGTCCGTTCGCCGAAGGGCACCAGGTGCATCTTGGCGTAAGCCGCCATCTCTCCCCCGCCGGGTCGCACGAAAAACGCGGCATTGTACGGCTCGCGCAGCTCTCTATTGTAGTCCGATGCGCCGGTAAGTACCGGAATCTGAACCTCGCGTACGAAGCTCTCAAGCCGCTGGCGGCAATCGGGCCGCAAGCGCAGGTAACACGGAAGCGCCGTCTCCGGCCACACCAACAGGTCAGGCTGTTGGTGCGCCGCCTCCCGGCTGAGTCTTTCCAAGACTTCGAAGCTGCGTTCCAACCCTCCCGGCCCCCACTTGCCTTCGCGCATTAGATTCGGCTGAACAACGGCAACTCGAATCGTTTCGGTGGCCTGAGGTCCATCGGGAATCACCCATCGTCCATACAGCCACGGTATCGCTATCCAGGCCGCCAGTGAGCCGATCACAACCAGCCGCACACGGCCTCGAGACCGCATGATCAAAAAGGGCGCAGTGCTCGTGGCAGCGACCCAGAAGCTGACGCCGTACACACCGGTGATCGAAGCGTACTGGATGAGCACGGGAAAAACGGCCTGGCTATGCCCTAACAGAAGCCATGGAAATCCCAGCTCGCCGAGAGAAAGCACATACTCCTGGATGGTCCAGATGGACGGAACCAGAAGAAAGCCACGGGCGCCCCAGCGGCCCACCGCCACATTGACGGACCCTGCGAAGCATCCCACGAAGAAGCCAAGATAACCTCCGATCAGAATCGTTCCTCCCACGACCGCCAACCCCCCACCCTGAGTGTGTCCCACCCAGTAGAGACCAACCATGGTAAGAACAAACCCGGCCAGCAGACCCCGCTTGAAGCCATAGCCGAAATTGCCCCCTGGAAGGGCAGCCAGCAGAGGCATGAGGCCGATATACGCCCACATCGGGTGAAACAGGGTCGCAAAGACTTGGTCCGGATTGCACGGAAACGCCAAGCCCAGAAAAAGCCCGCTAGCACCGGCGAGAATCCAGGAGTTGCGAAAGAGAATCTCGGAGGTGAACCGGTTCTCCGCGGCAGAATGGGTGTGCATCGATTGGCAGGAGAGAATGAAAGGCGAACCACATGCGGTCAGTACCGCGCCAAAATATAGTCGGGCGGACAACTCCGATGCAAGATCGGCGGCACGCGATCTGCTTGTGGTAGGGCGGCTCCCCGGCGTCCGCGCAGCAATGGGCGTGGGTGCTTCACGGACCTGCTTCTGTTTGTACACAGTATTCGGAGGATACTATTCCATGCACCCGGTGCGAAGCCACGGCGATCCCAGCCCGCGGACACGATTCAAACCCTCGCCGATCCTCGGGGTGACCCCCCTCGAGCTCCCCAGAGAACGACTTTTCAACGAAGGTCCCGAGGCGCTTCGAGACTACGAACTGCTGGCCGTGGTCCTTGGCACCGGCTGCAAGGGGCTAAACGTGTTGGAGTTGGCGAAGGAGATTCTCTCTATCTACCCCAAGGAACGTTTGATCGATGCCGATATTCGTGAATTGCAGGGGCTCAAGGGGGTCGGGGCGACGAAATCAGCCGTGTTGGTCGCGGCGTTCGAGCTGGCACGGCGGGCGTTGCAGGTGGGAGTGGGCATCTTGCCAGGGGTCACGACCCCGCACCAGGTAGTACCTCTCCTGGCAGATATTAAGGACGAGCTCAGAGAACACTTTGTTTGCCTGTATCTGAATGCACGACACCAGGTTATCGAGAAGCAGATCATCTCCATCGGGAGTCTCTCCGCATCGATCGTCCACCCGCGCGAGGTGTTCCAATCGGCGGTTCTCTACTCCGCTGCCAGTATTATCGTAGCTCACAATCACCCTTCGGGTGACGTGTCGCCCAGCGCCGACGATATTCAGTTGACGAAGCGTCTGGTAAAGGCCGCCGAAATCATGGGAATAGATTTGCTCGACCACGTTATCATCGCTTCCGACGATTTTTTGAGTGTCAAAGACCAAGGGTTGCTGTGACCCAACCCGGTCGCCACGCGAGGGCGGACAAAATTTGCACTTTCCTTCCCTATCCTGTGATTGCGATCACGGCTGAGTACGCCCGTATCCCATAAGTTGTCCCTTAGACCAAAAACTGCACCTTGATTTCGCAATATGTTGCGCCGGGGAGCTGACAAAAGAGAAGGTTTTTTACAAAATGAGAATTCTTCCATGCGTCGGCGCCGCGGACGTAATTCGATCCAAATCGGGTGCGAAAACACCCTTGATATTAAGGTTCGAAAAGGTATATTTGGGGGTAGCCGAGGCGGTACGTGTCAGAAATTTCGTCAGCGTTGAGGATGTATGAAAAGAACAGGCAATGACCACCTAATTCCGGTCGAGATTCTCCGGATTTATCCTTACGCTGAGACGCAACAGTCTCTGGGTTTTCCGGAGACGTTTATGGTTTTCCTCAAAGGAGATGACGATACCCGGGTCGTCGCCATAACCATTGGACGCTCCGAAGGTCAGGCGTTGCATCTGGCGATCAAGAAGATCGCGCCTCCTAGACCGCTCACGCACAACCTGCTGCAGAATCTGCTCGAGAAGATCAAGGGGAAGGTTCACAAGCTCGTGATCCACTCCATAAAGGATGGCGTGTTCCATGCCTACTTGCTGGTCGAGACTCCGGAAGAGACCTACCATCTGGATTGCCGCTCCAGCGACGGCATGATCATTTCTACGCTGGTGGGCGCACCTATCTACATGAGCGCCGAAGTCATGGAGGAAGCGGGTCAGGAATTCGAACTCACCGAGTTGGAGGAGGCCGCAGGAGAGTCGTTAGAGGAGGAAGTGAATGCCCAGATCTCCGAGCTGGAAGAAGTGGCTGACGTGGAAGAGGAGGATCTGGATCTGGAACTGGAGCTTGAGGAAGGTGACTTCGAACTACACGCCGACGTGGTCGCGCTACCGAAGAATCTGGGTGCCACCGAGTTGGACCAACTTCGAGCCCAATTGGGCCGCCTCATTGCAGAAGAAGCATACGAGGAAGCCGCAAAGGTTCGAGACAAGATAATCCAGCTGGAGAGCGACTGAGCAGAACAATCATTTCCCAAGGGTCCCTCGGAGCGTTTGTAACTCCGGGGGTTTTTTGTTGCTGCCAGGTCAACGCAAGCAAAGCAGCTTTCGCACGAGTCGTGAGCCGTCGTAATCGACTACCGCAAAATAGACGCCCGATCCAACTTGGGCGCCCCGGTCATTCGTTCCGTCCCATATCGCCATTGGTGTTGCGTCTGAGAGATGGGCCAACCGGAGAGTTCGAAGCTTCTGCCCGGTCAGGTCGAACAACCCGACGTCTACGGGAGCGATGGGTGGGGCACCTCGAAGTGCCACGTTCACGACAGTCGAGAATGGGTTGGGCCAGGCCACCAGGTGAGGATCAGGTGACCTGGTCGTTTTTTTTGCTGCGGGTCGACGCACGAACAAAGTGAAACTGGCAGGCGTGCTGTTGAAACCGTCCGACACCTTTATCTTCAGCTCATGCGAACCGATGTCGAACACGGTTGGCCGCCAGAAAATCCTACCCGTCCGCAGATTCATCGCCAACCCCTGAGGTCCGCTTTCCAAGATGTAGGCCAGCGTATCCCCGTCGGTGTCGACACCAACCAGCTGTAACCCGAACAACTTCCCGACGATTGCCACGGAGTCGGCAGCGGTTACGGTTGGGGGGCGATTGGCGAAAAGCACCCACCGCCGTCGCACCCGCTCGTTGCGCAAGCTGACCTCTATTTCAACAGTATCCTTGCCCGCGCCGCTCCAACTGTAGGCCAGTCTGGTTCCCGTTTCCTGCAGTCGGGCTCCGTTCCTCTTCCAGCCGTAGGTTGCCCGGTCCTCCCCAGAGAATCGAACGTTTAGTAAAATGATGCGACCCTCCGGAATCGCCTGCTGGTTCCAGGTGGGGGAAAAGGTCAGCTGTTGAGCCAGAGGGTTTTTCACGGTCACGCGGCTCGGCCGCACCTCAAAGGTATCGACCTGGGCACGGATCTCGCCGCTGCCAGGCGCAATGGCGGTCAGGTTGCCGTTGTCAGTGACCGTTACGACAGAGGCATCACCGGAAATCCAGACGGCTTCAACACCAACCGCACGGTCTATTCCGTCGGAGTACCGGCCCACAACCTGCAGCCGAGCGGCTGTACCGGCGATCAACCGCAGGTGACCGGGGACCAGTCGGGCCAAACGCAGAACGGGACGAGCGATGCCCGGAGAATAACGATCGCGCCCGGGGAACAGGCTGTGGAGATAAGGAGTGGAGTTCCCAGGATCCCAGCACAGGGATTGTGCGGGAGCCCGGAGCAGATCGTAGCTCTGCCGGGCAAGGGTATCCGGCCCTTCAGGGTCGATAACGAAAACGGAATCCGCGCGGTTTCCAAGGCCATCGCCGATGCGTCCGTGGGCGGAGAAGAAAACCTGACTCACGAAGTGACCGTCGCCAAAAACCGCCACCCGGCCCCCTGCCGGCACCAAGCTCCCATCGGGAAAGCGAAACGCGCGATGGGACCCAGACCTTGCATCCTTGAGGTGCAGCCCTGCCAAACGCAATGGGTCTGTACCCAGATTGTGCAGCTCGACGAATTCGTCACCATAGGTCTCCCTGCGCCCGTTCCCGTTGGCGTCGCCACCGATCCCTGCCGGCGGATCGGGGAGAATCTCGGAGATGAGTAACCTCGGGCGCGGCAGAAACCTCAACTCGAACTCCTGTACCTCCAACCCGCCCCGGCCATCGGTCACCTGAAACGCCACGTCTTCCGTTTGAGCTGCCGCAGGTACCTTCCCGGTTATGAGACCGGTGGCGTGATGCAGCTCCAGCCAATCAGGGGCTTTTACAAATGTGAAGTTCAGCGAGTTACGCTCCGGGTCTTCGGCGCGCACCTGGTATCTGTAGTGGCCTGGGGAATAAGCGGTGGAGTCTGGAGTGGATAGAACGATCGGTTTAAGATTGGGTGGATCCGGAGGAGGCCGCACGCGCACGAGACCGATGGTCAGGTAGGTGCTGCGAACCCATGCCTCGATGCGAGTGCTGCCCGCTTCGAGCGGTTTGACCAAACCCGCCGCATTTACCTGCGCGATCCCATGCTCACGGAACAGCCAGTGGGGCAACGACGGATCGATCTTGACGGAGGCTCCCTCAGCATGGTGACCCCAGAGCGAGAGTGCACGGGGCTCATCGCCGACGGCCATATCGAGGGTGTCCAGGCTGAAGCGGTCGTACTCTTTTCTCGCTTTGCCCGGAGAGAACAGGTTGCGACCCGGAAGCTGGGTATGGGGGACGTAGCGGTCTTGCCAGCGGAGGAGCGCTTGGTTGATATTGGCGCGCGAGCTGTATTCCAGACTGATGATGGTATCGGCGTCCACCGCCGACAGCAGCAGAATCCGATCTCCGGAGTTGGTCAGGCCGTTCCCCAGCTTGCCATCATCGACGAATACCTTCCCGGGCACCGCGCGCGGTTGCCCACCGCCGAACAGGACCAGGTATTCGCCGGATTTCAGCTCGGTACCCCGGGGGAATACGAACTGGCGAGGGGCATCGGTATCGTCGTCGGAGAGGCGCCAACCGGACAGATCCACCGATGCCCCCGTGTTGTGTATCTCTACAAATTCATCCTCGAAGGGGTCGCTGCTTCCATCGCCATTCGCATCACCAGCATCCCCGGGCGGCGGATCGGCAAGCAGCTCGGTCACCATGAGGTCGGGTAGCGGTGAAACGCGCAGCAAAAAACGTTGCTCCACCTGGTGGATGCCATCCGAGAGGTCGAGGGATACCATACCTTCCCACCTAACCTCAGCGCGGCCGGATAACAACCGCTCGTTCAGCCTCAGCCACGGCGGACCTTCTCGCAGCTGCACATCCAGCGGATCGCCGTCCGGATCGGCGATGTCGACCTCATAGCGATACAGCAAGGTCTCCCGCGCCGTCGTATCCGGAGCCGATATGAAAACCGGCGGTCGGTTCGGGGGTGGAGATACTATTGTTGTTTCCACCTGGCTTTCAACCCCTAGGTATTCGACCCAAACCGCCACCGATCCCGGCCTCTTGAACCAGATGCTGTCCCCAGTCGTGGCGGCGATGGTCGCATCCGACACCGACCAATCGCCCGCGCCCACGATCACTTCCTCAGTCTCGTCGGAAAAACGGGCTCGCAGCTTAGCGGCATGAGACTCGCCAGCCCGTACCGCCCGAGGGAGTTGTGTTCGCACCTGTTCGAGGACGGTCCGGGGTTCCCCGGGCGAGAATAGCTCGCCTCTCGCCGGCGGGGAGCTGTGACCGATAAACGGTCCTTCACCGTCTGGCCAACGAACGACCGACTGGTCGTTACCCCAATCGGCATGAAACATCGAATCGACAGTGTCACCAAATGCCGAGAGCAGTATTACCCGATCGCCCCCATTGGCGAGACCGTTGCCGATGCGTCCGTTCGCCGCGTACCACAGGCTGGAACCTGGTGAAGCGCCGCCGCCGAACAGGACGAGGTATCCGGCCGGGGGGAGGCTCGTGCCAGATGGGAACCTGAACATATCGTCCGGATGCTCATCGTCATCTCCAAGCCGCCAGCCTGCCAATGACACGGTGTCCACTCCGGCGTTGAACAGCTCCACGAATTCGTCCTCGTAGGTGTGTCGTATCCCATCGCCGTTGGCATCTCCGGGAGATCCCGCGGGGGGATCGGCCAGGACCTCATTGATAACGATCTTCAGATTCTCTGGAGGGTGAGGTATCGTCGGCTGCACAACCTGGATGCGCGCCTCCGCACTGGTTCTTTCGCCATACCCCGATCGCACTCCCGCGGTGCCCTCCGACAAGGCGTGAGCCTGGGCCGCAGGATCGACTTGCAGAATAGCTGTGTCGGTGGAAACCCAGTGGAGCGTTACCGAATCGTTTCCTTCATCCGACCAGTAAAGAACCGACCGCATCGAGAAACGAGCCCCTACCTCTATGGTCGTATCGGCGGGTTCGATGGAGATAGAGTCCAAGACGGTCCGCGGCGTGCCGGGCGAAAAACGATCTCCTCTGCCGGGGGGATCGGAATGGGGCAGGAAGTCGTCGCAGTTCTGACGAGACCGCACAATGGATTGGTCCGCTGGCCACTCCGCGCTGGCGGCCGAATCGATTGTATCGCCTGCTGCGTCGATCAGGAAGAGGGAATCGCCACCATTGGTGAGACCGTTCCCCAAACGTCCGTCGTCAACGAACGCCGCGGCTGCGAAGCCGGTGGGAGTTCCGCCCCCAAAAACCAGAGCTCGCGTTCCCGGCGCGAGCAGCGAAGCCGGCGGAAACTCAAACCAGGATGCAATAGAAGTGTCGTCGTCACCAAGGCGCCAACCGGAGATATCGACCTCGTCCGGCCCGAGGTTCACCAGCTCTACAAACTCATCCTCGTAGGTATCCGGGTGCCGTCGCCATTGGCATCACCTTCGGGCCCGGAGGCAGGATCGGCAAGCACTTCATCGATCCGAATGCCGGATTCGCACGCTGCCGGCGTCTCGGGCACCGAGTAGACCGCGATGACGCAGACGCTGAGAACTCGCCACGGGAAGGCCTGCCATAGCCCAGACATGGGCCGTGCGAAGGCAATTTCCGCACCAGGGTCGTTCTTCTCACTAACCTCTGAGAAGGACCGAACTTAGGAAGGAAGAAGAAAAACGAGATTGTTACGGAACGGCTACAGTGGTGCCGGTTAGGCGAATCGTGGAAGGCGCGAGGCCCGAAGGGGGTATGATCTCAGAATGTGCCGCTGACGGATACGCGGTGGACATCTCCGAGGTCGGGGAAGGAAGTGAACGCGTAGTCGAGCCGATACCCCTGCATCAGGAACCCCGCGCCGGCACTGACCCCAAGCGGGTCGTTTCCGCCCAAGCCAGTTTGCTGAAGACTGTAACCGGGGCGCAGGTAGAGTCCTCGACCAACCCGAAACTCGACGCCGAACGCGAAGTAGGCGTCGTTGTCATTGGGCACATTGAGATCGGCGAGAATGATCAGCGGTACCGGGGCATGCGCCGGTCTGTGGGTAACGCCGACGCTGAAGTTCACCGGTAGCGAATCCTTGGATCCACCGGCAAACGCGTTGCGCACCGTACCCAGATTCGACAACGCGGCGCCGACTGTCATGCCCGGAATCGGGGCTGGTGCCAACAGACCGATATCGACCATGTAGGCATCGGATGAAAAGTCGTCTATCCGCGAGAAGACCGCTTTTGCGTTGACGCCGAGGGTCAACCAATCGCGCCACATCGGCTGCGCGCGGGTAAGGTATACCGCTAGATCGGTAGCGCCAAAGCTTCCAAGGTCCTGACCCTGGGCGTCCGTGCGCCGCATATCGCCGTAGTTGAAATAGTTCAGACTCACTGCCCACACCTGCCCGTCGCCAGGGAACGCGACGCTGGCAAAACCTGCTTCGGTGTCGACGAGATACCGGGTAATGGAAACGGTGCCGGCACGATCGTTCAATCCTAGAAGTCCGGCAGGATTCCAGGTAGTAGACTCCAGATCGCCGCTCACTGCCACAAAGGCGCCGCCTAGCGCGGAGGCGCGGGCCCCGACGGGAATCTTGAGGAAATTGAAACCGGTAGTGCCGGCATTTTCGTTTATCGCAAACGCGGGACACGAGGCCAAAAGCAAGATGAGAATGCGGTTGAGGTTACGCATACACTCCTTCAAATGGTTGAATCGCTCGTTAAACGCACCAGTCGGCCGCCTGTTCCAGAGCTCGCCCGACGCGCAGTAGGAGCCGTTCCTGGAACGGCGCCGCCAGGAGCTGCACACCAATCGGCAAACCTTCGCCGTTGGCGGTGTACGGAATGGAAATTCCGGGTATCCCCGCGAGGTTCACCGATACGGTGTATACGTCGTTCAAATACATTTGCAGCGGATCGTCCACGTTTTCTCCGATGGGAAAGGCCACCGTCGGAGCCACCGGTGTCAGAAGAGCCTCAACGGTCTCGAACGCCCGCTCGAAGTCGTTCTTTATCAATGTGCGCACCTTCTGGGCCTTGAGATAATAGGCATCGTAATAGCCGGCGCTCAAGGCGTAGGTTCCCAGCATGATCCGACGCTTGACCTCAGCGCCAAAACCTGTACTGCGCGTGTGCCGGTACATCTCCTGCAGGTCGGCCGTCCCTTCAGCCCGGTAGCCGTACTTCACTCCATCGTAGCGGGTGAGATTCGCCGACGCCTCGCCCATGGCAATGAGGTAGTAGGCGCCAATGCAATACTCCGGATGGCCCGCTACTGGGAGTTCGAGCTCCACGACCTCCGCCCCTTGCTGGCGCAGATTCTCGGCGGCGTTCATCACCGCAGTGCGGATCTCCGGATCGAGACCGGGGCCGAAATGCTCTTTCGCGAGACCGACCTTCAACCCTGAGATGCCTTTGTCCAGTTCAGCGCAATAATCGGTGGCCGGCATTTTTACGGAAGTAGCATCCCGCTCATCGTACCCGGCCACTGCATTGAGAAGAAGAGCAGCGTCTTCCACATCCTTGGCTACGGGGCCGATCTGGTCGAGCGAGGAAGCGTAGGCCACCAAACCGAATCGGGATACCCGGCCGTAGGTCGGTTTCAATCCCACGACGCCGCAGTAGCCTGCCGGTTGCCGCACTGATCCGCCGGTGTCGGACCCCAACGCCAGGATGGTTTCGTGGGCAGCTACGGCTGCCGCAGAACCGCCGCTGGAGCCGCCTGGCACACGGGTGAGATCTCGGGGATTGCGTGTGGGGCCGAAATGGGAATTCTCCGTGGAGGATCCCATGGCGAACTCATCCATATTCGTCTTGCCTACAATTACGGCATCGGCTTGGCGCAATCTAGCCACCGCGGTGGCGTCATACGGCGCCACGAAATCCTTCAGAATCCGCGAACCGCAGGTGGTCCTTCCTTTTTTGACGCAGATCACATCTTTGATGGCAACTGGGATGCCCGCGAGCGTCCCTAACTCCTCCCCCGCTGCACGGCGCGCATCGACGGCTTTGGCCTGTTCGCGGGCGGACTCGGAATCGACGCTGATATAGGCGTTGATTTCGCCATCGCTCGCCTCGATGGCGCTCAACACGGCTTCCGTCACCTCCAGCGAGCTGACCTGACCCGCAGCCATCTGCACGGACAGATCATGGGCGGTGGTTTTGTTGAGCGCGTTCACAGGGCGAATAGTCCGGAAGAGAAGCCGAGTAGCTACAAATTATGGATGCGAAAAACCGGGCAACACCAATAGGGACACTGGGACGCGGCAAAACCGCACCATGTGGGAGGCCGGCTGGCCAGAAGTCGATCTCAACTCTTCGGAGTCTCAGTTGCCGCGGTGGATTCCGGAGTCGAGCTCTTGGCGGGCTCTTGAGGGACCGATTGCTGGGGCGTCGAGGTTTCGATGGTATTAGACGAATTCGAAGAATTGGTTACGTCAATCTCCTCCTGCACATCGCGCATGGCACGGCGGAATTCGCGAATGCCCTTTCCAAGTCCTTGCGCCATTTCGGGAATCCGCTTGGCGCCAAAGATGAGCAAGATTACCAAGAATATGATCAGAATTTCCCAATGACCCATGCCGAACATGGCGATACCTCCAGAAGTAGGAAACTCGGCCTACAAAGCGGTCAATACGAGTACTTGTAATAATACCAACCGACAAAAATGCCGAGCAGAGTGACCAGATTGAACTTGAGCAGCAATTCGAAAGAGAAGGACAGAATGATGAGGTTGAACATGTGTGGCCCGATGTTGTACTCGATGTACTGCAGCAGGGCCCGCTCAACGATGCTGCCTTCACCGGCGATGAAATGCAGAACCGATCGCAACGCTTCGCCGATGATGTTGGCACCCAGCATACTGACGAACAGGATCAGGATTAGGACGCCGATACTCTTTCGCAGCAGCATGAGAGCGCAGATCAGTCAATTCAGGCGTGTTGGGTCGCCGTATCGCTGAGCACGCCTGCTGCCCAGCGGTAGATGCCCGATAGAATGTAGATCATCAATAGCGGGAAGAAGAGATGTTGGGTGTTCGGGTGAATGATCAAAACCACGGCTAGGACGAAGTAGGTCTGTTTGAAGCGATCCCCGAAACCGGAGCCGCGAAAATTCGGCATGGCGTCGTATTCCATGCGACTGACCATCATCGCGCTCAGCAGCAAAACCACCAGGGCCGAGATTGCCACACCGTGGCTGCTTTGCCAAGTATGTTCGGTAAAGACCACGTACTGGCTCAAGCAAACCGCCGCCATCGGGATTGGAAGACCCGTATAGAACGAACTCTTCTCTTCGTCATCGTTCTCGTCCAAGGTCACGGTATTGAAACGCGCCAAACGCAGGGCTCCGCAGAGGAGGTAGACAAAGGCAACAACGAGTCCCCAGCCGTGACCGAGCTGGCTATGATAGATCAGCAGGGCGGGGACGACGCCAAAAGTGCAGATATCAACAAGCGAATCGAATTCGATGCCGAAGTGCGAGTCTTTGCCAACGAAGCGGGCGATCTTCCCATCCATCTTGTCCAACACGGCGCCCAATACGATGAGCCAGGCCGCCGAGGTATAATTACCCTTGAGTCCGTAATGCAGCGCGAGAAACCCACAAAATAGGTTTCCGATGGTGAATAGATTCGGGAGAATCGCTCTATACATCGCCAAGAACTCCCATTACAGTTACTCCGGCTCGAACCCGATCACCGATGGCAACTCGCACCTCCGAGTTTGCGGGCAAGATCAGATCGACGCGCGATCCAAATCGAATAAGTCCGAAGCGATCCCCTTTTTCCACGGTGTCTCCATTCTGCAGCCTGCAAACAATCCGGCGGGCAACGATGCCGACGATCTGTTTCACCACCACGAGTGCCGAGCCGGTCTGAATTCCGACGACGCTTTGGTGGTTGTCCACCGACGCAGCATCGACAAAAGCGGCGCGAAACCGGTCCCCGTGCCACTTGACGAAATCGACGACTCCCGAAACGGGGACGCGGTTGACATGGACGTCGAAGACCGAGAGAAAGGTGCTGATCTGAACCGCTTCGCCACCACCGTGCGGTTCGCTTTCGATCTGCTCGATCCCCACTATCTTGCCGTCGGCGGCGGCCAGGACAAGGTTCGGGTCGGTTGGCGATAAACGTTCGGGATCGCGAAAAAAATAGGCCATGAAAAGCCCGACAACCCCGAAGACCCCGGCGCCATAAACCAGTTCAGGCACCCACCGAGATACCACCAGAAATGCCAACGCCAGTAACACCGCGACGCCCAGAAATGGCCATCCCTCTCGAGCCATCAGTAGTATCTGGCCCGCCTCTGCGGCCGTTCTCCGATGCGCATGCGAACGTCACGCACCTCACCCCCGCGGACCACCTCAACAGTACATTCCTCATCTACCCGCAGGCTGCGCAGCACGGCTCCGGCCTCTTCGGTGCTGCGAATCTTCTCGCCGTTGATGCCGACGATGACATCGCCATGTTCGAGCCCGGCAACATAGGCGGGACTTTCGACGGCGATCTTGGCCACCAGCGCCCCGTCGGTCGAGGTGAGGTCCAGATATTCCACCAAAAGCTGGGTCAAATCCTGAAGATCCAGGATTCCGGACCAGGGCCTCCGAGCTTGCCCGTGAAGCCTGACCTCTTCCAGAAAGCTGCGGGCAGCATTGATCGGGATCGCAAACCCGATGCCGATGGAGCCGATGCTGTATTCGCTACCCGTATAGATGAAACTATTGATTCCGATGACGTCGCCGGCGGCATTTACCAGGGCGCCGCCGCTGTTTCCGGGATTGATGGCCGCATCGGTCTGAATCATGTCGCGGTAGTAGTAATTTCCCTTTGGCTGCTGGAAATCGCGATTAACCGCGCTGACCACTCCGATACTGACCGTCGGTCCCAGGTCGAATGGGTTGCCAATGGCAATGGCCCATTCACCCACCAGAATATCGTCCGAATCACCTAGAGGCGCAACCGGAAGATCCATCTCCTCGACCCTGAGAACAGCCAGATCCGAGGCCCAATCGCCGGCGACGTATCTGGCTTTGACGGAACGACCGTCCGGTAGCGAAATAGCTATCCGGCTGAGGCCGCGACGATCGCCGATTACGTGGTCATTGGTGAGTATAAACCCTTCTCCTGCAATAATTCCCGACCCCCCAGAGGTGCGATCACGCTCCCCTAGGAAGTAGGGGGAGAAAGGCATTAGGAACTCTCTGAAGGGATCGCGATAGCGGTAAACCACACGTTCACGGTGGGTGACGTGAACGCTGGCCACCGCGGGTTGAACCTCCTCTACGGCACGCACGACTGCGGTACGCCTCGATGCGTCGATCTCGCCGCTCGACGCATCGGCACCATCCGGCAAGAGAGACACGCTCGATACAGCCGCCAGGGCCAACGAGCGAACCGTTAAAAACGTCATAATATTAAGAATAACAATTATATACGGACGATTCAAGACGGCTAATAGGGTTGAAGTCGGTTAGGATCAGGGATAGGTGACGCACACCAGGCACAGACCACGGGCGGGCGCGGTTGGACCGGCTTTGGTTCGGTCGCCAGAAGCCAGCAGGCCGAGGATGTCGCTGGCCGGACGCTGGCCAAGGCCGATCTCGACCAGCGTTCCGACGATGATGCGCACCATATGACGCAGGAACCGGTTGGCTTCGATCTCCAGGACGAGCTCGCGGCCCTGGGCCTCGATCTCACATTCGCGAACCAGGCATTCGAACCGATCGGGAGGTGGGTCCTTCTTGCAGAATGCGCCGAAATGGTGCTCTCCCACGAAGTGAGAAGCCGCCGCCTTCATCGGTTCGAACTGCAGCGGTCGAAAGCAGCTCCAGATCTGCTTGCGGACAAGTGCGGATTTGTCGGTCCAGATGCGATACCGGTAGCGTTTGCCGATCGCGTCGTAGCGGGCGTGAAACTGGTCGGACACCGCCTCGACGCAATGAACGGCGACGTCGGGGGGCAAGAGACCGTTTAGTCCGCGGTGAAGCCGATGCAGGGGCATCGTTCCCCGCGCTTTGGCGTGGGCGACCTGGGCTAGGGCGTGGGTGCCTGCGTCCGTCCGTCCGGAAGCCACGGGAACTACCCGGTCACCCAAGAGAATACTCAACGCCTTGGAGAGCTCGCCTTGAACGGTGCGCTCCTGGCATTGACTCTGCCAACCGTGAAAGTCGGTGCCGTCGTACTCGATGGTGAGGCGGAGATTGCTCCAGGCTACGGGAGATTCCGCGGCAGCCATATCAGAAACGATGCAACGGCAACGACGGCGATGGCAGCTCTCACATCGCCCAGTTGAAAGCGCAGCTCGCGGTAGTTGGTGCGCTCGATCCCACCGCGGTAGCAGCGACTCTCCATGGCCAACGCCAAACGATCGGCGCGGCCGAATGCCGATATGAAAAGTGGTACCAGAAGGGGTACAAGTCGACGAATGCGCTGGATGGGATTGCCGCCGAAATCGGCGCCCCGCGCCAGCTGGGCTTTGTAGAGGCGTTCCGCTTCCTCTATCAGAACCGGGACGAATCGCAAGGAGATGGTCACCAACATCGCCATCTCGTGGGCTGGGAAACCGACGACGCGAAGCGGGTTCAACAAACGTTCCAGGCCATCGGTCAATTCTACCGGCGCCGTGGTCAGGGTCATCAGGGCTGCGGTGGTAATCACAAGGGAAAGCCGCAAGGTGAAAAATGCACCATTGTACAATCCCTCACGGCTTATCGCTGCCTGTGCCAGCGGAAGCTCGACGAGAACGGAGCCGGGGGTCATCAGCGCGTGCATGGCGAGGGTGAAAAAGAACAGCCAGAGAAACGGACGGAGATTCTTCACGATCATGGCCGCGGGAAGCTTCGACAATACGACGGTGAACATGAGGAAGGTTGAGAAAGCAAATAGCGGTGCGAATCCGTCCGCGATCAGCACTGCTGTCATGAGGACAACGGTGCCCAGAAACTTGGTGCGCGGATCCAGCCGGTGGACCGGCGAATCGGACTCCACGTATTTGCCGATGGTGATGTCCTTGAGTACCGGCATGGGACCTTAGCCATCGAGGAAATTGGTGCTGAACGCCCGATCTACATCGATTGCGCCTGGTTCAATCAGTTCGGCCTCGATCATCTGGTCCAGCAGGGTCTGCCAGCGTTCCTTGCTCATGTGGCCAATTCCGTGTTGCTCAGCGACTTCGTCCAGCACCAAAGGCCTGGATTCCCGTGCCCCAAAATCCAGGATGTCCAGTCCCATCTCCGGATTCAAGCGATGGATGTGCGCGTTCGTTTTACCCGGAGTATCGAGATAGATCCGCCAGCCCTCTACCGTCGCCAGAGCAACGGCCCTGACAAGCTCGGGCCGCCTGGCGATGGTTTCCTCGGTGGCGATGAGAACACTGGCGTACGGATTGAAGCCGGTGTCGGAAACCAGCAGTGCCCGTGGGGACGCGCCTTGTCGGCGCGCGACGAACGGCTCGCTGAACACATAGGCCTGCTGGGCGAAATTGGGGTCCATAAGGAACAGGGTGACATTTCCCGGATAAGGTACGAGCTTTACCCCCGGAAACGGGAATTTCTTCTTCAGGTAGTGGGAAAAGGCGGGTCGCTGTGAGAGCGCCATGGTAATGTTTTTGATGTCACTAATCCGCTCGATGCCCGAAGCAGCGTGAACCATAATACAGCGCGGGTTGATCTGATAGGGAGCCATTATGGCCACCACGGGCGCTTCCTGAGCCCGGGCATTCAGAACGTCGTCCGCGTTGGTGATGCCGAATTCAATTGCGCCCGTCGCTACACGCTGAATCACCGGCGCTTCCGGTCCCCCGCCAAGGATCTCCACGTCCACCTTGCGGGATCGATAGAGGTCGTGAACCTCGGCGGCGTAGAAACCTCCGTGTTCCGCTTCCGGGAACCAATTCAAGGCCAGTCGCACGTCGGTGGTGGTGGGGTCGCCTTTTTCGGTCTCCCGCCCGCCACACGCTAATAACGTCACCGTTGCAAACCACACGAAAAATGTGAACACACCCATCCGAGAACCTTTCAGTTAACCGGGCCGCGCCAGCGGGACAGCAGGATGTTGCTCATGAGATTCACGCTCGAAAAAATACCCAAGCCCAATACCGTGCAAAACAATATGCACGCAAAGAGATAGTCGGTCTTGGCCTGGCCGCTGGTCAAGATGATCAGGTACCCGAGGCCGAAATCCTCGACGCCGTATCCCGCGAAGAACTCGCCGACGATGGCGCCAATAACCGAAAGCCCGCTCGATATTCGGGCCCCCGTCAACAGATTCGGGACGGCGTTCGGAACGCGAAGTTTCATCAACAGCTGCCAGCGACTGGCGTTGTTCATATGAAAGAGATCGATGAGGTTGGGCTCCACGGACGTCAACCCGTTTGTTGCATTGGCGATGATCGGGAAGATTGAAATAATGAACGATACCGCCACGACTCCGTGGAAGCCGGTACCGATCCACAGAATGATGAGCGGTGCAACGGCAACGATAGGCACGGTCTGCAGGAAAATGGCATACGGATAGAGACTGCGTTCGATGATCCTGGATTGGGAGAAGACCAGGGCTATGAAAAAGCCGACGACAAAGCTCAGTAGAAATCCACAGAGGGCACCCGTAGCCGTTAGCCATGTCGCTCGAAGCAAAGCGATGAAATGGGCATCGATTGCCGCGGCCACACGAAAGGGTCCGGGGAGGAGAAACGGCTTGATTGAAAACCCTTCCACGGCCAGATGCCAAAGTATCATGACGATCAGGAAGAAACTGACGGGCGGCAACACCGTACGTGCGAACCAGGCGAAGTGTCGCATCAGCTCTGGGCTTGGTGTAGGGTCCGCGCGACCCGCTCGGCGATTTCGTTGAAGCCGGGCTCCGTCCGCAGCGTCGGAGGGCGCGGGTATTCGAACGGCACGGCGACGTCGGCGACCAATCTTCCAGGTCGCGCGCTCATAACCAACACCCGCTGGCTTAGATAGACCGCCTCAGACACGTTGTGGGTTACGAACAGACCGGTCCAGCGATCTCGCCGCCACAGCTCCGAAATCTCTTCATTCAACCGCTGGCGCGAGATCTCGTCCAATGCGCCGAACGGTTCGTCCATCAGGAGCAGGCCAGGATGGGTGACGATGGCCCGCGCGATGGATACCCTCATGCGCATGCCACCGGATAGCTGGTTGGGAAAGCTGCGGCGGAATTCGGTCAGCCCAACCATCTCCAGTGCCGTGGTCACCAAGGTCCCGCGCTCTCCGCTTTGGGAGCTCTTCAGCTCGAGAGGCAAAGAGACATTGCGCTCCACGGAGCGCCATGGAAGCAACGTGGGGTCTTGAAATACGAACGCCACATCACGGCGGGAGCGCCGGGCTTCCTCGGGTGCCGTCTCCTCCACCGTCAGCGTGCCGGCACTGGTCTCCGTCAACCCCGCGATCATCCGCAACAGGGTCGATTTACCGCATCCCGATGGACCGACGATGGAGACGAATTCTCCTCGTCGGATCTGGAGCGCGACATCTTCCAGGGCCAGCGTGCCGTCTGGAAACTGCTTGCCCGCGCCCCGCGCAACGACCAGCGACAGGGTGGGATTCGCCGCCGATTCAACCACGCGGATGGTAGGTTCGATGAACCTCTCTCAGGTCGCGGCGGTCAACCTGAGCGTACACCTGGGTGGTGGAGATATCCGCGTGTCCGAGAAGCTCCTGTACATCGCCCAGGTGAGCACCGCCCTCCAAAAGGTGCGTGGCAAAGGAATGCCGCAGCGTGTGCGGACTGATCTCCTTTCCCAACGATGCCCGATCCGACGCCCCGCGGATGATTTTCCAGATGCTCATACGCGAAAGGCTTCCACCCTGGGCATTCAAAAACAGTGAGTCTCCCGAATCGGGATGGGCCAGATGCGGGCGCGCGTCGCGAAGGTAACGCCCTACGTGCCCAACCGCATGACTGCCAATGGGGACCTGACGCATGCGTCTGCCGCTTCCCGCGACCTGCAGCAGGCGCCGATCCAGCATCAGGTTCGAAAGGGTAACGTTGGTGATTTCGGAAGCCCGCATGCCTGACGCGTATAGGAGCTCCAATATCGCTCGGTCGCGCAGCCCGAGAGGATCGGTGCTGTCAATCGCCTCCATCAGTTGCTCTACCTCCGCGACCGTGAGGAACTCGGGGAGCTTGCGTTCCAATTTGGGCGGGTCGAGGTTCGCCGCAGGATCGATCGAGGTTTGGCCGCGGGTGAATAGAAAGGCGTGGAATCGTTTTATGGAGGTGATGTTGCGAGCGATGGTCGCCGGGCTGAGGCGGCGCCCGCGCAGAGTGTGCAGCAGCTCCGACACGTGCTGCGGAGCGATCGCTGACGGCTTCGACAATCCCCGTTGGGCAAGGCCGCCAAGGTAGCGAATCAGATCGCGTCGATAGGCGGCGATGGTATTGGCGGCCAATCCCATCTCCGCCTCCATTGCAGCCAGAAAATTGTCGAGAGGTGTTTGAAGGTCCGAAGGGAGGGATGCGCCGCCGGCAGCACTACTTTCGGAAGGTTCGGATCTTGTCATTTTCGATGGAGACACCTTCGAGCTCCAGCAACGCCTTCTTCCAGGCAACGCCTGCCGAATATCCGGTGAGCTGGCCGGTTGAAGCAATGACCCGGTGACATGGGAAGATGATCGGCAGCGGATTCTGCCCGCAGGCATTGCCCACCGACCTGGCACTCTGCAGTGGCAGATCCAGGCGTAGAGCAAGATCGCCATAGGTCTCGTGGGAGCCGTAAGGTATCTCTTTGAGCGCCATCCAAACGCGGCGTTGAAAGCTGGTTCCCATGTTCTCGGGAAACGTAAACTCGAAATCGACCTCCTTACCTTGGAAGTACGACATCATCTTGGCGATCATCCGCTGACCATTCTCATGGGGAGGCATGTAACGTCTGATAGTCGTGCGCCGTTGGGGATCGAAATCGAAAGGCGCCATTTGTACCTTCGTGACGTTTTCTTCCTGCCACGCCAGACGCACCGTGCCGAACGGGGTAATAATATCGGTAGAGGAGGTAACTTCAGGTTCGGGCGCCCACCTACTCATTGCCGGACCCTTTTCTCTTCAAGGCGATGCACGGCATTGCTCTTGGCCATCTCCAGCATTGTCAGTTTGAGACCACGTCGGGGAGTAGCGATCTGAATCGCCGATTTCGACTTTGAGCGTAGCCAAAACCGCACTGACTCCTTGTCGGGGAGTGGGGTAGATAGGTGAATCTCAGACGGAATCGCAGTGGTGTCCAGGTAAAACTGGCGAACGAAAGCGGACAGAATCTGACTATCGTCAATTTCTGCGTAGCCGCTTAAATAGTGGTGTTTCTCCCCTACCAATCGACCTTCGCGAATCTCCAAGACGCTGCAGCAAGCCTCCTCGCCGGCAGTGGCAAGACCGAACACATCGCGGTCTACCGAATCGTCAAAGAATACCTTCTGCCGTGCGCGCATAGATTCGAGCGAGGTCAGTTGATCCCGAAGGCGGGCTGCCGACTCGTACCTGAGTCCGGCGGCGGCACGTTTCATCTGTCGACGTAGGTCGCGGATGACCTCCGAGTTTCGTCCCTGCAGAAAGCTCCAGGCACGGTCGATAACTGCTGCATATTCCTCCTCGTCGACGAGTCGCTGACACGGACCCTGGCATCGATGAAGATGGTAGTCCAGGCAAAGCTCCCGCTTCCTCGCAGGCAACGGGTAATCGCAGGTACGAACGGGGAAGAGCTGGTGCATCACCTTCAACGTGTTGTCCATGGCCCGGGCATTGGTAAACGGCCCGAGATACTTGGAGCCGTCATCGACGATGTCTCGGGTGGCGAAAATGCGTGGAAACGGCTCGTTGGTGCGGCGCACGTACGGCAACCTCTTGGCGTGTTTCAAACGGATGTTGAATCTGGGCTGTGATTCCCTGATGTGGTGCGCTTCCAACGCCAACGCTTCCTGTTCCCCAGAGGTCACCAGGTAATCCACGCCAGCGACAGTCTCCATGAGCTTGCGAAACCGGCGCCGTCCGTCCGTCTTCTTGCGCCCAAAGTAGGATCGCACCCGCTTATTCAGATTCTTCGCCTTCCCGACGTAAATGACGCGACCTTTGCGGTCCTTCATCAGATAGATCCCGGGAGCGGCAGGCATGCCCTCAACCTGGCTGCGCAATGCTCGAGATATTGGCTGTCCCATCCTCCGCAGTGATCGCTTCTCGCCGGTGCGAGGGGCGCGTGGGTATTACGTAAACTAAGTATAGTTACCAAGATAGCGCAACAATGGTGACATTCTCGAGAGTTCGGCGATGCTCTTGCAATCGATTTCCTGATTGAGCTCGATTTTTGATTGACAAAAAAATCGAAGAGCAGTACGTTTAGGGCCCCTTATGCAATTCTCCCAACGAGTTATGGCATATATTGAACTAGCTATATGAAGTAGAGAGAGACGGGCACCCCCACAGCCTGTAGTAGTAAAGCGGTCGTCCCCGGCTCCATCTCCCGATCCTGTCCCTTCGGGACCACAACCTCCTCCTCTCCTCGATCCACCGCCAGAAACACACGATTCTCTACCAACGGACGTAATCATGATTAAACCGCTAAGACTGGCCATCTGCGGCCTTTGGGTTTTCGCCTCTCCTGCGCTCGGGCAGATTTTCGATCCTCCCTCGACCATTCAGGCAACCCAGGGAACCTACACCGACCGAATACGGATCACGTGGGAGGATGTGCCCGGGGTTTTCTCTTACCGTATCTACCGCAGCACGGAGGCGAATCCTCATCTCCGGGTTGTGGTCGGCACCCAGTCCGGTATGACGTTCTCGGACTATTCTGCGAGACCCAGCGTCCGCTATCTCTACTGGGTCAAAGCCCAGGACTCCGCCGGCGGCAACGGCGACTTCAGCCCCTCAGCCGCCGGCTATTTGCACCTGTCCCGTTTGGGATCTCCGGTTGTCGCGCTGGCGGGCAGCGAGGATGGAGTCCGGGTAACCTGGGATGAGGTATTGGGAGCGGAGGAGTACGCCGTTTATAGGAGTTCATCGGCGGATACCACTACAGCACGGGTCCTGACGGCCGGTTGGTTGACGAACAGCTTTCTCGACGAATCGGGGGTCCCCGGAGTTCGCTACTACTACTGGGTCAAGGCGTCCCAGAAGTTGGGGGAACATCCGGGCGAGTTCAGCGTTCGCGCTCATGGTCGACGGATACTGCGGGCGCCGCTTGGTGTTGTGGCTTCGTCGGGGCGGACCAACGGCATCCACATAACGTGGGGTCAACAGCCCGAGGCCCAGTTCTACCGGGTGTATCGCCATGATGCGAACAACACAATCGGTGCCCAGCCGGTCAGCGCATGGCAACCCGAAGGCGAGTTCATAGACACCGACGGTACGCCCGGCGTGCAGTATTACTACTGGATACGTGGGGCCTGGATCAAGCCGGCACTGACGCAAGCGGGCTTAGCGCCTCCACTACGGGCTTTCGCGGTCTCGTGCGTCCAATAGGTCTCGTCGCCGATTCGGACCAGCCCCAAATCGTACGCCTACGTTGGGATGAGGTTGAAGGAGCCACACACTACAAGGTGTTTCGCGGTGGGGATTTCGACCTTCTCTCCGCTGAGGAAATCAGCGACTGGCAGACGACGAGCCAATTTGAGGACCCCAGCCTGTCTCCCGGAGATTCCTACTACTACTGGGTGAGGGCTGCCACCAGCCCTGGGGGTGCGAAGCAGAGCACCTACAGCGAGTCGGCAAGGGGCGTGCGCGTCTTGTTACCGCCATCGGGTCCGCGGATCACCGCTGCCACGATCGACAACACCGAGTTGGAGTGGGATCAGGTCGAAGGCGCCAGTTATTTCCGCATCTACCGCAGCACCACGCCCGATTCCGCTGCCGCGATCCCCTTGAGCGATTGGCAGCCAGAGCGTCGGTTCGCCGATCTCTCCGCAGCGCCCGGTCTGCGGTACTACTACTGGATCAAGGCCGCCACCTCCGACCGGGGGCGCCTGGCAAGTGCCTACGGCGCGACGGTCGATAACCTCTTGAGCATGTCTCCACCAGAGTCGGTAACGGCAACCCGAGGCAGCTACGCAGACCGAGTGATCTTGAGTTGGAGCGCGGTTTCCCCCACCGCTTACTACCGTATCTATCGTAGCAGGAGCGAAACGCCCGATCTCCGCATCGTCGCCGGCGACTGGCAACGCCAGACGATCTTTCAGGACGACGATGTGGAGCTAGGTGTGGAGTATCATTACTGGATAAAGGCTTCCCCTACAACCACCGGCCAGGGGGCCAGCAGCTTCAGTACTGAATCATCCGGGTTTCTTGGATCGACCGTGATGCCGCCTCCTGACCTAATCGGAGCCTCGGATGGGAATCACGACGACCGCATCGATATCAACTGGGGGGCGGTGGTAGGAGCGACTCACTATCGGGTGTATCGCGGCCTCGAGAACGATCCAAATTCGGCTCAGCCATTGACCACTTGGCAGACCATATCGACCTACTCCGACCTCACGGCCCAACCAGGCGTGATCTATCAGTACTGGGTGAAGTCCGCCATCAGTTCAACCGGCAATCAACAAGGTGAGTTCAGCAAGGGAAACAGCGGCTTTCGGTCTGTGGGAGCTCCGCAAACGCCCACCGTGTCGGAAGGCAACGTGGCCGACGTGCTCATCCGCTGGACCCCTATCTTCGGAGCGACCCACTACCGCGTTTACCGCAGCACCACCTCTTCGTTCAACACAGCACTGGGGCTCAGCACATGGCAAGAGGAGCAGGAGTTCGTTGATCTGACGGCGGCGCCAGGAGTCACCTACTACTACTGGATCAAAGCGGCCACGGGTTCTTCAGGTTTAAATGCTGGACGTAACAGCGACGGGGTTCAGGGGTATCGTCGACTCGCCCGGCCCGACGATTTCGATGTGGACTCCGGAGATCCGGAAAAGGTTGCGATCACCTGGGAGCGTCTCGATGGAGCCGGCCTCTACCGGATCTATCGCAGTGTCGCCGCAGATTCTTCGACGGCGATAGCATTCGGCGATTGGCAGGTCGGCCGAACATTTAGTGACGATACCGCGGTACCTGGCCAGACCTATTACTATTGGATTCGTTCAGCAACCGACGCGACGCTAGACCGCGTCAGCCCGTTGAGTGCGGCATTGAGTGGCTACCGTGGCGTGCCGGAACCGACCGGATTGGTCTCTACACGCGGCAACCTTCAGTATGTGGAGGTGCAATGGGCCCCGATCGACGGCGCCGACAGCTACCGCATCTATCGCTCGGATACGGCCGATTCCACCCTGGCCGCACCTATCACGGACTGGATGGGAGAGCTCGTCTTCGCAGACACCACCGCACAAGGAGGCAAGACCTATTTCTATTGGGTCCGAGCTGCGGCTGGAGACCGACTCGGTCCCTTGAGCGGCGCGGCGAACGGCTTCCGTGGGTTGGAGGTCGTGGACCAAGCGGCGGTCGTGCCCGGGAGTAGGGACAAGATCGGGCTCAGCTGGCCGGCCATCTCAGGCGCATCGCATTTTCAGATCCATCGCGGTACGAGCCTCGATTCTTCCGCAGCGGCGGCCATCAGCGATTGGCAGGTGGCACGGCAGTTCGACGACACAACCGCTGAGCCCGGTGTCGACTACTACTACTGGATTCGTTCCGCTATCGACGATGAGGGGACCAACCGCAGCAGTCTCAGTTCCGCATACGCCGGATTCCGTGGACTGGATCGGGCCGGAGTGGTGCAGGCCAGTGCGGGCGAACTGGCGCATGTCCAACTGACCTGGGAGGTGGTTCCCGGTGCCGACAGATACAAGGTGTATCGGAGCGCTATCAACGATTCGACCAGCGCCGAGGAACTGACTGCGTGGCAATCCGGCGCGAGCTTCGTCGACCCCACCGCCGCTCCGGGGCTTACCTACTACTATTGGGTGCGCGCTGCGACCGACCACACCGGTGAACGAATCGGTTCCCTCAGCACTGCCGAGGTAGGACACCGCGGTGTGGCTCAACCCGCGGGGATCCTCGCTTCCACCGGCAACGCCGACAATATCACCATCGCCTGGGATCCGGTTGAAGGGGGCAGCTTCTATCGCGTCTACAGGAATCACACCGACGATGCCAGCACCGCTATTGCCATCAGCTCCTGGCAGTCTTCGACTGTTTTCGTCGACCTGACTTCCGATCCCGGCCAATCCCTGTTTTATTGGGTGCGGGCAGCGGGCAACCAGGTGGGAGAACATGCCAGCGACGTGAGTGCAGTAACGAAGGGGCATCAGGGATTGTCGGCCCCAGCGAACGTGATCGCCAGCGCCGGAGTTCTGGACCAGATCGAATTGAACTGGGATGCCGTCGGCGGCGCGACCAGATATTTGATAGTCCGCGGAACGAGCCTCGATCCTACCCTCCCGGTGGAGATGGGTACGTGGCAGTCAGGAACGAATTTCGTCGATGCCGCGGCCTTGCCAGGCGTTTTATATCACTACTGGATTCGCGCAGGCGTCGAAGGTTCGACCGCAAATACAAGCAGCCTGAGCGAATTCGCCAGCGGCCATCGCGGGCTGCGGGCGCCTTCCACCCTATTCGCTACAACAGGCGAACCGGACAGTGTCGCTTTGAGCTGGCCGACCGTGTCGGGAGCGGGTTTCTATCGCGTTTTACGCAGCTCAGTGGACGATGCCGCCAACGCCCAGGTGCTGGGTGTAGGTTGGCAAACGAGCGCCTTTGCGTCTGATCTCACGGCTCTACCCGGCACCAACTACTACTACTGGGCCCAGGCTGCAGTCGACAGCGCAGGCACTTACACCAGTGAGATGAGCGCCGTCGCACGGGGATACGGATCGATGCTTGCCCCGGCGGATCTGCGCGTCGTTTCGGGTGAAGGAGATATCGCCCTGGAATGGGACGCGAACGCCGAATTCGACATCGTACGCTACCGGATCTATGCCGGCACTTCGCCCGATTCCACCGCGCTCATCGATTCGGTGGAATCGGTGCTCAATCCGACAGCCCTGATATCCAGCACCTTGGCGGTGCCGGCCGAGTTCAATCTCGTAGATATGGGACTGACTATCTTCGACACCAAACCGCAGATTTCGGCGACCTTTGCAACGCTTGCCGGTCGCGATCCCACCGACGCAGAAGTCGACAAGCTGTTCAGCGGTCAACGGCTGACGCGTTCAGAAGTGGCGCCGCTCAACGACGATCTGACGTATTACTTCCGCATTTCCGCGGTGAACGCTGCCTTCAAGGAGAGTGCCTACCAGGCCGGGAACGTGGTTTCCATCAACGGTGCTGAAATCATCGCCCGAAGCGGTTCACAAAGCGAAGTGGTCGTTGACTGGGAACCCGTTTGGGGAGCGACGCATTACCGAGTCTGGCGCCACACCGCAGACAGCTCAGCCGAGGCGACCACGCAGGGCGGCTGGCAGGCTGAAACCAGCTTCGCCGATTCGAGCGGTGTTCCGGGAGTCGAGTACTTTTCCTGGATTCAATCGGCGCGCGGAAACCTCGGAGAAAACGCCAGCGATCTCAGTCCGGCCATTACGGGGTATAAAGGGTTGGCGCCGCCGGCTGTCGTCGCTGCTTCAAGCGACTTGCCGGATCGGGTGACGTTAAACTGGCATTTGCCCCAGGGCGCCTCCTATTTTCGCGTTTACCATAACACCAAGAACGACACGTCGGGGGCGTCACCTGTCACCGGCTGGCTGAATTCCACGACCCAACAACACGCAGGCGCAGTTCCGGGTCTCAATTACTACTGGGTGCGCTCGGCTACCGATGTCGATGGTGGGCGGCCGAGCTCGCTCAGCGCCTCCAGCATGGGGGAGCGCACCGCGCCCTTACTGGTGGCGGAGAATCTCTCAGCTACGTGGGGTGTGTCCCGTGACATGATTCTAGTGACCTGGGAGGCCGAACCGGCTGCCATCTACAATAGAGTGTTCCGACATTCCAGCGCGGATCCGGCGCTGGCCGTTGCGGTGTCAGATTGGATCGTCGGTGTCGGCTTCGAGGACAAGACGGCAACGCCTGGCACTGAATACCACTACTGGGTGCGCTCCGCCACGAGCGAAACCGGAGCTCATGCCAGTAGCCTGAGCAGCGTCATCGGGGGTTTGCGAAGCGCCGAGGTTCTGACTCCGTCGAACCTGCAAGCAGCCCCTGGCCAGGGGGAAGTGATATTGAGCTGGAACGCAACAACCGACGCTGATCTGCTTCGATACCGAATATTCGGCGGATTGGAGCCCGCGGCACTAACCCTGCTGGATTCGATCGATGCCTCCCCGGACCCGGCGGTCACCGTGCACAATCTGGTGGCGTTGCCGGAGGAGTTCAACATCGTCGACATGGGATTAGGCATCTTCGACACGAAGGATGCTGTCTCAGCCCGATTCGTGGAGTTGGTGGGTCGAGATCCGACACAAAACGAGCTGGACGATCTATTCGGTGGCTCCAAGCTTCACAAGTCGGACCTCGGGTCGTTGGAAACGGGAAAGACCTACTACTTCAAGGTAGCCGCCGTAAACGGGTCGCTTCAGGAGAGTGTCACGACCCTTGCTGTGACGGCAACGGTGACGCAACCGGCGAGCAAGAGGGTGGCCGAACACAAAATCTTTGAAACTGGACTAATGGCGAATGCTCCAAATCCATTCAACGCGTCAACTCTCATCCGCTTCGATTTAGGTGAGGTGAGCCACGTGAAGTTGGAGATTCGCAACGCCCTGGGTCAGCGAGTGCGCACACTCCAGGGCGGCATATTGAGCCCCGGTCGACATCAGATTCTATGGGACAGTCGGGATGACGCCGGGCGCCAGCTGGGCACTGGGTTGTATCTCTACAGGCTGCTTGTCGAGCAACGAAGCTTCAAGAGTAGAATGATGCTCGTCAGATAACAGCACGCGCAAATACCGAAATAAACAAAGGCAGGGAGCGTAGAAACGCTTCCTGCCTCTTTCTTGTCGCCGAACAGAACACTGGCTCGACAAACCTCGCTCTCATAGCGGCTAACTCAGTGTTTGTGCTCCTTGATCGCCTTCTTCTCCTCTTCAGCAGCCTCTTCATCGAGCTTTTTTTGTAGTATCATCCTCACCTCGTCTGAATACTCCATCATTTTTGGCTCCAGCTCCTTGAGTGGTTTCACTGTTTTCTGCAGTGTCGCCACACTCGTTTTCGTGGCCGCAAGCTGTTCTCGAAACTTGTCCAGCGTTTTCTGGGTTCTGCTCAACTTGAGCGTTAGGGCGGGTGTTTCCTTGGCGTATTTCGCGTATACCGCAAAGATGATAACCACGGATACGACGATCAAAAGTACCGCGATCGTCTCTGGCTGGAACACCAGTTTCTTCAAGTCCAACGCCAGCACCTCCCGATTGGGTTGCTATTCTAGAATACCGATTTGGCCAGCCTCAGGCAACCATACCGTGCGGACCATGCCTCGGTCTGCGGTTGCCTGGCTTCTTGCATCTGTGCACATTTTCTCCTCTGTCCTTGCTAGATCGTCAACGGCACTGTGATTCTTCAAACGAAAAGCGACAGAAAACCCGCGTTGGGAGCGAAATATGCCCGAAGGATTCTTAGACGTAGCCCTCATTGCCATGTACGGCAAGACCTGGGCGCTTGAAGAAAACTATCAGCGCCTGGAGCGTTACGTTCGCGAGGCAGCCGACAACGGCGCGCAACTAATAATCGCGCCGGAAACCGTGCTGGACGGTTATATCTGCGGCAAGTGCGAGAAGGATCCCGGGGTCACCAAGGAGGACATGCTCGAGGTCTCGCAGTCGATCCCGGATGGACCGTATCTGGAGCGAGCGGCGAAGCTTTGTCGGGAGCTAGGCATCTATCTGGTGTTCGGCTTTCTCCACAAAGACGGCACCGATCTGTTCAATACCGTCGCACTGTTTGATCCGCAGGGTGTCATCATCGCCACCCACAGCAAGGTTAATTCCGATTCCGAGCTGTTCATCGTGCCCGGTAGGGAACTGAAGCCGGTGGATACGCCTCTGGGCCGTATCGGTTTTCTGATCTGTATGGATCGGACCGTGCCAGACAACTTCCTGGCCCTGGGGGCCCAGGACGTGGAACTGATCATCATTCCGATGGACGGATCCGGGGGAGCCGAGAATACCAAAACGATGTCGCAGCGGGCGCGAGACTGCTTCTCTTACGTTCTGGTGGCGAACACCTGGAGCTCGGTAATGGTGGAACCGGATGGTTCTATTGCCATTGAACGGTACGAAACGGGATGCGTCAGCATGCAGCGCCTTCACTACAGCCGGATCCCCAAGGGCAACGACCGCTGGAACTACGTGCGTCGGCGGCCCGATCTCTACGGTCCGCTGGTCGGTCCAGCCGACAAACTCAACCATTACGACGAGCGCGGTTACCCCAGCGCCGAGCTGGACTCGATCCGCACCCGCGCCCGCCAGGGCGGGTCCAAATAACAGGAGAAATAATGGCACGCACGCGATACACGGCGCGGCTCTTGCAGGAGATCCCCTACGAAGATCGCGTTTGCCGCATCGAATATTACCCGGGTTGTTTGAGCCCTGCGGATGCCGGCGGTGCTCCGCGGGCAACCATTCAACAGGCGGTGGATGGGATCGCCGATGCCGGCGCGCAAGTATGGAGCATTGCGACGATACGGCACCGCGCCGGCGGTGGCATCGGGCGCTCGTGGCCGTTGTGGGATTCCAAGTTGATTCCGCGCCGCCAGGAGTGGGCGGAGGACGCTGAACGCTTGAAAGAGTTCGTCGAAGTTGCCCACAAGCGGGGTATACTCATGCTGAGCTATTACCCCTTCATTTTTACGACGCCGATTTACGAGGAGCATCCTGAGTGGGGAATACAGATGCTCGATGACGGCGGCGAAGACGGGTGGAACGAAGGATGGCTGTGCTGGAACTCCCCTTATAGAGATTGGCTGCCGAAGTATCTCAACGAGATGATCGCGTATTTCGATCTGGATGGCATCTACTTCGACGACATGAACTGGGGGTCCCACTCCGACGGCGGTCAGCGCCAGACGGGCGGCTGCATTTGCAGGTTCTGCAAGGAACAGTACCTGGCGGAAACCGGCCGCGAACTGCCTACGAAGGTCGACATGGAAGATGTGGACTTCAAGCGCTACATAACGTGGCGTTACGGCAAGTTCACCGACGGTGTGGAACACGTTGCAAAGGGAGTGTACGCAGAGCACCCGGACGCGGTTTTGGATTGGAACTATTACGGCCGGCCCTACGGCAGCCCCGATAGCGGCTGGATGTCGTCCCATCCGCTGAATCCGCTGCCTACAACGACCCACTTCTTCATGGAAGCCGGGTTGGACAATCTGGGGGTGAGTTTCCCTGCCAAGCTGTTGCGCGCGGCGGGACCTACATTCGGATTCTTCTTCAATGCGGCCCGGAGTGCCGGTAGTATCGGTCACTCGCCGCGTCCCGAGCCGTATACCGGCACTGTCGCCGCGCTGGCGGCGGTGGTTCGCGGCGGCGCCTCCGTCACCGTCGGTGTGCACGCGGGCTCATTTACCCATTGGGGCGATGCTCTGCAATCGATCTTTGAGGAAGCACAGACACTGAGGCAGTACGTGGGTGGAGAATCCGTCAAACATGTCGCCCTCCACGTCTCGCAGCAGAGCAGGGACTTTCAATATCATCACCCCAAGATCGATGATTTCTGGAAGTTGTGCCGGGGCAGCGACGAGATGCTCAAACGCTCGCACCTTCTGACCGAAGTGGTTTTTGACGACCATCTAACGGTCGATACGCTGTGTGAGTACAAGGTCCTCGTGCTTTCCAACAGTGGATGCTTGTCGGACACTCAAGAGGATGCGATCCGCGAGTTCGTCAATCGCGGTGGCTGCCTGATCGCCACCCATCAGAGCTCGCGATTCGATGAACTTGGACAAGACCGTGGCAACTTCGGTCTGGCGGACGTTCTGGGAGTCGATCTCGTTGTTGCAGAACATGAGCAGATCCTCGATCTGGAGGATGGAGCGCTGGACACCACCGAGACCAATATCATCGTACCACAGGGCAGCGAACTGCAGAGCACGTTCGGTCATTTCCTCGCTTTCGAGGCCGGACAGTCGCAAATCGTCGTGCGGTCGGATGCGGAGCCGATGAACTTGGACAAGACCGTGGCAACTTCGGTCTGGCGGACGTTCTGGGAGTCGATCTCGTTGTTGAGAACATGAGCAGATCCTCGATCTGGAGGATGGAGCGCTGGACACCACCGAGACCAATATCCGTACCACAGGGCAGCGAACTGCAGAGCACGTTCGGTCATTTCCTCGCTTTCGGACAGTCGCAAATCGTCGTGCGGTCGGATTCTGTTCACCAAGAGTGGGCTCAAATGGAAGAAACCTAAGGGCCCCTTGTCGGGCGAGTTTTTCGACCGACCGGATCTGGATTCCGGACGGCCAGCCCTGACTCGTAATCGCTTCGGAAAGGGCACTGCGATCTACATATGCGGTGATCTTGGCCAGGGATTCTACCGCGGTCCGTTGCCCCAGCTGCGGCAGCTACTGGACCAGCTCGTGTGTACGGCGCAGCCGGCCCTTGAGGTAAAGGCACCCCAGGTAATCGACGTGACAGCTTTTCTGCGCTCATCGGGGCAGCTGATGGTGCATCTGCTGAACAATCCGTTGCCGATGGTGCCGTGGAATACGTTGCGCAGCGATCGCCCGACCTATTTCAGCATGGACGAGATCTTACCCGTGCACGATGTGGTGATCCAGCTGAACGACTTCAAAGCGACTTCCGTTTCGCTGCCCCTTCAGGGCCAAACGTTGGAACCAGGCTCCAATGGCAGGCAGATCGTCGTGCCCAAGGTGGCGCTGCACGAAGTGGTGCTGGTCGATCTGGCCTGAGGCGAAGGCCCCTCTCATGCCAATGGACCCCAGGGAGAATCGCACCAGCTCCAGGCGCGGCATCATGCAGCTTTCAGTCGGTCCCGATGACGGCGACCTGCGCGGCGATGACGACAGGGTACTGCAAGCGGGCATCGAATATTTGGCCCGCTTCGGCGGCGGTTTGCTCAAGCTGCTGCCGGGCGAGTTTACCCTGCGCAATTCGATCTACTTACGTGCCCGAGTTACGCTGGAGGGCTCTGGCGCAGCCACCGTCCTAAAAAAGGCCGGAGGAACCAAGAGCCCGTTTGCCCGCCTGTCCGAATGGTTCGAGACCGAGGTGGAGGTCGAGGACGGAAGCGGGTTTCGAGTAGGTGATGGCGTCATGTTGCAGTGGGGCGAGAAGGGGTACCCCAGCCGCGACCACCGTCAGCATACCGTAGTAGAACTGAAAGGCAACGTGCTCACGCTAGATCGACGCCTGGGATCCGGAATCGGCCCGGAGAACGGCGCGGTAGCGTCGACCGCCTTCCCACTATTGACCGCAAGCGATCTACAAAACGTTCGGGTTGCGAATATGGCTCTCGACGGCAGCAAGGGGGTCAATGACTACATCGACGGCAATTTCTCCGGAGGCGTCTTTATAAACTACTGCAGCGATTTCAGTTTTGAGAATGTCACCGTGCGCAACTACAACGGCGACGGCATCAGTTTTCAGGTGTGCCACGACATCCATCTCGAGGGATGCTGCTGCGAAAACAATGCCAACTTTGGCTACCATTCGGGCAGCGGTGCCCAGCGACCGGTGTTTCGCAACTGCGTAGCACGGGGCAACCAACGCGGGATCTTCTTTTGCCGCGGCGTGCACTTCGGTTTGGTGGACGGATGCGATTGTTCGTCCAATAGGGACGTCGGCATCTATATCGGTGACCGCGACACGGACAACCGGGTCGTCGATTGTACGATCGAAAACAACGAACAGGCCGGAATCGTCTGCACCGATCGCGTCGACTCGTTTCGCGGCGCTCACCGATGCGTACTCGAACGGAATCTGGTGCGCGACAACGGAGCCGGCGGCGAAGGAGTCGGCATCGACGTCCGCGGCGGTACCCACGATCTGGAGATTCATGAAAACCGTCTCATCGACTCGGGCACCGGCAAACAACGCATCGGCATACGCGTCAGCGCCGAGGCGGAGAACACACAAATCGAGCGGAATCAGTTTGAAGGCATGGAGACGGACTGCCTACTGCGCCCTTGCGCCAGCGAGTAATTTCCATATACCATGTCATTCCACGCGGTCGCTGACAACGACGCTGCAAGGATCAGGCAAGACGCGAAAATTTCAAAAGGAGACCAACCGTGAGTGAAGAACAACCTACCATCGATGTGCCCGAAAATGGTCCGTTCCTGGCCAAGAATCTCAAGAAGCTGACAGATGCTCAGGATCAACCGATCGAAATGGCCAAGGACGTGATCGCCTTGTGTCGCTGTGGCGCTTCCAAAAACAAACCTTTCTGCGATGGCACCCATTCCGAGATTGGCTTCACAGGCGCCAAGGAACGCAAGGAGACCTACGATGCCAAGAACTTCGAAGGCAAGGAGCTCACCGTCATCGATAATGTCGGGGTCTGTTGCCATGCCGGTGCCTGTGTACACGGGGCTCCGTCAACCTTCTTTCGCTGGGATGGCGACGAACGAATCTCGGAACCGGACAATGAAGAGAAACAGAAAATCATCGACACCATTCGTCAATGTCCCTCAGGGTCCCTGGCTTACATGCTGCAGGGCGAGCTCCAGGACGAATTCTTTCCGGAGCCGGAGGTTTTCGTTTCCAAGGACGGACCGCTGCATGTGCGCGGGGGCGTCGAGCTGAACGACGACGACAAACCGGTGTCCGCGAACCATTACACGCTCTGCCGTTGCGGGGCATCCAAGAACAAGCCGTACTGCGATGGGGCCCACAAGGATGCCGGGTTCAAGGACTAGTGCCCTGTTCAACAACCATCCTTGTATTTCGCCGCCGATGCATCCCGGTCCGTTGCGTTGCGCTTACTCGCCATATCCACCAATATGGCTCGATCGCGCGCCTTGCGGGCCGGGCGCCTCAGCGCCGCAATTTACAAGGCCAGTTATTGAACAGGGCACTAGGCTGCTTTTGATTCAGCTCGGTAGTATGTCATGAGCCGACGATATCTGGTATCTATTCTTGCGGCAGCGATCGGTTGCGGCTTGACGGTCTCGCGAGCGGCCGCCGACGAGAATACCCGAGCTCTCAAGATCCGCTTCACCAAAGGTTTCTCCAGGGACCAGCTCATACGTCCGCCCCAATAGTCCTCTCAAATCTTCTTGTCTCACTCATCGACTATCAAAGGCATTAACCATGCCCCATTACGAATTCACACCCGATCACTACCACACCACCATTGGTTCGCACGAACCGGTGCTGACCATCTCCGACGGGGACACTGTTGCGACCACGACGGTGGATGCGGCGGGCCGCGATGCCAAGGGCGAGCAGGTGACATCGGGCGGAAACCCGCAAACCGGACCTTTTTACATAAACGACGCCAGGCCAGGTGACACCCTCGCTATCACCTTTGACTACCTGATGCCGAACCGGGATTGGGGCTACACGGCCGGCCGCATTGCCCCGAACGTGCTCGAACCTGGATACGTTCCGGAGTTCGAAGACGACCTGGATCGACTGATCTGGCAGATCGATCTCGACAGCCAAACAGCAAGTCCGAAAGACGCTGGAGGTTTATTGGCCAGCTTGAAACTGCCTCTAAATCCACACTCGGGATGTTTTGGTGTTGCTCCTCCCGGCGGACAGGCGATCAGTACCGCCACTTCCTCGACCCATGGGGGCAATATGGATTTCAACGGATTCACAAAAGGGGTGACAGTGTATTTCCCGGTGGCGGCGGAGGGAGCGCTCTTTCACGTCGGAGACGGCCATGCCTTGCAAGGGGATGGTGAAATCGTGGGTACTGGCATCGAGATCTCGTTCGACGTCACCTTCACAGTGCGGTTGCTCAAGGGCAAACAGATCAAATGGCCGCGCGCGGAGAGCGACAGGCATATCATGGCCGTTGGCAATGCGAGGCCTTTGGATCAGTGCGTTGAACATGCATCCACCGAGATGATCCGTTTTCTGGAAGAAGACTATGGCCTGACAACGCGGGAGGCCCATGTGCTCATGGGTGAGGCGGTCGAATACGCCATGGGCAACATGTTCGACCCTGCCTATACCATGGTGTGCAAGATGTCGAAGCAGGTTCTGAACGGCATGGGAGCCGTCAGGAAGGAGACCTGATCGCGAGGCCGCACGAGGACTGAATTCACAAAGGAGATCCGAAAATGTCTGCAGCATCGAAGCCGTTTAGAGTCGCCCTGGTGGCCTTGGGTATTCCTCCATTCGAAGCGTGGATGCTCGAGCAATTGTCGGACAACGGCATCGAGATGGTTCACGAGGAGTGCGAGACTCCCGAGCAGGTTCTGTCCGCCGCCGCCGATGCGCAGGTGGTTTTCGTAGCCGGCGGCTCCCGCGTCGTTACGGCCGAGGTGCTTCAGCGTCTGGACAACTGCGGCGCCGTCCTGCGCAGCGGTGCGGGAACGGACAACATACCGGTCGACGAGGCGACGCGACTGGGAATCGTCGTGGCCCACACGCCGATGGCGCATGCCCACGCGGTGGCCGAGCACACCATCGGTTTGCTCTTCGACACCGTGAGACGGATCGCCATCCAGGACCGGTTCGTGCGTCAGGGAAAGTGGGATCAAAAGCTCGCAAGCCCGGACGGGCACGTGTTCGGGCAAACGTTGGGACTGGTTGGATTCGGCAACATCGGCCAGCTGGTGGCCAAGAAACTGAGTGGTCTGGACCTGCGGATTGTCGTCTCCGACCCGGTGGTGGACGACGCGACCCTTGCCCAACACGGCGCGACACGAGCAAGTCTGGATGAGCTGCTCGAATCCAGTGATTTCGTATCGATTCACACCCCGTTGACCGACGGGACCTATCATTTGATCGGGGAGCGTGAGCTGAGATTGTGTAAACCGAGGGCCGTGCTGATAAACACCGCTCGCGGGCCCGTAATCGAAGAACCCGCGCTGGTCAGAGCGCTAACGGAGGGATGGATTGCCGCCGCGGCGCTCGACGTTCTGGAGCAGGAGCCGACTCCGGCCGACAATCCGCTGTTGGCGCTGGACAACGTGGTTATCACCCCTCACATCGCCGGGATCTCGGATGAATCGTGGGATTTGGTACGGACGCATTCGATCGATACGCTAATAGCGCTTTCGAAGAAGCATTGGCCGCCCTGGTGCACGAATCCGGAGGTCAAACCGCGCTGGAAGCTGCAGCGCGATTGATCTGCACGCTGCTCAATCGCTGTGGAGCCCCCCTTCGTGCAGATCCATGGCAAGGCTGCGGAAGTTGCGAATACGGTGGATCGTGCACAGGTCGGCGTCGTGCTGGTTTCCAGCATTGTGGCTGGTGCGGGACAACATGATGATGTCATCGCCGACTACCACCGGGCTGGGGTACATGAAGCTGCGCTTGATGTGGCTGGGCCACCGCGCCACACAGCCGGCGGGGAACCAGCTGAGACAATCGATGCTGTAGTAGAGGTAGAGCCAGCGACGCTCGTTGCCCGGGCCGCCCATAAAACCTGACTCCCGCATGCGGTCGCCCCAACCCAGCAGATCGTGGGAATTGGTGGCCAGGTTGGCGAACAGCCAGTACATGGCATTTGGCTGGTCGTGGATGATATAGAACTTGCACTGGCCGCCCGGCCAGGAAACGAACTGCTTGAACTCCAGCCGATTTTCGTCCGCATCGTACTCCAACGCTCCGGCGATGCCGGTGCTTGAATAATCGTCGATGGTGCAGCGGTTGAAGATGCGGATGCGTCCGTTCACTTCCACGGTGTTCGGTTCCACCCATCCAAATACACATCCCGGATCGCGCGAAATCTGCGGGCTGCCACCGGGCGGGAAATGACCGCCGTTGAGGGAATCGGGAAGCTCGGGTCGCGGCACCACATTGGAATAGCTCCAGGATTCGGGATCGAGAGGGGAGCCGACGCGGTCGTGCTTCACCATGACCATACCGTTGCGACTGCGTTCGTTCATCTCCTCCTCAGCGTCGTAATCCATGGCCCAGTACAGCGCGTCGGGACGAATCACCATTGCTGTGGAGATGTTCCAGAAGGGACCCTCGAGAACTCGCTTCGGAGGACTCCATGTGCGTCCGCCGTCGTCGCTGGACACGAGGTTGAAGTCTTTGTGGCTGGCGTGCTGAACGAACATCAGCAGATGGCCGTCGAGCACGAAGGGGGTGGCTTCGGCGTAGGGTAGGGGCGACAACTCCTCCCAGGTCTCGCCTTCGTCCGCGCTGCGCAACATGCGGGTGGTGCGCTCGATCTCTGGCCGGTTGCGACCCCAAAGGGGAGCGGCGATGAGCAGACTGCCATCGTCCAACAAGGTCATGTTCGGGTCGTGGAAGAAATACACTCCAGGGTCGGGAACCCGGGACGCAACTACGTACTCCTGGGCAAGGGGTTCCACGTTGGGGTTTGTCATCGATTAGCTCCTTGGTGGACGATGAAGTCGTTGCAGGTTCCGTAGCCAATGCCCGGCGAGCAGCCTGGCTTTTGTGCGCTTCCGATAATTGGTAGAATATCCACCCTATCCCACGCGTATTCAACCGTGCTTCGCTTCTGGAGTTGCCATGTTGACCAAGGATGAGATCGCCGGCTACTACGCCTTTGGGTACCTAGTGCTCAGAGGCTGTCTGACACCTGACGAAACGGCGGAAGTGGAGGCGGCGTACGAACGAGTGATGGTGGATGCGCCGCGATATGACTATTTCGACACCGCCGGTACCCGCAAGTTGAACGGTTGCGAAGAGAAGGACGCCGTGCTTGCCCGCTTCCTGGTGCATCCGAAAATAGTCGAGGCGATGTGCGACCTGTGGGGTGCGCCAGGGCTTTTTCTCGGCTCTGATATATGGTCCAACCTGGACGACACACCGTGGCACACCGACGGCATGCCGGGCAGAGTGCGAGGCACAATCAAGGTGACTACCTACCTGGATGAAATGACGCCGGAGCAGGGCTCGCTCAATCTTCTACCGGGCACTCATCTTCCCCCCTGCAGCAACAACCTGTTCAAAAATCTCGGTTACTTCGACCGCAGCCGGCCGCGGCTGCGCATTCCGCCGGACCAGGTCCCCGGCGTCTTTTCATTAAACACCAAACCGGGCGACGTGGCGATCTGGGACACGCGGCTGTGGCACTCCGCGTTCAGGCGCAAAGATGGGAAAGCGCGACGGGCGCTGTTCTTCGGGTTTGTGCCGGATCTGCAGGATGACGTATTCCAGGAGGAGTTTGTCAGGGATTGTATCAAGAGCCACCGGCAGGAGGGAGAGTCGTTCTATGGCCCCAACTTCATGGGGTGTGGAGAAGCGCAGATTCACCGCATGGCGGAACGCCTCGAGGAGCTGGGTATCGACAACGTGCGGCGTCTCGCCGTCTGACCATGGAAGATCGAGGTAATCGTGGCAAGATCGGAACAGAAACCCGTACTCCAAGAGATCTCGTCGGGGACCTGGTTCGGCTGGGAGTGCCTGCTGGGGGTTTGATGATGGTGCACAGCTCCCTGCGCAGCATCGGTCACGTTGACGGTGGCGCCGACACGGTGGTAAACGCGCTACTGGAGGCGTTGGGGCTGGAGGGGACCCTCGTCGTACCCACCTTCAGCGATGAGGTCGCCGCCCGCTACAACGGATTCGTTTTCGATGTGGCCAACACCCCCTCCTACGTGGGCGCCATCACGGAAGCGGCCAGAACTCGGCCCGAGGCTCGCCGCAGCCATCATCCCTGGCACAGCGTTGCGGCGATTGGTCCATTCGCGGAGTCGTTGATTTCTGAAGAATGCGATTCAGCATGGCGACCGGGTAGTCCGATGTCACAGATCGTGGATCGGGGCGGCCTGATCCTGCTCCTGGGCGTGCCATACCAGCGGCTTACCTTGGCCCACTGGTGCGAGTTCCACGTCCAGGTGCCGTACCGACCAGAAATGATGATTCAGGTGCCCATTCGACGGCCCGACGGATCGATCGTTACCATCATCGACCACGAATGTCCGCCCGATCCCGGTACTCCGGACAGGGACTACAACCGTCTAGGCATGGCGATGGAAGAGGTTGGTCTGGTGAAGATAGGTGCGGTGGGCAATGCGGTGGCGCGCCTGTTTTTCGGCCGCGATGCCAGAGATACCGCAGTGGCGTTGTATCGTAGCGATAAACAAACGTTCCTCTTGCAAGGAGACGGATACACTACGCTGACCGAAGGACATACGATCGAAACCTCCAAAGGCACGTTCTGCGTCTATGATCCCGAGTTGATTTAGCGAGTTCGGGGGTTCCAAGGTTCGTGGTCATCGGCGATATTACTTCGTGGCGATCTTCAACACAAACGCAGAGGTGCTCGCTCCATCAGCGGGCATGGCTACCTGCAACCCCTCGCCGTTGCGCGACCAATCGATGGAGACATCGCTGCCCAGCAGCGCGACATCTTTCACCTCCTCCAGTAGCAGCCTTAGATTCGTCCCCAACGATCGGATCGTGACTCGTCCATGGTCGGGTAGGCCGAGAATGGTTGCGTAAAGGACACCCGGTTTCTGCGTGAAACGGATGTCCGCGCTGGTGAACGGCTGGCGCTCCGTATCCGCAAACGATCCCTCCACCACCTCCGTCGGCCCTCACCGAAAACGGTCCATGGTCGCGTACCATAGATCGCTTCTCCGTTCACACGGAGCCAGGAACCGATCTCCCGCAGCATCTGCATCTCCTGCTCCGGTATCGTGCCGTCCGATTTCGGACCGATGTTTAGGAGGAGCGCACCGTTCTTGCTCACGATGTCGACGAGGTCGTGAATGATACCTCCGGCCTCTTTGTAGTCGTGATTTTCGACGTACCCCCAAGAATTCCTCGACACGGACGTGTCTGTCTGCCAGAATAGCGGCCGAATGCCGCGCAGCTGGCCGCGCTCGAGGTCGTATACCGCAGTGCCCTCGGGAAAGGCCTGGAACTTGTGATTGATGGCGACACCCTGCCTTGAAGCGTGGGATGAAATCCTATAGCCGAATTCCCGATGGGGTCCGTAGGTGGTCACGTGATGTTCAAACTCGGCGGATCCCTCCACATACATATTTCGTGGGTACCACTCGGTGCCGAACGCGGGAACCGAATAGACACCCCAATGGATAAAGATCCCGAATTTGCCATTCACGTACCAATCGGGGACCTGAAAACCGGTAAGCGAATCCCAGTCGTCCGAGAACGGACCTCGGGAAATCACGGCATCGATCTCGCGCATCATCTGATCCGGTTTCACGTTCGCCCCTTCTCGCCAACACCTGCTTCCGCAACCAATAGTCGGCGCACCTCAGCCAAAATCTCCAGGGATCGCAAGCAGGCAGCCGGATCGAAGATACGCGCCGTGACGATCAATTCGTCAGCCTCGGTCTGCGCAATCAGGGATGAAATACCTTCTTTCACCGTCTCCGCGGAACCGACGAAGGAATAGGTCATCTTGTGTTCCACCGCGGGTTTCTCCAGCGCATTCCAATAGGTTTCCATATCGTCGATGGGGGGACCGAGCTGGCATCGACGTCCGCGGATCATATCCACCGATTGCATCTGTTGCGAAGTGAACAGGTGTTCGGCTTCTGCGTCGCTGTCGGCGGCGACCACGTTGATTCCGACCATAACATGAGGTTGCTCCAGCTGTGCAGAGGGCCGAAATGAACTGCGGTAAATCTGCAGTGCCTCCGACAACAGGTCGGGGGCAAAGTGCGAGGCGAAGGAGTACGGCAGGCCTAGATGGGCGGCCAGCTGCGCGCTGAAAAGACTGGATCCCAGCAGCCAGATCGGAACCTGCAATCCAGATCCCGGCACCGCCCGCACTGCTTGTGCCGGTTCGGCCGGCTGGAAATACGACTGCAGCTCCAGAACATCCTGCGGGAACCGTTGGTCCGATCCCAGGTTTTCTCGCCGCAATGCGCGCGCCGTCAGTTGATCCGTGCCGGGCGCGCGGCCCAATCCGAGATCGATGCGCCCGGGATAAAGGGACTCAAGGGTGCCGAACTGCTCGGCGATGACGAGGGGCGCATGGTTGGGCAGCATGATACCCCCGGAGCCGACGCGAATCGCGGTGGTCGCCTCTGCGACATGTCCGATTAGGACGCTGGTCGCGGCGCTGCCGATGCCGCCCATGTTGTGATGCTCGGCGAGCCAGTAGCGGTGATAACCAAGCTGTTCGGCATGCCGCGCCTGTTCACGCATGGCTTTGAAGGCCTGCGCCGGATGGCTCCCCAGCCGAATCGGAGCCAGGTCGAGGATGGAGAACGGGATCATGAGATGCGTGCGTCCCTAACCCACGTATGCCGCGTACAAGCTCGCGTCTTCGGGCCGGATGCCATCCCAGATCACCTTGACTCGAAAACCGTGGTCGATCCCGGCCAGAGAGTCGCGCCCCTTCCAGGTTACTCGTTGGCGAAAACCGGAATCGGAAACGGCAGTGCAGTCGTCGCCGGAAAAGCCAGGCAGGGGTTCGAACTCTCGACTGAGGATCTCGACCCGCAGGAAGCTGTGCTCCGATAAGCCGGAGGCGTTCAGATCGACGCCGGCATCCTTTCCCTCCGTCTCCATCGGGCAGGAGATGAAGTGGGACGGTTCTACAATGGACCCGAAGTCCTCGCTGGAATCGAAATGTCTCAGCTGGACGGAGGATGGATCCGGTGAAAAATGGGCCAGCCGGTCTTTCGGCCAGGTAGCGACACGAACGGCATTTTCGGTTGCCGAGGTTTCGCGCCACGCACCGTACCAGAAGATGCTGCGGTCGCCGATGTTCTCGAATCCCTGGCCCTGCAGCAGGCGGGGGGGTGCTCCGTCGGGCTCCTCGTAGGCAGGCACCATCTTGAAATCCGGCACCGGCTCCTTGAAATGCATGGCGTCGTTGCTGACCACCAGGCCCAGATCGCAGGTGCAAAAACGCCGGTCGTTGCTCTCGTTGTGGTACTGGCCGTAGATCCCGATGAGCACGTTGCCCCTATTCCACAGGGTCGCCCCGACGTGCACCTGTTCTCCCCGATGCAGCTCGAAGTCGGTGGGTGGTCGCGGCGGTATGTTATCCCGACGGAAACTGAGCAACGCGGCTTGGGGCCAATGCTCGAAGTCGTAGGAAGCAAAGGTGATCATGGTGCGCTTGCGAGCGCCTTTGATGGGATGGGGGACGGCGGAACCCTGGCCGTTCATGTAATAGCAGTCGCCGTAACGAACGAGGCCGCCGTGTTCCAGCCTCGAGCCGCGAATGATCGGGTTGTGAGGTGAGTCCACCCACCGCAGGCCGTCCTCGGAAAAGGCGGCGGACACGGCCGCCGAACTGCCGGCGTAGACCATCTTATAGCGCCGCTTCGGGTCCGGGTCTTCCGGTTCGTAAAGCACCGCCAGATGCTCGGCGGGGATCATCCTGGTTTCGCCGTCCCCCACCAGCCCGACCAGGTTATTGTTCTTATTGCCGCCGTATTCCAGGATACCCAGCTTCGGCTTGTCCCACTCGATGCCGTCTTTGGAGACGGCGTAACAGACGCGCCGAGTTTCGTCGGTGCCGGCGCCGCCGTACCACATGTGATACTCGCCATCGATGGCAAGTACGCTGCCGTAGTAGACGACCTCGGTAGAATCGGCATCGTCCGGCCCGCCCTGCACGACCACGGGTTTCCCGGGGTGCTCGGGATCAAATCCATGGCCGGTCTCATAGGGCGTTTTCCGTGCCGGTGTCAGCTCCATCAGCAGGTTTTTGTTGAGGGGAATGGAGTAGTCGTCGAAGGGGAAAAGCACAGCCTCTTCGATAGACTGAACAGGTCCCCCATTTTGAACGATCATCGGCGGTCCTTTCTTTATTGGTGGCCAAGCCAGACGGGGACCAAAAGTGTTCAAAACCCCGGACCGCATCAAACAAACGAAATCCAGGAAGACGGGAAGGTGGAGAAAGGTTAGATTGTGCGCCGGATCTGAACTCGCGATAACGGAGTCCGCAAGACGGAGTCGCAGAGAGTGTGTCGTAGGTTGAGGCGGTGCCCGCTTTCCCGCGTTCGACGGTGATCTTCAAACTATCCCGAGGAGTATGACCATGGCAGCAGACCAACTGTTCATCATCAGCACGCTGACCGATTCCGATGGCATCTTCGTCTATCGCATCGTCGACGCAGACGGACATCTGGAGCTGGTGCGGCAGTACAAAGGTATCAGCAACCCGTTCTTTATCGACCTCCATCCCAACGGCAACGTACTCTACAGTATCTCCGATCCGGACAACGATCAGGAGGTAGCTGCTTTATCCTTGGATCGCTCCAGCGGCGAATTGGAGCTCATCAACAAACAACCGACCCAGGGGGGCTATCCTTGTTATGTGGCCGTCCATCCCAGCGGGCGCATGGTGGTGGCAGCCAACTACAAGGGAGGCAGTGTGATCTCCTATCCGCTGAAGGAAGACGGATCGCTTGGCGCAGCGGGATCGTTGATGAAGCACGTGGGCCACAGTGTCGACGAGCGCCGTCAGACAGAACCGCATGCCCACTGTTTCAAGGTGGCGGCCGACGGTCGATTCGCCTTCGCCGCCGATCTCGGTACCGACAAGGTCATGATCTACGCGCTCGATCCCGACTCTGGCAGCTTGAGTCCAGGAGAACAGCGCTCCGCTCGGGTTCAGCCCGGGGGCGGCCCGCGCCATTTTACCTTTTCGCCGGACAACCGCCATGGCTATGTCATCAACGAGATGGGGAATACGGTTACTGCGTTTGTCTACGACCAGGAACGGGGAATGTTGCTGGAGCGCGGCTCGGTGCCAACCCTGCCGGCCGACTTCGATGGCTCCAGCGCCACGGCCGATCTGGCGCTGACCCCCGACGGACGATTCCTCTACGGCACCAATCGCGGCCATGAAAGCCTGGCTATGTTCACCCGGGATGCGGAGAGTGGGGACTTGACCCCGAACGGCATTGAGCCGAGCCGTGGTGAGATGCCGCAGAATCTGACGATCACGCCCGACGGAAAGCTGCTCTTTATCGCCAATACCAATGGCAACAAGGTGGTCACTTTCCACATCGATCAGTCCTCGGGAAAGCTGAATTTCAGCTGCGAACTGGAGATGCCGGCACCGGTGTGCGGCGTACTCGGATAGCAGACATCGGACACAGAGGAGACCACGCGATGGATCAAGCAAGACGCGACGCCCGCTGGCGCCAACGACGAATCATCTACAACAATGACGGCGACGATGCCCTCTATGCCCGCGACGGTCTCGAGCACGAGCACGACGTCGCCGAGGCGCTGACCGTACGCACCACCGGCGAGCTGGTCGATGACTTTCTCGACGCCCGCAGCACCCCGTTGATCGGGTCGCAGGTAGACAGTAACTGGTATGCCAGCTGCATGGCCGGTTTGACCTTTTCACACAACACAAAGCTGGGCGGTTTCTACGGCAAGGAGCTGCCGCTGGAGCTGGTGGAGAAATACGGTAGGGACGCCCTACAGGTGCAGCTGGATTTCAGCCGCGAGAACGGCATGGAAGCGGTGTGGGCCCTGCGCATGAACGACGCCCACGATGCCTATCCCATGGGCTCGCGCCGCTGGACCTACGGCCTGGCCCCGTTCAAGGCGGAACATCCCGAGTGTATGCTAGGAGAAGACGGGGACTGGGAGAAATTCGCCGGCGATGGAAGGAAGACGCCGTGGACCGTGCTCGATTTCTCCCTGCCGATCGTGCGCGACCACATCTTCTCCATCATCCAGGAGGTGGCGCAGAACTACGACGTGGACGCCATCGGGATGGAATTCTTCAAGTACGACCCGTTTTTCCACGAGTCACGGGAGGGCGAAGCGGTCACGACGGAACACGTCGAGATCATGACCGATCTTTTGCGGCGGATCCGCAAGATGGCCGACGAAGAGGGCGACAAGCGCGGCCGACCCATTCTGCTGGCGGCTCACACCCCCCCAGACCTGGCGTATTCACGGTCTATCGGTCTCGATCTGGAAACCTGGCTCGCCGAACAGCTGATCGACCAGCTGATTCCGGGAGGATTGAGCGAGTCGGTCTATTGTGATTCCCACAAGGGTATGATCGAGCTCGGACATCGCCACGATGTTCCGGTTTACCCCTGCCTGGGGTGGGGATTCTGGACCCGTTGGGCGTATCTCGACCTGTCCAAGGGCAAGCACCGAACCGCCGCCTCGTACCTGGAAAACCTGTATGGCGGGCAACTCGATCGCCTGGGCAAACCGTCTTACATCCTGACCTACAACGGTTGGAAGCACACCCTCGCCGCCTGGCGTGGAGCCGCAATGAACTTCCTCAACGACGGCGCCGACGGCCTTTACATCTTCAACCCCGCTTTGGGCGAGCCGGCATGGTGGCAGGATATCGGCGAGATCGCCACCATGCAGGGTAAAGACAAGCTATTCGGAATGGATCGTTTTTCGAGCGAGAGCGGAAATGTGGATCAGGTGGAGCTGCAGCCGGGCGAGAAACTGGGGCTGAGCTTTTTGGTAGGCGAAGACACCTCTTCGGGTAACGCCCGGCTCCGCTTTCGTGCCCACCTGTGGGATCTGAGCGGCCACGATGAGGTCGTCGTGCAACTGAACGGAAAGCCGCTGTCCGGGTTGGAGGTCAACGACGCCTTCGCCTCACCGGAAGAGGGGCAATGGCTTGAGTGCGATCTCACCGCCGATCAGATCGAGCGCGGTAAGAACTCGGTAGAGCTGGTATTGAATAAGCGAGCTGAGTCGCAACAATCGCCTCTGTTGCTGAATACGATTCAGCTGGCGGTCCGGTACTAGAGAGGCGGGCGCCGGCGATCTCGTTCGAGTCGATCACGCGACGACGCGGGCCTGGCACGGTGTCTCCTCTATAAACTGCCGGCTCACCTCGGGTCCATAACCCGGCCCATAAACAGGACGGTCGTGGTTTTTCGGTCCAAAATCAGGAACAGGAACGGACGGTCTACGACCATCGTTGCCTCTTCTGCCAGGCTCTGAAGCTCGAAGCTGACGGCCGTCGCCGCTGCGGCTTCGGTTCCAGCCTCGTCAACGGCGACGAACGCCTTGTGCAGTACAGCCCCAACAAACAGATCGCGTTTGCCGTCGAAGCCGGAAAGATCGGCCCCGTCCGCTTCGGCGGGATGGGTGAACGCGTTCGGCATGCCCATCTGCTCGAGTGTTTCTGCCAGTTGAAACGCCGACTCGATCTCAAAACGAGGAAGCTTCAGGTCTAATTCTGCCTCGTGAGATCTGCGGAGAATCCGTTGCAGCGCGTCCGGTCCCCACGAATCCTCAAACGACCTGAGAGTGCCTTCGGCCGGCATTACCACCAACATGGAGATTTCGTAGCCGACGTACGAAAGTTCGACAGCCTGGTAGGTGGGCCCATTCGCGTACAAGAGACGGGCATTCTGATACATCATCGGAACGTCGACCTGTCCACCGTCCACCAGGTTGAAAACTCCTGCGGTGGTCGCGTGCACGTCGAACGGGTTGCTCCAGGAGCCGTGGAAGTAGATGGCATTTGTCAGTACCAGCCGCGTCAAACTGTTAATAACGCCCTTCGACATCAGGTTCTGGATGCGGTCTTCCGTCTGCTCCGCGACCCAGTTGTTGATCAAGAGCCGCGACTGTACCGGGGCACTGATGAAGTCCACCAACCGCATCCCTGCGCCGTAGTGCTCGACCAGGTTGTCGTGAAATTCGTCGAGGTAGTTGAAACCGTCCTGGCCCCAAAGGGCGTTGGCCACATTCAACTGGAACCTGGTGACCCGGTCTTCATCGATGTTCTCTCCACGCCCGGCAAGAGTCACGTTCAGTAAATTGAACGCAGGGTGCAATCGCTGCTGCGACAATCTGAATCCCAGCGTTTTGGCCATCTGGAGTTCGGTCTCTCCGCGGGCTCCGGAATAGGTCATAGCCAGGGCGATTGATATGCTGTACGGTGAGAAAAAAATGTTGCCGTCGGTAGGAGCTAGTGTCCGATAAAGATCGAGAGCAAAGGCTGTATTGCCGGTAACCAAGGCGTCCAGATCCGATTCGTCGCTGTTCGCGGCTGCGTCCTTACCTGCTTCGACTATTTGATTGTTGCTCGGCGCCGAAGCCCGTTCCAGTGTGCTATCGCAGGCAATCAGGATAAGAGCGATTAACATGGGTCCGATCACGACGGCGCCAACCGTGACATTTCGAGCATGTTTCCCAAGATGACTGCACCGCAACCGTACCCGCGATTGGTTGGCTTTGCTTGAGACTATTGCTATACGAACGGTCATCTCAGCATCAGCAGCTTGCGCGTCTTTACGTGGCCGGTCCCGGCCCGCAATCGGTAGATATACACACCGGAGGCCAGATCTCGCCCACTCGTATCCCGGCCGTCCCAGTTCACTGCATACATCCCGGCATCGCGGACACCCCTTACCAACGTTGCCACCTGCTGTCCAACCAGGTTGTAGAGCTCCAACTCCACTTCCGTTCGCGCCGGCAGCGCAAAGCGAATGACCGTGCCGCTGTTGAACGGGTTGGGATAGTTTTGATCCAGGCCAAAGGATTGTGGGAGCGCAGCGGTGCGTTCTTCCACAACTGCGGTAACCGACGGTGGCAACGGGCTTGCCACCAAGCGGATGTCGTCGATGTAAAGGGTCCCATCAACCGCCCCCTCAAAGCGGATGGCACCGATGCGGCCAGTGAGATTAATGGTCTCGAAGGGTATTTCAATCACCTGCCACTCCTGCAACGACATGTCCACACTTATGCCGTCCTCCTCATCGCTCAATAGGTCTACGCGCGGGAGACCTACCCTGACTTGCAACGCCGCTCCTTGGGCAGGCAGGGTGGCATCGCCGGGATGAAAGGCAAAGCGCAGAGCGGAATAACCCACCAAACCGACTGGCTCGGCCGGTGCCAAGTTAACGGTAAAGCGTCGAAACGATTGCAAGCCCCTCAACGCCAGCGCCGAGGTGCCTTCGAAGACCACAGTGCTTTCCTGTTCGTCCAGCTTCACACCACGGGCACTCGCAATCCGCCAATCGGCGCCCAGCGCATCTCCAAAGATCGCCTGATCCTCGGTGGGCAGGACCGCGATGGTCGTCGCCAGCCTTGTCCCATAAGTTCCCAATGATGTAACCTGGTCGATCTGAATCTGCAGATCTTTCAGCCCATTGGAGCGCACGACTTCAAACGAGGTGTCTAGACGCCAGGTCCCATCGCCCCGGTCGGTCAAGGGCACCGTCTCCGGACCGCCTAATCGGCTCAAATCCGCCCAGACCTGGGTAACCTCAGCGTTCGCTTCAAACGGACCCGGGCGCACCGTCGCTTGTAGCTCGGCCACGGAACCGGCCGCAAGAAAGCTGCGGGGCTTATTTACCCAGGCCGTAGGTTGGATGCGGTGATATTCCCCTTGCCCTTCGATCACCCGAATCGCTTGACTGGCGGGCAGGTCTGTGAGCACCTCCACCAGACCCGAGGGCCAGGCGACGATCAGGGAGTCCACGTTCGTGGCGCTGCCCAACCCGAACTCTACCGGCAGCGACGGTTGCGACAAGTACCCGGAGCCCCCATCGACCTCACGACGTTGCCGCTGCGTTCCGGTCACGGCGGTAACAACCGTGCCAATCCCACTTCGGTTGCTCACCGTGCCCACCGCTTCGACGCTCAGCCATGCATGCCCGGTTGTATCATTCCTATACAAGCGATTTGGCGCATTTGGAGGCAGTGGACCTACGGCATTCGAAATATTGACGACATACAGGTCTAGATCTCCATCGTTATCGTAGTCGAACCAGGCGACGGCAAACCCAAATCCTTCATCGTTGACACCGGCTGCTGCCGCCACCTGCACGAAGGTGCCATCGCCCTCATTCCGAAACAGCCGATTGCCCGGCTCTGAATTGGTAGTCTGGCGTTTGGCGGAGCCGGCATCTTCGACTTTCGAGAGATACAGGTCGAGATCGCCGTCCTGGTCATAATCGGCCCAGGCCACACCGTTCCCAATTCCTTCATCGTTGACGCCTGCGGCTGAGCCCACGTCGATGAAAGTGCCATCATCCTGGTTCGCATACAACCGATTCACACCCCCGTTGTTGACCAGATACAGGTCGAGATCGCCGTCCTCGTCATAATCGGCCCAGGCCACACCCGTCCCTGCGCCGTCATCGCTGACGCCGGCCACTTCGCCGACCAAGGTGCCGTCTCCCTGATTCTCGTACAACCGATTCGGGCGATCTCCACCTGTTACAATCAGATCGAGATCGCCGTCATGATCATAGTCGCCCCACGCCACACCTCGCCCAACATCCTCGTCTTCGTCGACGCCAGCGGCCGCGGCCACGTCGACAAAGGTGCCATCGCCCTGATTCGCAAACAGCCTATTCGGATCACCGTGGTTCACTATATAAAGATCGAGATCGCCGTCCCGGTCATAATCGCCCCAGGCAATGCCAGCCCCAGCACCTTCTTCATCGACGACGCCGGCAGCGGCGGCCACCTCGTCGAAGGTGCCATCGCCCCGATTCCTGTACAGCCTATTCGGTCCACTACCAGTGCGAGCGCCTTTGGCCACAAACAGATCGAGATCACCGTCGCTATCGTAGTCGGCCCAGGCGGGGCCAAACGTGTTTCCGTCATCACGGACTCCTGCCGCTTCCCCCACTTCTACGAAGGTGCCCTCCCCCTCATTCCGAAACAACCTGGAGGGTCCGGTACGAAAGGTTGAGTGGTAGAGGTCGAGATCCCCATCGTTGTCGTAGTCGGCAACGGCCACACCGAACCCACTTCCTCTATCGTTGACGCCGGCAGCTTCGCCGACCTCGGTAAACGTCTGTGCCGTACCCGAGCCGACCAGCAACAGGCTGTAGCCAAAAATCATGCTCACCGAGGCCACAAAACGGTATCCACTTGCGGTTGGATTTATCATGGCATGCTGTCCCTTTCTGCTCCCCATAGTAGAGCAGGTTCAATCGTGGCTAGTTATCGGGGTCGTCGAGCAACAGCGAGGTTCGCAGCTCTCATACCGGACCCTGCTGGCGGCTTGCAGGGCAACGATTGTGCCAGAGACAGTTTCTTTTAAAGCAGGTTTGCTAACGGCAGGGCGAGAATTCTCGATCTTAGGGAGAGAAGCGACCTCGAGGTGAGCCCAGACTATGGGATATTGAGCGCAGTCATCCGAACGGTCGGCGTCGGGGGGGGTTGTACCAGATTCAAACACCGGCTGTACCATTCTCTAGCGATTGTATGGCCACGGTACAGCGGCCGTTGCTGCTCCTCATGATCGATACGTTTCCTTCTACCTTATTGCAACGCCTTCGTAAGTCTTGTATTAGCGACGGTTTGTACGGACCGGGCTCAACATTGACTCCATCACAACGCCTCATCTCCGCGTCCGGCACGTCCTTTGCCTTACAGGGACAAGCAACGGACGAAACCATTGTGAGAGAGATCATGGACAAAGACAGCATTGATACAAAGGGAGCCCGAATACTCCTGGTCGACGACACCCAAGCCAATCGCGAGGTCCTGTGCGCGCTGCTTGAGTCCGAAGGTTACAAGATCTTCATGGCGCCCGACGGTCCTAGCGCTCTTCGCATCGCCGACCGAACAAATCCAGACCTGATCCTGCTCGACGTGATGATGCCCGGGATGAACGGCTACGAGGTCTGCCGCCGGCTCAAACGGGAGGACAAGACCCGAGAGACCCCGGTCATCTTCATTACGGCGGAAACCGATACCAGTGCGGTGGTAGAGGGTTTTCAGGTGGGCGGTGTTGACTACATCCCCAAACCGTTTCGCGACGCAGAAGTGCTGGTTCGCGTGCGCAATAACCTGGTCACCAAGTACCTCTTCGATGAGCATCGAGCTTCCCGGCTCAAGATGGAACAGGAGCTGCAGACCGCGCACGAGCTGCATATGGGGTTGATGCCCAGCGGACCACCGCAGCTGGAGGGCGTGGATATCGCCGGGCGCTGTATTCCAGCCGAGCAAGTGGGAGGGGATTTCTTCCAGTACTTCCAAAGACCCGAAGGAGGTCTGTCGTTAGCGCTAGCGGATGTTACCGGCCACGCCATGGCCGCGGCGGTTCCGGCGGTACTCTGCGAAGGGATGCTACACAGTCAGGCGGAGACAGACTGTTCCCTGGAGGATCTGTTTGCGGGCTGAACCGCTCACTGCACCGCGTTCTGGACAAGCGCACCTTTGTCTGCCTGGCCATGGCGCAGTACGATTCTGAAAACCGGAGGATGCGCCTGTCCAATGGGGGCTATCCATGCCCGTATCACTACCGTGCAATAGACGGTGAGGTGGTAGAGTTGGAAATGGACAGCACCTATCCTCTGGGTGTCCGGTCGCGTAGCTCTTACAAAGCGATGGAGTTGCAACTGGATCCCGGAGACCGGGTCGTCTTTTGTTCGGACGGAATCATGGAGGCTACAAACGGGCAAGGCGATTTGTACGGGTTCAAGAAGACATCAGAGATCATACAAGAAGGCTGTCGAGCCGGAATGGGAGCGGAAACACTGCTCCAGCATATCCTGGGTGAGGTACGCGAATTTGCCGGTGGATCACTGCAGGCGGATGACCAGACGGTAGTCGTACTCGAAATCGAAAAGAGCTAGGACTTCTAGTGAGGACAGACTGCAATAGAGTAGGCTGGCTGATGATCTGGGCAGCCACCCTTTTGATGTCCCGAGTGGTCGAGGCCGAAGAGCGGTCTCTGGCTCGGGTGGCGTTCTGGCTGCCGCCGGAGCGGATGGCAGAATTCGCGACGGTGTACGAAGAAAAGGTTGTGCCCCTTCTGCACCAACGCGGCCTGGTGGCATCCTCCAAAACCGGCCGCGCCACCACTGACAGCGTTTTCAGCCGGCTCTTCGAGCTCGAATCGCCGACCTCGTGGCGAGAGGTAAACGAAGCGATGTCGACTGATCCAGCCTGGCAGAACCTCTTGAAAGAATTGGGGAACAGTTTTGGTGCAGCTGGATCGGACAGCCTCATGCGCAGCGATTTCAGGCTGTATTCATCACCTGCGGGTCCGGGAAAGAGCCAAGCGGCGGGGCCGGGCCGAACCATGGAGGCCGGACCTGGATTTCCGCAAGAACTGGCCGGGTCGGGCCAAACCGTTCTTGCCGGACCTGGCCAGACCATGCCTGCTGGACCGGGGAAGACCGTGCTCGCCGGAGCGGGCACAACCACGCCGGTCAAGCCGCGCCAACCGGTGCGGGTTTCCGACAGGGATTGTGGCAAATCTTTGGTGTCCAGGATGGACTACCGGGTGCCGAGGTCTCCACAATCCTTCAGGATAGGGAAGGTAATATCTGGTTCGGTACCCATTCCGGCGGAGACGGGGTCGGTCGCTTTGATGGGGCCCATTTCACCTATCTCACCACCGCAGATGGCCTGCCACGCAGTTGGGTGATTTCCATTATGGAGGATCGGCAAGGCCAAATCTGGATCGGGACTGGTGTCGGGGTGAGTCGCTATGACGGCACCCACATCACCAACTTCACTACGGCGGACGGCCTGCCAACCGGCTGGGTGGGTACCATGCTCGAGGATCACCACGGAAACCTGTGGTTCGGCACCGATGAAGGCGTGAGTCGCTATGACGGCACCCACATCACGACCTTCACTACGGCGGACGGCCTGCCAAACAGCTGGGTGGGTACCATGCTCGAGGATCGCCACGGAAACCTGTGGTTCGGCAGTTGTGAAAGTCGTCTGAGTCCTTCGCCCGGCGGTGCCGTGAGTCGCTATGACGGCACCCACTTCACCACCTTCACCGCCGACGATGGCCTCGCAAGTGACGGGGTGTGTTCCTTCCTGGAGGATCGGGATGGAAATCTATGGTTAGGGACTAACGCCGGGGTGAGTCGCTACGATGGTTCCCACTTCACCAACTTCACTGCCGAAGATGGCCTCGACGGCCACGTGTGGGCCATGGCTGAAGATCGGCAAGGAAATCTGTGGTTCGGGGGTAAGGGTGTGAAGCGTTATGACGGGGTCCACGTTGCCAGCTTCACCACCAAAGACGCCCTGGAGCACGGCGGAGTGCTTTCCATCCGGGTGGATCGGGAAGGAACCGTATGGGTGGGGACGAGAGGCGGCGGTATCAGCCGCTTCGACGGCCACCATTTCACCACCTTCACCATCAGAGACGGCCTGCCGGGTAGCGATGCCGTCGGGGACATTATAGAGGATCAGCGAGGCGATCTCTGGTTCGGCACCTGGGGCGGCGGCCTCGGTCGCTACGATGGCAACCACTTCACCACCTTCACCACCGCGAACGGCCTGCCACACCTCTGGGTGGGCTCCATGTTACAGGATCGGAAAGGCCAACTGTGGTTTAGGTGTGGCTACCCCGCCGGCCGCATTTGCCGTTATGACGGAAAGGAGTTCGTCACCTTCGGCAGAGGGTCGCCCGGGTTCAAGGATCGACAGGGCGATCTGTGGTTTGGGAGAAGGGAAGGCTTAAGTCGCTATGACGGCACCCACTTCACCACCTTTTCCACCGCCGACGGCTTCCCACGCAACGACCCGAACAACGGCGTGAGTGCCGTGCTAGAAGATCGGCATGGCAATTTCTGGTTCGGCCGGGAAGATGGAGAGGTAAGTCGCTATGATGGCGCCGAGTTCACCACCTTCACTGCGGCAGACGGCCTCCCCCAAAGTCCCAGTTCCGTGATGGACATTGTAGAGGATCGGCAAGGCAATCTGTGGTTCGGCACGCGCGGCGGAGTGATTCGCTACGACGGAAAGCAGTTTGTCACCTTCACCATCAGCGATGGGCTGGTGAGCAATGATGTCTGGTCCGTTTTCGAGGATCGCCGGGGCCACTTCTGGTTCGGCACGCGCGGCGGCGGCGTGGCTCGATTTAATGGGATGCTGTTCCAAAGCCTGACCAGAAAGGATGGCCTGGCAAATAACGTGGTTCGCACGATCCATCAAGACGCCGACGGCGCCATCTGGATGGCCACTGGCGGAGGTCTCGTACGCTACCGCCCCGCGGTTATCCCGCCGGCCATTCGGGTCACTGAGGTGGTTGCCGATCGCAGCTATGGACCGGTGAGTGAGCTGAGTCTGCCGTCGTCGCAGCAGTTCGCCACCTTCCAGTTTCAGGGACGCAGCATGATCACCTCTGTTGATGACATGGCCTATGTCTACCGCTTGCAAGGCCACGACGACCAGTGGCGTCCGACACGCGCAACGCAAGTAGAGTACACCGACCTGCCACGTTGAGGACAAGCTACGGCAGGTGCTGATAAATCTCCTGGGCAATGCGGTGACGGCAGCCAACCACTGGGAAGTTTCCTGGCCAATATGAGCCACGCAAGCGGGCGAGGTGGTACTGCGGCTCGACACGCAACCGATGACCACTATCGCTTCGAAGTAGTCGATACTGGACCGGGTCTCGCCCGCGGAGACCAGAAAACGCTCTTTGAGGCGTTTCAGCAGGGGGCGGCCGGTTCGCAGCAAGGCGGCACCGGTCTGGGGCTGACCATTGTTCAGCGTCAGCTCGAGTTAATGGGGGGCGCCCTAGAGGTCGAATCGACGGTCGGAAGCGGCTCGACGTTCGGATTTACGATCTGCCTTCCGCCCGCCCAAGGAAAGGTGCGCGCCGAGGCCCAAGGTGCATGGTCGCAAGTGCGAAGCCTAGCCGCCGGCTACACCGTGCGAGCGCTGGCGGCCGACGACGTGCCGGCCAATCGCGACATCCTGCGCAGCATGCTAGCCGGGATCGGGGTGGAGATCGAGGTTGCGGAAAACGGTCAGCAAGCCCTGGATCGCCTGCAGGACTTCAGGGCGGACATCGTTTTCTTAGACATCCGCATGCCGGTTTTGGGAGGCATAGAAACCCTCGAGCAAATGCGACAAAGAGGGCATGAGATGAAGGTGGTGGCCATCTCTGCGTCGGTCCTGGAGCACGAACGTCAGGAGTATCTAGCCGCCGGCTTTGACGAATTCATCGATAAGCCTTTCCGCTTCGAGCAGATCTGCGCCTGCCTGGCCACCCACCTGGGCGTGGAGTACGAATATGCGGAGCCCGTGGAAGAAGCTGCTGTTCCCGATGAGACGGACTGGACCCAGGTCGAGTTGTCGGCGGATCTGCACGCCCGCCTGCAGGAGGCGGCGGAGGTCTACGGGGTGACGGAGATGGAAGAGTACCTCACGGAGATGGAAGGTTTGGGAGAAGACCAGAAGAGATTGGCCAGTCACCTGCGGAGCCTGAAGCAGAGGCAGGACATGAACGCCATTCTGTCCATCCTCGGAGATGTCCACCATGGATAGAAGGTCTGAGAACCTTGAGTGCTTCCAATAAAAGAAAGCGGAGCCATATGTGGCCAGGTGTAGGCTGGGGACTCCTGCTCATACTGGCCTCCTGGAGCGTGGTGGCGCGAGGCCAGGAGCTCTCGCGGCACGAGCTGGCGGATAGCCGGTCGCTGCTGCGCCATGAGCGGCCGGCGTACCGCAACTTCGCGATTAGCAATTTCACTCAGTACCCCAATCACTCCGTGCCCTACACGGACGCATCGCAAGCCCACTATGGCCCGCTCGGCAGTTATCTCACTACCGGTTACGATCTCTACTCTTGGTCCGAGACGCGCCAGCACGGTCAGGAATGGGGCAGCTCCATCTTCAAGGATTTTGACGGTGTTATGGTGGCGCGCGATGGACACGGGAGGTGGGGTTACAGCGCTATTGTGGGGGACGCGTTGCTGGCGCGTTTTACGCCGCTGACCTTGTCGATGGCAAATTTCAACGGCCTGCGGCTAGATGTAGCCGTGCCCTACCTGAAGTTGACGGCATTGGGTTCCCGCGTCGAACGTCCCCATCACCGTATTCTTTTTGGGGGAACAGCACCGTGGAATAGCGCGGCTACTAGAACTCAATTCGCCGACGACTCCACCTTGCTCCTGGGCAGCCGGGCCCTGGTCGAATTGGGCAGTCTTCAGCTGGGGCTCAACTGGGTAAACCAGCATGTGTACCACAGCACTCGGCCGGGCAACAACCTTCAGGGGGTGCTGCGGCCGGATCAGCCGCTGGTAGACTGGATTATCGTCCGCTTTGCGGACGACTCGCCGGAGGACGGGGTAGGAGGCGCTATGGTCCAGGAGATACAGCTCATCGTCAATGGCCAGCCACGGCCGGAACTCGAGCCACGGGTAATCCGGCATCTGGCGGCGGCCTCGCCGCAGGTGGGGCGCGTCTCGCAGTCCACCGGTCGGTTCCGGTCAACCGATTACAATGTGGCTCGATCGAATGGACGATATGAGAACATTACCACGTATCGGCAGCGCGAAATACCTCTCTACGCAGACTACTTCTATCGCCTCGACCACACCGCCGGGGAGGACGTGAGCAAGGACACCAACCTGGACGGGCTGCTCGAAAGTTTTGACCTGGTTTCGCCAGAGCAGGTGTTAGCTGCTAACGGGGAGGAGCAGATAGTCTTCCTTTTTGATGTAGCGCGGCAGGTTGTCGTCGAGTCCGTAGAAGTGGAAGCGTTGTTGAGTAACGACTATCGGGTTGAGGTGGCCACTCTGAGTACTACGGCCCCCCGCGCCAAGGGTTACGTCAAGAAGTTCCAGAGCACCTTCTACCACACGGCACTACGCGCCCACGGCAACGTCCAGGACGGGTCGAACCTGAAGCGGAGGCGCTTTGACATAGGAGAGCACACAGGTCACTTCGTCTACAGCGCAGATTTGCAACTGCATCTGCCGACGTGGGAGATTCAGGGTGAGTATGCGCGCTCGGCCGTGTACGGGCGCTATCCGGCGAGCCGGGAAGGGACACCCCTTTTTTCCTCGAGTCCGCGCTTCGCGGAGCAGGGGGCGGCCTACTTTCTCAATGCAACGCGCAGGTTCGGGTGGGGCCTCCTGGGCGGCGAGTACTTCTCGATCCATCCGGACTTTCAGACCGAGATGCGCACGTTCGTTGGCTTCGAGGAAGGGCTGCAGGATGGCAACCTGGGTGGGATGGCCAACCAGACAGTCTACTGGCAGACGGTGGAAGACAACGACGACGGCGATCGCTATCCCGACCAGTTTCTGGGTCTTGTCGGCGTGCCTCAAGGCACAGAACAAAATTTTTACATCCATGGGCACGATCCCGATGGGGTCTTCGTGGGTCGGGACGAGAACCAGGACGGGACCCCGGACACCAATCGCAATCTCAATGGTCTGCCCGACTACGAAGAAGCCTTTCTGCTCTACGACGTGGAGCCCGACGACTACGTTTACGGTCTCGATCGCAACCACAACGACGAGCCCGATGAACGCGAGGGCGACGCCGAGGTGGACTATCCGTACGACTACGACCAGCAGGGTTACCACCTCTTCGCACAGTGGAATCTCAGCCGGCACGGGTCCGTGGGGGTTGGCCGCTACGCGGTGGAGCAGGTCGCCGGCGCGGGGCGCAACCACTCCTCTTACATGTTGCTCACTTATCGCCGCAGGGGTTTGGGGCGCCTGCGGCAGATTTTCCTGGAGAACAACCTTCGCCGCGTGCGCGACGATATTGCCGACGAGACCGTCGGAACTAGAGAGCTCCCTTTTCGTGATACCGACGCAGCCAGTGCTTTTAACTTGGCGGTGGCCGAGCTCGCCTTCTTTAAACCCTTCTTTCAGCCGGACCCAATGCGCTACCAGGATAGCTACATCAACGAGACTTATCTGGAAACCCGGCTCCGGCCCTGGTCCACAGTCAATCTGGTGCAAAAGCTCCGCCTGCGACTCAACTGGCAGCAGGGGGGCCGCTTGCGGCCGGGGCTCTTCCAGCGCTCGCGACGGCTGGACTTCTTGACCTGGGTCAGTCGCGCCGACTATACCTGGCGTTGGGGCAAGCTGTCGGTTACGCCGCAGTACAAGGTTATGTTCTTGCGCCAGATTGACCGGAGTCAGGACCTGACCCTGCGTTCGGAATGGCGTTCGATCCCCATCCTTCGCCTGCGGTATCCCCTGTTGCCACGCACGCTGCTGCAAGTGGGGCTTCAGGGGTTGGGCCCGCTCCCATATCGACTTGTCGACCAGGCGTCCGGGCACGAGAGTTTCGAGCAGCGGACAGCCTTTTTCACTGTCACCAATCGCACCCGTTATCTGGGGTATGACTTGGTTACGATCGTTGGCTTCACCCGGGACAAGAAAGAGTTCGACGAATCGTTTCAGAGCTTCAGGGAGCGGGATGGCTGGTCGCTTTTCGCGAAAGCACTGGTAGGTTTTACCGAGTACGGGACGTTGTTTTAGCAGGCGGCCAAAGACATTGAAGATCGGTTGCGAGGTATCGGGACCGTCCACCGGTGGTGGTGTACCGCTAGATTGACGATAGGTTTGCAACTAGGTAAAGGAATTTGGAGCAGTTCAATCGGATGACCGAGAATAACATCGACGATCGAGGTGCCAAGATCCTCCTGGTCGACGACCAACCGGCGAATCTGGATGTGTTGCGCGAACTCCTCGAACTCAAGGGGTACAAAGTCTTTCTGGCGCCTGATGGCAACGTCGCCCTCAAGAGCGCCGGCCGGGTCGTGCCCGATCTGATCCTCCTCGATATTACGATGCCGGGCATGGACGGCTATGAGGTCTGTCGCCGGCTCAAGCAAGCGTCCGACACGCAGCATATCCCCGTGATCTTTATTACCGCCCGAGATATGAAGGAAGACATTGTTGCGGGTTTCGAGATCGGTGGGGTGGACTACATTACGAAACCGTTTCAGGAAGAAGAGGTTCTGGTCCGCGTGCGCACCCATGTCCGTCTCAACCGCTTAACCGGGGAGTTGGCGGCAAAGAACGCGGAGCTTCTACAGCAAAACCTGGTACTGGAAGAGGAGATCGCTCAGCGCAAGGCGTTGAAGGGTCAGCTCTCCATGATCTCTGAGCGAGAGGTGGAACAATGGGGATTGGAGGGATTTGTAGGAAACAGCCCGACGATCCAGAAGATCTTCAAAGAGATCCGTCTGATGCAGGAGAATGTCGCCCCCAGCGTGTTGATCAGCGGCGAGAGCGGCACCGGCAAGGAGCTCATCGCACGGGCGATTCACTTTGGCAGTGCACGCAGTGAAGGTCCCTTCGTGCCGGTCAATTGCGCCGCCATTCCCGGCGAGCTCGTCGAGTCCATGCTCTTCGGACATCTGCGTGGTTTCTTTACCGGCGCGGACGCGGATCGAATTGGGTATTTCGAAATGGCCCACGGCGGCACTCTCTTCCTGGACGAGATCGGCGACATGCAACCTGAGCTGCAGAGCAAGTTATTGCGGGTGCTGGAAGACGGTCAGGTCTGGGGCGTCGGTGCCAGCGAAGGAAGGGCGGTAGATGTCCGTGTCCTGGCAGCGACTAATGCGAACCTGCAGGAAAGAATAGACACAAGTGCCTTTCGCCAGGATCTCTATTTTCGGCTGGCGCGGTTTACGGTCACGGCGCCGCCCTTGCGTGAACGGCGCGAGGACATCCCTTTGCTAGCCCAGCATTTTCTGCAGCTGTTTTCAGCCGAGATGGGTTGCGAGCCGCCAGCGCTCAGTTTGGACGCCATCGACCGCTTGACGGAGTATGACTTTCCAGGCAATGTTCGCGAACTCAAAAACACCATCGAGCGCGCCCTCATAGAGAGCGGCGGCGTCGAGATTCAGCTGCATCACCTGAACTTTGCTGCGGCCGCAACATCTGATTCAGCCGTGCCCGCCCCGGCTTTTGCCCCGACGCTCGAGCTGCCTTCGGATTTGGAGCAGGTCGTCGCCCAGGCCGAGCTGTGGGCGGTGCGCCGCGCCGTAGAGCAGAGCGACGGAAACATCTCCGAAGCCGCCCGGCTATTGGGGACGAACCGCAACCGCATCTATCGCGTTCTGGGCGACGACGAATCGGCTGAGAAGTAAGTTTCAGGCAGATCAAAGTCCTTGACCGACGTCTCCCTTCAGTGCTCCGGCCAATAAGTCTTGAGGATTTCCCGCGCGACAGTCACTTGGACGCCCCGGTCAACGAGCCGCGTTAGATCACTAATCGCCCCCACTCGCGCGCCCTCGGTTGCACCGAACCGCTCTATTCCAACAGCATACACCTCTCTGGCTTCTGCTACCCGCCCCTGCGCCAGATAGGCCAAACCCAGATTGAACTGGGCGAGGCTGTTCGGTGGCCCTTCGAGCGCCCGACTGTATTCCTCGATCGCTTCCTCCATTCGACCTTGGAAATAGAGTACAAGCCCCAGTTTCGTGCGGATGACGATGTGGTCAGCGTTCAGTTCCAGAGCGCGTCGATAGGCGTCTATCGCCTGGTCTGCTGCACCGCCTCTTACATAACAGTCGGCCAGCAAACCAAATACTTGCGCGCTTGGCTCAATGCGGAGAGCCTGGTGACAGAGGCTGATCGCCTCGTCAACGCTGCCGGCCTTATGTAGGGCGTAGGCTGCCAGGTGGAGTGCACTCCCATCTGTCGGATCGGCTTTTACGGCTTGGAGGGCTACCGACACGGCCTCCTGCGGTCGTCCGGTGTTGATCAAAAGGGTGACCAGGCGCTCGCGGGTCATGGTCCTGCGCGAATCGAATTCGAGTGCCAGTCGAAAGGCCCGAACGGCTTTCTCGAAGTTGTCCCTTGTCTCGAAGCCAAGTCCCAGGTTGTGGAAGGTTTTCCCCAGTAAATAGCTCGACTCGGCATCCGCACGGTCCTTCAGCGTCTCAAGGTTAGCACTGGCCGGATCAGCGATGGCTGGGACCGAGCTGAATGAGTCGATCGCATGCCGATAGAGAGATAACCGGGAACTACCGGGGAAGGCCAACAGGGCCTCCTGCAGGACGGGTTCTACCTTTTCGGTCCGCTCCAACAGAATCATACAGAGTCGAGCGTAGGTTTCTTCCAGATCGATGACGGTAGGACCTTTGGCAATAGCATACCGAAACTGCTGCTCGGCGGTTTCGAAATCTCGGTTGTAGGCGTACGCCCTACCAGAAGTGTAGTGAGACAACGCCTCTGCCTGTCTGAGAGACTGATAGCTGGAAATAAGCAAGGCAGCAACGAGGCCCCCGCTCACGATGCACTTCCCCGCCCCGAGTCGATGGGATACCGCCTGTATTCCCAAGGCCAACAGCAACGACGAGCCGGCCGACGCGGCGTAGAGATAGCGCGACGGGCCCGTCAGCAGGCCAAGCACAGTTGTCTCTGTCACCAGAAGAAAGGGAGCCAGGGACAACAAAACCCATACTGACCAGATGGCCCCGTGGTTTCGCTTCCAGATGAGTGCCAAGAGAAGGATGAGCACGGCAGCGCCTATGAACAGCTCCCAGGTTTGAAGCCTGTACACCGGCACCAGGTGCCAGTGGGCGGTGCTCAGAAGGCGGCTCAGAAACCACAGAAGGACTCGGGAAATCCCAACGACAAGGTCGATAACACCCTCCTCGCCGTAGAGCCCAATAGAGTGCCATGTGCTTGATGTCCTCACCGTAATGTTGAGCAGGAAGCCAAACATCAACAGTACTAGCGCACCCGTTGGCAATAGATTGCGCAGGGTAGTCTTGAAGTCGACCCCTCTGTGTCTGGACCAAAACAGACAAAAGGGCAGTACCACAACGATTGAGAAATGAGACATGACGCCGACCATCATGCTGCCGCAAAACCCCCACAAGCACGCAGATCTGTCAGTGGTTACATAACGCTCATAACAAAGAAGGGCTCCAAGACCCCAGGCCAGCGCTAAGGGATAGTCCAGGGCGGATATCCAGTGCACCGCTCGGAAGTGGGCAACATTGATGAGAAAAAGAACTCCACCTGTAAAACTGAGATACAGGCCCATGCCCATGCGCCAGGCTACCCGCGCCAAGATCAAGGTGGCAACGGTGTGAACGGCCACGACATATAGATGAAACCATCCCAGGTCGTTGCCCCAAACGACGTAACCCAGCCATTTGGCCAGCTCGGCAGCCGGCCGGCCTGAACCAAGTTGCTTTTCTTCCGGTGGTGCGAAGAAATAGGTGAAGTCTTTACTCAGAGCGACGTTGTCGCGAAAGGTCTGGTCGTCGTGCGTGTCAATCCGGAGATCCTTCAGATTGCCGAAGTAGATCACCGACAACAGTGCCAAGAGGCAGGCGTATCCCGCCCAAACCGTGCGCGTACTGTGTGTAGGAGGTGTGACGGATGGCATACGACTTTAAGGGTGAATCTGACTATTACAACGTTAGCCTGACCCAGCGCGTGTGGGTCACACCTTCGGACGTGCACCAGAAGTAGGTGAGCAGATCACCGTCCGGCAGCTGCACCCCCCCCGGCTTTCCGAAAGCGATTTGGAAATGCTCGGCGTGGAAGCTGTCGGCGGCTGGCGGCCCCATCGTGGCCTCAGCACCAGCATCGAAAACCACCACCTCGTTCTCCACGTCGAAATGCTCCAGGTCTTCGCTCAACGCGACGTGTATTCCCTGCGGTTCGTGGCGAAAATTGTAGACCGCCGCGACCCGCCCGTCCGACAGGGCGATGGGACCGCAGACCTGGCCGCACAGGTTGGTCGGTCTCGGCGCGGACCAGGTGTGGCCTTCGTCGGACGAGACGGTCCAGTGGTTGTTCAAGTCGTCGGAGGTGCCATCCACATGGGTCCATAGGAGGATCAAGACCCGACCGTCGGGAAGGACAGCTCCCAGCTGGTCGTAATACATGAGTTTGTTTTCTGGATCGTCGGCAATCGATGTCAACTCACCCCAGGTTTGCCCCTCGTCGGCGGAGAACACGGCGGCCGATTTCTGATCGGGGGGACCCTCGTACCCCTCCGGCCTCCAGGTTTCAAGGGTGTAGATCCACCGGTTTGGGTTCACCTGCAGCACCGGGCCGGTGCCGTTCCAGCTGTATCTCTCCGGCGGCAGGTCGACGGGCACGATCTGTGGGTCGGCCCAGGTCTCTCCGCGGTCTTCCGACCAGATCAACAGCATCTCCGATCGCGACAGGGTCTCCGCCTCCAGGTCGAAGAGTGGCCCCGCGCTCAGGGGGTAGCGGTCGGCGGAGATGAGAAGACGGCCGTCCGGCACTGCGACGATCTTGGGTGCGCGGTAGGTATAACGCTCATCGGGACCTTCGCCTCCGTGAACGCTGCCGCGGTTTTCCCAGGTCGCTCCCTGGTCGCGAGAAACCAGGAATTCGATGTGGTTGTCGGACGATCCCAGGCTCTCTCCCACATGCTGGGCGGCGACCCAGGTGCCGTCCGAGAGCGGGGCGATGGTCGGCATGTAAGCTCCCAGCCCTTGCCGACGGGATATGATGCCTTTATCGACGATTCTCAAATTCGATTCCTTCCCGTTGGGCGACCGCCAGGTATTCGCGACCGTAGCGGTAACCGAATTCTCGCAGCGACGGTGAGTCGAAATGTACGAAATCACCTTTGTCTTCCAGTCTTTCGGATGAGACGACGAAATCACCTTTGTCTTCCAGTCTTTCGGATGAGACGAAACCGGCGGCGGGCAACGTCTCTGCTGCCCGTTTCAAGGCGTCGTTAACCATCTGACAACCCGGGAACAGGGTCTCCCCCTCTTCATGGCTGGTCAGGAACCGTCCGAGCTCGCCGATAATCACCGGAATCGGGTCGGACCCTCCCAGGTCTCGCCTCAGGGCGCCGATCATGGCGGAAAAGCGATCGAAATAAGTCCCCGCGAGTTCCGCAGACCGCGAATCGCCTTCCCCCTGGTGCCACAAGACGCCCTTTATGGCGCCAGCTGACCGTGCGGCGTGCGCCCTTTGCAGAGCCCGGGCATACAGATCCGCTCCCTCCCCCCAACGTTCGAGGCGAGTGCCGCCCTCAGCGCAAGGAACAAGACCGACCCTGACGTCATCGTGGCGCTCGATCAACTCCAGCGAGAAGGTCATGCCCAGTCTAGTGCCAAGGCCCTCCCGGTTGTCGTGTAAGGGGTCCTCGGCCGTCTGCCAAGTATCGTTTCTGAAGGCCAGGATGTCCGGGTGAGATAGCGGTTCCACACCCGCCAGCGGAGCGCGACCCACCATGTTGGACTGACCCATCAAGAGAATGATGTTCAGATCGTTCATTCAGGAGCCTCCAAGCTAGTCAGGTTGCGGGACATGAGCGTCTATTCTTGACCCGCGCATGGATTCGGTCCAACTTTCTTTAGGTATAGGATCAAAGGAAGCTTTTATGCTTTTCAATTTCAAATATCTCGCGATAAAGAGGTTCGGAGAGGGCCTGGAGTCCGACTACAGAGACGCTTACGGCGAGCTCGAGCCCGACTACAGCGGTTTCATCAATTGGGTGGGCCGCTTTGCGCTGGAGAACATCGCCAACTCTGATATGCTCTACCACGACGTGGAGCACACCATGTTGGTAACCACCGTGGGTCAGCAGATCCTGATTGGCAAACATCTGATTGAAGGCGGGGTCTCGCCCAAGGAATGGGCTCATTTTATCACCGCGCTCCTATGCCACGACATCGGCTACGTGCGCGGGATCTGCAAAGGCGACTGCGACGACAGGTGTGCCACCGGTATCGATGGAAAAACCGTCGAGCTGCCGAACGGCGCGACGGATGCCTTTCTGACACCGTATCACGTGGACCGCGGCAAGCAGTTCGTCCGCGAGCGCTTCGGTGGCAAGATGTTGCTGACGATTGATCCGGACATCGTCGCGGACTACATCGAGATGACCCGCTTTCCTCCCCCGGACGGCGGCAGTGAGACGAAAAGCTATGCCGGCTTATTGCGCGCCGCCGACTTCATAGGACAACTCGGCGATCCCGAATACCTGCGCAAGATCCCCGCCCTGTTCTACGAGTTCGAGCAGGTCGGACAGAACGTCGAGCTGGGTTACGATTCACCTGGTGATATGCGCAGCAACTTCGCCAAATTCTTCTGGACTCAGGTGAGCCCCTATATCCAGGACGCCACGCGTTATCTGCAGGTCACTCAGGACGGAAAACAGTGGCTCGCCACCCTGCACGCCCATGTCTTTCAGGTTGAGCACGGCGAGCGGGGATAACGTCCCCCCCCCCGCTGAGGGAGCATCTTTACACTTCTTTACACAGCGGAAAAACTTCCGAAACCCCGGGCTCCTAAGTTGAGTATCGAGGATCGCAATGAAGCGAGACCTCACGACGAAGGAGCGAATCATGTTAGGCATAAACGGACGGAAGCTGGGAATAGGAGTCGCCGTTGCGGGACTGGTGGGGGCGATGTTTGTCGGATGCGGACACCGGGGTGGCCGCGGACACTCCTGGTTCCACAATCATGGGGACCGCCTCGAAAACGCGGAAAAAGCGCGCGAGCACGTGGAAGAAGCGGCCGAGTGGATGCTGGGGAAGGTGGACGCAACGGAGCAGCAAACGACGGAAGTCCAGCGTATTCTAGACGGCTCTGTTGAGCCCATGATGGAGCTGGCCCGCCAGCACCGCGGGCATCGCGATGCCTTGATCGAGATTCTCTCCGCTCCCGAGATCGATCGCGAGCGGCTCGAAGAGATTCGCCTGAAGGAGGTGCAGGTGGCCGACGCTGCCTCCCGCCGCCTGCTTGAGACCTTCGCCGACGCGGCAGATGTTCTGAGTCCCAAGCAACGTCGCGGGCTGGCCGAACGCGCCAGTCGCCATCATCGCTAGCCTTTTCACCTCGTAATTTGCCACCATGTGCACGCGCGTTCTCATGATCGAAGACGACGAGGGCCTGTCGGCTATGGTCACGGAGTACCTCGCGCCTTTCGGCCTGGAAGTTACGCCCGCGACACGAGCCGCGGAGGGACTGGAACTGGTTGCGCCACGGTTCCTTCGATCTCCTCCTTTTGGACGTGATGCTTCCAGACCAGGACGGCTTTGAGGTCTGCCGCGAGGTGCGTGCCGAGTCCGACGTGCCGATCCTGATGCTCACCGCCCGAGGCGATGAGACGGATCGGATCGTTGGACTTGAGCTCGGTGCCGACGACTACTTGCCGAAGCCGTTCAATCCGCGCGAGCTACTGGCCCGTATGCGCGCCATCATCCGCCGCCGGTCGATTCCCGAGACGGTGTCTTCCCAGACAATCCGGTTCGGTCGCCTGGAGATCGATCGGGACGCGCGCGTTGCCCGCATCGATGGACAGCCCCGCGAACTCACGGGCCACCAGTTCGACCTTTTGTGTGTGCTGTCCGAGAACGCCGGGCGCGTCATGTCCCGCGACAGCCTGATGAATTACGTCAGGGGCCACGACATCGAGGCGTTCGACCGCAGCATCGACGTTCATATCTCGCGGATTCGTACGGCGCTGGAGGATGATCCCAAACAGCCACGGCGAATCCTGACGGTACGCGGCGCGGGATACGTTTTCGCCCGGCACCAGGATGAAGCCGGCGACTGATGAAACGCAGACTCTATCTGCAGATCTACCTCACGTTCGTCGGCATTCTGGTGCTTTTCTGTGTGTTGCTTTCGTTGGCCTGGATGTTTGTTCCCCACGGTGCGGAGGAGCTGCGGGCCTTCGAAGGAGCCGAGGCGGTTCTGGGCGAATTGCTGCCCGGGCCCGAGCGCTCAAACGAGGAGTTGCAAGCCGCACTCGAACGGCTGCGGCAGAAGTTGCCGTTACATCTGGCCGTACACGGACCCCATGGGAAGCTGCTTGCCGCCGTTGGTGATCGGTTGCCCCCGCCCCGCAGCGGGCGCACCCAGAGCGGGTGGATGCGATCGCGTGGCGCCGGCACCACAGTTGCCGTTCATCTTCCGGGCGAACGCTGGCTGGTGGCACGCCATGGTCCACACGGACCTGGGTTTGCCGGTGGTTGGTTGGGCGGTCTGGCGCTTCTGGCGGTCGCCATCGCCGTGGGTGCATATCCCCTGGTGCGGCGAACGACTCGGCGCCTGGAGCGGCTTCAAGACCGGGTCGAGCAGCTGGGAAAGGGGGAGCTGGCGACACGTGTGGAGGTGGAAGGTAACGACGAGGTCGCGGACCTGGCTCGCAGTTTCAACCGAGCAGCCGGGCGCATCGAACAGCTGGTGAACGCCCAGCGTGGTCTATTAGCCAGCGCCTCACACGAACTGCGCTCGCCCCTGGCTCGCATCCGTGTTGCCATCGAATTGCTCGCGAGCGACTCAAACCACGAACTGCGGGATCAGGTGGCCAATGATATCGCGGAACTGGACGATCTGATTGGCGAGGTGCTGTTCGCCAGTCGTCTGGAATCACTCGATCAATTGGAGCAATCAGAGGAAATCGACCTTCTCGCGTTGCTTGCAGAAGAGGCGGCGCGCGACGATGTCGGAGTTAGCGGTGAACCGCTCACGATTTTCGGCGATCGCCGCATGCTGCGCCGCCTTATCCGCAATCTGCTGCAAAACGGCAAACGCTACGGCGCCGGATCGGATGTTGAATCATCGGTGCAGGGGCAGGGAGAAGGCAAGGTGCTTCTGAGCGTCTGCGACCATGGTCCAGGTGTACCGGAAGGCGAGCGCGAACGTATCTTCGAGCCGTTCTATCGCCTCGCTGGGAGTGCGGAACATCGCGAGGGTGGGATTGGACTCGGACTCTCTATCGTGCGTCAGATCGCCCGCCATCACGGCGGCGAGGTCCGTTGTTTGCCACGAGAGGGTCGCGGTACCTGTTTCGAAGTGACGTTGCCGTCGGGCACGCCTCAACGATAGGGAAGAGGAGCGGGGTCGAGCCAGTCGCGGACGCGGTCTTTGATCGCCCAGGCAAAGAAATAGTTGCCGGCTGGCGAATGATGGCCGTTGTAATACTTCTCCAGATATCCATCGATTCCCAGACGGCTAGACGCGAAGTCGGCTCGAAACGCATCCCTGAGGTCGACGACGGGATAATCCTTCTCCCGCAACCAATCCAGAAAGCTCTGATCGAAAAGGGGTTGGCCCTTCAAGGCGGCCGCCATGCTCTTGCGGCCAAATGAGAGAATGAGCATCAGCTGCTTCTGGTGCTCTTTCGCGAACCTCTCGGTCAGCGAGACCACATGTTTGGTCGCGAACAGGGCCGCTTCGGTGTACAGCTGGTACACCTGGGCGTCTGTGCCCGCGTTAGCGTGCTGAGCAGACGATCCCGTCTCCTTTTCTGAATCCGATTCTGTTGCGCTTGATTCCTTGGCTATGATTCCTTGCAGGATCGGATCTTCCCCGAAGGTTTGCCACACCCAATCGGGGTCGCAGAGCCGATAGACCTCGTCTCCAGTCAGGCATGGGTTGTCTACTTGGTCACAGGTTCCCCGTTCAACATCGACCCGCAAATGTGGCAGGGTGAACCGACCCTGACGCCGGGCCCGGATGGAGCGCCAGGCATCCAGATTGCGGTAGTGATCGTCGTCCCAGACGTTCAGAATCAGGTACTCTGCGGGAGTTTCAGCTTCGACCTTGAGCATGCGACGATAAGCCTGGTACACGCTATAGCCGCCGACGCCGAAGTTCCGGATCGGCTCCTGCAGGTGTGCCGCCAGGTACTCCTGCCAGGATTCTCCGTCGCTGACCTGATCGCAGTGGGTGTAGCTGTTGCCGTAGGTGTGAATCCTGCTGGCGCGATCCGGAAAATTGACCACGCGGCGCGAACCGGTGGGCTCGTAGTTGTAGAAGGTCCACGACCCGTCGATGCCGTCCGACCGTACACCGTCGGTGAGTGTCCAGCCCAGATCCGCGTCGAAGGTCGAGAGCGCGTTGTTGCACATGATGCCGCCCAGATCGATCGCCGCCGCACGGGCCGCTCGCTCACTGTTTACGAAGCGATCGACCATTTCCTGCGTGGGCATAATCGACTGTAGGAAAGTCCTGGCTTCCATAAAACCTCCGTCGCATCTTTCTCCGTACTACCATCAGCCTACGATCATTCAATGACGCCACAACAAACGAACGCTGCCGCGAGAATGACCCTGGAGCTGCCGGCGTGGAAAACGGTGGCAGCTGGTCTCCAGCAGGTCGCCGTTTCTCTTCTCGATCTGGGGGGCGGGCCAGTCTCTGACGCAACCGTTTTCGCAACGGGCGACGTGGCTTGTCTGCCGTCCCAACTTCAGGAGGACAACACCGGCAGCTACACTGGAACGATCCAGATTCCACCCGACGTTGACGGCATGCGCCGAACTATTCAGTTATCCGCCCGCCGCGAGGGGTTTCAAGAGGCGTTTGCGGCCCTCAGCTTTTTCATCGAGGACCCGACCTGGGTGGTGCGCAACGATCACGTGGAGCGGCAACTTCTGGCGTGGGAGCGACGGTACCCAGATCTGCTAACCCTTGAGTCGTTCGTCACCTTCGAAGGGTATCCCACCTACTCCGTAAGGCTCACAAACGGCAACATCGACGACGGCCGCAAGAAGAAGCTGCTGTTCGTAGAATCCCACGGACACGAACCGGCGGGCACGGCTGCCATCATGGAGCTGCTGCATCAGATCCTCACCGGCTCCTCACAGCAAGGAGACCCGTCCTCACTTAGCAGCGAGCGCATTCTCGATGAGCTGCTGTTGATGTTCGTCCCCATCGGCAATGCCAGCGGCCGCGAGCGATGCCCGGTACAATACTGGGCCGATCAGTACGACGACCACGCTCTCAACTGTTTCATCTACGGAAAATTGGAAGGGGATCCCGAACCGTGGACGAAATCTCCATCGGTACTGAATCGCGCACTGTTCAAGCTGGATCCAGCCTACCCGACACCGTTGCGCTACGAGCAGATCGACGACAACCGATTCGTTGAGCCGTTCTTCGCCATGCTGCCGGCGGTGCCGGGCGAGCTGCCATTTCCGTCGTCACGTTTTCACGAACTGCTGTCGAAACCCGAGAAAGAGCCGGGCTACCGCTCGGCACTCGGCTATTTCGTCAAGAGCTTCCTCGACATGTACGAATTCTCCACGGCTGTGGATCTACACCAGATGACAAAACCGGGCGATTCCGCGATGGTGTTCACCAGGGCGAAAGGCCGCGAAGGTTACAATGCCGCCAGCCTGAGACGAACCCACGAGATAGCGTCCCGCATCGAGGTGGATTGGTCGGCAAAGGGTTGGCAGGTCGGCGAAGGAAACCGGCGGCGGTTGACACTGGACGACAAGTGGCCGCTGAACATCACCGACTTCATTCACCTGTATGGCAAAGGGAATCCGGCCAGCTTCATGGTGGAGGTCACCAAGGGCCCGGGCACCACAAAGAAGATGCAGAAGGCGCTGTCCCTCAGTGCCATCATCAGCGTGATCCATTTCGCACTGGCTGAGTAGGTGGGAAGCAGGATCGCTCCACGCACGAGCTCGAGGATCGTCAACGCACCACGGCTACTCGACCATGGCCTCACGGATGCGCTCGATCTCGGCGTCGCTGAGGCCGATGGCGTGGGCGTAACCTACAATGCCACCGTGGCGCTCCTCCAAACCCTGAAGCGCCTCGAGTATTATATCCGGCGGGCAGATCTGTTTCTCGTATTCCTGCCAGGTTATGTCGTCTGCAGAGATATCGGGATTGTCGTCCATGTGGCGCGCTAGCAGAAATCGACCACTGAGGGCGTAGTCCTCGGCGATGGTCTCCAGGGGAACTCCAGCGATCCCGAGTACCAACGCGGCGATCAAACCCGTTCTGTCCGCACCGGCCGAGCAATGAAAGAGCGCAGGCAACGAGTCGGGGAGAGCGAGCAGTGACAGCGTTTCGCGCACCTGCGACCGTCGCTGGTCGAGGATAACCGGGTAGGTCCGTCGCTTTGCCTCAACCAACTCTGCTGACGCGGGAATGTCCGCGAGCTCTCGCAGGTGGACATCCCCGGTCATGTTCTGATGGTAGTAGGTCACCTGGTCCGAGCCGAAGAAGGGATTGCTCAGGGTCTGAAGCTCCCGGCTCTTGCGCAGGTCGATAACTGTGCGAATGCCATAATCCAGAATCGGCTGGAGCGAGGTCTCAGACGTCAATCGGTGCAGGGAATCGGCGCGCACCAGTCTGCCCCAGCGCGTCCTTCTCCCATCCTGTGTCACGTAACCTCCCAGATCCCTCATGTTGTAGGTTCCCTGGATTTGCAGACGTCGTTTGGGGTCAACATCATCGGTCATGCGGTGATCCTTTCATCCCCGTTGTCCGGGGTCCAAGGGGTTGACAGTCGTTCATTATAATACCACAGTGTTGTCCCGGTCCACGAAATCTTCTGTAGTGAAAACGCCGGATTGTGAGAGCTCTGGCGGGAGACAGTCACCCATGACAAAGAAACCATTTGAAGTTTCGATCGGCAGGCGCCAGCTGTTCCTGGACGATCATGGTATCGCCGAGATCCAAAATCTACGACGCACGATGCATTCACCGGCGAAGAAAGGTGCGGTGATCGAGCCGGAAGAGGGCGAGGGCAGCGTTCAGATTCGTGGCGCGCCGGCGTGGGACCCAGAGGCCGGCTGTTACAAGCTCTGGACCACGTGCGAGGGAGGTATTGCACTGGCCGAAAGCACCGACGGGGTCAACTGGGAACGCCGGATGCTGAGAGTGCGGGAGCACAGAGGCTCCTTGGAGAATAGCCTGGTAGCAGGCCCATGCGGCATGCAGGTGATTTTCGATCCTGCCGACCCGGATCCGTCGCGACGCTTCAAGGGGCTCCACCTGCGCGGATCGTACGAACGTATGGTGAGCCCGATCGCCCAGCACTGGAGGCTCGTTCACAATCCCTGGCGCCTGGCGTATCCCCAGGGACACGTGCTCAACGACCCTCGACAGTACCAGCTGAGCTGGGTAATCCACGTCAGCGAACGGCCCGACGCCCCGGCGCACGAGCGATTTGAAGGCTGGGGCCGCTTTCAGACGCGCGACCTGGTCGTGAGCGCCGATGGTGTCCACTGGCGTCGGCTGGCTTGTCCCGGACTGCCGACAGGTGACGAAGCCAACTTCAGTTTTGACGAAGAGACGGGGACCTACATCGCCACCCTCAAGGAAGGGGAAATGGGGCCATACGGCCGTTCCATCGCGCTGGCCACCAGCCTGGACTTCGATCATTGGACACAACCGGAGCTGGTTTTCCACGCGGATGAGAGGGATCAGGAGCTCAATCGAGAAGTGATCGCCGCGCGACTGGACGATCAGTCACTCACCCATCCCGTGTACAACGTCCCGGACGAGTATTTCGTCGATGTCTACAACATGGGAGTGTTTCGCTACGAAGGCCTCTACATCGGTCTTCCCGCTTTCTTTCATCACACGGCTGACGTGGACGAGAATTCCGATGGCTTTCACCTGGTGCAGCTCACCTCCAGCCGCGATCTGCGCAGCTGGACCCGACTTGGCGAGCGCGAGCCCTTCATCGGCCCGTCTGCGGTCGAATCAGGGGCGTTCGATCTGAACGGACTCATGCCACCTTCCAACGCGATTCTCAGGGATGACGAATTGTGGTTCTACTACAACGGATCGCGACACCGTCGCGAACCGCCCGGTGCGAACCCGAAGCGCAGTGGCGCTTGCCTTGCCGTCCTCAGGCGGGATGGATTCATCTCGATGGATGCCGGTGCGGAGGGAGGAACGGTTTTGACCGAACCCTTTCTGCTGCCGAGTCCGTGGCTGTTCACCAACGTGAATGCGGCCGTTGGGTCAGCACGGATAGAAGTGCTGGATGAGTCAGGGAGCTCGGTCGCCGAGTCAGAGCCGGTCAAAGGGGACCATGTGCGCTATCCCGTGCAGTGGCGGACGGGCGACGTGGCTGCCCTGGTCAACCGCCCGGTGCAGCTGCGCTTCGACGCGAATGACGCCTCGATCTACTCATACTGGTTCGAATGAGAGGGCGGGGTGTTCGCTGGCGATTCGTCTTTTCGTCGACCAATACCTCGATACCTACCTCAGCTCCAAAATACACCCCCCAAAATACACCCTTCGGCTGATTCCACCGGCGGCAACCGCCAGTAGATTATCCCTGTGACGATGATCAATTCCAGGAGTTGGAGGGGTTTTACCATGGTCGACACCTATCGAATTCGAGTCCGGGGGCACCTCGCCAACCGCTGGTCGGAACGGCTTGGAGATCTTGCCGTTCACCCTCAAGAAGACGGCACAACCGTGCTGGCCGGCCCGGTTGCTGACCAGGCGGCGCTGCATGGCGTGCTCAACGGCATCAGAGACCTGGGCATACCGATCATTTCGGTTCAATGCGCTAACCCTGACGAAAAGGAGAACGGATGAAAGCGATCGTCAGGGGAAAATCGTCACTATCGCGTGCAATGGGAGCTCATCTCACTATGCTCGTCTTGGGTGTTGTTTCCCTTCTGTTGGCTGTCTTCGGTAGTCACGCGGATGTCGCGATCATCGCCCATCGGTCCGTGCCGGTCGACACCCTTGACCAGCAGAGACTACTCGATTTCTACACCGGCGATATCCGCTCCTGGACGGACGAAACCGCCGTCGTCTTCGTGGACCTTGAGCTTCGAGGGGAGGTGAAGCATATATTCTACAGATACCTTGGAAAGACCCCTTCCAGAATCAAGTCGATCTGGATGAGGAACCTGCTCTCCGGCAAGAGCAGGCGACCCGAGTCGATGAGCTCGGTGGTCGAGGTAATGAGTAAGGTCGCTGAAACGCCGGGAGCCATAGGGTTCGTCGACAGCGCCAAAGCCACAAATGAGGTCAAGACGCTCATTCTTATATCAAGCACGGAGTGAACTCTCACTCCTACACTAGGGAGGTGTTATTTTGAGAAATATCGTTGCTTTACTTGCAATCGTCTTGGCGTTGTCGTTTACGGGCTGCGCCCAGTCCGGCCTTTTCGCCTCGTCCAGCCTCACCCAGGTGGAGCTTTCCGCTCCCAACTACAGGATTGTGGCAACCGGCGTCTCCGGTGAAGCCAAAGCATCCTACCTGATCGGCGTCACCGTTTCCTCCGGACCCGTCACCAACTCGCTCTCGTTGAAGCGCCTCAGCGGTACAGGCAAGCTCTACCAGGAAGCGCTCGACAACCTGTGGGCGCAGTTTGCCGCCGAGCACGGCGCTGTCGAGGGCCGTCGCCTGGCACTGACCAACGTCCGCTACGACGCGGACACGCGTAATTTTGCCCTCTACAGCGACATCGTCCTTGCCGTTCGTGCCGACGTTGTCGAATTCACCGACTAGTTGATGATGCGCCTGCGAAGGCGCCGAAGACACCAGCGCGCGATGCTCTGAGCCGGGCTGTCGCTGAGTGCGATCACCGGTTTTGGCGTATAATTCGACTATGGTCGATTCGCCCCGACATTCGGACGCCGGAATCCCGCTCCTTGAGACCAAGCTCTATAGTCCCAGGTGGCGCCCCGGCCTGGTATCGCGTCCGAGGTTGATCGAACGCCTGGACCAGGGGTTTGAGCGCAAGCTGACGCTCGTCTCGGCGCCTGCCGGAGCATCGCCGCAACCTTGTATGCGGCCATCACGATTACGCTCGCAAGTTTGGAGTTGAGGCATGTGCAGGCTTCAGCCAATTGCCTGTATTTCGTGGTTCTATGTACGATCTTCTACCGGAAGCTCCGGATCGACAACTTGAACCTCGACATATATCGCGCCGACCCCCCCGGACAGGGTTCGCCACCGGTTTCGCAGAAGAATGCTGTTAACAAATCGCATCAGATGCTTGCGATGGGAGTAGGCTTGGGGATCCTGCTCGGAGTGTGATTTGATGGTACTGTGGTCAGTTCAATCGCTTCCAAACGGTGTTCATATACGGGTATGTATGCCTTCTCTCTCGGCAGTGGGAGCTTTGCTTCGACTCGCGCTTGTTTGGGTTGTCTTTGCCTCGGTTCCTGGTAAAGCGCAGTCCGAGACAGCGGGTTCACTGAACGGTTTCGTGCACGATGCTTCGAACGGGGAGGCCCTCATCAGTGCGACAGTCCAACTCCAAGGAACTCAGATCGGCGGCCTATCGAACACCAGCGGCTACTATGTGATCCCCGAGATCCCCGTCGGCGACTTCATTCTTGTGTGTTCTTACATCGGTTACGAGACCTATTTTCGAGCGGTGAGCGTCGCAGCTGGCGGCAGCGAGAAGATCGATATCAACCTCAACGTGGAGGCCGTCACGGCTGCCGGGGTGGTCGTCCGTGCTGATTCCATGCGCACGTCGCAGATGCTGTTCGAGAAGCCGATCTCCGGAATTCGTCTTTCCTCCCGCCAAATCCGGGCGATCCCTCAGGTGGCCGAGGCCGATCTGCTTCGCTCTCTCCAGACACTGCCCGGCATTCAACCACTCTCCGACTTCTCGTCCGCCCTCTACATAAGGGGCGGGACGCCGGATCAGAATCTCTACATGATTGACGGATCGGATGTCTACAACCCGGAGCACACCTTCGGCATCTTTTCGACCTTCAACACCGACGCCATCAAACAGGTGGAGCTATCGAAGGGTGGCTTTGGCGCCGAGTACGGCGGTCGCCTCTCTTCCGTCCTCAACGTGACCAACCTGGATGGCAATCGCGAGCAGTTCGAAGGGACCGCGTCTCTGAGTTTGCTATCGGCGAAAACAACACTGCAGGCACCGCTCGGCGATCGCGGATCGCTCTCGGGCTCGATGCGGCGGACCTACTTTGACCAAACGGTGGCAAGGTTCATCGAGGATGTCCCCGATTACTACTTCTACGATGGCAACCTCAAGGTGTTCCTCGAACTCAACGACCGCAATTCGCTGACGATCAGCGGTTATGGCGGTCGCGACTTCCTCGACATTCCGTTCAACACCGAGTCAACCGAGGAAACCGGCCTGGTGACCGATTGGGGGAACAAGACTGGATCGATGCGCTGGACGCGCGTTTTGACTCCGAAGCTGTTCTCGACCTTCTGGCTGACCGGGAGCCGTTTTTCGTCGGATCTGACCATTGAGGCTGCCAATGTCGTCGAGCGCAACTTCGTTTCCGATATCACGCTGAAGGGAAGCGTCGAACACCACCGCTCTCGCCGTCTGATCACGAGGTTCGGCTTCGAACAGAAGAACCTGCATGTCAATTACCGACAGGCGTTCCCGGAGGGCCTCGTCGATTTGGGCGGCAGGCCGCGGCAATACACCATCTACGGTCAGGGCAACTGGAGACCGAATCCACTGTGGGAATTTGTCGCTGGATTGCGCTATAATCTCTTCGACGCCGCCAAGACCTTCCAGAATGTCGCTCCCCGGCTGGCAGCGAAATACCGGCTCACCGAAACGATTAACCTGCGGGCCGCCGCAGGCATCTACTATCAGTACCTCCACCGCGTGCCCCAGTTTGCCTTAACTGACATCTGGACCACATCTAACGAATTCCAAGACGAATCGAGGGCAGCACACTTCATCCTGGGCTGGCAGCAGGAAATCAAAGGCAACTTCCAGTTCGAGGTGGAGACCTTCTACAAGAGTTACCGCAACATCTATCAGTTCAATCAGACCTTCCTCACCAAGCTGGAGGAAACGGGTTATCAGGAGGACGCCGACCCAATCTTCACGAACACGAAGGGGATCTTCAACCGCGGTGACGGCCATTCGACCGGCGCTGAACTGCTTCTGCGCAAGGACTCGGGGGCACTGGACGGCTGGCTTGCCTATTCCTACGCCCGCACGAAGTACGAGTTTGATGGCATCAATCAGGAGCGGTCCTTTTTCCCGCGACATGATCGCACCTCGACACTGAACCTGATGGCCAATCTAGATCTGCGAAATAGCTGGAGAAAACTTAAAGGCAGAACGAAGCGTGCCGATGTGGGAAAGTGGTCGCTCAGTCTCAGCGTCGTCTACGCTAGTGGGCAGCCGATTACCCAGCCTGGATCCGCCTATTTTGTCAGGTCCAGCCCACAGGACCCTGGCGTTGACCTCGAGCGCGCGCCGACGACTATCAACAACATCCGCCTGCCCTACTATGCCCGCATGGATATGAGTCTGAACTATCGTCGCAACTTCGGGAGCTGGACGATGACACCTTACCTGCAACTGTTCAATGCCGGCAACCGCAGCAATCCGTGGTTTGTCGACTACGATTTTCGCAACAACCTGCCCGACGTGGATACGATCAGCATGTTACCGCTCTTACCCACGATCGGCGTGAATTTCACCTTCTGATGAGTGTGGAGAGATGAGAAGCCACTCGTTTATCCTGTCCATCTGCTCGGTGATGGTAATCCTCTTCCTCGCCTGTGGGAAGGGAATCGTCGAAGTAACGAATAAGAGTTACGAACGCCGCATCGTCGTAAGCGGCCTTCTTCTGGCGGGCCATCCGGTTGAGAACATTCAGGTCTCCCGCAACTTCCGGCTCGACCAGAATCTGAATGAAACGCCGATCTTGCTTGCGGAGGCGGACGTTCGGCTCATCGACGAGGACGAGAACATCAGCTACCCCCTCACCTTCGTAGACTCGCCCCGATTCGAGGACGCCGGTTTCGCCTATCTCGGGAATGACCTCGTCATCCGCAAGGGGGGCACGTATAGCCTCGAGGTGCGGGCGGCGGTCGAAGAGGAGGAGATCTTTGTTAGAGCGAGGACAACGGTGCCCGTCGACGGCTTCGAGATCGTGGATATCAGACCGAACCGCATCAGGTACCGGGAGCGCGATGAGACAGACGATGTGATTATACCGGAAGTGACCATCGAGCGTTCACCAGGGACAACCTTCTATCTTCTCACCGCCATTCCTCTCGACATGTCCGTCGACTCCTTTATCTACGACAACCCTTTCGACGACGAGAATCCTCGGAGCATCGATCTGACGGACTACGATTATCAATACGAATGGATTCAGAACACGCCCCAGGCGGCGGGTCAATCAAAGATGGGCCTGTTCTGGTGGGATGTCTGGTTCTACGGTCGCCATGAGATTGTTGTGTATGCCGCAGACCCGAACTGGGCCCACTTCCTGCAGACCTTCGACGATCTGAAGGAGCTGGACGGCAATTTTCACGAACCGCAGTTCGAATTCGAGGGGGCTGGCTTCGGCTACTTCGGTTCCGCCATCCCCGACACCACATATTTCGAGATTCTCAGAGACGATGGGAAGTAGAGATAACAGCCGGCTGAGCCAGGTTCGTAAATCCTTCCACATGCCGACCGGATGCCGGGGGGGGCATCCCTCTACGAAGCGCGGTGGCTGCACATTCCGCCGAATATGGACGGTGGCATCATTCCGCAACAGAGGGGTTGACGGGGTGGCATTAAGCAAAGTGGATTGACCATGATAAAGGTGTTGAAGAGTCGAGAAACTTCACGCAGGAGTCGCGGATGAAAGTCCTCGTTACCCCGATTCCGGGAGGCGTTGGGCCCGACGAGGCCGATGACCTCGTCATCAGAGACTTGGAGGCGACGTTCCCGGACGTCGATTTTGCCTGGTGCCAGACCGAAGAGGAGGAGATGGCTGCCGTGCCGGATGCCGAGGTCTACTGCGGTTGGCCGAGTCGTGACGTCTACCTGGCGGCTACCAATCTCAAGTGGATTCACTGTCCAGGTACAGGAATCGACGGGATCCTTGCTATACCGGAGGCGGTCGAAAGCGACATCCCGATCACGAACGCCCGCGAGCCCCACGTCAGCCCAATGGCCACCCACGTGTTTGGCTTCATAATCACTCTCGGGCAGAAGCTCCATGAGATGATCAACCAGCAGCAACGAAGGGAGTGGCGGACCTTTGACTACCCCTGGCGTCAGATCGACCTCGAAGGCCAGACTCTGGGTATCCTCGCATTCGGCAACATCGGGCAAAGAGTAGCCAAGCGCGCCCAGGGCTTTGACATGGAGGTCTACGCCGTCGACAAGTTCCCACGGTCCTCGCCATACGCCAAAGAGGTCTGGGGCCTCGACCGGCTCGACGACCTCCTGGCAATGTCAGACTGGTTCGTCGTCACGGCCCCGATCACTCCAGAGACCCGGAACATGATCGACCGGCGACGCATCGGTCTCATGAAGCCGACCGCTCATCTGATAGTCATCTCCCGCGGCGGCATCGTCGACGAGCAGGCGTTGGCCGTGGCCGTTCGGTCCGGAAAACTCGCTGGGGCGGGACTCGACGCCACGGACCCTGAACCACCAGCACCCGACAGCCCACTGTGGGCCACACCCAACATCGTCCTGTCGCCGCACGCGTCGGCGTTAACGCCGAGCCTCTTCATCGGACGGCGGGAGGTCTTCAAGGAGAACTTGCGGCGGTACCTCGCCGGCGAGCCGTTCCTCTACGTCTGCGACAAGAAGACGGGATCCTGAGCCGACGACCAACTCGATATGGAAATCGCGGCTATAAACGAAAAGGTCGTGAGTGCTGTTGCGTACTACGGAGGGGTCGACCGTCCCGGTTTGAGCTTTCGTCCGGTACAACCCACGGCCACCGGCAAGTTGGAAATTCAGGTAGGCAAATAAAGTGGAGAGATCATGACCAAAATCGCAGGTATGCGCCGGTTGCCGGAAACCACCGGAAGGTTGGGAGGGGAGACGAAACATGCCGGTGACAACTGGCATATGACCTGGGCCGCGGATGGGTCGCAATTTGTGGGTCTCTGTGACGGTTCCGGCTGGCCCGAGATCCGCGGACACGATCTGAAGAGCTACAATAGCCGAATATTCAGAATCCACGGAGAGCCTCCCGAACCGGAATTCGAATATCTCCCGGGATTTCCCGATCTGCCGAGTAAACCGCCGGATCAGGTGAATCGCTACTACGGATTCGGCATCATAGCCCTGGACGATCACGTCTACCAGTACATGAGCACGCCGAATACGCCGTTTGCCGAGTCGGGCGCGCGTTTTGCCGGTGCCAAGCTGCTTTTTCTCCCGACCGCGGTCGAACGTGGAAGAATCAGGATGGTTCCGAACTTGCATGGGAGCCCTGGGAGGAGCGGGATCGCCGCAACATGGTTTTCTTCAACGAGCCAGGCGAGGCGTTCTCCCTACTCACGGTGTTACAGATGGGCCAGAATTATTCCGACAACACCGACGGCTACGTATACGTATTTGCTCCCAACGGAAACCTGGAAGGCGACATGAACCAGTTGGTCATGTTTCGCGTGCCGAAGGATCGGCTGCTAGATCGCTCCATGTACGAATACTTCGTGGCACGCGAGCAAAACGGCTCCGCTTCCTGGAGCTCGGATATCGAAGACCGCGGTGTCGTACACACCTTTGCCAGCGGATGGGTGAACACTAAGATGCACCCGTACGCTTGGCATCCGAGCGTAGTCTACAACGCTCCGCTGGGAGAGTATCTGATGCTGAACTGGGGCATGGGCATCAATAACGAAGGCATGTGGTTTGGAAAGCCGTCCTACCTGGGGATGTGGACAGCGCCCGAGCCTTGGGGACCGTGGACACAGGTCCACGAAGAGGTAGAATGGCTTCCGGAAGGAGACGAAGCAGCCAGGGCGTACCAACCGCAGATCCCGCCGAAGTGGATCGCTCCAGATGGAAAGTCATTCTGGCTGGTCTGGACCGATTTTCAGGTCGTGGACGGGCGCCGGCCGTACTACTGCTTCAACTACCAGAAGGTGGAGCTTACAAATAACTAGTGGAATTAAGGCATTACCGATGTCTCGGCCCGTAGGTGCCAATTCATTGAGTCGCTCCAGTCGCCGCCGGCGAGTGCCGGCTTACCCGAGGTCCAGCGGATCATCCAGCCGGGATTGCCAATCGAACAGGTTGGCGCGTAGCGCCGCGATGCGGTCGGCGTGGGCGGGGTCGCCCGAAAGATCGTTCAGTTCGGCGGGGTCCGCATCCAGGTCGAACAGCTGCGTGCGGCGCGCGCCTTCGACGAGGTATTCGATGAGCTTGAAGCGCTCATCTTTGACCGTGCGCATGTAGTCACCATAGGCGCAGTAGATCGAATCGCGGTGGGTGTCTGCGCCACCGGTGAGCACGGGGACCAAGCTGCGGAACTCATTCTGCGCGGGAATGTCCACGCCGGCCGCTTCTAGAAGCGTGGGAAAGAGATCGTGTTGGTAGCAGAGCGCATCCGTCCGGCGACCCGCCTGGATGCCCGGCCCACGGAAGATCAGCGGCATGCGGATGCTGTGGTCGTAAACGTTCTGCTTGCCGAGCAGGCCGTGCTGGCCTACGCCCAGGCCGTGGTCGCCGGTGTGGATCACGATGGTGTTATCGGCGCGGCCGGACTTTTCGAGCGCATCGTGAATGCGGCCGATGCATCCGTCCATGTGGGTGACCATGCCGTAGTAGTCGGCGATGTGCTGGCGCACTTCGGATTCGGTACGGGGGTGCGGGGCGAGGTCCTCGTCGCGACCGGACAGCATGCCGTTGTCGAACGGGTGCTCGGTCACAAAGTTCGGCGGCAGCGGCACGGAATCGGGATCGTAGGTGTAGCCCTCAGGAGGCGTGCGCGGATCGTGCGGCGCAGTGAAGGCCACGTAAAGAAAAAAAGGCGCGTCGTCTTCATAGTCGTTCAAAAAGGCGGTGGCGGCGCCTGCGAACATATCCGACGAGAACGCTTCGCCGACGTACATCTTGTCTTTGGGGTACACGCCCTCCGGATCGAAGTCGTACGTGGGGACCGAGTCATGGCTGCTCATGCCCCCGAAGAAGATTTTGCCGGCGGAATCAAAGCTGCGCACGTGGGACGCGCGTTGGTTGTGCCATTTCCCCGTGGCAAAGGTCCGGTAGCCGGCGCCTTGAAGAATCTGGCCGAGAGTCTGGTGCGGCTGATCGGTGGCCGTGGAGAAGTCGCCCGGCGCGGCGGCGGCTTCCATGTGGTTGTTCGTGTGGAAGAGCGTGGTGCCGGTATGCAGCATCGCACGGCTTGGCACACAGACAGCGCCCTGAAGCGAACCCAGATGATGCGCTCGCGTGAACGCGGTGCCCTGATCGCAGAGCCGGTCCAGGTGCGGGGTGCGGACGTTGAGATCGCCGAGGCATCCGACCATGTCGTGGCGTTGGTCGTCTGCGAACGTGATCAAAATATTAGGGCGTGCCATGGAGCAGGCCTCCGGGTTCAGCCGTTCATGGCGTGCACGAGCAACTACGAGGTGTGACACCTCCCCGGAGTTGGAAAGCAATCGAATAATCGCCCGTGCCTAAGCTGAGGTCTAGTTCTGCTTTCCTGGATCATCCTCGGGGTTGAGATAGAAGATGCCCCACGGACCCACACCGTTGAGCTGTATTACAGTCTCTTCTTCGCAATAGGCGTACATCGGCATACCCGTGGGCATGACGAGCAGGCTGCCAGCAGGGAAGGCCTTGGTCTTGGATCGGTCGAACTTGGCACCGTGAGCGAAGTGAAGCGTTCCTGAAATAACCGTAACACGCTCCGTTGTGGGGTGGGTGTGAGGTGGAATGTCGACGCCAGCTGGCACCTTGATTCTGGCTGTAAAGTGTTCGGGATTCTTCATGTTTCCCTCAATGACAACGATCTTAGCGCCAGGTCCGATCGAAGGGGCGTCCTTCCAGACGAGTTCCTCCGGCATGGCGTAAATCGGCTGGGAGGGACCAGTTTGTCCCATTGTGCTGTCTGCCCCTAACGCGATCAGCAGCGTGACGGAAAATGAAACTAGGGTGAATTTGCGCATTACGTGACCTCCTGTAACTGGTTGCGAGGAACTGATGGGAGAGGTTATGAATTTCCCCGAATATCGGCGAAAATGGGGTATGGCACAAAAACGGGTTCTTGCTGGTATCATTCTGCCTTAGCGCTCGGCTCAGGAGGCAGCTTCAGGGTGAAGGTCGTGCCAACTCCTGGCTCGCTTTCTACTTCAATCGTTCCAAGGTGATCCTGCACGATGCGGTACACAATCGACAGACCGAGTCCTACCCCGACTCCGACCCCTTTCAGGGTAAATCCCGGATCGAAGATGTGCGCCAGCTTGTCCGCTTCGATGCCGCACCCGGTATCCGAGATCCGCACGACCGCGTATTGAGCGGCATACTCGGTGCTAATGGTGATGGTGCCCTCGTCCTCGATCGCCTGCACCGCATTCGTCAGCAAATTCATGAACACCTGATTGAGCTGGCTGGCGAAGCACTGCACCTCGGGTAGGCTGCCGTAGTGCTTTACCACCTTCACGCGCTCTGTAAGTAGGTGCCTAATGAGCGTCAGCGAGCTGTCGATACCTTCGTGCAAGTCGATCGCCTGGTACTCAGCCTCATCGAGCCGTGCAAAATTCCTCAGCGAATCCACTATGGTGGTCACGCGATCCGTCGCTTCCTGAGTCACTCTATTGGTGTCTTCTAGAACCTCCAAGGCGAGATGCACGCGCGGGTGCTCCCGGCTATCCTGTGCTTCTTCATCATGGTTGGCAGATTCGCGAACTATCTTGATCGCGCGACGCTGCACATCGGCATTGGAGCGGATGGCGCCGATCGGCGTGTTGATCTCGTGTGCTACTCCAGCTGCAAGATTACCCAATGATGCCATTTTCTCCGACTGGACCAGTTGAGCCTGGGCTTCCCGCAACTCTTGATTCGACCGTTCCAACGCTTGCGTTCGCTCGCGCACCCGGTCTTCCAGTGTATCGTTGAGCTTCCTGAGGCCCTCGTGGGCTTCTGCGAGTTCCTTGCGACGCTGTTCGACAGTGCCAAACAGCTGGGCGTTGCGCATGGCACTCGCCACCTGATTTGAGACGATGGTAACCAAAACTTCGTCGTGTTCACTGAACCGCTTGTGTTCGGGAGTTTCGACAGAGAATACGCCGATCAAGGTATCCTGCACCATTAGCGGAATCGCGATTTGGCTTTCGGCTTCGGGTAATCCAGGGACAGGTACTACCTCGGCGAGCTCCGCAGCGCGGCCGGCAACCTCCATTTGCTGGCGAATGGCGGCACTATAGGTGCGCTGCTGCTTGAGATTAGCGACACGCATGAGACTACGGCGCTTCGCGACCATGCCAATGACGCCGGTACCGACCGGCACAGTCCCTCCCAGTGCCTGATCGTCGAATCCACGGCTGGCAACGACCTGAAGCACATTTTCAGTCTCATCGAGCAGGAGAATAACGGAATGGTGGAACTCGAACAGCTCAGCCATCGTTCGCAACGCGATGGCATAGATTTCTTCCAGATCTAAGGTCGAGTTGATGTCGAGGGAGGCGTGGCGGAGAACCTCTACCTCCGCCGCTTTGCGAGCGAGTTCGACGACCGCATCATCTCGTGCCACTTCCGGTTCAGCCATGGAAGGTTGGATTCCTAAACTGGGGAAGAGACCTTTCTTACGGAAAGCACGCGATAGACGTCGGCCGCCTTCAAGCTGAAGATCCCGGACATGCCAGTCATGGACGCGATGGCTTCGATGGCCATGTCCATTTCGTCGAATACCCGGCCCTCGGTTTCCGAGTGATGGTATTCGATGTGCAGAACCCATCGCGTAGTGTTCTCGATGTCATTTACGCTGAGGCAAGCTCTGGGATTCTCGCGGACATTCCGGACGGTCTTGTTGAAGAATTGAAATGATAGAGCTATGTGGGTGGCATCCACGTAATATGCCTGCGAGATGATCGTCGCGTTGGGGATTCCATCTGCCGAGCAGCTCGCAACAATGGCCGGAAGACCGTTTTGCATTGCCGGCTTCATTTCTTCAGGGATTTCGACGGTTTCCATCATTGCTCCTCCTGCGGGAACAACCTGCTGCCCGCGCCTGGGCCCGGGGTTTGGAGAAATATCTCCTGCACCTCGAACCGAACCGCAATCACGGGTTTCGAGATGTAAGCGGCGCACACCTCCTCGGGAAGGCCAAAAAGCTCGTTGACGACCGAGCCAAATCTAGATCGTGCCGTAAGATGGGATTCAATGTCGGCATCGGAGGGTAGATGCGACTCGATGTATTTGCCTTTGAACTGATAGGTCTCGTGAGAACCAATTTCCTCGACGGTCAGGGCGAACTGCCCGTTGTCATCGAGAGAGCTGGTCAGATCTGTGGCAAATCCCTCCGCTATCGAGCAGCTGATTGTAGCGTGGTCTTCTTCGACCGACCATCCCGACACGTAGCGAATCTCGGGTATGCATTCCGCATTTCGCGTGCCTGCGACTGCCACGGTGCCGCGTTCCTGCAAGAAGGTTACGATTTCTTCGGGAATCACGATACTCCTCTCATCCTGTCAGGTGCAGGGGGTAAGACCAGATAAGCATCCAATGTTGCCCACTAGCAGGCGTTTACAACTAGAAAAACGAGGTCCTGTCGCTGTCTAGTCATTGAAGGGGAAGTGGTCCAGGACGTATCACATGATTTTGATTCGATTTGTCAGACGATTTTTGTCGTTGAATCGCTCGAATACTCACCGCCCGTTGTTTAAGATTTTCCGCTTCCCCCATCCGATTTGTGGCCCGATACAGCGCAGCCATATTCTCGAGACTCGTGGCAACATGGCGATGATCCGGTCCGAGGGCCTTCTCCCTGATCGCCAGCGCGCGCTTGTAGAGCGGCTCAGCCTGCGCGTACCGGCCTTGGGTGTCGTACAGGGCCGCGAGATTGTTCAGATCTGTTGCCACGTAGCGATGTTCCGGACCAAGTGCTTTCTCATCGATCGCCAGCGCGCGCTTGTAGAGCGGCTCAGCCTGTGCGTACTGGCCTTGGGTCTTGTACAGGTCCGCGAGGTAACTCAGGTCTGTCGCCACATAGCGATGTTCCGGACCAAGTGCTTTCTCATCGATCGCCAGCGCGCGCCTGTAGAGCGGTTCAGCCTGAGCATACTGACCTTGGGTGTCGTACAGGCCCGCGAGGTCATTCAGGTCTGTCGCCACATCGGGATGATCCAGACCAAGTGCTTTCTCATCGATCGCCAATGCGCGCTTGTAGAGCGGCTCGGCTTGCGCGTACTGGCCTTGGGTCTTGTACAGGCCCGCGAGGTTGTTCAGGTCTGTCGCCACATCGGGATGATCCGGACCGAAGGCCTTCTCCCTGATTGCCAGCGCGCGCTTGTAGATTGGCTCGGACTGCGCGTACTGGCCTTGGGTGTCGTACAGAGACCCGAGGTAATCCAGGCCGGTAGCCACATCGGGATGATCTGGGTCAGCGTTCTTCTCGGCAAGCTCCACAGACTTCCGCGCCAAAGCCACGGCTTGGTCATAGTCACCCGTGCGATAGAGATCCATGACCTCTTGATTCAGGCTATCCAATTCAGAGTCCGCGCATTGCACGAGCACGCAGGTTGAGGACAGTAACAGAAGCAACACAGCTTTACCGGTTCGTCTTATGGGTTTCGTCATAGGTAACTGTCCCTTTTCACTACAACTAGAAGATGAGTACGCGGTAAGTGAACAGAAGGTTCACGGTCAGTCCTTTCGGAATCGGAGCAGACGCACTCTTGTCAGGAAAATACGAAATGGAATAACCGCAAGCGAGTACAATTGGTAGGATGCCAAGTAGCTGGCGCGAATCTGGATATTGTAGGTCAAGCCCAAGCCATTTAAGTTACTGAGCATTAATCCTACAGCAGAATCGTGGAACATCAGCTGAAAGCTTAGGAGGCCGAGATGAGACTCATACTGGCGGGCTGCGAGTACTCTGGAACGACGACTCTGTCCTACGCGATAGCAAAGTGGGCGAGGAAAAATATGGGCGTGCGCATAGGTTATCACGACCACTGGAAGCTACCACATATCAACCACCCGCCAATACAAACGCAGGCGGAGTTGGACGAGGCGTTCGAGGCATGGGCACAGGGACGGGGAGAGGACCCTACCTATTCGGGCCTGACTCCGCATGAGCAGGAGCTCTTCAACGCCCTGACTCCGACGATAAAGGAGTGCTTTCAGCGATACCATGTGGAGTACCACCTAAGTCAGGACTTCTACTCTGAGCCGGACCACAACATCATCGGCATGCACTATGATGAAGCTGTGTACGCGCCGCTGTACTACGGTTATGGAGGACCGGGCCAGTATGCCGATCGGGAGCTACTCGCTCGTCATACTGAGGAAGCGATCATGAAGGCCGCGCCCGATACTGTGCTCGTCCTCCTGCAGGCGACGCCGGAAGTCATTGCTGGGCGGATGAAAGAAACCCCCCATCCTCACGCTGTTGTGCAGAAGAAGGATATTGAATACGTGCTGGAGAGATTTGAGGACCAATACGAGAGGTCGCTCATAAGGAGCAAATTCACGGTCGACAGCGGAACAGCGACCATCGAGGAGTCGCTATCGGAGTTCGTCAGCAAGTATGAGCCGCTGTTGATCGACACCGACCGCACGCGGATACTGGTTCACAAGGCCAGGCAGAGGGGTGAATGGGTTTAATTCCTGCAAGGGAAACTCCCAGTCAAGGCTGCACGAGTCAAGTCTTGGGGCATGATCGTCGTCGCCATGGCCGACTCTAGCGCGCGCTAGAGTCGGCCAATGGCGCGTTCCGCACGCCGGTCGAACGAAAGGCCATTAGTCTGTACGAAACGCCTCGCCAGACGTGCCAGGCCAGGCACATCCAACCCGTTAGAAAGGCGATTCCGCCAATCGGTGTGATCGCACCCAGCCATCGCGCGTCACCCTTGACCCGCAACGGGCTTATCGGTCCCGTGTCTCGAGGTGCTCCGCCACTAGCACTTTGATGAGTGACTGCCGCGGCACTCCCAATCGGCCGGCCTCTCTATCCAGCGACTGGATCATCCAGATGGGAAAGTCGACGTTGACCCGCTTGTGCTCATGGCCAGGCCGGCGTGCCCCCTTTAGGTCGAGATACTCGGTGACATCCTGGCCGGTCTCGAACTTCCGGTCGAAGGCCTTAGCTTTCATAGTATGCAATCTCCTCCTCACGAGATCGGCGCACAGAGATGATCCGAGTGCGGTTTCCGCGGTATGTGATGATGCCTGACCAGTAAGTCTCGTTTATGCGGCCGATCACTAAATGTCTCGGCTCGTCCTCTGTGCTGGCAGGGATTTCAAGCAGATCAGGATCGTCCCATATCGCCTGTGCCTCGACGAAGTCGATTCCATGCTTCTGCTTGTTGCCGGCGCTCTTGCGCCGATCGAACTCGAACTCCATGGTATAGAAAATATACCCGGTTAACATCCCGGCAAGTGCGTTGGGGCAAAACGATGGTCGCAGAACGCGATAGGGGGACCCGAGTCTGAACGCGGGACTCCCTATCAGTATTGGTAGTTCCGTATGTTGGATTCATCGAACCATGCGTGGCGAGGGCTATCCACGCATAAAACATGGCCGACTCTAGCGCGCTGGGTTCGGCCAATGGGGCGTTCCGCACATCGGTCGAACGAAAGGCCATTAGTCTCTACGAAACGCTTCGCCAGACGTGCCAGGCCAGGCACATCCAACCCGCTAGAAAGGCGATTCCGCCAATCGGTGTGATCGCACCCAGCCATCGCGCGCCCGTCAGAGCAAGGATGTAGAGACTTCCCGAGAATACCACGATTCCCCCGAGGAAGAGCCATCCCGCGACGGTCGCCGTTGCCCCAGGCCAGTGGTCGATGACCCAGGCCGTCGCTAGCAGGGCGAACACGTGGTACATGTGGTATCGCACGCCCACCTCGAAGGTGTCGAGCAGATCCTGTGTCAGTCGCTCCTTGAGAGCGTGCGCAGCGAACGCGCCCAGACAGACGCCCAGGAAGCCAGAAACCAACCCAGTAACCAGGAAAAACCGAACCAAAACGCTCACTCCTTTCTGTACAGGCGATCAAACAACTGGACGAGCCGAGTCTTTCATCGCCGGCATCTACAGCGCCGTTACTCCAGTTCTTCGCGTCCCAACGTTCAGCCAAAGTTCAAAATTGGCGGGAGAGCCATCACTGGACAGCTGGCTCGCCAACGCCGGGTTGGTCGAGATAGCCGATTTCATTGAAGCGGTCGATCCAGGGGCGCAAGAATGCGCTTGTGTATGTGCTGCGGGCAGTTGACGTCCCAGGCTTCGATGGCGAACAATATCGCCCGCTCTGCCTTGCCCGGGTAGTCAGGATCCGCTAGTCGTTCGAGCAGCTTTGGATCATCCTCAACCACCCGTGCATTGCCCCAAATCTTGATTCGCCGGCTGTTGACGTAGTCCATGAGGAAAATGAACGACTTCGGGTTTTCGGTGAGGTTGCCCGTCGAGATGTACTGTTGGTTGCCCTGGAAATCGGCGAAACCGAGGGTCTTCTCATCCACCACTTTCAAGAACCCCGGGGGTCCACCGCGATATTGGATGTACGGCTGTCCGTCTGTGCTGGCCGTTGCCAGGTAGAACATATCCAAACCCGCGAGAAATTCTTCGAGCCGGGGCGTCACCGTAGTTTCGAAGCCTCTGGACTGCTCTACCTTGGCATAGGCGTCGCGCGAACCGTTCTGGGTCTGCATGGCCTTTCACAGCCGGAGTGAACGCGATATCGCTAGAGTGGGGTCTCATGGTCTCCTCGGTCAAATTTTGCCATACCATTTTTCGTTGGCGCTGACGCTTACAAGGTGCATTCGCCAGTCACAGAAGTGCCTTCACTCTGGCTTCGAGTTCGCTTCTTGATGTTATGCCAACCACTAAATCTACCACTGCTCCTCCTTTTAAGAAGACCAGTGCCGGCACCGATGCCAGACCAACCCGGTTGGTGATCTGAGGGTTGCGGTTGGCGTCGACCGTTCCGAAGGTCGCTGCCCCAGCGAATACCTCGGCCAGCCGCTCTCCTGGGTGGCAATCAGCTACCAGGATTGGCCTGCTGAATGGATCGCACGGCCTCGGGAGTGGTCCAGACTGCATTGGCAATGAAGCGGAAGTTCACCAGTGCTGCTTGGTACCCGTCCCCTCCGGCACTTTGGCTGCCGCGGTTGCGTCGGAGACTACGGCAACTTCGAAGCCGCGCTCCAGCAGTTCACGCATATGGGCTTCGGTGCAGAGGTTTGCCGACATACCTCCCAGTATGACCTTGTCGATACCCCGCTTTCTAAGTTGCAGCATCAGGTCGTTATTTTCCGGTCCGTATACCTTATGGGGATTGGCCACCACCGTCTCGCCATCATTGATATAAGGCTTGTAGGCTTCAAGCCAGTCTGCGCCCGATCCCTCGAAGTCTTCTAGTGAGGCCGTCACTGCCTTCCCCTTCGCAACCTCTGTGCCAGCGCGATTGCACAAGCTCCTGACATTGCCTAACTCTAACGGCTGGAATGGGGTAGGGTCGAAAATCCGGATGCGTCCGTTTGTTGAGAGCGCACGGAAAAGCCGTTAGATAGCATAGAACCCACGACATATCGAAGAAATCAGATGATGCGTCCGTTGGCGTTTCGACTGCAGGGCAGCCGATGAAGGAGAGTTTCGGGGCGGACAGTTTCGAACGCATCGCGCTGCAGATGACGTCGGCTCTGGGGCTGCCCGAGGTTCTTGCTTCTATCACCAGTGGGCTGGTGGAGGACTTTGATGCGGCCTTTGCAAGGATCTGGCTGATCCAGCCAGGTGATTTATGCTCGGAATGCTGCAACGCACCGATTTGTCAAAACCGCGACCAATGTCTGCACCTTGCCGTAAGTGCTGGCATGTACACCCACATTGATGGCGACCATCGACGCGTGCCGATCGGAGCCCTGAAGATCGGGGGTATCGCCCAGGAGGGGCGCCCCCTGTTAACTAACGATTTAATGAGTGATGACCGCGTGCCCAATAAGAGCTGGGTTCAGGAGAAGGGCTTATGCTCTTTCGCCGGTTATCCGCTGTTTTTCCAGAGTCAAAATCTGGGTGTGCTCGCCCTCTTCAGCCGTCGCAGAATAGAGCCAGACGAGTTCGCCAGGATCGGTCTATTTGCCAACCAGGCGGCGGTGGCGATAAAAAATGCCCAGTTGTTCGAGGCGCTGAAGAAAAGCGAGGCTGAGAGCCAGCTCATACTGACGTCGGCGGCCGAGGGTATCTACGGGTTGGATCTTGAAGGGAGGACCACCTTTGTAAATCCGGCGGCAGCTCAGATGTTGGGATGGCAACCCGAGGATCTGCTCGGCAAACCACAACACGCCATTATCCATCACACCCGGTCGGACGGAAGCGCCTACGACCGGAAGGACTGCCCGATCTATGCGGCGTTCAAAGACGGTGATATTCACACGGTGGATGACGAAGTCTTCTGGCGCAAGGACGGAACGAGTCTACCCGTCGAGTACACCAGCACGCCTATTCGTGCCGAGAACGGATCGCTTACGGGCGCTGTCGTCACCTTCCGGGATATCACTCAACGGCTCCAGGCAGAAAGCGATCTTCGGGATGCCCTAACTGAAGTTGAGCAGTTAAAGGACCGCTTGCAGGTGGAGAATACATACCTTCAAGAAGAGATCCGACTTGAGCACAACTTCGACAACATTATAAGTTCCAGCGAGTCTTTCAAAGCGGTTCTCAAGAGCGTCGAACAGGTTGCCTCTACCGAAGCCACGGTACTGATACTCGGCGAAACCGGTACGGGCAAGGAGCTGATCGCACGCGCGGTACACACGATCAGTCTGCGCCAGAGCAGGCCGCTGGTGAAAGTAAATTGTGCTGCCTTGCCAGAGAATCTGATCGAGAGCGAACTCTTCGGCCACGAGAAGGGCGCGTTCACAGGGGCTCTGTCCCGAAGGGTGGGTCGGTTCGAGCTGGCAGATCAGGGCACGATCTTTCTGGATGAAATCGGGGATCTGCCGCTGGAACTGCAGGCCAAGCTACTTCGCGTACTGCAGGAGGGCGAAATCGAACGACTTGGAGGCACCGAAACCATCCAAGTGAATGTCCGGGTAATCGCCGCAACCAACCGCGATATCGCGTCGGCCAGCAACGTGGGAGAGTTTCGCGAGGACCTGTTCTACCGATTGAATGTATTCCCGATCGCGCTGCCGCCACTGCGCGAGCGCTCCGAAGACATTCCGCTGCTCGTACGCCACTTCGCCAAGAAAATAGGAGCGAAAATCGGCAAGAAGGTCTCGACCATCCCTCAGGCAGTAATGACTAAGCTGCAGGCCTACGATTACCCGGGAAACATAAGAGAGCTGGAGAACATCGTGGAGCGGGCTATGATCGTTGCCAACGACCAAACCTTGCAGCTTGACCAGAGTCTTGAATTACGGCTCGCGGGTCCAGCGGCGGCCGCAAACCCGGACGAAACCCTAGAGGGAGTAGAACGCCGACACATCGAGACCGTGCTCGATGCCGTGAACTGGCGGATCGAAGGCCCTAAAGGCGCCGCTCTTCGTCTCGGCTTGAACCCGAACACACTGCGCTCCCGTATGCGGCGGCTCGGGATCGAGAGACTGCAAAACTGAGGCGCTTCGAAAGCGCAACCTGCCCAATTGCCGTGATATATCGTGGGCACCCGCGAAATATCATGGATTCCTTAACTCTCTACACGACCCCTTGATTCCGTAGATACATGCCATCAAGCACTGTTGTTCTTGCAGATACAGAATACCCTTCCCCTCCCAGATCCGCTTGGCACCGGAGTTGCGATAGTGGAATCAGCTTGCAAATTGCATGCTGCCAACACCAGAGACGGACGCGAGAGCAGGGGAGCATCATGACAAAGCCAAGAATTCTTGTAACAGCCGCCGCCGGACATACGGGCTTGCCTGCTGTGCACCAACTTCTCAAGAATGGGTTTCCCGTGCGCGCTTTCGTGCGGCGACGGGACGCCAGAGCCGGGGCTCTGGAGAAAGCCGGAGCGGAGATATTCGTCGGCGATATTTTCGATTATCGCGATCTCAGGGCAGCGATGGTCGACGTGCAGCGCGCCTATCATTGCCCACCTTTTGCGCCCAATCTTTTGCACAACACCATGCTGTTTGCCATCGCGGCCGAAGAAGCCAGGCTCGAGGTCGTGGCGTTGATGAGTCAGTGGAATCCGCATCCGGCTCACCCATCTGTCGTATCGCGCGAACACTGGATCGCGAACCAGATCTACCGATGGATGCCTTCAGTGGACGTCATCCACATCAACCCCGGCATATTCGCCTTTATATACCTGCTGGGCTTGCCGACGATCATTCATTTCGGTCAGATGTTGGCTCCGTTCGGTGAGGGCTTGAATGCGCCGCCGTCGAACGAGGATATCGCCAGAGTGGCGACGGCAACGCTGTCGGATCCCGCCACCCACATTAGCAGGAGCTATCGGCCGACTGGCCCCGAGCTGATTTCACCGCAGGATATCGCCGGCATCTTGAGTAACGTCCTCGAGCGCAAGGTCACCTACAAAGACGTGCCTTTTAAGGCCTTCAATAAAGCGGCCGTTGCTCAGGGCTTTCCGGTTTCCGATATCGCCCACATCCACTACTACGCTGAGGACCTCAGAAATGGTGCGTTCGCCGTCGGAGCCCCGACCGATCACGTGCGCCAAGTCACTGGCGTCGAACCCGAAGGCTTCGAGTCGATCGCACGACGCTACACTCAGAATCCGTCGCTGATTCACCCGAAGCTCGACACCGGATCGAGAATTGGCGCCATTCGGTTTCTCTTGAAGTTGATCGCTACCCCGCCAGCGGACCTGGAAGCCTGGGAGCGCGATCGTGGATATCCGTTGCTGAACGATCCGACCCTGGCACAACAGAGCGCCGAGTGGCGCGAGACGGCTCAGCGACAACAACTGAATCTGCTGCCGGAAGTTGCGGTTGATGACGCACGTCATGGCGATATCAAACTGACGGCGATAGCGTCGTAACCGATCGATACAGCTACTGTTTGGTTAAGGAGATAGACCGATGACCTCCACACACATAACTGAAACCCAGATTCTTCCCCCGTTGCCAGTGTCACGCCCGGATTCGATTAACGGCAATGATGGAGACGACTACCGTTACGAGACCTTCCGTGCGGGTGTGCTCATGAACGACGCCCGGTTCTCACCCGATGCCCTCAAGCCGGGGCAACTCCTGCCGGACCAAACGCTGGTCCGACCGGACGGCGAAGAGATCTCGTTGCGAAATCTAGCGGCCGGTCGGCCGATCGTACTCGTAACCGGCTCGCTTACGTGCCCTCTCAGCATCAGCTCACTGCCCGCATTCGCACAGTTGAACCGCACCTACGGCGAACGCGTGGCCTTCGCCTTCATCTATACTCGCGAGGCTCATCCCGGCGAAAGTCTGGGGCAACCCTCGACCCTGGAGGAAAAGATGGAGCATGCACGCCAGCTGCAAGAGGTCCACCGAGTCGATTGGCCCGTGTTAGTGGACGATCTGGACGGCACCGTCCATCGGAAGCTGGATACCAAGCAGAATTCCGTCCACATTGCTGACGCCGAGGGCCGGGTTGTATTTCGAGCCCTCTTTGCAGGTAGTAACGCGGTGGGAAAAGCGATCGCCGCCGTCGCCGAGACGGGGCAGCCTCACAAAAGCCAGATTCATGGCATGCTAACTGGCTCCATGAGGTCGATCGGCTACATCGACGAGACCCTGCGACTAGCTGGCTCGAAAGCCTACCGCGACGTCATCAAAGCTCTGCCACCGATGGCTGCCGTAGCACTGATGGCTCGCGCCTTCCCGTTCCTGCCTAAAGCCAACCGTGGTTGGGCGGCGATATCGCTGATGCTCGGCGCGGTTGCCGCCCTATGGCTCGCTTTCAGGTAGAAACCACTGACCCAGAGGATCCCATGGTTGCATCATTCTCTCAATTCACGAAGCCCTGGGCGATCTAGTTTTATTTGAGCAGTATGTTGCATATACAACTTGCGAATCTCAATTCAAAAAGGAGGTAAGAGATGTCTCGTTTTGAACCGGGAAATACCGTCCGCTTCACCCATCAACAGGATCTAATAATCGGCGAAGTGGAGGAGATACGGCGAGGGTTTGAAGGGGATCATGTGCTCGTCGTCCGTCAAGGCGGACCATGGTCGGGTGATCGCTATATGGTCCTGTCGAGCTACGTGGAAAAGATCGGGTCTCACACTGCGGAGACTGAGGTGGACTTTCGGGCGGCTTCCCATGGGCAGCATAAGCCCAGCACACTCTCTACCGAGCACTAGCGCAAAAGGAGCACTCAAAATGACGACCACAACTTTTCCATTTTCAATCAATCACCACCTACGGGCAAAGAATCTGAACGTAGAACCGCCGAGAAGTCCGTATGAGAAAATCGCCGATCATGTGTTTGCAGCCCGGACCCTGGATAAGTGTCGGTCCTATCTGGCTGGAACACTCGGTGAATACGAGTTCAACTGCAAGCTCGATCGGCGGTGGTTCGACTTCACCGGAATCAACGTCATCGACTTTATGGAGTTCGTGGCTACTGGCGCGGATGACGATGAGGTGGATCGCTGGATTCGCGAGTATTCGGTTGCACGGGAGCGAGTCCAGATCGTGCAATGGAACAACCAAATGCGGGAACTGCGGATTAGCGAACTTCCAGAGCGGTCTCAAGTCTATATAGAGGACCTCTTATCATCTATCGTACCCTCAGGCAGATCACCGGCCACCCTGTTCGAGGTTTTTGAGGTTGACGAAGGACGTCTGGAACTCGGATAAGAGGCGACATGTCTGAGTTAATCTACAAGTGCACCAGTCGATGGGTCGTGCGGCGAGCGCTGCTACAAGCGCTCGTGGTTGGCCCCGTCCTAACTGCCATCAATCACGGAGGTGCGATTCTCCGAATGGAACTGGACGGGGCCCGAGTGCTGGCGATCGGTCTGACCCTCGTTGTGCCTTATCTGATTTCGACCATATCTATCGTGTCGGCGATGAACCGGAGTACACTTGACCCATCCCAAAAGCGCGCCGATATGTGGGCGCGAGGTACTTCTTGCGACCAAACGGTTTCAGCCAGCTGCGGTGAATAATTTGACAAGCCCGCTTTTTAGTTGTATATACAATGAAACCTAGTCGCAGGAGGACATTTTAGTTGGGAAAAACGCAGGTAAGTTCCGGCGAAGCCACCGAAGTCAACTGTAGCTGTATCGCTGACAAGGTTCGGCTCCTTAACCGGGTAATTACAAAAGTCTACGACGACGCGCTAAAACCGGCTGGCATCACGACGGCACAGATGAACATTCTAGGGGTCGTCGCCAAATACGGGGATGCAACGCCTCGACAGGTATGTGACTGGTTGTCCATGGAAAAGTCGACGTTGAGTCGAAACTGTCGTCGCTTGCGCGAAAACGGCTGGATGAACGTAATCGAAGAAGATGGACGTGCCCATAGGTTTCAGATTACCGCCAAGGGTGCCAGGCTGTGGAAGAGAATCGTGCCCTTGTGGCAGGAGGCACAGGACCAGGTACATGCACTTGTAGGCGAGCGTGGCGTAAGAGACGTGATGCGGATTGCCAATACCGTGAGGTCTCTCGATGCCGCCGAATAGGGACTCTTTTTTGTGCTCTGTGTTGTATATACAACTTTTTGAGTATAGGCCAGCGACGAGTATTCGTGTACTGCTCCGTAATTTCGTGAAATTACGAAATGTCGAGAGTCGTCGGTGCGTTCAGAGGCCAGGAGATGAACTGCAAGGACCTACTCAAAACCGATCGAAAACAGGGACTTAAGTGAATCCTCAAAGACAGAGGCAACCAATGGCACAAGAATTGCCAGAACTCGAATCGAGGGCACCATTGAAACAACAACCCACCAACATACATCGGGCGCCTTTCGAGCCCATCGTGATGAACGGCAATTCGATCAGAGGTAAACCCTTTGACTCTGGCCGCCCAGCTACCAAGGATTTCTTCCAGAGGGTTGTGCGCCCACTCACCGGATCTGCTGCCATTTTCGCCTTGATGAGCGTTGCGATTGCTTGGGCTGTTGGTATTTACGTTTACAAACTCGGCACAGATGAAGCGACGAAAATCGTGTACGAAAAGAATCTGACTCTGGCCCATGCGTTTGAACAGTACGCCCGTAACGAGGGTGGTAATGGCAGCTCAGATCTGAGTTCCGTCCGAGCCGCCTGGAAACAGATGGACCAACCACCTGGAAGCTACCTGTGCATCATTGGTGCGGACGGGATGGCAAAGGTTCACACAGCAGAGCCGGCTCTGGTGGGCACGTACATGGGGGACCAACGGATCGACGCCCATGGGTCGGGTCCACGCACGGTCAATCAGCTATTCGAAACCCGCCAAGATTGGGTCGGCCCTTCATACGGACTGAACGGCCAGGAAGAGATAGGTGCGTTCGTCTACAGCGATGTCCTGGACGCACTGGTGGGCGTCTACAATCCGGCGCACTTGATAAACTCCGAGATTAGAGCCGCGGCGATGCCGGAGGCGGCAGGTATCGCGCTGGTCACTACGGTACTTTTACCGATTACGTTTGTATTCCTGCACCGAGCCTACAAGGCCTCCCGGAGAGAGCTGGAGAGGACGAACGTGGAACTCAGGCAGGAGATCCATGAGCGCCTAGCACTCGAGGGGAAAAACCGGCTGCTTGCGGCCTTCCCGCGGGAGAATCCGAACCCCGTCCTTGCCTGCGACAAGGAGGGGACGGTGGTGTACGCCAACGAGGCGGCGCAGCAGCTTCTCGACCAAACGGAGCTTGGGGAGAGCGGCAGATTGTTTCCCACAAATGAGTTTTCCCGGCCACAAAATTGCCTTGACGAGGGCAAGTGCCGCTGGGGCATCGAAACAATCCTGGGCGATAGGGTGTATTCCTGGACCTACAATCCGGTTCCTTCCATCGAATGCATTCACATCTACGGGAGAGACGTTACCGAGACCAAGCGTGCGCACGAGCGCATCGAGGAGTCTCTACGGGAAAAGGAGATTCTGCTGCAGGAAGTGTATCATCGCGTCAAGAACAACCTGCAGATCGTCTCCAGCCTGCTCAAGCAGCAATCGGCTGCTGTGCAAAACGAAGAAGCTCGCGGCGTGTTCAGCGAGATGCAGCATCGCATCCACTCGATGGCACTGGTGCATCAGGCGCTCTATCAGTCGACCGATCTGGGCCAGATCGCCTTCGACGGATACATAAGGAACCTAGCGGCCAATCTCGTTCGCTCCAGCAACCAACAGGACCGCCGAGTCGCGTTGGAGTTTGATTTGGAGGAAATATCTCTCGGTCTCGACTACGCCATCCCCTGCGGTCTCATCCTCAACGAACTGATTACCAATGCGATCAAATATGCGTTCCCGGAGGGCCGCCGGGGAACGATTCGGGTCGAATTGCGTAAGCTGACAGAGGGAAGTTTCAGAATGGCGGTCAGCGATGACGGTGCGGGGATCTCGGGCGGCATTGACCTGGAGAATCCGCTCACTCTGGGGCTGCGACTGGTGCACGATTTGACCTATCAATTGGGTGGAGAAATGAAGATTGATCACATCAATGGTACCACATTTCAGCTGACGTTCTCAGAGTCGGCTTAAGTCAGGAGAAAGGATATGAAAAAGACTCGCATACTAGCCTGAATAATTCATGAATCCGCACCAAGCGAACGAATTCGGTGCGCTGGTCAATGGCTGGACGTTTTGGTAGCGGGTTGATCGAGTGCTGTCGGTCGTCGAGGTGTTGTCTGGGAGATCTGAGCCTCTTTTGGATGTCATTGGGACAGTCGGGTCCCTTGGTGGATCGTGTGCGTGGATGTAGTGGGACATCGCAAAGCATCATGAGGTGTCGAGGTTGAGGACGACGGTGCGCATCAGATCCTTGAGCGGGTATGACGTCGGAAAGTGAAAACGGACCTTGGTGGCTTGCTCCCGCACGCGGGCGCCGATTTTGAGCACCCGGAGTTGGATCGTGTTAAAGTTGGACGTCGTCCATTGGGTGCCGCGCATGCCAATCTGTTGGATCGTGTGCAGCAGCACGTAGGCCGCGCTGTGCAGGAAGAGGCGAAATTGGTTGGCCGAGAAGCGGTGGCAGGAGGTGCGGTCGGACTGCAGGTAGGTCTTGTGATTCTTGATGAAGCCTTCCGACCGCCCACGAGCGCAGTAGATCTCCTCATACAGAAACTCGGGAGAGCGGTTGCGGATATTGGTCACCACGAAGCGCGGGTTGGCTTTGCCTTGTGTGATCTCGGCCTTGTAGATAATCTGGCGCGGTCGGGGCCAGCTCTTGGCCTGATACTCGAAGCGGTCAAAAAGCCGCACCGGTTCATCGCTCTGCTCGGCCAGCGCCGCCACCAGCTCCATCAGCGGTTCGCCGAGTGCCTTGAGCTTGTTGTTGATCGCCTGTCCCAGAATGAAATCAATACCGTATCCGTCGCACAGGTCGTGCACCTCAGGGGTGCTGAAGTGTGAGTCGCCTCGTAAGGTGATCTTCGTCTTCGGCCACACCATGATCAAATGATCCAACACGCGTTTGAGGATGGCTACCGCCTCTCGGCCTCGCATTCTACGACCGGGTCGCAGCAGCGTCGTGATCAATTTGCCCGACTCCCCTTCGTAGAGATGGACCGGAAGGTAGCAATACTCGTCATAGTAGGCATGGAACAACGTGAGTTGCTGGGCGCCGTGTGCCGGATCGTCCGTGTCGTCGATGTCGATGGTGAGCTTCTTGGGCGGCTGGTCGTAAGACTCGATGAATATTTCCAGCAAAGCGAGCCCGATGCGATACAGATCCGAGCGGCTGACACTGTTTTCCAAACGAGACATGGTTGGTTGACTGGCCAAATCGTCTCCCGTCAGAGGCAGACGGTCGCACGCGGTTTTCAGACCCGGATCGCAACGCAGGTCGTCACTGTCATTGGCGTCCTCGTAGCCACAGGCGATCTGGAATACGCGCTGCCGGATGAGGTCAGTATACGTATGGTCGATATAGCTTTGATGTCGACGATCCGACATCGCCGCCACGATTCGGTCGACGATCCCGGTGCGGGCTTCCGCTGGTCGCAGAAGCAGGGCGCCCCCATCACTGGTGGTCATGCCACCGTCAAAATCAGCTTCGATCTTTTTGCCCGAGATGTTTGCAAACGATAGCGCGATCTGCGAAGTTTCCATCTGCGGTGGCCCTCTTGATTGGTTGTTGTTTGTGGGTAACCCTAACGTAGGGCAAAACAACCAGTTGTACAGAGGCTCACCGCATTTTTATGAATAATTCAGGCTAGTGGTAGAGGATGAAATTCTCGTCGCAAGAGACCTGCAGTCCAGTTTGGAACTCCTTGGATACGACGTTCCAGAGATTGCTATCTCGGGCGCGGAGGCGTTGGAAAAAATAAAAGCTACTCAACCAGATGTGGTGCTGATGGATATCCACCTGAAGGGCGACATGGATGGCGTGGAGGCCGCTGGCATAATCCGCGAGCAGTACGACATCGCGCTCATCTACCTGACCGCATACGCCGACGACCAGACCCTGCAGCGCGCGAAACTCACGCAGCCGTACGGCTACCTGTTAAAACCGTATCAGGAAACAGAGTTGAAAACCACTATCGAAGTGGCCCTCTACAAACATGAAACCGAGGACAAGCTGAAGGTCGCCCACCTGCAACTGGAGCGCGCGCATGCGCAGATCCGGCGCCAGGTGCGGGAGTTGGAGGGCCGTGACCAGCTGGTGCGATTTCAGGTGACCGGTCCCACCGTTGTCGAGGCTTGCGATCAGATCGCTCGGATCTTTTCCGCTGTTTTCGGGCCCACTCAAATCGCGGTCTATCTGCCCGACGCCAGCGCTACCTGGCTCGAGTTGACTTCGAGTTCCGTCGCGGGTATCGACAGCACCGATCTCACTGACAGATTGGTCGCCAACGATCCGGATTCACTGGTTGCCGCGTCTTTTCGGCATGCCGCTGCGCGGCTCAGTGTCGACGGCGGGCAAGCGGCGGTCGCCATGCGCTACGGAGACCGGGCTGTGGGTGTGGTTATGCTCGCGGCCGTCGAGCAGGAAAGTTGGCCGGCCGCCGAGCTGATCCCGGCTTTGCGTCGACTAGGTGAACAATCGGCTTTACTGCTGCGCATGGCCCGGGTTGCGACGGAACTGGATGGAGGACAGCTAACGGTTGAGGAACTCCTGGAGCTCGAGGAAGAGGCCAGCTATGACGATGGTGCGTGAGCGACCCATGAAACGGCGATCTTCTTTGCTCGAGTCAGAACTCCCCGATCCCGCACTATCCGATGTTGAAAGTGTCGACCGCTTTCTGGAAGAGGTCGACGCGTTCGCTGAGTACGATCCGGACGCTTCCGTTGCAGAGCCGCAATCAGTCAGCGTGCATCAACAGCAACGGATCCGCCGCTTGGCGAGCGCTCTTGGGAGGGTGGCTGCGGACCTGAAGCGCGTTGAGGCGCCGCCCGGATTCGAACCCGCGGGGGCCCAGCCGTACTATGAGCTGGATATGGAAGGACAGCGACTGGCCATTCGCCACGATGGGCTGCAAGCCTTTTGGATTTCCGATCCCGACTGGCAGGAACCGGAACGGCTGGCTGAGCTGCTCCACGCCCATGGTCTCATAGAGATCAATCGAGAGGCGATTACGGGCGGAGCACAGCGACTGCGGGACCAGTGGATTGAGGTAGCCGCAGGATCCGCCCCCACCGCGGGTCACGCAGCCCAGATCGGCTTCGTGGAACCGGGCAACCCGAACTCAGAGATTTCACCGGAATCGCTGGGTTTGATTTCCCTGGAACTGGCAGAGACGTTGAAATCCCAGGATGCCAAGGCCATCCGCAAGAATCGCAGCGCCCTCGTCGCCGCACCCGGCGATCTGTTGGCCCGAGCCACATCCCCGACGCCTGGCCAATCGGGGCAAGACATATTCGGCCGGAACGTGGCGGCCGCGATCGAGAGCCGGGAACTCCATCTGCAAGCGGGATCCCACGTGACCTCGACGGACGCCGGGGAGTTTCATGCTGCCCGGTACGGCTATGTCGCTATTGAGGACGGTCGACTTTCCATTCTGCCACCCATTCGAAGCGATGCCACCTCCATGAACGCCCACTGGGCGATGATGGGTAGCCAACGCTCCTCCCTTACAGTCGCGATGATCCAAGAGTGGCTGGTCGAGCTCGACGTCAACACGGGTGTGAAAGTGGATGTCATCGAAGCTCTGGTGGCCAAGGTCGGCGCTGGCGAGCACCCCACCGGCAGGCACCTAATTGCTGTCGGCTCGAGCCCTGTCGACGGGGAGGACGCGCATGTGGAAATTCTGGTAGATATGGAACGAAGCGCCGGCAAAGAGCGGGAAGATGGCTCCATCGATTTCAGGGAAGTCAACTTCACTCCCAACGTACGAGCGGGTCAGCGGGTGGCCTGGCGCACTAGCCCGACAACCGGCACCCCGGGCTGGGACCTTACCGGTAACGCCCAACCTGCCAACAACGGCAAGGAGCAGGTGTTGCAGGCTGGAGAGAACGTCCGGGTTGTCGAAGAGAGCGACCAAGAGGAGTACTACTCGTTGATCGACGGAGTGCTGAAACAGCACGGAGACGAACTTTCGGTGGCAGAGCGCCTAACCATCAACGGCGATGTGAGTTATCGCACCGGAAATCTGGACTTCGGCGGCGAGATCTTTGTTAACGGTTCGGTGCTCTCTGGATTCTCGGTCAAGGCGGCCGGCGATATTACGGTTTCCGGCACCTTAGAACCTGGCGCCACGCTTCAATCCGGAGGAGATATCGCCGTCGGCAAGGGGATACTGGGGCGCAAAACCAAGGTGAAGGCCGAGGGGAACATTCGCGCCCAGCTAGTCCAGGAGGCCAACCTGCGCGCCGGAAACAACATTCAAGTCGGCAATTATATCTACCATGCCAACGTCAAAGCCAAAGGGAAAGTTCTGGTATCTCGCGGCAAAGGTCGTCGGGGGGGAAGCATCATGGGAGGTGAGACCTGGGGCATGTTGGGCGTCGAAGCGCATATCGTCGGAACGCCCAGCGAAACTCCGACGACGCTGGTGGCGGGTTTGAGTTACGAAGATGCTCAGTTGCTCGACCGGCTGGAACGTAGCATTGGCACTGCCAGCGATCACATCGAACGCCTTCTCGAACGATTTGCGCTCGATCACTTCGATCTCGTTCAGATCCGCAACATGATCAAGGCAGCCGTCGGTCCGAAACGCAAGATACTCGCCAAGAATGCGCGCCAGCTGGGACAGCTTGCCCAGATGTATCAACAGCTGTTGGAGCGGCGCGGAACCTTGAGAGAAAGGGTGGAATCGGTGCGCGAGTGCATAGAGGTAAAGATCTGGGACAGCGCTCATGCCGGCGTAGAAGCCCGATTGGGAGAATTTCGCCGCCGGCTCTCGGAGTTGTACCGGGCACCGCGATTTCATATCAAAGAGGGCACGATGGTGGCGGCCTAGGTTAGTCAGAGAGTTGATGGCCTATCGCTATTCTGTTCTGACACTAAACAGACTGTGCGCTTCGATGAGTGCTGCTGCTCGGATTATGTTGCTGATGGATGCTGTTGTGAAATCAAGGAATCTTGGCGACTAGCTGCGAACGCTGCCGAAAAATGGATATTCAGGACGCCTTCACTATTAGACGCCCCGCTTGCTCAGCCACACCTTAGGATCTCCTATCTCGAAGTTCCGCTTAGTGATACCCAGTTTCCAAGGAATCGTCCGCACGATCCCTGTCGTACACTGGCAGACTTAAAACAAGCCCTCCTGATCTAGTAGCACACTTTTCCTCAGTTCGACTGTAATCCTTTCATCAACAGACGTCGTGACGCCGTCTACATACCAAAGGAGAAAGTGTGCGCGAAGTCAGATTAGAAACCCGTGGTGACGCAGAAGAAGCGCTGCACGAGAGCGATGAAAGTTGGAACGCTCTCTATACGGAGCGTGACTCGTAAACCCGGCTTTTTGCCGGTCCGGCCACGAATTCGGTGGGCCGTTTTTTACTTTGGCTCCTCGAGATCCGTCTATATTGTGAGGCTCGAGGAGATCTTTGTTAGAGCGACGAGAGGCGGACAACCATGACACCTCTACACGGAACGCGTGATGGTTCCGCACGGGGACCGGTGACCCGACCGCGGCGTGGTGACGAATTCCGGAGCCGACCAGGTCATGCCGTCGTTGGTGGAGAATGCGACGCAGGGGGTTTCGAAGTCCGGTGTAGCACCCCAATGTTGGTGCATGCAGACCATCAGCCGTCCGTCCGGCAGCTTGTGCACCCCTGAGTAGTTGTAACCCGCGTACATGTCGCCGCCGATGGGGGTAATGTGTGGGCTGATGCAGGCAACGTTGCTGACGTACTCGAAGCTAATGCCATTGTTGTAGCTGACGTAGTAGGCACAGATGTTGCGCCGGTAGATTCCTCCGACGATGCCCAGAACTCCGTTGTCGAAGCGGACGTGGCCGAGGTTGACCGACAGAAAACCTCCGCCGGGCGCCCATCTGGGCGCGTCGAGCAGCGTCGCGTGCTTCTCCCAGGTGCGGCCACGGTCCGTGCTGCGCACACAGAACGACACGCAGTGCTTGGGTTTGCCCAGGTGAAAGTTGATCCCCTCGTTCGGTTGGTTCGACGACCCTCCAATCGGAAATTTCACACTACTCTCCGCCTCGCAGAAGTGGATGATCGAGTCCGGGTCACCCAGGTCGATTTCCTCGCGCTCGCCGATGTCGCGTGGGCGCAGCCAGTCGAGCGTCTCGTCGATCGTGCGGTTGTTGTTCCAGATCCACTGGCGCTCGCTCTCGGGCCAGGTCTCACCCCAATCGAGGGAGCGGCTCAGCATCACCCCGGATTCGCTGCCCCATTTCTCGTGGGCCCCTCGAAAGGAAGGGTCTCCACCGCCGTGGCGGTTGTGCCCCGTCGGCAGATCGCCCGTGTAGTTCATCGGTACGGCGATGTAGGCGATGGCGATCTCGCCGTCACCGAAGTTCCAGATTCCACCTCGGTTAGGGGCGAACGGGTACAGATGTTCGTCGTGGTGGATCTTGATGTGCCTGACGTCGCTAACCTCGACCTGGCCTACGCCGACAGTTCGTCTTGATTCCATCAATGCTTCTCCGACAGGTTGTGGCATGTTGTGCGCGATGTGATCACGGCGAAGGCACCGAAGCGCTCCTGCTCGGTGAGGACCGTGCTAATAAACGATATTATCGGCAGCGGCCAAGCGACAGTGTGCGACCCGACATTCACCGTGAGGAGATTGTGATGCCCAAGTCAGGAGAAAAGCCCAACGCCCATCTCTACCCCGAGGGCGGTCCGGGACGGCAATTGAAGGGGCGCTTGAAGGTGGGAGAGGTGTTGGTCGGAGGAATCATCTTCGAATACACCCGCCCGCCACTGGTGAGGTTTTACCAGCAGGCCGGCTTCGACTTCATCTACATCGAATACGAGCACATGTTCATGGATCCCTCGTCCCTGGTGGACACGGTTCAGTGCGCGCGCGACAACGGTTTGCCCATAATCGCCAAGCCCCCGACGCTCGACCAGGCCGAGGTGGCCAAGCTGATGGAGTGCGGCGTCGTGGGCATCCAGTTGCCTCGCACCGGGTCGCGCGAAGAAATAGCGACGCTGATCGACTGGGTGAGATTTACTCCGGTGGGCCACCGAGCCCTAGCTTCCGGTTACGGTAATAGCGACTACGTCCGGCCTGATGACAAGCGTGCGTGGATGGATGCGCAAGATGAAGAAATAGCTGTCGTGGCGATGATCGAGACACGGCAGGGATACGAGCATGCCGAGGAGATCATCAGCACCCCAGGTGTCGACATGCTCTACGTAGGGCAGAGTGATTTCGCGGTGGAAATGGGCCAGCCTGGAAATGGCGAGCATCCAGACGTCAGGGGACCGATAGAGGAAATTCTCGAGATCTGCAAGAAGCACGACGTGCCCTTTGGCACCAACGCAGCGAACCTGGAAGCGGCTAAACGGTATGTGGACAACGGCGCCCTCTTCTTCGAAACGGTCGACGAACGAATCCTCATCACCGAGGGGGCCAAGCAGGTGGTGGAGGACTATCGCAGGATACTCGCGTGAGATGTCGTGGCGGCCGATCAAACCTGGTCCGCCGAGGGCATGATCCGCGGTTACGACCGGGAACGGGCCCGACGCCGGTTGCTGGACGACAGCGGCCGCGTGGCGATCGATCCCGCCGTCGAAACGGACCGATTCCCGACGAAGCGAACGATTTCGATTTCACTTAACTGCCGAATTGGGAGGACCTGATTCGGATCATGCCCTCAACGAGAGATGACTGACCATGAGCGCCGAACCCGTCCGCGACGCCAGTGCCTGGACGCCCGATCTGCTCGAGCGAGACCGGTCCTGGGAATTTTTCCTCAGCGACGAGCAGCAGTCGACGCTCGCGCGGGCACTGCAGCAGGTCGGAGGGACGCCCTTCGAGCAGATCACGGCACGGGACTTTCCGCTGCCTGGACTGACCGAGACCCTCGATGGCGTACTTCAGCAGCTCCGTAGCGGGCGCGGCTTCGCGGTTCTGCACGGCTTTCCGACCTCTGGTTTCGAGCTGCCTCAGCTGGAGCGGCTCTACTGGGGCCTGTGCACCCACCTGGGCCGGGGGATTACGCAGAACAGCGATGCCGGTCTCATCCACTACGTGACCGACGGCAAGTTGCGGCCCCGCCAGGGCACCCGCGGCGTCGGTGATCCGGGACCGGTAGAGCTCCACATCGACCTGTCCGATATCGTAGCCCTATACTGCGTGCAGCAGGCACCCGACGATCCACCCAGCGTCGTGTCCAGCTCGATGACGATCTACAACGAAATCGTTCGGCAACACCCGGAATGGCTGCCGTGTCTCGAACGGGGTTTCATCTGGGATCGCGCCGGCGAGGAGGTGCCCGGCGAGTCAGAGGTTTCCGACTATCTGGTTCCGGCATTCAGCGAGGCAGAGGGTATCGTCAGCTGCCGCTTCCACGCGAAGTGGATCCGCAAGGGGCTGGCGCGCGTTGACGCCGCGCTCAGCGACGAGGAGGAGATGATCTTCGACTTCATTCGCGACGTCAGCAACGCCAACTCCTTCGCCTTTCCGCTGCACGAGGGCGATATCGCCATCTGCAACAACTACACGGTCTGCCATGGGCGCGCTTCGCACGAGCCGATCGCCGACGCGGGGCGCAAGCGCATCCTGATGCGGATCTGGATGGAGATAGATGGCCTGCGACCGTACGCCGACGAAGCTCGCGTGCGGTATGGCGTGATTCGCCACGGCAGGCTCGGTTGGACGGCGGCCGATCTGCTGGCGGGCAACCACGACCGGCCGCGACAGCGCCGGCCCGACGGCGCACCGCTAATCTGAAGAGCTGCAATGTCGAGCGGGGATTCCCGCAGCTCAAAGGGATCCACAACTACGACACCGAGCATCTGCAAATGGCCGTGAATTTCCTCGAAGCGACCCACAGCGAGTTCCCATTTGGTGAGATCGTCACGCACAGCGTGAATCTGGAGAATGTCACCGAGGGCCTGCGCCTGGCGGAATCCGGTCAAGCCATCCGCGTTGCGGTTCTGCCTTGAGTTGATAAAAGGAGCAGCCTAATGGACGAGACAAGGAAAGCTGCACGCTGGCGCAAGCGGCGGATTATTTTCAACAATGACGGCGACGACGTGATCGAGTCAAAGACAGAAGCGGAACTTCGCCATGCCGCCCACTGGCGAGTGTTCACCCGCAGCGGAGGCGAGCTGATGGATGACTTCCTCAATGCGCGCAGAACGCCGCTGGTGGGGACACAGGTGGACAGCATCTGGTATTCCACTTGCCGAGCCGGCATCACATTCTGGCACCGCACAAAATTGGGTGGATTTTGCAATGAGGGTATTCCACAAGAGCTCATTGACAAGTACGGACGCGACATCCTGCAGATTCAGGTGGACTTCTGTCGCAAACACGATATGGAGGCATTCTGGTCATTGCGCATGAACGACGTGCATGATTCCTATCCCGTGGGTCATCGCAGCTGGCACTATCGTCTGGGTCCCTTCAAGCGGGACCATCCGGAATATCTGATGGGTGAGCCGGACGACTGGGAGAAATACCCAGATGGACCGAGACACCTCTGGTCTGCTCTTGATTTCAGCTATGCAGAGGTGCGGGAGCACATATTCTCGTTGATTCGGGAAGTATGCCAGGGATACGACGTAAATGGGGTGGAGTTGGACTTCTTCCGACATCCCAAGTTTTTTGCGCCGACTCTGGATGGACTTCCTGCCGAGCAACAGCACCTGGAGATGATGACCGACCTGATGCGTCGAGTCAGGAAGATGGCCGACGAGGTGGGACAGCAAAGAGGGCGTCCACTGCTGCTGGCGGCGCGCGCACCTTTCAATCCTGCCGACGCACAGTTCATCGGACTGGATCTAGAAACGTGGCTTGCAGAAGATCTCATTGACATTCTGATACCTGGTGGCGGTACCGAGTCGAGAATGACTGAGTCGTTCCAGGAAATCGTGAATCTGGGGCACAAATACGATGTGCCGGTGTATCCTTGTATCGGGTGGGCTTTCTGGAAACACTGGGCTTTCCTCGAGGTGGGAGAGGGCAAGCACAGGACGTTTGAATCGTGGGTGAAAACCCAATCGGCCGGAGACCCGAAGGACACTGAGAAGCCCTCCTTTGTCGTGGCGATCGATTCGTGGGCAGGAACAATTGCAGCTTGGCGGGGTGCGGCGACCAATCTGTTCAACGCTGGCGCCGATGGAATCTACACCTTCAATGCTTTTTCCCCGAGGAACGACATATGGCGAGAGATCGGAGATCCCAAAACGATGGAAAACAAGGACAAGATATTCGGTGTGGATCGGTTCGCCGGTGACTCCAGCTTCAAAGACGTGCGCGAGCTGGAGCTGAAGCCAGGGGAACCCGTCAGTGTGCCGTTTCAGGTGGGGGAGGATGTAAAGTCGGGGAATAGCCCCGAGTTGCAATTTCGTCTCCACTTCTGGGACTTTGCACACATTGATGATCTAGCTGTGAAACTCAACCAGGAACCCCTGAAGGAGTTAAAGCCAACCGGGCCTATGCAGACACCCTTGGCGGAGCAATGGCTCGAATGCCCGCTCGATCCCGCCCAGGTCAAGAGGGGGGAGAACAGGGTCGACCTGATGGTGGGCAAACGGGATGAATCCATGCCAACGCCCCTGGTCTTGGACGCAGTACAGTTGCACGTTCGCCACAAGGGCTAGATAAGAAGCGGATTACCGTCGCTCCCAGATTTCCACAAAGCCATCATCGTCATCGACCAGCGTCAGGCGATCTCCTCGGATCGTGTAGGAATCTGAAGTGCTTGCGGTCTCGCGTGCGGCGTAGATAGTGATGACCAATTTCCCCCCGACGATTTCCCACGTGCCTGAGAGGGAGATGGTCAAATCGCATTCGCGACTTCGTTGAATTGTGAGAACAAGCCGAAATGTGAAATGGGGGGGCCGCCGACATAGACCATGGCCAGACAGCCGCTTCAAGTTCTAGTGATTCCGGTCCGAGTTCGCTCTGAGCCAGAGTTCGCGGTTTTTCGCCGTTCTGACGGCGAAATGTGGCAATTTATTGCTGGTGGCGCCGAGGACCACGAAGACGCATTGCAGGCAGCACATCGGGAGGCCGCAGAGGAAGCAGGCATTCCTCGCAATCTATCGATTGTTCGACTTGATTCAGTTGCCTCGATTACAAGATCGTCGTTCTTGCAAACTGAACACTGGCCGGAAGATCTGTATGTCGTCCGTGAGTATTCGTTTGCCATTGATGTCGGTGACCGGCAATTGACGTTGTCCTCTGAACACGACGAGGTGAGGTGGTTGCCGTATGATATGGCATCATCTCTCCTGACATGGGACAGCAACCGGGTTGCCCTTTGGGAGCTAAATGAAAGGCTGGCAAGAGTCACTAGCTAAGGGCAATGATTGGATTTCCGAACCCACTTCGGCTAACACGCGCGGACCGAACACTCCCAAGGAAAGGAGTAAAGCTATGTCAGGAATCGAACCCGCATCCCGATTAAACCGCTTGAGCGGTGCCAGGATCGGACTTCTGGATCCGGGAAAACGTACTTCAGCAGCCGTTCTTGAGGCGGTAGGGGAACGGCTCGGAGGAGAGTATGACGCGAATGTGGTCGGGCCGTGGAGGAAGTCATCTCCCTACCGGGTCTGCTCGAAGAAGCTTCTGGAGGAGATCGTTCCCCAGTGCGATGGGCTTGTGATGGGAGTCGTGGACTGATGCGGCGCCAGTTCGTGCAGTTTGCACGATATGCTGGAGTTTGAGTTGAGAGGCATCCCGACCGCCTATATCACAGCCGCTGGAAGGGTTCCAAAGATCGAACGCGATGGTGTTGGGTTCAGGCTGTCGCATGCGACGGGGAGCTATCTGGTAGAGGAATGGGAGGACTCCGGCCAACAGTCTGACGCCGTGCATCGCAGGTTGGTCCACTTCGGGGTACACCGCAGGATGCGGATGAGCGGGGTGAAGGAGGGAGACGCGGTCCGCTACGGCGACAGGGAGCTGCGATGGGAATATCCTCCAAAGGACCTGGAGGCTAGAGCCAAGCCCGCCGGAGCCGGCGCCTGGTCGAGCACCTCTGACGGCGTTGCAGGCTACAGGAGTATTGAACTGCGGGCGTACGCAGCACCCGTGGGAGGCGATGAATTCGATGAAAGTGTGGCGGAGGCCGTCCCGCAGGTGGTTTCGATTCTGACGGGTGGGAAGGAGTGAGTCCACGCGAGCTTGCAGAATACGGACTCGATCGTCTCGGGTTTTCCTCGGTATAGGCAGCGGAGTCGCTGCTCTTTATCGAGCGGTGAAACTATATGAAATGAAGCGTGAAGACATGCTGAATTGGCCTTCTGGCGCGCATGGCTAGCGACCGAGACCAGGGCAAGATTATTCTCATTAATGGCGCATCAAGCGCCGGTAAGTCGACTCTTGCACGTCACCTCCAGGAGACCTTGCCAGCACCTTTCTGGCATTTTTCGTTTGACCATCTGCGCGATTCCGATGCCCTGCCGATGTCCCGCATAGGAAGAGGCGAACTCGATTGGTCGGCGATGCGTCCAGCCGTTTTCGACGGGTTTCACCAATGTCTTCCGGTTTTGGCCAGGGCAGGCAACAATCTCATCGTTGACCACATAATCGAGACCGAGGCATGGCTGTCGGATCTGTTGAACCTTCTTTCTGATTGTGATGTATTCACTGTCGGGGTGCACTGTCCACTTCCAGAGCTAGAGCGAAGGGAGCGTGAGAGAGGGAACCGGCGCCCCGGTGAGGCAAAAGCGGATTTTCGGATAGTTCACAGTTTCGTCGAGTACGATCTGGAAGTGGATTCGACGCAACCCGCCGAAGCCAACGCCGCAGAGGTGATCGATGCTTGGACATGCCGCGTCCGACCGAATGCGTTCGATCGAATGGCTGCACGCAAGTGATGTCCCCACTTCATACGACACAGCGGTTTACGGTGCGCCGTGCTAAGGCGCACATCTTCAGTGGGTGCGAATCCCACCCGGCAAGGGTCGCTCCAGCCGGTAGCAATCGGAGCAGCGGTGGAGGCGACGAAGCCGCTGAAGCCTTCGGCGTAGATGTGGTTCCGTCTGTTGAGACCACGTCCTCGCGCCGAAAAGCTCACTGAAACAGCGCGGCCTCGATGGTTAACCCCGGCCCGAACCCGAGCGCCACGCACGGCATGCGGGCTCCCGAGTCCAGCAACCGTTCCAGGATGAACGCCAGAGTGGCCGATGACATGTTCCCGTGATCCCCGAGGACCTGGCGTGAGACGACAGTCGACTCCGGGGACAGACCCAGCGCTTTCTCGGCTGCATCCAGGATCCTCGGCCCGCCGGGATGAATCGCCCAGGTGGAGACATCACCCCGCGTGAGACCCGACTCGGCGAGCCAAGGGTCCACGTACGCCGAAAGGTGCGCTTCGATGAGATCCGGGATCTGCGCCGAGATAGTCATCTGGAACCCATGATCGCCGATGCGCCAAGTCATGGCATCGGCCGAATCCGGCAGCAGGAAAGAGCCGCCGCGCGTCATCGTCCACTCGTCGGCTCCCCCGTCCGACCCGGCGGCGAAACGCGCCACGAGGGCGCCCGCGCCATCGGCGAACAGCGAATTCGAGACGATCCGGTCGGCATCCCAACCGTACTGGAAGTGCAGGGAGCACAGCTCGATCGAGGTCACCAGGATTCGGGCCTCTGGATCCGACCGGGCGATCGCCGCGGAGACGCGCAGCGCATTCAGCATAGCGTGGCAGCCCATGAAGCCAATCTGCACCCGCTCGACCGTCCGCTCGAGCGACAGACCGTCGACGAGCTGGCAATCGATTCCGGGCGCGAAGAAGCCGGTGCACGTTACGGTTATCAGGTGAGTGATCTCACGCGGATGCACCATGGATTTGCGCAGGGCATTGGAGGCGACCCGAAGCGCCAGCGACCCCGCGTGCCTTTCGTACCTGCACATTCGGGCTTCGGTGGACGGCCCCCGGTCCTCCGGACCTACCCGGAGCGGGTAGAAGTCGTAGTTCATTGACCCGCCGGTCTCGTCCAGGAGGACGCTGCCCCGCGCCCGAATCCTGGTCCTCTTGTAAAGTATCTTCAGCATCCGCTCCTGCTCCGGGGCGTTCGCCGATAGGGACAGCGCATGGTCCGCGCTCTCCAGCTGATCGATTGAGTGCGCCGAAGACGCGGAAGCCACCGCCAGTATTCTGAGGGCCATGTACTAGAGCCTTTCGATAAGGGGACGGTTGAAGCTCGCGACGACCGGCCGCGTCCACCCCGGTGACAATGCTATCATGTGGATCAGCATACTCGTGATCGACGGCCGACCCAGCAGGTTCCGAAGGATTCGACAAACGGGCTGGCGTCCTACGATTTTCCGGCGGTGGATCCTCTCCCACTCGACGAGGAGCGATTCGGACCAGCGATCGCGGGCTGCTGCCGCGAGTGGCGCCACCCGCAGCGCCGAATTCAGTGCCCAGGACATGCCTTCGCCTGTGAAGGGCTCCACGTACCCGGTGGCATCGCCCACCAGGAACATCCGCCGCCTGCCGTGAATCCTGCGGCGACGCGTCAGGTACGGTGTGCCCCGGATACCCCGGACAATCTCAAACCCCTCCAGAACTCCCTCCCGCTCCAGGATACCGCGGAGGACCGCTTCCGGCGTCGACCCAACGAGCGCCCTGCGATCGACGGCTGCAGCGACGTCCACAAGCCCATCTTCCAGGCGGACCAGGCCCACATATCCCTCAGAGGCCACCGTCATCCGGATCTCACCGACCCGGAGTTCCGACGCCGGCACCGCCGCGAGAACCCCGAGCCCGATCCTCGAGTCCGGTGCGACGACCGGGGAGAAGCATGGGTGCCCCCGGAGAAACCCTCCGTCGAGGCCGTCCGCGGCGAGCACAACGCGTGCATGCACGGTCGAGGGCGGAGTCCCGGCCCTCGGTTTCAGATCGACGAGCCAGCCTTCCGCCTGCTCCGCACCCAGTCGCGCGAAGGTGCCCGGTCGAAAGACCGTCCCTGCCTGCTGTGCCTCCCGCACCAGGGCGGCGTCGAGGGCTCGTCGCGAGACCGCGTAGCCCGATGGGAGCGATATGTGCGCACGCCGTCCGTAGCCGCGAAGATCGAGCGTGTCCAGACGGTGGGCACCGAGACCATCGAGAAGCCCACGCAGCCCCGACTGTTCCAGGGCGTCCAGCGCCGCGCCGTTGAGGCAGCCGCCGCAGACCTTGTCGCGGGGAAACGCGCAGCGGTCAACGAGGAGCACCGACAGGCCCTTGCCCGCTAGCAGTCGCGCCGCAGTCGCGCCTGCTGGTCCCGCACCCGCCACGAACGCGTCCCAGTATTCACTGGGCTTCCCATTCCGCTCAGTTGCCATGTGTGCTCTGCGGGGCCCACGACAGCAGCAACCGGCACGGCCAGCGCCGCGTGCAGCGGACGCCCGGAAGGTCCGCGAGGATCGACATCGCGATCGTCTCTTCGAGCGAAAAGGCCGCCCGTACCGAGAGCAGGGCGTCCGCGTGCACGATCGGCGAGCGGGTGAACGCGCGACTCGCTACGCCCGCCAAGAGAAACCCCCGGGTTGATCGCTCCAGGTCATGGACCACGAACCCGCGCCGGGCAGCGCGAGCCATTTCCCGAAACAGCCTGACCGCCTGTCCGTCAGCCAGGTGATGCAGGAAGAGGCTGGACACGAAGTAGCCGTATCCATCCGGTAGCGGCCCCTCGAGAACGTCGCGGGCGAAGAATCGGCACGTCGGCGTCGAGCCCGCGCGGGATTGCCGGTCCGCGAACTCGACCGCGTGACCACTCCTGTCGCAGCCGTCGAACTCGAACGGCATTCCGTCCCGTGCCGCCAGCGCCGCGAGTCGCCGGGTGATGTCCCCGCTCCCGCACGCGAGGTCCAGTACCCGCACAGGCCCTCCGCCTCCGTTGTGTCTGACCTCCATGCCCGCCAGCGCCGCCCATAGGCCATCCGCCGTTCGACTCAGTCGGTTAAGACGTGCCAGCCCCCGTAGCGCCTGGATGTGCGACGAGGCGTCCAGGGCCCGGTCGTCCATGCGCTCATCGGCCCACTGGCGGCGTTCGAGCGCCCAGTTGCGTATCAGCCGATCTCTCCAGCGGACGTTGCTCATGCGCTGCCGGCCTCCAGTGCTTCGCGCGACACACAGACTCCACACATTTTGGGTTGTATCAGAGAACGATCAAAGTACCAAGTCTGTGAGGCAGGTTCAATTAGGGGAATTACTACATTCCAGAAGTGCGTGTAGGAAAACCACTTTGTGGGACACAACGCCATGCCTTGCTTGTGCCAATACGTGCACGATATCGCTTGCCAACGTGAATCCAATTCCCCAACATTTTTTGTTCGCACATTTTTGCATTGTCCAAAGTAGAGAATTTGCATGAGCTACCGCGAAATTCAATTGAATCCAAGATACTCTGATGAAATCCTAGCATGGGAGTACGACAGCTAAACAACAAGCTATCTCCTGCGAGGTGGCATGGTATCTGAAATATGCACACAAGGTCCAAGGCCAGCTCAGAGCCCCCCGGTGAGACCCACCCTTCAATCCCCTTGGATAGCGTAAGACAGCCAGAACCGAGCCGGGATGAAACGCCTCTCATTACGCTGCGGTCATTGGTTCTGGGTGCTCTGACCATTGCCGCAACCTTCTACTATTACATAAACGAGATTCAGGGAACGGGCATGCTCGGTCATGCTGTGAGCTCACAGCTTCCGGTTGTCGTGTACGTTCCCTTCGTGTTATGGCTGTTCCTGAATGTCCTTCTGAAACAGCTATGGCCGCGGCTGGCCCTCCGCAGGGGGGAGTTGCTGACGATCTTTGGAATGCTCTGGGTGGTAGGCACCATTCCGGGGTACGGCTGGATGGGGTATTGGGTACTCACGCTGGCGGCACCCGCTTTCTACGACACTGCCGAAAATCAGTGGGCCGAGATTCTCTTCGACTTCCTTCCCTGGCATGTATTCCCCGACACCTCTGCACGGGTCATCGATGCCTTCTGGCTGGGCTTGCCGGAAGGTGCGCCGGTGCCCTGGGACGGTTGGTTCGGCGCAACAGCTCAGTGGTTGAGCGTTTCGGTGGCCATGGTCGGCTTCGGCCTCTGTTTGGTTATCCTGCTGCAACTGCAATGGGAAGCGAACGAGAAGCTGACCTTTCCCCTGGCTCAACTCCCGCTGGATCTGACTGCCGGATTCGACGGAGCACACGGGTGCCCCGTGATCTTCCGTTCGCGGCTGTTCTGGGTCGGCTTCGCCACAGTCTTCGTACCCGTCCTCTAACATCACATCCTACTTCATGGTCGGACTGCCGAGGATTGGGATTTACTGGGATCTCTACGACATTCATTTGGGAGAGGGATTCCCGACTTTACACTTCCGCATCATGCCTCTGGTGGTGGCCGTAACCTACCTGTGCCCCCTCGATATTCTGGCCAGCATGGTTGTCTTCCATCTGCTGGCGATTTTCAAGGGGGCGGCTATGTCGCGGATCGGTTTCACCGTCGGCAGCGCTGAAGAGTCGTTACAGTGGAACGATATCCTTCATCTAGAAAGCTATGGCGCCATCATCTTCATGGGACTCTGGACCTTCTGGTTGGCTCGGGGCCACTTGCGCCACACCTGGCGGCAGGTTCGGTGGGGTGCCGGGGAACCTCAGGAGGTGTCGCGCCACCGGCGCGTGCTTCTGGGATTGACGATATGAGGCGTTTATCTCCTGGGATGGATGATGGCGCTGGGGATGAGCCTGCCAGCGGCGCTTCTAATATTCTCCGTGGCGCTTTTGACCTACGTCGTGGTCGTCAAACTAATCGCCGCCACCGGATGTGCCTATCTGCTCACCGACCCAGGGCATATCAAGGGGATCACCTTCGTGAATGAGCTGTTGGGCACTGCCCGCCTGTCACCCCGCAGCTATGTAGGGTTCAGGGTGTTCAGCGGTACGACCTTCTTTGGCAACTTACGCATTCCGGCCTGGCCTTCCCTGCCCCACCTGCTGCGCATCTTCTCGCTGAAACAACAGTCCGGATGGATAGCAGCGCTGGTCTTGGTCGCATTTCCAGTGGGATTCCTGGTAGCTGCGGGGGCAACGCTGGAAATGGCCTACACCAAGCAGGGGCTGGTCTTCTTTTCCGATAGCATCGGTCCCGGATACTACGAAACGGCTCGCAATCTGAATGACCCGGAAAATCCCGATCTCGGCCGCTGGCTCGTATTCCTTTTCGGCGTCGCGGAATCGGCGGTGCTGGCTATTTTGCGCGCCCGATTTCACTGGTTTCCCCTGCATCCGGTGGGGGTCGCCTTTCAGTATACCATTGTCGGGATCGTATTTTGGTTTAGTCTGTTTCTGGTTTGGGCAGTGAAGGTGTTGCTGTTGCGCTTCGGCGGCAAAGGCGCTTACCTGGCGGGAAAGCCGTTCTTCTACGGTCTGGCAATCGGTTATGTAAGCGGAATAATCGTCTCGGTTTGCGTCGACCTCATCTGGTTTCCCACCGCAGGTCACAACGTTCATTCCTGGTTTGTGGAGATCAAAGCCCTGATCTAGCAGAATTCCGCCCTCTTATAGGTTAATCGGCAGACGGATCCTTAAGGGGGTCTCTCAATACACGTAACAAGCTGGTTGATGCTATGATTGTAGCCTGAAATGGACCATGGACCTCAGCTAATCGAACCTCACAAACACCGCCAGCTGTTCGCGGACGACGACGCCTTGGAAACGGGGTCCGGCGCCCAAAACCACGGTTGGACGCGGACCATGCATCTACCCAAGAAGTGCGGCCCGGTCATTCGTCCTGATCTAACCTGCGGACAGAGGTCGCTGCAAAGTCGCAGCGCGCCGCAATGGAATCCCGAAATGGGCATCTGGGAATGGTGGTATTTCGGCCAGTACGTCTACTACGCCAGCTCGACCGACGGTGAGAACTGGGACCGCCCATCCCTGGGGCGTTACGAGTGGGAGGGTTCTAAAGACAACAACATCGCGGACGATCCCGGTACCGGCGAAACCCGGCGATTGACCCATGTCCTTCGCGACGAAGCCGAAGATAATCCGCAGCGACGCTACAAAGCGCTCTTTACCCGCAGGGCGGTCATCAATGCCAGTAGCCGTTTCTTGGCAACGTCCCCCGACGGGTTCGACTGGACCATTCTGGATCGCCCTCCCATACCCAGCAGCGACGAATGCCACTTCACTTACGACGAGTTCGGCCAGCAGTACCTGGCGCTCGTTAAGCACGGCACCGAATGGGGGCGCTCGGTTTTTCTTTCCACCAGCAAAGACTTCGAACAGTTCACTGAACCACAGCTTATTTTTCACTCCGACGAGCTCGATCGAGAGAACTGCCGGCGACGCGTACGCAAAGTGATTGAGGACCCCGACTATATTACACCGCCCATCGTCGACGATGTGGACTATATGGCCGAGGTCTACCAAATGGCCGTCATGCCGTACGAGGGATGTTATTTCGGGTTCCCCGCTCTGTTCAATCCGTTCGGAGCCATCGCCCCACCCGACAAGAACTTCACCCGCATCAACCAGGTGGAACTGGCGTTTTCCCGTGACCTCCACAACTGGGACCGGCTCGGGGATCGACAGGTGTTTGTCGGCATCGACCGGTGGGACGGCGAAACCTACGGTACAAGCCAGATCCTGTTGACCGCCCGCCCGGTAGTGCGCCCGGATCTTGGAGAGATCTGGGTTTATTACAACGCCCTGCGTAATCCGGGGAATCGGGAACAATACCAGCAATTGAACCGCAACCGGGAACTCTTCAGACTCAATGTGGATCCAGAGCTCTTCGAGGATGCTGGCGCCCTGTCGTTGGCAAAGCTTCGCTTGGACGGTTTTATCTCGCTCGACGGCGGCGAGTCGGCGACCATCACTACCAAACCGTTCATGCTCAGAGGAGAAGAGGTATACATCAACGTCGACGCCAAATGGGGTGCGATCTTTACCGAGATAGTCGATGGGGAAACCATGAAACGTTTCCCTGACTGCACTGTAATTGGCGAACCAATCAGCGGCGATCACCTGCGCGCGAAGATAACTTGGCAGGGCGAACACGACCGGGTCTTCGAGCGGCCGGTTCGTCTCATCTTCGACCTGCACCAGACGCGCCTTTACTCCTTCTGGCTGCAGAAGGAATAAGGCCGCCCGGGGGCTCGAGAGTGGCCGGGCCCGAAGTGGTCGACGCGATTCGGCCCGACCTCTGGGAAGCTTTATCGAATTCCCAGCAACGAACTCCGGGGCATCGGCTTCCCTAAATTGGCTGACCGAACTCGGTAAAACCGACCAGACCTCTCACAAAGAATGACCAGTTGTGGAAGTTGCGGTTTGAGCGAAATTCTTCGTCGAACCTTCGTTTGTCTTTTGCCAAACCGACGATTGTTACCATCTCGTATCCGAAGTAGCTGGTCAGATTGGTGAGCGTACAAAAAGCGGTCCAGCGTTTGAAGCTCTCGCTTCCCGTGTTGTCCGCTACCCGGTATGGCAACGGACCAAGCCCCTGAAGCCCGACCCGTACGTCCGTTCGCGGCAACAACTGGTATCGAAGACGCAGTACTGGAATCGATCTCTTCTCATGCTGGACCGCGCGGCCACGATCATGATCGAATTGAAGGAACAGCATCTGTTTGTGTTGTGCGGTCAACTCCAACTGCGACGACCAGCTCCACGACTTGCCGACACGGCTTACCCAGGTCAACAGATCGAGACGACGCCGTCGTTGAAACAGTCCGGGGTGAAGCTCGCCTCCTTGCTGCCAGTTTATGCGTAACCGCAGCTTCTGCACCACACTCAACCGGTGGCGCTCGAAGCTTCCTTCCAGATATCCTTCGTTGACGAAACTATCTCTATACGCCAGCAAATCAGGCACCGCTATACTCGAGAAGATCGGAGGACGGTCATTCAAGAGGAACTCGGCAGCGCTCGAGCTGCTCAACCCCCCCTGTGTGAAAACATTGTCTCGATTCGGGTTCTCGACCGCGATCATGTAGGCATCGGCTATATCGTCAAAGATCCGGCGGAAGTGGTTCTCGAAAAAGAGATGTCGGAAACCACTCGAGTTTCGTTTCTGGTAGGTCAGGATAAGGTAGGTTGAGCGATTTCGGCCAGCACCGGCAATCTGCCTGACGGCGTGTCGGCCCACGGTAAGCGACCAGTTGGAACTGAAATCCAGTTGACCGAAGATGTGGTACCCCCGTTGGTCGGCGTCATACGGGTAATCCACGTCGCCGTCATCTTCCCGCTGATCAGGCTCGTCGTTGTTGTTCCGGTCGAGACCGTAGGTATAGCGGTTGGGCTCCACGTCGTACATGAGAAACGGCTCGTCATAGTCGGCCACTGAATTGAGATTGCGGTTGGTATCAGGGATTCCGTCCCCATCCTCGTCCTGCCCGAGGAAGACTCCGTCGATGTCGAAGCTGCGTTCGTCTGGTTCCAAGCCGACGATGTTTCCCATGCGACGATCTGGGTAACGGTCGCCGTCATCGTTGTCCTGCACCAGATCCCAGTACACTGTGTTGTTGATCATGCCAGACAAATTCGTGTAGTCCAGGTCGGAGTTGTTGTCCAGGTATGTGCGCAGGCTGGTGGTGAATTCCGGGTTGATGGAGAAAAGCTCGGCCCCGACGCGACCCTGATCGAACCACCGAGTTCCGTTCAGGTAATAAGCCGATCCATGATCCGAGAAGCGCGCGCCCGATCCGAAATCGGCTGCACCTTCGGCGCGTCCAGGATAGCGGGCAAAGAGGGACGAGCGGGCGTACTCTCCCCTTACCTGTACGCCGGCCAAGGCAATGTCGATGTCGGTACTGTAGGTAAACAAACCCGTACCCTCACCAACCCTGAAACGGACACGTCGCAGATTCGAGTGATCGCGCATGTTCCCCTTGGACCGCAGCACGTTGCGATAGAAGGTGGTCTTATATCGCGTATGGTAGGTACGTCCCCGGGGATTGGCTTCGTCTAGCTGCGCCACGTCGACGCGGAAATCGCCTCCCATTATTGCATCCACCTCCACCGATTCGACTGGATCCTCCTCCGACAGATCGAAGAGAAAAACCAACTGCTGGTCGCCGTCCGCGTGCAGCACTTCTGTTGCGGAGCGAATTTCGAATCCTGCAACCAACGCCTCCAGATTGGCGTCCTCGCTCACATCTACGCCCGCCTCGTGGTCCAATCGATACAGGTAGTCGGCATAAAGCGGGATCTCGTCTCGACCTCTATAGTACAATCGATGCCCGATAAATTGGGTGTAGTCTAGGGCCTGAAAGCGCCCGGTTGCAGTTGAAAACCGCCCGACTTGCGGCGATATGCCGCCGTTGTGGGCCAACACCCGGGGTGCCAGGTCCGGTCGCAACGCGCCATTGACAATCAGCGTCAAATTCTGGACCACAGCGCCTCCCTTGCCGTCTTCGGGAGAATCGTCGGCGATGCGAACCACGATCCAATCAATGAGCGGCTGATCTGGTCGCAGCACCCCATTCATGCTGTTGCCACCTCGGACGCTGTTGTATATGTGGATATTGGACCAGTTTAGTCCCAATTTTCCGATTCCGAGCTCACTTTGCACTCGTGCTCCCAGGAGCAATGTCGAGTCGTGGGCTATATGCGTCTCTCCAAGGGCAAAAGTTGCGCGCGGCAGGTAGGCATGTGGCCGCTCGATTCGCGAAGCCAGACCGGTCAATTGAAGGCGTGGCATAGAAATGTCCAAGCGAAAGCCGCTCAAGTCAGTCATCGACAAGGTCAGTGGTGAAAGTCGGGCGTTGAGGCCGTCGGCTACGACCAGGCTATATCCCCAAGCTCCGTAGCCGTCGCGTCCGACCACAGTTGCTTTGTACACCTTATTCCATACGAGAAGGAAGATTCCGCTGTTTGGCTTGAAGATTGAGCTACCATATTCCTGCCCCGGATGCCGCGCCTCCTCCCAGAAATAGAGATCGTATCCATTGATCAGTCGATTGCCCAGCGGGCCGTAGAAGACCCTTGGCGAATCGGTATACGGAGCTGAATGGTTTGGGTAATTGTGAAAGGGATCGAAGGCCAAATTGCGATAACTTGGCCGCTCCCAGCGAAGAAAAACCCGCGTTGATTCGACTTCGGCCATGTCCGGCGTCTTGGCGATCGAAGAACCCTCGAAGGTTTGCAAGAGCACCAGGATGCTCAAAAAGCTAACCCGTAACGTCAGCCGCTGATCTGATCGCTTCACGACCTTAACAATCCCTTGGGTAGGAACGGGCGGGCTCGGCACGCCGCTCTTTTTACTGACGACCTCTGCATGATTCCGTACACCGTACGGAATCCCATCTCGGATGCCAACTATTCAGGACCTATTTCATCGGCAACGGTATAAAGATAACCAGGAGTTACGCCGTTGTGCTTGACCGTACCTTGATCCGACAGAGACAAAAGGAAGGGGCGGTGTGAGAACGCTTTTGCCACATTCTTGTTCTGGGTGACCGAACTACCGACTCTCAACTTTGTTAGCTTCTGCTGAGAGCCGTGATACCACGTCAGGTTATAGTCGCAATCTGGCATCAGTCACCTCAGAACCGCAAACTGAAAGGAAAACGGCCAAAACCAGCCTGCAAATGCCGCCCAACGTTAGGTCGGCTCGCACACCGCAAAGCGGCTTGCTAAGGGCCAGCGCCGAACGGAGCGCAGCGCGAGCCGTAGTGACATAGGGCCCGTGGCGTGCCCCGAGCGTTCCATTCACTCAAGCAGGTAGCGCTCCCAGGTTGAGTTCGTAGGTCTTTTCCTGTTGTCCCTCATACACTCGATGAATCGAAACGCTGTATGGTAGCCTGCATTCGCGGTAGAATGCTGGCGGAACTGGCGAAAATTGCCTTCGCGGAGCAAGGTGAGATGGAAGTCGCGGATGACACGAGAGCAAACTCCCTCAAAACGTTTTACAATGACCGGTTTCTTAGTTTGACAGACAGGTTTCAACCTCTCTACCTGCGCGGCCGTCGCACTCGAATTGGGTCGGGGGGTTGTGGTCGGATCCTAACCTCCTCATCCTTCAGCAATTCGAGGGCGACGTCGACGGCTTTTTCGAGCTGGGGGTCGTGGCCCATATTGACCAGCTTCGGATCCTGCTCGACTTCGATATCCGGTGCGACCCCGATGTTCTCGACATCCCACTCGCCCTCTAGATTGTAAAATCCCCCGCGGGGAGCGGTGATGTACCCGCCGTCAATCAAGGGCGGTACGTCCCATACTCCGACCAGTCCGCCCCACGTGCGGGTGCCCACGAGAGGACCAATTTCCTTCAGACGGAACATGTAGGGCAGCATGTCGCCCCCCGATCCCGCCATCTCGTTGATGATCATGACCTTTGGGCCCCACACTGCGGCGTTAGGGGCCGTGAACGGCTGCCGGTCTCCGAGAGGATTGTTGAAATATCCAAGTAACTTGCGCGACAACAGATCGACAATATAGTCTGCGATATAGCCCCCGTGATTGAAGCGCTCGTCGATTATAGCTCCCTTCCTGTCCTGCTGGGCGAAGTAATAGCGGTTGAAGCTCCGTTGGCCCGCTCTCGACGTGTTAGGTAACCAAACGTAAGCGATTCGACCGTAGGTCAACTCGTCGACCTTCCGACGGTTGCTCTCCACCCAATCCCGCTGGCGGAGGGCTGCTTCGCTCTTCACCGGCACGACGGTCACCTCCCGCGCGCCGGATGTGTCCGGCTGATCGTTGACCAAGAGCGCGGTCTGCTCGTCAGCAGTGCGGTCGAACAGGCTGTACAGATTCATACCGGCGTCGAGAGCGTCACCGTTCACAGCCAACACGTAGTCGCCACCGCTGACATCGATGCCGGGACCGCTAAGGGGGGCGCGAAGCTCTGGATTCCAGTTCTCCCCGGTGTAGATCTTGACGATGCGGTAACGGCCTCGGTTGACCTCGAAATCGGCTCCAAGCAATCCTACCGGAACCCGATCGACCTCCGGCCAATCGCCGCCCCCAGTGAAAGAATGACCGATGGCGGTCTCGCCGCCGAGCTTATCGAGGATGTACGTGAGATCGGCTCGGTGACGAACGTTCGCCACCCAGGGAGAGTACGTCTCGTATACCCAGTCGAGGTCGAGCCCGTGGACATTGTCAACGTAGAAGTAGTCGCGTTGGTAGCGCCAGGCTTCCCTGAACATCTGCTCCCATTCAGCTTTAGGATCGACCTTCATTCTCATACCGTCGACGGGCAGGGCCTCGTCGATCGGCTCTATCTCCTCCCCCGCATCGGCGATTTCCCACACGTCATCATGAGTCCGATAGAGAAGCTTTTTGCCGTCTGCCGAGACGAGGACGTCTTCGATACCGTCCAGTACCTGCTTACCCTCGCGGTCTTGGAGGGAATAACGGTGCAACCGCATCCCATCTTCGTTCGGAACATGCTCGCTGTAGTATATGACACCCTCTTCGCCGGCAAGCAGCGTCGCGTAGTTCCGTGCGGGTATGTCAAGGGCGATGATGCGCTGATCGAGACCGTTGAAGTCTATGTGGACATCAACGGGCTCTTTGTCGTCATCATCACCATCTTCAGATTTCTTATCTTCGCCATCCTCACCGTTGTCCTCTTCCTTCTCCTCCTCGGGCTTCTCGTCATCACTTTCTGGCAGTATGGGAGAGGGCTCGTCAGCCGCGAGCACTGCGAGGTAGATCGCGCGACTGAGGGGACGATCGATGGAACTCATGTCGAGCCAACCGACTTGCAGTCCGTAATCGGTGCTGGACATGAAGTAGAGATATTTGCCGTTGGCATCCCATGCCGGCGACAGGCAATCCGAAAGGCCATCGGTCAACTGAAACGACTTTCGTTGCTCGAGAGAGTAGACGAAGATGACATTGTATTGATTCGGCAATCGTTTGGTGTACGCGATCCACTTGGAGTCGGGTGACCACTCGGGGTAGATAGTGCGATAAGGATGGGAGAACCCCTCGTTGTCGATGAGCTCGGCTTTACCCTCGGCGACATTGGCAACCCACAGGTTGCGGTCTGCATCGGCGAAGCTGATGTGTTCGGAGTCGGGCGACCACTTCGGCGTGTAGTAGAAGGTCGGGTGATCTAGGCGCATGGTCGTCTGATTCTTGCCGAATTGGTCAGCAATGACCAGCTGGTACTCACCGCCCGCGTCAGAAAACCAGCTGATACGCGTACCGTCCGGAGACCAGGCGGGCGTGCGATCGGCAACGCCAGGGCTGCGCGTTAGGTTGCGGATCGACCCCTTCTCCGCCGGAACCGTGAAGATGTCCCCCCGAGCTGAGAATACTGCACGTTTGCCTTTGGGCGAGATCGCTCGTCCACGGATGAGGCCGTCGACACTCTCCCAGTGAGGGCGTGCCCATGGAAAATCACCACGAAGCTGTACGGAAAGCCTTTCGGGTGTCCCACCGCCCGCGTCGAGCGTATAGAGATAACCACTGTTTGTGAAGACAAGCTGCCCCGCACCGCCCTCGAGGTCACCGCAGTCGGCATCCGTGAAGAAGGTGAGCTGTTCGAGTTTTTCTGCCTTCAGGTCGTAGGTCCACACATTCACGACGTGGTCGCGGTCAGATAGAAAGAAGATCCTCTCACCCAGCCACACGGGGTTCTTGTCATTGGCTCCGTCCCAGGGAAGTTTCTCGACGTCATGTGTCTTTAAATCGATGATCCGAATCGGGTTGTTCTGTCCGCCGCGATAGTGCCGCCATTCGCTCTCCCACTGGAAAACCATTTGGTATGCGAGACGACGGCCATGTGGAGAGAGTTGTCCTTCTAGGAGCCGAGGTACAGGCAGTACATTCGGAAGGCCGCCGTCGAGTCCTATGGTCCAAAACTTATAGAGATACTGACGCGGGGCACTCGTTCGCCCAGAAGCGAACAGGACGCGATCGTCTGGCGTCCAACCCCTCACAAGGTCGGGCCCGGGATGCCAGGTAAGACGTTGCGGTTCTCCTCCTTCCACGTCTACAACGTAGACGTCGATGTTGCCGTCATACTCTCCAGACAGTGCAATTCGGGTGCCGTCGCGCGAGAAATGCGGCTGAAACTCTGCACCTGGGAAGGTGGTGATCCGCCTTGCCTCTCCACCATCCGTGTCAACGAGCCAGATGTCGTTTGCATAGACGAACGCAACGTGGTTCTCACTGATTGCCGGTTGCCTCAGCAATCGCGCTTCTTCAGCGAAAACTGCCGTTGCAAGCAGAAAGCTGAAGGCTGCAGACAGAACAATGCTGGCTTGCATGAGTGACTCTCTTTGAGGCGATGGAGAAGAGCGTCCTCTCAGGCATGGACGCTGTGGAACAGGCAATACTACGCCTGCTCTATCGCTCTTGCAATGAGAAATCCCTCTGCTGCGCCATGTGAGAGAATCCCTTTGCACACACGCGCAGAAAGACGCTTCGGGGATAGAGTCGGTAATCGGATTATGACAACGATTTGGATGTTAGGATTCCTAGAACTGGATTACGGGAAGGAGTCCTCCCCACGAAGGCAGTTTGGGCGTGGTATCTTGGCTAACAGATGGTCTAGCTTCGCCGAAAGAGGTGGACTACTCTCGGGCGCAAATTGACATGCAATTGTGGGAACAGGCAACACATCATTTCTCAGTAGCTGCGGTATGGCAGAGTCTTCAAGCTCTGCATAGGCAAACTGGTCTAGCCGTGACATTAACATCCCTTGGGTAGGAACGGGCGGGCTCGCCTACGGGACTTTGGAAGAACGCCAATTGGACACCATCAAAGGATAATTTCAAAGCCTTCAAATTGCGGATGACCGAGATAGGTGCCTTGCGGGGCATGGTCTTGGGCGTGGGCCTTGCGAAAGGACTCCGATTCAGTCCACGCGTCAAAGTTTGTCTCTGAATCCCAGACCGAATGGGATGCGTAAAGCGTGTGGTCTTCGTTGGTGGGACCGCGCAAGAGGTGGAACTCCCGGAAGCCGGGTACTTCGTCAAGAAAGGATTCGCGCTGGCGCCAGAGATTTTCGAAGGTTGCTTCGCTGCCGAGGGCGATTTTGAAGCGGTTCATCGCAATATACATGGAGTCCTCATGTTATTTGGGTGTGCTGTGGGAAGCATTCTATTAAAGATAGCACTCCGGAATTATCGGGCAGTGGTCGGACATCGGCAAGCACGGGAAATGGCTTTGTTTGGAAACAAGCGGGGTGGCGCAATCCTGGAGCGACGCTGTCGAAGGTTCACCGCAGTCCGACCCGGCGGATTCATGCACAGCGCGATGCCCCCTGCTGCGCGATGAAGCGGTCGTCAATGAACCGTTGCCGGCGCGAACCGTCGTCGATTGCGGTAGCCAACGTTGTTCTCATAGCGGCTCGAAGAACGTCAGGTCGGCGCCAAAGCTCTCCATCGCCGCCACCTCGTCGCCGCGCAAGCGCGCCTTGATCTCCCGCGTGAGGTGCGCGAGCACGATCTCCTCGGTGGGCAGCTTGAAGGCGATGGTGATGGGCCGGTTCAGCGGCGGCTCGGCCACGAACGGATAGCCGTTCGCCATGCGGAGCTCTGCCTCCACGCCCTCGAGGCGCATGGCCGCCAGGTCGACCCAGGGCGGCAGGCGGACGAACAGCGGTGCGGGCGTCTTCACCCGCACCGACAGCGTAGGATGGGTGTAGGGAGATTCGATCTTCAGGTGACGCGTCTCGCGATCGAAGAGCAGGTTGACCCGGTGACCGGTCGCGTCGAACCGCGTCGCTTCCCGAAGGGCCTCGCACAGCGACCCGACCGCGCCGCCGCCGACGTCGGTGTTGAAGCGCATGCGCTCCTGTTCGAGGGGTTCGTGCCCGAAAGGGGCCGGGAAGCCGAAGGAGCCCCGGATGCGCCCGGCGACATCGGTCAGGGCGTCTACCCCGTCCGGATTCGCCGGCTCCTCGATCCACGACACGTCGCGCAGCTGCGACGGCAGCAGATGGCAGCGCAGGATCCGCTCGGCGTCGTGGTAGTACTCGGTGTACCCCCACCGCCCCAGGATCAGCGCCGTCTCGAGGATGTCGCCGGTGTTGTTCATCTCGCCCTCGTCGGGCCTCTTGCTCTCCGGTGACGCGTCCTCGATGGACCAGCCGATCCCGTCGCGCATCTCCCAGAGACCGTTGTCGTAGAACGCCTTCACCCGGTTCATCAACGGCGTGTCACCGGTCAGGTCGGCGAGCTGTGCCAGGGACGACATGGTGCAGGTGACAGAGTGGGCATGCGTGCCGAACAGCTCGCGGTCGTAGGAGCCGTCCTCGGTGAAGTAGCGGCCGATCGCCTTCTCCTTCAGCAGGAGCGCGAGCTCGAGCGCGGCGGCGTGACCCGTGGAGCGATAGTACTTCACCAGGGGACCGATCGTGCGCGCAACCCCGGAGATGAACGTGCCGGAATCATTGAACACGATGCCCTGCTGCTCGAGCCGCGCCGCGTCCCACTCGGTCTCGGGATTCCAGTAATCGAGGATGGTCTGTATGCTCGCCTCAGCGAGATCGCGGGCCCGGAGTGATCCCCGGAACTTGACGAGGGCGTACAGGGCGTGGAAACCCTCGCGCACGTGGTGCGGCACGAGCACGCGCGGCGACCCCGCCCCGTCCTGCCGGCCGAGGGACAGGGGCAGCGGACCGCTGTAGGACAGGAAGGCCGCCCGCGCATGCTTGTCGATGGCTTCTTCGTCGATGGCCACCTCGACGACGTCCTCGGCGTTGAGGAGGGCGTTGAGGTGCCGGCCGGGAACGTGGTCGATCAGGGGGATGCCCAGAAATGCGTCCGGCCTGGCGACCACGCGGAAGTACGGCACGTCGCCATCGTCGGCATCGAACACGTTGCACATGCAGTGACACCCCAGGCGGATCGCGTCCTCGATGTCACTCGTGTTGACGTCAGTCAAGTGGGTCAAGGCAGGCTCCTTGTCAACGGCATCAGAAGTACGTCAAACTTGACAATAACGTATGCGCTGACCAAGGCTGTCCAGCCCTTTATTGCTCAGTTCAGCCGATTTTGGCAGATTCCGTTTTACTGCTTCCCGTGGAGAGCGCTGAAACGCCCACCTTTCAACCCGTGAGATCCGGGAACAAGCAGGGCCGAAGCTATGAGCAATCTACTCGTGCGCACGTGCTGGATCCTCGTGCCGGTGCTGGCCTGGGGTGCGGGGACCAAGGGTCAGAAGCCGGCGCACATCCAGGGGCCGCCCCAGATTTTACCCCCACAACTGTTACTGCGCCAGGAGCGGCCCACCTACCGCAATTACGCCTTCCAAAGCTTTGTCAACTACGCGAACCACACTCAGCCCTATGATGATATCCCCAAGGCCTACTACAGCTCGCTGGGTAATTATCTGATCACCGGCTATCCCCTCTACGAGTGGGGGGAGACCCGCAGGGTGGGACAGGAGTGGGGCAGCCGCATATTTAAAGAGAAGGGTGTGGGAAGGGTTATCGGCTCGTGGGGAAGTGTTTTCGACAGCATGGTGCTGGGGCGCGACAGCCACGACAGCTGGAGCTATGTGGCCATCGTCGGCGACGCGCTGATTGCGCGTTTTTCCCCGCTGACGCTGTCGAAGACGAATTTCAACGGCATACGGGTGGATATAACCACGCCGTATTTGAAGGTCACCGGCTTGGGATCGCGTGTCGAACGGCCCCACGGTTTTATCCCAACGACTCCTCCGACATGGGTTTCTGATTCCAAGACCCATCTAGCCGACGATTCCACCCTGCTTTTGGGTAGCCGGGTGCAGGCCGAGCTGGGTGCCCTAAAGGTGGGTCTCAACTGGGCGAACCAGCACGTGTACGAGAGCACGCAGTTGGGCAACAGTCTCAAAGGCAGGTTGCGGCCGGACCAGCCGCTGGTGGACTGGATCATTGTGCGCTTTTCCGACGACTCGCCAGCGGACGGTCTGGGCGGTGCCGTAGTGCACGAGGTGCAGCTTGTGGTCAACGGCGAGGTGCGGCCGGATCTGCGCCGGGCGGTGGTGCGGCACCAGACTGGGGCCACACCACAGGTGGGGACGGTTTCGCAGGCCACGGGTAAGTTCCGCCCGGTCGTATACAACAAACCCAAAAACAAGGCCCTCAGTTTCGAAGGCAGCACCTTTTACCGGGGGCGCGAGGTCCCGCTCTATGCCGACTATCTGACGCTCCTGGATCACGTGGCCGGAGTCGATGTGAGCAAGACCGCCCACCTGAGGGGGCTCTTGGGGAGTTTTGCGCTGGAATCGCCCGCAGAGATTCTGCGCGCCGACGGAGACGAGCAGCTGATTTTTCTCTTCGACGTGTCGGAGGAGCCCTACATCGAGTCGGTCGAGCTGGAGGCCGTCCTGGGCAACGACTATCGGGCGGAGGTGGCGTTTCTGCATACGGTGGGTCCGAGCGGCAAGGCCTACTACGCCGAATTCTTGAGCAGTTACTATCACACGGTATTGCGCGCCCGGGGCAATGTGCAGGACCTGTCGAACCTCAAGCGGGTGCGCTTCGAGCTTGGAGAGCACACCGGCCACTTTGCCTACAGTGCCGACGTGGATCTGCGCCTGAAGAGTGTGGCGATCCACGGTGAGTACGCGCGCTCGTCGGTGTACGGGCGATATCCGGCACATTTGGAGCAGGAAGCCCGGTTCGACGTGAGTCCGCGCTTTGTGCAGCGGGGCGCGGCCTACTACGTCAATGCGACGCGATGGTTCGGGCGTGGCCGGTTGGGCGGGGAGTACTTTTCGATCCATCCCGACTTTCAGACCGAGATACGCACCTTTCTGGACTGGGAGCAGGCCCTGTCATTGGGCAACCTGTACGGGTTGGTCAATCAGACGATGTACTGGCAGCTGGTGGAGGACAACGACGATGGGGACCGCTACCCCGACCAGCGGTTTGGCAATCTCCCCGGTCTCATGAACGATAGTAAGGGATACGATATCGATGGGGTTCTCTTAGGGCAGGACGAGGACAACGACGGTACGCTAGAGATCAATCGCAATCTCAACGACCTTGCCGACTACGAAGAGCCCTTTCTGATGTTCGATGTGGAGCCCAACGTCTATGTCTACGGCCTCGATCGCAACCACAACGACGAGCCTGACCACCGCGAGGACGACGGCGAGGTGGACTACCCCTATGACTACGACCAGCGGGGCTACCACTTCTTTGGACAATGGGATTTGACGCGGTACTGGTCGCTGGCGGCGGGCCGCTTCACGACGCGACAGATGGCCGGCAGCGGTCGCAGTCGCTCCACCTATGCGCTAATGACCTACCGCAGGGAAAGCGTGGAGCGCCTTCGACGGTTGTTTTTCGAAAATCACTTCCGCCGGGTGCGGGATGACATCGGCGACGAGTTCGTGGCGAACCACGAAACACCCACAAGGGACGGCGCTTGGGGAGACCAGGGACTCACTTTTCACTCCGTACGAACGGGCGCGTTTCTGCCCCCCCGTTTTACCAACTTTTTTCGCCTGGACGCGCTGCTCTACCAGGACAGCTATGTCAACGAAACGTACGTGGAGGGCTGGTTCCATCCCGGGTCCACGCTCAAGCTGGTGCAGAAGCTGCGCCTGCGACTCAACTGGCAGCAGGGCGGCCCGGTGCGGCCGGGCGTCGTCCAGCGCCAGCGCCGACTGGACTTTTGGACCTGGGTCAGCGGGACCGAGTACACCTGGCGCTGGGCCAAATGGAGCGTCACGCCGCAGTACAAGTTCATGTTGCTGCACCTGATGGACCAGGAGCGCAACCAGGCCCTGCGCACGGAGATCCGTTCGATCCCGATTGTGCGCTTCGCCTATCCGCTGATGAGCCGCACGGTGCTGCAGGGGGGCATCCAGGGCTGGGGGCCGCTGCCGTATCGCCTGGAGGACCGGGCGACGGAGGCAGCGGAGAGCAACAGCTTTGAGCAGCGCACGGCCTTTGTGACGCTGACGAATCGCTCGCGGTATTTCGGCTACGAACTGGTGACGATCATCGGAATCCATAAGGATAAAAAGGAGTTCGATACGCCGTTCCAGGATCTCAGGAGCTTTGATACCTGGAGCTTTTTCGTACGGGCGCTGGTGGGTTTTACCGAGTACGGACGAATATTCTAGCAGACGGTGTCGATGTTGTTAGCTGCGAGAGCTTGGCGCAGTTTTTCCATCCGCCGCCAGTTCCTGTTCGACGAGTTCGACCCAATAAGATGAACCGAGCGTCAGGATTTCGTCGTTGAAATCATAGTCGGCGGAGTGGAGTGGTCGGGCGTGGACGCCTTGAGTGCCGCTGCCCATGAAGACGAAGCATCCGGGGTGGGCGATGGCCATGTGGGCAAAATCTTCCGAACCGAGGATGGGCGCGCAGTCGGTGTCTACGTTACCCGGCCCAGCCAGCGCCGTGGCTGCCCGTGCAGCCTTTTCGGTTGGTGCCGGGGCGTTGATGGTGACCTCGAAGACGGTGTCGTACTTAACCTCTGCGGTGATATCGTGCGCCAGGCAGATGCCTTCAACGATCTGGCGCATCTTTGCTTCGATCTGCGCGTTCACACCAGGCGTCAGCGCGCGGGCATCGCCGGAGAGTGTTGCGTGGCCCGGCAAAACATTGCGCTGGCCATCCGTGACGAAATCGGTGACCGAGACGACGCCGTTGAGCCCGGGGTCGAGTTTGCGTGAGACGATGGTTTGCAGTGCGCCGACGATTTCGGCGCCAACAACGATGGCGTCTACGCCATGATGGGGCATGGCGGCATGACCGCCGCGCGCCGTGATGACGATCTCAAACAGCGCTTCGCTCGCCATCATAGTGCCGGTGCGCATGGCGAATGTGCCGAGTTCCGTACCCGGCATGTTGTGCATCCCGTAAACTTCGTCGACGGGGAATTTTTCGAACAGGCCATCGGCGATCATCGCGGGACCACCCTTGCCGTGTTCCTCGGCGGGCTGGAAGATAAAGACCGCTTGACCGTCGAAGTTTCCGGAATCCGCAAGTGTTTTGGCGGCACCGAGCAACATGGTCGTGTGGCCGTCGTGGCCGCAGGCGTGCATGATGTTTTCGTGTGAAGACGCGTGCTTGAAGGCTTAGGTCGTTTGAGAGGCGTTTCATGAGGCCTTCGCCATAGGTCGATTTATCCACGTGGGCGAGCAAATGGTGGTGGATGGCGTCGCCGATCTGCCAGTAGCCGTGGGCGAGACGACGGCCGCGGGCTTGGCTGCTCAGGTCCTTGCCGGAGGCGAAGATCTCGTCGATTCCTTCCAGCAAGGCGTCATAGGTGTCGAGCGTCATGGGGGTCTCCGGGACGGCTTCGTTAGCTAGTGGGCAACGCGTCGGTGGCGCTGGGCCAATGGTCGAGAAAGGCCTGGCCGAGGGCACGGCCTCGCTGGAGATGTACGAGCGTCGCACCCCCATGCGGCGGTTGGGCACGTCGCAGGAGATTGCCGAAGCCGTGCTCTATCTGGCCAGCGACGAAGCTTCCTACATCGTGGGGGAAGTGCTGCGGCTGGGGCGCGTATCAGCTTTTCTGAAGCGCTGCTAGGCCGCGCACAATTGGCTTCCACCGTCCACCCGCAGGATCTGCCCGCTAACGAAGCCGGCGAGAGGCGAGGCAAAGAACTGGACAGCAGCCGCAATCTCATCCGGCGTCGCATACCTGAGCAGGGTGGGTCGACCGCTCGCCTTGAGAAGCTCCGGATCGGGCTGTCGCGTCGCCAGGAACCGGGCGCTTAGTGCTCCGCCGGGAGCCACCATATTGACCGTGATGTTGTGCTCGCGGAGCTGGGAGGCCATGCAGCGGGTGTAATTGGCCTGGGCCGCTTTCGCCGCTGCGTATATGACGCCGTGCGATCGCCCGATGAATCCTGCAACCGAACCGATGTTCACGATCCTCCCTCCGCCTCGATCGATCATTCCGGGCACAACCTCTCTGCAGCAGTCCACCGTCGTGATCAGGTTGCGATCTACGATCGACCGAACGTCCTCGGGAGAAATGCCGAATGCATCGTTGGGCTCAGGCTTGCCCCCCTGGGCTGCGATATCGCCGCCTGCATTGTTGACCAGCACGTCGATCGGCCCCAGATCACTCTCGATCTGGGCAACTGCTGCCCTGACCTGTTCCGGATCTGCCAGATCAGCAAAGACGGTGGTCACCGGATTGCCCAGTGCTGCAATCTCTTCGGCGACCTGCCGCGTCGAAGTGGCCTCGCCGAACTCCGCGGGCGTTTTGTCCGAGCGGCTGTGCACCACGATCGAAACGCCGCATCTGGCGAGGCGTTCCGCGATGGCGCGACCGAGGCCTCGGGCTGAGGCGGTTACCCACGCTACTTTACCCTTTAGCAATTCAGCATCGATTCCTTCCATCGCTTTTTCCTTGTCAGCTAAGACGATCTCACTCGGCTCGGAAACAGGTCCGAATCATGTGGAACGAGAAGTGCGAAGCGTTTGCGAGCGGTGATAGCAACGACAGGAGTGCCATTGAGGTTCTCCGCTCAAGCTATGATATAAAGGTACCCTGCGTGTGAAAAGGAGTCGCCTGAAAGAGCCGCCCAAAGGAGATGTGGAGTATGAATGCAGACGAAGTGTGGAGATTGGTGTTGCGCATGTGACGGGACTGGAAATGGCGTTAGTTTGACGGGGGTGGTAGGAGTCATGTGGCATTCGTGCCAAAAGCCGTATCCTCCTCCCTTCAGCTGATCGGGAGACAGGCGGGAATGTGGCCTGGCAATCGACCTCGAAACCAATAAAACCCAACAGGTGACCATGCGTTGGCACTTAGCATCGATCGCGGCGATGTTGCTCGTCGGTTGCGGTGATTCCTCGGGACCGACAAAGTCCCAAACCGAGTCGCCGAACGGATCCGAGCCGACACAGCCGTTGTCGACACCTGGCTCGCGCTACGTCGCGCACCGACTCCTTCAGGTCGGCGCGGAAGCCGACCTAACGGAAGCTGGCCAGGTCTTGGAGGTCATCGACTTTTCAAGCGAGGGTAGCCTCGCGTACGACGCCGCCACGGGAGCGATCCGCTGTACGCGGGGCGGCGCCGGTTGCGTGCGTGTAAGGTATCGCGACGACGTTACGCAGAACAGTGTGCAGACCCAGTGTTTCGTCTGCATCGACCAGACGGGCGACTGCGGCGGTGCCCCCCGTCTCGCCCTCGACCTGGAGCGCCTCTTAGAAGGAGGTTTGCCAGGTGACGGCAACTACCTGTCCCAGGGTAAACAGCTCTTTTACGGGCTTTGCCAGCGCGACGACGCCGTAGTATTGCAGCAATCCGAACGCGCTCTGCCGCCCCTGATGTTGCGGCTCGTGGACGCGTACGCCGTCGAGGGAAACACGACTATCGACGAGGATGAGATAGCGTTGGGCCGCCAGACCCGGTTGACGACCTACGGGGGCGCAGTCCTGGATTTTTCATGGCTGGCACTGATGGGTGGCGGCGGCGGGAACCTGCGACTCAACGAAGACGGCACCGTCGTGGTGGACGCTCCGATGTGCGATGCGCCGACCCTAGGAGGCGTCGAGTGCATTAGCGCCCCAGATATCGTGGTCGCCGGCGACATATTGAGCATTTCGCCGCAGTTCCCCTCCGAAGAGACCATCGACGATCTGCTGGCGCCGGCCAACAACGACCTTCTCGACGCTTTTGTCTCCGCCTATCGGATCGCCTCGTGGGATACCACCGCCGCCCTGGCTGATCCCGGCTCCCGGCGCAATGTCGTGCAGCGCTTGACCAACATGGCGGTGATGGACTTCTACCTGCGTTTTTTCGACGGCGCATATGGCCTCCGCAACAAGGGTGTCCGCGTTGCGATGCGGCCTCCCTTTACGAGCGTGCTCGGCAACGTCTGTTTACCGGAAGACGTGGCAGTTTGCGCGACGGTCGAAGCGGAGCTGGTCGCCGCCGAGGCCCGGGTCGCAGCAGGTTGGCGCAATCAGGGGTTCGATATCTGGGTGATGTATTTCCTGCGCCACGACGAGATGGGTGCCTATCTGCCCATGGCTGACCTGGCGCCCTCATTTTCCGCCTTCAACGGCGTCGTCTTCGACGTCAACACAAACGCCAACCCGCCGGGTAGCCCCACGACGATTGCGGCGGGATTGACCAACGCCGTTCGAGGAGCATCCGAGGAAGTCGGCTCGCTCCCGGTAATCTTCAGCCCCTGGGCCGGTCAGATGAGCTTCTACACCGAAGGCGAAATCTGCACCTCGGCTTTCGGGGACTATTTCACGATCAACGAGGCGCTGTTCGACGCGGCTCTGACCCATTTTCCGTTCGACCAGATAAAAGCCTTTGTCATCCCGCTTGTAGACGGGTCCCATTTCGATATCCGCGACCCCCATGAGCTGGTGACGGGCATGGGCTTGAACCGGGTCGGGGAGACCGGTTTCAACAACCCCTTGCTCAATATCTATTTGAGCCAGTAACGGAGGAGGTCGGTGTCGGATCGGATGCACCAATTGCCCATCTGAAAACTACGCATGAGAACGCGATCTCTTGGAAAAACAGGAGTCGCCGTCAGCGAGCTTGGTCTCGGGACGTGTTTCATGGCACTCCAAGGCCAGCAGGGCGTGAACGAATGCGTCGCTCGCGCGGTCGATCGGGGGATCAGCTACTTCGATACGGCAGCGGATTACGGCGACGACGAATCGATGCTGGGGGAAGCTTTGAGTGGACGTCGCGACGGCGTCTTCCTGGCGACGAAGGTAGGCGGCGTGGAGGCCCCGGACGGGCACAGAAGAGCGTCGTCCCTGATGCGGCTAGTTCGAGCGAGGTCTGAGCCGGCTCCAGACCGATAGAGTGGACCTGATCCAACTGCACGAGGCGGAACAACGGAAGTGGTGGTCCGACGATCCTGTCACGGAGCAAATCGCCAAGACTCATTCGGGACCACTCATTCAGGATGAGGAAGATTACGATTTCGCCGATTCGCCTTGTCTCACGTTCCTCAAGCAGGCGAGGGAGCAGGGCAAGGCACGCTTCATCGGCATCACCGGGAAGGATGCACGGCGCCTCACGCGACTTGTCGAAGCCCTCGAGATCGACTCGATGATGGTCGCGCACCAATACAATGCGATTCTGAGAAGCGCACCGCGATACCTGCTCCCACTGACGGAGTCGAAGGGGGTCGGTGTTGCGGGTGGCGCGATGTTCATCAAGGGATGGCTCGCTGCGCCCAGGACGGAGTGGCGCGATCAGGCTCCCGACTGGATGAACGACGAATTCCATCGTGCCTATTTCGGCTACCTCGACGTTCAGGTGTCATCCGGTATCCCGCTGCCGGAGCTCACGCTACGATGGCTCCTGCCCGAGGAGCGCATCCATAGCATCGTGACGGGATTCAAGGAGTGGCGTGAGATCGAGTCGAATATCGAGGCGATCGAGCGCGGACCTTTGCCGGAGGAACTGCGGTCGGCAATCGACGCGCTGGGGATTGTCCAGCCGCTCTACTATCAAGGTAGATCGGAAATGTAGAAGGCCTATCTATGCGCAGTCCACCTTGAGACGATACGAGTACCGGGTCATCACCTTGTGGTCGGAGGACGGCCCGTTGATATCAGCGATCGAATGGCTTCTCGCGATAGTCACCTTATGCGGCATGTCCCGATCATTCGCCGCCTGCTTATTCTGCCATCACGGTCTGTCTGTCCGCGGAGGAGAATGCGATGAACATCAGAGCTTCCTCCGTAGCGGACAGATTGCGGGCCTGATGCGGCGCTCCGACAGGGATGTTGACCGTATCGTCGGCTCTGAGCTCCACCTCCGCATCGGCGTCGAGCGTGTGGGCGACCGAGCCCGCGATCACGACCAGTACCTCCGAGCAATTGGGATGGAAGTGCCTGGGATTGCTCTGACCCGGTTTCAGCAGACATCGCCCAACCGTAATATCCTCTGAATTGCCCAGCTGCGCGCTGGCGTGCCAGCGCAGTTCACCCCAGTCTGCATCGACCACTTCGCATTCACTGGAGCGCAGTACGGAAATCTCTGCCATCTCTATGCCACCTCCTTGCGCGACTGCATCGTGAACGTAGTATATGTCGCCGCTCGATTCCCGAGAAGATAATCTGCTGGGAAGAGCCATCCTTGACCAAGAGCCCACCCCCATATCACATTCTCAAGGCAACTCCAATCCGGCCTGCGCTGTCCTTCCCTTTACGATAAACGTGATCCACGGGTCACGCATCGGCCTCAGCTCGTGCACGCCGGCCGCCCTCAAAGAGAATCGAGTCTGAGTTTGATTTGGGAAATACCCGTTAAATTGCAAGAGGACCAATGATGACCTCTTACACGGCAGTGTTTTTCGATGCGGGGGGCACCCTATGGTACGCTAGGAAAACGGTTGTGGAAGTGTGGCATGAAGTGCTCGCTGCCCAGGGCATGGAGATATCCATAGAGCAGATCGACGATGCTTGGCAGACGATGCAACCAATGCGGCAAGGCCAAGTGGATGCCTTTGAGACTTCAGGTACACCCACGAGCTTGGCTGGGGTTCAAGAGTACCTGGACCAATTCAATAGTAAGTTCCTGGGTGAGCTGAAGATTATGGATGAGGACGCCACCCTGGTAGGTCGGGTTCACCGCGGATTTGAGAATAATCGATTCTTGTATCCTGAGACAGCGGACGTGCTCAAGGAGTTGCAGGGCAAGGGATACCGCTTGGCTATCGTCTCCAACGGATACGAGCAGGAACAGACCGCTGCAAACCTAGGCATCGCCTCGTACTTTGATACCATCATCGGCTCGTTCTACGTGGGTTTCAGGAAGCCCATGCCGGAGATTTACCACATGGCCCTCGATCGGCTGGGCATTGGCCCGGAGCAGGCCATCATGGTGGGCGACCACTGGGGAGCCGATGTTGAGGGGCCGGAAAGGGTGGGAATCAAAGGCGTTCATCTTCACCAAAGCCGTCTTGGCGTTCATCTCGACCGTGGCTACCCGACTCCCGGCCCAGAGGCCATTAAAGACCTCTGGGGCATTGTCCGGTTGGTCAACGAAGATGGCTCTGGGGTCGCTCGAGGAACGCCAAACTCAGGCTGAAGCTTGGGATGTCATGAGTATCTAAATGCTGGAGGAGTACGATGGAAATCAGTTCAGCACCTGACTCACTAGCGCGATGGACGTCTCAAGAGGTCCAGGAACGGCTGGGTATCTCAACCCATGCCTTCAAAACCCGGCCCATCGGGGCCAGGGAGATCGCCGCTGTTCGAGAAGCGGGAATCACTCGGATTGAGATTGATGGACTTTCCGGCACCAATACCCCAACCCCAGCCTTTGACTTCCACAACCGCTCCCAGGCATCGGAGATCCTGGCAGAATGTCAGAAACAGGGCGTTTCAATTGTATCGGTTCATGCCGCCGGTGGACAGTCTCCTGGGCATGGGCCGGGTTGTCCCATCTATGATTCACAGGACGAAGGGGAGAGGAAGGCAGCGGTAAGCCAAGCCGTCCTATATGCAAAGGTGGCGGAGGACTTGGGAGCTTCTGTTCTCGTGGGACACTTCTTTGGAGTCGCCGAGCAGTGTGAGAAAACCGTGAGCGAGATACTTGAGCAACTGCACGACTCGTCTGTGAAGCTTACCGTAGAGAATGGACTCGGCGATCTCCGCGACTTCATGGCAATTGTGGACAAGGCAGGTTCGGAGCGCTTCGGAATGGTTGTTGACACTGGGCATGCAAGGGACAGTGATGGTGTCAACCCGTTCACCAAGAAAGAGAATGCCCGCGAGACGATGGCGCAATGCGGCGAGCGTCTCTTCCATCTCCATTTGAATGACTTCACAAACGGGGACCATATAGCGCCTTTCGATGGCAACGTCCATTGGGGAGATGTTTTCGCTGCCCTCAAGGATATCGACTATAAGGGTACGTTCATGTTCGAGCCGGGCCCTTTCCGAAAAAAATACATAAATGGAGACGTTTCTCCGGAGGAGCTGTTGCGCAAGGTCGCCCTGTTTCCCAAGACCTATGCCGAGCGTTATGGGACCGGATGATAAGACTCGTCGTACTCAGCCTGTGCTGGTTCAGTCTCGGGTTGGAGACGTTGGTTTCCATGAATTCCCCTATCCGACAAGGGCGTCGCGGAGGGAGTCGATCTCAGCCTGGCTCACGCCGCAGTGTTGCGCATAACCCTCGACGCCGCCGTGGCGCTCGTCCAGGTCCCGGAGAACGCCGAGCATCACGGCGGGATTGCAGGTATCACGCTGGTGGTCCTGCCAGGTGTAGTTGGTGGGGTCGATCTCCGGATGAGCCTCGAGGTAGCGAGGCAGGTGGCAACGAGCGGTGAGGGCGTAATCCTGCGCGATGGTCTCGGCAGGTACTCTAGCGATCCCGAGGACGAGGGCGGCGATCATACCTGTCCTGTCGGCGCCGCCGGCGCAGTGGATTAGCGCGGGAAACGAGTCGGGGGACGCCAGCGTGCGCAGGGTGTCGCGCACTGCAGACGCTCGCTTGTCGAGCACGACCGAGTATCCCCAGCGCTTCCTTTCGACGTATTCATGCCCTTCAGGAAGGTCCTCCCATTCGGGGTAACCATTCCCGGGCGATGAACTTATCCATTCGGCCGGTATCATATCCCCGGTCAGGCTCTGATGGTAGTAGGTCACCTTGTCCGAACCGAAGAAGACGTTGAGTGTGTCCTGTATCTCTACGCTCTTTCTCAGGTCGATGATGGCCCGGACGCCGTAATCCAGGAGATCCTGCTGGTCTTTGGCTGACAGTTTATGTAGAGAATCGGAGCGCAGGAATTGTCCCCAGCGCGTCTGCCGCCCGTCCGAGGTGGCGTATCCACCGACATCCCTAGTGTTATAAGTGCCTTCGAGCTTCAGATGCCTTCTCGGGTCCAGTTCTGCGGTCATATCACAATCCTCCCCTTCTAGCTGCGGGCGTGAGTAGGTCAGATCCCAACGCTTGGGCCTGATCCTGGGCACGGCGGGATACGCGAATGGTCCTGCCGTCAAAAGGCGACGCGTCACCAGCCCTTCCAGCTACCGTCAGCATGGCGGTACTGACGGTAAGCCATGGGCTCGTGGGGTATGGCGGCGATGTCAGCTTCCTTCACCTCGAGGCCCAGACCGGGTGCGTCGGTGACGTTGATATAACCATCGGCAATGCGCCAGTCATGCTCCGCGTACTTGTCGAGGTTGGCGACGTAGGGCGGGCACAATTCCTGGATCAGAAAATTCGGCGTCGCCGCGTCCGCGTGCAGAGTTGCCGCCATGCCAATGGGACCAGAGATGTTGTGTGGCGCCATGAGCATCTGCTGGTGGTTGGCCCGCTTGGCGATCTCGCGCAGGGTGGTAATGCCGTGGCAATGGGCTATGTCCGGCTGCAAGAACGCGCAAGCTCTGTTCAGGATCAATGGCTCGAAATCCGCCACGGTGAATAGCTTTTCGCCGGTGGCGACCGGAACGGGACTACGTCGGGACACCTCCATCAGCGCTTCCACTGAGCCGGGTTTGGTTGGCTCTTCGAGGAACAGAGGCGAGTAGGGCGCCACGCGGCGCGCGAATTCCAGACTGAGCTCGGGGATTGGGCTTCCGTGAGTGTCCAGCAATATGGCGATGTCGGGGCCGATCGCCTCGCGGACGGCGGCGATAGACTCGAGACTGCGCTCGATGGCCGCTATATCCATGGGGTCGCGCCGCGACTCGAGGGGGTTGCCCTTGATGCCGGCATACCCGTTGGCCATGTGACGCTTCGCCGCCGTCACGGCCTCTTCAGGCGAACCCTCCACGAGTCCGCCGCTGGCATAGACCCGAATGCGATCGCGCCGCTTGCCGCCGAGAATCGCGTGTACCGGCACGCCCCAGGCCTTTCCCGTGATATCGTAAAGCGCCATGTTGATCGCCGCGACCGCGGTGCCCATGAGGGGACCGCCGCGGAGGGGCGAACGCTCGCAGACTTCATCGGTCAGAGCCTCAACCCCAGTTGGGTCCCGGTCCCGAAGCATCGTAAATAGTCGGCCCAGCGTCACCTCGACCTGTTCTACCATCCAGCCGCTGCCCTCACCCCAGCCAACGATGCCGGCGTCGGTTTCCAGCTTGAGAAAGAGCCAGCTCTTGTGGGTGCTGCAGATCAGCTCGCCGGTGCCAGGGTCGCGAATCTCCTGGCCGGTGGGCACAGAGAATACATAGGTTTTGTAGGATGTGATTTTCATGATTGGCCTGCAGGTTGAGTGTGAGCTCCGAACGCTGGGTGGCAATGAATCCGCGCTTCGCAACCGAACGTGGGCGCTGTGGGTTCGCCGCCACAGCGCGATCGGCGACCCGGACGGTGCGGCTTTTCTCCTTCTACCTGTTATTCCCCATATCAAAACCAGTCAATCCCAGCTAGCCGCCACCGCGCGCGTCTGACGCGCCAGTTCGTCCTGGGTCTCGCCATTTCGTCCGTTGATGACTTCGAACGTCCACACACCGGGATACTCGATGCGCCGCAGCGCAGCACAAATACCCGGCCAATCCAGACCGCCGTGCGTTGGAACCCAATGGTTGTCACTGGGTTCTTCGGCGTCGACATCTTGAAGGTGTGTGCCCCACAACCGAGCACCGGCTGCCTCGATCTCTGCGACAGGGTCGTGCCGATCGGTCCACGCATGACCAGTGTCGATGATGAGCGCCACACATTCGGGTGGAAATGGCTCCACGAACGTGCTTAGTTCGCGCATTGAAATGAGTGGATAGTCGCTGCCTGTCGCCGCTTTGACCTCGTGGTTGTAAGGCAGGTTTTCCAGCAACATGCGAACGCCTGCCTCGGCGGCGACGGGAACCAGCTCTTCCACGGACTGAGTCATCGATTCCACCATCACCGGGCACAGTGACATGAGCGGCCGATCCTGAGGAAGAAACATCGGGTTCGGTATCCCATGTATCACCATCCCCTGCGCACCGAGTTCGCCCGTGAAACGAAGATAGCTTGCGAGTACCGCCACTTTTTCTTTCCGCCAGGATTCGGTAGACGCACCCAGTACGTTTCGTCGCGCTGGCCCGTGCACCGTCGTCGGCACGAGACCACACTCTTCGATCTGTCGGCGAAACTCCGTCGCCTCGCCTGGCGAGGACGGTTCGTCAACATGCGCCATAGACAACTCCACGCCATCAAACCCCGCTTCCGCGATGGCATCGAGTGCTGCGGTAAGTTCACGATCGGCGAAACAGCTCGTACTAAGACTGATGATCGGCATGATTAATTCCTGATTGGCTTGCACGGCTATGGGTGGGCAGGATCGTCGTCATCCGCCGATCCTGCTATATTCTGCCCGAGCTCATGCTCGAGCAACACGGACGAGAGCGCGGGCTGCACTTCTATCGAGGTTCGCCAACACGGAATCCGAAAGGTGACCTCAATCAAGAAAGGAGAGCGTATGTCGCTTCGGAATTGTAAGCGATCTGCAGCTGGGACACACCCCCGAGGACGATGAAGAGCGGAGGCGCCCGTTAATCGAGCAGGTCGCCACCGACCGCACTTCGTGATTGTGCGGAAGGGGACGTGATCGACCAGTGGACAGAAGCTGAACCCGAAACCTGAGCTCAAGGAGAGCGCAAATGGCTGACGAATGGCGGGATATTCTAACACGCGGTAGTTACTTTCCCGGCGACTGGGTGCGCCCCCGGTTCAATCCCGGGACCTGGATGGCGATGGTGGATGTGATGGAGATCTTCCCGGGCTACCGAAGCGTTACCCGCGAGGGAAGCTACGAGCTGTTCGACGGACCAATCGGAGTCGATCTGCGGGTGGAAGAGGCACAGAGATGCGAGCCGATTCTGAATCCCGGAAAAGATTGGGGAGCTGAGGGTTTCGAAGATCCGTCGGCGCCGCCCGCAGAGCGCTACAAGGCTATGGACGCCAAAGGATTCTGGCTCGACCGCGAAACCGGCGAGGAAGTGGTCCACGACGAGGCGAATAAATGCTGGCGCGCCGAACAGTACGAGGGCCCCGCCTATACCGGTCGCAAGGTAGTTCTCAAGGGCCAGATGCTGGGCCGGACCTCGCCGGACCGCGTCAACTGGACCAAGATCGACGAACCCCTCGCCAACTATTCGGTCAATGGAGGTATTTCCCCTGGGTACGACGCCCACAGCAAGACCTACTTCGCCTTCCTGCAGCCCCAGGGAGTTGCCCCCTCAGAGCCGCAAGGCCTGGGCACCGGCATGCCCGAGACCGAGGTGGTGCGCCGCGCGGTGGGGCTGGCGCGGACCAAGGATTTCCGCCACTGGCCCGCGCCCAAGCTCTTGCTCCATCCCGATGCACAGGACCCTTTGGACATATCGTTCTACGGGACCTGCTACTTCCCCTATCCGGGCAGGCAGGATCTTCACGCAATAATCCTTCCGGTTTTCCACATGGTAACCGATCACGTGGACTTGCAGATCGCCTTCAGTCGCGACGGCCTGGTATGGACCCGCCCCGAACGCCGCGCCATACTCGGCCTGGGTCCGCGCGGAAGTGGGGAGGAGGGCCAGATCTATCCGTGTGCCCCTCCGGTTGAGCTTCCCGATGGCTATTGGGCCATGCAATACATGTGTCGCTCGACCACTCACACGGTCGCCGAGGAGTACAAGCCGGCTCTTTTTCCGGAGATGGCGCCGGAGCAGAAAAGGTGGGCGCGCTGGCGCTCGCATCGGCTCTGCGGCATGGAAGCCGAGAGCGAAGGAAGATTCACCATTGCTACAGTGTCTCGCCGGGCAAAGCAACTGCGTCTGAACTACCGCTGCGCACCCGGTGGTTGGATCAGCGTAGAGTTGCTGCGGGCGATACCCTCCAAGAACTGCCCGGATGTGGATCCCCTCGAGGGCTTCACTTTCGAGGTGTGTGACCGCCTGGTGGGAGATGAAGAAGACCAGGTCGTTACCTGGCAGCGGAATAGCGATATCTCCAGCGCCGGCGAGATGGTGGCCATTCGAGTGAGGATGTTCCAGGCGAAGCTGTTCGCTTACAGGGTGTAACGCCCGACTGAAAGGAACGCACGATGCCCATTCCCGAGCGAGATCCTGGGCACTTACATCGAGATGAGGAACTTGATCTTCAAAAGCCCCCGAGCCTAAGGCCGCGTTACGGTGCCGTCGGGGCGCCGTGAGCTCTCTTCCCGAAGACGCGTCTCTCCTAGTGGATACTTGGCAGCCAGCTGCTCATTGATATCCACCCCCAGACCGGGTTTGCCACTCGGCCACATGTAACCACCGCGCACTTCAGGGACACCGGGGAACACCTCCTTCAAGGTCTCATTGGGGTTCAGATAACACGAAGCCTCCTGTACGCCGAAATTCCACACATTCATATCCAGCATGAGGTTGGCCGCGTGCCCGACAGGTGACACATCTGCCGAGCCATGCCAGGCGGTGCGGACGTTGAAGGCTTCGCACAGCGCCGCCAGCTTGCGTGCTGGCGTCAGCCCACCGATCGTCGAAATGTGCAGCCGGAGGAAGTCGATCAGCCGGTCCCTGATCACCGGGACAATCTCATGGGGATTGCTGTATAACTCGCCCATGGCCATCGGAGTGCTCGTCTGCGCGCGCACGAGGCGGAAATAGTCGTTGTCCTCCGGCGCGAACAGGTCCTCTAGGAAGAATGGCTTGAACTGCTCCACGTCCTTGGCCAGTGCCAGACCCTGGATAGGAGGCATCGGCGATTTGAGGTCGAAGAGAATCTCCGGGTTCGGGCCAAAGGTAGAGCGGAACTGCTCGAAAGCTTGTACGATATTGCGGCAGATCGACGTCGCCTCGATGATGCTGCCGCCGTCAATGGAGGCCTTTTTGGTGATAACGGTCCGTTGATAGTACTCCTTATCCTCTTCCGCCATCAAACTTCCCCAACCGAACTTGATGTGGTGGAAGCCCTGTTCCAAAAGCTCGCGGGTGTGCTCTTCGTACTCAACGCGGTCCCGTCCCTTGGGGATCACGTACACCGCCGCAGCTTCTCTCGATTTCCCGCCGAACAGTTCGTACACCGGCATCCCCGCGACCTTGCCCTTGATGTCCCACAGTGCTTGGTCGATGCCGCTGATGGAATTGTTGAGGACCGGTCCATTGCGCCAATAGGAGGACATGTAGCACGACTGCCAAATGTCTTCGATGTCGCCAGGGTCCTTGCCTATCAGAAAGGGCTTCAGGTAGTCGTCCACCGCGGCGGCCACAGCCGTCGGGCGCGTGCAGAATGAGGCGCATCCCAGGCCGTAGAGCTCCGGCTCGTCTGTCTCCACCTTGACAACGGTGAGGGTGCGAGCACCGGGCGGACGCGTGATAATCGTCCGCACATCGCGAATCTCAAGCTTGCTCATCATTTCCCTTTCGGTTACAGGTACGGGACCGCCAATCCTGTTCCGGCCCGTCCGCTACATACCTATACTACCAGGTATTCATACTGAGGCGCAACACAGAGGTATGTGGCGAATCACTCCGACCGCAACCCCGCGTGGGACTTCCTTCTCTATACCGACGATGCTGCGTCTCATCCGGAAGGAGAGTGGAAAGGCCGTCTGGTCTACAAACGGTTCCTCAGCCGCGACGACATTCTGATTGAATATCGCCACTTCCAACAGTTTTGCGGGCGCGAGTGGGTGATACCGCCTTACGGCAAGTAAGAGATTTCGCCTGGACAGCAGGCCTTCTCAAGCGCGACGATCTTTGCGAGCATCACCGAAGCTGGCAGTGACATCTAAGGAAGAGGTCCAACAATGACTGACGAGGCCCTACAACCGGAGCGACGCCTCGACATTAAAGGCACCTACAACCTGCGCGATATAGGCGGTTACCCTACAAGACAAGGAAAACACACCCGGTGGAAGCAGTTCCTGCGCTCAGACAGCTTGCATGCGGTGACTGACGCCGGGCAAAGCGCCCTCAAAGACTATGGACTGCGGGTCATCATCGATCTGCGTTCGACGCTGGAAATCGAGCATAAACCTAATGTATTCGCCAATTCGCCCAGCGTCGACTATCGTCATCTCCCCGTGGTTGACGCTGTTGACAATACATCAATACCGGAGGATAGAAGGCATCAGGGTGTGGGTGCGGGATATCGAAACTCAGTAGATCATTACCAATCCTGTATCAGCGCCATCATGATAGCGCTTGCCGAACCGCATGACGGCGCCAAACTCTATCACTGCGCCGGCGGCAAGGATCGGACGGGTCTGATCTCGACATTGTTGCTCGGCCTCGCCGATGTATCGCCCGAACTCATTGCCGCCGATTACGCCGTGACTGACCGCTACAACATCCATTCTTTCCTGGCCATGGCGAGCGTCTCCCGGTCAGACCCGCAAGAAATCCGCACGTGGCAGGACTATGAGCAGCACCTCTGCCCGCCGGAAGCGATGCTCAGCACACTGCAGTATCTGGATGAGCACTACGGTGGCGTTGAAAGCTATGTGCGCAGGATCGGCTTATCGGATAAGCAGATCAATCAGCTGCGCAAGCAGCTGGTGGAATAGGTTTATGCCTGGTCGACAGCAGCCGCCAGTTCACACATGACTTGACCCAGTGACGGTCAAACGGCTTTACATTGGATGGTAGTCGGTCGTAGACATTGCGCTCGAAGAATATCGACACCTTGTTCATGCACTATCCAGGTCGACAACGTGGCGATCATAGCGGATCTTTGAGGTGAAGGGAAAAATGCGGGAATACACCGAGCACCGTGTTTTGGTCAGTGGTCTTCACCTTCACTACGAGGACTGGGGTAGTTCTCACCTGCCTCACATGTTCCTGACCCACGGGGCAGTAGCCAACGCCGCATACTGGGATCTCGTCGCTCCTGCATTTCGCGAACAGTATCACGTCGTGGCCGTCACCGCCAGGGGTAGAGGTAAGAGCGATTACTCCCCCGACGGCCTGTATGACACTGAAGATTACCTGCAGGACTTTCGCGAGTTGACTGTAGGGTTGGGCATGGACAAGCTGGTTTATGTAGGCCAGTCTCTGGGCGGCAGACTCGGCATGTCATATGCGGCAACCTATCCAGACCAGGTAGAGCGTTTGATCCTGGTTGATATCGGCGGCGAGTCGACGAGTGCTGCGACTGGCAATCCTATCACCGAGCGACCTGAAGTCTTCAATACTCTTGCCGAGGCCGAGGCTTGGCTGAGGAGGTTCGACCGCTTTTCGAGGTTGAGCAGCGAAGCGATGCAGATCGTTCTCGACACCAGCTTTCACCGACTTATCAACGAACAGTGGGCGTCTACGATGGCTTGCGCTCTCTTGCGAGGACAGGGCGTCGGGCAACCGGTATGGGACGTATTGCCCAATATTGCATGTCCAACACTCTTGATTCATGGCTCCCGGAGTGATGTGCTGTCGGACGAGGTCGCTCTACGGACTCAGAATGCTATCCCCGATTGCACGCTGGTGGAAATAGAGACGGGGCACCTCGCCCATCTGGAGAATCCGAGCGACTTCATACGGTTGGTGCAGGAGTTCCTGGGCAGGATCACGAGCCGGTCTACGCAAACCGCTTCGCCTGGAACATCCTGATGTGCACCGACTCGCCCACCGCGGAGATGTCACCGTTACCGTTCCGCAGCTGCGACGATTTCACTCGGCTCGGAAATAGATCCGAATCATGCGAAACGAGAAGTGGGAAATGTTACCGGCCCCGCCGCGAATGATGACGGTCGTCGTCGGCTCGATCTCGAAGCGGGCCGAGGTTTCGTAGGTCACCGGCTCGTAGTCATCCACATAGGTCATCTGGTCGCCGCCGAAGGTCCCGATATTGCGACTCGGATGTTGGCAGTGCAATCCCTTGATGATCTGCTGCCGCAGATTCTGCATATTAAAACCCTCTTGTCCGTGCCGTCTGGGTTCTTTGTTGGTCAACCCAGGTTGGGGATACTCGCAGATGAGATAGGCATCGGTCTTGCAGGCTGAGCCCAACACCGATACCGCAACGATCGGCTGTTCCTCGGTGATGGCGATGTATCCCTTGCTGCGTTCTAGCTCGAGCCCATGTCTGTGAGGCGCACCTTTATTCTTGCGTTCGCGCCACTCGGCGTCGCGTGTGCCGTCGTTCCAACAGGCATCGATTTCGATGTTGTCGTAGTCGTCGAACGGCGTCCAGTACTCTTTCATGGCCACACTGGTCATGGTCACGGCCTGCTCTCTCGTCGTGCGCACTACATCCGGATCCCTGTCCTCGCCCCAGTCGTCCGTGCAACCATGGAATGGGCTGAGCTTGTTGGCTTCCTTCCACAACGTTGCTTCGGTCATTAGCTCTTCTCCTTTTAGGTGAGGGTCCACGCCTCTGCGGATCAGTCTTGCCAACATATCCTCAGTGGATGGACATTCAACTTTTCATCGATTTCGTTCCGCGAAGCTCGCTCATCTCCTTCCCCGGTCAGCCGTCGACGGAGACGGGCTCCCTCCTTGCTGCACTCTCGATGGCGCCGAAGACCATCGCCAGGCTCTTGATGTTGTCGCTACCGACGGTCTCCGGTGTCTCGCCGTTGCCGATGCAGCGCACGAAATCGCGGATGAGTCCTTCATGGCCATCCTGCTTATCCGCCGCACTCGCCGGCTCCACTTCAAGGTCGCGGTACTTGGAACCAACAACCCCAGCTTGACCACTGAATCCGTCGGCGCCGTCCCATAAGATGCTGCCCTGGTCGCCAATCACGCGCCAATCGCATTCCCAGGTTGTTTCCAAACCTTCGGAACACCAGCTGCCGCGGTAGGTGTAGACGATGCCGTTGTCCATTTCGAAGATGGCGACGGCCGAGGCGTCCTGCTTGAACCAGGAACCAGGTGGGTTCCACTCCTTGCAATAAACGGAAACAGGATCGGCACCGAGGATCAGGCGGGCAGCGTCAAAGGTGTGAATAGCCATGTCGAGCAGAAGCACGTGCGGCATGATATCTCTGAAACCGCCGAAATGGCGGCTTTTGTAGAAGTCGCTGTTCAGGGTCGTGAGCACTCCAATCTCACCCGATTCGATAACGCGCCTAAGCCGACGGATGTTGGCGTCGAAGCGGCGATTCTGCATCACCGCATAAACCTTTCCGGCTTCTTCGGCGGCCTTCACGACTCGACGGGCATTTTTCATGGAGTCGGCCAGCGGTTTCTCTCCAAGAACGTGGCATCCTGCACCCAGTGCCTCGAGCGTAACCTCAGCGTGGGTCTCCGGAATGGTGCAGTCGAACAGCACGTCAGGTCTGGTGTTCTCCAGGGTCTTGGAGAGATCGGTGCTTATCTCCAACCGATCCATCTCGCCGTAATCAGCGGCCCTGGTCTTGGCGGCATCCAGGTCGATGTCCACGAATCCGACCAGCTCGAAGTCGGGAATCTTCCGGGCAACCCGAACCCAGGTAAGACTCATGCCGCCGCAGCCAACCAAGACGCCGCGAAGCTTCTCGCTCATGCTCTAGTTCCGAAGAGGTCGCGCTTCAAGCTCAGAATGCGGAAAGAAATGAGTGGTGAGCCCGCGACGAGGATCGTCGGTGTGATTACCGCCGGAGTAATGGTAAGTGCGGCAGTGGTGGAAGGTGGCGTCGCCCGGTTCGAGGGTCACGGTGAAGGCGGAGTTCACGTCGACACCGGCAATCTCCAGTGCGCCGCCAACTTCAGAACGGGTGCTCGCATCTTCGTGAATGGTTATCTCTGCTAGGTGGCTTCCGGGCACAAAACTGACCGCACAGTTTTCCGGAAATGCGGGACTCAAAGCCAACCAGCAGGTTATCGCCCGCGTGTTGGCGATTTCCCGCCGGCGCCGGTAACTTCGTATCGTTCCGACTTCTACCATTATGCGTACTTACGTTCCATATGCGTCAACCAGCGCTTGTTGAATGAATCCGACGCGGCCCTATAATTAAGCCGATCCCAATTCCTCAGCAACACGCGGTGGAGTGCGAGAATGCCTTGCTTGACTTTCGCGAGCCGGGAGACCTGTTTCGCTATCCGGTTCCCCGCGTATTACCCGACCTGCAGGAGTTCGAATGGGAGAAGGTCTGGATCGAGGATTGCACGGGGCGCCCGAGCGCGACCCGAGCATCTTCGGCAAGAGGTGGCTGGCGTTCGGCAATCAGATCCTTGCCCGGGATCTCATCGATGCTGTGGAACAGGATCGAGAACCGCTCTCCAGCGTCTCCTCGGTGCGCTTTGTCAACGAAATGGTGGAAGGGGTCTATCGATCACATCTTTCCGGCGGCATCCGCGTAACGATTCCCCTGGAAGATCGCAGCCACCCTTTGGAATGAGCGCAATGTGACCGAGAACGCCCCAACGGGAACGGAGAGCGGACGCAAAGGGCTGGGTTGGGTGCTAGTAACGTTCACCGTCCTGAGCTGGGGATCGCTGGTCATTCTGCTCAAGCTGATTGTCCCGGAAGTCGATGTCTTAACCCTCACCTGGTACCGCGTCGCTGTTGGAGCCATTCTGATTCTGGCTTTCAGCGGTCGCACGGGCTTGCGCGATCTACGCCACGCGTTCGCGCGGCGGACTGCCATGCTGGTCGTCGTTGCCGGCTCGGGACTGGCGGTGAACTACGTCCTGTTTCTGAGCGGGTTAAACTACCTGACGCCAGGTGTTGCCCTGATCGTGATGCAGGTAGCGCCATACATGATCTTGGCCGGGGGCGTATTGATCTTTGGCGAGGCTTTCGCCAGACAACAGTGGATCGGCGTCCTGTTCCTATTCGTCGGATCGATCTTCTTCTTCAATCAGCGTTATGAAGAGCTGCAGTCGCTCTCATCTGGGTACACGAGAGGTGTCGTGCTGGTGTTGATGAGTGCGGCCGGGTGGACCGTCTATCTGCTTATGCAGCGACGCCTGATCCGCGATCTCAATGCGCGCACGATCATTACTGGCTGTTACATCGTCGGCATCCTGGCTTTGCTGCCATTTGCCTCTCACCGTCAGGTCATGGCGCTCGATGGCGGGACGTTGTTGGTGTTTGCTCTCGCAATCCTGCTGACTGCGATCTCCCATGTGGCTTTCAGTGCCTCCATGCGTTATATCGATGCCTCCAAGGCGGGCCTCGCGCTGGGCAACGTTCCTAATCGTCGCCTTGATTGGCACGGCGATACTCAGCCCCTGGGTGGTTGGTCTCGAACCGGACGGTCTCAACACTGCCGCGATCCTGGGAGCGCTGATGATCGTCGGCGGTACTGCCTTCGCGGCGCGGCAGGCACCCTTGACACTTGAAGAGAATCGCACTTAATCCGAATTGATTCTTCAACACAGACCAGGAGGTGGAATTTGGACTGCAGCGACTATATGCGCGATGAAGATGTGGCCATGTTCGAGCGCGAGTTCGAGGCGTTCGTGCCCGACAAGGTCTACGACGCCCACTGCCACCTCCTCGCGCCCGGCGATCCTCACCCATTGGGCGACGACAGTCTCGGAGCTGTCGGCCATGCTGAATGCATGCGGTTGCTGGATTGTATGATGCCCGGAAGAGACATTGCAGCAAACTTTCTCTCGTTCAGCGTCGACCCGGACTTCGCGACCAGCGCCAATGATTGGTCAGTAAAAGCGGTGGCGTGCGACCCGCGCTGTCGCGCCGAGTTCTTCGTAAAACCGAACGACGATCCGGACTGGGTGCGTCAGGAGGTGAAACGGTTGGGCTCGAGCGGATTGAAATGTTATCACCTTCAGGCTACGCTCAGCCCGTCGTGGGAAAAAGATCGCAAAACCTGGGAGGCCGATATTCCCGACTATCTGCCAGAGCCGTTCGTGCAGGTAGCGGACGAGGCGGGACTGGTGATCACCCTGCACATGGTCAAGGAGCGATCGGTGGCGGACCCGGGCAACCTTCATTGGATTCGCCACTATTGCGAGAAGTACCCCAACATGAAGCTGATCCTGGCGCATTCGGCGCGAGGTTTCCAACCGCAGCACAATCTCGAGGGACTTCCGCAGCTGCAAGATTTGGACAATCTCTATTTCGATTGCAGCGCCAATTGCGAGCCCGTCGCCCATCAGAGCATTTTCCGCATCTTCGGGCACAAGAAGATGATGTTCGGGTCCGACTTTCCCATTAGCCACAAGCGGGGAAAATCCCTCGGGGCAGCGGATTCGTTCCTGTGGTTGTACGATGACACTCCGGTTTGGGGTGAAAAACATACGCAGGTAAAGCCGGTGCTGGTGGGACTGGAAAATCTGCGTTCGCTGAAGTGGGCTTGCTGGTCGGAGCGGCTCAGTGACCGTCAGGTGGAGGATGTGTTCTGGAACAACGCGGCTGAGCTGTTCGGCGTGTGATGGAGGTCGGCGAGTTCATCGGCCGCATCGCCGACGAGGGTTTCTGCGTTCTGCCAGACCTGCTGGAACCTGACGAAGCCGAACGTCTCGATGCGCTGGCTCGACCCCTGATGGATCCGCAAGCGGGTTACGTCAAGCTGGAAGGAGCGCTGAACGAGATCCCGGACCTGGCTCCGCTTTGCATGCACCCGCTACTGCTTGAGATCACCGAGCACTTTCTGGGCGAGGACGATTTTCTGTCAAACAATGTGGCTATGATGTGGTGCCAACCAGGTGCCGGCGGCGGCCATCTCCATGCCGATTGGCCCCTATTTCGCGTTCCACAGCCGTGGCCCCGCTGGACATTCGGGATCCAGACCATGTGGATGCTCACCGATTTCACCGCCGAAAACGGCGCAACCTGCGTTGTGCCGGGCAGTCATCTGGCCGGGGGACCGCCGACTTCGGGGCAGGATACTCTCACGAGATGCCGGCCGCTGGCAAAAAGGGCTCGTTACTGATCTGGCAGGCGGCAGTGTGGCATCGCAGTGGGCTGAATACGACCAACGATCAGCACCGAATGGGTGCCAACATCGGGTACAAACCCTGGTTCGTACATCGACCAGCCGAGGAATGGCCGCTGCTGCGGCGGGAACTCTATCGGGAGTTTCCTGCACGGTTGCAGCAGTTACTGCGGCGCTCGGTCGAGAGTCCTTGATAGTCGTGTGAAGAGCGTAACCGGATTCAAGCAGACGGCATCGAAACGGCTTCGTCTCGCCGTTGGTGCATGTTTTTCTCCATCGATTCAGGATAGCGATCGGGCAAGTGGGAGACGCGATTCAGCCGCTCCAACTGCTCTCCTTCGAGTTGGAACGAAGCCGCCGGGAGGTTGTTCACAAACTGATCCAGCGTGCGGGCCCCGACAATTATTGAAGTGATCGCCGGCTGCTCGAGGCACCAGCGCAACGCGATCTGGGCAGGCGAGCGACCTGTTTCCTGCGCCACATCGATGACGGCTTGCAGGGTCTCGTCGGCGTTGGCGGCGAAGTAGCTCTGCGGGAAAGCCCAGTCATCGGCTGACCGCGTTCCTGATAAAACCCGCTGGCCGGGCTGGTATTTCCCCGACAGGAATCCGCCTCCCAGCGGACTCCATACCACAACCCCGAGACCCTCCGTCTCGCAGATCGGGATCAGCTCCTGCTCGATGTCGCGCACCACCAGGTTGTATTGCGGTTGGTAGCAGTCGAAGCGGGCCCACCTGTGAAGGTCGCTGAGCCAGAGCGCTTTCATGAGACGCCAGCCCTGGTAGTTGCTGCAGCCGGTGTATCTTACCTTGCCCTGGCGCACGAGATCATCGAGGGCGCACAACATCTCCTCCATTGGCGTCTGCCGGTCGACATGGTGGATGTAATACAAATCCACGTAATCGGTGCCGAGGCGTTTCAGGCTCGCCTCCAACGCCTGCATGATGTGCAAGCGGGACGTGCCCGAGTCGTTGACTCCGCTCCCCATCGGATTAAAGAACTTGGTGGCGATGACGGTTCGGTCGCGATCGCCGGGGATCGCCTTGCCGAGCATTACCTCCGACTGGCCGCCGCCGTAGGAGTTGGCCGTGTCGAAGAAATTGATGCCGGCGTCCAGGGCTTGCGCGACCATCCTGTCGGCGGTGGCCTGATCGGTTCCGCTGCCGAAGGTCATGGAGCCGAAACAGATCTCCGAGACCTTGATGCCCGTTCGTCCCATTCTGCGGTACTCCATGCACACAGCTCCCGTCTCGCAGTGCTTGATACCAGATATGTTGGGAGATAAGTTAAAATCGTTCAACAGGCGAAGAAAGGTGGGAGGATTTTTATGAAGATTGCTGTGGTTGGCGCCGGCGCAATGGGTTCGATCTATGCAGGTCTGCTCGCCGATGCCGGAAACGAAGTCTGCGTGGTAGACAAATGGCAAGAGCACATCGACGCGATTCGCAAAAACGGGCTTCGAGTGGCCGGGGCGAGCGGCGACCGGGTGGTCAAGTTGCAGGCGACCACCGAAACCACCGATGTAGGTGAAGTAGATCTTCTGATCATCGCCACCAAAGCGATGCACGCCGAGGCAGCGGCGACCAGCGCCCGTTCGCTGCTGACACCGGAGTCAACCGTGCTCACCATACAGAACGGCCTTGGAAGCGTCGAGAAGGTAGCTCAGGCTCTGGAGCTGGAGAGCGTTGTCACCGGCGTCGCCGGAGGGTTCGGAGCTTCGGTAGTCGGACCCGGACATGTGCACCACAACTCTATGCAGCTCATCCGTCTCGGTGAAGCGAATGGCCCGATTACCCCGCGTCTTAAACGGTTGACCGAAGTCTGGAGTGCCGCCGGTTTCAACGTGAAGGCGTTCGACGACATCGATCAGCTGGTCTGGGAAAAGTTGATCTGCAATGCCACCTACAGCGGTCCCTGCACGGTAATGGAACGGACCCTGGGAGAGGTTATCGCCGACGCCGAGGCTTGGAAGGTCGCATCCCGTTGCGCGGTTGAAGCGTTCGAAGTGGCCGGCGCGCTGTCCATCGCGTTGAGCTTCGGTGATCCAGTGCAGTACGTGCGGGACTTTGGGGCGCAGATGCCCGACGCGGTGCCTTCGATGCTGCTCGACTATCGGGCCGGCAGGAGGTCGGAGATCGAGGTGATAAACGGGTCCATACCGCGGATGGCGTCGAGAGTCGATATGAGGGCACCATACAACGAGGCGATCACCGCGCTCGTTCTGGCCAAGGAGAACGCCGCAGCCGGCGCCTAGTGCCGCTGTTTGAGCCCACTAGCGCGAGGGACGACCGGCCGATCTTCTAGACGATCACCGGGCGGGCGCGGAGTCTTCCCAGCGAAACGCGGGGTCGGTGACGCTGTACGGCCAACTGGAGCCGCCGTGGTGATGGAAGTCTCCTTCGCGGCCACATAACCACAGCAACAGTTCGGCTACGCGCGGTACGGACTGCCATCTGCGTGTCGAATCGGCGAAGTACTCGCTCTCGAAGGCAAATTCGGCGCGTGAAAAGTCGAAGCCTTCTTCCCGGATCCAGTCTCGCTGAGGCGGTACCGTCCTCCAACAATCCCATTTCAGCAGATTGCGTACGCCGTCCGCGCGTTTCCGCGGTTGGCGGTGCCAGACGGAGTAGGCCGTGAAGAAGACGGAACCGGCAGGGGATTCGGTCATCAGCTGTCCGGCAAGATGGCCGAAATGTTCCAGCTCCTCGCGGGCGATGGGAACGAGGTGTGAGCCAGGTAGGAACAAGGTGGGTGCCATCTCCGGGTTCGCGTCTTTGGGGTAGTAGAAGATCTGCAGCAGTTTCAGGTTGCGCTCGAACTTCGAACCGGCGTCTACGTGCCACGGCCGCTCGGTCTTCGGTCCCTCCAACCGGTGATTGACCAGCCAATCGGGCAGCTGGAAACGTTCGCCAAGGAGGGAGCGGGTGACACCGGCTACGTCGGGGTGGAGCAGCACTTCGCGAACGAAACCTTCCTCTGCCAGTAGGTCGTTCTGGGCGGTCACCAGGGAGTCGCGATCGACCTCTTTGTCCACGAACTCGGCGACCCATTGATTGGTCGATTCCGGAATTACCGCCTCCAGCTTCAGTATTCCGGTTTTGCAGAACTCGAGGACCTCGCTGTCGTTGAGGGTTGGGGCGATACCTTCCTCTGCCAGTCGCACCGTCCTGTTTTCCGGCTTCAGCAGTTGGGGCATGGCTCACCGAATCTTTCCAGAATAAATTCGCAGATGACGTGGTTGTCCTGCAAATGTTTTGCCGGAACCTCGGCGGGGAACCGTATCACCCGCCACCCGTCGGTGATGGCTGCTGCCACGGTTTTATACGGCCAGCTCTCGTAGTCGGCGGGGCCGTCGTCGATCTTGCCCTCCCGCAGCATGGTCATACCGATCACCTTGGATTCCATGGATGTCGTTACGGTCTGCAGATAGAGCAGATCTTGAATGGGGTCGGACTGTCGCAGTCTGGCTTCGACGGCGCGCAGTTGGTCTTCGCTGAGATCACCTTTCCTGAAGGAGGCCAGGCACTCCTCCAGCAATTCGACGGCACTTGGCATGATCGGTCCTGGTGAGGAGAATCGGAACCCGAAAACGCTTCGGATGTCGGATTTAGCGGAGTATACCCCCTGGAGCGCCTACCTGCAAACGATATATACAGGGTATCCGATCCAAATGGGGACCGGCCGGAGTCGATGGTATGGAATTGGGCAAAAGCTGTTCTATATTGCTGTTCTGGGATCAAATCCAACGAGGTGAACTATGAAGATCGCACTCTCAATACTGATGCTGGCGACGGCGATTGTCGGTCAGGCACGTGCCGAAGCGGAGATTGCTACATTCGCTGGCGGCTGTTTCTGGTGTACTGAAGCCTCTTTCGAAAAAGTAGAAGGGGTGAACGATGTTGTCTCGGGATATATGGGTGGCCCCGAGAAGAACCCAACCTACAAGCAGGTCTCCTCGGGTCGAACGGGGCACCTGGAGGTGGTTCAGGTGAGCTATGACCCGGAAGTCATCAGTTACGCCGGCATCCTACGCGCTTTCTGGATGATGTACGACCCCACCGACGCCGGCGGCTCTTTCTACGACCGCGGTACCCAGTACACCTCGGCCATCTTTTATCACAGTGATTCGCAAAAAGGGTTGGCGGAGGTTTCCAAGCAGGAACTGGATGGATCCGGCCGCTTCTCCGACCCGATCGTCACACCGATTCGTGCCGCCGAAGCCTTCTATCCCGCAGAGGAGTACCACCAGGACTATTACAAGAAGAACCCGGCACACTACCAGCGTTACCGGACAGGTTCGGGTCGCGATCGTTTTATTACGGAGCATTGGGGGGATGTCGACAAGAAACAGGCGCGGTTCTCGAAACCACCCGACGGGGTTTTGAAGAAGAAACTTACCGACCTGCAGTACCGGGTCACGCAGCGCGAGGGCACCGAGCGGCCGTTCAACAACACTTACTGGGACAACAAGGCCGTCGGGATCTACGTCGACATCGTTTCGGGAGAGCCGCTCTTCAGTTCAACGGACAAATACAAATCGGGTACCGGGTGGCCGAGCTTCACACGCCCGCTGGTGGCGGACAACGTTGAGGAAAAAACCGATTTCAAACTCATACTTCCGCGTACCGAAGTGCGCAGCAAACATGCCGATTCCCACTTGGGGCACCTGTTCGAGGATGGTCCTGAGCCGACCGGCCTGCGCTACTGCATCAACTCCGCGGCCCTGCGGTTCGTGCCCCGCGAAAAGCTGGCCGATGAAGGGTACGACGAATTCCTGAAGATCTTTGAGTGAACCTCCCATGCCGTTTTCGCGGGTGCCTCCCGTTTTGATTTTCGGGAATCCAGGAGATTGAATGAATCCAACCAAACGTAATCTGCTAATCACGGGCGGTGCCGGCAATGTCGCCACCTTTCTGCGCCAACACTGGCGGCAGCGCCACACCTTACGACTAGCCGACATCCGGCCCGTCGAGGATCTGTCTCCACATGAGGAAGCCGTGGAGTTCGACATAAGTGATCTCGAGGCTTTTTCCAAAGCTTGCGAGGGTATCGACACGGTGGTGCACCTGGCGGCAGATCCGAGCCCGCGGGCGGACTTCTATGAAAGTCTCCTGCAGCGCAACGTGATCGGCGCCTACAACGGCTTCGAAGCGGCCCGACGCGCCGGCTGCCAGCGGTTGGTGTTCGCTTCCAGTATCAACGCCGTGTCGGGTTACGATCGGAGCCGCACACCGGTTGATTGGGATGCTCCAGTTTACCCTTCCAACGTATACGGTGCCACCAAATGCTGGGGCGAGGCGCTGGCTCGCGTCTATTCGCACACACACGGTCTCTCCTGCCTCTGCGTGCGCCTTACCCGTCCCAGATTTCGCCAGGACGACTTCGATCCCGAGGCCGAATTCCATGGGGTGAGCGCGCGCGATACCGCCCAGGTTTTCCTCCGCTGCGTAGAAGCCCCCGAAGATGTGAAATTCGGCATCGTACACGGTGTGTCGAAGCACGAGGGATACTGGTTCCAGGTCAGCGCTTCCGATGAGCGCATTGGCTTCGAACCGCAAGATGGCACAGCATTTCCAAGAACCGGCGACACTTGAGAGGAACAAGATGAAGCGGAAGAACATTCAATCGGGGGGGGAGTTCGAGAACACCTTCGGCTACTGTCGCGCCGTGCGTGTCGGTGATCAGATTCATGTCGCCGGCACCTGTGCCCAACCGCCGCACGAGAACGGCGATGCCTACGAACAGGCCAAAGGAGCACTGGGTATCATCGAAAAAGCGCTGGGCGAAGCCGGAGCCAGCTTCGAGCACGTGGTCCGCACCGTCGTCTACATTACCGACACCAAACACGCGGACGGCGTCACTCGGGCCCATTCGGAAATTTTTGACCAGATTCGACCCGCCTCAACGATGGTGGTCGTAGCGGAGCTGCTCAAACCGAATCTGGTGGTGGAGATTGAAGCGTACGCCCTGTTGAGCTGAGAGCGGTGTCCGTCCGGGGGGAGGGTTGCGCTGTCGCGCCTACGGCTTCTCGGCGACGTCGCTCAAAACGCTTGACGCGCGCTGCCCCAGTTCAGAATCGGGTTCGCGCCGAGCGATTCGTTTGAGTGAATAACGCGCCGCTTCGTCGCCCCAACTCCAACGATTCCTCGAACGCCTGCTCGCGCCACTTCGTCATATACGGCAAGATCTCCAGCCCTCGGTCCTGCCAGTAATACTGATACTCCTCGCTGTCCCAGCTTTCGTAGATCTCATCCCATGGCAACGGACTTATGGAGGTCAGATGGGGCTCCAGCATGAACTCGGAGATCGGCACGTCCAGGGACTGGTAGCGATTGTCCAGGGAAATGCGCAATCGGTCTTCGGTGTAGTTGGGCAGCGCCCGGTGTACGGTCAGGCTGGGAAAGATCAGGACGTCGCCAAGCTCGTAGTCGGTGCTGTGCCAATCACCATCCAGCTCGCTGTCGTCGATGGCCAGACCCCCTGCGCCGAGCGAGAAGTGGTGGTCCATTACGCGGTCGATCTTGTGGGAGCCGGGCACCAATGCCAGGCCGCCCAGCTCGATGGGGCAGTCGCTGATCGGCGCCCAAAATGTGAGTGTGTCCAGGCTGCCCTGAAAATGCACGAAGTCCTGATGCATGGGAGTGGTATGCTCCAGGTACTGGGGAAACCAGAGGCGGGCGATCTTTTTGGGATGGGGAAGGGTTTCGCTGCCGACTGCCTTGGCCATGATATCCATCACCTCGGGCAGGTGGGCGGATTCATGGAACGATTGCAGGCGGTAGACCTGGTGATAACCGTCGATGTACTCTGGATCGCCCTCGGTGCACTGGGCGTCGATGCGCGCGATCCCATCCATGGGATCCGTGCCTTCCACCAGCCATCCGACCCTCATCAGCGCCTCCATGACCTCCCGGCGCAAGACCAGCAGCTTCTGCGGATCCTGTATTCTCCTCAGATACAGGTATCCCTCTTCCACAAGCCGCCGGCGTAATTCCTCCGGCTCGTTCAGTGCATCGTTCGAGGTCTTGAGTTGCTTCATCGTCGAAAGCATAGTGGTTTGGCGCCGAGTTGAAAAGCTCTATTTGTTCTCGCAGTAGCTCTGTCCCGGGCGGCCGCGGGCGATGCAGCCCTGATAAGCGCGCTTCGGGCATTATCAACACGCGCCGGCCTTGGGTGTCACGTTAATCGATAGGGGCGGCAATTCCTCTGCCGGCGATCGATGCCATTTGCAAACCCACCGGAAAATGATTTCAGTAAAAAAGGACCTGCCGGGCCCCAACGCAACGTGCAGCGGACAGCCGGAAATTTTACCAAATCTTGGAGAATGACATGCTACTCAAGGATCGTGTCGCCATCGTAACCGGAAGTGGAAACGGGATCGGTCGCGCCATTGCGGAGCGTTTCGGAAGGGAGGGGGCGGCTGTCACTGTGGCTGAGCTGGAAGACGACCCCGGCCGCCAGACTGTGGCCGCCATCGAAGCGGCGGGCGGGCGCGCCATCTTTCACGCCACCGACACCTCCGACGACGGTTCGGTCAAAGCCATGGTTGCGGCGACCGTCAACCGTTTCGGAGTGGTAAGCGTGCTGGTCAATAATGCCGCCGCCTTCGTCTTCGGCACCGTCGAGGAGGTTACGAGCGAGGACTGGGAAAAGGTGTTCGGGGTCAACGTGATCGGCTACGCCAACACGGTGCGCGCCTGTCTGCCGCACTTCCGCAAGAACGGTGGGGGTGCGGTCGTCAACATTGCGTCGGTTTCGTCGTTCGTCGCACAACCCGCGTTCGTGCCGTACAACTCCTCCAAGGGAGCCGTCGCTCAGTTGACCCGCTGTTTGGCAATGGATCTGGCGAGAGACAACATACGCGTGAACGGGATCTGCCCCGGTGCCGTTCGCACCCGGGCCACCGACCGGCATATCGCCTCCCTTGGCCTCGATCCGGAAGCGGCGTACGAAGAGTTCGGGCAGGACGCGCTGATGAAAAGAATGGGAAAACCTGAGGAGATTGCCGCCGGCGCTGTCTTCCTGGCGTCGGAGGAAGCTTCGTTCATGACAGGGGCCCACATCGTCATCGACGGCGGGGCTACCATCGACTGAGCGTTTACTCGGGTGTTACATAGGCGCCCGTAAGTCCACCGTCCACCTTGAATTCGGTTCCGGTGACATAGGAGGACTCATCGGAGGCTAGAAACAAAGCGGCCTGCGCCATTTCCGCCGCTTCGCCGAAACGGCCGGTGGGAAGGTGCACCAGACGGCGCTCCTTCTTGGCGTCGGTGTCGAGGAACTTCATCAATAGCTCGGTACGCAGGGGTCCGGGACACAGGGCGTTCAGGCGAATCTTTTCGCGGGCATGAACCACGGCCAGCTCCCGGGTCAACGCCAGCACGCCTCCTTTGCTGGCGGTGTACGCCAGCTGCGGCGTCGCGGCACCCACCAACGCGACGAACGAAGCGGTGTTGATGATCGAGCCGCCACCAGCGCGGCGCAGCGCCGGGATGCCGAACTTGCAGCCGAGGAACACCCCCTTCAGGTTCACCGCCATCGTTCGCTCCCACACCTCTTCGGAGGTGTTGACGGCGTCTTCGTCGGCGGCGTCCATGATGCCGGCGTTGTTGAACAGCACATGCAGCGCGCCGAACTCCTTCTCAGTCGCGGATACCATAGCCTCGCAGTCGGCGGATCGGGATACGTCGGCATGCAGGTAGATGGAGCGACCATTCTCCGCCGCTACCATGGCGACCGTCTCGTCGCCGCCGGCGTCGTTGACGTCGACCACGCTGACGGCGGCGCCCTCGCGCGCAAAGAGCAGCGCCGATTCGCGGCCGATGCCGCTGGCTGCTCCGGTTATCAATGCAACTTTACCGGTGAGCCTCATCAGGAGATGTCGTCGGATTCCCACCGCTCACAAACCGTGGCGCATTCAGCGGCTACCTCTTCGGCAGTCAGGTCGGTGTTCTTGGACAACGCCTCCACCGTCCAGGCGCCGTCGAAGTCGATCTCCGTCAGGGCGGCACCTAACGCAGACCAGTCGATGACACCGCGTCCGGGCACCCAGTGACAGTCCTTCTCCCCGTCCACGTCCTGCAGGTGCAGGGCGCACAACCTTTCCGCAGCCACGCGTGCCTGGTTGGCCGGATCCAATCCGCAGATGCGGGCGTGCCCGGTATCCAGACACAGTCCGACATGCTCCGCGGGAAACGGCGCCACGAAAGCGCGCAGCTCCTGCATCGTCATCAGCGGGCGACAGGCTAACCCGGTGACGGGCAGATTTTCCAAAGCGATCTGCACCCTGGTTTCTTGCGCAACGTCTACCAACTCGGTTACCGAGCGATACGCGTTTTCCATGGCGACGCCGACGTTCTGCGGGGCGAACGGTTCCTCGCCGGGTCCCGGTCTGCCGGTGGGATGCACGATGGCGGTTTGCCCTCCCAGCTCGGCAAAGAACCGCAAGGCTTCGGCAATACGGCCAACACTGGTTCGCCGGACGTCCTCGTTGGAACTGGCCAGATTCACCTCTGACATCGGCGTATGCACAGTGCGAGCCGTGACCGCCGAACGCTCAATGGCCTGGCGAAACGGTTGCGGGTCGGGGGCGCCTCCAGCTTCCCAGAGTTCGCCTTCGGCCATCAGCTCGGTCTGGCCGAACCCAGCGGCGGCGATGGCGTCGAGTGCTGCATACGGATCGCCGTCCGCTTTGTTCTCCTTGCTGAAGACGAAGAGAGATGATGCTAGACTAAAGGTGGCCATAGTATTCTCCTGTTTTTGTTCAGATAGCGCAGAGTGGTTCGGTTCTTCCAGCAGCCGCCTGGTGGTTGGTCTGTTTTGACGGGAGGATACGACCCTGGATAACGACGCTCAACACATAAGAAATGGAACTTACCGAGGGCCATATGTAACGTCAATTTCTGGATGGGGTGGCAAGTAATGATGGCAATCGCCCGCACCTTTCATCAAACGACTTTGGCCACGCGTCACGTGCGCCGGGGGGGGCTCCTGCCTCTACCGAGATCGCACCGATCGCGGCTTGCCTGATTCGATGGTATGACATATCATCATACCAAAGGAGCATGTTATGGCTAAAGCTAAGGTTGCAGTTACGCTAGATACAGAGACGGTCGAGCGGTTGGATTCGCTGGTTCACCAAGCAGTGTTCCCGAGCAGGAGTCGCGGTGTAGAGGTCGCACTGCAAGAAAAACTCGCGCGGCTGGATCGCAGTCGACTGGCACGCGAGTGTGCCAAACTCGATCCGGACCTCGAAAAGTCTCTGGCGGAAGAAGGTTTGTCCGAGGATCTTGCGGAATGGCCCGAATACTAAGAGGCGAGATCCGCTGGGCAGATCTGAACCCGGTCAGGGGACACGAGCAGTCAGGTCGCCGGCCAGTCCTCATTCTCAGCCAGGATGTATTCAACCGCAGGTCGGGTACGGTCATTGCCGTTGCCCTCACCAGTCAGTCTCAACGTGCCGGATTCCCTCTCACTTTGGAACTCAAAACCCCAAAGCTGCCCAAGAGGACCTGGGTGAAAATCAGCCAGATTCGCACCCTTGCCGTAGAGCGAATCGACAGGAAGATCGGGCAGGTCAGCCCGGAGGAGATTGCGCAGGTTGTCGAGGGGCTGAACGAGATAATCGAATAGCGAATTCCGGGCCGCGAGTTCACATTGGATTCGGAAACGGCAGAAGGAAGATTCGAGGTGTCGGTCTTGCGCCAGTTGCCGGCGGGAGCGACCGGCTGAAAAATATGGAGACTAGAGAAGTGGAGACGTTCGCGTTTATTCAGGTTGGCGTCGGCAATCGCGGCGCCAAGATTCTCGATGATCTGCTGGAAGGTTACGCGGACCGTTTCAAACCGCTCGCCCTCGTTGAGATAGCGCCGGAGCATCTAGCAGAAGCGAAGCACAAGACCGGTCTGGAGAACATCGCCACCTACGAACATTTGAACGAAGCCGTGGCAGCGCAACCGGACGCCGAAGTCGTAGTCATCGTGACGCCGGCTAGATTCCACTTCGCGCTGGTCAAAGAGGCTCTGGAGGCGGGCAAACATGTCTGGGTGGAAAAACCGTTGACCTACAGCTATCCGGAGGCGGTTGAGCTGGCTGCGCTTGCCAAACAGCAAGGCAAGGCGGTCGTGATCGGCAACCAGTACCAGTACGGCCTGATGGAACGGCAGCTGCAACGGCTGGTGCTGAGCGGAGACTATGGGGACCCTTATCTGCTGATGTACAACCATCACCGGTACCGTCCGGTTATGCGGTCTTTCACTGGCGAGTATCCGGCCCTGTGGGAGCAGGGTGTCCACTCCCTCGATTCGATGCTTGCCATCCTCGGCCATCCCGATCTGAAAAGCGTTTATGCGTTGGGGCAGAAACCGCAGCACTCGAACTATAACAGCGATACCATGACCAACGTGCTGACCGAGTTTACCAACGGCGTTCAAGCCCATCTCCTCGTCACCTTCGACTCGCAGAGCAACGACTGTCTAATTCGCGTGGAGTGCCGCGAGGCCGCGTTGCAGCTGGTGAAGAGCGAGGGCGAAATCGAAGTGCTGGTTGAAGGGGAGGTGCGGGAAACGGTGGGGCCGGCGGAGGATCTCGATCCGGCTATCCGCGATCCCTACGTAGCTCTGTACACGTCCATTACGACGGATCGGGTTATGCCGACGGCGATCGAAGTCAATCTGAAGACGATCCAGTGGATCGATGCTGCGGTGCGTTCTTTGGATACCAAATCGATCATTACTTTCTGAAGGTGGTCTGGATCGCGCTCTCCGTAAGCGGTCCTTTCTAATCGGTTACCGAGCTAAACCGAAAGACCTGCCGGGTTCTTTCAGGAATGTCATTCCAGACCTCCTGGCGAAACCCCATTGTTTGGTGTTGACCATGCAAAGCGCGGCGGTAGACCAGCGATAGCATGGTGCGCACCTTCTTGGTCTTGTTGGGCATGCCCCGGTGCCACATTCGCCCATCCCGCAGCACGATGCTCCCCATCGGCGCCAGCATTCTGCACGAAGTCCGTTCCCCCGTTATTGAATCAAAGTTCCGGATGTCCCCAGGATATGGTCCCGGATAGAGGTGAGTACCCGGCCAAAGCTCGGTGGCACCAGTCTTCTCATTGAAAGAGACCAGGGGAATGCTGGCCGTCAAAGCCGACGGGGGCAGCGCATACGGGAGATTCTCGAACAGCGGATCGTGGTCGCGGTGAGCATGCTGCGCCCGTGAACCGGGCCATGAGTTGTTGGTATTGTACGCAGCGCAGAAGAAATCGGACCCGAGTACCTGATCCAGAATCGGCACGACGAACGGATTCGTCACCACCTTCGGGTCCATGAACGGCATCTCCTTGGGCACTCGCACGCCGAAGATCCCGTGGCCTTTGCCGAATGCGTGGGGTCTCTTTGTAGCCCTCGGAATTGCCCTGAAATGCTGCTGGTGCACTGCATCCATGGCGGCGCGAATCTCCTTCAAGAGCGCTGTTGGCACCACACCCTCCAGCATTACATAGCCCTCCTCGTCGAGCTTGGTCACACAGTGCTCGAGTCGCGTCTTCGTCAGCTTTCCGCGCTTCAATTCCTGAGGCGTCGGTTTCATAACAGGCATTACTCCTCGCGGTTCTGCCTCTAGGCGACCGCACTCGATGGATGGCCACTCCCACAGCAATAGGGATTGATTGTCCTCGCTAGGCGACACACTAATAACTGCTGTCACCCCCTAGAATTCAATCGCAGGGAGATGGATTTCGAAGACAGGGCGGCAGCGCCGTCGTCAAGCGCCGCTTACCACCGGTGCAATCGGTGACCCTCCACTGGAAACCATACTACGTCGACGGCGGCACCGATAGCAACGCCAATTACGTACCCAATCCCCAGACCGTAGAAGAAGGGTTTGCCCGCCACATAAGCCCGAACCCCGCCGTAGCGCATTAGCAGCAGCTTGACGATCCAAACAATGGCGAGGGTGGACCAGTAGAGATCCGGGCCAAAGGTCCCCTGAAAGGCAAGCCCCACAGGATGCAGCGGAAACCAGTGAAACCGGGCGCGCAGGAACGTCAGGACGGCGGCCTCGACCCAACCAATGGTAAAGACGCCGATCTTGCCCCAGTCCCAGACTGTCAGATTCCTCAACCAGTAGACCAGCGGATCCCAGAACACGCCCGTGATCCAGCTTTCCGTCCTCATGGAGTAGCTGGTCCGCAAGTAGGCACCTTCAATGGAACCCAGGGCAGCCACCAGAAAACCGGTCGCGAAAGCACCCACGACGATGGTAGTCGCCCAACCCCTCTGGTCCCGCAGCGAAAAAATGCGCAGGTGGTGGGTCAGTGCTGGCCACACGGGAATGACGAAGGTTCCGAAAAAGGCGCGGCTGGTGAACAGTCTGAAGGCAGTAATGCTACGATGGGACAGGTGGCTGGTACCTATGAGATCCACTATAACGGGCGCCCCCTTGAGAAACGGGCGCAGCGGCATCAAGTAGGCGAAGCCCGTAGCCGCAATCAGTTTTGACGTGGCAAAGAAGGTCAGTGACATGAGGACGAAGGTTGCCGCCGCCAGAACCGGAGGCATTCCCAGGCTCGTGCCCCAGCCGACGATGTAGACGGCGGACAGGATCAAGCCGGCCCAGGCCATCCGGTAGATTCCGGCCATCCTTTTGTCGCCGGTACCGCCGCGCGCCAGGCGCCAGGTCGTTCGCAGATGCCGGCGGGCCACCCATACGGCCCAGCAGGCGATAAACATCAAGGCGCCGTAGCTCTCCATGAAGAGAATCCTCTCGCCGACGATCTGTTGCCCTTCTTCACCAACCCCCAGGCCCAGCCCGTTGATCGCTCCACCCTTCAGCGTACTCAACAGTCGGAAGAGAACGAGGCTTCCGAGAATGTCCACCGGACACAGATAGGTGAAGGTCATGATGATCGGCATGTAGCGCAGTTTGATAGATGCCCATTCACCAAAGTTCACACGCATATAGCGAGTCAGAAACTGTAACTCTAAAACACCGGGGGTGAAATAGGTGACGATGTTGTAGAGGATCGGCACGATGGCTACCGCGAATCCGATCCAGAAAAGGTAGGTGTAAAACAGTGCGGGAAGCGCTTTGTCTTGCCGTCCCCGAAGCAGATCCACAGGTACTTGAGCAAGTGGAAACGTCAGTTTTTCGTGCTGCTCCCACTGGCGCTGGAAGAGTACTGTGACGCAGAATGCGAAGATCACCATCGCCATGGAAACGCCGAACCACTGCGCCAGAGGGCCGGTCCACGCCTCCCACGGCACGCCGGCTCCCTGGCGTAGCCCGAGAAAGAACGGATCAATGACACGCTCCGTTGCAGTCGGGAATAGATGCCATGGCAGATAATCGAAGAACGCCTCGGCATATCCGTTCTCGTGCGACGCGTAATAAGTGGGCGAGGCCAGGATCAGGGCCCAGTAGCCCAGCCAGATCGGCACCCCGCCCACGACCCAGAGCATGATCAGGATGGTGAGCAGCTCGCCCTTGCGCAGTGCCAGGGCGGGGACAATCAGTTTGAGCAGGATGTTGAGGAAGAGCCAGAGGACGAACGGGATGAATACCGCCATCGGGAACTGCGACATGGCGAAGTGGCCCGATACGGAGACCCGTGAAATGAAATAGAATGTGGCCGCGATCGTGAGCAGACCAAGTAGGAACCCGCGCAGGGTTATGCGTGGCCGGCCGTCGTCCCGTGTGGTCTGAGTCATCGCCGAACCCTCCGCAGGCACGGATCGAAATTGGAACGTTGGATTGGAGAGGTCTCGAGGATTGTGTGTAAGCTCGCGTGTTAAGTCAGAATACCAAGACGCACACACCCAACAGTACCGGCACCCCGTCGACGGCCAAAGCGTATTTCAGGCGACCGCTCCGAGCGGGCAGCAATCGTGCATAGGCGGCAGTTATCAAGGCCGCCGCGACAAGCGGCGCTCGCAGCCCAGCCTCGGCTACCGTCGCTGCCAGAGCGACCCCCAGGCAGACAGTCAGGCACAACCGGCGCGTTCCGGCCACCCCCAGCACTACCGGGACCGTGCAAACGCCGGCGCGCACGTCGTCTACTCGGTCCCGCAGATCGAAGAAGCAGACATTGCACAGCACCAGGCCAAGCAGAAAAACAGCCACCATTGCGATGCGGGATGCCGCGGGCAGGATGGCTGGCGTCGGCCACGCCCATAAGACCGGTACGGCTACGGCCGCAACCGTGAGGGAAGCGGCTACAAAGAACGGTTTTACAGCCGGAAGCTCGCGTAGTCGACGACCACGAATCGGCGCACCGTAGAGCAAGGCGGGAGCCGCACCAAGGGCAACGACAATAACTGCCACGGTGGGTGCAGAAAGCAGCTGGACGCCCAAGCTCAGGAAGCCGACGGCCATGGTGTACCACCGCAGGGGCTGGACGCGCATGCGTCCGTCAAAGAAATCGTCGACGGCGTAAATCAGTAATGTCGCGCTGAACACTACGCCCGCCGCTGCCACTCCCGTCGAAAGCCGGAGAGCGGTGGCGGCAAACAGGGTCAGACCAGCGGCCGCCGCCGACACCCACAGATGGGTGTCCACCAGCCCCCGTTCCAAGACCCGGTGCAGCTTGCTTTTCATGACGGCTCCGGCTTCCGCTCCGCCACGAGCCCTTCAATCCAGCGCGGCCCGACGCTAAACAGGCCGAAGCGTCGACGTTCGCTTACCAAAAATCCCGCGGCCGCCAAGTGACCCGGCAGGTCGTGCACCGCATGTATTGCGTTGGCCCCGAAGCGCGCGAAGAAACGCATGGGTAGATCGTGATAAGCCTGCTGCAGAACATGTCGTCCCCTGGACAATGGCGCGAAATCACCGACGATGAGGCGTCCCCGGGGTTTCAGGTGACTGGCCAGGTTGTCGAGTACTTGCGGGAGTTGGGTTGGCGCAAAGACGTTCAGGAAGAACTGTGCGACGACCGCGTCATAACCCGCCGTTGGGGGTATCCATTTAACCGGAGTTACCATATGTTCAGTGCATGGCGTATCCTCGCGCTGGCAAGCACTACCCGGGCTCGGTTGGCGAGTTTCAAGCCTGGTTTCGAACCGATGCGGACTGCCTGGACTACCTCGAATGGCTGCGGTGGCCCGACGGCTTCGTCTGTCCGAGTTGCGGCCACGAAGGCGGTTGGCGCTTGGGCGATGGCCGCTTCATGTGTCCGGCGTGTTCGACACGCAGTTCGGTGACGGCCGGTACGATCTTCGATCGGACGCGGACACCCTTGACGATATGGTACACCGCCTGCTGGCTGTTCGCCACCGGTAAAGACGGGATCTCGGCGTTGAGCTTGAAGCGAGTACTGGAGATCAGCTCCTACCAGACTGCCTGGGCCATGCTGCACCGCCTGCGGTCGGTGTTGGTACGTCCCGGTCGGGATCTGCTGAGCGGGACGGTACAGGTGGACGAGACCTACATCGGCGGCGCCGAGCCTGGGCTGGCCGGTGGCCGCGCTAGGGGCAAGAAGGTGCTGACCGGTATCGCAGTTGAGGTTCATGAGCCGAGAGGATTGGGGCGGTGCCGCATGTCGCCACTGGCCGATGCCTCTGCCGAGACCTTGCACGCGTTCGTGATGGATCACGTCGAGCCGGGCTCGACGATCATCACCGACGGGTGGCCCGCTTATCAGGGACTGGCTCAGCTCGGCTACGAGCACGATCGGCGCAGCCAGGGCGCGGCCCGCGCTCGGGGCGATGATCCCAACAAGCTGTTGCCCGCCGTGCACCGCGTTGTCTCACTGGCCAAGCGGTGGCTGCTGGGAACGCATCAAGGGGCCGCCGACAGTACCCACATGAGCCACTACCTCAACGAGTTCGTGTTCCGCTTCAATCGCCGCCGCTCCCGCAGCCGCGGCATGGTGTTTTATCGCGTGCTCGAGCTGGCCGTGGCCCACGAGCCGATGCGTTTCCAGGATCTCATTGCCGACGGCCGAACACTGATGGGACGGCCGAACACTGATGGGGGTCGCGACGCACTCCGGTTAAATGGATACCCCCAACCCGCCGTTTTGGGCAGCTGCAAGAGGTCGGCGTGCACCAAATCGACGGCATTTTCGAGGCCGGCTCGACGCAGCCGGCGCCGCGTGAGCCGCAGCATGGCTCCGCAGCTGTCCACCGCGGTTACGGACAGACCCGCTTGTGCCGCCCAAGGCAGATCGGCGCCAGGGCCGGGTCCGGCGAACAACACCCGCGATCCGGCGGGAAGGCGCTGCACCGCCCAGCGCTGGCACGCAGGGATCGCGCCCCCGCTGTAGCAGCGAGCCATTGATGCATAGAGCGGAGCGAAAGGTCCGTAAGTCGACCGTGCCGACGTAGCGGAAGTGTGGGACATGCACCCAAGATCGTACTTGAACCGCGTACTCACCAGATCCCGTGTTGTGTTTGGTGCCCTACTTCTGGGATCTGTCCTTACCGGTGAGACGGCGCTTGCGCGCCTCGTAATTTTCTTCCGCCTGCTCCAGCATCAGCTCCGGCGCCGGCAGACGGGCCAGCAGCTCCGGACGCTCGCGAACAAAACCCTCGCCGTAGCTCGTTCGCAGGGTTCTGCCCATCTGGCCGACCTCGACCATCAAACGACTGCGCGCCAACTCCGGGTCGTGACCTTGCGATTCGTAGAAAGCCTCGCCCTGTACGCGCTTTTCGAACCATTCTGGGGACAGCTCGACCACGAAGTCCAGCTGGGAGCGATCGAAGACCTCGCCCGGCCAGTAGGTAAGCGGTACGTTGTGCGGCGATCGTTCCACCCCCAGGCGTGGGAAACCTGCTTGCTCTTTCGCCTCGAGCGCCGCCCGTCCAACCTCGGTGTGGTCGGAACGGTGGGCTACCGGTCTCAAATCGTCGGTAAAGGGAGACTCGGTGATAAGAATGTGGGGACGCACCTCGCGGATGAGATCTGCTAGCTGGTCGACCACTTCCGGATACTGCTGCAGGGTAAACGGCTTGTCCGGAAAGTTGAGCATGCGAACATCCGTGACGCCGAACAAGGCGGCGGCATTGCGCATCTCATTTGCTTTCTGCTCGATGTAGTCATCGATCGACTCGTTGATTATGTCAGGATCGCGGTCCGCTTCCGGCTTTCTGAGCTCGTCCAGGTAGAGCTCCCGATGGGTGGTTCCACCGTGCGTCACGATACACACGGTCGCCTCGTCTCCGCTTGCGCTGTGGATTCCCAAGGTTCCGGAAAACCAGGTCCAGTCGTGCGGGTGGGCAGAGACCGTTAGTATGCGCAGCTTCTGTCGGTCCAAATTGTTCCTCCCTTCAGGTGTTTGCCATGACTGTTGTGTTATAACTCGTCGCCCCGCATCTCGCTATTGTACCCGACGAGGAACTTGGCGCCGAGGCGAATCAATTTTCCAGGCGCCACATCTCCAACGGATGGCGCCGCTCCGCCATCGGCAATGCCACGCGCTGGCCACCCTCCCTATGTGACTGGTAGAGCCCCAGGATCATCTCGAACGCAGCACGACCCTCCTCGCCACTGCTGGGCGGCTCGCCGCCACCGTCTCGCGCCGCCATCAGCTCGCGGTACATGGTGGCGATCGCGAAGTCATCTCCCATCTCGCCCACGTGGACCGGTTGCCAATCGCCGAAATCGGCGGGTGCGCCGTCCATAGGACGCGGCAGATGCCAGAGCTTGTGATCGACCTTTAGGGCGGCGCGGATCGCGAGCTGACCCTTGGTGCCGAGCACGTCCACGCCGTAATTGGCGTTGTAGTTCTTCTCGTACCCTAGGAAGTGGATTTCACCCAAGATGCCGCCGGGAAATCCGTAGTGTCCCAGGGCGCGGTCGCCCATGACCGGACCCGAATCGCGGTCGTGATGCGACATCTCCTTGGACTCCATGATGTCGCCGATTGATCCCGGCCGGCCTTCCCAGTAGACCGTCCCCGAGCACCACTCAGCCGGTCCGCCGAAGCAGAGCATCATGTCGGTCGTATGGGTGCCCATCTCCATAAATTCGTTGCCGCTCTTGCGTCCGCTTTTGTTGCGGCCCCGTATCATGACGATGTCGCCGATCAGCCCCTCCCGCACCAGATCCTGTCCCTTGCGCATGCCCGCATTGACGTGGTTCTGCTGGTTGATCGCCAGCTTGGCGCCGCTTTTTGCCGCCGCCGCGACCATCGCATCGGCCTCGACGAGGTCGATGGCGATCGGTTTCTCGCACAGCACGGATATGCCGCGCTCTAGGGCGGCCAGGGTGGGTGCATGGTGTCCCCGCGTCTGAGTCGCCACCACCACCAGGTCGAGCTCCACCGCATCGCACATCTGGGCGCAATCCTCGTAGTCGATCTCCAGCCCGAAGTCTTCCTTCACCTGCTCTCTGGCCCCGTCAAAGGGATCGCACAGGGCGGCGATTTCAAATTCGGGCAGATTGTCCCGTATCATCCGCAAATGGATGCGTCCCATTCCACCGCAGCCGACTACACCCACTTTGTATGCCATCTTCATCTCCCCTACGTTGCGTTAGTGACCTATCACTTACCGCAGCACCCTGGCAGCGCGGCCCGCTCTCGTCCTACCGGAGTCGCCGGCTACAACTCCACATGCTCCGTGCTTACAACACACCCGCGATCATCATAGAGATTGATAAAGAGGACGGTTGCTGAAGCCGGGACATCGGTCACCAATCTCCCCGAGTCATGGTCGACATCGATCGGAACGCTATTGTACTTCCGATCTGACCAAAAGCCGGTCGCTCGTGTATAGCAAACTCTGCATTGACGATGGGACGGACAGCTTCATACGATACCTCGACCTTGGATTCGGAGGTTTGGAAATCGATCAAACGGGCCAGCGGAGCTCCGCCGGACAGCACGCTGTCCGCAAACGTTCCGATCTCTGTCGGCGCCCATCCGGACTCATGACCGTGAGGCATTTCGATCCTTATGCTCAGCGTCCGAGCGGCCTCTGGTAAGCGATACGATTTTTGCAGCGAGTCCAACGGATAAGCGCCATCGTTGGTTCCGGAAACCCAGCAGCAAGGCATATCGACCTGGGGAAGAAATACGGCCGGATCCCAGGTGCTGAGCCACGGCTCCTCAACTACGTCCGTCCACCCCGAGTTTTCACCAAGAAATCCACACCCATATACGGGAACGGCGCATTTAAAACGTTTGTCTACTGCCGCCACGAGACAGGTCAGGTACCCACCCCAGGATATTCCTGTGAGACCTATGCGATTTTCATCGACTGCCGGATGCGACGCAATCAACGAATGCGCCCGCATCGCCGCGGCAACGGCGTGGTACTGCCACTGCATCGGGATCTCTTCGTGCATCTGGTCGAAAGAAGCGTCCCATCCCGGAGGCCCTCCCCACTCGTGGCGTTCGTGAGGCCCTCCAACCGGATCAGGCTGTTCGGGAACACATCCGCATTGATCAAAAGTAATCGCCGCGTAGCCACGCCGATTCCAGATCCGAACCCATTCATCGAACGCCGTGCCACGACCGCCGTGGAGAAGCACCATCGCCGGGCATTTTGCGTTTTCCTGAAGGTACGGCAGACCCATCCAGGCGAAGACACGCGTTTGTCGAGCTCCCCACGGTTCGCCTTCGAAAAAGAGGGCTTCCACCCCCGGGGCGCCGAATCCGGGTGCGGCAAAGGTTTCCGGCGGATTTGAAAGCTTTTCAACATCCCAATGTGAGGTCATTGTGTCTCCAATCCCACGAATCGACGGCCCCGACGCGTCTACCGGCACCGTCGCCTGTGAGCGTTCAGACGCGATCGGCGGTTGACCTGATTGGGGTGGGGAAGTATAGCGATTGCAAAAACCCGAGGTCAATGGCCGCAGGCTCCCCCCGACTGGCCCACGAGCAAATACTGACGATCTTATGGGGTCGCGTTACGTGCATCGGGTTCGCGGCGCAACCACAATTCATCTGAATCGCAGTCTGGAGGAAGCAGATCGACCCCGCACCAGAACCCAACCCCGTGTCCGCGCGGGTGCCGCTTCGCCATTACGCTTCCCTTCTCGCCCGGTATTTGAGCCCATACAAGAGCCGCGTCGCTCTCCTCGCCGTCAGCATGGCGGGTGGCATCGGGCTCGGTCTGCTCGGTCCGCAGGTCATTCGCTTCTTCATCGACACGGCACAAGCGGACGGACCTCTGCGCAGCCTCGTGTGGGCCGGCGTCCTCTTTCTCGGTATTGGCATCACTCGGCAGGCGATCCAAATCGTCAGCTCCTATCTGGGTCAGGACGTGGGCTGGCGCGCGACAAACAAGATGCGCAACGACCTGGCCTTCCATTGCCTCCACCTGGACATGGGTTTCCACCACGACCATACGCCGGGAGAGATGATCGAGCGGGTCGACGGCGACACCACGGCCCTGGCCAACTTCTTTTCTCAATTCGTGCTCCAGGTCATCGGCAGTGTCATTTTCCTCTTCGGCGCCCTGATTCTCGTCTCAATTGAAGACTGGCGCGTCGGCGCTGCCCTCGCAGCCTTCTCGGTGCTCGCCTTCTGGATTTTGAATCTGACCAGGAACATCGCTGTCCCCATCTACACTGCCGAACGTGAGAGTTACGCGCAGATGTACGGCTTCGTCGAAGAGCGGCTGCTGGGCCTCGAGGACATTCGTACCAGCGGGGCGATTGACTATGCCGTACAGCGCTTCCACGACGTCAACAACAGGGTCTTCGCGCGCGTGAAACGCTCCGAGTTCGTGAGCGAGGCACTGCAATCCATCACCGGCGTTCTCTTCGCCCTGGGTTACGCCCTGGCCATGGGCATGGGCATCTGGCTCTACCGGGAAGGCACGTTCACCATCGGCGCCGTTTTTCTCGTTTTCCACTATACCTCCATGCTGCGCGAACCCTTGTTCGAGCTCAGCCGGCAGATCAACGAGCTCCAGCGCGCCACCGCCGGTCTGAAGAGAATCGAAGAGCTGCACCGCATCGAACCCTCGATCTCCGACGGCAGCGCCGACCTGTCCACGTCCCATCCCCTCGGGGTCAGCTTCGATCACGTCACCTTCGGCTACAATCCGGGGGAGACGATCCTCGAGGATGTGACCTTCGCGCTCCAGCCGGGTGAGACGCTCGGTTTGCTCGGACGCACGGGGAGCGGCAAGACGACGATGACGCGCCTACTGTTCCGCCTCTACGACATTCGGGACGGCGAGATCCGGCTCGGCCAGCAAGCGATCGCAGACCTGAAGCTCGACGATCTGCGCCGCCACGTCGGCCTCGTCACGCAGGACGTGCAGCTCTTCAATGCAACAGTTCGGGACAACCTCGCCCTGTTCCATCCGGATGTCTCCGACGACCGCATCGTCGCTACCCTGGAAGAGCTCGGACTCGAGATGTGGTACGCCCGTCTTTCTGCGGGTCTGGATACGGAGATCACAGCCGGCAGCAGCGGTCTTTCCGCGGGCGAGTCCCAGCTACTGGCGTTCGCGCGGGTCTTCCTCAAGGATCCCGGGCTGGTGATTCTGGATGAGCCATCCTCGCGGCTCGATCCGGCCACCGAGCGCAAGATCAATCTTGCCGTCGAACGCCTGCTCGATCAGAGGACGGGCATTATCATTGCCCACCGTCTCGAAACTGTGGAAAAGGTCGATGACATCCTGATTCTCGACCGCGGACGGATCCAGGAGTTCGGCCGGCGATCGGAACTTATTCAGAATCCCGGATCTCAGTTTTCCAAACTGCTTCGTGCCGGTCTCGAGGAGTTGATCGCGTGAGCACGCCTTTGTCGAAGCCCATGTCGATGGGAAGGACCACGTGGCGCCTGCTCCGATTCCGCCCCGGTCTTTTCCTGGCAACCATCTTCTTCCGCGGGATCGACGATGTTGCCCCGTTTCTGGCCGGCGTCATCATGAAAAAATTCTTCGACGCCCTCTCGGGACAGGCAGAAGCAGGGTTCACACCCTACACTCTCGTCGCCCTCGACGTCGCGGTCGAGATCGGCGATCGAATCGCCCTCTTCGGGTCGGCCATTGCCTGGCCCCGGTGGTGGTATGCGATCGAGACTCTACTCCGGCGCAATCTCATCACTGCCATTCTCGAGGTACGTGATCCGACGACAATCGCCGGAGCGTCAGGCGAGGTCACCAACCGTTTTCGCGACGACGTCATGGGCATCATCCAGTACCTGAACCGCTACATCCACATCTGGGGCAATCTGGTCTTTGCGGCTTTGGCCATCAATTACATGGCTAACATCGACCCGTGGATTACCCTCGTCACGATCGTGCCGGCCATCTGTGTCGTCATCATCGTCGACGCCTGTCGCAAGCTCATCTACAGGTACCGAACAGCTCAGCGCATCGCCACCGAGCGCGCCACCAACTTTATCAACGAGATGTTCCAGTCCGTCCTTTCCATCAAGGTTGCCACCACCGAATCGCACGTGGTTGACCGTTTTCGATTTCTGAACGACAAGCGACGGCGCTCTACCCTCATCGACAATCTCTTCAACCAGCTCCTCGACTCCATCAACTTCAATCTTGGCCATCTCGCCACCGGCGTGATCCTCATCATGGTCGGTCAGAAGATGAAGTCGGGAAGTTTCACCGTTGGCGACCTGGCGCTGTTTGCGACCTACGTGGGCCAGGTCGCACGGAGCGGGTCGCTGCTCGGTACGATTCTCACCAACCACAAGCGCGCCGAGGTTTCCTATCTGCGCATGTCGCGCACCATCGACGACATCCCCAGGGAGCGTCTGTCCGCCGAAAGCCACATTTACTTGGCGGAGCCACCGCCACTGCCCGCCCCTCGCGAAATCGAAACATCCGATCGTCTGCGTGAGCTCGATGTCGCCGGGCTGACCAAGCTGTATCCGGGCACGGAAAGCGGAATCCGTGACATTGACCTCCGCATCGCAGCCGGCTCCTTCACCGTTATTACCGGTCAGATTGGCGCGGGCAAGACCACGCTCCTGCGCACCCTGCTCGGTACGTTGCCTCGAGATGCCGGCCATATTCGATGGAACGAAAAGGACGTGGACGACCCCAAGACCTTCTTCGTGCCGCCGCTGTGCGCCTACACGCCGCAGATTCCACGGCTCTTTAGCGAGACGCTGCGCGACAATATCCTACTGGGCCTGTCCGTCGACGAGGAGCGTCTCACCGACGCGCTGCGCCACGGCGTTTTGGAAACAGACGTACCTACGCTCGAGAACGGGCTGGACACGATCGTTGGCCCGCGCGGCGTCAAACTCTCGGGTGGTCAGATTCAGCGAACGGCCGCGGCCCGGATGTTCATCCGCCAGGCCGATCTTCTCGTCTTTGACGATCTCTCTTCAGCCCTCGATGTCGAAACCGAGCGTACCCTGTGGACTCGCGTCTTCGAGGATCGCAACGCCGCCTGCCTCGTCGTCTCCCACCGTCGTCCCGCTTTGCGCCGTGCCGACCGGATCGTCGTTCTCAAAGACGGTCGGGTGGATGCCGTTGGTACTCTGAACGAGCTGCTGGAGTCGTGCGAAGAAATGCGGGCGCTGTGGCAAGACGAGAGTTGAAGCACCTCTGAAACGTGTGTCACGTGCGGAAGTACCTAGCCCAGGTCCACCCCAAAGTCAGCAGGATTCAAACCGCTGTCGCCGGCCAGTCCGCGAAGACTGATGAGCACATCCTCCGGCATGACGATGCCTTCCACGAGCGCCTTTTGGCGGTTGTTCCACTCAATCTCACCCGGCAGGTAGATCTCGTATCCTGGGGCCATATCGGCCTCTTTGATCTCGCTGCACATGGTGGCCATGCGGGCGTGAAACTCCGACTCCGGCATCATGGCCCCGACGTTCATGGCGAGAAAGGCGTGGCCCTGGTTTGACGGTTCGTCCGTGTCCGCCACCCAACTCTGCACCCTGCTCATCATCGCCGCGCCGGACAGTGTGGCGGTAAGGATCTCTACGAGGACGGCGAGCCCGTACCCTTTGTGCCCGGCCATCGGCAACTGACTGCCTTTCTCGGGGAAGTCGTTCGGATTGGTGGTGGGAACGCCATCATCGTCAACCAGCCAGGTGTCGGGGATCTCGCGGCCTTCGTTCTTGGCGGCGAAGATCTTGGTTGCGGCCACGGCACTGGTGGCGATATCGAGCATGATGGTGCGCTCGGTTCCGGTGGGGGCGGCCCAGGCGATCGGATTGGTGCCGAGGATACGGCTCTTGCCGCCCGGCACCGTCATACAAGGTTCGACGTTGCAAAACGACATGCCGAGCATGCCGCCTTCGGCGATCATGTTGGAGTAGAATCCGGCGGCGCCGAAGTGACTGCTGCCGCGCACGCCGATGTAACACATCCCGGTCTCTCCCGCTTTCTTGAGCGCCAGCTCCACCGCCCGGTAGGATATGGAGGGAGGCATGCCGTCACAGGCGTCGATGATCGCCCAGGACGGGCCCTCATTGACGATCTTCTCCTTGGCCGTGGCTACCAGGCGGCCCCTGCGGGCGTTTTTCATGAGACCGCGAATCTGCCGGGTTCCGTGGGTAAACGTGCCCCAGGAATCGGTGGTCGCAAAAACCTTGGCGCTGAGCTCGGCGTCCTCCTGGGACAGCCCGGCGTCGACCATGGCGGCGATGCAGAAGGCTTCCAGGTTCTTGATCTGGATCGGGCTACTCATGTGGTGACTCCTTTGTTCACTCGTTCATGATAACTTCGTAACAATCCGTGCCGCTATTCGAGCCAGAAGGAATAGAACCGTGCCTGATGCATAAAAAAACGCAAGCGCACCGGCTTGTCGAACACCAGATCGCGATCCGCGTTCCACTGGATCCTGGCCTTCCAATGATCGCCTTTCAAGGGCGACGGCCGCTGGGTCTCGAGATCGAACTCGGGTAAGACTCTTAAGGTCTCCGCGTCGACGATGGATGCGTAGAACTCGCCCCAGGCGGCGTTGACATTCACGAACAGATTTTCACCGTGCCACATGAACGGTTTGGTAAATACGGTGCCGGCATTATCTGCATCGAGCGAGATAAAACCATCGGGTCGCAATTTCGCCAGGCAGATGGTCACGTGATCGTCGAAGAGTTCCGGGTCCACATTCAGGCGGTAGAGCTCCTTGTTGCGCGTGTGCCGCTCACGCCCCAGTGCATTGGACGGGAATCGGCAGCCGATGTAGTAGATCCAGATCTCGCCATCGGCGCGCACGACCGGTTGCCCGGACATGCCCACCTGGCTGGTGTCATAACGCTTGCCATCCCAGGGCTCGATGCCGACGAACAGGGCGCGGTGGGCGATTCGGTCCCAATGGTAGAGGTCGCGGGAGACGGCGAGCTCGATCTGGTTGATGCGGTTGTGATTCAAGTGTGGTGGTGGTGCGGCGCCAAACGGATTGAAGATCATGGGAAAGCCGACGTAGAGCCCTTCGTGCGGCATCACCGCCATGTGATAGGTCTCGGCGAAATAATCTTCGCCGTCCACGTAAGGGGGTTGGATGAATGCCGGATTGGCGAGGTGCTCGCGAACCCGTCGCCGGCAGTTCTCCCAGTCGATCTCGTCGGTGTGAAAGATGAGCTCGGGATCGGAGTAATGTTCAGCGTCTTTGCTAGTCGCTAGAAAAACCGAGCGGCCCCATTCGGTTCCGTGCTTTACCAGGGCCAGATACTGTTCGGTATAGGGGTCGTAGGTGAATTGATGTTCGTCCGAGCTCGGTATAGGCGGCACGTGGAACCGCTGCCAGTCGATGCCGTCGGCGGAGATAGCGGGGCACAGATCGTTGTTGATGCCGTTGCCCAGCAACCCTTTATAGCGTCGATTGGGGTCGGAGTCGTGCTCATCGCGGACGGCATGCTGAGGCGTTTCCGCCACCGGGAAACGTTCCCAGCGTTGGCCGTCTTCGGAGGTGGCGAAATCGTCGCCAAACCACCATTCCCACAAGCTCTTTTCCGAGTTCCATTGTGGAGAAATGCGGCTCTGGAGGCCGGTTTCGCCCCGCGTGCGGTCGGGCCGGACTACGGGGCCTACCTTTTGGGGCTGGTGCAGGGTACGGTAGGTCCCGATGGTTTTTTCTAAGGCGCCATCATCCAGGAAGAGCTGGCGGTATTTCTTCGGGTCGATAAGTTCCGCTTCCACTATTACCACTTCACCGTTTGCATGAGGTAGATGAAATCGGCGTCGTTGGATGGTCCGGTGGCCTCCGCGAATGGACCGGTGAAAAAGTGGCTGTAGCCCACCTGCAACGCCACCCTTCCAAAGATGCGCGTTGCCGTGAGGTCGAGCTCACCGCCGGCGAACGAACCCGGATCACCCACCGCTCCCGCAGTCGGGCGGAACACGCCGGCTCCGGCGTTGTACCAGGCGTCCGCCTCCGGTTCATCGATCCAGAAAGCCTGGTAGGCCAGACGCCAACCCGTTCCCAACGCCTTCGTCGCTGCGGTGGTCTCAAAGTTGTGCATGTTCTGCAGCGAAAAGAAATCCATGTAGCCGTAGTAGGCGTGATTGAGAGGATACTGATTGTCGAAGGTCGAGTGCTGCGTGTCCGTCGCATCGCCGTCGCCGGTGCCGTAGTTGTAGGCCGCTCCAAGACGGGTCTCGTCCAGGCGTTGGAGCCGGTACGCCGCACTGACGTGAACCGCTAAGGCGCGCTGATCGTCGCCGCCATACTCGCCGGCCTGTCCCGCTATCTCCAGCTCGCCATCCCAATGGCCCCGGTTCTTGTGCCACCGGGTCCCGATGGTGAACACTTGATCCTCCACATCTTCCTCCGAGCGCAGCAAAACATAGGCGTCGACTTTCGCGTCGAAGACGGAGCTCTCGTCACCGAAATAGCAGGCAAAGAAGGAGCTGTTAAAGAGCCGATTCCGCGTGGTGTCGTAGTCGTTGAACCCATTGGGGTCCACCGGGACCAGCCGCGACGCGATGAGATCGAGGGTTCGCTCGCTAGGGGTGCCCAGGGTCAAACGAGCCCCATCCCATACCCGGGCTGTATTCACCCATTCCAACGAGGCGATCAAACGTTTGGCTCCCAGATTGAACTTCTGGCGACCAAGTCGCAGCTGCGTCGAAAACCTTCGAGTCGGCAGGGCGAAGTCGAGGTACGCCTGGTGCAGGTCGAAACGGTCGGCAAAGATATTGGGGACGGCGTCTTCGTCGATCGGTGGAGCAGCTGACTGTGATTCCCCGAATATCCGAGCGTCCTGCCCCTGAGCGAAAAAGGAGACCCCGCGAACCGGCTCCCACGTCGCATGAATTCGCAGTTGGGTGAGCAGGTAATCCTGAGCGCCTTGGTCAAAGTCGAAGTCGTCTTGCAGCTCCTGGCGCAGTCGCAGGCTGCCGCCAATCCGAAGATGCTCCGACGCAAGAGTCTCTTGCGAGCTCCCGTCTGTCGCCAGGGCGGTCAGCGCAACCATCGCGGTACCTGTCCAAGACGTCAGCAAACGTCTCACCGACGCGCTCGGGCGGACGTGGGGCAATAGGAACGCACTACCACAAATACCCAGAGCGACGTTTCTGCTCGCTCTCCGCGTGATGCTGCAATTGGTTCGCCACGGCCTGGGCCAGGCGCGATCTCCGTGAGTCTGTCGGAAGGGTGTCGAGCCAACCTTGCAACTTGGCTGCGTGAAGCTCGACGTGTGCTCTAGCTACGTCTCGAGCCGGGTTGATGTTAGGTCGGGCGACGCCGATTTCAGACTGGGCTTCGATGGCACGACCCAACCAATTCAGACTCGCCTCGAGATCGCGACGCCGCAGTCGGGCGATCTGCAGGGCGGAATTCATTCGCTCGTACGGCGTTTTCGCGGTCCGATACCTCTCTTCGGCTTCTGCGAGGTCAACGGGATCGGGCAATTCGTACCGCAACAGGGCTCGGGCGCGCTCCGCATCAAGCGTGCGAGTGGGAATAGGTTCGGCAAAGTAACGTTGAAGGTCACCGAACGGCGTCAAGGGCAACGCCGTGAAGGAGAACTGCACCAGGCGGTCCCACGGGTACCGTCGCAAAACCTCGCGGTCGCCGCTTGAGTAACTTAACCGCTGGTCGTCGTCCATATAGATGTATGGGGCTTGCAAACGCGCAATGTCGTCGGGGCCGGCGTTGATCAGCGCCAGGATGCCCTCCAACGAAGCCGTGTCATACTCGCATTCCAACCGCCAGCGCCGCTCACTGACCAAACGCTCACGCGCGAAAATCTTGGACCGTTCTTCGATCCAGGCGGTGCTGAAACGAGGCGGCGTGTCGCGCTTGAAACTGAGGGTCATGAAGTCCACCGGACCGGTGCGCACTATAAAGGTGTACGGGAACACTTCTGCCTGAGTTTTCACCAGACTCCGCGCTTCGTTGGGCGTGAGCCAGTAGAGCGGCACCCATTGCATCAGCACGCCATCCTCCCGCAGCACGCGCTTTATACTTTGATAGAACTCCAAAGAGTAAAGGGCATGCACACCCTCTGCCGTAGGAGGTGGCGGTTCCATGGAGACCACGTCGTAGGTGTCCGGAGAGGCGCGATCCACAAAATGGCGTCCGTCGTCCAGGTGTATGGAAACTCGCGGATCGGTCCCGAGGTTGTGATTGAACTCCTTGAAGCGAGTGAGGGATAGCTCGACCATCTCCGTTGAGATGTCCACCACATCCATCTGTTTGATCGGATACATCAGCAGCGCCCCGAACGATTGACCCGAACCGATGGCGATGCCGAGAACCCGCTCAGGTGTTCCCGCGCGCGGATAGAAGAGCGCCGGCAGGTGACCTTCTATCGCCTGGATGGAAAGTAGGCTGTCGGATACCACGGCCAGTACCTGATTTCCGGATGCGATGAATCGTTGCGTTGAGTCGGCGAAAACCGCTGCAGTGGTGATCGGACCTTCAACGAGGTCCACGACCTCCATGCCCGGAAAGCGCTTGCCTACGCCGTGGTTCTTCAGGGTTTCCAACGCCACGTCGCGGCTGGCAAACCAGATGGAACCAAGCAACGCTGCGAGGCCGACAATATGTCCGGGTCCCGCGGCGAAACGTGTCCGAGTAGTCCTCTCCCTAACCAACCAGCTTTCCGCGCCGGCTCCGAGCGCTATCGTAAGCAGCACAAAAGCGACCATCGTGCCGGTGAGACCCACCGTCGGCAGCAGGACGTAGCCTGCCGCGAACCCGCCGGCGCTGGCGCCCAATGTATTCCAGAAGACCAGGCGTCCCGACGTGTTGCGCAGCTCGGTGCTGTGATGAGTGGCCGCGGCAATAACACCGGGGAGCGCTGTCCCCAGCAGGGTGACCGGGAGAAACAGAACGAGACCGATCTGAAAGAGCGGCGCAAAGAAGATGGCATCGGCTGCAGGGCTAAAGAAACGCCACGTCGGTTCCATGGCGGCGTTCGAGCGGGGAAGCTGGTATTCCGCGACTCTCCACCAGTCGAGACCGTAGAGAACCAGGAGGGCTGCGATCGGTTGCAGCAGCGCTACGACGCGCAACGGATGGTACCCGAGGGCGAGGATTCGCGACATGATCATGCTGCCGGCAGCCAGCGCCGCGAGAAAAATCGCGAGCAATACGGCGGTCAAGTATACGGTAGCGTCGTTGAAAAGGGAGAAGTACCGCACCCATGCGACCTGGTAGCCGATTGTGGCCAATCCGGAAACGACAGCCAGGGCGCAGAAGAAAGGAGCCGGTCCTGGCTGTTGCTCAGTTTCTGAGGTGGCAGTATGAATCGGAGCGATCCCGCGAAAAAAGAAAAGCGCCAAAGCGGCAATGGAGAGGTTCCCTAGGCCGGCTGCCATGCTGGTGCCGTTCATTCCAAGAGCGGGAATTGCGAAATAACCGGTAAGCAGTACGCCGATGACGGCGCCGATGATATTGAGTCCATAGAACAGGCTGGTCAGGGAACCGATGGAGCCGTCGCGCTCGACGACTCCGTCCAATAGCAAGGGCAGGGTGCCGCCCATAAAGAAGGTGGGCACGATGAACAGCAGGAATAACAACCCGAATCGTAGCAGAAACAGGACCGGGCCGTTTCCGGCCGCGTATGGATAGAGAACCCCGTACGCTCCTTCGACCGCTTCGAAAAGAGACGGAAAGCCGAGGGCGTAGATGCCGATGGCGGCTTCGAACAGGCCGTAGACGAGCAGCGGTGAGAGACGCCGGCTGCGCAGATGTCCGCCAACCCACAAACTGCCGAATGCGAGGCCGAGGAAGAAGCTGGTAAGCACCGTGGCAAGGGCGATCTGGCTGGCTCCCACGATCAGGGTAGCCTTGCGAATCCAGATGAGCTGGTAGCCCAGTCCTAGGGCCCCGGAAAGGGTAAACAGGATTCCGGCAAACAAGGTGGTACTCCAGCGAGACGGCACCACTACGGAACTTTTCGCTCTGCCAACGGTGTGAGGCGGGTCTCGAACGGTTCTTCCGCCAAGTCTTGGTCCAGCGTGCCGTCGGAGATAGGGGCTCCTTCTTGCTCTGCGCTGAGGGAGCGCACAGTGCCTCCACCACCGATACAGATGATCGGTTGAAACACCTCGGGGAGCTGTGGTTGCTGTCGTATTTCCATTTTTTCACCTACGCGTGATGCCGTGCAAGGGGTTCGGCTTCGAAAATAGGCACTGCGTCGAATCGCGTCAGCCGGCGCTATATCACTCGGGTCAGGAGGCCCAAGCGACCATTGGAAATCCAAACATTTACACCGGTAGTTTTAGAGTCTTCCTTATATAAGCTTGCGCTGCCAGCGTGCGGTTTCGTGACCTCTCCGCCGGATCTATCCGCGGGCGAAGTGCACCAGTAAGGAAACAATCATGAGCGACGAGCTTCAAATCTCCGGCTCGATAATGGTCGAGGGCACCAACGAGTGGGATTGGATGCAGGCGCGGACCGCCCATGTCCCGGGTGAGGACTCGCTCTCGGTCACGATCATGAACCAAACCTTGAACAGGTTCGTGCACGACTACGGTGATATCTACCAGACCATCAGCCGCGACCAAGGCGTGACCTGGTCCGAACCGACTCCGGTATCGTCGCTGCGGCGGGCGGAGACGGCGGATGGATACGAGGTGGCTCCCAGCGATATGTGGAACCAGTGGCACCCCCAAAGCGGCATGGTGATCGCAGCCGGCGTCAGCTTCCACTTTGCCGACGGGAGACACGAGCACCAGCTGAGGCGGCAGGTCGCCTACGCCGTCATGGATCCCCGCACCACAGAATGGGGTCCCCTGCAGGCACTCGAATTGCCGGAACGAGATCGCGACAACATGCAGCTGTTGGCGCCGAGTGCCGGATGCAGCCAGCGCGTGGATCTGCCTGACGGCGACGTACTACTACCGGTGTCCTACCTTCCCAGCGCTACGCTCGACAAAGATGCGAATACCTTCGACTACTCGGACGCCGTGCTTCTCTGCAGCATGGTTGCGCGCTGCGGTTTCGACGGGCAAACCCTGACCTACAAGGAACACGGCACACAACACTCCATAACGCGGGATCATTCTCGCCGACTTGCGGAGCGAAGAGGGGTCGAATTCTCTGCCCGTGGCCTGGCGGAGCCGTCACTGGCTACCTTGGACGGTAGTTTCTTTCTGACCTTGCGCTCCGACCATAGCGCATTCGTGACCAAGGGGAACGACGGCATCAACTTCGACGAGGTTCGCGAGTGGACCTTCGACGACGGCGAGATTCTGGGCAGCTATTGCACGCAGCAGCACTGGGCTACTATCGGTGGCAGGTTATACCTGCTCTACTGCCGGCCAAGCGGCGACAACGATCACATCTTCCGGCATCGCGCACCGATCTTCATCGCCGAGGTCGATCCCGAAAGATTGCAGGTGATTCGCTCTACCGAACGGGCGGCGATTCCTGAAAACAACGCGGGCATGGGAAATTTCGGGATCTGTCAAATCAGTGAAACCGAATGCTGGGTTACCTGCGGTGATGGAATGAGGTCCGGTCTGCGCAAAGGAGGCGTCAACAACGTGATGTTCGCGAAGGTCGTTGCGGTATGAAGGCCGCTCTGCTTCGCCGGCAGCTCATAGAGGACGGCTATTGTCGCGTTCCGCAGGTCGCACCGCTAGGCCTTATCGAGAAGACTCGCCTGTTCGCGGAGAACCTGGCCGACGGGCTTTCCGATGAAGAGAAGGTGCTCCGGCGTCTCCAAGGATCCCTGATCGCGGTGAACGAACATGAAGAGATGGTACCGCTGATCACACTGCCGGCGGCGATCGAGGTCCTCAAGAATATGGGGTATCCAAATCCGAGATATTACAGCGGTTATATCATCAGCAAACCTCCGGAGGTCGCTCCGCCCTTGTTCTGGCATCAGGACGGCATTACGTGGGATGAGCAGCTGAGCTACACGGACACACCCGCCCAGGTCTTCCTGATGTATTACCTGATTGACACGAACCGTGAGAACGGATGCCTCCGGGTTATCCCGGGTTCGCATCGCAATCGCCACCGTTTGCATAGCCTGCCCCAAGCTCACGATGAGAAGATTCAAGCGGCCGGCGACGACCATCCCGCCTTGCAGGAAGATCCGGACGAACTTGATGTGCCGGTCCAGGCCGGTGATCTGATGATCGGGGATGCCCGACTCCTCCATTCCGCACATCCGAATCGCTCTGCCCGGCGCAGGACCGTAATCACCTTATGGTTCCTGCCGACCTACGACGATCTGCCGGAGTCGCTCAAGGCGCACTACGGGAAACGGAAAGAGAAACCCGAACACTGGACAGCCGCGTCCTGGAACGCATTAAATCCCCTGCTTGCCACCTACGAAGGCGGCGCTCAACCTACCGAGATTAACCGCGTCCCCGATGCGCGTCTCACGTGACGGCCGGGCGCTGCGCGCCACTGCGAACGCGATAACGTTGAGCCGGCAGAAAAACGGCGACTTGGGAGCGGTCCTACGCCTCGCCGGAGAACGCTGCCATCTCCTGGAACGAATCTTTGAGCTGTGGGTAGAGCGAACGGTAGAGCTCAAAGGCGCTGCTATAGACCGCATGGATCCGCTGATTCGGCTCCGTTGAGCCGGTGACGGCGATCGTCGCTTCCGCCGCCTCTTCTGCATCCGCGAACACGCCCGCCCCGATCCCCGCCAGCATCGCCGCCCCAAAGGCGGCTCCCTGGGTTGCGTTGGTGGTGACAATCTCGGCCTCGAAGATGTCGGCGAGCATCTGGCGCCACAGCTTGCTCTCTGAAGCACCACCCGAGGCGTAGATGCTCTGAATCTCCATGCCGAGGCTGCGAATTATGCGCAGGAGATCGTAGAGACCGAAGGTAATGCCCTCCATGACTGACCGGACCATGTGTGAAAGGGAATGGCGCTGGGTCAAGCCGATCCAGCCACCCCGCGCGAGGGGATCGTCGTACGGCATCCGTTCGCCGCTGAGATAGGGCAGAAAGATCAGTCCGTCGCTGCCGGCGGATACGTCCCCTGCAAGCCCGGTGAGCTGATCGAAGCCGATTTCCCCATGTGCACTCAAGGTGTCCCGCAGCCATTGGAACGAGCCGCCGGCCGAGAGCATAACCCCCATCAGATACCACTGGTCGCGCACGCTGTGGCAGAACGCGTGCAGGAGTCCCTCGGGGTGGCGGATGTGGTGGTCGGCTTGGGCGAAGACGACGCCGGAGGTGCCGATGGTAACGGAGCAGAGCCCTGGTTTGACGATCCCGCAGCCCAAGGCCTGCGCGGGTTGGTCGCCGGCGCCGCCCACCACCAGCGTGCCTATCGAAAGCCCCGTAGCGGCGGCGGCTTCCGAATTCACTTCGCCGACCATCTCATCCGATTCCACGCAGCGGGGCAACCACTCCCCAGGAATACCCACAGCGTTAACCATTGTCTCGGACCAGGCGCGCCGCTCCATGTTGAGCAGGCAGGTTCCGGAGGCGTCGGAAACCTCGGTCGTGATGTTGCCGGTTAGCATGTAGGTGATATAATCCTTTGGCAGCAGAACATGGCGGATCTTGCCGTAGATGTCGGGCTCGTGGCGTCGCACCCACGCCAGTTTCGGCGCCACGAAGGAGGCAAACAGTGGATTGCTCGTTTCGGCCAGGATCGTATTCAGACCGATCTGCGCGGTAAGCTCTTCGGCCTCTTTGAGACTGCGCTGGTCATTCCACATGATGCAAGGTCGAAGGGAGTGACCATCGCTGTCGAGCAGGACAAGACCGACCATTTGACCGGACACGCCGACGCCTTTGATGTCGCTGCTGTTCTCTCCCGAAGCCGCCAGCGCTTTCTTCACCGCAACACAGGTTGCGCTCCACCAGTCATCGGTATTCTGTTCGGACCAGAGCGGGTTGGGGGTGCTGGTTTCGTACTCCTCGGTCACATTTCCCGATATGGATCCGTCTTCCTCGAGGAGGATGACTTTCACTCCTGTCGTTCCAATGTCGATGCCCAGCAAACTCATGCTTACCTCTCGTCAGTCGATGTCGGGCGCCCCGATACTATATCCTCGTCGGTGTGTATCCTGTCACGGTTCTCGGGCACTGCAATTCGGCATAGATTCCTTGCCGGTGACAAATTAAGTAAATGAGAAGTCACCTGCCGCGTCGAACACATCGAGGATAGATTAAAGGAGCGACGTCATGCTTAACATTCAACCGCGACCCGCCCAGGTCGTCGTGGAGCTGACTGCCGACCGCGTCGAGCGGGCAAATCTCTGGGTTCCCGAAATAGTGGAGGTCGGCGCCAGCGGGGAATTTCTGCCCTTCGCGAAAAATCCCGAGTATCCCGTGGCCTGGATTCGGGAGGACGACACCTCGAGGTACGATCTTGATGTACCCGGCCTGCTATCCCTGTCTGCGCGTATCATAGCGGAAGAGTCTGGATTTGCTCTCGACCTGAAGATCGGCAACTCCTCCGCGGAGGACTGGGGCCAAGTGCATGCGTGCATCTGCCTGCAGCTAACCCCCGCCGCCGCTTTCCTGGATCTTGGCTGGGAGCGCACCTGGTGTGTTGTCGATGGCCAGTTAGTGCGAGTGGGAGAGATGGAGCAGGTGGGAAAGGGAAAGCCGTATTATCTCTTTTCCATGCTGGACGGACATGAGGCGCCACTGCGGCATCGCGATCCCCATCGAGTTGACGCCAAGTGGCGTTTTACCGAAGCGACCCCAGACCAAGGGTTCATTTGTGTCACGTCCGTCGATGCCTCCAAAACGGTATGGATGGGTTGGGAGGAGGTGCAGTACTTGCAATGCAACGCCGCCTCGGCTTACGGTTGCATCCACACGAATCCATATTTCGGAGATATTGGGAAGGGTGAGCGGGTCTCGCGTCGCGGTCGTGTGGGTGTGGTTGACGGAGGAGCGGAGGTCGCTCTGGAATCCTTCCTCGAAGAATTCGGCGTTTGACCGCGAGCCCCTGTAAACCAGTATCTACTAGCTCTCGTCCACCCCGGTTCACCCGCCCGGTATGTAGAGAGTGCGGTCCGCTACAGGTAGCTCGATCCGACTACCGCCCTGTAGATGGGAGTGGGCGATTCCGAACTGCGCTTCCACCGACTGCATGGTGATATCGATGTTGCCCCCCGTCCGCTCCCCGGTCTCCAGCTCGCGAATAATGTCCCTGATGGTACACACAGTCGGACCCTCGCCCGCTGGCCTGATCGTCTGTTCGTCAACGGCATGATCGCTGGCCTTACCGCTACGCACGCGGATGATCTCGCCGTTGTCCCAGGCGTACGCCCTGCCCTCGGTGCCGTTCACCTCTATTTCGAAATGGCCCTGGCTAGGAACGAAAAGCCCCTCGGCGCCGTTGGCGTAGCCGACGCGGAAGAACCCTACCATGGGATCGGCGATCTCTTCCCCGGGGGGAGGCACGAAGGCATGCTTTTCGGCATCATACGCAGGGTATGAGCGCGGCCGCTGGCGCACATTATGCTGGGCCAGCGGTTCGTCGGCACCCACCAGCTGTCCTTCCACCCAGCTAGGCGCGGGATCTCCAAACTGCATGGCCACCAGATCGAGGGTGTGCGGATGGTGTTTGATGATATCCGTGTAGCTCCACATGACGGCATACGTGGGCTCTCCGATCTTGCCGTTGGCGATGGCTTCCCGCATGCGCTTGAAGCCGTCGTGGTGCCGGCGTGAGGCCCCCCAGTTGAATGCCACGTCATGGGCTCTCAGGGCCGATGCGATGCGATCGGCCTCGGCCAGCGAGGCACACAGGCCCTTCTCCGAATAGATGCCGCGAACTCCGTGCTCGGCGGCGAAGATAATCGGCTCGGCCCGGGCGAACGACGGCGTCGTCACGCTGACGATATCCGGCTTCTCTTTCTCGATCATTTCCCGGTAGTCGAGGTAGGTATTGGAAAAGTCGAAACGCTCGGCGAAACGCTTGAGGCGCTCCTCACCGCGGTTGGCCACGGCAACCACCTCGGTCTCCTCAATCGTCTGGTAGGCGCCGAAATGTCCATAGGGCATGGAATAAGCGTTCGGCTTCAACTGGTCATCGATCAATCCGCCCATGCGGCCAGTGCCGATGATGGCGACTTTGTATTTGGCGTTGCCCATGCGAGAGACCTCCAAACTGGAATGTTAGCTGCCGAACCGATAGGAATCGAGCCCTGCCATAGGAGGATTCCCAAAAGCTCCAAGTTGATGGGGGCGAATCTTCAGATTACCATTTCTGAGCAGCAAACTAATCTGTCCGGATAAACGATTAACGGCAAGACAAAGGAAGATGGGATGAGCGGAAGTCTCTACGACTGGCTCGTATGCGGAGGCCGTGTGATCGACCCGGCAAATGGGCTCGACAGCGTGCTGGACGTGGCCATCTCAGGTGGCAAGATCGCGGCCGTTGAAGCGAATCTGGATGTCGGATTGGCGGACAAGGTTTACGATGCAGGCGGCAAGCTCGTAACACCTGGTCTCGTCGATCTGCATACCCACACCTACGACCTTGTAACACCCCTTGGGATAGACGTTGATCACTACTGCTTAGGTCGAGGCGTTACTACCGCCGTCGACACGGGCAGTGCGGGCTGCGACACGTTCAGAGGTTTTCGGGCATTTTCCGTTGAACGCTTCCGCACGCGAGTCCTAGCGTTTCTCAACATTTCGCGGGCTGGTCTGGCGGTGGGCGCAGCAACCCTAAAGGACGCGCCCGGCGAGCTCGAATCGCCAAAATTCATCAACGCAGATGAATGTGTAACCTGTATCGAAGCCAACCGAGATATCCTGATCGGCGTGAAGGTGCGCCTGTCGGCCTCTATCGCCGACAACGGGGCCAACGAGCTTCCGGCCTACGAGGCATCCCGTGAAGCTGCAAAAACAACTGCCACGCCGCTGATGGTGCACCACAGCATGTCGACGATTCCTGTTGAAGTGGCACCCGGGCAGATGGAGTCCGGGGACATATACACCCACTGCTATCACGGTTATGAGAGCACCATCATCGATCCACAGACGCGCGCGATTCACGCGTCGGTGCTCGATGCGCGCCAACGCGGGGTGCTGTTCGACATCGGCCATGGCATGGGTTCGTTCAACTGGACGGTGGCCGAGATCTGCGCGGCACACGGTTTCTGGCCGGACACCATCAGCACCGATATGCACAGCCTCACCTGCGACGGGCCGGGATACGACCTGCCGACCGTCATGTCGCGGCTGCTGCACCTGGGGATGCCTTTGCCCGAAGTCATCCGCACCTCTACGGTGAATGCCGCCGCCGCCATCGGCTGGCAGGACCGCCTCGGTACGCTCGGCGTAGGCCGAGCCGCGGACGTAACTGTGCTCTCCGTGAACGATGTAGATGTGCTTCTGGAAGACTGCCATGGGCAGGTTCGGCCCATGAGGCAACGCCTCAAGGCAAAGGCGGTTTGGAAGGATGGAGAGCCGGCGACGATAACCGAGCCGGTGCGGTGGCCGAATGCAGAAAAAGCCGCCAAGTCGAAGGAAGGGTGGTCCCAACTCTTGATTCGGGACCCGCTCGCACCATAGCAACGGGGCATCCGAAGGCTGCAGGAGCAGATGTCTACGTTCACGGGAAATTACGCGGGCATACCGGCGCTGGACTAGCGATCTGCGACGGAGGGCGAGCCAGCAGCCACACTCGACAACTGGGATACTGATCCGGGGCCCTGGATACATCCCCACAAGGGATCCGGCGCAGAACCGGCAACGACCACTTCGCTGTGGTGAAAAGCCACGCTCTCGATCGAAAGACGTGAATCGAATGCGCGCTCCCCTGCGCAAGCCAGCGGTACTCTACTCGATCTACGGCGCAGCTATCTCCTTGTTGGCCGCCGTCTACTTTGGGAGCCTCGGCGACCACCTGCTCGAAACCCACGACGAGGAAACCTTCCGCGACAACGCGGTGATCGCCGTTGATTTTTCCTTTTTCTTTTCTTTAGAAAAAGAACAGGCGGCGGGACGCTTTACCGGCGAATTCGCCAAGTGGCTGATCTCCCTATTCGCCGGTGAGGACCCCCGACTCTTCCACTTCACCAACGTCGCTGTCCACGCACTCGTCTCCTTCGTCCTCCTCTTCGCCTATCGCTCGACGGGGTTCAGCCCCGCAATCAGCGCGCTTGGCGGCCTCCTCTTCCTCGTCAATGTCGCCCACTTCCAAGCCGTGCACTGGATCACCCAGTTGGACTACCTATTGGGTTTACTCTGCGCCTTGCTGGCGATACTCTTCTTCACTCGCTTCCTCGACACTGGACGACATGGGTGGATCGCGCCGGCGCTGCTGTCCGCCCTCCTAGCAATCGGGGCTCACGCTGGGCTCTTTGTCCTTTTCCCCGTAGCGCTCTACTGGGCGGCCCGTGGTCGTTTTACCGGGCTGCAGATCCTCAAATGGTTGCTGGGAATCGGCTCCGCAAGCGCTGGCATCGTCGTGTTCATTCTCTCGAAGACCGCGCGGGACACCCCCGCCTGGGACGTAGTGCGGACCCTCGGTTCGGTTGGGAACTTTGCCGTACTCGCCCAGAGCCTGGAAAACCTAGGGCTCTACCTGAGCCGCCTGCTCACGACGGCTCATTGGATTCTCGTCCCCCTCTACGAAAGCCACCCCTGGGAACCTTATCTGGGCTTGGCGTTCGGCCTATTGCTGGCCTTGGGGCTCTACAAGAAGCACGAGAGAGGCGTGGATATATGGATCATCTGGACCCTCCTTACTCTGATCCCCTTCAGTCCAATATTGCCCACAGGGCTCTTCCAATCGCCCACCGGGCTCTCGCGCTACCTGTATTTTGCCACGGCTGGAAGCTCACTGCTCCTGGCCTGCCTATTAGAGCGCGTAGCCCATCTATTGCCAGATCGTTTCCGCGCCTACGAAACGGCCTTTGCCGCCGTTCTCTTCGTGCCGCTTGCGCTTTCCAGCTACGCGGCGCTGAAGCAGACCGAAACCCTTTCCGTCTTCTCCTCCGCCCGCTACTATATCGGCAGCGGCGATACGGAAAAGGGAATTGAACGCCTCTACGCCGTGCTCGCAGGAAACACGTCAGCCGTGCCGCTCGCCGAAGTCTACTTCCACCTTGCCGGTCTCTTGCCCTCCCGCGCCAGGGACCCCGGTCCCGTGCTGCGAGAAGGGCTCGCCGTCTTTCCTGATGACCTCTGGCTAAATCTCGTCAGCGGTCTCATCGACCAAGAGGGCGATGACGAGCTGACCCGCCACCGCGGCCGCCAGCGCCTGCAAGTCACTTTCGAACGAGCCGAACACCATGCCCATGCCGGCCTCTTGCCAATCAACGTGGCCGCCATCCTCCACAACATGGGCATCGGCTATGCCCTCGAAGCGAACTACCTCCGCGCTATACGCACCTTCGAGCGCGTCCTGATGATCAAGCCCGACAAGCAAAATACGCTCCGCTCGCTGGGCCACGCCTATGTCTCGCTGGGCCACCAACACTACGAGCAAAGCCGCTTTGACAAAGCCCTCGAATCCTACGACAAAGCCTTGGAGCTCAACCCTGACGAGGCGGTGGTGCATATCAGTCTGGGTTGGTTTTTTTACTACCAGAGCCGTTGGCAGAAGGCCATTACGCATCACCGGACGGCGTTGGAGCTCCAACCCGATATTCATGCGCAATTCGCGCTTGGCTTGGCGTACCTCGCGAATGGGGACTCGAGCGCGGCAAGAGCGGTCTATGAGCAAGGGATCCGTCAGTTCGGGCCGGAAGCAGCTTTCAAGATCGGCGCCGTTCGCAACCTCGACGAACTAATTGAGAACAACCAAGAGGCCGAGTTCGCCCGCAGCATACGGACCACCTACTGGCCATAGGGTAAACCGTTGCGGCGCGCGATTAGCTGAATGCGCTTATAGATTACTAAAAATTGGAAGGCTACAACTCTTGATATCCCGCTCGCACCGTAACCGCGGCAACAAACCAGGATATTGGACCTATCGTGAACAACGAGATGATCGATCCCAAGAAATACCGGCAGTTGTTTGTCGATGATTTTTCAGCTGAAAACATAACGGGCGCAAAACGCACGCTGCATTCGCCCAAGAAGTGGGGACCGGTAATAACCGGTGGCATCCAGAGCAGAACCTGTCCCCAATGGAATTCGGAGAAGAATCTGTGGGAGTGGTGGTACGAAGGCGAGCATATCTACTACGCTACTTCTGAAGACGGCCAGCACTGGGAGAAACCGAAGCTCGGCCTGTTCGAATGGGAAGGCTCGAAAAACAACAACATCGCCTTCGATCCTAGCGCGAGCCCTGGACCGCCGTACCATATCATTCGCGACGAATCCGATCCGGACCCGGGGCGACGTTACAAAGGGCTGCTGAGTTACAGCGATCGCTACCCTGCAGTGTCACCGAATGGCTTCCACTGGACCCTTGTTGACACGCCCCCCATCCCCAGCCAGGACCAATCCCAATTCACCCACGATCATCAGACGAACCAGTTTCTTGCCTTTGTTAAGCTGAGCACTGAGTGGGGCCGATCGGTGTGGCTGTCCACCAGTTCCGATTTCAGAGAATTTACCGCGCCGCATCTCATTTTTAACACCGATGAAATCGACCGGGAAAATCGCCGCCGTCGCGTGCGCGAGGTGATCGAGAATCCGGCCTATATCACCCCGCCGATCATCGATGATGAGGATTACATCGCCGAGTGCTACAACATGGCGGTACTGCCTTACCAGGGTTTCTACATTGGATTTCCCACCATCTTCAATCCAATCGGAGCTGTCCCGCCACCCGCAACCAACTATTGCCGTATCAACCAGATCGAGATGACCGTTTCCCGGGATCTCCTGCACTGGGAGCGGGTCGCCGACCGCGCTCTGTTCATCGCGCTCGAACCGTTCGACGGCGAGAACTACGGCTGCAGCCAGGTACTGATGGCGGGCCATCCTATCGTGCGCGAGGACGGCGAGATCTGGTGTTATTACAACGCCCTGCGATGTCCGGGAAGCATCGAGCGGTACAGGGAGTTCGGCCACTGCAAGGAACTCATTCGGCTTAATGCCAAACCGGAACACTTCGCAGATTCCGGAGCACTGACCCTCGCCAAGCTGCGGCCCGATGGTTTCGTGTCACTGGACGGCGGCGAGTGCGGCACGATTCTCACCAAGCCGTTCGAGCTCAAGGGTGAGGATGTGTTCATCAACGCAGATGCAAGCTGGGGCGAGGTCTATGCCGAAATCGTCGATGGCGAAACCCGCAAGCCCCACGACGGATTCTGGGTGCCCGGTGAATGTCCGGAGCCGTTTGCCGGCGATAGCACCAAAGCAAAATTGAAGTGGAAACACCCCCACGACCTGGTTTTCGAGAAGCCGGTGCGACTCAAGCTCTATCTGCGGCAGGCGCGCCTCTATTCATTCTGGATCGAGTAGGCGATACCAGGCTCACACCCCGAGAAAGTCCGCTGGAGCCAGAGGTTGCGGGGAGAACCTCGCGGTACGCATGGCCCCCTTGTACCAACAGATGCGATTCATGCGCACTCCCAACGATGTCTTTCCCCTCCCCTGTGCGACAAAGTCGATCTCCGTTTCCAACTCTAATTCGCCATTGGTGTAGCTTCTAAACACACCGTCGCCAACAACGATAGCTACGTGGTGCCAAGGGCCGATCGTGTGCCTGGACTCTGCGTCGAATAGAACGTAACCCCGCTCGCCTACCTTGATAAATGCATCCAAGATCCACTCGTTGCTGTCGGTCAAGCGGGTTTCGAAGAGCAATCGACTCTCGCTGTCGTTCTCCTGTATGTGAAAGAACCGCTGTTCGGTTAAGCCGCCGGGATACGGCTGAAAAATCAGTTCGGCGGTGAAGGCCTGGAGCCCGGCGAGGGGATTGTTATCTACTACGAGGGCGTCTCCTGCACCATCGAACTCGACCGCTGTGCTTGCGTCGGTAGCGATCCGTTTCGGTTGGCCGACGATCTCGGTTTCATGGCCGCCGACGGCATCCATTTTGCTGAGGTCCCAAAGCTTCATATCTATTCCTCCCCGGTGAAGTACTCAGCGCCTTCGAGAGGTTGCCAGAACCTCGTGCCTTCGGACATCTCATATTCCTCCAGTTTGCAAGTCTTTCATAACTAGCGGAACCCCGATCGACCGGTCAAGACCGGCGCCTGTTCTTGCTTGACCCCGTGCCGAATAAAGCCTTAATCCTCCCCATACAGCTGATCTACCCGCCCAGCGTACTCCATGCGAACTACCTGGAACAGCGAAAAGGACAACCATGGACATTCTCGAACGATACGTAGCTATCGATAACAAATGCGCCTGGCCGAATCTCACGCTCATGCCGGACGGGAGCATCGTTGCGTCCGTCTTCGGAGAACCCTGTCACTTGTTGTGGGAAGGCGAGGCGGAATGTTGGCGCAGCCAAGATGGGGGAAAAAGCTGGTCGTTCTTGAGTGTCCCCGTCCCCAACGAGAAGGGCACCGCTCGCGGCAATCTGGCGGCGGGCTTGACACACGGGGGTGCATTGGTCGTTGTGTGCACCGGCAGGAGCAACATGAGCCCGAAGGGAATAATGCGCTCGAAACAAGCTCCGGCCCAACACCTGCTGGCCCCCATCGTTTCCAGATCTGAAGACGGCGGCACCACCTGGACCCACGAAAGCCAGGTGTTTGCCCCGGCAACCAGCAAACTCCTTCTCTTCGGCGACATCGAGAGGTTGCCGGGAGGTCGCCTGGCGGTTTCATGTTATTCGTCGACGGACGATCATGACGAAAACGGCGACAGCGCCTGGGTTTACTTCAGCGACGATGACGGACGAACCTGGGGCGATGCCCGGCTTATTGGCGACCGGTACAACGAAACCAACCTGCTGGTTTTGGGGGAAGGCAAGATGCTCGCTGCATGTCGCACGGCGAGAACCGCCAAAACCGAGATCTTTGCCTCGAGTGACGGAGGGCAATCATGGACCTACCGCGGTGCGGTAACGCCGGCGCGGCACATGCCGGCACATCTTCTGCAGCTAAAGGACGAGTCGATCCTGCTCACCTACGGAGTGCGGCTGCGGGGCATGCTCGGCGTCTACGCCAGCATCAGTCGCGATGAAGGCATCACCTGGGATGATCCGCGTGTACTGTTCAACATAGCCGCCTACCAGTCAGATACGAGCAGCAAAGGTACGGACGGGGGATATCCGTCCAGCGTGCAGCTGGCAGACGGAACCATTCTCACCGCCTATTACTGCCAACGCATTCCCATGCACCAGCGCTATCACATGGGTGTCGTGCTCTGGCGGGACTGATCCGAAGGGGGGACGTCGAACTGATGGACCCGTCGCCACGTCGAGGTCACGCTTTAACTTCGACCAGAAGGATTTCGTGAAGGGCGACCTCCGGCACGACAATAACCCCGGGATCGCCCAAAATCTCCAATTCGTACTTCCGTAGGGGCAGTTGCGCCGACCTGCCGGTCCATTCGTTCAGTCTGATCTTCACACCGTGGATCGGATTGACTTCCAGTGGTGCGTGGAAAGTGGATTGCTGCTCATCATACAACTTCTTGTCGGTAATGCGCCACGGCAATAGATGGACCGGGTTGTTCAACAGGTGTATCATCAGTTCACCGCTGACGCGAAAAGCCGCGGTCATTTCAATGCATTCCGGTGCCTCGACTTCGAGCGGTGAAGGGGTCAGTCCGACGAGATAGCGGATGAAGCGCCGCAGTTGTGGGTAGGGAGTATTCATATAAGCGCCCCCCACATCCCCGCAGATATAGATCGACCGGCCATTCCCGAATACGTTCGATATCACCGCCGGTTCGCCCGAATCGTACTCCATTCTCGGATCGAAATTTCTCAGTAGATCCACCAGCTCAGGCTTACATCGAGTACACAGAAGTTCGGCACCGACCCGCGGTTCAATTCGCGATTCCCCGCTGAACGAACAGATGATGTGACCGAGAAGTGCTTCAAGCTCGCGATCGTGGGGTGCATAGATCACGGGGTGATCGGCATCTTCACCGTCTTTGTAGTCGACGCCCATCACCTCGGCAAGGGCGAAGTTCCCCCGACTTTGTCCCCACTCATCCAGCAACGAGGTCTGGTGCGTGGCGATGAGCGTTCCCCCTTGCTCCACAAAAGCCGTAACTACAGACACGTGAGCGTCCGACAGGCAGGCGCTATTGGAAAGAAAGAGAACGGCATACTGGTGGAGATTCTCGATCGTCAGGTGTTCGTCCAATACGATGTCGAACACGACCTGCGATCGATTCAGCAGCTCGAAGGCTCCGTACTGATCCTTCTGACCGATTTCGTGGAAACTGATCCCCCCCGTATTCTTCGGGATCTCGGAGGGGCGGAAATCTCGATTCATCTGTGAATAGTGCAGGGCCAAGTACTTCAAGGTATCGCCCGCAACATACTGTTCCCGCGCCTTGTAGTTAGCGAAGACCTCTTTCATCGCATCCTTTTGCAGCAGCGTCGATTGGCCGAAAGGCCCGCCGCAAGGCGCCCCTCCGTTGATCATGGCCGCATAGCCCGATAGTGATGCCGCATAGATCTCGGGATACGGGGCATGGCCGATGCCGGCGATACTCTGGGTTACGTTGCGAAAGACTGCGAACGGGGTCCCGGTCGACCGCAAGACCTTGGCGATAAAACCGCACTCGCGGAGGGAGCGAAAGGCTTCCACGAAAAAGTAACCACCGACCTCTTCCAGCCGCAGCGAGGCCAAGGGGTGCCCGAAGGTCCATTCGGTGGCGGGACGCATGTAGGAGTTGAGGTCGAGAATGGCATCTGGGTATCGAGCTCTAATCGTTGCGAAGAGGTGATGCGTGAAGTCCACCATCTTCTCGTAGCGCCAGTTGACAAAACGACGGAAGGTCGCGGAATCGAAATCGACCTTCCGAGGCAGATCTAGGCCCGTATCCAAATTGAACTGTTCCTGGCAATACGAACAGCAACAGGATGGTGTCCATGGCGGGGTACCATGGGATCCGTAGTTGGTGTCGTCGAAGTAGAACCCGTCGAGGTCGAGATGGTCCAGCCATTCCAGCAAGTATTGCGGCAGCCAGTCGCGGTACGGCGAATTGAAACAGAACCATCCCTCATTGTCCGGCGCTGGTCTTCCATTGTCCAGAAACTCCATCAACCATTCTGGGTGCAAGGGTTTCAAGGGTTTGGTAAAGATGATGGGGTAATAAGACAGGACGATCATGCCTGTCTCGTGGGCAAGCTGCAGAAACTTCGGCAGACGTTCGCTGGCCACATCCTTGTGGGGCTCGATCATGCGGGAATTGAAACGAGGAGTTCCGCGGTTGACCTCGCCATGCACGATCTGCACCTCCATGCCGATCTCGTCGATGAAATCGACCCACTCCTCAACTGACATGCCGTGATAGCTGGGTTCCCAGCTGAGGCATCCGGGATAACACTCTATGCGGCACATCCGCTGTTCGTACGGTTTTACAGCGAGCCGTTGTGCTGTGGATCCGGTTCGCACCAGGTGGCTACTTTCAGTTCCCATGCCTCATCTTTTTTCTGGAGGGGTTATGGTTCATCCGACGGTCCGTGAAAAATCGCGTCGGCGGCGCTCGGGTCAAGGCGGCATTTTTTGCGCTTCGCGGCACAGGGTTCTACCCTTAGCTGGAATCGCGTAAACACTCGCTCGCGACGAAGGAGTCCACAACGATGCAACATCGACGTCTGGGAAGAAACGGACCGCACGTCCCCGTCCTGGGTTTGGGGGCATGGCCGTTCGGCGGGGGCATGGGAGACATTGATGAAAAGGAGGTGACCGCCACTGTCCGTGGCGCTATCGACCGCGGCATCACTCTGATTGACACTGCAGAGTCATATCGCACAAGCCAGGAGCGCTTGGGGCACGCCCTCAAGGACGGTTACCGCCAGCGATGTTTTCTCGCCACCAAGGTAAGCTACGACTACTCACCTCAGGGGATAACCTCAGCGATGGAAGAGAGTTTGAGCAGGCTCCAGGTAGACTACGTGGACCTCTACCAAATCCATCAGTGGCAACCCAAATACCCGATCGAAGCAAGCCTGGAAACGATGCTGCGGCTGCAGGAAGAAGGTAAGACGCGTTTCATCGGTGTCTCCAACTTCGATGTGTCCCAACTATCCAAAGCGGGAAGCATGGCACCCATCGCTTCGGTGCAGCCCGAATATAGTATGTTCCAGCGCCGCATCGAGAGCGAGGTCGTTCCCCACTGCGAGCGCGAGGGGATAGGCATTCTCGCGTACAGTCCCCTCTCTAAAGGACTGCTGTCCGGACGCTTTCGGCCCGATCACGTTTTCCCGGAGACAGACGAGCGGACGTCGCGTCCTCGTTTCCAGCCCGAGGTGTTTGGTCGTTATCTCGCGGTAGTCGACCGTTTGAAGGAGGTGGCAGCATCCAAAGAGGTAAGTCTGGTGCAGCTAGCCATAGCCTGGGTCCTGCGGCTTCCCGCGCTCACCACCGTTCTCGTTGGCGCCAAGAATCAAAATCAGGTCCAGGAGCATTTGGGTGCCGTAGATCTCGAACTCAGCCCCGACGAAATCCACCGTATCGACGAGATTCTGCAGTCGGCACCTGAGAGCTAGTCTCAAGCGTCGGTGCTGTCGGGCTCTTCGCCCATCTGCGTCAGGCGGTCCTTCGCCTCGTCATAAACCGCTTGCGGCAGTGGCCCGGCCAGGGCGGCGGCGATATTGGCGCGAAGGTGGTCCCCATGCGTCGTGCCCACGATCGTCGTTTGGCAGGCCGGGTGAGTGAGCGTGAAGCGCAACACGAACTCGTAGCGGTTCATGTCGCCGGCCACTTCGTTCAGCCCTGCACGTTCCCACATATCCCAGCGCGCTTGGTTGCGGCCGCCCTGCGCCAGGCCACCGCGAACTATCATACCTGCGTTCCCATCCGCCACCTGCTGAATCATCCGTTCGTGGGTGCGTTCGAGTGCCGAATACGGTACCTGGAATGCGTCGAAGGCGCCGGTCTGGGCAAAGCTCATCAAATGCGGCGTGGTGGAGGAGACGCCGATAAAACGCGCCATACCGGACTCCTTGATCTCCTCGAGCACCTCTACCAGTTTCCCTGCTTCTACCTCTTCGACCGAGGGATTGTGCATCTGCAGCAGGTCGACGTAATCGGTCTTCATCCGTGCAAGGCTCTCATCGACATTGCGTCTTACCCGGTCGGCCGTCCACACATGCCCCGGTTCCTGTGGTGCCCCATCGGCATCGATGTTGCAGCCGCATTTGGTTGCCAGATAATACTCCTCGCGGCGGTGGCTGATGAACCGCCCGATGCGCTCCTCGCTCTCGCCATAGTCGGGTGCGGTGTCGATGAAGTTGATACCGGCGTCGAGCACCGCATGCAGCATCGTTTCAGCCTCGGCGTCCCCGAAGTTATCCTCTGGTCGCAGATGCAGGGCGGTTCCGAAACCCAGCTGGGTTACCTCGAGTCCGGTGCGCCCAAGGGTGCGTTTCGGCAGTTCCATTTCGAGTTGTTCTCCCATCGCAGTGGCCAGGCGCCGTGGCGTCAGCGGAGCGGCAGCAGGATCAGGCGAGGGCGCCGCCGACGGTCTCGACGAACTCCGCCATTTTGAACGGCTTGCGGAAGGTGTAGTCGGCGCCCTTCTCTTTCGCCAGTTCCAGGCAGTCTCTCCCGGCCACGGTGGTGCCTCCGCAGATGGCGATGATGGGGGTCTTGGGGTAGCCGTTCTTCAGCCGTTGGATGGCTTCGATACCGCTGAGGTCGGGCATAAAGATATCCATGATGATCAGATCGGGCCGGGTTGGCGCGTTGCAGGGCAACTCCTTGTTTGCCGCTCTGTGCCGACGTCACCTCGTACCCGGCATGCGTCAAGATCTGGGTGAGCACCTGGACTGCTCCCTCCTCGTCGTCGATCACGAGAATTTTGGCTGGCGACTGGGTATCGCGACTCATCAGTTCCTATTCTGCTGCGATATTAGATAGCTGATTCGGGCTGCGGCATGCGGATATAAACGCCAAAATCTACACGGCGTCAATCAGCGCAGCATGTCAAGTTACGACTCCTTCTTAGAACGTGCGACAACCGCCCAGGCGACCACGGTCTCGGCCGTGAGGCTGATGAGCACAGCGGCCGAGCCCATGGCCGCGCCGTAGATCGACCACACGGGGAGCGCAACCAGCGCCGCGACGTTGACAAGCACCCGGGTGAGGGCACTGGGTAACAGGGCGCCCGTGCGCCGCTCGACCAGTGCCTGGCCGTAAACGTAACTGCGGACCATCAGGGTGAGCGGCATAAAGGAATAGACGAACAACGGAACGCGGCAGGCTGCAGCGACCTCGGGTTCGACGGCGATCAACGTCGCAAGGATGAAATCGCGCGCTGGTGTCCAGAACAGCACAGCCATCAAACCGAATGCCGCCAGTCCACAACAACCGAAGAACCGACGAACGGCTGCTTTGTTGTTTGGGATATCTCTGAATGCGGGGAGGATCACGCGCATCTCGTTGACCCAGCCGCAGGTCATGTTGGCGAGGGATTCGGCGACCACGATGGCAGCGAGGGCAATCTCCGACCCTGGTCCCCGAGCGATAAAGAGATTAATGGTCGGTCTGCTGGCGGACCAGGCCGTATTGATTACCACCAGCGGCCAGTAGAACGAAACCGCTGGGCGTTCCGCTGCGTTCCTCCAACTGTGGGTGCACGAGGCGGAAATAAGCCCACAGAACAACAACCGCTTCGACGGCATACCCGCTGTACGCCACCAACACAGGCAGCAGGATCGGCCGCTGTTGGATCGCGTCCAGGGGCAAGAGAGCAAAAACGGCGATGATGCTGGCCCCAATCCTCACCATGGTGGCCCCGCTTACCGATGTCGTTCGGCGATGCCTCAACAACAGCCCTAGGAAATAGCGGAGAAAGGTGTCCAGTGCAGCGAGGGGTATCAGGCAGAGGATCGCGAAACGCGCTTCTCTGCTGAGACTCGGCCGCAGGTTGTGGATATCCTCGACGATCCAAACACCAACGGGAGTCGCCGCTACGATCAAGAGTATGGAGGCGACCACTGCCCACAAAACAAGAAGGAACCATTGATTCTTGCGACGGGAGTATTGGTCATTCGTGAGTACAAGACCCAACTGGCCGCACTGGTGCAACGGGGTCGACAGGAAAGATATGAGCCCGAGCGCTAGCCCGTACGCCGCGAGGGTTTCGACGGCATTGGGCATCCGCGCCATGCCGCCATTCAGGAACTGCGCTCCGACCTCGTGGACAACGGGAATCACCGCCAGCGGCGCTAGAAACAGGACCAGTTGGCGGTAGATCATTAGTATAAGAGGCGGTCGGTCCTACACGATTCTGCGGATTGGGATGTAGCGGCGCCCATGGTAGGTGAAGTCCGAGGGTTTATGATTACACGCCGCAGAATGCCGAAAAACCACCGTCGATGGGCACGATCGCCCCGGTGACAAAGCTCGCCTGGTCCGAAAAGAGCCACAGCGCGGCGCCGACAACCTCGGGAGGCGAGCCGAAGCGCGCCATGGGGACATTGTCGATCACGGTTTCGCCGCGTTTGGTCAGCTGGCCGGTTTTCTCGTCAGTGAGCAAAAAGCGATTCTGCTCGGTGATCATGAAACCGGGAGCGACGGCGTTGACGCGGATTTTGGGTGCGTAGGTAGCGGCCATGTGCACGGCCAGCCAGCGAGTGAAGCTGTCAGCTGCGGCCTTGCCGTTGGAATACGCCAAGGCTCTCGAGAGGGGCAACCCACCGCCGATGGAGGTGATGTTGACGACGGCACCTTCGCCTTTGTCAGCGAAAACGCGGCCGACAGCCTGCGAGGGGATCACCGCGCTCAGGTAGTTGAGATCCATCACATTTCTGACCGCCTCCGGATCGATGTCGAAGAATTCGAGCTCGGGGGTAGTGGTGGTGGTCGGGTGGCTGCCGCCGGCGCCGTTGAGCAGGAAGTCGATGGTGCCGAAGTGGTCGAGGGTTTTTGCGAGCGCCTGGGCGACGCTCGGTTTGTCGACGGCGTTGCATTCAACGGGTAGCACCTGGTCGGGAAACTCCTGGTTTATGTCTTCGGCTTTAGCGCGGGCGGCGTCGAGAGAGATGTCCCAGATCGCCACCTGCGCGCCGGAGCGGGCGAGACCGCGGGCGATTTCCCCGCCAATCGCGCCGCCGGCGCCCGTCGCCACGGCCTTCTTTCCGGTGAAATCAAAAGTCGTCAACGTTCCTAGCCTCCTGCGACGCCTTCAGCTAAATGGACCCGTCGCTTTCACCGAACCTACAAAGATTTCCCGCGGAAGGAAGCTCTTCAGGCGTGCATGCATACGCTGGGTCCGACCCCTTCCAACAGGGACATACCGTTCGTTCGAGTCTTTCATATCTTTCCCTACCTTACGAACGCGCGAAAAATCAACGCGCCGGCGCTATGGTCGAGAGGATTTATCCAAGCGAAAGGAAAATCCGATGATGAGAAACCTGCTAGCGATCTCTTTCATTGTCATAATTTCAGCATCCGTCCAAGCTGAGCAAGCTCAATGGCCCTCCTTGCGGGGACCGAACTACGACGGGCTGGTCCATCAGGGCAATCCCCCCGTCGAATGGAGCGAGACCAAGAATGTCCGCTGGAAGACGGCGATCCCGGGGGCCGGTCACGCCTCACCGGTGTTATGGGGCGACTACCTCTACGTGCAGACGGCCGTGGAGGTTCCGGTCGACGGCTTGTTCGGCGACCCGCAGTATCAGTACAAGCTGCTGGCTGTCCACAGAAACAGCGGGAAGATCGCTTGGGAAAAGACCGTCCGCCAAGCCCTGCCGATCGAAGATTCCCATCATCGGACTGCGACGTTTGCTTCCAACACCGGGATCACCGACGGCGAACACCTGTATGCTTTCTTCGGATCGCAGGGTCTTTACTGCTTTGACTTCGAAGGCAGCTTGAAGTGGGAGAAAGATCTCGGCGACATGACGACGCGGAACAGTTTTGGAGAAGGCAGCTCGCTGGCCCTGCAAGGGACCACCCTGGTGATCAATTGGGATCACGAAGGAGATTCGTTCATCGTCGCGCTCGACAAACGGTCCGGAAAGAAGCTGTGGCGCCACGAGCGGAACGAACCGACCTCGTGGTCCACGCCGCTAATCGTGGAGTTCGATGGGACGTACCAGGTGATCGTCAGTGCCTCAGGGAAAACTAGGAGCTACGATCTGACAACGGGAGAGGTGATTTGGGAATGTTCCGGTCTGGGTACGAACGTCGTGCCTACGCCGCTGTTCCGGGATGGCGTGGTATATGTCGCCAGCGGCCACCGCAGCCCGGCGATGCAGGCCATCCAGCTGGACAAAGCGAAGGGGGATATCACCGGCTCCGACGCTGTTCTGTGGACCATCGACCAGAACACGCCGTATGTCTCATCGCCCCTGCTCTACGGCGACCGCCTGTTCATGATCAAGAACCGCAACGCGATCCTGTCGTGTTACGATCCTTCAACCGGTGCGATCGTGTATGGGCCCGAGCGGCTCGAAGGGATGGGATCCATCTTTTCTTCGCTGGTCGGCGTCGACAATCGAATCTACATCTCCGATCTCGACGGGTCCACTCTGGTCGTCAAGAACTCGTCGAAGTTCGAGACGCTGGCGACAAATGTTCTGGATGAGGGAACGGCGGCTTCGCTGATCGTCGCCAGGGACGCGATATATCTCCGGGGAACTCAGCACCTGTACTGCATCGCGGCCAACTAGGTGACGGTCGGAACCTGCTCGATCTGTTCGAGTTTCATTCGAGCGGATCGAAGAAGGTCAGGTCGGCGCCGAAGTTGTCCATCGCCTCGACCGAGTCGCCGCGCAGCTGCACGCGAACGTCGCGCGAGCGGTGATGGAGGAGGAGATCACTGGTGGGGAGGTCATAAGGGAGTTCGAGTTTGTGGCCAATGGGGAGATCCGGGATAAAGAGATACTCGCCGACGATCTGCGACCCATCGACTGATCGAGTGAGCTGTCTCAAGTCCACCCACGATGGGATTCGCACCCAGAGTGGCCCCGGCCGCTTGAGCGTGACGGCAAAGTGCTTGTGGGTGTAACGCGATTCGACGGCGAGGGCATCTGTTTCGTGGTCGAACAACAGATGGATATGATGGCCCGTGTGGTCGAAACGCGAGATGTCGCGAAACGCTTCACACAGAGACCCGACGCCACCACCGACGATGTCCATATTGAACTTGACCTCCGGACAACCGACTGGCTCGTGGCCGTAGGGTGCGGGGAAACCGAAAGCGCCCTCATGGCGGGCGGCCACGTCGCGCAGGCCATCGATATGGTCCGGGTTCTCCGGATCGACGATGAACTCGATGTCCCGGAGCTGGGAGGGCAGGAGATGGCTGCGAAGGATTCGCTCGGCGTCTTCGAAGTAACGCGTGTAACCAAAGCGGCCCAGGATCAGCGCAGTCTCGACGATGTCGCCGGTGTTGTTGATCTCGCCGCGGTCCAGGAAACCGTCCTCCTGGCTGTCTCCGCTGTTTTCGATGACCCAACCCAACGGATCGGAAATCCTCTTGAGCCCGTTGTCGTAGAAGGCTCGCACGCGCGCAATCAGGGAGGAGTCGCGGGTCAATTCCGCCAGTTGCGCGAGGGAAGACATAATGCATGTGGTCGAATGTGTGTGGGTGCCGTGGACGTCGCGGTCGTACTCTCCGTCCTCGACGAAGGTGTCGACAAGGAGCCGTTCCTTGATCAGGAGGGCCAGGTCGAGAGCCGCAGGAGATGACGTGGCGCGATAATACTTCACGAGCGGACCGATGATTCGTGGAAGACCGAAAACCAGGTTAGGCGCGAAGAGTTCGACGCCATAACCCTTGCAGGCGCCAACATCCCACCCCCTCTCGGGCGACCACAGCTCGAAGACGGAAGCGATACAAGCCTCGGCAAGCTCGCGGGCCCGATTATCCTGACGATATTTAACCAACGCGTACAGAGCATGCATCCCCTCGCGCAGGTTGTGGGTGAGATAGTAGGCGAGCGGTCCGTCGATGGTCTTCCGATTTAATGGTACGGGGAGCGCTCCGCTGAAAGAGAAGTAGACTGCTTCAGCATGTTTGCGGACGGCGGATTCGTCGAGCGCAAGACCGATCGCATCTTCCGCATTCAGCAGCGCGTTTAGATGCCGTCCCGGTACATGAGATTCACTGTGGGCTGCGCTGAAACTCAACTCGGCCATTGGGCGGACGATAGATCCGAAGAACGGGATGTCGTTGTCGTCCACGTTGAAGATGCTTTGCATTGTCTGACACCCAAGACAGATGGCGCCGGCGATGTCGGTGGTGTTGACATCCGTGAGCTGTCCGTAGAACGGGGGCATGGGCACAAGATCCAGTTTCGTCAAGTGACTAATGGGTAGAATGACCGAGTATCGGTACTGGGGTCAAGGTCTCTCTGTTGCTTGGCCTCACATCAGCAAATAACTATACTGTGATTGTAACACTTCAATCGAGCCTCGTTAAACTCGATGCCATGATCATGGCAAGATACTCCGCTTACGCCACTTCGCTTAATATCGTAGCCGGTGCAGCATGGCTGAGTTCTCACTCCTGAAGTTGCCTAATCGGGAATAAGGTCATGAAACCCGGTCTCGAAAACACCCCGTACCGAGAGATTCAATCTGAAGGGCCCACCCCGACGGGTACCCGTCCACGTTTTACCGTTATCGTTCCAGTTTACAATGAAGAAGAGGCTCTAGCTGAAGCCATTGTTGAACTTCGCCGTACTCTTGCTTCGGAGGAAAACTACGAACTCATCGTTGTGAACGATGGTTCAACTGACCGGTCTGCTGAAATCCTAAGTGCACTTAGCGCCACCGATCGTGAGCTCATCGTCGCAGATCATGACAGCAACTCTGGATACGGCTCCGCATTGAAGACGGGGATCAGACTGGCGAAAGCGGACCTGATTGTGATTACCGACGCCGATGGAACCTATCCGAATGCTAGGATCGGCGAGCTGGTTTCACTCATGGACCGATACGAAATGGTCGTTGGTTCCCGTACCGCTAATGATGCTGAGTACCCGCTAATACGGAAGATTCCAAAACTGTTCCTCAAGGCTTACGCTTCTTGGATCGCGGGGCGAGACATCCCCGATCTAAATTCTGGCATGCGGGTCTTTCGTCGTGATTTGGCCGAGCGATTCCTCCACATGTTGCCAGACAGCTTCAGCTTCACAACTACCATTACATTGGCGCATCTCACGAACAGGTACCGCGTGCATTTCTTGCCAATCGGTTACAAGGTTCGGAAAGGGAGATCCAAAATCAAACCGATTCGCGACACGATGCGATTCGTCCAGTTGATAGCACGCATGGGTATGTATTTCGCTCCGCTTCGCGTTCTCTCGCCATTCATCATTCTGATGCTTATCGCGTTTCTCTTGTCGTTGGGATATGATGTTCTGGTGCTACGAAATTTGACCGATAAGACAATCATGTTCCTACTGTTTGGAATGACCACTGCTCTGTTCGCACTTCTCGCGGATATGATCGACAAGCGGAGCAGATGGTGAGCACGTACCACACTAATTGAACGGTATGATCAACAGAAGTAGGAAAGGAACCGCGTAGGGTTGTGAGTGAACCTAGGCCACATGGGGCCGGTGGCCCTGCTGGTCAAAAGGCGTTGCTCGCGCTAACTATCTTGTTTTTCCTTGCCTTGGCGCTCCGTGTAGTAGTGATCCAATCACGCGATAATCCACCGGAAAATGATGAACGACAGTACCATGAACTTGCCGTGAAGCTTATGGAAAAGGACAAAGGGCGAGAACAGGGTCTCGAAACACACGCATTTAGACCACCTCTGTATCCAGCTTTCATAGCAACGATATACGCAATTGCCGGAAAGGATTACCGAATCGTCTGGTATGTGCAGGCAGTTCTGAGTGCAGCATTGGTCTTCCTAATCTATCTCTTAGGGATCGAATTGCATTCTCAATCGGTTGGCTTGGTAGCTGCAAGCCTATTCGCGATGCACCCGTCACTCGAACTTGTGTCCGCCCTGATGCGTGAAAACGTAATGGTCATCCTCTTATTCGTCTTCTTGTACGCCATGGTCGCGGGGATCAAGAGAAATCAGACCTATTTCTTCGTAGTGGGGGGATGTTGTGTTGGGCTTCTTGCCCTAACCAACGTCGCGTATGGGTTATTCCCGCTCATGATTCTTCTTGTTGGGCTCATCGACAGACGCCTTCGAGGAAGATGGGCACATCTGCTTCTCGTAGCATTTCTTGGATTTTTTATCTGGCTACCCTGGCACTTCTGGAATACACAAGCCGAAGACGGAAGCCAACGACTACAAGAGTTCCAACTCAACAATCTTGTTTTTGCAAACTATCCGATCTTCGCTGGAACGTTCTGGTGGTCGTTTGAGGATATGGGTGCGCTCGAACTTGAAAGACAAGATGCCAAGCGGTTCTACTACCAGCGAAAAGAGTCTCTGAAAATCTTCCCGCTTGAAGAGCAGCTCGATGAAGTGCGCAAGACCATTAGATCAAAGATCATGGAGCGACCATTCGCCTATGCAGCTTTGGTAGTTAACCGGTGCCTAATACTATTGGTGTCGCCCCCGGCAGGGAGTTCCATGTTGGAACAGATCGATCCGTTGCTGAAGACGCTCGCTTTTTGGGCAAACCTGATTTTCGTTTTCGTGGCAATACTATCTCTTGGGCTACATTATCGTCTACATATCTCAAGCTTCCCATTTGTTGGAGCGCTAGTCTACGTCGCAGCAGTATTTGGTAACCTGCACTCGCTTAGACGGTACGGATTCGTATTGCAACCCGTGTGGTGCCTGTTTGGGGCCGCGGCCTTCATATACGGGTGGAATCTGATGGCGCGCATTGGCAAACTGGCGGACGATGCGTCCGTGAGGCGACCGCCGGCGGCGAGATCAGCGGACAGTGCGTGATCGACGTTTGGTCAAGCCTTGGGGACAGTTCCAGGGCGTCTAATCTCTCGATCAGATCCGCATCGAAAGCAGCGCGTGGGTGGAAACGTCTGACGCGTCATTTCCTCGGCCTCCTAATGTTTCCAAAACCAACCTCAGCAACCTCCGAACAACGTCAGAGCGCACCTCAACTAAGGTCGAAGCGTTTCCTGCTGGGCTTCGTGCTGGGAGTTGGTGCCATGGCTGTTCTGTTGAGAGGAGTTTCCTTCGAGGAGTTTGTCGAAGTAGCGCGACGTGGAAATGTTGGCTGGATTGCTGTCTGTTTTGCACTAGGGGTGCTCGCGACGACGGCCAGAGCGTTGCGATATGCGCAGTTCTTCGATTCCTCAGATCGTCTGGTCCGCATCTACGGCGTGTTCGCGACCGCGCGGCTGGTGAGCTATTTGCTGCCATTCCGTACTGGCGAATTGGTTCTGCTCGGAATGTTGAAAAAGCAGGGATTGGCCCCAACCATCGCTGAGACAGCGCCGGTTTGGCTTTTGCTGCGACTCTCCGATATCTGCGCTTTGGCGGGGGTGTCGGTGATTTGTATCGGAGTCTTCGCTGTTGATTCGGCACTGGTCCGAGCAACTTGGGTGCTCGCCGCGATAGCCGCCGGGTGTGTAGCGATTTTTGTGGCTCTCGGGGTCTGGGCGGCTCGTTGCGATTCTTCCGATCCAGGATCCTGGTGGATTGGGAGATTGGAATCTTTCCGGCAGGGCTTTCGACACCTGGGCGATCGCCTGAGAGTCCTAAAGGCGTCCGCCCTTGCATTGGCGATCTGGGCGGCGATTGGTCTGGTGGCGACCGTCGTCCAGATCGCTTTCGGCAGCCCGTTGTCACTCGACCGGTGTTTTGTTGTCGGTCTGTCCGTGCTAGTCATCACCTTATTGCCAATCCATGGCCCGCTCGGATTGGGGACTTACGATGCTTCGTGGGTTGGGTCGATGATTCTGGCCGGTGTTGAGCCTGGTGAAGCTGTTGCGCTTGCACTGTGTGCGCGGCTTGTGTTGATCGGGGCAGTGCTCCTCGATGCCGGATTGGGGGCAATCGCCCTTTGGAATCGGGCTGCGGCGCCCCAGGGGGAGCCGATGGATCAATGCCACTCCACCGTCGGATGCAACTAGCCGCTGGCCCGCCATCCTGTGATTGGAGACCGCTCAACACCGGAAGCGCTCGTCGATTTACCTGCCCAAGCTGATTTTGTAATTTCGATTTTAGGTCGGGGGTTCCACTGGGAGCTCGCGCCACACTTTGTTCAATGAATCGACTACGCAGCGACGAATTTGTCGCATTCAGTGTTGAGGCGGCCCGAATCTCCAGGCCCGGCGTGCACGAAGATACGATACCTTAACGAAAGCTGATCTCCCTTTGCCAGCTCTATGGGGCCGGTGAAGTAGTTGTAGTTGGGAGACAGTGGGCCGTAGTCGCGGGCGAACCAATGAGCCTGCATTGGATTGGATGGGTGATCGAAGATGGCCAATCCGATTAGCTGGCCGTTGGTCTCGGCGGTTTCGTCAATCCATCGAGCGGCCTTGCCGAACATCTCCTTTTCACCGCGCCGGCCTTCGCTGTCGGTGAGCACGCCGCCGTGGACCGCGACCAACCAGTCGGCTGGGCGCACCAACGGCATGCCCGACTCGTTGGTCGGATGCAACGTCACCGGGATGGACACCGGCCGCAAGTCTAACGTGGTGTCGAGATAGAGCTCGCCATCTTCAAGAATTTCCCAGCGACAGGAACGGGAATCAACTAGCAATGGACTCCCGTCGGGCAAGATCCATTCGCTGTCGTGGGACAGGATGCCCACGTTGCCGTTTGCCTCGGCATGTACATCGCCAGCGACCGCGATCTTGCAGCGGGTGCGCGTTTCTCGGTAGGTGTAGAAATCGAGATCGTCGTTGACCACGCCGTGGGAAAAGCAGGCACCGTGATGGTGGAGGTGGTCTGGTGGCTGGTCTTCGAGGACATTGCGTTTTCCAGGTCCCAGCAGACATGTAACATGTGGATATTGATCCTCGTGCCAGACGTAACGCGAGAGGGTCGTCTTGCCGGTTGTGAGATTAATCACCGTCGGAGCTTCTCGAACGAACGCTACTTCCATAAGGAACGGTTTCCTGTCTGGGGCGAGTGGACGGGCGAGTGTGGACTGAGATCGGTGGTAAAGGTAGTGAAATCGGTTGTTCAGTTCATGCGAGCCTGGTCTTTCCGATTCCACGCCAATTGCTCGTGACTAAATGCACTCAGTCCGATTCGCGATAGATCCAATCGAGTGTCTTACATGGTTCCCGCCATTGGCGTCACCGTCCACCAATCTAATGATCGCCCTTTTTTCGATTCTGCAGCACTTGCTCTGCAATCTCGAGAGTTTGGATAGCAACTTGCTTCCACGTTCGATTAGCTAGCACGTACTGACGCCCATTCGCCTCTAGACGACCTCTCAGATCTGGGTCCGATAGCAGATGTATCAGAGCGTCAGCCATCGCTATAGGATCTTCTGGAGGCACGGCATACGCAAGTTCCTTGAAAGCCTCATAGGTTTCGCTACCGGGCAGGTCTGTTGCAACAACAGCACAATTACACGCCAGGTATTCCGGTAATTTGGCAGATTCCATTCCAAGGGTCGCAACAGATGCTCGAGTGCGCGGAACAACGGCGATATCGAACAGTCCAAGATATTTCGGGACGACGGAAACAGGCACCATGCCCTCGAACTTTACTGATTCTTCGAGCCCCAGTGTTGTAACAAGGTTTCTGCATTCTGCCATTCCCCAGCCATCGCCGACCAGAACTAATTCGACATCATGGAATCTTGCCCCCATTATCTCGATTGAGCGAATGAGGGTAGGTAAGTCGTGATTGGGGTAGAAAGACCCAACATACCCAATGTACCTTTTATCAGAGTCGCGATTCAGGTCACTAGCACACATGGCTCGGTCGCGCGGGTAGAAGAGTTCTTCGTCTACTCCGAAAGGCAGTACAGATATCCTCTCAGACGGTATTCCATACTCCTTTATCGCGTAAGATTTATACCCCTGCGTTGTTGAAATAATGGCGTCGGCATGCCGCAGCCCTAGAATACCTGGTAGGTTTCCAGCAATAGACAGGAGTGGATGATTGCGACGAGGTGGCACGCCGTTTAATTCCGACAAGTGGGGTTTTCGCGTGGCCCAAGAAACATATGAGGCAATGGGCGAGACAACGGCGCGCTCATAGATGAGGTCCACTCGAGACGAGATAATCTCGTAGAATAGCCTGAGAGGCAGTGCAATCTTGAAAAGGAGCGCTCCAAGGCACCGAATGTTCAACAGACGAACATAGACCAGCTCAAACGGCTGCGATTCGCGCAGGGGACATTTGGGCTTTGCCGTGATAATGGTGACTTGGTGTCCCATCCCGGCAAACTGTCTGCAAAGCTGGATGATATGGACCGAAGGAGCGCTCTGCTCGCTCAAGTCAACATCGGCTATATAGATAACGTTCATATCCGGCGTTTCAAGAGAAGGATTGCCGAGCTGTTTGCCGAATTACCGTATTGCTTAGGTACCTTGAAGCTGCTTCTTCTAAAGCTCGTACACGGAATCCTCCAAAGTAAGCTCGAACTCAGATTTAAGAGATATTTCAGCTTTAGCCGATTCCGCCATTCACAGCACGAATGTGAAACGCTGCTCGCAGGGTCCTCCACCTAATCTACCCCCTCGAAGGCGACGGGCGACTGCGACGACTGACTGGACCAGACGGAGCAATTCTATTATGGAGGGTAACCTCCGAGCTGTTGAAATCACCGAAGGACCCTCCCGAGAATGAACGACGGGATCGCCGACCTCAAACGAGTCCTCTCTGCAAGCGGAATCTATGCGGCGGCCGCACTGGCCCAACGAGGACTCGCGTTCGTTCTGCTGCCGATCTACACCCGATTCCTCGATCCCGCCGAGTACGGGAAGCTGGAGCTGTTGACGGCATTCTCGTCCATCGCATTCGGTCTTCTCGTGTTCGGGCTGCCCTCAGCCATCTTGAAGTGCTACCACCGCGACTCCGTGACGGTGGTCGATCGCGCACGAGTATTGGCCACGGCGTGCCTGATAGCGGCACCCGTCCTGTTCGCCGGCGGCTTTGCGTTCTTTGCCGCGGCTCCCCACATAGCGATACTAGTCGTCGGTTCGGAATCGGCCTCGGGGCTCGTCCGCATTGTCATCGCGACGGGGCTCCTCACCAGCTGCTCCGGCTTGATCCTCGCCAGTCTGAGGGCAGAGGAGCGGGCGTTTGCGTTCAGTGCACTCACCGTGTCGCAGTTTCTGCTGGCTGTCGTCTTCAACGTGACCCTCGTCGTGTACTTTGGCTGGGGCCTTCATGGAGTGCTGTGGGGCAATCTGCTGTCCAGTGCCCTGGCACTGCCCTTCGCCCTGCTGGCCGTCCGCAGATCGTCTGAAATCGGAATCGCTCCGGCACTTGTACGGCCACTCCTGAGGTTTGGACTACTGATGGTGCCCGTCATGCTGTCGGGCTGGATCATCAATCTCTCTGACCGCTACATCCTAAGGTTCTTCACCGGGCTCAGCGAAGTCGCGATCTACGGAGTGGGGTACAAGTTCGGGGTGATCGTGGAGCTCGCCGCGGTCTGGCCATTCCAGTTAGCCTGGCCGGCCATCTCTTTTTCCATTAGCAAGCGCGAAGGGCACCGCACGACCTATGCTCGGGCACTTACCTATTTCACGGTCGTCCTCGTGTATCTCGTCGTAGCCCTGTCATTGTCGACCCGCGTATTGGTTCCTTTCATTGTGGGCGAGGGCTACCGCGAAGCATACCTCGTAACGCCTCTAGTAGCGTTGGCTTACGCGCTGAACGGAGTTCAGTATTGTGTATCACCGGGTGTACACATCAGTGGTAAGACCCGCTACTTGACAATCATTTCGCTCGTCGCGGCAGCAGTAAACCTTGGCTTGAATCTCTACCTGATTCCCAGGTATGGCATGATGGGGGCAGCCTGGTCGACAGCCGGCGCATTCCTACTTATTGCGGTCGTCACCGGCATGGTGGCCCAACACTTTTACCGCGTAGAGTATGAATACGTTCGGCTTGCAAAGTTGGTATTGCTTGGTGTTGCCATCTATGTGCTCGGCGATCTCGTTCCGCTGGGGACGAGCGTTCTGGCCATATCGGGGCACTTGGCAATTGCGTTGCTCGCATTTCCGTTGAGCCTGGTGGCAATCGGATTCCTCGATGAGCGTGAACGAGATGCGACGTGGGCTCTGCTGCGACAGGCGACTTCCCATATCAGCCGGTGGCGCCGGCGATAGCGTTCCTCCTGAGGGCTAGGCGCTCGGCAGTGCCCGTGTGCGAAGAAGGTCTCCGGGCGTTGGCTCATCACCTGGTAGAGAGGATGGGCTTCGGGGGTGCGGCCTTGATATGCAGCCCAGCTGTTGGTGCTGATGGCAATCATGCTCCGGATCTTGCAACCGGCAGACCAGCGGGACCCTAACTCGCAACAGTGGCCGAGGTCTTCGCCTTCTCGGCGACCAGAAAATACCCGAGAGGGAACGTCCTGCTGGTTCGAGAGGAAACTCGGCTCCCGAGTCGCGTCCTGAGGAACACCATACAAACCTGCTGGGCCAGGGCCGCGAGCGGTCGTCCGAGTATAGGTGTGTCGAGGATAGTCTTGGAAAAAACGTCCACGACGACTTCGGGAGCGCCGCCGATGGGCTCCAATACGACCAGCCTCAGTCCTGACATCTCCACGAAGCGCTGCAATGCGAATTCGGTGTATCGATAATAATCGTGAGGTTGTTCGTGAAGCCAGTAGTAGAAAGGTACATTCATGAGTATCTTTCCGCCTTCAGACAGCACCCTCGACATTTCAGACCACAGAAGAGCTGGTTCTCTAATATGCTCGAGAACGTCTGAGAGTATGATTGTGTCGAATTCTCCACTTTCGAAGTGCAGTTCCTGGTTGAGATCACACTTGTGGTCCACGTGCCTGTTCTCATGGAGGCAGTTCGGCCAGTCAACGCAGACGTTGTCGGTAACGAGATCCTTGTAGGCCTCATAGAGAGGCACTTTGCCGCAGCCCAGGTCCAGCAGCCTGCCGCGAGCATGCTTGCGCAGGTTAGTGTCATAGCGGGCGGCCACGATTCCGGCAATCAGCCGCGATGCAAGACCCACTTCCTCGAGGTTCCTCGAGGCAACCAACTTGCCTTTTCTGTAGACGAACTTACCCGCCTGCCACTTCTCGCTGTCCTTCACCTTTTGCTCCAGGTCTCCAGTTTGTGTGGAGGATAAAGGCAGGAAACTTTTCAGCCGATGAGTATTCTCAAGAGTTACCCAATACGATTCGAAAGGAATATATTTTCACCAACTCCGCGTTTCTGATCTTGACCCGTTGCGGGACTTTCGGTGTGCGTATGTTGCGGACGGGCGAGTGTGGACTGAGATCGCTAGTAAAGGTAGTGAAATCGGTTGTTTAGTTCATGCGAGCCTGGTCTTTCCGATTCCACGCCAATTGCTCGTGACTAAATGCACTCAGTCCGATTCGCGATAGATCCAATCGAGTGTCTTACATGGTTCCCGCCATTGGCGTCACCGTCCACCAATCTAATGATCGCCCTTTTTTCGATTCTGCAGCACTTGCTCTGCAATCTCGAGAGTTTGGATAGCAACTTGCTTCCACGTTCGATTAGCTAGCACGTACTGACGCCCATTCGCCTCTAGACGACCTCTCAGATCTGGGTCCGATAGCAGATGTATCAGAGCGTCAGCCATCGCTATAGGATCTTCTGGAGGCACGGCATACGCAAGTTCCTTGAAAGCCTCATAGGTTTCGCTACCGGGCAGGTCTGTTGCAACAACAGCACAATTACACGCCAGGTATTCCGGTAATTTGGCAGATTCCATTCCAAGGGTCGCTGCAGACGCTCGAGTGCGCGGAACAACGGCGATATCGAACAGTCCAAGTGGGCTCTGCTGCGACAGGCGACTTCCCATATCAGCCGATGGCGCCGGCGATAGCGTTCCTCCTGAGGGCTTCGGCCCGGATGCACTCAACTGCGGGGTAGAACCAAGACGTAGTTCGACTGTGGTTGTGTCACGACATTTTCGGACTTCGGAGGAACGAGAATGCTTGACGAGATCTCCGCCCGGGGGTGACGTCTCACGCCGCAAGCCCGAGAATCGTTCGCAGTGTCGAGGTCTCTCGCTGAATGCTAAAGCGGTCCCGCACTCGCTCCCAGCTGGCTTGCCCCATACGGCATCGGAGTACCGGGTCGGCCGCCAAACGCAGGAACGATCGCGCATGGGCGTCGACATCGCCCGGCTCGACCAGGATGCCCTGGACGCCGTCCTCGTAGACTTCGGGTAGCGAACCGTTGTTGCCTGTGACTACCGGGATGCCCATCGCCATGGCCTCGGCGATGCTCACTCCGAAGGCCTCCTCCTGACCAGAGCGCGGGCCGAGCCGGTTATGAGCGGTGAAGATGTCCGCCTCGGCGCGCAGCCTCTCGCCAGTAGCGCCGTCAACCACACCTAGCAGCTTGATTCGATTCTTGTGCGGGGATCGTTCGCGCGCAAGTTCGCAGAGCCTGCGCTCGGGTCCGTCCCCGGCCATCAGCAGTCGACCCTGCAGGCCGAGATCGCACGCGGAAGAGAACGCGTCGATCACCAGATCAGGCCCCTTGAAATCGATGAGTCGTCCCAAATACAAAATTGTGACATCGTCGCCCTTGTAGCGACGTTCGGGGCGCTTATCAGCAACCGGAACGCCGAGGTACTTCAAGTGGATTCGATCTTCGCCGATGCCTACATGGCGAAGGCGTTCAATCGTGCGCAACGAGTTTGCGATGAAGTGCACGTGGTCGGGCAAGTCGCGAACCTGTTGTCGATAGTCGCGATCGTGTACCAGCGTTCCAGGCTCTGGCCCCTCACGAAAGTCCCATGTCACGTCCCAGCCGTGGCAGTGAACGAACACCGGCTTGGGACAGCGCCGCCAAACTTCGCGAAAACGGACGGCGCTGGTCAGGTAGTGAACCAGTGCCGAAGAGACGTCCTCCCTCTCCATTGCACGAACGAACGGTCGTACGGCGGCGGCGGTGCGGGGTATGCTGTCGATAATGCCGAGCCGCCGCGCGATTTTCCACAGCAACAGGGATGGACCATCGTTCACGACGACCGTCGGGTAGCGCGAGGTATAGACTGCTCCCGGGTCATTCTCCGTGACGAGTGTGGCGACGTCTCTCTCCAACCCCTCGAGCATACGGCGCATCCAGAGCACTGACGGCATTAGGAGATTGTCGCCGAAATAGACGATCCCCATCGCTCAGATCAGACCTTCGGTGGCAGGCCGGCAAACGCCGACCGTCGCGACCGCAATAGTCATCGTGCTTCCTTCGTCAGGAGAGTAGTGAGGTAGTTCGTCACTTTCCAACTATCGCTTTTTCGGCACATTTCCATGACCTCGGCCAAGGTCGACGGATTAAGGACGTCGAGTTTAGTTTCGCACGTTCTGGAAATCTCGACTGGTCCCTGCGAGCCTTAACCCCTGGGAATGACTCTATAGACGACGATACGTCGAATTCCCTCAGTGGTGAAAACGTGCTCCAGGAGCAGCAGCAGCCCGGGGGCTGCAAATCTCCCCCATCCGCCCCCCGATCAACCCGACGAATTGCCCCAACCTCCGGGCAAGAAAATGTCTTTGTCCCAATCTACTGCTCAGGCCCACTAAACCCCGTCGTACTTCGTTCGCTAAAATAAAAGCAACGGGTGCGGAGAGCGATAGGGAAAATGCTCCGCCTTGTGAATTGACCAATGCCGGCTCTGCGGACTAGAAGTAAGCCTATTCGGTGCGGATGTAGGCGAACTAGAAGTCGAAATCATATTCGGGGGTAAGGCGACACATTGGACCAAGCAGCAGCGCCGCCTTTTGTGTCTTGTACTCATTCACTACTCGCTCCCCATCCGGATGACGATATCGCGGAAACCGCTCACGGACGTCGCCGAGGATATTCGACAACGGACCCCGACGCTAGGCCTTTTCGAACAAGTAGAAATCTGAGCGAGAAGTATCGTCCGGATCGTTGGGATCATATGGGTATCCATTTTCGATAGTCCGGGCAAGATGCCATTCGTGTCGATTGTCGGCGACCCACGGCTCAAAGTTTCGATGTTTTTCGTGATAATTGGTGGGCGTTTCGAGATTGCTCGAGTATATCACCACATATCTCGTAGCGGCATCAAAAAGGTTTGTCATGTACTCATGGAACACGTCGTTCTCTACAAGATGAAACAAGACATCTATGGATAGTGCCATATCAGCACGCAATGGGGGTGTAGACGACTCAAAAGCCTTATCGCAGTAAAGGTTGAATCTTTTGGTGGAATCTTCCTTGAACTTGTGCTTGCACAATTCTATGGCCGTTGGGGACACATCGAGTCCGACATAGGAGGGGTAGTCAACAAGTGAAAGTTGGTTGCCATCCCCACAACCAAACTCGATCACTGAAGTCACATCGTATTCTTTTATCAGTTTGTTGAGAATCTCGGCTTTGAATAAAGCAAGTCGTCCGTACGAGCCTGAGCCAGAAGTGCCACCTTCTCGGTAACGCCTTTCCCAGTAGTCAGAAACTCCGGGGAATGGGCCGCAGTCTGCTGGCCCAAACAGTGCCCGCTTGGCGTCCACCAGAAGAGGTCCGATTAAAGGAACGGATTTAACGATCTGTTTAACATTAATCATATCTAGTTGTTGACTCAGAAGTTTGGCCTCCCCGCAATATAACGGCAAAGCCCACAACCTCGCCGTATGGATATCGGCACTGGCCTTCTTGATGTTGGCACGAAGTCGGATCCAGCAGTCCGGCTGCAAAATGCCTGCGGCGAGGGCTGCTTGTCAGTTCAGGCCTTTAATTGTTGTTTTTATTTCAGTTGAGGGCAGCGGTGTTGCGCATCACGGGTGAGGTCATGGCGACCGAACCCATCGCATGGCCTTGTCCTCGCGGGCTTGCTGCGACCAACGATAGTGGCGTTTATACGCCGACGCGGCAGGAGCGTGGGCCATGACCGGCGATACGTGCGGCGCTGTCTTACGCTCCCCGGGGTGCGATGAGACATTGACCTCGCGGCTGCCACAGGATAGCCATTGAACAATTTCGAGGTGTCAATTGAGCAATGCTCATCCAGATATCGATCGCGAATTGCGTTTTTTCACAGTCGAAAACGAACATCCGCGGAATCTGACCCACCAGCAGATTCGTGATTTCAACGAGCTGGGTTTTGTCTTCCCTCTGGACGTGTTCACCCCGGAAGAAACCACCGTAAACCGGAGCTACTTCGACAACCTGATGGCGGAAGCAGCCATGCGGGGACATACCAGCTATTCGATCAATGGCTGGCACAAGTACTGCCGGGGTATCCACGACTTGGTCACCGAGAAACGCATACTCGACTACGTTCAGGATCTGCTCGGCGATGACTTGATCTGCTGGGGCACCCACTACTTCAACAAGATGCCAGGTGACGACAAGAAAGTATCATGGCATCAGGATGCGTCTTACTGGCCGTTGACGCCCAGCAAGACAGTGACCGTGTGGTTGGCCGTCGACGATGCCGACGACACAAACGGAGCCATGCAGGTAGTGCCGAAATCCCACCTGCACGGCCAGATCGATTTCGAATCCAGCACCGAGGAAGAGAAGAATGTGCTCGGACAGTCGGTACGAAGTCCGCTACGATACGGGGACGCCCCGGTGGCGTTCGAGATGAAAGCAGGCCAGATCTCGCTGCACACCGACCTGTTGCTTCACGGTTCGGAGCCCAACCGCTCCACGCGTCGGCGGTGCGGACTAACGATGCGGTTTGTTCCACCCGACGTGCTCGCCCACAAAGGCTGGAACAAAAACGGCGTGATTTGCAGGGGGCAGGATCCCTCGGGACACTGGGCGAACAACCCGCAGCCCACGGGTGAACAGATACCAGAGCCAACAAATAAATGATTTCCGACCTCGACATATACCTCTTCGATCTACGCGGATACCTGCTGCTGGAGGAGGCTCTCGCCGCAAGCGAAGTCGCCGCCTGCAATGCCATCCTGGACGACCTCCGTTCTACCAAACCGGGGGAGTGGAACGGCTATGTCCACGGACACTTTTTTTCCAGCAAAACCGAGGGGCTGAATCTGCAGCAGATCTACGAGGCCGGCGATCCGTTCGAGAAACTGATCGACCACCCTTCGTGGATCGAGCACGTGAGACATTTCGTCGGCGGCGAAGGTACTTTCGACTACAATCACGGTCCCCTGTTCATCGACGAGAACTTCGCCAACATACGCGGGCGCGGTGAATCGATCGGCATCCATTCAGGGCCGGTTCCGTGGATAAAACGGTGCCAGTTTCAGGTACAGAATCAACGTTTCAACTGCGGGCAGATCAACGTGGTTGTCGCGCTTACCGATATCGGACCGGGTGACGGAGCGACGGTAGTGATCCCATCGAGCCACAAGTCGAATTTCGTGCATCCCGAGTTCGAGAAGGCGCGCATGGGCAAGGACGGCGGTTCGGCGGAGGGCGTTACCGGCGCCATCGAGCTGCACATGAAGGCGGGTGATGTGGCTCTGTTCGTGGACGCGATCTGTCACGGATCGGCCAGGAGAGTGAAAGACGGAGAGCGACGGAATGTTGTTTACCGGTACGGGCCTTCGTGGGGATTCTTCCGGCACGGGTACCGACCGTCGAAGGAGCTGCTTGACCGGTTGACTCCGGAGCGCCGTCAGATCGTCTGGCCGCACGACAAGATTGCCGGCAGTCCGTACAAGGCGGGTCTATGAGCACCCGCTTTCTCGACGCCGATGAGGCGGTAGCTCTAGTGCCGGATGGAGCGACAGTCGGACTTATCGGTGGTGGAGGCGGACTGGTCGAGGCGTCTCTTTTGCACGAGCACACGGAGAAGCGGTTCCTGAACACCGGGAAGCCGAAGAACCTCACCTGCATTCATGCCCTCGGCATCGGCGACCGGGAAGCGCGCGGCATGAACCGGTTTGCCCACGAGGGTATGGTGCGGCGAGTAATCGGCGGTCACTGGGTTTGGTCGCCGCGAATGCAGCGACTGGCGCGGGAAAACAAGATCGAGGCCTACGTGCTGCCCGGCGGTGTGTTGATGCAGCTGATGCGCGAGGTCGCTGCCAAGCGGCCGGGTCTCATCACGCACGTCGGGTTGGGAACCTTTGTCGATCCACGACTCGATGGCGGTAAAATGAACGAAGCAGCCAAAGAGCCGCTGGTCGAGCACATCACCATCGATGACAAAGACTATCTGCGTTACCTGCCAATCCCGGTAGATGTGGCGTTGCTCAAAGGTTCAACCGCGGACGCCGACGGCAACATCAGCCTCGATGAGGAGCCGGCCAATCTGGAGATCTACGCGATGGCCGCGGCAGCTCACAACTCGGGCGGGACGGTCATCTTCCAGGTCAAACAGAAGGTTCCTTCCGGCTCCCTGCCGGCCCGGGCAGTGCGGATTCCAGCAGCCATCGTCGACGTCGTGGTGGTCGATCCGGAACAGCGGCAGGGGTATGATTTGGTTTATGATCCCGCCATTTCAGGTGAGCGAAGGGACGAGTCACACCAACCGGTTCACCTGGAGTTCTCGGTACGTCTCGCAATCGCCCGCAGGGCTGGCCAGGAACTAAGGGATGGTGCGGTTATCAACTTCGGGTTCGGCATTCCCGACCACGTGGCTTCGATCATCGAGTCCGAAGGACGGCAGGATCGCTACTACCAGACCATCGAGCACGGTACCTACGGCGGCAGCCTGCTCACCGGGACCCTGTTCGGTTACGCACGGAATCCAACCTGTATGATCGACGCGCCGTCGCAATTCGATTTCTATTCGGGCGGCGGACTGGATATCGCATTCCTCGGTTTTGGCCAGATCGATCGCGCCGGCAACGTCAACGCTTCTAAGCTGGCGGGAACGACGGTTGGTCCGGGCGGATTCATCGACGTCGCCCAGAATGCCCGCAAGACTATTTTCTGCGGTACCTTCGATGCCAAGGGCACAAAGATCACCACTGGTGACGGACGTTTGGAAATCGCGGCGCCGGGCAACGTACGCAAATTCGTCGATGATGTGGACCAGATTACGTTCTCGGGCGAACAAGCGCTCCTGCAAGACCAGGAGGTACTCTATGTTACCGAGCGTGCCGTTTTCCGACTCACTAGAGAAGGACTAGTGCTGACCGAAGTAGCGCCGGGTATCGACCTGCAACGGGACGTATTGGAGCAGATGGATTTCACGCCGATCATACCTCAGCCTCCCGCGGTCATGGACACTGAGATATTTACGGATACAGTTCATGAATGAGATCCCCCGCCCGAGTTCGAGTTGATGCACGGGGAAACAACAAACTGGAACCTCTTCTTGAGGACGCAAGCTGCGAGGAAACGAGAGATGTCAAAGTTCCACGTCGAAAAAGGTCAGGGGGCGAACTTCACCAAGACCATATCGGAAAGCGATGTCTACATGTTCGCGGGTATTACCGGAGATTTTTCGCCCAACCACGTGAACAAGGCGTACATGGAAAAGTCATCCTACGGAAAGCTGATGGTACATGGGGCGCTGCTCGTGGGATTCATGTCCACCGCGTCCACCATGGCCATCGCCCACACGCGCGAAGCGACGGAGACGCCGGTGTCGGCGGGCTACGACAAGATACGATTTCTGAAACCGGTTTTTCTCGGAGACACGATAACCACCCGCTACACCATCGCCGAAGTCGAAATTGAACGAAAACGGTCCCACGCCGAACTGGAGATCACCAATCAAGATGGCGAGCTCGTTGCTGTCGGCCGGCACATCCTGCAATGGATTCCGAACGCACCGTGACGGACAGTTTCGATCTCCAGGATCAGAAGTTCATCGTCACCGGCGCCGCCAAGGGAATCGGGTTGGCTATCAGCCACAGGTTTGCCGAGCTGGGTGCGAGGGTTTCAGGATGGGATCTGAAGGTTGCCGACATTCGTTCCGACTCGGCGTTCGCGCACGTCGTACAGGTAGACGTCACCGATGCTGATGGCGTAGGTGTAGCGACAAAGGAATCCATCAGCGCCCTGGGCGGGCTACACGGCATGATCGCCAATGCCGGAATCAGCGGACCGACCAAACCGGTTTGGGAGTACACCCTGGCCGAGTGGGATCGCGTGATTCACGTCGATCTCACCGGCGTGTTCGTCTCCACTCACGCGGTGCTCGGCCATCTGCGGCAGGAAGGGTACGGCAGGATCGTGGTCATCGCATCGATTGCCGGCAAAGAAGGCAATCCCGGTGCCTGTGCCTACGGTGCCGCCAAGGCCGGCGCCATCGGTTACGCGAAGGGTCTCGCGCGCGAGCTCCAACCCTCGAACATAACCGTCAACTGTATCGCGCCGGTCATCGCTGAGACCGACTTGATGCGGGAAATGACCGCTGGATACATCAAGGAGAAGAAAGCCCTGATTCCGATGGGACGGTTCAGTTCTACGAACGAGATCGCCGACATGACAGCCTGGGTGGCGAGTCCGCGTTGCTCGTTCACCACCGGTCAGGTTTTTGATGTGTCCGGGGGCAGAGCGACCTACTAATGAGAGAGCTGGTGCTGGACGATCTCTGCATCCATCAGGTTTGCGTCTGGAAGCAATGCGATTTTTCGACAGCGCTGGAGTGCCTTGCCAGGCACAGCGTCACAAAGACAGCGATCTGGCGACCGATGCTGGATGACGCCGGTCTACCGGACGCCAAAAGGGCGCTAAGGGATTCGGGGGTTTCGGCCATCGCCATATGCGCCATGGTTCTCCATGACCCCCAAAGTGAGCTAGACGAGGCGGCGCAGCACAAAACCAACCTCGAGATTCTAGAACAGGCGGCCGAGCTGAATGCGGAGTCAGTGATCACCATAACCGGTGGCTTGCCGCGCACCGGTACCGACCTGTCGGCGCAAAAAGACGTGGCGGCGCGCGAGCTGGAACGGCTGATTCCGGCGGCGAGAGAATGTGGACTAAGGATGAATCTAGAGCCGTTACATCCGATGGTGTGCGGTTTTCGTTCGGTGATCTCGACCCTCGACGAGGCTTGCGAGATGGTAGATAAACTCGACTGTCCCGACGTGCTTGGGGTCGCGGTCGATTCCTACGCGTTGTGGTGGGACCGGCGATTGGAAGCGCAGATTGTCGGCGCCGGTGCCCGTATCAACAGTTTCCACGTGTCGGACTGGCTTGCGGATACCGTGGACGTCCGGTTGGACCGAGGTATGCCAGGGGATGGTCAAATCGACAACCCACGGATCAGGTCGTGGGTTGAACAAGCGGGGTATAACGGGCCGGTCGAGGTGGAGATCTTTTCGGAACGATACTGGTGGCGCCAGTCGCCGGACACGGTCGTAGCAACGATCTGCGAGCGGCTGACCTTTCTGTAGGCGTTGCGAGCCGCCGCGCACGTGTGGGTTTCACTCGCCCTTTGCCAGTTCGCACGGCCGACGTTCAATTCGGCACGACGAGAATCAGCCGCAGTCCGTCTAGCCGCACCCTTGCACGGGCCAATCCTTCATCGAGTGCCGTCAGGGCGTTTCCTGCGGCTTCGATCTCACCCTCACTGACCGATGGGTTGACCTTCGCCAGCTCCTTGAGCCGCGTGACCGTAGGCTCCAACTCACTTCGCATCTGTTCCCGTGCGGTCGCTGCGATCACCGAGCTTTGAGCCGTTGCGATCTCGCGAGCTCGTGCCAGCAGCTCGGGCAGGAGTGCGCCCACCTGTGAAAGATCCAGCGAATCACCGTCTATGGGCTCGAGCTGGCGGTCCGCGTCCCGGAGATCGAGCTCTACCTCTTTACCAGCGGAATCAATCACGACCCTAATTGGGGTTGGTGGCAGGAAGCGATCGGCGCGAAGAGCCTGAGCCACTGTGGGTTCGGCGACATAAAGCGCTTCGATCAGCATACCCGGTGCACTACCGCCGGTCCTGGCGAGGCTGGCGTTGCCGATCTCGTGCGTCAGCAACATATCGACGCTGTCGCGAACCATCGGATGGTCCCAGGTCAGCAGGGCGCGGTCCGGATGCTCCAGAGCGATGTCGCGGTCAAAGGTCACGCCCATCTCATGGCCGACGAAACCCGGAAAGGGACGGTGATAGTCCATTCCCGCGCGCACGGCATAGCTGCGTTGACCAATATCTTCGACGTCGAGCCCGCTGCGCTCAAAGGCATCAACCATGAAGGATTCCAGATCGCTGCTTGTTTCGAGCGTGGCAATGACTCGCTGCAGTTCGTGGGCGGCGTCTCCGTCGAACGAAGTCAGCTCGAGCAACCGATCGCGCCCGCTTTCGAGCTCGGCGACGATCTCGGCATTGCGCCGTTTGCCCCGACCGATCAAGTCATCGATCTGCTCCTCGCCAGTGGCGACCAGCGCCTGAACAAGCTCGGTCCCGAATTCGCGCTCGATCACCGGCGATCCGTGCCAGGGACGGTCGAACACCTCCAAGGCCTCTGAATACCACCGGCGCAGACGAGCCTGCGGCGAGCCGGCGACCGCGAGTGGGTAAATATGCACCTCTGCCCCCTGCCCAATACGGTCAATGCGTCCAATCGACTGTTCCAGTCGGTCGGCGCTCAGCGGTAGATCTAGGAGCACGAGATGGCGAGCAACCTGAAAGTTGCGCCCTTCGGCGCCAATGAGTGAGCTGACCACGACCTGAGGTCCGGTGGGGTCAAGAAACCACGCTGCCTGGCGGTCGCGCTCGATCGCACCCATCTGCTCGTGAAAGCGCGCTACTTTGCGTCTTGGAGTCGTCAACGCCTTGGAAAAAACTTCGACCTTGGCCGCATTGGAGCACAGCACGAGCACCTTCTCCGCAGCATATTTGTCGAGAAAGGAGGATAACCAAGTAGTTCGTGGATCGGCAGCGACGTTTGGAGGTTGAAAGGACTCATCCGGTTCGATATCGGCGAGAAACTCTCGTCGCACGCCTTCCGCATCGCCACCCGTCAACTCGATGATCTGGGGCAAACGGCGGGGGAATCCAGGAATTCGAGCCCGGACATTGCGGAACATGACTCGGCCGATGCCGTGCAGGTCGAGTAATCGCCGCAAGAGTCGTTGACTGTCCTGGGCCGTCAGTAGCGCTTCGAGGTCGCTATCCGCCAGTCGCTTTCGCAGCAGGTCGAGATCGGGTGTAGTCAGCGGTTCGTTGCGAGCCAGCCGTTCGGCTACTGTTGCCAACTCACGGTAGTGATCCGATTCGCGGCGATAGGCAGCGATGTCGTGGAATCGAGCTGGGTCGAGTAGCGCGAGCCGGTGGAAGTGTGCTTCCTCCCCGTCGCGATCGGGCGTTGCGCTGAGGAAAACCACGTGATTGGTCTGGACGGCGAGCTGGTCGACCAGCGCGAATGTGGCACTGCCTGGTTGAAGGTGATGGGCTTCGTCGACGATGACGATATCCCACTGGGTCTGGGCAAAGGACTCGCCTACATCGACACCGAGAGGGCAGACGAAGAGCTGGGCGGAAAGCAGCTGTGCGGGCAGGTCCTCGCTTTCGAGGTCAATGGTGCCGCCGCCGTGGGTATCGTCACCCATAACGCTGAGGATCAAGTTGAAACGCAGGTAGGCTTCCGCGAGCCACTGGTGAACCAAGGCAGGGGGCACGAGGATCAATGCGTTCTCGACACGTCCGGTCAGCAGTAGGCGGTGCAGAATCAGCAGCGCCTCGATGGTCTTGCCGAGGCCAACCTCATCCGCAAGCAACACCCGCACACGGTTGCGTTCGCAGACGTCGCGTGCGATGGATAGCTGGTGGTCGAACATGCGAATGCGCCCCCCGAGAAACCCCCGGGCCGGCGATGTCAGCATGCGATGGCGGATTTCGAGCGCCTGGCGCCGCAGGTCGAAGAGCCGGGGGTCGTCAATCTGGCCGTTTTGGAGGCGGTTTTCCGGGGTGATGACGTCCAGCTCGGCCTCGAGCTCGGCCTCGCTCAGTTCCTGGTTTTCACCGCGATAGCGCAGTAGGGAACCATCAGCAATGACTTCTTCGACCCGAAAGACGATCCCGCCGCGGCCGTGGGCCTGTTGCCCGGGACTAAGGTGCGCCCGCACAAGGGGGGGATCGGCGACGGCATAACGTCGCGTCACCTCGCGTGCCGGAAAGGCGATGACGACCTGGCGTCCTTCGACCGCTTCGACCAGGCCGAGGCCCAGTTCCGGCTCGGTAACGCTGTACCAGCGTTGACCGGGTTTGAATTCCAATGTTGGCTCGAGAGTCCGGATAGATCTGGTCAGGGTGCAAATATCTGCTTGTAGTATCCAACGACATTTATATACTGGGTCAAGGCTTCGAATCGCGTGTGCGTTATTGACACGACATGAGAAGAGATGTGGCAGACAGTGTGAGGTCCGGAGAGCGTACGTGGCTAAGGTAAAACACGAAACCTGGTTTGCCGGTCTTATTCTTGGCTTGGCCTTTGTTCTGCGCTGGCCTTTCGCCGAACCACAGTGGTTCCATGGGGACGAGTGGGCTTTTACGGTTCATCCTCTCGGCTTTTGGGGTGGAGACCTGAACCCTCATTTCTTCAACTATCCCACCCTGCAGTTCTACCTGAATTCGGTTGTTTACTACATCTACTATCTGCTCTTCAGCAACGAACCGATCGAAAGCTTCCTAGCATACCGCTACTTCGTTCAGGATGCAGACCTGATCGCCATCGCTCGCGGCATCAGCACGCTGGCGGCGGTAGCTACGGTGGCGGTGACCATGCGCCTCGGTAGGTCCCTCTACGGCAGCATGGGTGGGCTCCTATCCGGGTTGTTCTTGGCCGTAATGCCTCTGCACGTTCGGTTCTCCCACCTGGCGATCGTTGATCTACCGGCTGCGTTGTGGACCACGTTGGCGGTGTTGTTTGCCGTGCGAATCGCCGAGAGAGGGCACTCGACTTCCTACCTGCTGGCTGGTGTCTGCGCGGGATTGGCCGCAGCCACCAAATATCCAGCCGCCCTGGTCGTCGTACCCGTAGCAGTCGCCGCTCTGTTGGACAGGTGGACGCTCAAGAACATCCACCTGTGGATCGCTGCAGGTACAGCGCTGGTGATCTTCAGCCTGGCAACCCCCTTTGTGTGGCTGGACTTCGGCAAGTTCTGGGCCGACTTCTCGAGCATGGCCGAGGTTCATCTGTTAGGACCGCAGGGCGAAGCTACCTCATCTTCGTGGTCTCACCTTCTTAGGATAAACTTGCGTTACGGGTTGGGGATCGCAGGACTAGCGGCATTCGGAATGTCGCTGCTGTGGAGACCCCGAAACTGGCGCCGCCCCGAGTTGGTTTTGTTGACAGCCGCCGTCACCTTCTTGTGGCTCTTGGCCTTTTCGGAGTCGACCTTCATGCGTTATGCGCTGCCCCTGGCGCCGCTACTGGCGGTACAGGTTGTGCGCCCATTTTTCATCGCTGGCAACAGAAAGGTTGCTCTCGCTGTGTCGGTGGTATTGCTGGCCGAACCCGTCTATTCCTCCATGCATACACACGCGTTACTCTCCGGAGAGGACACCCGCAGCCGCGCCAGTACCTGGCTGGCGGTACAGTCGCATGCCCCGCGTCGAGTTTTTGCCACGCCGCCGTGCGGCGCGGATGTGCCTCTATGGGACACGAAGCATGTGGCCAGGCGCCAGAGCCGTTTTGGGTTCAGTTTCGGTCTCGAGCGCCTGCGCCGGGCGTACCAATTGCTGGGCCAGCGTGAAGACCTGCCGACCTTCTATTCCACCGTGAGCCTCGAATACCTCAATGCGTTTTCGGATCACTCCTCGGCAGAATCGGACTCGGTGTTGGTTTTATGGTATCGCCATCCGCTATGTGGTTCGGGCGCAGATTCCCTTGAGGTTGGGAAGTTGTTGGGGCAGGTCAACTGGCAGGCCGAGTTTTCTCCAGGAGAAACAACTGCGGCGGTCTTCGATCGGATGGACGCGTTCTTCCTTCCCATCGGCGGCTGGAGCGGAATGCAGGCGACAGGTCCGGTCATTCAAGTTGGCAAGCTGCCCTTGCGACCGCCATCAAATGTTCCCAGCGGCAGGGAGTTTCTCTCGGTCCAGCAGCTCTATTTCACCGGCTATCTGGCCGCACAAGAAGGGGATTGGCATGCTGTCATCAACGCGTACGATGCCATTCTCGACATCCCTCTTTATTTGACTGAATTCTTGTCACAGGCACGAATCTACAAACTACTGGTGGGTCTCGGGGTTGCCCACTACCGCCTGGAAGATGTGGACGAAGCCATTGATCACTGGATGAGAGCCACCGTCATTTTTCCAGAACAAGCCGAACCGTACATAAATCTCGGCATGGCCTATCGCGAACGCGGTGAAGCCGAGCAGGCAGCATTTCATCTGCAGCGGGCCATGGAACGAGGGCCGCGCAATGATCAGCTATTCTTCCTGCTTCACAGCCTGGGGTTGAGTTACATGGACCTGGAGAGATTCGAGGAGGCGGTACCGATTCTCGAGAATGCGGTGGCTTTGCGTTCTGACGCCGACGCCTACCTGCACCTCGGCATTGCTTGCATGGGCATTGGTCGCGATGCGAAGGCGATTGACGCCATTACAAGATCTCTCGAACTGGCTCCCGGTCGGCCGGAAGCGCTGCGCATGCTGCGCCAGCTGCGGGCGCCTGATAATCGCAGCCTTTCGCCATGAGTCTCGAAAGTTGGCTTGTATGGCGCCGACGGAGCACAACATGATCAGCATACTCTTCTTTTTGCTCGCGTGTTTTTCGATCGAACACGAGGCGCTTCTCGCAGACGAATTTCCGAGAACGGCGGACGCGTACTGAGGCACAGTCACGTGGTTCGAGTGTTCACGCGTTTTCCGGCTGAAACTGCCGGGCGAACCGAACTGAAAATACCTGAGGATGTGTCGGCTAAGGATCTGGACGCCATCATCTACCTGCAGGACCGAACCGGCATGGCCATACTGGGGGCCACGCGCATATCGCTCTAGCCTACCGCTCCGCGGTCGAGACGGACACACAACCTCCAAATACAAGCTGCACCGATCGATCCATTAATGGTTCCGATGACAAACGGCAGTTGAGCTCCCATCTCGACTAGAAGGCCACCAACCAGGCTGCCGATGACCATGGCGCCACTCCAGACCATATGTCCCAGACCGACGAGCCGATTCTTCTCTTCGGGCCCGGCGATCTCATCGATGAGGGCGGGGACCAGGGTCGACACCGCCCAGGCGGCCGCGGTCAGGGCGGTACCGAAGACAAAGAGACCGGTTACTGATTCGGTGCTGAGCGCCAGACAGGCGGAGGCGGCGACGATGCAAACGGAGGAAACGGCAAGCGGGGCAGTACGCCCGTAGCGATCGCGGATCAAACCGATGATCAACTGACAGGCTGCGGCTGCCGCCAGTGACATGGCGCCGTAATAAGCCGCAGTTGCCGCCGAGCCGCTGACGCGGAATACGAGCAGCGGTAGCACGAGGGTAGCCATGCCCCAGAAGCTAGTGATGGCAAAGCGCAGACCAACCAGCAGATGTATCTCGCGGCGCGCGAGCAGGGGGCGGTAGGAAACCCACAGGGCCAGACGCTGCCGCGGTGCGTCGACGACTCTCGCTACCCGCGTTGACGGCAGTAACACGGCGCCGGCGACCGCAACACCGGCCATGGTGATCGACATGGTCGTGCCCAACTGTGGAAAGCTCCAGCTCTGCTTGACGAGACCGGTGCACAAGCTGCCGACCGAGCTGCCGGCCGTGCCGCTGAGAAAATAGAGGGCGCCTCCCAACCCCAAGCGGGAAGGTCCTGCGGAAGCGATGAGATAGCTCTGTCCGGCGGTGCTCCAGGGGCCGGTGGCTGCGCCGATGATTAGGACCAAGGCGAAAAGCACCGCCACATGGCTGGAATGGAACACGAGGCCGGTGAAAATACCGCCCGCCAAGCCCAGAAGCGCCGTAGTCTTGAGCCCCAGGAGGTCGGCCATGCGTCCGCCGACGATGGCGAAGACGCCGCTCAGCACCAAGGCAAGGGAACGCAAGTAGGCAGTAAACAGGGGTTGGCGAGCGAGGTCGGCCTCGACGTAGACCGGCAGCAGCGACAGGTACGGCGCGGTGGCGAAGCCGCTGCAGAAACCCAGAAGGCACAGAACGACAAAGGTGCGACTCCACAGGCCGGCAGGAGTCGGACCATTCACAGTGATGCCTTCACCAGGAGCCTACCGGCGCAGGGTCACATAAGCGTCCACTGTAGACGGTGTGCCATCCGCAGCAGATTTCGCCTGGACTTTGATAAAATTCCACGGCTCCGTAATTACGGTGCGCGTCGACTGGCCGGCATCGACAACGGCGGCATCGGATTCGATGAGCTGCCAATCCCGGGTATTGTGGGAACCCAGAACCCGCCAGTTCAATGCGGCCGCCGCATGCCGGTTGAAGACTTGCAGGGTCATGTCCCGATATCCTCGTGATTCCATGATACCGCTGTCGCTGAACTGATCGGTCGTCTCGTCATCCCTGAACAGATACGCGTCCTTCTCCATACGCGGAGGAATACGGAACGGATCGATCTCGTAGATCATGTTCAGACCCCAGTCGGTGACCAGCAGCGTGCCCCGGGTGGTCGGCGATATATAGGTCGGCAGCACCGCGTAGGGGGTCGCTGGCGCGAGATGATCGCCGCTGCCACCGCCCAGCTCCCAGACGAGCTCCTTATCGCGATTGACGCAGAGAATCCTCGAACGCTCACTGCAGATGATGGTGAACCCACCGAACTTCTCGTGGATGCCGAAGCGCAAGGCGCAAGCCGCTCTGGGAACCATGTCGTAGAGATCGCCATGTCCCGGTCCCTTGCGGTCACCATACGACCACACCTTCTCACCGGTACTGGTGTCGATCTCCCAAACCCCGGTAGGGTTCCCCGAGACAAACGGGATCAACAGATCGCCGCCATATGACACCCCGTACTTCTTCGGCAACAGCTTCTGCAGGTAGAACGGACGCCAGGCGGGATAATTCCAGACCACGGTCTTATCCTTAACCATAATCTTGATGATCTCCTCGCCGTCCGACACCATGATGTGGTCGTCGTCCCAGTAAATCGCCTCGAAAGGACGCTGACATTCAGTGTAACACCACATAACGCCGCCGCTGTCGCGATCGACGATCATCACCCGGTGCTCGCCGTCGAATTCGGTGATGAGAAGGTGGCCCTCGTAGGGTCCGGAAGGCATGAAGTGAGCGGAAGTCGCCAGGTTGATGCGCTCGCCGTCCCCCGGAACACCCCGTTCGCCGAAGAGGGTCCGCAGCTTGCCGGTCTTGCGGTTGATCAGCACGATGTCGGAGCCCCACTGCTCCGCCACGACGATCTCGTCCGGGTCGAACGGATTCTCCTCGGCCATGTGGGGTCCGAACAACTGACCGTCCCCGCTACCCGGGTTCCCGGTTCCATAGGACCACAACGCATGCCGGCCGAATTCGCTGCTCACGTTAGCCTCCATATGTCACGTTTCCAGTCTCAACGATCATGGTGCCTATATTACCCATTATCGCACGTCAGTGCGATTTGCATGTTGGGCACTCCGACGGGCGGATTTACGTGCCATACTCTTCTGCAGAGCGCACATCAGATGCAGCATGACGGCTCGATACACAAGGCGAATTCCCGTTCGACCCGACTATAGACAATGTGGTTTGTTTTTCTTATCCGTTATCGCACTGAGTTATTCGCCAGAACCACTGTCGCAGTGAGGCATCGGAGAATCGGGGCGTACCTCTGCTGCAAGGGAACGCCGGAGGAAGGATGAAGGCCGAACAGCTTAGGCGGACAAGATCGGGTGTGTTGCTTGCGCTCACCTTGGTGGCGAGCAATGCGGGCGGCAGCGATACATCTGTCAATGAGGTGGAGCAACCGCGGCCTTACCTGCGCTGGCAGCGGACCTCGTACGCCAACTATGCGATCAACCACTACGACAACTACCCCAACCACACCTTTCCCTTTCGAGACATACCCAAATCCCGCTACGACGCCCTCGGCAACTATCTCGTTACCGGCTATGACCTCTATGGCTGGAACGAGCTCCGCGCTGAGGGGCTGAAGTATGGCAGTTCCATTTTCAAGGAATCGGGTGGAACCAACCTAGCGTGGATCAACGTGTTCGATCACGTAGTGGTCGGCAATGATGGTTACGGCGACTGGGGTTATCATCTCATCGTCGGCGATGCGGTGGACGCGCGTTTCACGCCGCTGACCCTCTCGAAGGTGAACTTCAACGGGATGCGCTTCGACCTGGCGACGACCTATCTGAAATTCACCGGTGTCGCATCGCGGCAGGAACGGCCCAAAGACGCAGTCTCTGGCGTCGGCGATGCTTTTCAGCCCCTGATCCATTACGCGGATGATTCCACCCTGCTTCTGGGTACTCGGGCACAAGCGGATTTCGGCGCTTTGCGGTTGGGCTTGAATTGGGTGAATCAGCACGTCTACCAGAGCACGAGAACCACCGGTAATAGTCTTAAGGGAAGGCTAAAGCCGGACCAACCCACTATGGACTGGATCCTGGTGCGCTTCAGAGACGATTCACCCGATGACGGCGTCGGCGGTGCGGCCGTGCAGGATCTGCAGCTGGTGATCAATGACGAGGCGCGGCCCGACCTCGTGCCCCAGGTGATCAGCCATCTCGGCGAGCCCCCGATTCAGGTGGGATTCGTCTCGGCGGTCACCGGCGCTTTCACTCCGCTGGGCTACGACCGATTCACTGCGTCCCTGGCCAGCACGCCGTACTTCAACGAATTCTATTACCGCGATCGCGATTTCCCGCTGTTCGCGGACTACTTCGCGCGCCTGGATCACAAGGCGGGCATCGATGTCAGCAGACAGGCCAACATCCCGGGCCTCGAGTCCCTCTATACCGTGGAATCTCCACAGCAGATGCTGCAAGCCGATGGCGAGAAACAAATCGTGTTTCTATTCGACATTTCCCGCGAACCTGCGGTTCAGTCGGTGGCTGTAGAGGCCTTGTTGGCGAATGATTACCTAGTGGACGTGGCCATGTTGTACACCAAATCCACAACGGCCAATTTCTACGCCGACCGCTTCTCCGGCACCTACTACCAGATCGTGCGCCGTTCTAAGGGAAATATTCGGGATCTCTCCAATCTGCGCCGGGTTCGCTTCGATGTCGGGGAAAACACCGGTCACTTCGTCTACAGCGCCGACGCCAATCTCACGCTTTCGGGTCTTGAGATCTCGGCCGAATACGCGCGCTCGAGCGTCTATTCCCGCTATCCCGGCCGCATAGACGGCCAGACCGCCTTCGACAGCGCCCCACGTTTTGCCGATCGCGGGGCGGCTTACTTCCTCAACGCCGTTCGACGTTTTGGCCTCGGACTGATCGGTGCCGAGCTCTTTTCTATCAATCCAGAGTTCCAGACCGAGATGCGCTCTTTTTTGCACTACGAAAACAGCTTGAACAGGAGCCATCTGGACGGTCTGCTCAACGACTATATGTACTGGCAGACGGTCGATGACAACGAGGACGGCGATCGCTATCCGGACATCAAATACGGCAACGCCCCGGGCATACCGCCAGATCGCGTCGGCACTGACCTCGACGGGGTCTGGGTGAATCAGGACACGGACAACGATGGCGCCCCGGACACCAATCGCAATCTCAACCGGCTCCCTGACTATGAAGAGCCCTTTCTCATGTTCGATGTCGAGCCCAACACCTACGTGTATGGGTTGGACCGCAACAACAATGACGAGCCGGATCTGCGCGAAGACGACGCCGAAGTCGACTACCCCTACGAGTACGACGAGCGCGGCTACCACCTGTTCGGCCAGTGGAATCTAACGCGACACTGGTCCACGGGAGTCGGCCATTACGACATAAACGAGATTGCCGGGAGCGGGAACAGTCGTTCGACCTATGGTCATTTGAGCTACCGGAAACAGGGTGAGGGAAAACTCAATCGACTGTTCATAGAAAGCGGCCTGCGCAAGGTGCAGGACGACATCCCCGATGAGATCGTGGTGTTCGATGACGATGCTGGCGCGCGAGATGTGCGGTTCGGGGGCCGCGGCATCGCCTACAGCCGGCCCGTTCAGCCAGGTTTCGGACTGCCGGTGCACATGGTACTTGAGTTCTTGCCTGATCAACAGTTCTATCGCGACAGCATCGTGAGTGACACCTACCTGGAAGGCCGCGTTTTACCGTGGTCGTCCGTCGAGTTCGTGCAGAAACTACGGGGGCGTTTCAACTGGCAGCAGGGCGGCAAGCTGCGCGGCGGTCTCTTCCAACGCCAGCGCAGGGTCGACTTCTTTACATCGGCCAGCCGCATCCAGTATGTTTGGCGCTGGGGCAAACTGATCGTTACGCCCCAGTACAAACTGATGCTCCTGCGTCTGGTGGACAGGGACCGCGATGTACGCTTGGAATCGGAGTTGCGCTCCATTCCAATTCTCCGCATCGAATATCCGATTCTTTCGCGGACAAACCTGCGGGTCGGATTTCAGGGCATGGGCCCCATACCGTATCGACGCCGGGACGATACCTCACAACGCAACAGCTTTGAACAGCGCACGGCATTCGCTGCTCTCACCAACAGCTCGCGTTATTTCGGCTACGAACTCATAACCACGATGGGGTTCAACGCTGAAAAGATCGAGTACGACTCGCCGTTTCTCGACGACCGCGATGTCCACGTACGAACATTCTTCGTGACCGTGCTCGTAGGATTTACCGAATTCGGACGCCCGATTTAGAGCCTTGACGTTTGCGAAGACCATGAAATTCGATTCGAGACCGACTTCGGAGCGGTAACGATCCCTACCGCGGAAATAGCGGAGTTAAAGGAGGTCCCTTTATCTGCCATCCGAAATGGTCAGTACTGGTTCGCGAACCCAAACGCCACCAGACTCTACTTCGCTCCAACCGGGCGAATGTTAAAGCAGGGTGAGGGTTATTTCTCTGACTTTTATCTGTTCTTTCCAGGAGTCGCATACGGAGTGACGGACAATATTACGATCGGAGGAGGTTTATCCCTATTTCCGGGTGTCGATATGAACGAGCAATTATTCTATTTCACACCAAAAGTAGGATTGGCGGCAGCGACGAATCTCAATCTCGCCGCGGGCTTCTCCTCGTCAGGGTGCCCGATGAGTCGGCGACGGCCGGCATTTTTTATGGGGTCAGCACGTATGGAACGTCTGACGGAAGCGTGACCTTGGGTTTCGGTTACGGATTTGTAGACAGCGACGTTGCCAAGAAACCGATGATCGTGGTTGGAGGAGAGACGCGACTGTCACGACGGACCGCTTTTGTTACGGAGAACTGGATCTTCCCAGAGGTCGATCAACCCCTGATCTCTTACGGTTTTCGATTCTTCGGTGAAAAACTGAGTGTCGATCTGGCATTGTTAAACACTATAGGTGCCGATGCCCTCTTCCCTGGCATCCCTTACGTAGACTTCGTAGTTAATTTCTGAAGGTTCGAGCGTGAGGCGCGTACGGTGGTCGTGATCAAACAGAGACTGACCTCCGGATTGGCGGATGAATGGGAGCCCGTTCGGTCATAAGATCGACGCTTTCGCGCCGCGGCGGGAGAGCTCGTCGGGTTGAATCAGGTCGCGGACGATGACGAAACCCGACTCCATAAGCGGCGCTCTCCTGTTGGTCTATGGCTGCCTTCAGGGTTCCTGCGAGGCTGGGCTGCCGTTCCCTATGAGGCAGCCACCGCCAGCTCTGCTAACTCCAACGCCTTTCGGTAGTTGAGCCTCACCCCGTCCGCAGGGGTGCCGCCCGGCGGGGCGTAGTGGGAGGCAACCGCGATGACGACATCTGCCTGATCGCGGGCGAAGGTGCGGAAGAGGGCGGCGTAGTCCGGATCCCCGGTGCCGAGCTCGCACCACTCGAATTTGCACGATGGGCCATCTATGGTGCGCGTGTCCTTGAGGTGCAGACTCGTCAGGTATGGTTTCAGATTCTCATAGCCTGTCGTCACCGTATCGAACTCGCTTGCAAGCATTGCATCTCCGGGACACCACTTGGCCTTGAAGCGCGGCGAGTCGATCTGCTCTACAACCTCCACGTAATGGCGGCTGGTGTTGACGTATTCCCAGGGGTGGACGCTGAGCGCGATGTCGATGTCGTACTCGTCCGCGAGATCGGCGACGATGCGAAACGCCGCGACGATCTTTTCCAGTTCCGCCGGCGGGATATGGCCGCCTCCCGTGGCGTAGCGCTTGGACCAGGTCGGGCTCGGTCGCGTAAACTTGTGGAACTCGCCTGGCCAGGCGAACGTGGAGCACTGCGCGTTTGGCGATCCCACAATCTTTGCAAACGCCATGGTGCGGCGAAGATTCTCAATATCGCGCTCGAACTCCTCGTAGGTGCGAAGGCCGGCGAGGTCGACCTCGTCGATGTGAAGCGTCTTGAATGGGAAGGGAGTGGCCCCTACCCCGTGGGTCTGCAAGCCGGCATCGTCCAGAACAGCCTTGCAGTGCTTGGCGTGCTCGTCGGTCAACATGTCCTCGGAGACAAAGTACTCCACATATCTCGCCCCCAGCTCCCGTGCCACTCCCACGGCCTCCTCGAAAGGCAGCGCCGTTTCGGCCAAGAGGACGCCCATTTTGAACTCGTAGTCGTTCATTTCTTATTCTCTCCCATGAGCATCCATCGTGCAAAATGTGGTTAATAGGCTCAACCTATAATCGTGACCGGGCAGAAGCAAACGACGCTCCTTCACGACGTGCGTTTGACTCGAATATTGACAACGTTGTTTGTTCTACGACTCGCTAAAGACGGCACCGACATGGAAGGACACACCCCTGTGGTCCTCGGGTGCCGACACTTAACCCGCTTTCCTTCGCCATGGCGCTTGTGGCCGCGCTCGGTTGCGGGCTCGTCGCCGGGATGCTCTTACCTGCTGTTCGGTGGCACCGTCTATCTGCTCGGCTGCTTCCTGGCCACGATCGTATTCAACGTTCCCCGAAACGAGGCGCTTCAACGGTCGTTCCAAGTGATCCAGAAGCGGAAAACAAATGGACTGACTACGTCACTTCGTGGACCGCCTGGAATCACGTGCGGACGGGCTGCGCGGTGGCGGCAGCTATCATCGAGGAACAGGAACTCTTCAAACGCGACGATTGATGCGGTAATCTCCTGGTCAGCGCGGCCTTACACTCGACAAATCTCGTTTCCCGATAAGCGGATAAACAGGTAGAATTATCGTTATAACTTAAAAGCAGAAGATTCTCACTCGTCAAGCGCGATTTTCTAGGGAGATACGTTTGACATTTGGCCGGAATCTAGACTTATTCAGATAAAAACCTCTCTTTATCATGTATGATCTCTAACCATGGAGTAATCCTTGATATTGTCCCAGGCGTGCCAATACGGTTTGCAGGCAACAATCTACCTCGCGGTTCAGGATGAAGTGCCCGTCCTGAGTAAGGATATCGCCACCCAGCTGGGCATTCCGCCCCACTTCCTTGCCAAAATTCTCCAGGGACTGTCCAAACGCGGCCTGTTGCTCTCTTTCAAGGGCCGGGGCGGTGGTTTCAAACTTTCTCGAGACTCGAACGCCATAACCCTGATGGACGTAGTGCTGGCGATCGAAGGGGAGGGGTTTGGCACTCGCTGTCTGCTGGGGCTGGCAGAATGCTCGGAAGAGGTACCCTGTCCGATTCACTCCCAATGGAAGGTGGTCAAGGCCGCGACTTTTCGCATACTCGGAGAGCAAAGCGTCAAAGATCTGGTTGACGGTGCCTCCCGAGCCAGCCGCTGGCTCCTGCCAGGGATTCCCTTGCCCTAAACGGAGATGCTCCGTGAGCGAGCAAACCGCTCATCAAACTTGGAGAGATCGCGGTTCTGCGCGGTGCGTATGATGAGACCGGGCACAGTGGCTCGAGCGAGGGTCAGACCCGCAGCGGCTCGGTGAATTTCCACCCAACGGACCATTATCGATCTGCAGTTGGCAATAGGTTAAATCAGGACTGGATCCTGCGATAGCCGCGCCGCCTGTCCTAATCTCTGCGGGCTGCAAGCTCTACGAGGCGCTCTGGCGCGCGCCCGGCATACTCCACAGAGTCGGAGTGCGAAGGCTCGCCTCTTGGCTCGAAGTTCATCACACCTGAGTATTCAATCTTTCGCAGCATGGTGAAAAGTTCGACCCACTGAATCTCGTCCCCTTCGACGAGAGGAGGATGGTGATCCTGTCCCCTTTTGAAACCGTGCAGATGAATATGGCGTAGCCGCTTCCCGCATTGCTCGAGAATCTGCGTGGGGCCTCCGGGTAGCGTCATCGGATTTAGGTCGTCCACGTTGCGCACGTGACCGATATCCAGAATCATGCCCACCTGCGGGTGGTCCATGGCATCAACGAAATCAACGCGGTCCTCCACTCGCGGTCCGCGAGTCGTATTTTCCACCGTGATCACCGCCTCCGTGCCTTCGATGTGCCGCGCCAACTCTTCGTAGGATTTTACCATGACATCGTCGGCATCCTTAGCGTGTGAACCCCAAAGTCTGCCGCCCAGCTCCAGCATAGTGTCGATCTGGCGCCGGCAACGATCCACTCGCTCTTTGCGCTGGTCCTCACCGTCGATATCGGAAAAGTTCGTTTTGAAACAGTGGTAGGCCACTATTTCGACGCCACATGAACGGCACGCTTCTCCCACCCATTTCATCGAACGCTCGTCTGACATATCGTACTGTTCGGGGCTTTCAAGCAGCTCGATCCTAACGATTCCGTGGCGGACCAGGTCTGCCAGTGCGCGCTCCCCGAAGGGTCGGTGACCCCAAAACACATAGGTCGATATGGACAGGCGATCTTTGATCTCTTGAACCGTATAGAAATCTTCCATCGTGTCTGACTCCTTAGGATCGTACCGCTTAGTTGCTTTCAGTGATCTTGGATACTTGCTTCCATGTCAAACCACGCCGGCAACACACGAACAGAAGACAATATAAGGCACATACAGGAGGAAAGCGTGATATCGCGTGAGACGAGCTTAAAAAGAGTGATCCTGGTGCGCGTGGCAGCGGGGGAGGACATTCTGTTGGGACTGCGGAAGGCCGTAGTCGACCACGGCATCGTGAACGGTCTCATCCTGACCGGTTTCGGATCGGTGAGCCATTCTCATTTTCATGTGGTGATGAGTAATGAGCTACCGCCGAAGGAGAGCTACCCCAAGAGCATTCAGCCCCTCGATGTCTGCTCCTTCAACGGCTTCATACTGGACGGGAATGTGCATTGCCACATCGATTTTTCCGACGAGCGTAACGGATTCGGCGGGCATCTCGAGGAGGGGACGCTGGCGCTGACCTTCGCGAACATCGCCGTCGGCGAAATCGGAGATAGCGTCAGTATCGTCGGCTGGGACACTATCGCAGAGGAAGACAACCTATAATGGAATGCTATTCGCGGGGAGCCCTTATTGTGGGAAATCCCCAGGTACAGCGATAGGTGTTACACTCCATGGGCTTTACTCGAACCGTAACCTTGATCGCGTCAAGCTCGGGGCTGCTGCAAATCCCCCTTGCGCCGTTCTATTACGCAAAATCCCAGAAAGGCCAGCACGACGAAGCAGACAACCGCGTTTCTAATTCTCCAACCCGGGGGACCATCGAAGCGCGCGTCGATGACGTGTTCGCCAGCTGGCACAAGCAGTGTCATACGCCCATCAATGGTAAGGTTGTTCTCCAATTGCGCGCGAGGGACGGTTCTTTCGTCTAACATCACTTGCCAGCCGGGGAAATAGAGCTGCTCGATTCGTACCAAACCAGGTTCCGCAATGGAAAGTTTGTACCGAATGTGATGTGAGGTATTCCCATCTAAAGATCGGGCAGTTCCAGGTACCGAACTACGAACTATGGAGGAGGATTCGGATCTCGGACGCAGGGATTCAACACTTTTGACTGTTTTGGGAAGGTATTCCCCGGCGCAAAAGGTCTTCAGTAAGGTATACTTCTCCTCTGTGTCCCAGTAGTGAATTCGGGCGGGAATGTCAAGAGAATACTTGAAAACAAACTGGTCGCCATGCCACAGGAGGAGGCTAACGAGAACGGCAGCAAACGCCACGGATGACATCATCCGAGATGACTTTCGCGCTACGAATCCGACGGCGGCGGCAATGCAAATGGTCTGTAGCGTTGCAACAATGGACAAGAGACGCCAAGGAAACTGCACCATGCGCAATAGCTCGACGTTTCGCCATATAGCAGCGGACACGGGGGTCATGAGAACAATCGCGCAAAGGTAGATTCCGTAGACAACGAGGACAGTGGTGTTCTTTCTGCATAAGGTGGCACCAAGTGTGGCTAACAAAAAGTGTATCAACCCAAGCTGGAACGACATGTCGCAGTGTTTCTGGCCAGCGGAAGCTTGGGAACTTTGGTCGTTGCGGAAAAACTCCAGAAAGTTGACGACATTTGCATCAGCGCTGTAGAATCCGCGAAAAGCCACTTCGAGGTAAACGAGATCCCGCATTTGAAAGACGGTCCACCAGTAGCTGCTGCTCAAAGAGAGAGCAAGCACAGAAGATACCATCACCCGTAGCAGGTAGGGGTACGTTAGGGCCCTGTCTCGACTGAGATAAAGCGCGACAAGACAGAAGATTGTAAAGAAGAAAAGGGAGGTCGCAGGATGGCAGAAAATCAGACCGGCCAGCGACAAGGCCAGCAGAATCATTACTCGAGTACATGAGCGCCCGTTTCTTACCCAGGTCTTGAGAACCAGCAACAAATAGAGGGGCCAAGGGCACAGCATCATAGCCGCCAGTTCCGAGAGATCGCCCCTGACATAGAGATTTACATATATGTAGGGGGTAAAGACAAAGAGAACTGCGGAAAACAATCCAGCCGTTGGTTCACCAATCTCTTTGCACAGTTTGTAGATGCCTGCGGTTCCCAATGCGAAGAGGGCAAACAGCTCTGCGGTGATCGGAACAAGTGGGTCCCCCGGCAGGAACGAGAAAAGCAAACCAAAAAAGAAAAAGCCTGGTTGATAGAAACAGAAGAGTGGGTAACCGTAACGCCCCATGAGATCCGGAATTCACCGCGGATACCAGATGCCATGCAGAATCGCATCACGGAAGAGATCCATGAGGATGAAGTACCGGCCGCCTTCATGCGTGTTGGGCCATGACCCAAACCATATGATGGGGACGAGAGGAATGGCTGCCACTCCGAGGAGGACGGCGTACGGCCAGTATTTTGGCCTCTTCCATCTCGAAAGTTTTCTGAATTGCCTTGAGCTGGATACTTTCAGGCGAGCCACCTGTCGGGAAACAGCTCTAATCACAATACGTGCCAAAGCATATCGTAGAAAGCGTTTGTCCCTGTCGGGGGACGAGCATGCCCACTAAGAAAATTCCTCGTGACACTTTTTATTAGGCCCCTCCTTCGCGTTCTCATTGTTTCGACTACAGCGCCGCACGGACAACATTCGAAAATTTCCCAATGGGCTGATTAAGCTATGCACGGAGTTCTCCCTTCCCAAGACTTTAGATCAGCTATCCCAGTCGATCAGCCCACTGTTGAGATTTTCGGTCAGCATCGCTTAATTAGTGCGCTCAGTCCCCCGGTTTTGAGTGGCCACGCCGTGGTCAACGAGGATCAACAGCAATGCAACCGATGGAGGCAGCGCTTCGATGGCACACGACATAGCACAGCTGAATGGTGTGACATACCGAATTCCGGAATCCCCGGTAGCCGTCGTATGTGTTGACGGCGGCGACCCGGAATATTTCACGGCGGCGAAGAAAGCAGACGTCATCCCCAACATCGCTCGCTTCATGGAAGACGGGTTCAGCAACATCGCTCACTGTGCCATTCCGAGCTTCACCTGCCCCAACAATATTTCCATCGCGACGGGCGGACCTCCCGAGGTCCATGGGATTTCGGGTAATTTCTATCTGGATCGGCAGACCGGTGAGGCGGTGGTTATGACCGGGCCCGAGCTGATGCGGTCGCGTACCGTATTCGATGTAGTTTCGAAAGCCGGCGTGAAAACCGTCGTCGTCACTGCAAAGGATAAGCTGCGTCAGCAGCTCGGCAAGGACCTGGATGTGAGCGCCGGCAACGCCTGCTTTTCGTCCCAACACGCAGACCGTTGCACGATGGATGAAAACGGCATCGAGCGGGCACTCGACTTCGTGGGCCAGCCGCTACCTGACATGTACTCGGAGGAGTTGTCGCTGTTTGTGCTCGATGCGGGTATCAAGTTTCTCGAGCAGGATGACCGTCCGGGTCTGCTGTATTTGTCTCTGACTGATTATGTGCAGCACAAGTATGCTCCGGATCACCCCAAAGCGATCGACTTCTACAAATCACTGGATGATCGCTTCGCGCGCCTGGTGCAGCTTGGCGCCATCGTCGGATTCGTTGCAGATCACGGAATGAAAGACAAGTGCGCCGCCGACGGCACCTACAACATCGTCTACCTCCAGGATCTTCTGGACGAGCGTTTTGGAGCGGGCAATACCAGGGTCATCTGCCCGATTACTGATGCGTTTGTCGGCCATCACGGATCACTCGGCGGTTTCGTTCGCGTCCATTGTTTCGATGGCGCTCCGGCGCAGGATGTGGCCGACTTCATTCGACCAATCGAGGGCATCGATGAAGTGCTGGAGCGCGAGGCGGCGGCGACCCGGTTCGAGCTTCCGTTCGATGTAGAGGCCGATGTCGTCGTGATTTCCAGTGAGAGTTACTGTGTCGGCATGGGACGCGACGATCACGATCTCGCCGATCTGAACGGGGAGCGCCTGAGGTCACATGGCGGCATTTCCGAGCGCGACGTGCCTTTCGTGATCAGTCGGCCTCTCAACGCGGAATACCTTGCCCGCGCGCAGTCGGAGCAGCTGAAAAACTACCACATTTTCGACTTTGCGATAAACGGCACGGCTTGATCAGCAAGGAGTCAGACTCATGTCACAACGCACCGCGCGTGCAGCCGTTTACGATGCCCCGAACACGCCATTCGCGATCAGGAACTATCCTCTGAGAGACGTACATCCTGACGAGGTTTTGGTCCGGGTCGTGATGTCGACGATTTGCCGGTCCGACATCCATTCGTACCACGGCCACCGGCCGAACCCGTGCCCCGGGATTCTCGGGCACGAGATCATCGGGGTGATCGACCAGCTCGGGGCGGACATCGAACGCGACATGCGGGGCGATCCGCTCGCCGTCGGAGACCGGATCACCTGGACGGAATATTTCCATCATGGCGAGTCCTACTATCGCGATGTCCATGACATGCCACAGAAATCGCATGGTGTCAGAAAATATGGCCACGACCTGGTGGCAGAGGATCCACATTTTCTCGGCGGGTTTGCGGAGTATTGCTACGTCGTGCCGGGGACCGGCATCTTGAAACTCCCTGAAGAGCTGAGCGACGAAGAGGCGACACCGATCAATTGCGGTGTCGCGACCATGGTTTGCGTAACCGAGGCAACGCAGATTCAGATGGGAGATGCCGTCGCGATCCAGGGACTCGGACTGTTGGGACTCTACGGATGCGCGATGGCCAAGACCCGTGGGGCACGTCTTGTGATCGGGCTCGATGCGGTCGCGGATCGCCTCGCGGCGGCCAAAAAGTTCGGTGCAGACGTCGTCATCGACATATCGGGCCGCGAAGAGGATGACATCGTTGCTCAGGTGCGCGAGCTGGCGCCGCCCGATGGCGTCGATGCCGTGATCGAGGTTTGTGGTGTTCCAGCCGCAGTCACGGCAGGAATGAGGATGTTGCGCATCGGCGGGCGTTACACGCTCGCCGGTCTGGTCAACCCCGATGCCCAAGTCACGGTCGATGCCAATGTGTTTGTGAAGAAGTGGATCACGCTGCGGGGCATCCACAACTACCACCCGCGGCACCTGATCCAGGCGCTGGACTTCGTCGTGGCCAACCGGGAGCGATTCCCGTTCAAGGACATCGTCGATTCAAAATTCAAGCTCGATGATCTCGACGAGGCCTTCAAGCGGGCGTCCACACGCTCGGTGCTGCGCGCCGCGATAGTACCTTGAGAGGATCGCGATTCATGCCAGCAGAAACGCCTGCTCTCGACTTCAAGCCGAAGGGACTGTTCATCGGTGGAGAATGGATCAAGGCCAGCTCCGGCCAGACCATTTCTACGATCAACCCTTCAAACGGTGACGTGCTCGGCGAAGTGCCGCTTGCCAACGAGGTCGATGTCGGCCAAGCTGTCGCAAGCGCCAAGGAGGCGTTTCCGGCCTGGTCGGCTTTGCCTGTCACGAAGCGCCCGGAATATCTCCTTCGCCTTGCTCGAGCTATCGACGAAAATGCTGAACATCTGGCGCTGATGGATGCCGTGGACAGCGGCAACGCAGTTGCCGGGATGCGCGCCGACATGAAATGGACGGCCGACACCTTCCGATACTTCGCCGGCCTGGTCACCGAGATGAAGGGCGAGACCCTGTCGCGCGAGCCGGGCCATCTCAACCTGACCTTGCGCCAACCCTACGGCGTGGTTGCCAAGATCAATCCGTTCAATCATCCCTTCCGTTTCTGCGCCGAAAAGGCGGCGTCGGCGCTGGCCGCCGGCAATACTGTCGTCATCAAGGGACCGGAACAGGCCCCGCTATCCAGCTTGAAGCTCGGTGAGCTCTGCCAAGAGATTTTCCCGTCTGGCGTCGTCAACATCTTGACGGGGGACGGTCTGACAGGTTCGGCGATGGTGCGTCATAAGGACGTGCATCGGATCGGGTTTGTGGGTTCGGTCGAGACTGGACGGATTATCGCGCGCGAAGCAGCCGAAGGACTCAAGGAGGTCACGCTGGAGCTGGGCGGCAAGAACCCGATCATCATTTTCCCAGACGCCGACCCAAAGGAGGCGGCCTCCACGGTCGTAAAGGCGATGAACATGAATCGCCAAGGGCAGTCGTGCTCGTCGACATCGCGGGTGCTCGTGCATCAGTCGCTGCACGAAAAGGTGAGAGCCGAGCTCGTCAAAGTCGCGTCGGTGATTCCTATCGGTCTTCCATGGCTTGAAGGTGCTGAAATGGGGCCGCTCGTGTCCCAGCAACAATACGACAGGGTGCTGCGGTATATCGACTACGGGCATGCAGATGGCGCCAAGCTGCTGACTGGAGGTGGTCCGCCCGACGATCCGAACCTCAAGAAAGGCTTCTTTGTCGCTCCGACGGTGTTTGACGGAGTGACACCACAGATGCGTATCGCCAGCGAGGAGATCTTCGGTCCGGTCATGTCGATCATGGGTTGGACCGACTTCGACGAGATGATCGATGTCGCAAACGGTGTCATGTACGGGCTGACCGCGTCTATCGTTACCAACGACTTTGGCGCGGCGATGCGCGCGGCCGAACGGGTGGAAGCGGGTTATGTCTGGATCAATTCATCGGGCCGCTATCTGGGTGCGCCCTATGGGGGCTGGAAACAGAGCGGTATCGGCAAGGAAGAATCCTTCGAGGAGCTCCTGAGCTACACACGCGTGAAGAACGTGAACATGCGCTGGTAATCAGCTGGCGCGGAAATGAACTCTAGTAAGAGGATACCATGGCCACGGAGCTTGCTGCGCATATCAAACAGACGCCTCTTTGCGATACCCATGAACATCTGAAAAAAGAACAAACCTGGATCGATGAAGGACCCGACATCCTGCAGGATCTCTTCGGCAACTACGTATCTGCCGACTTGAAAACGGCAGGCGCCGACCCCGCGGCCATCGCGCGTCTGTTACACAAGCCAGACGGACCAGTGGGCGACCGCTTCCGCGATATCCAGGATGCGTGGGAGGCCACCCAGTTTACCGGCTACGGCGAAACCGTTCGGCTGATCGCGCGCAAGATATACGGAATGGAGGAAATCACGGCGGACGGACTGGACAAGGCGCAGACGCGTTTGACCGACCTGCGTAAATCGGGAAGGCGCTACGATCTGCTCAAGAACACCGCGAATCTGGACCATATCCAGACGGATGACTTCTCTTGGCCTTGCCTGCCCGATCGCTCGGGCCTCGACTTCTTCTTCTACGATCTTTCCTGGGCGCAATTCTGCAACGGTCAAATCGATCCGGAGGCTATCGAAGCCGAGACGTCGATCGCGGTGAACGATTTGGATTCACTCGACAATGCCATGACCGCCATTTTCGCGAAGTACGCGTCGGTCGCAATCGCCGTCAAAGCCCAGCACGCGTACAATCGAACGCTCCTTTGGGAGGAACGAGCACGAGAAGATGCTTCTCGTGCTCTAGACGCTGTCCTGACCGAAGGCCCCGAGCATGTACCTGAAGCAACTCGTCTCTGCCTCGGCGACTGGTGTTGGGCAAAAGGTGTCGAACTGGCTATTCAGCACGACCTCCCGTTCAAGATCCACACCGGATATTACGCCGGTAACGATCGCATGCCGGTTGACCGCATACGCGCGGGTAATATGTGCGGACTGCTGGCCAAATATCTGGACGCGCGTTTTGTGCTCATGCACATCGCTTACCCGTACAACAACGAGCTGCTCGCCATCGCCAAACATTACCCCAACGTCTGGGTGGACCTGTGCTGGGCGTGGTCCATCGATCCGTTCAGTTCCGTCGATTTCGTCCGGCGATTCATCCACACCGTTCCAGTGAACAAGCTTTTTGGTTTCGGCGGCGACACGGGATGGCCGACGAGTTCGGCCGCATATGCGATCCAGATGAGACACTGGTTCACGCGGGCGATGGAGAGCGAGGTTGCCGAAGGTCTATTGACAGAGCAGCAGGCGAAGCGGGTTGCATCTCGAATCATGCACGACAACCAGTACGACTGCTTCGACGTGGAAGGAACCCGCCGTAACATCGCCGCAGCTACAGCCTGACTGGCGACCGGAGCGACAACGCTACGAGGCCTACGGCCGCACGCGGGCCCAGCAGGCGTTTTTGATCGTTTCGTCGCCGGCGTAGAACACTACGAAGAGGTCCCCGTTGGGCAAAAGTGCGGCGCGGGGATGTCCGAAACGCCACTGTTCCATGTCGTTCCAAAGCTCGGCCCCTGCGCGCGATCCTTCAGCACCTGACTCGGTACCGAGGGAGCTATCGTAAACCCTCAAATCGCTTGATCGATCCCAAGTTTGACCAAAATCGGAACTGACAGACAGGTCGATTCCTGGAGGATCTCGGCGATGGGTGTATGCCGCCACCAGGCGATCGCCGCCGATGGCAAGGGGCTGGCAATGCTGACCGGGGAGGCCAGTGGGCTCGGGAACGGACCATTGGCGCCCGTCGGCGCTGCCCCACGATATATGGACGTCGATGTCGTGAGCTTTGAGAAAATCGTGCGTCCAGAACATCGCCACTAGACGACCGGTAGAGGGATGTCGGTCAATTCGCTGATCCCAGTAGGCCAGCTCGTGTTCCGGGTGTTGGGCTACCGTGACAAACTCGGGCCAGGAGACTCCGCCGTCGTGAGAAATGCGCAAGCGGGCGCCGGATTGGCCCGGAGACGGATCGTCGTATTCCTTCCAGTGTTCGTATGGCTGGCAGAGGGAACCATCGGGAAGCTTGAAAACGGCGCAGGTGCAGGGGGACGCGGCTACGTGCGGGTTTGTTTCCATGACTCTGAACCGGCTCCAGGTACGGCCTTCGTCGCCGGAGGTTGTGTGCAGGATACGCATCGGAAGCAGGCCCTGAGTCCTGGGATTGATGAATGGAAGCTCAGGCCGCGAGCGATCGACCCAAAGGAGCGAGGCAGTTAGCTCGCCGGGCGCCAGCTCCGCTATGCTCACGGATCTGAATTCGCCGGTTGTGCAGTCACACCCGGTGTGGCCATAGCCGTCGTAACGGAATTCCCACGACTCGCCCATATCCTCGCTGGCGAAGATGCAGGCGTGACCATCGCTCGAGTCGCGAGCGGTGGCCCAGCGCCCGGTTACCAAAACGGTTCCGCTGCGAGTCACATAGACATCCGTAAACACACTCGCGCGTCGATGTTGTGGACCGCTGGCTCCGTCGAACACCAGCCCAGAGGAGATCAGTTGCACGGGTTACAACTCCTTAACCAAAGCGTTTCACCGCGAATTATTGGTACCATTTCGAGAATCGGCAATCCAATCAAGTCGAAACCGGAATCGATCGCAACCAGACCCCGGCCCCTTTCAGGTACGCCGAGAACTGGCGCCGGCGTCGTTCGCGGGCTACGAATGCTTGGGGAGAACCGCCTTTTCCACGAACCCCTTTCAATCTAGTACTGGCGTGGTTACGATTGTAACGGAGATCATTGCGCAGAAACAGAGGAGAACCGATGCCCACAACACATCGACCTGCGATTCAAGCGGAACGCCACATGGTTTCCTCCACACACTATCTCGCCTCCATGGGCGGGATGCGGATTCTGGAGCAGGGAGGCAATGCCGCGGATGCAGGGGTGGCTACCGGTATGTGCATCAATATGGTGGAGACCCACCTGACCCAGTTTGGCGGGGTCGCACCGATTTTATTCTGTCCGGCATCGGGGCAGCCGCAGACCGTCAGCGGGCTGGGACGCTGGCCCCGAGCGGCAAGTATCGATTATTTCCGCGACCACGCCGGTGGGGATTTGCCTCCGGGCATCTTGCGCTCGGTCACGCCCGCTGCTCCAGACGCCTGGATCACCGCCTTGGATCGCTTTGGCACGATGACCTTCGCACAGGTAGTTCAGCCCGCCCTGGAACTGGTGGAGAACTGGCCCGCTCGCTACGTGGGACAAAAAGATATGGCGACCACGTTCCGACGGCTTATGGAGGCCGAAGCGGCGGGCGGAGGAGACCGTCACGCGGGCCTGAAAGCTGCCCGGGACCTGATTTACAAGGGGGAGATCGCCCGGGAGATCGCGGCGTTCAGTGAGCGGGAAGGCGGGCTTCTGCGAGCGGAGGATCTGGCAGACTTTCAAGTTAGGGTGGAACCCCCGGAACATATCGATTACAAGGGGTACGGTGTATACTCCTGCGGAGCCTGGTGTCAGGGACCTTCCTTGTTGATGGCACTGAATATCCTGGACGAATTCGATCTGCAGGCGATGGGGCACAACGGTGCGGACTATTTGCATCTGATTCTGGAAACCATGAAGCTGGTTTTCTCAGACCGCCACCATTACTTTGGCGATCCTGATTTCGTGCAGGTGCCTATGGCAGGTCTTTTGTGCAAAGCATATGCAGGGGGAAGGGCAAAGTCCGTTGATCTGACACGGGCCGCACCCGATATGCCGAAGCCGGGCGATCCCTGGCCTTACCATCCCGAATCGCGAACGGAAACCGGCCCGGTGCCCGCTGCTAAACCACCGAGCGGGAAATATCCCGTCACCTGGGAACGAGATACGGCTTATGTCTGCGTAGTGGACGGTGACGGCAACGCCTTTTCGGCCACTCCGAGCGATCCGGTCGACTGGACCCCGGTGATACCGGGATTGGGTTTTGGTATGTCCGGAAGGGGATCGCAGACCTGGTTGGATCCGGACCATCCAAGCTGTTTGGAGCCGGGCAAGCGGCCCCGGCTCACCCCCAATCCGGCGATGGTACTCAAGGACGGGAAACCGTTGATGCCTTTCGGATGTCCGGGAGGAGACGCTCAGGTGCAGGGCATGTTACAGGTATTTCTAAACGTAGTGGTGTTCGGAATGGACCCCCAGGAAGCGATTGAGGCTCCGCGGGCGGTGTCGCACTCGTTTCCAAATTCATTCTGGCCCCACGGAGCGCGGCCGGGCGAAGCCGTGGTGGAGTCGCGGGTAGACGAGGGGGTGCGGCGAAATTTGTCGGAACGGGGGCACAAGATTCAGGACGATGAGGTGTGGTCGCGTGGGGTGAGTCGGGTGTGCGCGATTCTCGTCGATCCGGTGACCGGGATGCGCGTTGGAGGCGCTGACCCGAGAGGTCCGAGCTATGCGATTGGCTGGTAAATCTCAGGGCAGCGAATGCGCATGAGATTCGCGCGCGGACACAGCCGTTGGAGCATCTCCCTGCTGCTCGCCCTTGGGGTGGGGATCGCAACAGGGCAACGCGGGCACACTCAACTACAGCTAGTCGAGGTGGAGCCTATATCGCCTTTTCTGCAGCGTTCTTTCCCTGGCTATCGCAACTACGCCTTTCAGCAATTCACCAATCCCCCGGACCACGCCCACCCATACGCCGATCAGCCGAGAGCCTATTTCGGATCGTTGGGTACCGAGCTCATCACCGGGTACGAGCTGTATACGTGGAGTGAGACTCGCTTTCCAGGAGAGCAGTACGGGAGCAGGATGTTCAAGGATATGAACATCTTTCGCCCGGTCTTCGACCACGTGATGGTGGGGCGGGACGGGTACGGCAACTGGGGATACAGCGCCATCGCCGGGGACGGTCTGATGGCACGTTTGAGCCCCCTGACCTTGTCCAAAACGGATTTCAACGGGCTGCGGTTGGATGGGTCTACGCCTTACCTGAGATTTACAGCCCTGGCCTCGCGACAGGAGCGCCAACCCGCCAACCCAACCAGTGTAAGCGCCAACTGGAACATCGACGGCACCTTCGTATCCGAGAGCAATACACTGTTTCTGGGTGGTCGGGTTGAGACTCAGATTGGTTCTCTGCGCCTGGGACTGAACGGAGCCAACGTACACCTCTACCAGAGCACGCAACCGGGCAACAGTCTCAAAGGGAGAGTGCGTCCCGACCATCCGCTCGTAGACTACATCCTGGTGCGTATCGCCGACGATTCGCCTGCCGACGGCAGCGGAGCGGTCGTCCAGGAGATCCAGCTCATTCTCAATGGCGAAACCCGACCCGACATCCTGCCCCAAATAGTCCGGCACCGCGAAGGTGTGCCGACTCAGGTCGGCTCCGTCTCACGAGCCACTGGCGAGTTCAGCCCGGTGATTTACAACAATCCGAAGCCGGTTTTCGGGTTTGAAGGTGGTCCCTACCGGGAAAGAGAAGTGCCTCCCTACGCGGACTACCTCTACCGTTTTGCCCACGAAGCAGGCCAGGACGTGAGCGGAGATACCAACCTTGAGGGCTTGCTGGCCAGCTACGCGATCGAATCGCCGGAGAACGTCCTTCACGCCGACGGCGACGAAGTGCTAATCTGCCTGTTCGACGTGTCGCAAGAGCCCTTTGTGGAGTCCGTGGAGGTCGAGGCATTGATGGGTAACGACTACCGCGTCGATGTGGCTATCCAGTGGGTCAACAATCCTCGCGGTCGCAATCTGGCATCGAAATTCCAGAGCAGCTATTACCGCACGATGCGGCGCGCCCGGGGCAACGTGCAGGACCTGTCCAATCTGCGGCGCGTGCGTTTCGGCGTTGGTGACAACACCGCGCTCTTTGTCTACGGCGCGGATGCCAACTTCAGTCTGGCCGGTCTGGAGATCAACGGCGAGTACTCACGCTCGGCCCTCTACTCCCGCTACCCGGCACAGCTGGAGGGAGAGCGAGTTTTTGGACAAGCGCCCCGATTCGCGGAGCGCGACGACGCCTATTATCTGCAGGCCCTGCGGTGGTTCGGGCGGGGAAGCGTGGGCGCCGAGTACTTTGCCATGAATCCCCAGTACACTACCGAGCTGCGCACCTTCCTGAAAGGAGAGATCGTCTACGACTACGGCGACCTGGCGGGGCTCACCAACTCGACCCTCTACTGGCGGCTGATCCAGGACAATGACGATGGCGACCGTTACCCCGACCGGCCATTGGGCCACATCCTTGGCGCCGGGAGGTTCGCTGCCCCCGTCGATCCCGATGGAGTTTTTCCGGGCCAGGATGAGGACAACGACGGTTGGCCCGATACCAATCGCAACTTCAATGACGTGCCCGATTACGAAGAACCCTTCCTCATCTACCATGTCGAACCGAACGAATACACCTACGGCCTGGACCGCAACAACAATGACGAGCCCGACGCGCGGGAGGACGATCACGACGTGGACTATCCGTACGATCTAGACCAGCGCGGTCTGCACCTCTTTGGCCACCTCGATCTGACGCGGCGCTGGTCGGTGGGATTGGGACACCACGACGTCGACCAGATAGCCGGCGCCGGGCACAACAGATCCACCTATGCCCTGCTGAACTATCGTCTGGAGGGAGCGAAGCGGTTGCGGCGCATCTTCTTCGAAAACCATTTGCGCCGGGTAAAGGACGACATTCCGGATGAGTATCTGCAGCTGGTGGAAAAACCGTCGCGCGGTTCCGTGAAGGCCGGAGATGGTGGGCTGGAGATAAACGTGTTCGGTTTTCTCAACAAGGATAAGCGAGAGGACCTGCTGTTCTACAGGGATAGCTATGTCAACGAGACCTATCTGGAAAGCGCGCTCAACCCATGGTCCACCCTTCACCTGGTGCAGAAACTGCGGCTGCGTCTCAACTGGCAGCAGGGGGGAGAGGCAAGCACCGGCACCTTTCAGCGCCAACGCCGCCTGGACTATTGGACGCTGGTCAGCCGGGCGGAGTACACCTGGCACGTCGGCAAGCTAAGCCTGACGCCGCAATACAAATTCCTGCTGCTGCGCCTTATCGATCGGGAAGCTGACGTCGCTCTGCGTTCGGAGTTCAGTTCGATCCCCATAGTCGGCCTGGAGTACCCGCTCCTCAAGCAAACTACGTTGCGGGCAGGATTGCAGGGGCTGGGACCCCTGCCGTACCGAGTGGAAGACCGGGAGCAGACGCGCCGCTCCTTCGAGCAACGCACTACCTTCGTCAGCCTGACCAACCGCACGGGTTACTTCGGCTACGATCTCTACACCATCATCGGCTTCGCGAAAAACAAGAAGGACTTCGAAGATCCGTTCCGTCGAGCCGATGATTTCAATACCTGGTCGGTGTTTGTGCGCTCGTTGATTGGCTTCACCGAATATGGACGCCTGCTCTAGCCGCCCGAATTCCACAGCTATTTCCGCGAAAGGGGCACAAGGAAATCGCCGATCTGCTAAACCTGCAGGATTGAAGAAGAGAAACCTGCCTATCCTTCATCTACTTATACCGAGTCTTCAGGGCCGTACCCTTCTTCGCGCTCTGCCGGGCCAGGTCCAGAATGTGGATCGGCCGCCGCGCCCACTCGGGCGTAATCACCAACTTGGTTCCTTTTACCAGATGACTCGCGACGTTCTTGTAGAATTTCGGCCACTGGCTCTCCGTGTTATTTCCTTTCGTGATCAGCTGCTGATCTCCGTTCTGCTGGATCATCTCATAGGTTCTGTTGTCGAACAGGTAGCTCCCCTTGGTACCTGAGATCTCGAGCATTCCTTCTCTTGGATTCGCCTCGACGCTCGACATGGTGAGTGTCAGCCATTTGCCGCTCTTGAAACGTACGAGCGCCGCGGCGACGTCTTCATTGGTATCCTTCTTCCATACCGTCTTGGGCGCCCAAAAACCTGACCGTGTGTATCCCGAAACTTCGGTCATATCGTCGTCGATGATCTGGAGCGCGTATTCGAGAAGGTGGACACCCCAATCGTACATGATACCCCCTGAGATCGACCTGCTGGACCGCCACCAGTCTCCCGGCTGGCCGTGTCCCCCCAAACGCGCCTCGATCCGGTAAACATCCCCAATCGCCTTCTCTCGGCGGATGTGCTTCAACGCCTCCAACACACATCCGTCCCAGTGCCGATTGTGATATGCCGTTAGCAGTAGCCGGCGCTTCTTGGCTTCGCGGATCATGGTGTCGCAGTCCGCCGTCGTGATCGCGAGCGGCTTTTCACTGATGACGTTACGGCCGGCGCGCAGACATTGCAGCGCGAGCTTGGCGTGAGTGTTGTGTGGCGTGATCAACACAACCAGATTGACGTCTGAATTCTTCAGCATCTGTGAGGCGGTTGCATAGGTCCCGATCCCTGGGAAGTCTTCCTCGGCTACTTTGCGTCTCTCGGGGTCGAGCTCGGCCACGCAAATGGGTGTCATTCCAGCTGATTGCATGTCGGTCACGTGCCGCTGCCCCATTCCGAACGCACCGCTGTATCCGATCACGCCAACCTTGATCTCTTTCGCTCGCTTGAATTTGCCCAACTCAATCTCCTTTCGCCGAGCTTCAACCGGAACTGCCGTGTTCGGTCCCCCCACTCGCACCGTGCATCACATCGCCTCTTTGCCGATGCGAACGAATCCTTCCGCATGCGTGCACTCCTTCATGCCGGCGATAATCTGCGCCTCAAGCCCGCGATACTTGGCGAGAATCGAGTACTGCTCCACCAGCGACGGCTGTGCCGTGAGCTCGCTCATGGCCAGAACCTTGCGCTCCATCGTGGTGTCGATGTTGACGTAAAAGTCCGGGAGAAACTTGGTGACCGGCGACGTCGCCAGCTGCGCCTCGTAACAGACAAACTTGGGCACGGCACACGGCGCATGCTCCGTCTGAAGGCCGGGCACATCGCAGTAGGTCCGTGCCCACAACACCGCCTGAGCGGTTTCCACGTGATCCGGATGCAGGATGTCGTCGATCCAGTGACAGAGAATCAGGTCGGGCCCAAAGGCGCGCACGGCATCGACGATCTGCAGACGCCGTTCCGGTCCGAGCAATATCGGACAATCGCCGAAATCGAAGCAGTCGATAGTGGCCCCGAGAACGCCAGCCGCTCCTTCGATCTCCTTCTTTCGAAGGTTTTTGATCTCGTCCAGCGAGGGCGTCGGATCAAGCGCATACAGGGCCGGCGCCTCGCAGCGTTCCCCGTAGGACAGGTCGTGAATATGCACGGTAGATCCCGCGTCGACGAAACGCGCGATGGTACCACCGGCGCGCGAACAGAAATCGGCGGCGTGGGCGCTGAAAACGAGCACGCGCTCGTGCTGCATGAATGACATGGCAGTCCCTTTCGAGTTCAATGGCCGGCCGTAGCATGGTCGATGGTGCGTTCGGCCGAGCGCTCGAGAAGTTGCTGCAAACGTGCGGGAAACTTCTCGTAGCTTCTTTGCGGCACCGAAGGCCATTCTTCCGGTGGCCGGTGTGCGTACCAGGGTAGGTACGCCATTGCAACCTTCCCTAACTGAACCGGATGGCCTTGAATTTCTGCATTTGTTCCGTGATGGCAATCTCCGACGGCAGCCGCTCGACACTCGACGCGCCGTAGAACCCGTCGACGCCGTTGGTATTTTGCAGCACGTATTCGGCATCTTCCGGCATGGAGATCGGCCCTCCGTGACAGAGCACGATGACGTCGGGGTTCGTGGCTTTCGCCGCGTCGCAGATCTCCTGCACCTTGGCCGGACATTCCTCCAACGTAAAAGCGGTGGATGCCCCAATCGCGCCTTTCGTGGTAAGCCCCATGTGGGCGACCACCACGTCGGCACCGGCCTCCGCCATCGCCCTGGCTTCTTCTACATTAAACGCGTACGGCGTCGAAAAGAGATCCAGTTCCCGGGCTTGCCGAACCATCTCTATTTCCAGGTCGTATCCCATGCCCGTCTCCTCAAGGTTGGCGCGAAACAGGCCGTCGCAAAGACCCACCGTGGGGAAGTTCTGTACGCCGGAGAAGCCGGCATCCCGCACCTGTTTGAGGAAGCGGTCCATCAGTCGCGTGGGATCCGTTCCACAGACTCCCGCCAGTACCGGAGTATCTTCGACGATGGTCAACACCTCGCCGGCCATCTCCATGACGATTCCGTTGGCATCCCCGTAGGGCATGCAGCCGGCCAGCGATCCGCGGCCATTCATTCGAAAACGTCCGGAATTATAGATGATCAAGATGTCGACCCCGCCGGTTTCCTGGCACTTGGCGCTGATCCCATTGCCGGCGCCTCCGCCGACGATCGGCAGACCCGCGTCAATCCGCTTTCGCAAACGATCCACTACCTGCTGCCGTGTGAAAGCCATATCGTCTCTCCGTGTCTATTTCTTCTGATTGATCAGATCCATCATCATCTCGACGGCCCTGGCCGCGAACTCGGGATCGTTGATGTTGTGATCCACCTCTTCGACTGCGATGCCATCCTTCAGGTCGGCTTTGATCGTATCGAAGATGACCTGGTCCACATCGCGGTCGCAGAACCGCTCCCCGTCCCCATCGAGAATCGACACTCCCTTGAGGGGAAAGAGGAAAGCCACCGGTCCCTTGGCCGCGTTCGCTTTCTCCGCGAACGCCTTTCCCATCTTCTCGTTCTCCTCTGTATTCGTCCGCATCAGTGTGACCGACGGATTCCACTCGTAGAAGTTTCTCTTTGCATCGACGTACTCCTTGGGAACGGTCTCCATCCCGCCGAAGTTGGCCATGTCGACGCAGCCGGGGACTATCAAGTGTGGCAATCCCATCTGTCCGGCAGCGTCCAGTCGTTCGGGGCCGGCGTCGAACACGCCGCCGCAGACGGTGTCAGCCCATTCGGTGGTGGTTATATCCAACACTGCGTCTACCAGTCCCTCCCGCACCAGACTCTCCATGGCTTTGCCGCCGGTCCCGGTGGCGTGGAAAACCAACACCTCGTATCCCTTCGCCGCAAGCTGTCCCATACAGTCGTTCACACAGTCGGTGGTATTCCCGAACATGGAGGCGGTGATGACCGGCTTGTCATCCGTACTTTCCGGAACATCTGCATCCACCATGCCGCATACGGCACCGGCCGCGCGCGCAAAGATAATGCGCGAAACGCGGTTGATGCCGGCCACGTCGACGATGGAAGGAATCATGGTGATGTCCTTGGTACCCACGTAGACGGCTACGTCGCCCGACGCTGCCGTCGATACACAAACCTTCGGCATCCCGACTGGCAGGGCGCGCATCGCTGAAGTTACTACCGTCGTACCACCGGTTCCCCCCATGCCGAGGATGCCGTCGATCTTTCCTTCCTCGTGCAGTGTTTTGACAATAGCCGGGGCGCCGGCACACATGATCTTCATCGCCTCGCCGCGATCCTTGCTCTCGCGCAGCTGATCGAGCCTGCCGCCGCCCGCCTCAGCCAGCTGGTCGGCTTTCACATCCACCGGGAAGAGAGTGGTCGAACCCAAAACGCCGGTGTTTACCGTAAGTACCTCTTTCCCCCGGGCGATTATTTGCTCCCGTACGAAGGCGTATTCCGGTCCTTTCGTATCGAAAGCTCCAATCAAGCAGATCTTCGTCATGGCTTAGTCCTTCCTCTCTCCATCACGGAATGAGATCATCTCACATCAACTGTTGGTTGAGCTCCGAACTGCAAGCACCGGACACTGACAGGCGCGCAGAACCCGATCGGTCACGCTTCCGATCATAAGTCGTTTCAGACCGCTGTGCCCCTGGGTTCCGAGGACGATCAGCTCGACCTTTTCCTTTTCCGCAACGCGAACAATCTGTTCCGCCGGCAAGCCGGGCACGATGCGGGCATCGAATTCCCCCCACTTCTTCAGGTGTTTTCCGATAAACTCCGACATCATGGTGGAAGCCGCCTCTTCCATATTTCGCAGCACCTTGCGGCCTGCCTTTTTCGAAGCGTAAAACCCGGGCGCTTGCGCGGGGTCGTGGAGTACGTGAAGCAAAAGCAGGTGTGCATCGAAGGGCCCTGCCCACTTGAGAGCTTCCCGGAGGGCTTCAATCGATCCCGGTGAAAAGTCGATAGCTACAAGCATCTTTTTCATGTTGGGGACTCCCACTTCCGACCGATTGTAATTTTGATCCTGCGATGTCGAGGCCAAGGTGTATCGCTGCGAATGTCGACCGGGGTTTTAGAGGCGCTCGCTCCTTCCAAGTAATGATAAGGCGATGTATTATACTCAACCGATGTATTATACCCAACCAATAATCACGCGGTTCGGTCCGTGGATTTTCTCCCGGACACCCGTTCGGATTCACGGCTGGAGCTATGGATATTCTAATGACGGAACGGAACTATGAAAACCTATGAAGATCTCGGAGTCACGACCTTCGTAAACGCAAGCGGTACCATAACGACCCTGGGCGGGAGCTTGATGCGTCCGGAAGTGTTGGAGACCATGGCTGAAGCCTCGCGCTACGTTGATCTGTTCGAGTTGAATCAGAAGGCGGGCGAATACCTGATCTGCGAGTTGCAGAAGGCGGGCGAATACCTGGCGCGGCGCATCGGCGTGGATGCCGCCCACATCTCGTGTGGCGCCGCGAGCGGCGTACAACTGGCGGCGGCCGCCTGTCTCACTGGTTCCGATCCGGAGAAGGTCCGTCTCCTGCCCCACACCCGAGGCTGGCGCAACCAGTTCGTGATCAGCATGGTGGATTCCCATTTCTATATCCACCAGGGAATCGAGATGTGCGGGGGCAAGCTGGTGCGCGTCGGCAGCAGGACGAGCGTCACCACCGAAGACATTCTGGACGGTATCGGACCAAGAACAGCGGCTATTGTGCATTTCCTGGGCAAGCAGAGCCGGGCACAGCTGGAGGAGGTGGTTGCCGGCGCCAGCAAGCACCAGGTTCCGGTGATCGTGGATGCTGCCGCACAACTGCCTCCGCGTTCGAACCTGGTCGAAATATTGAAGATCGGGGTCGACGCCGTGGTCTTCAGCGGCGGCAAGGGGATGCGAGGTCCACAAAACACCGGTCTCGTCCTCGGCAACAAGGCGGTGGTCGCAGGGGTACGCTTGAACGCCAGCCCGTACAGCGCCATCGGTCGGGGCATGAAGGTGGGCAAGGAAGAGATCATGGGGTTGCTACAGGCCGTAGACCTGTTTCTTGCGGGCAGCGATGACGAAGACTGGGCTCGCTGGAAGCAGCAGGCGGACACTGTTGTTGCCGCGCTGGATGGGATTAAGGGTGTAGACGCGCGCGCAGTCGACAAAGGTCAACGCCTATCCCCGGATGTTCCGAGAGTGCTGATCCAGTGCCGCGATAGCCGCCAGGCGGACGGAGCGATTCGCCACCTGCGTGAGGGTGAACACTCTATCGTGGTCTATGGCGATTCGAACGGAATCGTGCTGGACTTTATGACCCTTCGGCCTGGCGAAGAAAAGCTCCTGGCCGAAAAACTCGTGCAGAGCCTGGGAAAGGGTTGAAGAAGCTGGATCACGCTTCGGTAGGAAGACAGAGATCCGTTCCAGCGCCGCCGCTAAGAAGCGGTGATTTCCCCCACAGGCCGTGTTCCGGATTCATAGGTCGGACGCCAGCGGTCGAAAGCTTGAGATTCCTCCTCGCTCAGCCCACAGAGCCAGTTCCACATATGAATCCGCCGACGCGTATCCCGGTAGGATTCTACGGGGCTTGTGTAGGGGCAAGCGGGCCGATCGACGTATTCGGGAATCTCCTCAGATTCGATCACCCAGTCGCGCTCCGGTGGGGATTGGCGGTGATAAGAAAACTTGATCATGCTGCGTCGGTTCGAATTGACCTTGGGACCTGCCCTGTGCCAGATGCCGTAACGGGTCAGCACCACCGTGCCTGCTTTCACAACCAGAGGTACCTGGCCGGCAAGATCACCATAGTGGGCGATGGCGTCGCGGTTCACGGCGCGACCGTGGGAGCCGGGCAGGACGATGGTAGGTCCATCTTCGAGGCTCACATCGAGAGGATAGTAATAGCACTGGATCTCCCGGAAATCGTAACCGGAACCGGAGACACCATCCGAATGCCAGTGCTGTCCCACAAATGGTATTTCGAAGAGATGGTGATGCCCTCCGGTCGGCATCAGGAAATTCTTGCCCAGTAGTGACCGCACTACGCCGGCTACTTCCGTATGCAGCAATACCTCCCGGATAAATGCAGGCGAACTGACCAACTCTTTGGCCGGACCGGCCTTGGCAGTACTGCATTCTCGACTAGTTGCGTCATCCACGACGGCGTCGAGCACGACGTAACCGTTTGCGACGAAGTCCATCACCGCATCATCGTTCATCGTGGGTTGTACATCAGCCATAAGAACGGGTCTCACTAAATCCACTTTTGCAGAATAAAATCGAAGCCGACATAGTCATTACCGAGGTCTTTGTATTCATACATTTTGGAAATGGGAAATTGCAGGACATGCCAGCCGTCGGTCACGGCATCGAGCACAGATTTGTAGGGTGGCTCGTCCGACGGTACCTTCGGTTCTTGATCTTTTGTGGGATCATACAAAACCCAGCCAACCACCCCTGACCGCAGATTGGTCGATTGAGCGGTCAGGTACAAAAGCTGCTGTCGGGGCGGCGTTACCAGATCCTCCAGCCGGTCGAGGTCTGACGTTTCCAGTGGTCCCGTCTCCAGTTTGGTTCGACTCGCTGTGATCCATTGAGCAATGGCGTTCATGAAGGGATGCTCCGATTTGCGCGTAGCAGAGTTCTAAATGTGCGATACTCTGTTGACATGGTAGCAGAAGAAGTTCGAGCCGGCAAACGACGTAGGCGAAAAATATCACTAGCCTGAATTATTCATAAAAATGCGGTGAGCCTCTGTACAACTGGTTGTTTTGCCCTACGTTAGGGTTACCCACAAACAACAACCAATCAAGAGGGCCACCGCAGATGGAAACTTCGCAGATCGCGCTATCGTTTGCAAACATCTCGGGCAAAAAGATCGAAGCTGATTTTGACGGTGGCATGACCACCAGTGATGGGGGCGCCCTGCTTCTGCGACCAGCGGAAGCCCGCACCGGGATCGTCGACCGAATCGTGGCGGCGATGTCGGATCGTCGACATCAAAGCTATATCGACCATACGTATACTGACCTCATCCGGCAGCGCGTATTCCAGATCGCCTGTGGCTACGAGGACGCCAATGACAGTGACGACCTGCGTTGCGATCCGGGTCTGAAAACCGCGTGCGACCGTCTGCCTCTGACGGGAGACGATTTGGCCAGTCAACCAACCATGTCTCGTTTGGAAAACAGTGTCAGCCGCTCGGATCTGTATCGCATCGGGCTCGCTTTGCTGGAAATATTCATCGAGTCTTACGACCAGCCGCCCAAGAAGCTCACCATCGACATCGACGACACGGACGATCCGGCACACGGCGCCCAGCAACTCACGTTGTTCCATGCCTACTATGACGAGTATTGCTACCTTCCGGTCCATCTCTACGAAGGGGAGTCGGGCAAATTGATCACGACGCTGCTGCGACCCGGTCGTAGAATGCGAGGCCGAGAGGCGGTAGCCATCCTCAAACGCGTGTTGGATCATTTGATCATGGTGTGGCCGAAGACGAAGATCACCTTACGAGGCGACTCACACTTCAGCACCCCTGAGGTGCACGACCTGTGCGACGGATACGGTATTGATTTCATTCTGGGACAGGCGATCAACAACAAGCTCAAGGCACTCGGCGAACCGCTGATGGAGCTGGTGGCGGCGCTGGCCGAGCAGAGCGATGAACCGGTGCGGCTTTTTGACCGCTTCGAGTATCAGGCCAAGAGCTGGCCCCGACCGCGCCAGATTATCTACAAGGCCGAGATCACACAAGGCAAAGCCAACCCGCGCTTCGTGGTGACCAATATCCGCAACCGCACTCCCGAGTTTCTGTATGAGGAGATCTACTGCGCTCGTGGGCGGTCGGAAGGCTTCATCAAGAATCACAAGACCTACCTGCAGTCCGACCGCACCTCCTGCCACCGCTTCTCGGCCAACCAATTTCGCCTCTTCCTGCACAGCGCGGCCTACGTGCTGCTGCACACGATCCAACAGATTGGCATGCGCGGCACCCAATGGACGACGTCCAACTTTAACACGATCCAACTCCGGGTGCTCAAAATCGGCGCCCGCGTGCGGGAGCAAGCCACCAAGGTCCGTTTTCACTTTCCGACGTCATACCCGCTCAAGGATCTGATGCGCACCGTCGTCCTCAACCTCGACACCTCACGATGCTTTGCGATGTCCCACTACATCCACGCACACGATCCACCAAGGGACCCGACTGTCCCAATGACATCCAAAAGAGGCTCAGATCTCCCAGACAACACCTCGACGACCGACAGCACTCGATCAACCCGCTACCAAAACGTCCAGCCATTGACCAGCGCACCGAATTCGTTCGCTTGGTGCGGATTCATGAATTATTCAGGTTAGTGCCTTGCCGTCCTCTTCCCGCTCCCATTTTACTTCCGCTTGCGCCTGCACGATGCCGAGCGGCACCGGCAACCGAATGCGAATCGTGATTCCGCCCTTTGCCTTCGCCATTTCACTGAACGCGTTCGGCTTGGTCCCTTCGAGAAAAAGACCCGCGGCCGAAATGTCTCTGGTGAAGAACCCAGTGAAGCTGTCTTTTCCAGGCACCTGGACGTCGATCAGCCAACTCCCCCTTAACCGCGGTGCCCCTCGCCGACGCAGGCCAAATCGGTCTAGAAAATTTGTCATCGCGCAACCTCAGGTCGCTCCTCGGCGATAACCGCCAGGGAATCTCCGTTGCTGAATATGTAGTCCCCCGGAGGATTCAACAGCAACTCACCCCCCTGGGGTTCGACGGCGACGACAAGCATGTTTAGTTCGCTCTTCGCCAGGTCGAGGGTCTCGCCGAAGCTTCTACCCACCCACGTTGCGGGCAAGCCGACGCGGTAGATTTCACAGCGTTCGGCCGTCGTCACCAGGTTGCTGATCGCCTTCGAACTTCCGTGGTCGAGAACCGCGCGACTCAGAAGTCCGCCGGCCAAGGCACCGACTACGATTACCTCGTCGGCCCGCGAAACGCCCGCATGGCTGAGACTTCCGGAATCGAAGAGCTGGATGCCTACGTAGATTTCGGGGTTGTATTCCTTGACGATCAGCGCGCCAATAAGGGTCTTGGCATCGCGACCACGGACATCTTCAATATCCTGATTGCCCAAGATGACGGCAGACTCAGCCTGATGAGCGTTGGCTCTTTCAAGGCCCTGCTCGGTCAACTCGCCGTTTACAAATCCAACCCACTCGTGCTCGTGGGGTCGCTCGGGCAAGTCGGCCAAAATCACTACCGAACGCTCTTGTCGGTCCGCGAGGATGTGGCCAACAAGCTCCTCGCCCGTTTCATTCCAACCGCATATCAGAATATGGTTTCGGTTCCCCAAGCGTTTAACGCCTCGCGCTCGCTTCGATTGATGATCGATGATTCGCGTCGCGAGTCCGGCGGTGAAACCGCCCAGGAGACCAATCCCCAGAACCATCAGGATGACCCCGACCACTCGACCGGGGACGGTCTCTGGATACAGATCGCCATACCCGACGGTGGTGGTGGTCACCATCGCCCACCAGACGCTGTCGCCCAGCGGCCGATCTTCGAAAAAGGAAAAGAAAACGGATCCCAATGCGATCAGCGACAGCGACAGAGCCGCTATCCAAAGAAGGGACTGATGCTTGACCTGCTTCCATAATCTGAGAAATCGGCGCCAACTCAGAACTATCAAATTACCCAGACGAGAAGCATCGAGCCGCCGACATACCCGAACGCCTCCAGCAGGCCGGCACCGACGTTGGGCTGTTGTTCGGTTTGTTCATTCGCCAGCTTGACACTGGGGGCCAGCAAGGAATCGGTCAGCCGCTTCAAAACAAACAGAACGATCAGGCCGAAGACGGCGTATGCCGCGAAACCTGTGAGACTCGCCTGCCAGCCCGCGAAGTCTCCTGCCACGGCGACGCTGATAATGTTGCCCATCCCCACCAGCGCCCCGCCGAATGCCAGGCCAACCGCGGCGTTGTTATTGCGAAGCTCCTCGTGAATCTTGTGCGGAGTCACCGCCTCGTAGAGACGGCCAACGACAATGAGTCCGACCTGCGCCAACGCCCAGAATACCAATCCGATCCACCAGGCTCCCGAGCCTTGTGTGATAGCCAGAATAATCAGACCGTTTGCCACGTGCATGCCTGCTTCGACAAACGCCGCGCCCAGATTGTGGTCGCGAACGACCTCTTCGGTATTGTCGAAATGCGGCAGCAATATCTTTTCGCATACAAAGCTCGCTATCAACATCAAAACGATCGCTACCACCCCGTAGGCGGCGATACTCACGGCATCCGATTTCCATCCCGTGGAAGGCCCGGAGAGGGCCCCACCGAAGGCGAGGATGACTCCGAAGAGGTAGCCGGAGACTGAAACCGCGAGAGCGTGATTGTTGCGTTCAAAGAGCTCCACCTTGAGATCAACCCGGCGGTAGATCGCGGTGTACGCAAACTTCGCAACCCACAGGAGAACGAATGCCTCCAGGAGGTAGGCCAGGGACCGCGACATGGGAATCGCAAATTCTTCGATCATTTTTTTCCTCCGTCGCTGCTGTTCACTTCCCTCTGAACCCCGAGCCTCTGCCCCATGCAGAGCCGGAGCGGCCCATCCGACTCTGGGCGCGACTCGAGAAATTTCTGCCTCCTGAGCGCATTCGCTGTTTCTGGCGTCGGTAGAAGTCTGGCCGTGTCTTTTGTGTTACCGTTCCGCCCGAGCCGAAGGTGGTTCGTCCCTTTTCGGTGGGACCGTGGTACGGCCTCCCCCGTTCGTTGTTGCGGCGGTAGTCGCTGTAGTCGTTGCGCCCGACACGCCAACCCCCCATCATGTGGCTCATCATGGCGTACTGGCCGTAGAACTGCCAGAATCCGCCTCCCCCCCAAGAGCCGTACTGAGAGTTTCCTACATACTGGTACGCCGGGGGATGAGCTTGCCGGACATCGGTCATGCGCCCCTCGCGATTCTTCGAAGCGACCACCATGCCAACGAAGTTTTCGTAACGTCCGAACACATCCTCTCCGACCTCGTACCAATTCGTCACGCGATCGGTGTATATAAGGGTGTCCCGACCATCCACCCTCTGGCCGGCCGCCGTCAGTATCTTGAAACGCAAGAAGTAATCGGGGGAAAACCCGTCCTGGATACGGGTGTCCTCGACCATGAGGGAGAATTCGGGGTATCGAGCCAGATCGCGGCTCAAGGTTGCCACGGGATCCTGCCGTCTGCCGCATCCCAAGACGACGACGGCGGAAATCGCCGAGGTCCAGAGCAAAATCGGAACGATCCTATAATATTGCCGCTTGCTCACTCTTCGACTGATCCTCCCGGCAGAATGTCGGTGAATTGGTACTCCTCGACGTAGATGCCTTCGTAGGCCGAGAAATCCCCCTCGCCCCACTGGTTTAGAAATAGAACCCGTCCATCCTCCGACTCGTAGCTCCAACCGACGAACTCTTTCTCGGATTCCTCGTCCCCTTGGGTCTGGATGCCGGCACTCATTTCGTCCGCCTCGTAGCTTTTACCCTCGAAGTGAATCTGCTGAGGCGGATCGTCGTTCGAAGCTACTTCTGCGACCACGTCTTCCGCAATGGCGTCGATTGAAATCCGCTTCGTGAACGTCCACTCCGCCTCTCCGTCTTCAACGGATTGCTCCAGGAACCCCACTCCACTGTCGCTGTGCAGCTCCCACTCCATGGTGAGATACCCGTCATAGTCGTAGTTGCTTATGGCCCGCACCTCCCACGTCTTGAGATCGTAGTCGACCAGAAACCCCCGCTCCATCTCCCCGAGTCGGTACTCCCGGTACTCTTCTTCCGCGTTCTTGTCGCGGCTGAAAAATTTCTTGAGGCCCACGTCGCTCCCTCATACAATCTAACGATTTACCACTGCTCCCAATCGTGTCGATAATAACGCGCCAACATCGGTTTATCAAGTCTGTTCGGCACGGTCGATATCGAGCGCATGTCCCTGTCGAAGACCGACATGCTCTCCCATGTTTCCGCGGTGATGAGCGTCGTCCGCGGCGAAAATTGCATCTCGTGGTCGATCGGTCCCCGGGTTCCAAGGTGAAACCCCCACTCGCCGAACGAGGGAACTAGCAGGTGGTAGGAATGGACCTGGAATCCCGCCGCTTCCATGGTTCGGCCGATGCACCAGAATGCGGTTCTCGAAAAATACGGACTGGTGGCTTGGGTTGTCATCACTCCCCCCGGAGAGAGCAGACGTTCCACCAGCTTGTAGGTTTCGACAGAGTAGAGTTTCGCCAGCGACTCCTCGCGCGGATCGGGAAGATCGAGAAATATCACGCCGTATTGAAGATGACTGCGCTGCAGGTACAGGAATCCGTCTTCGTTGACGATTCGCACCTTGGGATTGCTGAGTGATTGTTCGTTGAGCTCGGACACGTGCGGATTGCGACGGGCAAGATCGGTGACCGCTGGATCCAGGTCCACCAGATCGATCTGCTCCACATCCTCGTATTTCAACACTTCCCTGGCCGAGAGGCCGTCACCTCCACCTATGATGAGAACGCGGCTGCGGTTTGCCGTCAGCTCCATCGCCGGATGTACGAGTGCCTCGTGGTAACGATCCTCGTCCAGCGCTGAGAACTGCAGATGACCGTTCAGATACAGGCGAAGGTCGTCGTGCCAGGACGTGAGTACGATCCTTTGATAGCGGGATTGTTCGCTGAAGACGATCTGGTCGGCGTAGAGTTTGCTTTCCCAACGCTCCAGTAGAGGGCCCGCCTTCACCAGAAGCCCAACAAGAACGAGGACCGCGACGATGCACTGCGCAGCCAGGAATCGGCGCCCGGCGAGACTCAATACCCGCCAGAATCCTGTTAGAATCGCAGCCCCTACCGCCAAGTTCACCAGGCCGACGGCGACGGAGGTGTGTAGAGCTCCCAGGGAGGGCAGCAACAGATACGGAAATAGGAGCGCCGCTATCAGCGCCCCTAGATAATCGAGCGTGAGAACGTTGGCGAGAATGGAGCGGAGAGATCCGGCACCCCGCAAGATGCGAGCGAGGAGCGGGATCTCCAGGCCGATCAAGGTGCCGATCGCAACGATCAACACCACCATCCAGTAGCGGAAGTGTCCGGATCCGGAATAGACGGAGTAGAGGAACGGCACCGACCCGCCCCCTACCAGTCCAAGCCAGATCTCGAGACTGATCAAGCGCTCCAGCAGCTTTTCCTGTATCAAGCCTGAGATCCACGATCCCACCCCCATGGCGAACAAGAAAAATCCGATGGTAAGGGAAAATTGTTCGACACTGTCGCCAAGGAAGTAAGAGGAGGTGCTGCCGATGAGCAGCTCGTAGACGATGCCGCAGCCGGCGACGACGAATATGGCGCCCAGCAGGAGCGCCATGCCAAAGGGCGAGATCTTCTCCCGTGCTTCAGCCATCGGTGAGCCCCTTCAGTGAGGTCTCGAATCCGACACCCAGGCGAGCTAGTGCCTCCTCCGCCGCTCGATAACCGTTGAACACCGCCTCTTCGAAAAGAGGCAGCCCGGTTGCGTCGCACGTGGCGAAGAATATTCCGCCCAGTGGTTGGCGCCTCCATCTGCTGGAAGCTCCCCATAGCAAGCCGGGACTGGGCCGGACCATTCCATGCCCCCAGCGATAGATATCTACACCTTCTATAAGATCGAGCAGATCGGGATGGGCGGGCAGGAGATCTGCGACGATGGCTGACGCCCAGTACTGGTGGTCCCTGTGCTGCAAATCGCGGCGCGACTTTTGCGGATCGTCACATAGCGGCAGATAGTAGATAAGTTGATTGTTTTGCTTGTCCAGGGAGCGTTGATGATCCGGATTCACGTACCCCACCGAGGGGCTATCGTAGAGGATGTTTTCCCAGTGCTCTCCGAATCCAGCAAGAGGCCTGATTGTTCGCACCGCTGCCACCAGCCACGGGCAGTAGATTGGTTGCGACATAGCCGACCGCTGTTGCGCTGGCAACCCACGCACCACGTGCGGAGCTGTGTAGAGCTTCCCCGCATACACCACAGTTTTTCCGTGGATCAACCGCATCTCGCCCGACTCGAGGTCGACGAACCCCACGTCGAGACCTTCGCCGTTTTCAGCGATGTGTGTAACGGCTGCGTTGACCTGTCTCTGATGAGGTTCCAGAGTGCCGGAAAGGCGTTCGGCAAGAAACCCGTTGCCTGTCGGCCAAGTCAACACATCGGTTGGATAGTCCGCCTCGATACGGTAGTCGTAGTTGCGGCACGCGAAGTAGTGAACACCCGCCCATGCCGACACCTGACTCGCCGTGCCGCCGTAGTCGTCACGACAGGCATAATCCGTCAACCATGAGACCCACTCTGCTGACCACCCCCGACGGCTGATATACTCCCGCATCGAAATGTGGTCGAGCTCCCGAACAGCGGCGTCGGAAGTGCTGTACCGCAGTGGCATGGCAAAAGCCTTACGCCCGTCGCGTCCGCGGTAGAGTGCCCAGCGCAGCATGTCGTCCTTGAAGCGCAGGAACTGCTCTCGATCTCCCTCCGAAAGCTCGTCGAGGGGGCTGAGATCCCGGCCCCACGTGCCTTCAGAATACAGGCGCTCGTGGGGCCACCGTAGCAGGTATTCGTCCGGAATCAACGGCCATCCACGAGCGTCGTACCCTTCGATGACGCCGATCTCGCCCAGCAGCTCGTGGACGCAATCTGCTTCGGGCGGAGGAACGTGAATGTAGTGAGCCCCCCAGGGGCATTCGGAACCGGGCGTGTTGTCTGCCATGGAGGTCCCCCCAAGTCGGCTTTCCAACTCCAGCAGGAGCAGGTTTCCGACGCCGGCGCCGACAAGTCGTCGCGCCGCGCATAGGCCGGAGATACCCCCGCCGACGACAACGGCATCGAATCGCGCCTCGGGGACGGCCGGAAGATTGGCAGTCTTGGTGCGAGAGCGGAGAAGGTGCCCGCGGATCGGATTCGGATTGAGGAATCTCCCGGGAATGATGCCCAGAGTAGGAGGCGCGCTCGCTGGCTGGCAGGAGGGGGCGAACGGCAGTCCGCACCCGGAGGCTATCAACCCCAGGAACCGTCTGCGGGTCAGGAGGGGCATACACCCTTCCTAAGTCATACGGGATGTTCGGAGGTGGTCAGGTCAGCAGATATCTTCTGTCGTTTTCCCGGCGGCTCCAACCCCACATTACGATACTCCCATTTTCGCCTTGAGCGCCGCCAGCGAATCATCCGTCTTTGCAGAAGAGCCCGTAGCGAGGGCTTGATCGATCTCGTCGTCGATCGACTTTGAATTATCCGCCATCTCCCCGTACGCCGCTCCGAGCGCTTCCTGCTCCTCCACCTTCTCCTTCATCCGTTCGAGAAGAGCGACGGTTCCCTTCGAGTCGACATTTGCCAGGCGCTGGTTGATCTTCCTGGTAGCGTTGGCGGTCTTGGCTCGGGCCTTGAGCGTTATTAGATCGTTCTCATAGGACCCTATCTTGGACTTTAGCTCTTGAGTGTTGCTCTGCAGCTTGGCTACCATCTCTTGTTGGGTTTGCGCCTGCTGCACCCCCTTAAGCGCCCTACCCGAGGCTTCTTCCTTACGCGTCAGCGCTTCCCGAGCCAATCGATCCGCCTCCTCCCCTGCCATCTCTCCTTCCTGTGCCTTTTGCAGCAACATCATAGCCTTGCGCTCGTAATCCTCGGCGAGGCGTTTGGCATCGGAAGCTTCTCTATTCATTCGAATAGCGATCGCTTTCACCTCCGCAAGGCTCTTCAAACTCTCCATTAGGTCTTTCTTTAGATCGCGGATCGCCTGTTCGCTAATCTTGATCGGATCCTCTAGCTTGTCGACCAAGGCATGCGCCTCGGCCTGCCCCGTCTTGAACAACCGTTGAAATATCCCTGCCATCGTAGCTTCCTTACCCTTTTGAAAATTCCAGCAGCTCGGCGCCGTTTTCGGCCAGACCAAGGCTGAGCGCGTTGATGGTGCTTTCCAATTCGTTCAGATCTAGATTCTCCAACGCCAGCGTATTTCGATAAATGAGTGTGTCCCCTTCCTCATTGAGCACGAACGCGCCGTAGACCAGCTCCCGATTCATCTGCAAGATGCGTTTGAAGATCTCTGGTTTGGCGATATGACCGGACTCCATGATTAGCTGCTCCAGAACCAGCACATCGTCTTCGCAATCAATCACGAGATTCTGGATACCACGCTCCTGATCGTTCACTATGACGATCTCATCCTCGGGAATCTCCTGATCGATACCCAATCCCAATTCGAGGACAAACTCCTTCACTTGCTCAAAACGCTCAGACATCGATGTTGCCTTCTTCTTTCTGTTTGAGAGAGTTCTCCAGCTCGCGATACGCGGTTGTCAGCTCGGCTGCAAGCTCGTTGGCTATGCGGCGTTTCTCAGCGTCGTCGGCATGCATATCGGGATGGTATTTCTTCATTTGCCGTTTCCACGCGGCGCGGACGATCCCTAGATCAGATCCGTACGGAACCTCGAGGTTGGCGTAATAACCGGCCATGCGGCTATCGACATGGGGTTGCGACGGCGGGTCGCTGTGACGAGTGCCGGCGGCAGGTTCGGATTCGGAGTCGGGCCAAACTGTCGATGCCTCTGACATGTTTGCCCGGAAAAGATCGTAGATGCGTCCGAGGAGGGTGCTCATTGCGCGTAAAATATAGGACCGCAGATTGGCGTCGTAAAGTAACCCTGGACGCAGGCCCTTATGCTTGCGGGTTCCTGAGTGGAGTGTAGCTTCCGGGTCTGCACACCGAAAGGCAGGTTATGAAAGCGAGCGGTTTTTTCTCCTTTGCAAAAGATTTATTGGCGCTGCCCACCGCCGCCTACCACGAACATTTCGTCGTCGCGGCGATTCGGAAATACCTTGCCCGTCGCGAACAGATCAGCTGCACGGCCGACCGGTTCGGGAACTTGCACCTGATCTACCGTGGTTCATCGAGGCGCTTGCAAACGCCGATCGTGGCGACCGCCCACTTAGACCACCCAGCCTTGGGCTGGGTTTCCAATCGGGGAAAACGGGAATTCGAGTTCGAGAGTTTGGGTCGTCTTCCCGCGAATCGGATAGTTGGCGCCCTCGTGTGCATATACAACGTGAAAAGCGACGATGTCGAACCGTGCATACGGGCAAAGGTCACAGGGAGTGTGGCCGGCACCCAACCGCGGTTCCGGGTAAAGGCAGACCCGAGGCAACATACCGACCTAGTTGGACCCGGGTCTTTTGCGGTTTGGGATTTGCCACCGCTGCAGCGACGGGGTCACCGAATCTACGCGAGGGCCTGCGACGACCTGGCCGGCGTAGCCGTAGGTCTGTGCTGGCTTGATCGGCTACTCGAGCGTGGAGCGCCCGTCACAGCCGAGCTGTTATTGACGCGGGCCGAAGAAATCGGTTTCGGTGGCATGCTGGCTGCTGTACGCGGCAATGGCTTGAACCGCAATGGCATCTATTTGAATATCGAATGCTCTAGCACGCGTTCCGGGGCACGGCTGGGAGAAGGTCCGGTAATTCGAATCGGTGACAAGAAACAGGTGTTCGCCCCCATCGTCGCTGACGCGCTGATCCACGTGGCGGAGGCGTGCCGCGCCGAAAAGTCAGGCTTTCGGTTTCAACGCAAACTGATGGATAGCGGAACCTGCGAAGCGACGGCGTTGCAGCAGGCAGGGTTCGCCACGGGAGCGGTGGCGCTTCCCTTGGGGAACTACCACAATCTTGGAAGAATAAAGCTGCAAAGGGAGATAATCGACGAGAGCGATGCCGTTATGTTGGTGGACCTTCTGACCGCCATCGCCGTGCATCCCGGCGGAATCGCCAAAGCCGGCAACCAAGCGAGCGAATCACTTTCCCAGCTTCTCGAGGGGTACCGCGTCGAGAGCGAACCCCGCCTAATCCGCACGGCGCCCTAGTGGCCTGTCGCGGAAATAGACAGGCCACTAGACGATCGTCCAGCCCCCGTCGACCACCAATGTGTGGCCGGTGATCATGCTTGCTGCTTCGGAGGCCAGGAAGATAACCGGCGCCGAGATCTCATGAGGTTCGGCAAGGTCGTGGCGAATAAGATTCTTCTCTTTCACCGCGTCCGCAAACGCCTGACTGTCCTTCATCGCCTGCTCTGCCAGCGGCGACCGGGTTACCGTCGGTGCCACGGCATTCACCCGAATACCATGTGACGCCCATTCCGCAGCCAGCGTCTTCGTCAGATTGTTCACCCCTCCCTTGGCGCCACTGTAGGGGCCTCGCTCCGGCGCCCCGACTACCCCAGCTTGGGAGGAGATGTTGACGATATTTCCTCCTGAACCCTGGGCAATCATCCGTTTGGCCACGCTCTGTGAACAGAAGAACACGTTCTTGAGGTTGGCATCTACGATCTGATCGAATAGCGCCTCGTCATAGTCCAATGCCGCCGCCAGCTTATTGTAACCAGCGTTATTTACGAGTACGTCGATGCGGCCGTAATGGGAAGCAACTTGCTCGACGAACTCTTCGATCGACGCCACGTCCACCACATCCAAGTGGTGGCAAAAACATTCTGAGCCGGAAGCCTCGATCTGTGCTGCCAGACTCTCCAATTCGCTCGTAGTGCGGCTGCCGACAGCGAGTTTGGCCCCTGAGGCTGCCGCGTCCATGGCGATCTGACGACCGATCCCTCTTCCGGCACCGGTTACGATGACAACCTTGTCGTTCAGCTCAAAAGACCCCAGATGTCCCATTTTAATTCAGTCCCATGTTGCGAAGATTGTGAAGGCTCTGTTCAAGGCTTTGGAAAGGATCACCAGGACAGATGTCCTGCTCGACGATATACCACTCGACACCGGCATCTCTACAGGCCGCAAGAATCGGTTCCCACTCCAGATTCCCTTCGCCCACCTCGGCGAATTTCTGCTCGAAGCCTTGCATCGACATGTCTTTGAGATGCACGATACAAATCCGGTCAGCCAGCTTGCGAATCCAGGTAACCGGGTTGGCGCCGCCATGCTGCACCCAATAGGTGTCCAGCTCGGCGAAGATGCTGCCGGGATCACTCTCTTCGAACAGAATCTCCATGCCGGTGCGATGGTCGATGCGCTCGAACTCGAAGCTGTGATTGTGATAGCTGAAGGTGAGTCCCGCTTCAATCAAGGGGACGACCGCCGCCGACGCCTCGCGGGCGAAGCGCGCGAACCCATCCTTGTCGCGGTACGACTCGGGCATCGAACCGATCGCCACGTTCTTGCACGACCAGATTTCGTGCTCCTCGATCACTGACCGCACATCGGAGCGAATCCTCTCGTAGTCGACGTGGGTGGCGACGATGCGCAGCCCCAGGTCATCGGCGATCTTTCTCAAAGCGCGCGGCTCGATCGGCCCCAGCGCCGACAGCTGTACCGCCTCGTACCCGATACTGCGGACCTTTTCCAGGGAGCTCTGAATCTCTTGCGGTGTTTTCAGAAAATCCCGCACGGTGTAAAGCTGCGCGGCCAGTACTGTCTCAGGCATTTCACATTTCCTTCCCAATGCAGCGCCCGATTGTACGCGGGCGAAAACATCAGGTCAAATGATCACCGTGCAATGAACGGCCTGGTCGCAGTGGCCGGTCATCCGTCCCGCGGTTTCCTTACAAATCCGGGCACGAACCTGGCGATGGCGATAATCGTCGCCGTGGCCATGGCTGACATGATCGTCACCGCGAGCGGAGCTCCATAGAGACCGGCCAACAACCCGGCTTGAAGAGATCCCAGGGGTCCCCCGCCGATCGCCAGGACTATCGTGCTCATCACCCGCCCGCGCATCTCGTCCGGCACCGTTCTCAATATCGTGGCACTTTGCATGGTGCTGAAAAACACCTGACCAAAACCCGCGCCAACCATCGCCGCCATTGAAAGAGCCATGGTAACCGACAGAGAGAAGAGCCCGATACAGCAGGTCGCAACCAGCGAACCGAGCGCGAAGAGCCAATTCAGGCTGAGGATCCTGCGAACGCGGTTTACCATCAGCAGACCGCACATGGCTCCCATCCCTTGACACGTTCCCAACAAGCCGAAACCAATCGGCCCCTGCCCCAGAACATCGCGGGCAAACACCGGCAGGAGAAACATGAAAGGGAACGCCCAGAGATTGAGAGTCGCAGTCACCAAAACGACGGAAAGCACGTTCTGTGTGCGGAACACGTAATGCATCCCCTCCCGCATTCGGGCGAGCGCATCCGCGACACCGGTGGCCGCGCTGGGAGCTCGCGATTCGGTGTTCAGGGTGCAGAGAATAATCGTTGCCACGAGCCCCACGGTCGCCAACAGAATCAATGTTGCCTGGGTCCCGATCACGGCGAGCAACGACCCGCCCCCTAACGGACCGGACATCCGGCTCAGACTCTGAACGAAATTCTCCAACAGCATGGCATCGACGACCCGTTCCCGACCGACGAGATCGGGGATCAACGCGCGACGGGTTGGCCAATCCAATGCCCATGCGGAGCCGTTCAAGGCGGCCACCACCGCGAGGTGCCAGTACTCCAGGAGACCTAGGGTCAGTAGCGCCGCGAGGGTGCCGACAGAGATTGCGTTCGACAGCTGCAGCCAAATTACCAGGCGCCGGCGGCTGAAGCGGTCGGTAATCGCGGTGCCGAACACGCCCAGGGGAAGCAGGGGGCCGAAGCGGAAAAAACCGATGAGAGAAACCCACCATGCCGAGTTGGTCAAACTGAGCGCCAACCACCCGAATACCAGAATCTCTATCCACATCGCCTGCCACCAGAGTCCGTTCGCGGACCACAGTCGCAGAAAGTCTGGGTTGCCGAGGGGACGCAGGACCTCCCACCTCGCAATCGCTTTATCCAATCGCTTCAGTACGACCCTCCCCGTGGATATCTTCTTGTTTGCATGGCTTGTATCACGCCACGCCGGGAATATATTCTTCCACCTCAATTACCCTGACATAAACTCAGAATCGGAGGATGAAGTATGACGCCGCATGAAAGACTGGAAAAGATGGGTTTGACGCTGCCACCCCCACCCAAACCAGCAGGCGCTTACGTGCCTGCCGTTCGAACGGGCAGGCTGATCTACGTCGCCGGGCAGCTACCGTTTGTGGACGGCGAGTTGAAATACGTCGGAAAAATCGGCGCCGAGTTGACTCTTGAGCAGGGGTACGAAGCTGCCAGAATCTGCGCTTTGAACGCGTTGAGCATCATCCACGCTGAGGTCGGTACGCTGGACCGGATCTCACAAATGGTCCGCCTGGCAGGATTCGTCGGCTCCGCTGGCGGATTTACCGATCAACCGCAGGTCGTGAACGGTGCTTCGGAATTTTTGGCGGAGGTCTTCGAAGAGCGCGGACGGCACGCCCGCATAGCACTGGGCGTCGCGGAGCTACCGCTGGGCGCAGCGGTCGAGCTCGAACTGTTGGCGGAGATAGATTGAGAACCTCAGGAAGCCGCTTCCTCCGGACCCGTTTCGTCGGCTGGAGTTCCCCCGTCCGCTACTGACGTCGACGCGGACTGAACCTCCGTGGGCGGCTCGATCGAATCTTCGCTCACCGCCTGATCCGCATGCCCGACCGTGTCCGCGTCTGAGCCGTTGCCACCATCGGCACCGATCCGCAGCAATAGGCGCAACTCGTCGCCGTCCATCACTTCCTTTTCGAACAGCACTCGAACGACCTGCTCCAGCTGCTCACGACGTTCCACCAGGATGCTCTTGGCGCGATCGTACGCCTCACCGATGACGCGGCTGACCTCACCGTCAATGCGCTTCGCCGTTTCTTCGCTGTAATTGCGATCCGGCGCGGGCATGCCCAAGTACTGCTGGCTCCGGTCCTGCCGGTGAGCGACCAGGCCAAGGCTATCGCTCATGCCGTACTCCTTGACCATGCTTTCGACCATCTGCGTTGCCTTTTGCAGGTCGTTGGCTGCCCCGGTCGAGACCTCCGCGAAAACGATCTCCTCCGCGGCTCTCCCCCCCAGCACGGAGCACAAGGTGTCGAGCATTTCATTTCGGGTCATAAGATAGCGGTCTTCGGTCGGCATGTTGATCGTATACCCCAGGGCTGCCACTCCGCGAGAAACAATCGAAATCTTTTGCACTGGGTTCGCGTGTGGCAGAACCTGACCCACCACCGCATGTCCGGCCTCGTGATACGCCACGATGCGGCGTTCCTTCTCGCTGAGCACCCGACTCTTGCGTTCCAAACCGGCGACCGAGCGTTCGACCGCTTCATCCAGCTCATCCATCGTGATGGCCGTCTTGTCTCGTCGTGCGGCCAGCAATGCGGCTTCGTTGATCACGTTGGCCAGATCGGCGCCAGCAAAACCCGGTGTGCGGACCGCCAGGCGGTGCAATTCCACCTCTCCCGCCAATTTCGCATCCTTTGCATGGATCTTGAGTATGGCCTCACGCCCTCTGACATCGGGCCGGTCGACGGTCACCGTGCGATCGAAGCGTCCGGGGCGCAATAGGGCGGGATCGAGGATTTCCGGCCGGTTGGTAGCAGCCATCAAGATGATACCGGCGTTGGTATCGAATCCGTCGAGTTCGGAGAGCAGCTGGTTCAAGGTCTGCTCGCGTTCGTCGTGCCCTCCGAAAGCTCCAACACCTCGCGCTTTTCCAAGCGCATCCATCTCGTCGATGAAGATGATCGCCGGGGCGTGTTTTTTTGCCTGCTCGAAAAGATCGCGCACGCGCGCGGCACCGACGCCGACGAACATCTCCACAAAATCAGAGCCGCTAAGCGAGAAGAAGGGTACCTCTGCCTCCCCGGCCACTGCTTTGGCCAGCAGTGTTTTTCCGGTACCGGGAGGACCTACCAGCATCACCCCACGAGGAATCTTGCCGCCCAGTGCCTGAAAGCGAGCTGGAGTCTGAAGAAACTCTACGATCTCCTTCAGTTCCTCTGTCGCCTCGTCGATCCCCGCAACATCCTCAAAGGTGATACCCGTCCCCTTTTCCATGTAGACTTTGGCTTTGCTCTTACCGATCGACATCAAACCACCCGAACCACCGCCCATCCTGCGCGCCATAAACATCCAAATGCCGACAAAGATCACGGCGGGAAGAATCCAGGACATGAGCGTCGTGAACCAGGTGTTTTCTAGCTGCCCCGAGAACTTTACCTGATTTTCCTGGAGGAGCTCGACCAAACCGGGATCTTCCACCGGGTTGGTGGTGAAGCCTCGCTCCTGTCCGCGGTCCATTACGGTTCCGCGAATGACCTCGGTGCCAATGATCGCCTCACGCACCATTCCTTCTTGCACCCATTCTCGGAAGGTGCTGTAGGATACGTTTTCGTCCCGATTCTCGTAGAGGGATTGCAGGCTCAGCAGTAAAAGGAGGGTGAGAACCGCGTACGCTATGGAAAGCTGGGTCTTTTTCTCAATCTTCATCTAATTGGATCCGCGTGCGAATCCCCAACGTGATGGCCGCTGAGTATCAGCTGTGTTGGCGCCCGGAAACATCCAGCGGACGTAGGCTAAGTTCTTTGTTTGACGGAGTGTTATGAGAAGATAACTTGCAGCGTTGGCGAGGTCAAGGAACCACGCCTGCGGATCGGGCGACAACGAGTTGCCGCTGCACAACATACTGTTAATCGGCGGTCCGCTCTGAGTAGAACGGATCGTTGTAGCGCTGGCATTCCTCGGCGAGCTCTAGCAAGTCGGCCAGTATTTCCCCGGATACGGCCCCTTGATGCACCAGATGCCCGTCGCGCACGAATGCCTGTCGCTCGTGAGCGTTTAGACCTTTTCCCCGATCATCTACTTGTTTTTCCCTCTGTAGTATGATATCGGCATGGACTCTCATATCTTAATTTTTGCGGGCAACATAGAACCGCTCGCTGCCTTCGAACTGTCCCGGAAAGCCCCATTTCTTTCCCTTTTCGATCCGGTTTCTGTTGTTGAAGTACCGTATTTCGTAGCCGGTCGACTTCAGCATTCGAATCCATTTCGAAGGGGGTAGAACTTGCAGGTACTTCACTTCCTCGAGCTCGTCGTCGATGAAACGTTCGCCGAACTCCGCTTCCATCACCGGCAGCCCGCAAAAGCGTCCGGCACAGAATTTCGCGACACCGAATAGTCTCCCGGGGAAAAACCGGTTCAGCGCAAAGAAGGAGTGGGAGCTGAAAATCAGATGCCCGCCTTTTCGGAGGACCCTCCAGACCTCCTCCATTACCCGCAGCTTTCCGCGAATTCCTGGAACGAGCTCGATGCCGTTGTAGGAATAGAGGGCGACTTCGAAGGAGTTGTCTGGGAAGCCGAGCTGCATGGCGTCCATTACTGAATAGTCGGCTTGGACGTGGGCGAGCTCGGTCTGGCGACGAGCGATGTCCACCATGGTGGAGCTGATGTCGACGCCGTGGACGCGAATTCCGAGTTCGGCGAGCGCCACTGTCGTGCGTCCCGCTCCGCACCCGAGGTCGAGCACTAGTGCGTCGTCCGGTACGTGTTCGAGGATAAGAATTTCTTCGGCGGGCCAAAGGCCTACGGTCGTGTATCTGGCAACGACGCTGGGGTCCTCATAACTACCCCTGACGAGGTCCTTGATCGCCGCTTCCCGCTTGCTCAAGCGCGTTGGAACTCAGCCCAGGAGACCGGGTGTTTCCAGGATTTCTTTTAGTCGCCGGAGGAACCGCGCTGCCAGGGCACCGTCGACCACGCGATGATCTGCGGCGAGATTGAGCGTCAGCTGCAGCTGCGCGGTTAGTGCGCCATTGGGAAGTGCTACGACCCGTTGTTCGATCGCCCCCACGGCAAGGATCGCGACTTGTGGTGGATTGATGATTGCGGTGAACTGCGACACGCCGTACATGCCCAGATTGGAGATCGTGAAGGTCCCCCCACCCATGTCTTCTAGCTTGAGCCCCCCCGTTCGCGCTCCGTCGACCAGTCTCACCGTGTCGGCTGCAATCTCTTCGACCGATTTCGTGGCAACACCTTTGACCACCGGCACCAGCAGCCCCTTTGGGGTGTCGGCCGCAAACCCGACATTGACCTCTCCCATATGGCGCACCTGGTTTCCCTCGAGGACGCTGTTTACCCGGGGGAACTCGACCAGGGCCTTGCCAGTAGCTTTCAAGATCAGATCGTTGTAGGAGATCTTCTTGCCTTCAATGGCGTATCCGTCACGAAACTGCTTCAGCCAGACAGCAGATACGTGCATACCGATGTGGATGTGGGGAATCTGCTGATAACTCGCGGTGAGTCGTTCGCCGGTTATCTGCTGAGCTCGGGTTAATTCAACAGTTTCACCGGCGCCCGGGGACGGTGCGGCAGCAACCGCTGGTACGGCGGCAGCTGGAGCGATCGAACCTTGAGCGGCGGCGAGATCGGCACTGACGATTCGTCCCCCGGGGCCACTGCCCGCTACCCGACTCAAGTCGAGCCCGCGCTCGGCGGCCATCTTGCGCGCCTTTGGAGAAGCCCGGTGCGGTTGGCGTTTGCCATTGCCGCCGATCGCCGGTTCCAGCTTCGGAGTTGCGGCGACGGGCGCTTCCACCGTTGCCGCTGCTTGCTCGGGGGCGGCGACAGCCAGCTGGGCTTCCGGGCTCGCTTGCCCTCCAACCAGAGAGCTGATATCCTCGTCGGCCTTTGCGATGATTCCCACCAATGTAAACACCGGAACCTCTGTCCCGGCCTCGACCAGGATTTTTCGCAGCACACCAGATTTCTGGGCTTCGACCTCCATGGTAAGCTTGTCGGTCACCACTTCCAGAAGAGGATCCCCCTTCTTCACCTCTTGCCCCTCCTCCACCAGCCAACTCCCGAGGGTGCCCTGTTCCATCGTTAGCCCTAGTTTGGGCATAATAACTTCCGTTGCCATACACTCCTCACGTCTACGCGCAGCGATCTAGCGCTTTTTTCTTCGTTTCCCCTTCTTGCGATTGTCCGCTTTTGCTGGCTGTTCAACCGGTTCCGAGTCGTCTTCGCCGGCCGCTATGCCCTCCGGAGTCGATTGCTCCGCATCGTCTTCGGGGCCGGGATCCGAACTCCCGGAATCGGCGTCGCCACCCTGAACGAATTTGTGATAGAAAAAGCTTCCCCAGATGATCACGATCCCAATAATCGACACGATCATGATCGTGCGGTCGGGTTCCACCATTTCTTCCATCGCAGCCTTCCTCGAATCGCGCGCGCGGCCCGTCGAACCTTTTAGCCGACGCTCTCAGTATCCCGGATCACGCGTAGAACTTCCTCCAATGCGTGAACAATCTGGGCAATCTTCACTCCGGTTGTGTCGCGCCCTTGGACCACCTTCACAAGTGGATTTTCGCTAGACACCCAGCGCAGAGGATCATCTTCAAAAATCCCCACGGAGGGGACCTGAAGGGAGATACCAAGGTGGAGTAGGTCGGTGTTGCAGGCAATCAATACGGTGCAGCCTTCGATGAGGGCTGCCACATCGGGCAGGTTATCCTGCTCGAAAAGAAGGGCCCGATTGCCGTAAGTTTCCTTAAGATAGTTTACCCGTTTCTTCTCCGCGAGAGAAAAGAATAACAAGGCGCGAGCTCCGCGCTCAATAACCCTTCCTACCACGTCGTCCACCTGGCGATTGCTCAATCCACCCCCTTCCCCCCGCGCTATGTCAATTCCAACCACCATGCTCTTGGCGAAGTCATCGTCGAGGTAGCGCTCCCTGATTTTTTGCGCCTGGTCCTGGCTCAGCGTCCACTTCACCGGGTTTCCGGCGTCGATGCCCAGCATTCGCAACATGCTCGAATACTGGTCTCCTTCGTAGATTCGCGTGCTGCGAGGTACGATCTCGATGTTGAACGGCTCGACGCCCTGACGCCGAAATCCGACCCGGAGCCGGGCACCGCTAGCTTTGCACAACTGGACCAATCTGAAGCTGCAATCGGCACCGAGGCAAAAAGCAATATCGAATTTCTTTCCCCCCAATTCCGCGGCGAACTGCTCGAATTCGGCGTTCCAGATGGATCTGGAAAGAGCGGTGGTAATAACGGTGTCGACGAAAGGCAGCTGGCTGGCAATGGATTCCTTGCTTTCATCCACCAGCAAGGAGATTTCAGCATCCGGATACTTCTGCCGCAACGCCTTGTATATGGGGGCGCCGATAAAGAGTCCGCCCACCCTGTCGTTGGGCAGGATCAGGATCTTTTGGGCGCATCGCAGCTCCTTGAAAACGTCAAGGGTCTCCGAGGATTCGGGCTCCGTACCCTTCCACGCAAGCGCGGCACGATCCCACAGGGATCCTCGTATCCAGGCTTCCTTCACGGGGACCGGGTCTTTTTGAGGTGTGCGCTAAAAAATCGTCGCGGAGAGCGGTGATATCACCAAAACTTCGCTTCGGCCTTTGCCATGTCCGCCATTTTCCGGTAGCGATCGGCGGTAATACGATGTAGCCGATCTTCGACCTTCAGGCCGCTCATGACAAGATTGCAGAGGTCGCGCGCAGAGGGGGATTTCGGCGACTCGATCAGCAAGGGCCGACGGCGCTCGCAAGCATCCAAGATCTTCATGTCGCTGCGAACGTAACCTACATATTTCATTTCCGTGGAGAGATACTCTTTGACCAGCACGATAAAGCGCTGGGCTTCTTCTATCTGCCTCTTGTTTCGCACCCGGTTTAAGATAAGCTTGGGACGAAATGCACGCAGCATGGTCTCGGCTTCGACACCAGCGGTCTCATCGGCGGCGTAGATCAATTCCAACAACTCGCGAATGCGTCCGCTCTTGCGGCCCGACCCGGTAGCAAAACGTTCGATTACCCCTTTTCTGATCGCTTCGTTTTTGGCGAAACGCCGTCGCAATTTGCGATATACCGTATTCTTGATGAAGCCGTAGGCATCGACCCTGGCTTGAGGTTCTGGAGTGCACACGATCATGCCTTCGTCGGAGATCGAGAAGAGATCTAAGGTGTTATAGGACGTACCCGCACCCAGATCGAGAAGAATGAAGTCGGCGTCAAGATCTTGAATGTGCCTCAGGAGTTTCTCTTTTACCATGTACGGCAGATTGGCCAGGCCAACCATTTCGTTGCCCCCACACACGATCTTGAGATTGGCGCTGGGCGTAGGAAGCACCACATCCCGCAGCGTCTCTACATCTTTAGTGAGGAAGTTACTGATGCTTCGCGGTGGCGCGATCTGGTTGAAGAACAGGTGGAGATCGGCGCCCCCCAGATCGCCATCTACAAGAATGACTTTATACCCCAAAAGTGCCAGCGCGACCCCCATATTGGCGGTGAGCGTAGATTTGCCGGTTCCGCCCTTGCCACCGGCAATAGGCCAGATAACGCGATCCGGGACCTTGTTGTCGAGAACTATTACATCGGATGGGGACGATACCGGGGACTTTTGTAAGGCGAGCTGGGTACTCATGGGTAATCTCGGGGAGATGATCCGCACAGAGCAAAGCACTGTGCTAGAGTCAGTTAGTGTTAGTATACTCTCTCGATTGCAGCCCTGTCAAGACCCTGAGTGACAGCTACTCGGGCCTCCGTTTTATCGGCATAATTGCCGTTTTCTTAATAGGTTAGGTGACATCTGCACATTCGAAGCGCAGGCGCGGCAGTACCTTAAATGGAGCTGGGACCGAATCGGATTTTCCCCTCGTCTAGATTGGTCGACCATAGCAAAACCCCCCATGACTCGTGATTTCGCCGCCACTACTTTCGTGGTTGAAGCCGGCAAGACCCTGCTGCTTTGGCATCAGAAACTCCAGGCCTGGTTGCCTCCTGGCGGCCACCTAGAGCCAAATGAGTTGCCGGAATCCGCAGCCGTGCGCGAGGTGCGCGAAGAGACCGGGTTGGAGGTGAGAATCCTGGGCGCAAGGCAGATACTCGGCGAATTACCGGTTCTGATCGAACCGGTATGCACCCTGCTGGAGGATATCGACCCGGACCATCAACACATCGATTTCATTTTCTTCGCGGTCGTCGCCGGAGGCACCCTGCGTCTGAATCCGCGGGAGTCCGGTAAACACGTTTGGTGTGACGCGGGCAATCTCGACCGCCTCGACATGGCAGAAGATGTCAGGTTGTTGGCCCTACGCGCTCTGGACGCTGCAGCAGGAGTGTGCGAATGACTACGGCGCTGGTTTATCATCCCGATTGCATCCGCCACGAAACCGGGCCCGGTCACCCCGAGCGACCAGACCGCCTGGCGCGCATCATGGATCGTTTCGACAGCAGCGGACTGCTCTCTCAAGTCGAACTGCTGACGCCTGAAGAAGCGACATCCGCAGCCCTCGAAAGGAATCATACCCCTGAGCACCTGGCGACCATCGCGCGCGCTTCCACCGGCGGGCTGCAGCCCCTCTGCGAGGACACGATCGCATCTCCGGGAACGGAGCGGGCGGCACGCCTGGCGGCCGGCGGTGTTGTCGACGCCATCGACTCGGTCATGACCGGCAAGGCGCGAAACGCCTTTTGCCCCACCCGACCGCCGGGGCACCACGCCGAGAAAGCAGTCGCCATGGGATTCTGCTTCTACAACAATGTCGCTGTGGGTGCCCGCCATTTGCGCGCCGTGCACGGCCTCGACCGGGTCGCCATCATCGATTGGGACGTTCATCACGGGAACGGCACCCAGCACAGCTTCGAAGCCGATCCGTCGGTCTTCTTCTTCAGTATCCATCAGTTTCCGCTCTACCCGGGAACCGGAGCCAGCCGAGAACGCGGCGTCGGCGAGGGTTTGGGTACGACGCTGAACATCCCGGTTACCCGGGGATACGGCGATCGGCAGTACCTCGAGATATTTGAACAGCAGGTAGCACCGGCTCTGGAGGAATTCAACCCCCAGTTCTTGTTGATCTCGGCCGGTTTCGACGCCCATCGCCGGGATCCGCTCGGAGATGTTGAATTGACTGAAAAAGGATACTGGGCGCTAACCAAGACAATGACGGGAGTTGCTGAACGTTGTTGTGGGGCGAAGCTGGTTTCGGTCCTGGAGGGCGGGTACGACCTCGAGGCCACAGCGGCGGCCGCCGAAGAGCATCTCCGAGCCCTCCTGGAGTCGGGTTGAGGGCGAACTCCTAAGACTGGGACCTCACACTGGTTTTTGAAACCGGTGGATATCGACTTTGTGCTCTGTGCTCTTCCAGGGAACCGCAACCGACTCTTGTGCGTGGCGGTATCCGCTGCCCTCCAACAGCTCGAAGAAGGGACGGGCTGCGGGGCGACCCGGGTCGCTCAGAATCAGTTCTCCTCCTTCGTTCAACAGCGCGCGCAGTACCCGATTTAGATAGGGATGGTTCTTGCGGTCGTATGCAACATCGGAAGCGACCAGAAGATCGGTGCGCTGCCCCACGGGACTGGACCAATCCAAATAGGCCACGTTCAGATTTGCTCCGGCGCGGTTGGCAATGCCGTTGTGGGAGGTAAAAACGAGTGCATCTTCCACGAAATCAGTCGCCCTTATTCGCAAACCCAAGCGAGAGAGGGTCACCGCAACCAGTCCGAGGCCGCAACCGAGCTCCAGCGCAGAAGTCGCCTCCAATTCCGTCGCTTGTTGGGAGAACCATCTGGACAACCCGATAGCCGCGGGCCAGAGCTCTGCCCAGTACGGAAACCGCTCGGTTCGCTGAAACCGAGTTTCCTTCTCTATCAGGTCGTCGAGCAATTCATACGCGTCCTCCGCTTCGGTAATGTGGAGGAACAGATCGTCAGCTACGTGGACGTCGGTCTGTTTCGTGGGAAACTTCGCGATGGTGCGTTGGATCTGTTTGGCGGTGTAGCGTTTCAACTGACTCGCGATACACCGGCGGACAACAAGTGATACCGGCGAGGGTGAGGCGCGATGAGAAGGCAGATCACTCGTGCCGCTTCCATCCCGGCGCCCGCCCCTTGCCTCTGCGCATGCCCTGAAAGTCACGTACAAGGTTGCGCAGGTCGCTACGGAAGCGATCCTCGAAGAGCAGCAGTCGGGCCTCTTGGCTGATCGAGAGGATACCGCCCAGTCTCTCTTTGAAGTCGCGATCCGATCGCTGCAGCTCGGCATCGATATCGCGAACCTTGCCCAGCTGGGTTTCGATCTCCTTGTCGGAATCTGCCTCGAGTAGCTTCGAGAGTTCCTCCGCCGCCCCCTTGCGCCGGTCGAGGATTGCCTTGCGTTCGCGCTCGTGTTTGCTCCAAACTGGGAAGAGCGTCGCGGCTTGTTTCTCATCGACCTCCAGCTCGTCAACCAATCTCCAGAGCTTGATCAGCTGCATGCGCTCCCCGTCCATCCGGAAGCGAGGACGATCCTGCCCCAGGCAAACCGACGCGGTCGCCATCACAACAAGCAGGGAAAACAACAGGCGTAGACTAGCCATACTCAATCCTCCTCAAACATGGCGACCAGCTCCGTCGAGTCGATTACCTCCATTTGCCCCATCAACTCGTCCGTAGAAGCCGTCTCCAACAGATAGCTATCAATCAACGATGCAAGCTCCTCGCCAGCGTCTTCGCTGGAGTCGTTCTCGGCGCTGGGCTCGATTGCTACCTCTTCCAATAGAGGCACCCCGCGGGAGGGCGTTTCGGCGAGCCATACGGCACCTAAGAGGCAGCCGCAAACAGCCGCGAGACGCGCGCGCCCCTTCCGGCGTCGGCGCTTTTCGATGCCCTGGCGCACCTGGTAGGAAAAACCGCTTGCGAAGAGCGGATTCTGCGCCGGCGTCGATGCCTCGGCGGCGAGGTTCAGCGTCGCCCGCAGACCTTCCAGGCGACGGCGACATGACGGGCAGATATCGACGTGGTGCTGAACCTGGACTCGAGGCTCGGGATCGAGAGTTTCGTCCAGGAATTGCAGCAGCACGGTCTCTTCACGACAAGCGGATGCGAGGCTCATTTTGCCACCAGATCGCGCAGGAGAACCTGAAGCTTCTTCACCGCATGAAAATATCCGGCGCGGACGTTGCCCTCTGTTCGTTTGACGATTCTGGCGATCTCCTGGTGAGACATCTGGTCGTAATACCTCAAGACGAAGATGCTCCGTTGGCGTGCCGGTAACTGGGCAACCGCGGCATCCACCTGATGCTGCAGCCGGGACTGTTGGAGATCGGTCTCGGGACCGCCCGGGCTGGCGAGGGTCTCCGCCAGTCCGTCGAACCCTACGAACGACCGTAACTTTTTCTTGCGCAAGAAGTTAATGGCTATATTTAAGGCAATTCTATAGAGCCAGGTGTATAACCCTGAGTCCCCCCGAAAGCCCCCAATCTTGGCATGGGCTCTGATAAAGGTCTCCTGGGCCAGATCACTGGCATCGTCAAAGTCGTGAACCATGCGGAAGACAAAAGCGAAAATGCGTTCCTGGTAGCGGCGAACGATCTCGTTGAAGGCGCGTTCCTCACCCACCTTGAATCGGTCGACCAACTCCCGGTCGCTGTCCCGCGGAGATTCTGTGGACTTTGTGGCGATGGCTACTTTCTCTCCAAACACCGTTTTGTTCCGTCCGCGCTTATGAGTTGTAACGGTTGGACCCATTTAGAGGTCTCATCGTTTAATCACCATGGCGCCGCAACGGGCTCTTGGCCTCGGCGATGGCGTCGTCGTTCATCTCGACGGTCTTGATGTCGCCCCTGTGCGTTGGATTCGGCGGGTCCACCTGGCAGGCGGCTACACCGACGTTGCTCAGGCCGATGGATTTGGCGCTTTCGTCTTCCAAATCTTCTTTGTCCCTCGACGCACCTCGATCAATTCCGCCACGACGCTGACCGCGATCTCCTGCGGATTGTCGGCTCCGATATTCAGCCCGATGGGCGCAAACACCTGCGCCAGGCGAGCGGCGGTCGCCCCGCGCTCGACGAGGCGTTTCCACAGCACCATTTTCTTGCGCTCGCTTCCCAGCATCCCGATGTACCGCGCCCGCGTACGAACCGCCGCTTCCACCACCACCTCATCTTCCTTGTGGCCACGAGTTGCTGCCACCACGTAGGAGTAGCGATCGAACACGAACCGGGAGAAAACCTCTTCCACCGAGGCGACGAGACAGCGCTCCGCCGTTGGATGCTGCTGGGGGTTGGCAAAGGTGGGTCTGTCGTCGATGATGGTCACCGAGAATCCGACATTGGCCGCTAGTTTCGCGATCTCTCCACCGACGTGCCCTCCGCCGAATACGAAAAGCTCGGGAACCGGAAGAAACGGCTCGACAAAAACCTCTTGGTCTACCGGCGCCTCTCCAGTGCGGCCGGATGCGGGCAGCTCAAACAACACACCGCCATCATTGCTCAGAGCCTCGGACAATCCGTCTCTCACCATCTGCTGCGCAACCTCGTTTTCGAGATCTCCGCAGGTAGAACCATCCTCACGAATCAGCAATTTGCTCGTATCGGGCCCCCCGATCTTGGTGGCGAGGGCGCAGCTGCGACGTTCCCGACGGGTCGAGATCACAGTGGCGTAGAGCGGAGCATCACGTTGGGGGTCGATCGCTTCGGTCAGAATGCGGACCGAGCCGCCGCAATTGAGACCGCTTTCCCCGGCCTGCTGCTCGGTCATCGTATAGCGGGTGATGCGAGCCTCACCGTCCGCAAGGACTTCGGAGGCCACTGCTATGATTTCCGCCTCCAGGCATCCTCCACCAATGGTTCCAGCCACCTTGCCGCCGGATCGAACGAGCATCTTTGCCCGCTCACTCATCGGGATGGATCCGCTGCTCCATATGAGCGAAGCCAGGGCACCCCGTTCGTTCGCTTCGCGCAGCCGGGCAACCTCGCTTATCACATCATCCATTGTTGCCTAACTCGCCGTGTTTGTTCAGCGCCCGAAGATAATCATCAGGCGTATCCATATCCTCCAATACGGTCGCCGTATCAACCGCAATCTCCAAGGTATCCTGCGGATGCCCGCGAGTGACAACGTTCAACCCTTCCTCATTCCCCAAAGCCAATATCTCTTGGGCGTGATGCGAGCTGATCAAAACGGGGTGTCCGCGTTTGCCCCCGAATACCGGAACGACAATTCCGCTGCCCGTTTCCCCGTAAGCATTGACGACCGCGTCGATGACCTCATCGTGGACAACCGGCTGGTCACCGAGAAAAACGAGGTATGCAGAGGCTCCCGTTGCTGCCATGATGCCGCACTTTACGGAAGATAGCATGCCGTGCTCATATTCCTGATTTACAACTATCTTGATGTCGACTTCCGACAGCATCGGTGATATCTTGTGCGCAAGATGCCCGAGAACGACGATGGTTTCGGGCAATCTGCCACGTACGCGACGGGCGATTTCTTCGATTACAGTACCGGAGCCCCAGGGCAGAAGCTGCTTGGGACGGTTCATGCGGCTGGAAAGGCCGGCCGCAAGAATGATTCCGCTGGGAAGGTGCGATCTCGCTTTCATACTGAAGGGCCTGGCCACCTATGGTGGAAACCAGCCGCGCGCTACGGGAGGATGGTGCGGGGGCGCGGATTTGATGGCCAATCAAAGCGACCGGAAACAATGCTGCAAGAGTGTAGCGGAGGTGCCCTAAAGTGTCAATCAACCTGTTCTCACGGGCTTCCAGCCTCGACCCCGGCAACATACCCGCTGGACCATGCCCATTGAAAATTGTAACCGCCGAGATCGCCGTGAACATTCAACATTTCCCCCGCGAAATATAACCCCGGCACCAACCTTGACTCCATCGTACGGGGATCCACGTCGCCAGATTTTATGCCCCCGATCGTCACCTCCGCGAACTCGAATGGTCTGGGCTTGCAAATCTCCACCGGAAGTCCGGTCAATGTCTTCGCGATCTGCCAGCGCGCCGCTTTGGAGAGTCCCGATACAACCGTTTCGCCAGAAATCTGCAACATCTCCAGCACCCCGTGGGCAATTCTGTCCGGCAAGATCGATGCCAGACTCAGGGCAACTCCATGGTGGCCGTTCCTCGTCCAGCGTTCCTTCAAGTTCAAGCTCACGTTTTCCGGTGAGTGTCCGGGAAGTAGGTTGGCCACACACTCGAGACTGCCCGTTTCCAGGTAAGGTACAATTCTGGCGCTCAGGTTGAGAACGGCGAGTCCGGATATCCCGTATTTGGTAAACAGCAAGTCGCCCTCATCGCGATGGACTTCGCCGTTCGGAGTTGTTACCGAAAGCGCTGCGTTCACCTTGGCGCCGTGCATGGAATGAATATGCTTGTCGCCGCCGCAGAGCGGAACGAGACCGGGGTAAAGAGGCGTCTGGATATGTCCGAGATCGGCAGCCATCCGCATGCCGGTGGAATCCGCGCCGAGTTTTGGGACACTGACGCCTCCCGTGGCGAGGATAACCCGATCCGCGTTCCAAACATCGCCCCTACCGGTGGCCAGCTCGAATCTCTCTGCTGACCGGAGCACAGTAATCTTCGCATCCGTGACTATCAGGACGCCGAGCGCATTCAATCGATCTTCGAGCAGGTTCAAAACCGAGGATGCTTGGTCCGTTTCTGGAAACATGCGACCCAGAGTTCCAGTCTTGCACTCCAATCCCATATCGGCAAAGAACGTTAGGGTGTCTTCCACCGAATATCGACGCAGAACCGAGCCGACGAAATCCGGATAGGTCCCGTGGTAGTGCTCCAGGGCATCGGCGTCCCGGTTGGTGAGGTTACAGCGCCCGTTTCCGGAGATCAAAATTTTGCGACCTAGCCGGTGATTTCCCTCGAGCAGGACCACCGATCTGCCCTCCCGAGCTGCCGAGATTGCAGCCATTAACCCCGCGGCTCCACCGCCGATAACCGCTACTTGAGCGGCGTTCATATCCACCACCTCGGCACCTCGAGCAACTGCCTCATACGCTTAATATAAACAATGGTTTACCGACCTGGTCTAAGGGGAAAAGAGGAAGCCTGCGCAATCTTGACACCTCATATCTATTATCGTATTTTGAACGCTTCGCCTAAATCTACGTAAACATCGGATAAATAGGGCGTTTGGGACGGATTCACCCGTCTGATTCGGCCGACCGACACAGCGAGCGCGGAGCCCAAGATTGAACACCTCGCCGAATGAACAAAGCGACACCATTGATTTGCCGGTGCCATTGAGGGGGGCAACGGCGATCAACTTCACGGATCTGGAGTCCTGGGATATTCAAGCCCAGGATGGCACGACCGTTCAACTCAGCGAGGCCGTAGATTCGCCTCAGATCAGTATAGCGGGAGCGGGTCAGATTGTCATACGACCCCCGGTGCCCATTCCGATTCCCGCAGGCAAAGAGTCCGCGGGAATCTGGTTGAACTGCGATCTCCCGTTCGACCCTGAACACCTCCCCCAACTCGTACTCATCCTTGGCGAACACAGGGAGCAATTGCTGGGGAGTGTGGGTGGCTGCGGGTGGCAGTACTTCCAGGCACTGTTGAGTACCGGATCGACAAACATCGAGGCCATCGCGCTCAGGGGCATTTTTGCCCCGCAGGAAGTATCGGTCCAATTGGCAGGTCTCGATTTTCTCGATCCCCAGATCGACCAACTGCCTGGAGTGGCTGAAGCGCCACGAGGGACGTTGCCGGCGCAGATGGAATTGCAGCGCACGGAGGACGAGGAGGTTTCCAACAGCGTCGCCAAGGATGGAATATCCTTCGTGATGGAATCCCGATCTTTGTCCGCGGTGGTCCGTTACATCTACACCCCGATCGAGGGCACCCTCGTCGATCTGGAAATGGAAATCAACAATTCAGATCCTATCAATCTGTTCGATGGGGGCGGCATCACCGTCGAAATGGGTGGGCGTGAATGGTCTGCTGATGAAGAAGAGGTTCAACGTCACTTCGTCTCATGCGAAATCGTGGAGGGAAGTGTCGAAGCCCGCTGGCAGTGGAAACTCGGAGACGAACAGATTGATTTCCTCTACCGCATGCATATTGAGGGCAAGACGCTCGTCGTTTCCCTGGAAGGGGGTGGCGGACGCGCGACGGGCGTAGAGTTGGGGCGCGTTACAGGCGCCAGCCATCCGCGACTCTTCCGCGTCCCGTACTTCAACTTCGGTGAAAACGATCCGCACATCCTATGCACCAATGGCGTGTTCGTATCGGTGTTGTTGGACATCTACAATTCGGAAGCGTCAACCCTGCGCGCACCATCCGCGGAGGAAGCCCAGAAGTCTCTACGGCTCAACGGAGGATGCCGGTATCTGCCCGATACCACCGGCAAGCGCACTCCTCTAAGGGAGTCGATCGTCGTTACCGCCTCGCGCCGTTTCGAGGAGGTGCTGCCGGTGGTTCCCACGGCCCGAAGTGATTCGAAATGGGAGTTCGAGCAACTCGTCTGGTACCACGTGGGTGAACTGCCTCCGACCGAGGAAAGTTACGTGGAAGCGTACGAAAAACTCCTCAAGCTGAGACAACGGGGGCTTGAGCATCTGCTGATCGTGCATTCGGACGACACTTGGCACGACGGCGACGGGAACGCAACGCTGACCACCACGGGAGCCGCAGCAAAAGGCGGCAATGACGCCTTGGCCGAATACCTCGAAGCCATAAGCGATCTCGGCCACAGCTTCTGTCTGAGCACCAACTTCCGCGACGTCTCACCTCTGAGTGACAAATGGACTCCAGACCTGGCAGCGCAAGCGCCAGACGGGAATCTATCCCGATTCGATTCCGGTCGATTTCTCGTCAAACCCGCCCGCTCCGGACAGCTCGCTGACGGCCACGTTCGCAATATTGCGGACAACTTCTCCAATCATGCGACCTTTCTCGATGCCCACACAGACAGCCCGCCATGGAACCGCGTCGACCACGACAGCAGACTGCCGCATGCCTCTAGATTCATCGACACCTTGGCGGCCGAGCACGCGCTGTTGGAGCAGGTCGTCCAGGAACACCCAACCGTTGGCGCTGGTGGCACGCATTGGCTCTACGCCGGGCTGCTGAATGGCTACCTGGCCCCCCTGTCGGGACCCAACCCCAGCAAGCGTCCCACCCTCGTCGACTTCGATCTGTGCAACCTGCATTTGTCGGGCACCATGGCCGGCGTCGGCACCATCGATGGTTTCTTTGGCGATGAAATTCCGGAGAACCAACGCCACAGTCGGAGTGACTACCTGATCCGCTACCTGACTTCGACGGCGGCGTATGGCCACGCCTGCCTGCTGCCAGACCTGGAACGCTGGGGCCTGGAGGCGGTAGTCAAAGCATATTATCTCCTGCAGAAGCTGCAGACCCAATATATCGGGGTGCCGATTCAGGAGATTCAGTACCACAATGACGGGAATCTGCTCGAAACGACCGATGCGCTCATTTCCGGTGCCTACGAACGCAGCCAGATTTGTTTGACCTACCAAAACGGCCTGCGAGTTTTTGCCAACGGCAGCTGGGATGACGAATGGAAGATCGAGGAGATGGGACAATCCTTTGTCTTGCCGCCAGGCTCTTTTCTCGCGCACAACGAGGACGAAGTCGTGGCTTACTCGGCGGACGCCGGAAAAGGCCGAATCGATTTCGCGCAATGTTCCGACTATCTCTACGTCGACACCCGCGGTACCCGCATGGAGATTGGGCCCATCACCTTGAATGGCGCTGCACTGCTGCTGCAAAGGAACTGGGAGATCGATATTATCCCCATGGACTGCTCAGGCGACATCCTGGTTCGTACGAATCATTTCTGGTCGGACCGAAGAACCCCGCGCCTTCGCGTCCTCGGCTTCACATCCGATGATGAATCGGAATCCCTCAGATCGGCGCATACAGTCGATCAGGACGTATCGTTTGAACCGATGGACGGGTTCTACAAATACCGGATAACACTCCCCGAATGGATGGTAGAGCCCGGCAAATAGGTTGACGCCAGTGATGACCTCAGCTGAAGAGCCTCGCATTGAGAGCGAATCCGAGGATACAGAGTCCGAAGAGGAGTTCGAGCATCTGCGCCAGCAGACTGAAGCGGCAGCCGAACGTATTATAGGGTTGGCGCGGGATGAAACCGCGCCGATCATCGACCTCGAGTCGGCACGTTCCGTAGCACAGAAAATCAAGCCATATATCGATCGGGTAACCGCCTTGAAGCGGCTGCTCAATCCCGTCCATCGAATCGTCAAGAACCGGGCGCAGGTAAGCGAGCTTCAGGCGGAGATCGTCGAGGATGTCGCCCACGTCGAGTCGATAAGCCAAGACGAACCGCTTGAGATCGAAAAGCCACTGTTGACCGATCTGCAGACGAAGCTGGCAGCGGTCAAGAAGGATCGTAAGATCTTCGTCAAGAAGATCGACGCGGAAGACGAGAAGGTTTCCAAGACAGGTAAACGGCAGCGGAGCGGATTGCTGGATCTTCCGCTACACGAGCGGCTTGAGCGAGTTTTCAAGGATCGATACATCGGCCCTACCCAGCTCTCGGATCTGATGGGCGTCTCGTTCTCGCCGGAGGAATTGGACCAGATCTACCGACCTCTCGCCCAGGTTTGGTCCACCCTGTTCGAAAACGATGAACTCAAACCCCATGTCCAAAAAGGGAGAATCAAGACCCTCCAGAACACCTTTGGGGACTATGCCCTCGTCCTGCGGGTAGCCGATATTCCCGAGCGCCAGGGTTCCGCTACCAAGGCGGCGTGCAGCATCGCCTCGATCAGGCAGAATTTTGGAAGCTTCTTCATCTCTGCATCTGAGCACTCTTTATGGTACTCCAGCTGCGACTTCTACCAATCCGGCCTCGAACAGACTCATTGGGCTTTCGTCGATCGACAATACCTGAACTGTTCATTCAAGAAGCCTGGCATAAGGCTACTAATGTACGCCCGTGCCAATGATTTGCCTGCCGAACAGGTCTGTCAGAAGAGCGCCCTTGAGGAGGTCTACGACCGCGTCATGCTCACCCTCTGCACCAAAAAGAGCTTCTTTGACGACTGCAACAGTATGACCCGAACCAGCTACCAGCAGGGCCGCAAAGGCGGGGTCAAACAGGTCTTTCTCTATCAGAAGGACGGCACGTTGCGCATCTCCGGTAAAAGAGGCACTCCCCACTGGCGACCGAGAAGACCTCGTTGGCCTGGCGTGTTGCCGGCGGTCGTTTTCAGCTAGTCCTTCGATTCGGGGCGTTCCGGCGATCGGGGCGTTCCGGCCCTTCGATTGCAATTTGTGATCGAAATCACCAAGAATTGTCTCTTTTTGATGTATATACCGATAGTATTATTATATGTCGTGCGAGAGCTACCTTTATACCTCTCCTGACGGGACCGATCAGTGGAACAAATCGAAGGACAGCTAACCTCCGAGATTCGGGCCCTCCAGGAGCATATTCGCCGTGTTGGTGACCAGGCGCTTGCCACCAGCTGGACGACCGATCTGCTCGATCCGCTTGAGCGCGTCGAGGAACACCTCAGTCCGACCGATCTCAAGAAAGCCGTCACCGCTCTCTACTACGCTCAAAACCGCTTCAGCGTAAACGGACATCTCACTGAACGTATTCAAGAGATCCTCGATCGACACGGAGACCTTATCGAAGCCGAGGATCTGGACGCGGCTGCAAGTGGGGTCCAGGAGACCCCCTATTTTGCCGCCAGGGATCCCGATGCCCCACAGTCGGCGTCGGATGCAAGCTCCTTCGAGGATGCCGACGAAGAGCCGTACGCGGTGATGGCCGCGGATGCGGACGATCTGTTCGGTGGTTCCTCCAGCGACGCCACGTTCGAGGCGGGTGTGTTTCCGCCGACCGAGGCAGTCACGGACAGCTCGGAACCGATGCCAGACTCGGCACCCGTGCAAGCGCCAGACGCGGACAACGACTTAGACCCAGCGGAAGCCAGCACCCCTGTCGGGGACGAGCTCTTCAACCAGGGCCAGGAAATCGCAGATGAGGGTGTCCTTACTTCCACCGAGCAGTTCGAAGACAACGGCAACAGCCCGGCTTTCGAAGCCGGCGACGGCGAGTCGGTGGGAGACGAGCTATTTGACCAACCGACAACGGGCGACGCAGCTACATCACTGCCCGCGGCCACGCAGGAGGGCGACAGCCCTGCGCATCAACTTCAAGCCAGAGAGGAGAAAGCCTCCAAGATTCGCGGCCCAAAAGCCAGGAAGGCAGCCGCCGGAGCCGAAACCGTCGACATATTCTTAGCGAAGGTTAGCCTTAACGAGCTGCAGGCCAGCATGGGGTTCTCTTTGCCCGAGCCGGATGTCGCAAACCTCGAGAACAGGCTTCGAGCCAAGCTCGAGGATCAGGTCATCTCTACGTTGCAGACCCACAAGCAATGCAAACAACAGTTCCTGCTGATCCCTCGGGTATCTCGATTCTATCGCGAGGGCACGATGTATCCCTGTACAATCAAGAATCTGGCGAAGATATATATCGGGCTCTTCGCTGACATCAAAGACGTAGCGCAGTATCGGTCCTGTTCCTTTATGAGTCATGAAACCCCCGAACCGGGCTGGGCCGTAGTGCTTCCTGAGGCACCCCGGGAGTCTCTCGACAAATCGTATATGGAGCACAACCAGTACCTGCGGTACCTGGCCTCAACCTTGAAGCTGTCATCGCACCTGGTGCGTCGACGGACCCTTACCGAAGCGCTTTACGATCTTATCGTCGGGCGCATGGTGCTGGGCCAGACATTTCAAAAGGCAACGCTCGATTGGACATCGACCGGCGCCTCGAAAACCGATTTCGTCTGTATCTACTACTCGGATGCCGGCATAAGGTTGCGCCACCTTTCGCGCCAGACCAGGAACAAGGCCCTGGGGCTGTGCCCCAACTGGTAGGGTCCGGCGCCCCTCCACTTCCCCTCGTGAATTCAAGTCCATTTCTCGCCGCCTGCGGCGGCAGCTTGCCTGTCACAACGCCGATTTGGCTAATGCGGCAAGCGGGACGCATCCTCAAACCCTACCGCGACATCCGCGCCAACACCGAGTCCCTCGAGGTGATGTTCAAATCACCCGACCTGGCAACGGAGATAACGCTCATGCCGGTGGAGCAGCTGAAGGTAGACGCGGCCATTCTTTTCGCCGACCTGGTCACACCTTTGGAACCGCTGGGATTCGACTTCCGCTACGACCCCGGGCCCGTTTTCAGCAATCCGGTTCGCAGCGCAAAGGATGTGGCTCGGCTGCGGCCAATCGACGTGGAATCCGAGATACCCTTTGTGCCGCAGACGGTGCGCCAGGTTTGTGATGCGTTGCCTCCAGAGGTGCCGTTGATAGGGTACGGAGGCGGGCCGTTCACTCTTGCCTCGTGGGCGGTGGAAGGAACCGGGTCAAAAGACTTCCCTACCTTCAGGAGCTTCCTCCATGCCGAACCGGTCGCAGCGGAAGCTTTGATGGGCAAATTGACCGCGGCGCTGATTGTCTATCTTCGCAGCCAGGCACAAGCTGGCGCCAGGGCACTGCAGATTTTCGACACCTCTATCGGGATTCTATCGACTCTTGACTTCGAACGTCTGGCGCTGCCGCATTTACGGCGGGTCTTCGCTGAGCTCGAAACCTGCCGGGTTCCATGCATCTATTTCGGCCTCGGAGCGTCGCATCTCTTGCCGTTGATCAAGCAGGTGGGAGCTGACGTCGTAAGCATCGATTGGCGCATCTCTCCGAATCAAGCGTATGAAATACTCGGCGACGCCACTCCGCTGCAGGGCAACCTGGACCCGTGCGTATTGCTGGGAAGGGAAGAAAATCTAATACGCGAGGCGCAAAGAATTGTTGACGACGTCGGGGACCGACCCCATATCTTTAACCTAGGTCATGGCTTGTTGCCCAACACACCGGTAGAAATGGTGCGCCGCCTCGTGGAGGTGGTTCACGAGTATTCCGCGGCACGCAGACAGAAGGCAGGTAGAGCCAATGGAAATGGTTGAGAAAGGAATGACGCGCCGTCAGACCTTTTTCTGTACGAACCGCGAGAAGCACACCCGATTCTCGAAGGTCGTTCAGGTCGAGCCGAAAACGATTTCGGTATTCGGAAAAAAGGTGGAAGGCTGGTTGATAACCACGGAAGAGCCGGCGATTGACAAATATATCGCCCTCGACGAAACCGTGGTTGGCGATATTCGCGCACACGACCCGGAGTAGGACGATGGCCTATTGGCTCCAGTGGAATTTGCCCCGTCGCCAATACCCCAATTTTCGCGCGCCATCTTCGGGATTCTCACCCGGCACCAGGAAATCGCCCTTAAAGTCGACGTCTCCATCAAAACTCGACCACAGCCGGGGAAAGAGATTCTCGATCAAGGATGCAACCTGAAAGCCGATTCCTTCGGCGTGATACTTCAGCATCTTCTCGGTATCCGCTCTCCCCATTTTTACCATATCGTCGGCCAAGCCGCTGCTGTTTAGGAAGGTGAACGCGACGACGTTCTGTTCGTCCAGGGACAGGCTTATCCGGTAAGCGGGATAACTCAACCGCAGGGCGAGAAGATGGAGTTGGACCCGCAGCCACTCCCCCTCCTTGATCGAACGCGTGAATTCTAGATCGTCGCTGCTAATCGCGGATTGCGCAGGCCCTCCTAAAATCGCGATCTGAAAACACGCTAGCGGCAGTACTACTCTCGGTACTCTCATAGGGGTTTCCCGCTTTCGCAAAAAACGAGGACGGGAGAAAATTGCCCCTGTCCTCGTGATTCATTGGTGCGCGCTTCGACTTCAGTTGGAATTCGCTTTTTCCGCGGCGAAATTTTCCTCGATGAAGTTCACGATATCCCGCAGCGAAATGAACCCCACTGGACGTTCCCGTTCATCAACCAGCGGGACGTGACGGAAGCCGTGCAGCCCCATGAGGTGGAATGCTTGAGCGATCGACATAAACGGTTTCAGGCTCGTTGGGCGTGGGGTCATCACAGATTCAACGAACATTTCGTTCAATTGTTCCTCGAGGCCGGCCACTCGATAGAGCACATCGCGCTCAGTAAAAATTCCGACCAGTTCGCCACACTCTCCGGTGACCATCACGCAACCGACGTTTTTCCCTTTCAAACGCTCTATCGCTTGGTCGACCGTCGTTTTGAGGCCGACGCATTCCGGTTGGCGCGGATTGAGCAGAGAAAGACGTTTATTGAGAATGGTGGCAGCATCCGACTCGACTTGAAGCTCAACCGTCAGACTTTGCTGACACTCCTCGCAGACGTCGCTTCCCGAGATATTGTCGTATCCGCAGGACGGACAGATCATGCCGAATCCTACTCCTAGCTAGCCATGGGAATACCCGCTTCATCGGCTTCCCAGGTATCGCTGCTATTGTATAGATCTTCCAGGTCGCCATCTCCGGACTCTCCGATTGCTTGCTCCACCTGGTTTAGCACCAGCTCGTGGTATGAGGGCCTTTCGACCGACCTCAGCACGCCGAACGGGAGCGGGAAACTCGGATGTTCCATGCGGCTGAGCATATGCGCGTAGTTCGTGCTTTCGAGGTTTTCCCGGTGAACCAGAAGGTCTGCTTCTTCCACACCCCGTCCTAGACTCACGACTTCCGGTTCCATGCCGTTGAGGCGGATACCCTTGTCCATGTCCTTGCCAAAAATCAAAGGCGCGCCATCCTCTAGAAAAAGCGTGTTGTCATCACGACTGTCCGGGTTCGTCGTGTGATCCCAGGCGGTGGGATGGTAGACGACGCAGTTCTGAAATATCTCGACGAACGCGGTTCCCTTGTGCAGGGCAGCGCGGTGCAGAACCTCGCTCAGGTGTTTGGTGTTCGTGTCCTGGGTACGGGCGACAAACGTAGCCTCTGTTCCCAACGCCACCGAAAGGGGCTTGAAGGCGTAGTCCACCGAGCCTAACGGAGAGCTCTTGGTACGATGCCCCGGAAGCGAGGTCGGAGAGTACTGTCCCTTGGTCAAACCGTATACCCGATTGTTGAACAAGATGATCTTTACGTCCACGTTGCGCCGCAGGCAGTGCACCAGGTGATTCCCGCCGATAGAGAGACCGTCGCCATCTCCGGTGATCACCCACACACTGAGCTCGGGGTTGGCAAGCTTGAGGCCGGTGGCGATGGTCGGTGCGCGCCCGTGGATGCCGTGAATCCCGTAGGCGTTCATGTAATAGGGAAAGCGACTGGAGCAGCCGATGCCAGAGACGAAAACCAGGTTTTCACGCGGGATGCCGAGCCCCGGCAGCATCTTCTGCATCTGCGCCAGAATGGCATAGTCGCCACAACCTGGGCACCAGCGAACGTCCTGGTCGGAGACGAAATCCTTCCTGGTCAACTTCTGCTCTGCGGCCGCCTCGGTCATTCCCGTGCTCCTATCTGTGAAAAGATTCTCATGTCTACCCTACCAGTCGTCGAATCTGCTCTTCGATTTCGCTGATCTTGAACGGCTGTCCCTGCACCTTGTTGTAGGCTTCCACCTGAACGTTGTAGGCGGCCCGAATCAGCATCGACAGCTGACCCAGATTGAGCTCCGGCAGTAGAACGTGATCGTAACTTTCGAGAACCTCGCCGAGATTCTTCGGAAACGGATTCAGGTGCCGCAGGTGTGCGCTCGCCACCGATTTGCCTTCGCCCTGAACCCGTTCAACGGCCGCGCGGATAGGACCGAAGGTGCCCCCCCATCCCAGTACCAGAAGATCGCCCCGCTCGGGTCCGAAAACCTCCACATCGGGAATGAAGTCGGCGATGCGGGCGACCTTTGCATGGCGCATACGCACCATATGCTCGTGGTCTTCGGGCAGGTACGATACATTACCGGTCACGTCCTGCTTTCCCAATCCACCAATGCGATGCTCGAATCCGGCCGTGCCGGGAGACACCCAGGATCGCGCCAGGGTCGCATCCGCCCTGGCGTACGGTTGATATCCGGAAGGATCCTTGAGCTTCTCGATCTTGATCCGCGCAATCGCGGATGGGTCCGGGATTTTCCACGGCTCCGAACCGGTTGCGAGATACCCATCCGATATGAGCACTACCGGCGTCATAGAGCGAATGGCAATGCGGCACGCCTCGATCGCTGTCTCAAAACAGTCGCTGGGAGTCGACGCGGCCAAAACCGGGATCGGGCTTTCGCCGTTGCGGCCGAAGAGAACCTGGAGGAGATCGCTCTGTTCCGTTTTCGTCGGCAGTCCGGTACTGGGCCCTCCCCGCTGGACATCGATGATCACCATGGGCAGCTCCAGCACCACGGCCAGATTCATGCCCTCGCTCTTGAGCGCGATCCCGGGGCCGCTGCTGGCGGTTACCGCCAGGGCTCCACCGAACGCAGCGCCGATCGCCGCCCCCATGGCCGCGATCTCGTCCTCGGCTTGAAAGGTGCGCACGCCGAAATGTTTTAAGCCGGCAAGCTCTTCCAGCACGGAGCTTGCAGGCGTAATCGGATAACTGGCGTACACGAGGTCGCGCCTGGCTTTCTTCGACGCGGTAACCAGCCCCATCACCAGTGCCTCGTTGCCGGTTACGCGCCGATAGGTGCCAGGATCGAGCACGGTGCGCCGCGGCACGCTAACGCGACTCTGAAAGGCTTCCGTTGTTTCGCCGAAGTAGTACCCCGCTTTCAACGACCGGGTATTCGCCTCGATCACAGTTGGACGTTTGGCAAACTTTTCTTCGAAGAACCCCAATGTCTGATCGAGGGGCCGGTCGAACATCCAATAGGTCAAACCAAGGGCAAATGAATTCTTGCAGAGGTCCTTCTGCTGATTGGTCAAACCCTCGATGTCTTGAAGGGCACTGCGGTTGAGCGTGGTGAGTGGCACCCGATGGATCTCGTAGGAAGAGAGCGTGTCATCGTCGAGGGGATTCATCTCGTACCCAGCTTTTCGCAGGTTGTTCCGCGAAAATGCATCGGTGTTGACGATGATGATTCCCCCCCGGTCCAGATCACCCAGGTTCGCTTTCAACGCCGCCGGATTCATCGCCACCAACACCATCGGCGCGTCGCCGGCGGTGTATATCTCACTCGAGGAAAAGTTGACCTGGAAGCCACTCAACCCCGCGACCGTGCCAACGGGAGCGCGAATCTCGGCCGGAAAATCGGGAAAGGTGCTGACATCGTTGCCAAGGATGGCGGAGGTGTTAGTGAACAAGGTCCCGGTGAGCTGCATTCCGTCGCCGGAATCGCCGGAGAACCGAATTACCACCGATTCCTTGGTGTCGAGATTGTTTTTCGGCGCCCCATCCCCCTCAGTCACCGGCGTTGTGTGATTGCCGGAAGCGCGATCCGTCGAAGGTTTCTCACCCGCAATCGACAGTTTCGGTTCCGGCATTATGTGCTCTCCTCGCACGAGCCGGACATCTCCACCGAAAAGCGGATTTCTGTGCGGTGTTCGCGCGAACCCGTCACGAGCTACGCACCTTCCCGTGTTCGCGGTATGGACTCGGGGTCGGGGGGAAGATTGTAGATCTCTCGGGGATAATGGTCGGTGAGAAACTTGACGATGCTGTATTGGGAGAGATTTCCAACGACCTTCCCGTCGCGGTCGACAACGGGAACATTGCGGTAGTGCCCGGCATTCATCAGGTGTAACGCCTCTTGCACCATAGCGTCGGGCGAAACGGTTTGTGGCGAATCGGTCATCATGTCGTCAACCGGCAACTTCCACGTGGATGGCTCGTCGGCCACCCGCGAGAGCACATCGCGCTCCGTGAAAATCCCGATCAGGCGATCTTGCTCGGTCACAAGGACTGAGCTCAATTGCTGATCGCGCATGATCCCGAGAACTTCTAGAATAGGCGTCCCGGAGGGCACCTGGGAGAAACTGGTGAGATCCAGATGCGACACCTTCTCGGTGCTGAGATCCTGTTCGATACTCATCTTGCAGATTTCGGCTATGGGGAACTCGGAGTAGTGCCCGGGCGGTGAAGCATGTCAAATATCATGTTCAAGTGGAATATTTTCAACCCCATCCGCAGAATCAGACCTTCCTAGGCAGCGTCTTGTCGAGTTGACGCGCTGCTCTTGATAACGGCGGCCCCGGAACTCTTTCTCTCACCAAACTCGAGCCGCCAATCTACTTCTGCCAGGATACCCGTATCATTGGTTTCGAAATAGATCGTCGCTCCTTTGGCCACCAAAGCATCGGCTACGCGGACCAAAACCGCGATGTCGTCGGGGTGATCGAGGCCGGCCGTGTCGGTAACGACAACAAAATCCCTCGGGCGGGCCATGCCCAACTCTACCGAAAGGCGGAGGAGGACACGCTCCCCGCGCTCTAGTGTGGCACTGCTTTGGCCCAATCGGCAGTGACCCAACCCGCACACAACCAGAGCGTCCATCCGCGGCCGCACCATCCGCGGCCGCACCTTTTGGTCTCTCTCGAAGAGGTCCCGGAACCGATCGACGGTAACGTCAAAGAGGTCGGCAATGCTGGAACCTTTCAGAGTCACTTCCAATATCTCGCTCTTGAACCGGCTGCCTCGGCATCGAGTACAGACGACCTCCACCTTCTCGAGAATACCCAGATCGTAGGACAACAGCCCGCGGCCTTCGCACTGGCTACACCGCCCCCCTGGCGATTCAAGCTGAAACCACTCGGCGGGATAGCCGCGCTCGATGGCGGCCGGCGCCGACGCAAACAGATTACCCAGATGGGCGGAGAGTCCCAACTCTGCCAGAAGAGTACGCCCCGGCATTACGGTCTCGGGTGACACTAGTGCGACCCGCTTTTTGCCCGCTTCGTTTCCGACGGCGACGGAACGCGCACCCTTCGATTTACCGCTCAACGCAGGAACCAGAACCTCGGTGAGGAAGAAGCTCTTTCCCGAGGCAGCAGGTCCGCACACGCCGATCAGACACCGACCGGGAAGTTCCATATCAACCCCTTCAAAAAGCGGATCGGCACGGGCAGAGACCAATAGCTTCTGTCCGCTCGGCTTCTGGGAACGTGTTCGCGGCCCGGGCACCTTCCCGACCTTCCCCGTTGTGATCTCGCCGTTGGAGAAGTGAATCACGAGGTCGGCACCTTCCAGTAGAGCTTGGCTATTGTCGACCACCAATACCGAGTTCCCACGCGCCACCAGCGCCCTTAACCGTGGGATGAGGCTCGCGGCCCCGTCGTCGTTCATCCCGGCAGTTGGATTCTCAAGGACATACAGCAGACCTGCCATCCCATCGTTGGCACAAGATACCAGTTCGAGCCTCATGCGCTCGGTGGTCGAAAGCCAAGAATTCCGCGCCGCAAGCGGAAGCGCAGACAATCCAGCCGTCGTCATTTCCGCCAGCAGTCTTTCGCACCGTTCCTGGAGGCCATCCGCATCCGGGAGAACACTGAGAAACTGCCTGAGCTCGGCGCAAGAGAGGTGCAAGGTTTCGTCCACTGATTTACCGGCCAACCGATACTGGACAATCTCAGCGGTATCCTTTTCGGTGGCCTGCAGTAGTAGCTCTGCAGTGGCAGAACGAAAAACGCTGCCGCAGTCGGCACAGGTGGGATCCCGATTTAAGAGCAGATCGGTCTCCGTTTCCAAATCGCGGAGTCTCGTTTTGCCCCGGGATATGGCACGTGCGTTGTTGATGGACTCGATCAACCGCTGCCGCTCCGAACTTCGGGGGACCATCCGGTCGACCACAACGGCGATCGATTCGTGCACCGGCAGATGCTCCGGAACGCCTTCCTCCAACAGATATTCCTCGCGGTCAATCCAAAACCGGCGGAACCCGGCACCTACCAACTGTTCGAGAACGCCGCCCGTGGAGACGGATTCGGCGGACGAGTCCAGGGGTGCGATAAGGTGACAACGCCGTTCGGCAAACCCCTCGATGACCCGATCGGCCGCAGACTCGGTCGAGAAGCTCGTGCACGTGCCGCCACAGCGTGGGCAGACGAGCTCGCCGCAGGCAACAAACAATCTAGCGAGTAGGAAATCGAGCTGAAGGAAGGAAGCTACGGTGGCGAACGACTCGACTCTGCGCCCGTTGACCAACATCGCGGGGGGGAGGCTGGCGATGCGTTCCACAGCCACCTTCGTCGTTCCACCCAGCTTCTCTCGATCGCGGGGTGAGAGTGCCATCGCGTATCTCCGGCGACTCTCGGCCCAGAGCACGTCAAGCGCCAGCGCACGATTTCCCGAACCACTGCGCCCGGCGAAACATACGAGGCTGTTGAGGGGAATCTCCAGGTCCAGAGAACACAGCGGTCCTTCCGCGGCCCCTTCTACGATTATCTTTGGGGCAACCCGTGTCACACGATCGGCGGCAGTATGTTGACAGATTTCTGCGACAGCACGTTAGGTAAAAAACGGATTGTTCGACCGCTCTTCCCCCACGGTGGTCGCGGGGCCGTGCCCTGGAAACAGCTGCACCTTTTCGTCGAGCGCCAGTAGCTGCGCGGCCACGGCGCTCTGCTGCATCTGATAGTCGCCGAGGTTTCTAGTACCTCCAACCGACCCGGCGAACAGCGCGTCTCCCACGATCGCCACGCTATCATGGATGAGGCTGACACCACCAGGGGTGTGGCCCGGTGTCGCGGCCACCATAAACCTTTGATTGCCGACCATTATCGCATCCCCGGCCGCCATCTCGCCCTCTATCTTGGTGCGTTGGCTACCGAGAAGACCATCGTCTGCAGGATTTATACGGGCCGGCGCTCCGGTGGCCTGGCAGACCTCCGACAGAGCACCGGTATGATCGCCGTGGCCGTGGGTCAGCAGCACCTCATCGATGTCGAGCTTTGCAGCTTCCACGGCTTTGAGGATCTTTTCCGGATCGAACCCGGGATCGATCACCACGCCCTTGTGCGTCTCCAGACAACCGACGACGTAGCCGTTCATGAGGAAATCGCTACCGAGCACCAACATCTCCAGCACCAACCCCTCGACGGGTCTTCCCGAAGGATAGAGCGGGAAGAATCGTTTGCTGGCTGCCGACTTCAGCTTGGCGAAGTCCAGCTCCAGATAATCTGCCAGCGCATCTATTGTATCGTCGGGCGGGGTCAGCTCGTAGCTTTCGATCCGTTCGATGTCGTTCGACGAGACTCCCACCTGCTCCGCCAGCCCTGAAACCGAAATCTCGCGCCCGCGGCGGGCCTTGCCCACCACATCGCCGAACTCATCCTCGAGCTGCATGTACACGATCGTTTTCTCCTATATCCACCAAACCGCTGGACAAGACCTTATTGAATGCTAGAAATGAACGCCGCAAAACTCTGGTTCCAGTGCGACACCGTTGCCTCCGGACCGATCAACTTGAAGAAATACGGTCCGTTGTCCGACTCGACAATGGCCCCTAGCATACGGTAACCCGGAGCAGGTTCATCGGATCCGGCCCCGGGACCCATTCCCGCGGTAAAGCTACCGGCGATATCCACCATGGTAACCGGCATTCCGTAAACAGTATCTCGCCACCGTTGGGACGCCTGTTTCGTGGAACCGCCGTCCGCTTGCTCGAACTGGCTGTACCAGCGGTCAATATTCTGTTCGACCGAGCCCCCCTGGCCGCTTCCAAAGTAGAATACTGCCAAGGTGGCATCGCCACTCCCCACCGGTTTTCCGGGTAGGCGGAATTCTGCCAGTCGCATGGAGCTGGAGGGTGTCAGTTGTTCCCACCCCAATGGCGGCATAGCTGTTAACCCGCCGTAGTCGATGCGACCGGCCACCATCTCGGTGGAGCCACTCTCCGCCTTAGGTTGCACCTTCACCGCTTTCATCCCACGCTCGGCCAACGCCTCGTGGGACCGTTTGTCGCTGTAGTTCTGGCTGCAAGCGGCGAAAACCAGAACGCTCAGCAGGACAGCGAATGGAACGGAGCGCGCGAAGTTCGGTCGTCTCAACATGGTGAGCGCCGCCGGTACAACTGCTGATCCACTGCATTCGCCATTAAATCCAGCCCTGACTCAAGCTCGAGAAAGGTGGCGATCCTCGCCACTTGTTCCGTGACGTTTTCCAAAACCTCGTTGTAGCTCACGAAGAGCACCTGAACATTCTTTTGCTCCTGCAGCCAGAGTCCGACCTCGTCGAGATGCTTTTCAAAAAGCGCTTTCATCGTTTCATCCGGCGGTTGCGTATTCTGGGCGCCGCGGCGTTCCAACATCGCGCGTTGCGAGGCGAGAATCTCAGCCATCCGTCGTCGCATGAATAGGACCCGATACGGGTATTCGCCCGGTAGATGGACCAGGAGACGCGATATCACCTTTACTGATCGACCGCCGCATTCAGCCAGCCAGGCGTGGTCAAGCTCCAGACGTGTGACCGGCTCGAATTCGTAATAGCCTTGGGGATTGTCCTCGTCGGCCACTCGATGCTGGTCGGTAATCGGCTCGATGCCAGCGGCTTCCAGCATCTTCATCATCATGGAAGTGCCCGAGCGTGGCAACCCCGATATGACAAAGACCGGCTTCATCCGACGATCCTCTGGGGCGAGGAGAAGGCCGGCACCCAGGGAAGACGGCGTCCATGTCCGCGACGTGCTCGGCGTTTAGTGGACGTTAGAAATAGGAAGCAACGCTGAACAGAAGCGCGGCGCCTTTGGCTTCGTTTTCGAACGGATCCTGGGACCAATTGCGCTGGTAATCGAGCTTGAAAACGGTGTCCGGCGCCGGCCTGAAGTTGCAACCCAATGTGAGTCGGCGCTGACTGTCGCCGTCCGCGTCGGCATCGAAGTCTACGGCCCCGAAACGCACAACCGCAGTGAAGTTCGAATCCGGCAGACGCGATACGAAACCGCGACCAAAACGTGTGTTGAGCTGAACGTACACCCCCTCCTGACTTTCCGCAAAGATGCCGGTTTCTTTCGGGACATCGAGGCTGGCCTTGGCATATTCTCCCAACAGATCGAAACGGTTCCGGGTCCATTCCCAGTCGAGAGCAAGGATCGTCAGATTGCGTTTTTCATCGATGGTGAGATCCTCCGCCATCCAGGTGTTGTACGGACCGGTATGCACGGAGAGACCTATTTCCTTCGACGCAGCCGGACTGAATCCGATCCGACCCACCCAGGCGGGCCGGTTATTGTTGTCCTCCAGGTTCCCTTTGCCGGCGCTGATTCTCGTCCCCTCCGGATCGCCCAGGATCACGCCATCCCCGAAGCCGTTAACACCGTAAACCTCGTAGGTAACCCGCGACTGGCCCGTGGGATACCAGGCGCCGTAGAATCCCATCCCAGCCTCCGAAAGAGCGGTAGGAATGATCTCCGTACTCACCAGCGGGCGATCGGTGAGCTCGTTCGTTGGGCTGTCATGCGCCAGATTGAACCGGCCCAACGGCGAGAGAATGATGCCGCCGCGAAAGGTCACCGCGGGATGAAGCTCGAAATCCAGAACAGCTATTTCGATCTTAATCTCCTCCCCACCCTCCTCGAATTCTAGCTCGGAAGCGACGCGCACGCGATCCGAAACCGGAGCAAAAGTAAAGATGTTAAACCGCTTCGGCTCGAACGTCAGCTCTTCGGTAACCCCTTCTTCCCGCTCGTATCTGAAATGTACTTCCATATACCCGCCGACCCGGGCTTGATTGCTCGTTGAGGCGATAAAGGGTTTGTCGCCGATGCCACCTTTGACGAACGGTCGAGACGGCGTTTCGCTTTCTGCCGCAGCCGGGTTCAGCTCGAGCGCCAACCCTGCCACTAGTACTGCGATCCAGATCCTCAATGTCATGATAATTCCTTTCAGGTCATTCCTATAGAGCGTTGACTTCCAACGCGTTACTCGTTTCAGACACCCTGTACTGGGCGAGCGCCCTTACAGCGGGACCGCGGACGACGTGCCCCTCCAGGTCAAAGGTCGAACCGTGGCATGGACAGGTGAGAAAACGTCCTCCTGGGCGCACCTGGCAACCCATGTGAGTACACTTCGAACCCACGGCCTGGAAAGCGCCATCAGGGTCGCGACTGAGAACCAAAGGCTCTTCCCAGCCTGGAGCGGAAACCACAATCGCCAAATGTTCGCCGAGCAATGCCTCGATCTCCGCTCGATTCAACGCCAGAACGCCCCCTTCAGCCACCCCCAGATACAGGGGTGTTCCGGCACAGGCGGTCAATTCGGCGCAGGCCAGTCCAGCCAGGCTAATTCGCGTCATGAAGTCGCGGCGGGAGATCTGGCCGGCCGTTTCCGGGCTCACCTTATAGCGAGCTGAGGAAAGCAACCACGGCAGTCTGCTCGGCGGCCGTCAGACCGACGTAGCGATCCCTTGGCGTCTCGGCTTCCCCTCCGTGCATGCGTATCGCCTCGTCGAGGTCGGAGGTGCGTCCGTCGTGCATGTAGAACGGCTTGCCGCCGAGGAAATCTGGGACCAGTCGCAGACCCCACAGAGGTGCGGTACGCCATTCGCGGCCGTCAGCGTCTCCGTCGGGTCGACCGTCCTCGAGACCTGGACCCATGTCGTGGAGCAAGAGATCCGAGTAGAGATGGGCGTCGACATTCGCCAGCTGTTCGATCTGGTTGGGTCCGGTACGCATTGTGGGAGTGTGGCACGATGCGCACCCGATCTGGCTGAACAGCTCCTCGCCTAGCCGAACCTCGGCAGTCTCTTTGCCGCGATTGGGTGGAGCGAGCAGACGCACGTACATCACCGTCTCCAGCACGGTTCCCGCCGAGATCTCAGGATCGGGAACCATATCCCCACGCGGCATCGTAGCATCTATCTGTGGGTGGGTGTTCTCCTCGGGCAGGAAATCGTTGGTTATCCCCATGTCTTGATGGTAGGCCTCGGCCACCTGTTGCAGCAGAGAGGATACCTGGGCTTTGCGGGAGAACCGTCCTAGCTGCACGCCGGGGCCACCGCCCTCCTGGGATTCGGGCACGAAAGCGGCGGCCTGCACCCAGTTCGCCCGCCCCGATATCCCATCCCCATTACTGTCACCCGGATCCTCGTTCGCCAGGATGGTTTCCACGGGGATCGCTTCGATGAGGCCGACCCCGAAAACCGGAGGCGGCATGCGAAAGGATCGATCGACTCCCGCCGGCACCAACTCGAGAGGTATGCCAGGAATCGCCTTGTCCTGATGTTGCGGACCGCCCTCACCGCGAACGAGGTCGGAGTCGCGACTGAAGCGGAAGAAGCCCAGTTCGGGCGTTCCGCGACCATCGCCAGGATGGCAGCCTTCGCAGCCTACATTGTTGAAGATGGGCCCCAATCCTTCGCTAACCCCAAAAGGCCGCTCGAAATTCTCGTCTCCGACGGCAAAGATGTTGTTCAAATCGTGATCAAGCCCTTCAAACGGCTCTACGAAGCTCTCACCCGCCGTGGGGGCTTCCGACATAAAGGTGTCGCACGCCGACATTGCGATACACAGCGCGCCACCGCACAAAAGCCTGGTGTATTTCATGATCCTCCAAGAGGTTTTTGTAAGCAAAACTATTTATTAGACGTGGCTTCTATGAAATTTAGAACAGTCTAACTTTTGCGCAAGACCGACCTAATATGGCGATACCTGAAATATCTGAAGGCCACGCAACCTATTGAAAATTCAACACGAACGGGCAGCGTGATGCGGCGATCGAGCACAACGAAGAGATCGGCCGCAAGAGCCGGCCGCAGCCCGAATGGCTTTTTGCCACAGGCTCTAGAGCTCGGCCTCGCGGCGGCGCGCCAGCAGGATCAAGAAGAACGGACAACCCAAAACCGAAGTGATTATGCCGATAGGAACCTCGGCGGGGGCGATAATGTTCCGCGCCAGCACATCTGCCCAAACCAGCAGGATGGCGCCACCCAGAATCGATGCCGGGAAGAGCTTTCGGTGATCGGGCCCCACCAAAATCCGCATCACGTGAGGTACGATCAAACCGACGAATCCGATGATGCCACTCACCGAGACTGCGGCCGCCGCGAGCATCGCCGAAAGCAGGAGCAACACCTTCTTCACCCGATCTACGTCGACGCCGAGATATTTGGCGTTCTCCTCCCCCTGCAGAATGAGGTTCAGATCGCGGCTAAACAGCTGCAGCAATAGCAGACCGACCAGGATTTGGGGCCACACCATCTGCACGTGCTCCCACCGGCGCGCGGTCAAACTGCCCATGAGCCAATAGAGAATTCGGTGCAGATCGTGATGCCCGGTGATCATCAGGAAGGAGGTGAGGGCCGTACAGAGGGATCCGACGGCGATACCCGTAAGCAGGACCGTCGTAACCGGGACGCGCCCGCCACGAGCGGAGAGTGCGTAAACCAGGAACGTGACCGCAACGGCGCCCACGAAGGCGAACCCCGCCACGGCATTGACGCCAAACACCCAGATGTCCAACGACAGAAAAACGGCGATGGTCGCCCCCAGCGCGGCGCCCGACGAGACACCGATGACAAACGGATCCGCCATCGGGTTCTGGAAGAAGCCCTGCATGGCCGCGCCGCTTTGCGCCAGCGCCGCACCCACCAGGATCGCCAGAATCACCTGGGGCAGCCGCAGGTTACGGACGATCTCGATCTCCATGTCACCGCCGGAACCGGCATCGAATACCTGGTACAGAACTCGCAAGACCTTGTCTGCGGGAATAGCGACGGGTCCGGTGAGAAGTGAGGTGATCACCCCCCCTGCCAGAACCACCAGCAGGAGTAGTAACATCAACGGCAGTGGCATGGCCCTGTGTCAGAAGTTGGTTTGTGAAATGAAGGCGCCGAGTCGCCCGGCCAGCAAGGCGCGCGATCGAGGCGTATTGGCGAATTACGCAGAGTGAGCGAAACGCAGCAGGTCGGGATGAATCGACGGCTGAATACAGGCATACTTTTGATACAGGGCCTAGTGACCGATTTCGCGGCGCTCCACTTCGGCCACGAGCTGTTCGAGCGCTTCGAAAACACGTGGCCCAGGACGTAGCAGCAGATCCGCTTCGAGAAACACGATTCCGTCCTTCTTCACCGCCGGGATAGACTTCCAACCGTCTCGTCGCCTGAGTTCGCGGATTTCCCGCTCCCGGCGCTCGGGGGTGAAGGCCATGGTGGTGATGAGGATCTCCGGTGCCCATGAGACCACCGTTTCCAGACTGATCTGGGGCCAGGCGCCCGGTGCCCGGCGACCCAGATTCTCGCCGCCCGCCAGATGCAACACATCGTCGATGTAGGTGTTCCGCCCGGCTGTGAAGATCGGTTCGCCCCAATGCCCCCACATCATGCGGGGCCTTCGTTCGCGCTTCCCAACGGTGGCCTTCACATTGTCCAGGCGGCCAGTAAGGACTGAGCGCAATGAGTCGGCTGCATGCTGACTACCCGTCAGGCGACCCACTCGGCTCACCGCTTCCAGAAGCTGCTCTACGGATCCGATGTTGAGAGCAAACACCGGTATATCGAAGCTCCTGAGGGCTTCTAACGATTCCAGGGTGTTCCCCTTGATAGCAACCACGAGATCGGGGTTGAGGGCGAGCATCTTCTCGATGCTGAGCGCCTTGAAGCCGCCTATTTTCTCGATCTGCTCCGCTGCGGATGGATAGTTGCAGTGTTCCGTTACACCGACGAGGCGATTCCCCAAACCCAGTGCAAAAAGCAGTTCGGTATTGCTCGGAGACAACGAGACGATCCTTTTCGGTTGAGCCTCCAAGGTGACAGCAACGTGCAGATCGTCGACCTCGACTGTCGTTGCGCTCAGTTCGACGCAACTGACAACCATGGAGATCGCCACCACTACCAGGCTAGGCAGCACCTGCATTCTCCTCGACGGTTTCAATGGCTCCGCCCTTCTTGAAAACGGGGGTAACGTGGGGCGTACCTTCGCGCAAGGCGACGCGGACGCGCACACCGTAGACTTCGCTGATAATAGGTTCCGTCACCACCTCCGACGGGCGCCCGTGAGCGAATATCCTCCCCTCCTTCATCAACACGATTCTGCTGCAGTACTCGGCGGCGAAGTTCAGATCATGAGTCACGCAGAGAAGACTCATCCCCTCCTCGCGGTTCAAGCGATACAAGAGATCGAATACCTCGACTTGGTGGTTGATGTCCAGGTGGTTGGTTGGTTCGTCCAACAGCAGAACCGCGGGACGTTGAGCCAGGGCACGGGCGATGATAACCCGCTGTCGCTCGCCGCCGGACAATTCCACCACGCTGCGGGTGGCCAGGTGATCGACCTGGGTTTGTTCCATGGCGATGGTTACACTCGACTCATCTTCGCGAGATGGGCTGCGAAAACGTCCGCTGTACGCGTGACGCCCCATCATGACCACCTCCCGCACCGAGAAAGCGAACCTAGCGGCTCCATCTTGCGGCACTACACCCGCCAGGCGGGCGATCTCGCGACGATTGAGGGACTGGAGCTGGCGTCCCCCAAGGGTCACGCTACCGGACGCAAGCGGAATGATGCCGGTGATAGCGCGAATCAGGGTGCTCTTGCCGCACCCATTGGGACCCAACAGACCAACGAAGTCGCCCCGGTGAAGCTGCAGGTCAACACCGTGCAGAACGGGACGATCAGCCCGGTACCCCGATACCGCTTTTTCAAGTTCCAGTAGGCACATAAAAAAACCGTCCTCGGGTTGAGGTCGGCTAAGAAGCTTCTTCCGCGGTCTCGGCCTCACCCACGCTAGGCACAAAGTAACAGCCCAGGCAGGTCTCCTGACTTCCGGCCTTGTGCGTTCGTCCCTTTAAAGAATCCAGTGGGCAGACCTGAGGTCCGCACGAACGCTCAAACAGGTCCCAGTAGAACCTGCGGCCGGTCACAGTGGCGGGGCCGTGGCGGTGTTTCACCGCCTTCCCTATTCTCCGGCTCGCAAGCCGGCACCTGGACCGAGTTCTATCTATTCCGTGGCAATATAGCGGCGGGCGATCGGATGGTCAATCAAACCTGCGTCACGTGAATCGGTCATCGACTCGCGCGCCTTCGTGCCATTCGCAGGTAGAAAGAGTACATGATCAACAAGGCAATTACGGCGACGACCGCTACCTTCCCGCTTACAGCTTTCGTGGCCTCCTGCCCTTCTTTCGCTTTCAGGCGACCCTCGAAGATTCCGTACTTGCTGTCGGGAGCCAAGCGGTCGGCAATGCCCAGCGCTTTCCGCGCCTCTTCTTCCCTCTCCGCGGCCACGAGAAGATTTATCAAGTTGTAATGCGCCTCCACCAATTTCGGATCCTTGCGGATTGCGGCGCGAAACCACTTCTCCGCGGATTTGGGTTTATCACTCTTCTGGTAACAGGAGCCCAACCCACTCAACGCTCTCGCTTCCAGCGATGCGGCCTTGGCACCGCTCGCTCTAGCGCTGGCGGCAGCTTGCCGGAACCGCTTGCTCGATTTATTGAATTTTTCCTGGTCGTAGTAGATTTGCGCCGAATTGAACAACGCGGGAAAGAGCTTCGGATCGAACTTGAGTGCGTCCGAGTAATATTCGAGAGCGAGATCGAGGTCTTTCTCGACCCCCACCCCTGTCTGGTAGCTGACTGCGAGATTGATCAACTCCGCCGTCTGCGCATCTTTGGTCTCCACGCTTATAGCCGTGGCAACAACACACAGAGGTCCACCGAGTGCCAACACGAAAAACAGTCCACTCAGCTTGACCACGGACGCGCTCATTAGATGGGCCAGCCCAATCGCAAGTGGCGGCTCAATTCGATCCTTCCTCTTCCTCGTGATCTTGGCCGATGAGCAGTTTCCATGGATGCTGACTGATCTCCCGCACCGATTCGGAAGCAGCGTGAAGGTTGCTCAAGGTACGGTCGATCTCCTCTTCCTTGCCCAACATCAAGGTGTCGACACGTTGCAACAAAGTGTCCAGGCGCTCGACGCTGGCGCGCAGCGCTTTGATGGAAGACTGGACATCGCTCCCGGCGGAGACCACCAGTGAATCGGTGTGGCCGATGGTGGATTGCAGCTGCACCAGGGTCCGGTCCACACTTTTCAACACGCCCACCACCTCCGGCTCTACCCCATGCACCATGTCGCGGCTGGCGCGCAGCAGGCTGTCGGCGCTCGCCCCCACCTGATCCAAGGTCGTGGCGACGCGGTGAAAGCTGTCCCCCAGGCGACCGAGCTTATACCCTAGATCGGCGCGGCGAATGCTCTCCCCAGCTCCGCCGAGCTTGTGAGCCATGGCGGTCAGGGTTGCCACCAGCTGTTTCATGCCCGGCGCATCCCTGCCTTCGATCGTTGCCCCCGCCTCGAGCACCGCAGACTCGGCTTCGCTCACGTTGAGATTAATGAAGCTGTCTCCCACAAGGCCGCTGCTTTGTATCTCGGCGAAGGTACCGGCAAAAACCGGGTATTCGTCTTCTATCCCCATTTCGACCAAGAAATAGGTCTCGTCATCGGGAGGCTGGGGTCGGAACTCGATGCGCTCCACCTGACCCACCGTGAAACCGCGCAAACGCACGGAGGTGGCTTCATTGACATTGGTGATGGTGTTGAATCCGGCGATGATGGTGTAGCCTTCGGCGCCTCCTTGCTGGCGGATCAGCAACCAGCCGAACAGCAGAATCGCCACCATCACAAAAACGCCCACCATGAGGTGCCCGCTGTTCCTTTCATAAAGCAACTTTTGTTGCTGCATGATATCTCTCAGAATCCCAAGTTGGTGACGACCTGGTAGTCGAAAGCCAGAAGATCCTTGACCGCATCTAATTGGCAACTTATCACCGCGCTCCGATCACCCACCTCCGTCACCTTCAACTGGTCGATAATGAAGAAGCGATCTCCGTACGGCAGGTAATAGTCCAGCTCGGTCGTAACGATCAAGCGAGTAAGGGGTCGCCCGCAGCGCTCGTGTGTGGCGATGCCGTCGGCGAATCGAGGCACGTAGAAAACCTGCTCCATCAAACGGGTGGCCGTGCGCGATCCCAGCGCACTGGCGGGATCGTCCAGCAAGAGAATGTACGGTTCGCCGACAAAGGCCCGCGCGAGCGCCACGTACACCCTCTCCAAACCGTTCAAGGTGACCGGACGCCGACCCGACACATCGAGATGGTCGAGCCCGAGATCTTCGAGCACCTGGCGACAACGGGCGTCCATCTGCTGCGGACTCATGAAATCATAACAATGGTAATAAAGCGGTAATGTGATGTTCTGATGCACATCCATGTTGTCGATCAAACCACCGCCGCGAAAGACCGTGCCAATCTGTCTCCGAAGCTCTTGAACTTGTGTTATCCCCAGGTCGCTCAAGCGCTGGCCACACACCCTTATGTCGCCGCTGACGATGACGTCCCCAGCCGACATCCCGGGAAGTCCCAACATGCCGGGAAGACCAAGAACGAGACGCAAGAGCAAGGACTTGCCGCATCCCGTTGGCCCGGCGACCACGACCGTCTCACCCTCGGCTACCTCCATGCCGACACCGTCGAAGAACTGGCGCCCCCCGAGCGTCAAACCTACGTCCTCAAGAAGTATGGGTGAGCGATTTCCGAGCACCGATCAAATCCAATAGAAGAGGGCTGAAATAACGGCGCTGGATACGAAAACGAAGAACATCGCCTGCACGACCCCCGAGCGGGAATACATCGGAATCTCGAACGCGGCCCGCTGCGCGCGCAGACCGTGGTAACAGGTAAACAGAGCAATCACAGCGCCGAAGAGCATGCTCTTGCAGAGGCTGATATAAAGATCGAGAGAAGACAACGACTCGTAGATGTAGTCGAGGTACAGCGTGAAAGGCATGGTGAGCCGAATGCTGGCCACGAGAAACCCGCCCACGAGGGCGATAACATCGAAATAGAGGATCATGCAAAACAATGAAATAATACACCCGAACAAACGAGGCACCACGAGATAATGGGAGATGTTTACCCCCATTGCTTCCAGCGCCTCAACCTGCCCTGTTACGCGGTAGGTTGCCATCTCCGCGGCCATGGCGGAACCGGAACGAGTAATCACTACCATGGCGGTGATGATCGGACCCAGCTCACGCACGATGCTGATGACCAGGATCTTGCCGATGAGGGCGTTGGCTCCCACGCCTTGCAACTGCGGCAGCGATTGGATAATCACTGTAAAACCTAAGAGAAGCGAGAGCAGGCCCAGGAAAGGAAGCGCCTGCAAGCCCGTAAAATACACTTGCTGAAGAACTACGACGAGAACCGCCCTGAAACCCTGGCGGCCGAAAAAGGAGACAGAAGCTGCTCCCGCTTCAAACGAGAATTCCATCACCCGCCAGGAATTGGCGAACCAACCCACCACCTGCTGACCGATTCCTTCCAGAACCCTCGTCATGGCCGTTTTTTCGCGCTTTGAACAGGCATTGCCAGGACCGCTCAGCACCCTCTGGATGTTCAATAGCTGCTTGTAAACAATGGATTTAAGGATATAGGGAATGGTACTAAAGGCGGATTCGTAGCGCAAGCTGAGATGGCTCGCGGATCGGCAAAATCCGGCCCGCCTCTAGTCCAGCTGCAGGAAATGTTCGAGGATGACGGTGACCCCCATATCCAGATATCTCTGCCGTTTGGCGGGTGTGAAGGTCCTGAAACAGACGGCCGTTTGGGTGCCCTCAAGGGTCTCGACGACCTGCGCGACACAATCGTCCACCGTTTTCAATCTGGGATGATTGCTGTACTTGAGACTGAAGCTGAGATCGGTGGGACCGAAGGAGACGCAATCCACCCCTGGTTTCGCCAGAGCGTAGACCTGCTCGGTAGCTTCCACCGATTCCACTTGCATCCATAGAATTCCGTGGTTGTTCCACCACTCGGCGTAGGCAAACGGATCCGAGAACTCCTTTGCCCTCGGGCGCGCGCCACCACCGACGCTCCGTATGCCCGTTGGCAGATAATAGAAGTTATCCACCGCTTCGACGGCGGTGGCTTCGGTTTCCACCTGGGGGACCTCGATGCCACTGGGACCCAGGTCGAGATAGTTGCCGATAAGATAGGTTTGACGGGTGTGTTTGATGCGCAGGTGGAGGAAGGTACCAACCTCCGCCGCCAGGGCCGAGAGGGCAACCAGCCGCTCTTCATTGAAAGGAGAGTGCTGGCTGTCGACCACGACGAAATCGTACGGACCTCGCTGCAGCAGCTGCTCCAGCTGATCGCGCTCCGCATCGGCGGGAATCGTCAGCCCCAGAAGCTGCTGTTTCGTACGGAATCGTTGCTTCAGACTCTCAGCCGGCATCGCTCCAACCTCATCTATTCAGCCAGAGTCGCACGTAATGCCGCCGGCTCTCCGGATCTTCATGATCCTCGAAGGCGGTGCGATTGTGCAAGATCCAGCGATTGCTGGTGAACAACATCTGTCCGGGCTGAAGATCGAATTCGACGTTCATACCTGTCTGGTGAATCGTATCCTCCATCGCGCCAAGGGCGCGGGCCTGTCTCTCGCTCAACGGCTGCCCTATCCGTTCCTGGCCCACCTGGATATAGTAGTGCATGTAACGCGTGCACAGCTGGCTTTCGGGTGCCGCAAAGATCGGAAACGGCAACGTAGGAGGTTCGTCTTCACGGTGCTGTCCCCGGCGATCGAACTGGAACGGATGGTAAAGGGTTCCCAGCTCGTCGGGAAAATGCTCAGCGAGCTCTTCGTGCACGGCATAGGCGCTTACCAGCTTGCTGCGGCCTCCAGTTTTCGCCGCCTTCAAGCAGAGGAGACCTACCACCTCCGGCATACCCGGATTGAAAGCGCAGTCGGTATGATAACCACTCTCGGCGTTAGTTGCCGAAAATCTGGCGCCTTGCTTCACATCCTTTCCCGTATCCGTCACGTCGAACAACAAGGTGCCGTGTTTGTCCTGAACCTGTGGCGTACCCATGAGGTGACCTAGAGCCCAGTAGATAGCGGTCAACCCTTTCTGCGAAAACTCTTCCGTAGGCAGCTAGTGCACGATGACGAAGCCACGACCCGAAATCAGCGCGTCTTTGACCGCACCGAGACGTTCCTGGCACCTCATCAGCTCGTCGGTGTCCACCGGCAGCTCCGCGATAGTCGCTGTCCCTGTCTCCGCGCGTTCGGCATACCGATGTAACGCACTCAAGCAGTCCTCAGAAAGCCTGTAATACCAACTGGCGTCGGAATCGATCGTTTGCGCGCGCCAGGAGCGCAGTCGGTTGCCATCGCGCGCTAGAACACTGCTCATTACAAAACCTCTCCTTATATTGGCCGCGAGGAATATCGAGAATTACTGCTGGCTGGACAAATTCGAAATGCAACCTATTCGTTGCCGCGAGCCGCGACTGAACCCCACACGTTTCGTTCTCGCCTTCCTTGCTCTGATCATGGCGGACCCAATGGCTGCCGCCGTACCGACGGTGCGACAAATCACGCTGAGCGGAAACTCCCGCACCGACAGTACCGTCGTGTTGCGAGAACTGCTCTACGCCGTGGGCGAGCCCCTTGATACAGCCCTGGTTGAGGAGAGCGAGCGCAATCTGCGGCGTTTGTTGTACCTGGGCAAGGTGAAAACGGTGTTGAGCCGCGATGCGCAGTCGGTAGACGTGGAGTTGCAGCTTGAAGATCTGTATGCGCGGGCGCTGACCCCACAACTTTCCGGCGAGGCGGGCGAGCTCAGCTATGGAATGGTCGCTCTCGATTACAACCTGCTCGGACGCGGACAGGTGGCGCGCATCGATCTCAACCACAACGCGGTAACCGGTAACAGCGGTTCCCTGTTCTACCAGAACCCCAGGTTGAGGGGATCGCGCCATACCGTTACGGCAAATCTCGGTGGAGCAGAGGAAGGACACCATCTGTTTCTGTCCGTCGCTCACCCTTTTTACGCCCTCTCCACGCCATGGTCCTTCGGTGCCTCTGCCTCGAGCTCCGAACATGTGGCTCGCCTGTATTCCAGCCAACGCTTAGCCGCGAAATATGAAGACCGGCGCGAGGCGGCATCAGCCTGGATAACCCGGTCCTACGGCGACGAAACCAAGCTCAGGCCAGGTATTCGCGTCAGCGTGAGCGATCACCGATTTGGCAGCAAACAGGGATTCACCTACGCGCCCCAGGACCGCCGACGCGTTTTGCCGAGCGTCGGCACGACGGTGTGGGAGCCCGATTACGAGAAGACGAGGTTTGTGCTCGATCTGGGGCGGGTGGAGGATATCCAGTTGGGCAGCTGGATCTCGACGCGGGTTGGTGGTTCGTCCGAAACCCTGGGATCGGATCGGGATTTCGTTTTCTACAAGTTGCGACTGTCCCCCAACCTGAAACCCCGCGACAACCTCTACATCTTCGGAACCGCCCTCCACAGCTCACGGCTCGACAGGGGAGGCAGCTTCGATCGCTACACCGCGGTAAGCGTGAGGGCTTACGCGCGGCTGGCCTCACACCACACGATCGCGTTGCGACTCTGGTGGGACGCTCTGGCTGAGCCGGAGGTTCAGAGCCAGCTGCTTCTTGGTGTAGACCGCGGACTTCGGGGGTACGCGCCAAGACGCTTCGACGGATCCCGGCGGGTTCTCTTCAACCTGGAAGCCCGACCAACCTTTCGTCATAATCGAATCTACGTCCTCGCCGGCTCGTTGTTCGCCGACGCCGGAAGCGTCTGGTCGCCTGGAGATAAGAAACGCGACCTGGCTGCAAGTGCCGGCGTCGGCGCGAGAGTTGGTCTCCTGACCATATACAACAGCCCCATCTTGCGGATCGACGTGGCACGTGGCTTTCTCGACAACTCCTGGCAACTTTCCTTCGGCCTCGGGCAATATTTCTGAACGCCTCTCTGGCTCAGGATAATTTTTCACCATTTTCTAGTAGTTATACTAGGTGTTTTCGTCGTGCTCCCGACTATATTCTGTGACGTACTTCCTGATATCAAAGCGCAGGCCTTGAAGGAGACCGCCCATGCCTCATGAACCGAACACCGCCCTCAGCCAGATCCTCAAGAAGATTCCCATTTTTGCTGGTTTGTCACCGTCGCAGGTGCAGAAGGTTCTAAGCCTTTTCACGCGCGAGGCTTTCAAGAGTGGGCATGTGCTGTGTGAAAGCGGATCAACGAGTGAAGAGATGTTCGTCCTCCTGTCCGGGGAGTTGGGCGTCCTAACCGAAGAAGGCATTCAAATCGCCGCCCTGAAACCGGTGACGACCGTTGGCGAAATCGGTATCATTATAAAACAGCCCCGCTCAGCCACTGTTCGCGCCACCGAGGATAGCAACATTCTCTCGATTCGAAAATCTCACTTCGACACCCTCATACGTGAGGACAAAGACATCCGCATCACGATCTACCGGAACATCATCGAAATACTCTCCGACAAGCTGGTAAACGACAACGTGCGGATGCGCGACTACCTGGTAGAGAGAGCCAGACATGTCAGCGAACTCAAACAGAAGGATCGCCGGACGGAGTTGGCGCGGGATCTCCTGGTTGAAAAGACCGAGCTCACGCTCGACGATGTCGAGCAACACCTCGCCTCGCACACGGATGATTCCCCCCTGCGCATACTGATTGCCGATGACGAGATCGACGTTCGCAGCTTCGTCAAGAAAGCCCTGTCTCCGTACGAAGTAGTCGAGGCGGGGAACGGGGTAGAAGCGCTCCAGATGATGAGCCAGCAGAAACCCGATCTGGTGATTGCAGACATTCGCATGCCGGAAATGGACGGGCTCGCGCTGCTCTCGGAGATTCGCGAAAAATACACCGAGCTCCCGGTGCTGGCACTTTCAGGGGCCTTGAGCGACGACGAACTGCGCGAATACGATTTCGACGGGTTCGTAACCAAACCGGTCCGGCTCGAAGAGTTTCGTCGATTGGTGGAGCACTCGTTGATCGGCGACGAATCCGAATAGTGCGTCGTACCCGGTGATTTGTAAGTAGTCGCCTCCCCCCCCAGCCTTGATCTCCTTCGCCACACCGCCTATGCCGATTCTTGACCGGTATAGATGACCGATCTATATATGGGCCTGCGGGGCGTTTCGGGAAACTGCGTTCCATGGGTTCAAATTGAGTACTCTACGTCGAAATGCAGGCATAGGACTTTGGCTGACGTTCGCCGCCCTCGCGAACTCCGATGAGTTAGTCGTCCCAGGTCCCCAGCAGACCCTGGCGAGCTCCCTTCTGCTGCGGCAGACCACGCGTTGGTACGACAACTACGCCATCGATCTCTACGCCAACTATCACAATCATTCCTCTCCATACGCCGAGACCCGCAGGGCGTTTTACGGTCCTACGGGCGATTATCTCGCCACCGGGTACGATCTCTTCTCTTGGTCGGAAACGCGCCGGCCGGAGCAGCTCTACGGCAGCGCCATATTCACCGATATGCATCGTTTCCGGGGGCTACTGGAACACGCCGTCACGGTTCGCGATGGCTACGGTGGTTGGGGATACAGCGCCATCGTCGGGGATGGTCTCGCCGCCCGCTTCACCCCGTTGACCCTGTCCAAAGCGGATATGAGCGGGGTGCGCTTCGACCTCTCTACGCCGTTGCTGCATGCCACTGTGCTAGGTTCGCGAATCGAACGACCTCGTTACTTCTGGGACGGTGGCCTGTTGCCGGTATGGTCGGTGGAAGACACCGATTTCGCCGACACCTCGACCCTGCTTCTTGGCACCCGGGTCCAGGGTCATCTTGGGGCCCTCCAATTCGGGCTGAACGGGGTCAATCTGCACGTCTACCAGAGCACCCAGTCCGGCAACACGATGAAGGGTGTGCTCCGACCTGAACAAGCGCCTGTAGACTGGGTGGTCGTGCGCGTAACGGACGATTCGCCGAAGGTCTCGGGAGCCGGGGCCACCGTGCAGGAAATGCGGTTGGTCGTAAACGGCCAACGACGCACAGAGCTTATTCCCAGTGTGGTCCGTCATCGCGACGACGCGCCGATCAGCGTGGGTAGCGTCTCGCGATCGACGGGGGACTTCACGCCGATCATCTACAACACCTACCGCGGCTACTACCAATCTGCGCCAAGTTTTTATCGTGGACGTAGCGAGGTCCCCCTGTACGCCGACTATTTCTATCGCCTCGACCACGACCGCGGCCTGGATGTCGCCTCCAACACCGACCTGGAAAAGCTGTTGGCTACCTTCCAAGTCGCTTCCCCACAAGAGGTGATTCACGTGCGCGGAGAAGAGCATGTGATTTTCCTGTTCGACGTCACGGGAGAGCCGACTGTAGAAGCGGTAGAAGTGGAAGCCGTTTTAGGAAACGACTTCCGCGTCGACGTAGCCACACTGGTGCTGGAGAATCCACGTGGGCGCAATTACGCCGCCCAATACAGATCTTCGTTCTACCGCACCGCACTCCGAGCGGAAGGCCGCGTGGAAGATATGTCCAACCTCGGGCGCCGACGGTTCGCGGTCGGGGAAAACACTGCTCTGTTCACCTACAGTGCCGACCTGGGACTGGCCGTAGCTGGATTCGAGCTAAAGGGCGAGTATGCGCGCTCGGCGCTCTACAGCCGCTATCCCGCGAAGGTGCAAGGCGCCGCAGACTTCAACCGAGGGGAGCGCTCGCAACAACGCGGGGGGGCCTACTTTCTGAACGCGATTCGATGGTTCGGGCGCGAGCAAGGTTTGGTGGGAGCCGAGCTGTTCTCCATGGAACCGGACTACGCCACTGAGATGCGCGCTTTTGTGCCGTTCGAGTTGGGACTGACCTCGGGACACCTGGCGGCACTGGTAAACCAGACCGTGTACTGGGACCTGGTGCAAGACAATGAAGACGGTGACCGCTACCCCGATATTCGCATGGGCAATGTCCTCGGCAGCCCCCGCGATCGGTTGGACCGTGATTCGGACGGGGTTTTCATCGGGCAAGACGGCGACCATGACGGAATTCCCGACACCAATCGCAACTTCAACGAGATTCCGGACTACGAAGAGCCCTTCCTCATGTGGGACGTGGAACCGAACGAATACACCTATGGCCTCGATCGCAACAACAACGACGAGCCCGACCTGCGCGAGGACGACGCCGATCCGGACTACCCCTACGACGCCGATCAGCGCGGCTTCCACCTCTTCGCCCAAGTGAATCTTACCCCGCATTGGTCCGTGGGCGCTGGCCGCTACGATATCGGCGAGATCGCCGGCGCGGGTCAGAACCGTGCCTCCTACGGGGTTTTGAGTTACCGAAGAGAGGGTGCTGACCGTTGGCGCCGGGCCCACTTGGAGAGCCAGATCCGGCGTGTCGAGGATGACATCGCCGATGAGTACGCGGTAACCGATCAGACGGCGCAATCGATACAACTCAGCACGCGCGGTCGTTCACTGCGACGCGACGCCCCGTCGTTCGGGTACTCCTTCCGTGACGATCCGTTGTTTTACCAGGACAGCTACGTAAACGAGACCTACTTCGAGACGTGGTTGCGCCCCTGGGCAGGGTTTGACCTCGTACAGAAGATTCGCCTGCGGCTGAACTGGCAGAAAGGCGGCCGCCTTCACAACGGCGGGTTCCAGAAGAAACGACGGCTCGATCTGTGGAATGTGGTGAGCCGCGCCGAATACCGCTGGCAGCTCGGCCGCTTGCGGGTGCAGCCCCAACTGAAAGTCATGCTGTTGCGGCTCGACGATCGCAACGCGCGTCAGCCGCTTCGCAACGAGTACCGGGTCATTCCAATCCTGCGTCTGCTGTACCCGGTTATGCCGCGCACAGTACTGCGCTTCGGCCTGCAAGGCGTCGGACCGTTTCCCTATCGCGTGGAGGACGATGCCCAGCCACGCAACAGCTTCGAGCAGCGGGTTGCCTTCCTCACCTTGACCAATCGCTCGGCCTACTTCGGCTACAACCTCTTCACCATTCTCGGCATTCAACACGACGAGAAGAGCTTCGCGGATCCATTTCAGAACCTGGGCAACCGGGATTCCTGGTCTCTCTTCGTCCGCGGGCTGATCGGGTTTACGGAACACGGACCGCTGCTGTAAGGAGGCTCCTGGGTCTTCACCCTCAACGGAGCAACGGTTACCATCATCATCAACGAAGGAACAAGAATGAACGAACATGCCGAATGGAAACCGGGTTTGACCCAGATCGGAACTCAGAAGCAGCTCTTTTTGGACGACAGCCTGGTGGAAAGTGTCAAACACGGTGCGTTCGTGATGAATCCGGCGGTCAAGTACCGGGACAACCCGGTGATACGGAGAGACCGGCCTTGGGAGGGCAACGACCTGCACTACGGGGCGGTGCTCTACGACGATCACGAAAAACTGTTCAAGATGTGGTACACCAATACTCACTTTTCGGCCACCGAAAGGGTTCCGAAAAAGCTAGTGCCGACGGTGCCGAAGAAATACGCGCGGGGTGTTTGTTATGCGGTTTCCGAGGACGGGCTCAACTGGGAGAAACCATCCCTGGGCAGGGTGGAATTCGAAGGCTCAAAAGATAACAACATCGTTGGTCCGGATGGGTGGCTCAACTTCAAGGGCGGGATCTTTGTCGATGAGAAGGAAAGCGATCCCACCAAGCGGTTCAAAGCGATGGCGCGGGTCACCGTCGAAGGGGCGGCAACCGAGGACGACGACCGCGATGTGTCCGACCCAGATGCACGCGCGAACACGAGATTCGTATGGAATCTCTACGACTCCGGAGACGCGCTCAACTGGACGCCGTACGAGAAGAATCCGGTTATCGACCTGCCCAACGCCATGTGGGGACCCACCGGCATGATGGGCTGGGATCCCATTCGCAACGTGTACGGCGCCTACATGGAGAACTGCATCAACAAATACGCCTTCTTCGGACCGCACATGTGTCCACCTGCCAGGCGCCAGCTCGGGCGCGCCGAAAGCCCCGATCTGGTCAACTGGAGTGAGCCGGAGACGATTCTGGTACCCGACGCAGAGGATCCCCCAGACCTGGAATTCTACAGCATGTGGGCGACCACCTACGAGAACTTCTACATCGGGATGCTGTGGAATTTCCGCAAAACCAACACGACCATTCTGCCGCAACTGGTGTTCAGCCGCGACGGCATAAACTTCGATCGACGATATCGACAACCGTTCATTCAGGCCGGCGACGAAGGGGATTTTGACTCGGTGACCGTAAACGCGCTACAGCCCATTGTGCACGACAACAAGATCTTCATCTACTACGGCGGTCAGAATTGGCGCGCCTCGACGCAGATGGACCGACTTCTGGAGGAGTTCGGCGAAGATGGTCCAAGAGCACAGATTGGCCTTGCCGTAGCTCCTTTGGACGGTTTCGTTTCCCTAGACGCTGGTCACCACGAGTACGCCGAGGTAGTCACCAAAGCGTTCGTCTTCGAAGGAAAAGAGTTACAGGTGAATATGCGGGCGGCCGAGCAGGGATGGAGCACCGGCTTGCCCGAGCTGAAGGTGGAGATGCTCGCCGGCTACCTATTCGACGACGCCGACACCCTGACCGAAAGCGGATTCGCAAACCGCGTTACCTGGAACGGCCAGATTGATGTCGGCAAGCTTGAGGGTCGACCGGTCAAGCTGAAGTTTTACTTCAAAAACGTGAAGCTATTCGCTTTTCAGTTCGCAAAGTAAAAACGCAGCGGTTATCGCGATCACGCACATTGATCTAACCCACCCAAGGAGAGATAGCAATGAAGGTCGAATTGATGTTGCCGCTGAGCATCGCCATGGGCTTGGTAAGCTACACCTTGATCGCAAAGTGGTACCTCATGCCCTGGCTCGCCTCCTTTTCCCGCCGCGAAGCTCTTACTCGCCTGGTGTTATTCCACACATTTCGCTATCTCGGTCTCGCGTTCTTGATTCCGGGTGTAACCGCTGAGCATCTGGACGCTCGCTTTGCCGACCCCGCTGCTTACGGAGATCTGCTGGCTGCCGTCCTGGCCCTGCTGGCAGTAATCGCGTTGCGCTTCGGCCGGAGCATCGCCATCCCTTCGGTATGGATCTTCAATCTCGTTGGATTCCTCGATCTTCTAAACGCCTTGTTTCAGGGAGTGCGTTTTGTTCCCAACGGCCACTTTGGATCCACCTACTTCATTCCAGCAGTCGTGGTGCCGGCGCTGTTAGTCACCCATGTTGCCATCTTCGTGCTCTTGGTTCGCCGTCGGGCGGACGAGGACGATTGACGCCTGGAAGCGGAAGAACGAGAAAACGCCCGGCGGAGCAATCTGCATCCCGCCAGGCGTTAGGTTTGGTGCGAAATTTCTGCGCTACTTGAGCAGGAGCATCCGCCGGGTTTGTGCGGAACCGTTCGATTCCAACCTGTAGAAGTAGATTCCGCTGGGATTGTCGGCAGCATTCCACTGCACCGAATGGATACCGGGACTCACGTAGTTGTCCACCAGCGTTGCGATCTTCTGACCAATCGTATTGTACACGGAAACGTTGACAAACGCCTCCTGCGAAACATCGAAGCGGATCTCCGTTTCGGGGTTGAACGGATTGGGGGCATTCTGTAGCAGCGAGGCCATATCGGGCGCTAGCTGACCGGGCGCGGACGAAGCGCTGCCGCCGTCCCCGCTATCCTCTTCCGCGCCGTCGCGCTTTTGTCGGCGCGCATTCCTTAACTCCTCCAGTTGTGCCAGTTGCTCTGGGGTCAGTATTTCGGCGAGCGCCGCCCGACGAGCGGTCCGTTGGGCCTCCATTAGAGGTCGAGCGTCCTCGCGGGTCGAGCTACCCTCTTTGACCTGGTCACGAATTGCACGATGAGCTTGCCTGGAATCCTCACGCAAGCGGCAAGCGCACCCTGTTGGTCGTGGGTTAGCTCTAGTGCCTCAACAGCTCTTGCGATCCCCCCTCGGCCTCGAACTGCGCGTCGATGGTGCCCGCGGACATCGCGTCGGCCTTCGTTCTCTGCTCTGATCTGCTCCAGCTTCCCGAACTGTTCCGCGGTCAATATCTCAGCCACCCCGGTGCGACGAGCCTCCCGCTGCGCCTCTAACTGAGGCCTGGCTTCCTCGCGAGTCAAACTTTCATCGCGAACTTGGACTCGGATCTCCTGGGCAGCTTGTTTGAACTCCCCGCGCAAGGCGACCAACGCCTGACGCTGATCCTCGGTCAACTCCAAAACAGCGCCAATCCTATCTTCTCCAATACCGGACCCTCGATGGGCCCGATGTTTGATCCCCCGCTGGCCAGCCTCGACAACGTTTTGCGAAGCCACACCCAACGTCATTATGACAATGAGAAAACATAACCGTCTCATCTTCAGCTCCTTGGTGAGGTCATTACGATGTTTTCAGCTCAGTCGTTGCAACGTCTGTTTCAGTAAGTTAGACCTGAGGTGCCACCAGAAACGCTTAATCTACGTGCGAGTTTTTTGAGGAGTCGAATGTTTATCGAGTGATCAAAGCCTAAAGAAGGGATCCAGCGCCAACCGGAGAGGCAGGTTTCTTAGCAGATCATGCCGCGCTTGGCGCGGATTCCGTGGGCGGGAGGATCGACGCCGATCCAACGCTCGTCCGCCGGTTCGGAAGCGAGCTGATACCTGGAATCGGAGGAGATGCGAATGCGATCGGACTGATTGTCGGAGCCGGCGTGCAGCGTGTACATGGTCATGACAACGACGTCGCCGATCTCAAAGTCGGCGCTCAACCAACGTCCGCCGAGCTCGTTCCTCGCCGCTACTGCATCCTCGGAGTAGTGACCCAAGCTGTTCCAATGGATCAACTCTCTTTCATGTTGTTCGAGCGGCCGGGCTTCCTGTATCGCTTTTTCCAAAACTCCAGCTGTATCGCCTTCGTTTTCGCAGTAAAGGTCGACATCGGTTTCACCGTAGGTCTTTCGCAGCTCGGTCAGCTTATGAGAATTTTCCAAGATCATCAGGCCCCCCATCTCAAGCGGCACCTGCCCGAAAGGAGTCCAGGAGGTAAATAGCTGCTTGGTGCCCCGACCCATGTAGACGACATCGTAGTGGGGCGTCGTGGCGTCTTCGGAGCCGGGTAGCTTCGCCCGAAACCAGGTGTAGTCGAAGTGCCGCACTTCACCTTGAAGAAGAAACTCGTAGAAGTCGATCATGGGACCATCGTAGAGCAGATGGTGCAGCGACGGATTGTCGCGGCTCAAACTGGTCATCGGCGGCATCACCGAAGCTCCCGCCCGGGCGATGCCCTCCATAACCGGATATCCCGGTTCCAGCAGGCCGCTCATGGCCAACCGCTGCAAGATCTCGCGGCGGGCTTCGAGCACATCGTCCGCATTCAGCAAACCCGGAAGATAGAGGTACCCATCCCTGTCCATCCGGCGCCAAAGCTCCTGTCGATCCTCAACCGTGGCATCAGAGGGTCGCAACAAGCCCACAGAATCCGCCCCCGCGCCCAGGCTTCGCCCGCGAAATTTCATGTCGGTTGTTCTGAATATCATCCTGGGTCCATCAACGGCGACCCGCGTTGAATCAGGTCGGTACCAACTCGTGCTCTTCCACCCAACCGACGTTCTCGTCTACCTCCGCCCTGCTTACCATACCTATTGTAATGGCGTGAACACATGGCAGATCCAACACAAAATGGATCGCGTTCCGTGCATCCTTTCCCAGCTTTCCCTGCCCGACCACCTTCATCCCGTACACACCTTTGCCGTTGCGATCCATCCGCTCCAGAACCGGTATGATCTTCTCCGGAGGCCCATCCATATGATGCCCCCCGTAGTTGATGCGGGCGAGCACCACGTCCACCCATGGGTTGTTCGAGGCGACATCAAACGCATCGAAATCGTGGCAGGAAACACCGTGGGCACGAATCTTTCCGGATTCTTTCGCGTCGGACAGCGCCTCCATAACGCCGGCAAAGCGCTCGGGCCAGTCGCTCACCGTGAGGCAGTGCATGAGCACGATGTCGATGTAGTCGGTTTTGGCTTCTCTGAGGAACCGATCGACATCTGCAATCGCTTCCGCTCTGGTCTTGGCGCAACTCTTGCTGGTCAGGACGATGTCGGAGCGGTTGACCTGCTCCAACGCCAGCGCCGCGTTCGGATGGCTACCGTACTGATCAGCCAGATCCCAGAAAGTTACACCTTTGCTATGGGCGTAGGTCAAAAGATCTGCGAGTTCCCTCCTACCTAACCTGGTCTGGTCCGACGCGCCGCTCCACCCCGAAGTCCCCGTGCCAAAACACAAGCGAGAAACCTCTATGCCGGTGTTGCCAAGTTGGACCGTGTCCATGTCAACGTGCTCCCTGGTTAGGTTCTCGAAAGACTCCGGACGCACATCCGGCATCCGTCATCGACGACTCAATACGGTTCGTGAAATCGATGTCTGCGGGACGAATCCCGTTCAACAATGTTACCCATAAAATAACCGTACTAGTTCCAGTTTTTTTCATGGTAGCCTCTTCGAGTCCAGAACCTTGCCCTCCACCGAGCAAAGACAGCCGATACATGGTCGGCATCTCCGAATATACGCGTCCTTAAGAAAAAGAGAATGAGAGATGGTCACTCTACAAACCGAAAACTCTCCGCTGAAGCTTCCGAAAAGCTGGTGCGCATGCCCTTCGGCGGCTCGCCCCGCAACAGGCAGCCCTTCTCCGGATACGGGTAAATCTCGTCATAACGCAGGACCTGACTCTGGCTGCAGCGACGGAAGATATGCCGGCGCCTAAGTTCCCTCGTGTTGCGCAAACCCGCCGCAGCCATCAGCTCAGCGACAGCGGCCACGGTGTGCCTGTGAAAATGGGAAACGCGATTACGCTTGTCGGAGACCACTAGGCCTGCGACGAGGCTGGGGTCCTGAGTCGTAATCCCTGTCGGGCAGGTGTTTTGGTTGCATTCCAAGGCCTGGATGCAGCCCAAGGCGAGCATCATCGCACGGCCCGAGTTGGCCATGTCCGCACCCAGTGCAATGGCCCGGGCGATGTGGAATCCGGTTATGATCTTGCCGCTGGCGACGACGCGGATGTCGTCGCGCAGGTCGAAACCGATGAGACTGTTAGTCACAAAGGCCAGGCCGTCGCGCAAAGGTGAACCCAGAGAGTTTGTGTGCTCTACCGGCGCCGCTCCAGTGCCGCCCTCACCACCATCGACGGTAATGAAATCAGGGAGGATACCGGTGCGAACCATGGCCTGGCAAACACCTAGGAACTCACTGTGCACACCGACACAAAGCTTGAAGCCGATCGGTTTTCCTCGCGAGAGTTCGCGCAGCCGGGCAATGAATTCCATCAACTCGATCGGAGTCGTAAAAGCGGAGTGCGTGGGCGGTGAGATCACGTCGGTGCCAGGTGTGACGCCGCGAATCTCGGCGATCTCCGGACTGTTCTTGCGTGCCGGCAGGATGCCCCCATGCCCCGGCTTGGCTCCTTGTGAGAGTTTGATTTCGATCATCTTGACATTGTCCAGAGCGGCTCGTTCGGCGAACGACTTTGCGCAGAATGTTCCGTCCTGCTGGCGGCAGCTGAAGTAACCGGTGCCGATCTGCCAAACAACATCGCCGCCGGGCTCCAGGTGGTAAGGGCTCAGACCACCCTCGCCGGTGTTGTGCGCGAATCCACCGAGGCGCGCGCCCCCGTTGAGGGCGAGCACGGCGTGTTTGCTCAGCGACCCGTAGCTCATGGCAGAGATGTTGAAGATGCTGGCGTCGTAGGGTCGGGTGCATTCGCTGCCGCCGACGACAACGCGCTGGTCGGATGCGATGGCATCGTAAGGGAGGGCACTCAACGAATGCTCCATCCACTCGTAACCCATCCCGTTCACGTCGAACTGCGTGCCGAAGGGGATTGTGTCCATCTGCTCCTTGGCGCGCTGGTAGACGACATTGCGGAAGACACGGTTGATTGGGGAGCCGTCGGTATCGGACTCGACAAAGTACTGGTAAATCTTGGGTCGCAGAGATTCCATCAAGTAACGGCCCCGACCGAATAGCGGGAAGTTGCGGACAATGGTATGCTCGGTCTGAAAGAAATCGTAGAACCCCAAAAGAATCCCCGGGCCCACTACGACCATAGCCCACCATGCTGGCGCCCAGAAATAGCCGGCGGTGGCAACCGTGGCCGCCGCGAGAACGGAAACAACGACAAACTGCCTGCGCATGGTACGGGTCTCCTGGCGATCCGTTTAACGGCGTTTTAACACTGAATTGATGGCGAGTGTGGCAGGTGGATACTAATTCACATTAGGTGGGAACTCTACAGGAGTCCAGAATTGCCCCCTCAACCAAGGAGGCGCAGATGATGGAACTTTATGAACTTGAAGGTCGGGCGGTTCCAGGCCTAGATGAACTAGCTGTCAACCGAGACTTTCTCGACGCACTCCGGCCCGTCGTTCGCCGCGTTGTTGACGAAGCTACTCACCGGGACGGTCACCAGGTCGTCGCCCCCGTAGGGTCCGAGTAAGGATTCCAGGTATTTGAAATCTTCGAATTCAGGGTCCAGCCACGGCTCGACAAGATCTGCGTCCATGTCGCACACCACCGGCATGCGATCATGGATCGGCTCCGTGAGTTGGTTGGCGGACGTGGTGATGATCGTGCAGGTGTGCAGCGACTCCTCGAATCTCGCTTCCTTCGGGCCGCGCCAGGATTCCCACAATCCGAAGAAGTAGAATGGCTGATCGTCCGCCCGGCGGATGTGGAACGGTTGTTTCGCCTTCCCTTCCCGCTTCCACTCGTAATAACCGTCCGCGACCAGGAAACAACGTCGACGGCGGAAGGCCTCCTTGAACGCTGGCTTCTCGCTGACCGTTTCCGCGCGGGCGTTTATGGTTTTGTAGCCAATCTTGTGGTCCTTAGCCCAGAACGGAATCAAACCCCATTTAGCCACGGCGTATTCCTTTTCTTCCTGCCGGACCCGCAGGATCGGAACCATGGCCGTCGGCGGTACGTTGTAGCACAGCTCCAGCTGTAGCGAACGCAGTTGAGGGAGGTCGACAGTGTTTTGCCTGAGTGAAATGCGGCCGCACATATCAAACATCCTTTAGGGAGGAGGCCGGAAACCAGTGCTTCACGTGACCGGAAAAACGTGTCAAATACGTGACAAAGCAAGTTGGGGGCGCAGAACAAATAACTCAGACCGGCAGCGGATCGAAGTAGGTCAAATCGGCCCCGAAGTTGTCCATTGCCACCACCGCGTCGCCACGTAGGCGTACGCGGATGTCGTGTGTACGATGGCGCAGCGCGATATTGCGCGTCGGCAAATCGTGACCCATCGTCAGCGGCTGGCCGACCGGTTGGTCGGCAACAAACAGCGTTGCACCCACGAAACGCGGACAGCCGGGAAGCACCTTGCACCTGCATCTGATCGCGTTCCACCCACGAGGGAACTCTCAACCACAGCGGCCCCGGCCGCTTGAGCGTAACCTGCAACACCTTGTGGGTGTAACTCGACTCGACCTTGATGGCATCGGTTTCATGGTCGAACAGCAGGTTCACGTGATGCCCCGTGTCGTCGAATCGCGTCGCGTCCCGGGTTCGGCGGCTCGACGATGAACCCGATATCACGCAACTGTGACGGCAGCAAATGGCATCGCACGATCCGCTCCGCAGCCTCGAAGTACTCGATATGACCCCATCGAGCTAGGATCAACGCCGTCTCGACGATGTCACCCGTGTTGTTGACTTCGCCCCGGTCGGCGTTGACGTCGTCGCGCTCGAGGTCACTGCTCTCAATAACCCAGCCCAACCCGGTCGCTGAACTGCGGCAGGCCATAATCGTAAAATGCCTTGATCCGTTGCAGCAAGGCCACGTCACTCCTCAGCTCGGCCAGCTGAGCCAGCGACGACATCACACACGTGGTCGAATGTGTGTGCGTGCCGTGCACCTGGCGGTCGTAGTGACCGTCCGCGACGAACGCCTCGGCCAACAGGGTTTCCTTCAGCATCAGCGCCAATTCGAGCGCGGCCCCGGATTTTGTGACGTGGAAATACTTGACCAGCGGACCAAGGGCCCGCGCCAAACCGCTGATCAAATTTCGTTCCTCTGGTTCCAGGCCGTACTAATCACGGCAGCGTTCGATGTGCCAGCCTCGGCGGGGCGTCCAGAGCTCGAGGATGACGGCGATGCACGCCTCTGCCAGCTCCCCCGCGCGCTCTTCGCCGCGGTACTTCACCAAGGCGTAAAGCGCGTGCATCGCCTCGCGCAGACTGTGCGTGTCGAACCGGCATAGCGGCCCGCCAATGTGCATCCGATTCAATGGCGCAGCCAACGGCCCGCTGAACGAGAAATACGCCGCCTGCGCGTGTTTCTGCACGGCCGACTCGTCCAGCTCGATACCCACCGCATCTTCGGCATTCAATAGTGCGTTCAAATGCCGGCCCGGCACGTGGCACTCGCTGGCCGAGTCACAAAACGACAACCGCGCTTGCGGCCGCACCGACGAACCGAAGAAGGGAATGTCGTTGTCATCGGCATTGAACACGCTCTGCATCGTCCGGCACCCCAACCGGATCGTGGCCTCGATGTCGGTCGTGTTCACGGCCTTCAGTCGGCCGTAGAAGGCGGGGATGGAAGAGTCACGCATGTCTCAATCCTGGTTCTTGCGGCATACCTCGGAGCTACCGCTATATATAATGGAGGAGACGTTCCCCCGAAAATCCGGCAGCTCGGTCGGCATTTGATCGCCCAGCCCGCGGACATCATGCCATCAAGCTGTCGTGGATAGTCATAGTCGCTCTCCCTTGTCACCGAAAAGCGGTACCTGCCACGGAAGGTTTCCCAAGGAGAAGAATTCGTCCTCGATTTCATCTCCGCGGACATAGACCAGCCGTATTCCGTGCGGATCATCACCCAGCAATATGCTCCCGCAGGTGGAGGTGGACACCAGGCGAATGCCGTTGGCCTCGCGATTCAGATTGCAGTGGATATGCCCGCTGTGGACCCCCTTGACGCCGTGCTCCCCATACAAATCGAGCATCCGCTCGCGCATTTTCCGGGGCACATTAAGGTAGCCGTCGGACTCGGCGACCTCATTCAGAAAGAACGGAAAGTGCTGAAAGACGAGGATATGATCAGCGCCGCTCTCCTGAGCCTCCTTGAGCGTGCGCAGAAGCCACTTCTCATGCTCGGCGCGCTCGGACTTAACGTGTTCCGTTTCGGGCAGAAAGTAGCTCGAGTTCACGACAATGCCGAAAACGCTGCGATACCGAAACGTGTAGTAGTCGGGTCCGTAGGCGCGCCGATACCAGTCTATTAGGTGCGGTGTTGGGCCGCGGATATGATGGTCGACAAGGCTCTCATTGTGGCAGTCGTGGTTGCCGGCCACGTGCATGACTTGTATGAACGGATCCAGCAGACCTATGATGCGCCTGTACTCGGCGAGCTGCACCTCGTTGTCCGGACGGTGTGTCATGTCACCGAGGATTACGAGAAAGGGCGGCCGTAGCCGGTTCAATGTCTGGACTACGAACTCGAAGGGAGGGGACTCATTGCAGTGGATACTGCAACTGCCATTGTTGAGTTGAGGATCTGCGATCATGGCGAAATGGAACACGTTGTTGTAGAAATTCGGTACGTCGACCGCCGGTAAGACGTCCTGCTGTGGTGGGTTGGATCGTTTGAGCTCACCCTCGAGCCCCTCCTCGATCCCCTCGCTGGTTGCAACTTTTCCTTTAGCCATGAGGCCTCCTTCAAATCATCAGGCGATCAGACTCTCAACGTGTTCTCGCAACCCGTCGGCGACCGGTTTCGCGGGCACGTAGAGACCCGCGTCGAGAAGACGATCCAGGCTGTAGACGCGGTGGCAGCAGAACGGTCTGGCGGCGGGATTGTCGGTTAGGTGTTGCTGCACGCTCACCTCGTTCACCGGAGCCCGGGGGACACCCAGCACATCTGCGATCAGGTCGTAAAACGTGCGCGATTCGATGATGTCGGGGCCCGCGGTGCAGAAGATCCGACCATACGTATCGGGATTCCCCGCCGCACTCAGTATGACACGGCAAAGGTCGGACGCGAAGATTGGCTGCTGCAGGAAGTGACCGCCACCGACGAGATCGAGCGGCTGGCCTGCCTTGATCCGCTCGATCAGACCGTCATCGCGGCCGTGCTTGGGCAGACACCCCAGCTTACTCCCGGGACCGTAGATGTGGCAGGGTCGCACGACCGTCCAGACGCTGCCACCGAAGTCGGAACGCTCGAGGATCTGCTCGCACTGGCGCTTCTTCCAGCCGTACCCCTCGGTCGCGTAGACATCCTCTTCCTCGCGCTGAGGAAACCGGCGGACGGACGGTTCGAACACGAAATCCGTCGATACGAACACAAGTTGTTTGCAGCGATTCCGAAAGACGGCCACGTCCTGTTCGGCATCTTTGGGATCGTAGCCTATGCAGTCGATGACTAGATCCCAACCGTCTGTTCCCGACAGGGCGTCGGCGAATGCGGTCGGATCTTCGCGGTCGGCGGTGATGGCCGTGACCTCGTCGGTTAACGGTCTTCGCGCGCGCGTGACGACGCTGACATCGTGACCCGCTTCGACCGCGACGCGGGCCAAAGTACCACTCACGAATCCGCTGCCACCGATCGATAGAATCTTCATGGATCATCCTTCCGCGGTGTGGTTCCACGACAATTAAGCGCGCATCTTCCCGTTCGCAAGGCGCGTGCGAGCGGTCAACGTATAGCCCGGTGAACAGGCGCCGTCACGCCGCAGGGCATGTCTACTATCAGAACCGTTTGACGATGCTAGGGGGATCTTTCTGAGTTTGCTTGTCCCCCCTGTTCCTTTTGGCCCAGAACCCGATAGATCTTGTTGCGGTTGGTGCCTAGTAATCGTGCGGCTTCGGAGACATTGCCATCACTCTGCTCGACAGCGCGTTGGATGACCCACAGCTGAGCCTGAGCGGTGGCCTGCTCCAAATTCAGTGGTAGATCGCCGGGACGAGCGGACGATGGTGAGATTGTATCAGAGCTTGGGACCGTACCAAAGTTGAGGTGGTGCAGTTGAATCTCAGCGCCTCCACTTTCCATGAGGGCGCGCTCGGTGATGTTTTTGAGCTCGCGCACATTGCCGGGAAAGTCGTAGATGGTCAAACGCTCGATGACCTCCTCACTGAGCGTCGGTTCCGCACAGCCCATCTCCGCTGCCCAAAGCTGGAGGAAGTGCTGCGCTAACAGAGGAATGTCGTCGCGCCGCTGGCGCAAGGGCGGCGCCGTAACCGTAAACCGAGCCAGGCGGAAGTAGAGATCCTGGCGAAAAGCGCCGGCATCTATCTTTTCTTGCAGGTCTGCATTGGTCGCCGCCAAGACGCGGACCTCCATGGCCTTGCCCTCTCTGGCACCGACGCGCCAGACCTGACCGTCTTCGAGCACGCGCAGCAACTTGCCCTGCAACGCCGGCGGCATATCACCGATCTCATCCAAGAACAGGGTGCCTTCGTGGGCCATCTCGAAATACCCTATCCTATCCGCGTCCGCTCCGGTAAAGGCGCCGCGCAGGTGGCCGAACAGCATCGATTCGCCGAGCTCGCTGGGAATGGCGGCGCAATTGACGGGCACAAAGGGGCCCTCACTGCGCGCACTGCCAAAGTGAATGGCCCGCGCGATGAGTTCCTTGCCGGTGCCGCTCTCACCGCTGATCAATACGTTGGGCGAGACAATCTCCTGCATCAGGCGGATCTCTTTGAAGATTTTCTGGATCGTCGGGCTGTTTCCCACAAATCCTTCCAATCCCCAGAATTCGACCTCGCGCTCGGAGATCATGGACAACTGACCTTTCAATGCCTTGCGCTGGGCGATCTCCTCTTCCAGTTCCTGATTTTTCTGCAGCAGCTCGCCGGTCAAACGGTTCAGGCGCACGTGGGTACGCACGCGAACTAAAACCTCTTCTTCTTTAAACGGCTTGGTAATATAATCGACGCCGCCGATCTCGAAACCGGCCACGACATCTTCCTTCATATCTCTCGCAGTAATGAAGATCACGGGGATATGCCGCGTTTCGGAGTCTTGCTTGAGCCGGCGGCAGACCTCGTAGCCGTCCATACCCGGCATGGTTACATCGAGAAGGATGAGGTCGGGCACGACCAGGGACGCGTTCTCGAGTGCGATCGGCCCACTGGGCGCCAGCAAGACCTTGTAGCCGTGGATTTCAAGCAAGCGGCACAGCACATCCAGGTTGGCCGGCTGGTCGTCGACCAGGAGGATTCGGGCTCCGTGCAGGTCCATGTTTTCGGTATTGGCGAGCTTCTCCATGCTCCTATTCGCTGGCTGCGACTCCTCGCGAAAATCTAAACAGGCCCCTGGGAGGGGCAAGAAGTGTCGGTGTTCTTCGCCTGCTATATCATCTGCCCGAACTTGGTAAAACCTACCAGTCCCTGCACAAAGAACTGCCAATCATCGACTTCCCTGAACTGCTGAAAGGGCTCGTCGAAGTCTAGCTCTTCTCGCCTGAAGCCGATGATCGTATGCATGTCATAACCAAAGTAGCGCGAGCGGTTGGTCAGGGTAACAACCATCGTGCGCTGCTCCAGACTCTCGCGCTTCTGGCTCCGGTTTTCGAGCCGATAGGGCAGCGGTCCCCACCCCTGCACCCCCGCTTGTAGCACCGTCCGGCTCATCAGCGGATACCTCAGTTTGAGGATCGGGATCACCCGGTACTCCGAGCGCAGAGCCTGGTCGACCTCGTGGTCCTGCAGACGCAAGAGCAAAAACTTGAATTGCGGCACCACGCGCAGTTTGCCCCACTGATAGGTGTAGTCCGCCCGGCTGACCACCGCCCCAAAGTCCAGCCGCCGTTGGCGCTGGAAGCGCTCATTGGCCAGTCGGCCCCCCTGCTGCCAGTTGAGCCGCAGGCGCAGCTTCTGCACCAGGTTCAACGTCGACCACGGCCGCAGCCGCCCCTCCAGGTAGGTCTCGTTGACATAGCTGTCCTGGTAATACAGCAAATCCTGGCGCCGGTTGATTTCACCCTCGACATTTTGAACTATTCCCGTAAAATCACTAACGTTAGGTTGCACCCGCACCAATCCGATGGCTTTACTGAATTCGTTGAATTCATCCGGGATATCGTCCTCTACCCGCCGGAAGTGATTCTCAAAAAAGATCCGCCGCCGCGCCACTGTATCCCTCTGGTAAGTCAGCAGCGCATAGGTAGAACGATTGCGCCCGCCACCGGCCACCTCCTTGACGGCGTAGCGCCCCATCCCCAGCGACCAGCGCCGGTTCAGATCCACCTGCCCAAAGAGATGAAAACCGCGCTGGTCCGCATCATAGGGATAGTCCGCCTCCCAATCGTCTTCACGCCGATCCGGATCGTCGTTGTGGTTGCGGTCTAGACCGTAGATGTATTCGTTGGGCTCCGCCTCGTACATCATAAAGGTCTCTTCGTAGTCGGGGATGCCGTTAAAGTTGCGGTCCGTATCCACAATCCCGTCGTTGTTCTCATCCTGGCCTGGAAAAGTCCCATCTCCGTCCACCGGACCGGCGCGGCCCAATTCTCCCGGTTGAGTCAACCGCGGACTGCCGAGGACCGCTCCCAGCGAATAGTCGGGCCAGCGGTCTCCATCCTCATTGTCCTGCACCAGCCGCCAGATAGCCGTCGCTTTGCTCAACCCGCCGAAAGGGCTCCAGGTGCCGCTGCCCGTGCTGATCCCATAGTTGAAGTCCATTGGTAGAAAGGCCTCCATCTCGGTGGTGAAGTCCGGATTCATGGAAAAATACTCTGCACCCACTCGGCCGCGACGGAACCAGTGTATGACGTTGGCGAAATAGGCCGCACCCCGATTGGCAAAGCGCGGGCTCATCGTGGGCAAAAGCTCCCCCTCCATATTCGCCGGATAACGGCCGTAGACCGCTGAGCGCGCGTACTCGCCGCTGACTTCCAGTCCCGGCAGCGCCAGCTGTAGATCGGCGCTATAGGTAAAGATCGCCGTGCTCTCGCCCACCTTGAAGCGCACCCGCTTAAGATTCGAACCATCCTCAACACGCCCCCGGGCCCTAAGCGCCGTGCGGTAGAAGCTACTGCGGAAGCGATCCTCAAACTTGGTGGCTGTGGCGTTGACTTGGTTCAGGTAGACGCCGGCCCACTGCACCAGGTAATCCTTGCCCAACACCGCTCTACCTCCACCCGCTGTACGTAGAGCTCCTTGCGCAAATCGAAGAGGTAGACCAGTTGCTCATCTCCCTCGACGCGCCGGACCACCGCCGGAGATTCCAGGGCAAAAACCTCGAGGAGCCCCTCCAGATTGGTACTCTTGCTCACGTCTTCACCCGCTTCATGCGCCAGGCGATAGAGATAATCCGCGTAGAGCGGAATCTCCTTGTCCTGGTAATACCTGTTGGCAAAGGGGTATCGTTTGACTATGATGTCGTAGGCGGTCGGTAAGAATTGACCGGTGAGCGACAAAATGCGCCCCACTTGGGAGGGGACGTCGGCGCGGTGGCGGATCACCTGTGCTTGTAGGTCGGGGCGTGCGCGGCCGTTGAGGACGAGCTGTACCTCCTGCACCACGGCGCCGGACCGGCCGTCGGTGGGCTCATCATCCACAACGCGCACGAGGAGCCAGCTGTAGAGCGGCTGGTCTTTGCGCAACTGCCCCTTGATGCTGTTGTTCAGCTGGGTGCTGTCATAGGCGTGCAGGTTCACCCCGTTCACGCCCAAGTGCAAGGGGCCTAGATCGGCTTGAACCCGGCCGCCCACCAGCATGGTGGAAAAATCGTCTTCGACTTCCCCCCCTCCCAGAGGAAACTGGTTGTTTGGCCGTGCGATGCGCGAGCCCAGCGCGGTGAACTTCAAATGGCGCAAGGAGACGTCCAGGCGCGCACCGTTGAAATCGGTTTTGGACAAGGTTAGTGGTGTAAAACGTGCGATCAGCCCGTCGCCAACGATGGCGCTGTAGCCCCAGCCACCGTAGCCATCCTTCGCCACCGCCACGTTGTTGAACGCGGGGTGCCAGCTGTCCCAGTCCTTGAAGAGGGCGCTGCCAAAGCGCTGTTCCGGTTGGCGCCGTTCCTCCCAGGTGAAGAGGTCGTAGCCGGTCATGAGGTAATCCCCCAGGGGGCTCCACAGGGCCCGCGGCCGCACCGGTCCGACGTCTCGCTCGGTGCCGTGGCCGGGGCCAATCCAGGTGTGATCCAGGTAATTGGTGAAGGGGGTAAAGGCGTAGTTCTTGTAGGGCGGCCGCTCGTGGCGCAGCAGCGCCCCCTGCTTCGTCACCTGGTTCAACGAGAGCTCCTGGCCCCAGGTCCCGGCGGCCAGCACCAGCAAAAGCCCGCAGTATACTCCGGACCACATAACGCTCCGCACTACGTATTTGGAGCGCTCGAGGTAACAACTATCCATGGGGTACGGCTCGGAGGGTGGCGAGGATGGAGTCCATATCCTGCTTTTGCTTCAACCCCCGCAAGTGCCCGGCCAGTCTGCGCTGGTCTTCCCCCAGGTCCTCCATCTCTTTGAGGTAGTCCTCAATCTCCGTCACACTGTAGACTTTCGCCGCGCCCTTGAGGCGCGCGTGCAGATCGGCCGACAACTCGATCCGGCTCCAGTCGACGGCTTCGGCGGGCAGGGCGGCCGCTTCCGCTGCCTCGGCATACTCGTACTCGACCCCCAGGTGGGTGGCCAGACAGGCGCAGATCTGCTCGAAGCGGAAGGGCTTGTCGATAAAATCGTCAAAGCCGGCGGCCAGATACCCCCGGCGTTCGTGCTCCAGGACCGACGCCGAGATGGCCACCACCTTCGCCTGCGGCGCCACCCCTCTTTGCCGCAATTGCTCAAGGGTTTCCAGCCCCCCCATCACCGGCATGCGAATGTCTAGAAAGACGATGTCCGGCCCGGAGGTTTCCAACCGCTCCAAGGCCTGCTGACCGTTCTCCGCGATCTCAACCTCCGCCCCGATCTCCGCCAGCATACCGCGCAGGACGTCGCGATTCTCCGCCACGTCGTCGACCACCAGGGCTCGCACCGCATAGCCGTCGGCTAAGTGCCGCACCTTCGACCACGCACCCTGCGCCTCGGTAGGCAACTCGCCCTGGGCCGCCGGCAGGCAGACGGTGAACCCAAAGCACGCACCGTGGCCGAGCGCCGAATCCACCTCCAAGGCAGCCCCCATCAGCTGGAGCTGGCGTTGGACAATGGTCAGCCCCAGACCTGTGCCGCCTTGTTGCGAACCAGCCGCCCCTTGCTGGAAGGCCTGAAAGAGGGTCTCCTGATCCTCGGGTGCGAGCCCGAGCCCGGTGTCTACGACCTCGAAGCGATACTGGTCTTCAGGCTGCGGCATGAACCGCAGCACCACGCGGCCTGTCTGCGTGAACTTCACCGCATTGCCCAACAGATTGATCAACACCTGCCGCAGCTTATCTTCGTCGCCGTGCACCGGCAGGCTTTCGTCGCCCACCCCCTCCAGCCGCCACTCCAGCCCCTTCTCCTGGCACTGGAGCTCGAACATCACCCCCAATGTTTCCAGCAGCGCCTGCAGGTCGAAATCGGACGGGCTCAACTCCATACGACCGGCTTCGATCTTGGAGATGTCCAGGACATCGTTGATCAGATTCAACAGGTGGTCGCCGCTCTGCTGGATGGTCTGCATGGCGTGCTGATGGTCGGGAGCCAGATCCGGGCTGCGCCGCAGGAGCTGGGCATATCCCAGGATGGCGTTCATCGGGGTGCGGATCTCGTGGCTCATATTGGCCAAAAAGAGGGACTTGGCATGGTTGGCCGCCTCGGCTTCCCCGCGGGCTTGGTCCAGGTCCTGATTGATGGTGGTGAGTACCTGGTTCGCTAACCGCAGTTTGCGGTCCTTCCACATTAGCCTCGCTCCCAATCCAACAATCAGGACGACGGCTACACTCAGGGCTGAGACCCAGCCGATCTGCGCATACGGTGGATGTACTTCCACGGTCACCGTTGCGGGCTCGGAGTAGTTCAGGTCGCGGTCCACGGCCTTCACCTGAAAGACGTAGTCGCCGCGGGGAAGATCGGTGTACTCCACTTCGGTCGCGTGGGTTGAGCTCCACTCGTCCTCGTAGCCTTGCAACCGATAGACATAGACTATGCCGTCCGGCGTGTGGTCATGCTGCGGCCCTGGAACGCGAAGGTGACGAATTCCTGCGACGAGGGCAGGCGCAACTCCCGAACCGGTCCGTAGCGGCGGTCGGCGAGCACGTCGGCAAGGTGGATGGCCGGGGGAAAGGTATCCTGTGGTCGATAGCGGGTGAGGCCGTTTTTGCTGGCGAGCCAGACATCGCCGTGACGATCCTGGTAGATCCTTCCAACCTGATCCGCTACCAGGCCATCTTTCCTAGACAGGGTTTGGAATACCAGTCCATCGTAGCGACTCGGGCCACCGAGGGTTGGAATCCACAGATGACCTTGTCGATCCTCCAGTATGCGACCCACTTCATTTCTCGCCAGGCCGTCTTCGCTGGTAAAGGTGGTGAACTGGGTTCCGTCGTAGCGACTCAACCCGCCAGAACTGCTGATCCATAGATAACCCTGCCGATCCTCCACTATGGAACCCACGTGATTGCTCGCCAGGCCCTCTTCGGTGGTAAAGGTCGTGAACCGGGTTCCGTCATAGCGACTCAACCCGCCGCCATAAGTGCCAATCCACAGATTACCCTGCCGATCCTCCACTAGGGAATTCACATGATTGTGCGCCAGGCCCTCTTCGGTGGTGAAGGTGGTGAACTGGGTCCCGTCATAGCGACTCAGGCCATTCTTTGTACCGACCCACATATGGCCCTGCCGATCCTCTACAATGGCCGACACATGATTGTGCGCCACGCCTTCTTCGGTGGTAAACTGGGTTCCATCATAGCGACTCACGCCGCCTGTTTCGCTAAAGCCGCCCCCAGAAATGACCCACAAATTACCTTGCCGGTCCTCTTGAAAGGACCCCACCGAATTGTGCGCCAGGCCCTCTTCGGTGGTGAAGGTGGTGAACTGGTTCCCGTCATAGCGACTCAACCCGCCAGAAGTGCTGATCCATAGATAACCCTGCCGATCCTCCCAAAGGGACCACACCCAATTGTCCGCCAGGCCGTCTTCGGTGGTGAAGGTGGTGAACCGGGTTCCATCATAGCGACTCAAGCCGTCGTGGGTACCAAACCACAGATGTCCTTGCCGATCCTCCACTATGGAATGCACATGATTGCCCGCCAGGCCGCCTTCGGTAGCGAAGGTGACAAACTCGTGCCCGTCATAGCGGCTCACGCCACCCGAAGGGGTGCCGACCCACAGATTACCCTGCCGATCCTCCGCCATGGAAGACCACCTCAACGTATTCTGTGCCAGGCCATCCGCCGTTGTAAAAGTGGCAAATTCGTTTCCGTCATAGCGACTCAAGCCCTTTTCCGTGCCGAACCACAGATTACCCTGGCGATCCTCCAGAACGGATTGCACAAAATTGTCGGCCAGGCCGTCTTCGGTGGTAAAGGTGACAAACTGCGCCCCATCATAACTACACAGACCCCTATTCGTGCCGAACCACAGATTACCTTCCCGATCCTGCACCATGCTATTTATTCTTCCGGGCGTGAGACCGTCCTGCACCGTGAAGCTCTGCCACAATCCCTGCCGAAAGCCCGGACCGGCCAGCACCGCCCTGCCCGCTCCGGCAGGCGTTAGGTAGAGCCCGAAATGATAGCGAATGGCACCCTCTTCCACACCCATGTCGACCGCGTGTTCATGGCGAATGCCTTCTCCGGCGGTTTCGAAGTTCGCCCCCAAGCGCTGCAACGCGTCCCGCCACGCCGGGTCGTTCTGGAGCGCTTGCTCCTTGGCAGTGACCGCTGCCGGCGTCTCTAGCGCGAAGAGCCGGCTGAAGACGCTGTCAACGGTGGTTCGGCCGCGCTGCGATGATTCCACGAGGCCGTGCTGCTCCAGAAGGGGCACGATCTCTTCCTCGTACACCGTCTCAAATTCCGCCGTGCGCTCCGGCGGCACCCAGAAGGACAGCCGTGCCAGAGTAGGCTGTTCAGCCTCTACCGCCACCGACAGCAACAGCAGCATCGTCCATACGATCAGGCAGCCGATGCGATTCAGATATGTCGCCATTTTTTATTGCCTCTTTCCGACCTCAAAGACGACCACGGTCTGGTCATCCGCTTGCAGCACTCCGCCGGCAAACGCGCGCACCTCGTCCAAGATGCGCTCAAGCAGGGGTTCTGCTTTCAAGTCTTCTCCACACCCTTTCTCTATCACCTCTGACGTCTTCTTGAATCCGAACAGGTCACCTCTGCCATTTGTGGCCTCCATGATTCCATCCGAACAGAAGATTACTCGGTCGCCAGGTTCCAGTTGTAGCTCCAGCACCCCATAGGAGCTACCCAGCCGGACACCCAGAGGGTAGGCGCTTTCCGTTTCCAATTCCGCCACTGCACCGTCCGTTGCTCGGTAGTGATACGGACATGGATACCCCCCGTTGGCCAGGCGCATCCGCCGGTTCCCGGGATCGTACTGTGCCATCGCCAGGCAGACAAAGGTGCGTCTGTCCAAAACGCGACAGAGTGAGCGGTTGAGAGTGGAGAAAAGGTCCTCCAGTGAGCAGTCTACTTCCACCCTACTCTGCAGCATTCCTTCGCACAGTACCGCCGGCACCGCTGCCGCCATCGCGTGGCCGGTCACATCGGCGAGCGCCAACGTCAGCCCGCCCTGTGGTTGCTCGAAATATTGGAAGAAGTCTCCACTCATCTGCTCGGCCGGAAGGCAGCGGCCGGCCAGCTCGATCCCTTCTATCTGCGGCGGCGCGTCGGGCATCAACCCCATGTGCAGCTCGTGGGCCGTCCGCAGCTCCTCTTCCATCTTGAGCCGGGAGGCGCGATGCTCGTCAAACAGATACCTGGTGCAGAGGATATTGCGTACCCGCACCAAAACCTCTGCATCGCGGAACGGTTTGGGAATGTAGTCCACGCCGCCCACCTGAAAGCCACGTACCACCCCTTGGGTCTGGTTTTCTGCGGTTATGAAGATGACCGGAATCTCCCGGGTGCTATCCTCCTGCTTCAGTCGGCGGCAGACCTCGTAGCCGTCCATCCCCGGCATCATCACATCGAGGAGGATCACATCGGGGGCCACCTCGCTGGCGATCCGGAGCGCGGTAGGGCCGTTGGGCGCCAAATATATGTTGTAGCCTTGCGCCTCCAGCAGCGCGCACAAAACCTCCCGATTGGCCTGGGTGTCGTCGACCAGGAGTATCTTGGCTCCCCGTAGATCAATGCTGCCTTCGTCCATGACGTCCACCTTGGCGTTGTCCTCGCGTTTCGCTGTGCCCTGCCAGGTCTTACCCCAGGCAATGGACGTGCCGGCTGGACCCAGGCCGGGTGTCCGCTGGCCGCAATCTTTGGCTAACTGACACTGCCAAAAAGACTTATGCATCTACTACAACAAATGATGGAAAGGAGATCTGCTTAAAAAGAGGAGCGCCGGACTGTACCTGGGATGGTACTGTTGCTACAGATTGGTACAGGACTTTGGTACAACTTCGACTAACGTCTTTGGATGGCCGCTGCGGGCGACAACCAACCCATGCGAATCTGTTGGCGCGGGCGGAAGTAGGACGTACACTGGCGTGCAGACTGGGCGCTTAACAATCCGGAGCGTCAACTCAATTTCGGACACTTGGCTGTGCACCATACTACGGGTGATGGCATCAAAGCAGCTGCGCGTACATGCCAAAGCCCACTAGCGCTCGAACGAAAAACGCCCAACTATCGAACTCACTGTTGGAATATAGAGAGCGATCAAAACGCTTTCGGCTCTTCTCAAAGCCGATGACTGTATGAAGCTCGTACCCAGAATATTGCGACCGGTTGTTTACGGAGGCGATCAGCGTATGTTGCTTGAAACTCGCAGGGTACCGACGCGAGAACGAATTGGTTTTGCCAAACTGACCACATCTTGTACACAGTGCTCTATGAGGCAAGGGGCCAATGCCCTGGACACCAAAGCGTAGCGCGGTTCGCGATGTGAGAGGGAATTCCACCCGAACAATGGGCATTGACTCGATCTCGGAACGCAGGACCAGGTTGGAAGTGCGATCGACATCTCGAAGAAGCATTAATTTGTGCTGCAAAGTGAGCCTTGCCCGGTAAAAGTGCTTGGTAAACTCCGTGCGACTAACCAAGGTCAGGAAGTCAAGCCGCCGCTCTCTTTGCAAATTGCCGCTAATGGATCTCCCGACTCTCTGCCAGTTGGATCTATACCGGAGTTTGTAATCCAATGACAAACACGCCAATGGCCTAAACCGGGCATCGGCATAAAACTCGTTCACATAGCTGTTTTGGTAGCGCAATGGGTCTTCACGCACATCGCTTGCAACGAGGAGCCTATAGTCATATCGTCTCCGGCGTCTGACCGAAAAAAGGAGACGTCGCGGAACATCTCCTAAGACTAAATACTCGTCAGGGATGTTGTCTCTTACCCTACGGAAGTGATTTTGGATATTCAGCCGTTGGCCGCTGATAGGGTTTTCTCGGCGATAGGTCATCAAGAGGTAGGTAGCTCGGTTGCGCCCCGCTCCCGCCAGCTCCCTGATCGAGAAATGCCCCGACGCCAAGCCCCAGTGAGGCGTCAGGTTTATCTGACCAAATAGGTGAAAGCCCTTTTGGTCGAAGTCGTACGGATAGTCTGGATCGATATCATCCTCGCGACGATCTGGCTCATCGTTGTGGTTGCGATCCAGGCCATACACATAGGCATCAGGATCCGCATGAAATGCAAGAAACGGCTCCTCGTAATCCAGTAAATCATTTAGGTTTCGGTTGCTGTCAGGGATACCGTCCCGATCGGTGTCCTGATCAAGCAAAACTCCTGTTGGGTCCAATTGGAAGTAATCGTAATCGGCATAATGGTCAGCGTCCTCGTTGTCCTCTACCAAGCGCCAGATAGCGGTCTTATTGTCAAAGGAATGCGTATAGTTGCGCATATTGGTCTGGAAACTAGGGTGCATTGAGTAGTATTCTGCGCCCAGGTGGCCATACTCGGACCAGTGAACCGCATTGATGAAGCAGGCGCTGCCACGGTCTGCAAATCGCCTACCTTGATCGAAAACCCGTTGGCGGTTGGGCCTACTCAACGAAGCGGGATACCTGGACCAAACGGTCGAACCGGCATACTCCGCGTTGATACTGAGTCCCGGAACCTCTATAGTTAAGTCGGAACTATAGGTGAAAATTGATGTGTGTTCGCCGATATCGAAGCGCCTGCGTTCCAGATTCGTGCCGTCTTGCACGTTTCCTGGCGCTCGTAGAATTGTTTTCAAAAACGTGCTTCGGAAGCGATGCTCCCATCTCTCGCTAGTGCTTTTCTGAGATATTGTCGCTACGCTGACGCGGTAGTCGCCAGCGAGCAGCGCATCGACGGAAACGGATTCGACCATCGGCTCATCTGACATGTTGAACAAGAAGTTGAGTTGGTCTCCACCATCTGCTATCAGTATTTCCCCGGGAGATGGCAGCTGCAAGTTCGACAAGAGACCACGCAGATTTGTGAACGGAGCCACGTCTCTGCCCCTTTCGTGGTCAAGGCGGTAGAAATAGTCGGCGAAAAGCGGGATCGTCTGATTCGAATAATACGCGGACTGCGCTAGGTTATCCTGGCCTAAGCTGGCGTACGGAAATCCAAGAAAGCGTTGTGTCACGGCCGAGCGCCTACCAACCTGCGTCTGAATACCCGATTGGTGCCTGATCACTTCTGGCACCAAGTCCGGCCGGGGTTTCCCATTAACTATAAGCTGAGCGGATTGAACAACGGCGCCGCCTGTTCCGTCTGCAGGCGAATCATCTTCAAAACGTACGACAATCCAGTCGATAATCGGTTGATCGGAATGAAGCCGGCCTTTAACGCTGTTTCCAGACTTGGTGCTCTGGTACGAATGGATATTGCCACCATTGAGTCCGATCTGGAGTGCTCCCACACGCACCTGCACTCTGGAACCGAGTAACAGATTCGCATCGTCGACTTGACCTCCATCGGGCCGGTCAATGCGGGAGCCCAGAATTGTTGTATCCAAATGGCGTGACGTCAGATCCACTCGAAAACCGTTGAAGGAACTCATGGAAACGGTCAGGGGTGATAGGCGGGCACCACCATTTTGTCCGATGACGGCCGCATAACCCCATTCGCCATGGGAATCCCGGGCAACGACGGTCCCTATTCCCTGTACTAACCTGAATTATTCATAAAAATGCGGTGAGCCTCTGTACAACTGGTTGTTTTGCCCTACGTTAGGGTTACCCACAAACAACAACCAATCAAGAGGGCCACCGCAGATGGAAACTTCGCAGATCGCGCTATCGTTTGCAAACATCTCGGGCAAAAAGATCGAAGCTGATTTTGACGGTGGCATGACCACCAGTGATGGGGGCGCCCTGCTTCTGCGACAAGCGGAAGCCCGCACCGGGATCGTCGACATCAAAGCTATATCGACCATACGTATACTGACCTCATCCGGCAGCGCGTATTCCAGATCGCCTGTGGCTACGAGGACGCCAATGACAGTGACGACCTGCGTTGCGATCCGGGTCTGAAAACCGCGTGCGACCGTCTGCCTCTGACGGGAGACGATTTGGCCAGTCAACCAACCATGTCTCGTTTGGAAAACAGTGTCAGCCGCTCGGATCTGTATCGCATCGGGCTCGCTTTGCTGGAAATATTCATCGAGTCTTACGACCAGCCGCCCAAGAAGCTCACCATCGACATCGACGACACGGACGATCCGGCACACGGCGCCCAGCAACTCACGTTGTTCCATGCCTACTATGACGAGTATTGCTACCTTCCGGTCCATCTCTACGAAGGGGAGTCGGGCAAATTGATCACGACGCTGCTGCGACCCGGTCGTAGAATGCGAGGCCGAGAGGCGGTAGCCATCCTCAAACGCGTGTTGGATCATTTGATCATGGTGTGGCCGAAGACGAAGATCACCTTACGAGGCGACTCACACTTCAGCACCCCTGAGGTGCACGACCTGTGCGACGGATACGGTATTGATTTCATTCTGGGACAGGCGATCAACAACAAGCTCAAGGCACTCGGCGAACCGCTGATGGAGCTGGTGGCGGCGCTGGCCGAGCAGAGCGATGAACCGGTGCGGCTTTTTGACCGCTTCGAGTATCAGGCCAAGAGCTGGCCCCGACCGCGCCAGATTATCTACAAGGCCGAGATCACACAAGGCAAAGCCAACCCGCGCTTCGTGGTGACCAATATCCGCAACCGCTCTCCCGAGTTTCTGTATGAGGAGATCTACTGCGCTCGTGGGCGGTCGGAAGGCTTCATCAAGAATCACAAGACCTACCTGCAGTCCGACCGCACCTCCTGCCACCGCTTCTCGGCCAACCAATTTCGCCTCTTCCTGCACAGCGCGGCCTACGTGCTGCTGCACACGATCCAACAGATTGGCATGCGCGGCACCCAATGGACGATGTCCAACTTTAACACGATCCAACTCCGGGTGCTCAAAATCGGCGCCCGCGTGCGGGAGCAAGCCACCAAGGTCCGTTTTCACTTTCCGACGTCATACCCGCTCAAGGATCTGATGCGCACCGTCGTCCTCAACCTCGACACCTCATGATGCTTTGCGATGTCCCACTACATCCACGCACACGATCCACCAAGGGACCCGACTGTCCCAATGACATCCAAAAGAGGCTCAGATCTCCCAGACAACACCTCGACGACCGACAGCACTCGATCAACCCGCTACCAAAACGTCCAGCCATTGACCAGCGCACCGAATTCGTTCGCTTGGTGCGGATTCATGAATTATTCAGGCTAGTGGCTGATGGCAGGTCCTTCGTCCGGGAACAGATAGGGCAAGTCTATGATAGTTTCGGCCGCGGATTTCGCCACAAAGGGGTTCCGCAATCTGCAATTCTCATGTATCGTCAAGCCCTAGAATTTGACCCACTCAGAAGCAAAACGATGAAGAGCCTAGCGGTTGCATTGCTCGAAACGGGCCAAAGCGAAGAAGCTATGGAGTGGGTGCAAGCGTTTGTTAGGACCAATCCAGATGATCCATTTGCCCTCTATGCGAGGGCTCTTGCGCTGCGGCTTGAAGGACAAGTAGATGAGGCCATTATTGCTTGCAACGAAGCCCTGACTAGTGTCCAAACGGCCGAACTCTACTTTCTATTGGGGGACTGCTACGAGCACGAGAATGTACCAGAGCGTGCCCTTGAAGCCTACAGACAGAGCGCATCGCTAAGTCCCTACAATTCGCGAATTTTCCATCATTTGGGTAGAGTGATTTTGGCCCAAGGTGATACATTGAGCGCGATTGAGGCCTTTGATAAATCAGCGCAGTTAGAATCGAAGGACGTAAATACCTACCTCATCTTGGGCAGGCTGTACAAGGCAAATGGGCAGATAGAAAGGGCCCAGGAAATATATTCAACGGCACTCGATGGTAAATTCCGAGGAGTAGGAAGCCCGGTCTATTTGCGATTAGGGATGGATTCGAAGCATGGGGCAGATTCGGAGATGCTGTACGGGCTTACGAGAAGGCAATTGATTCCGACCAATCGAATGTAGTGGCACACACCAACCTTGGATGGCTCTATCTCCTTCAAGAGAGGTTCGATGATGCAATAGATGAGTTTCGCGTCGCACTTGATTTAGAAAGAACCAATAGTTATGCCGTATTTAACCTCGGGCTGGCATACTTGGCACAAGGAAAAACCGAACGGGCAGAAATCGTTTACCGAGACGCAGTCTTTCAGTTTGGCGCAGAGGAAGCGGTGCGAATCGGTGCTGTGGAGGATCTCAGAAATCTGATCGACAGAGGCATCCGAGTTGCTGCCGCAGAAGCTATTCTAAATTCTCATTGGCCAGAACCTTAATAGGCCGCTATGTCCAGCAAACCTCCTGTCTCTTCCCCGTGAAACCGGCAATCAGTTCCGTGTCAAAACAGCTATCTGAGGACCCATGGGCACGGTGGATTCTTTACGCGTTGCTTGTGATAGCTCTGACGGTTCTTTTTTTCGCAGATCTGAGAACTCATCTACTCGACACCCACGACATTGAAACCTTCCGCGACAATCTTGCCATTTCTGAGAACTTCGCCTATCTGTTTTCGCCTGACAAAGAGCATGCTTCAGGGCGGCTGGCGCACGAGTTGGCAATGTGGATTTTCTTCCTCGCATGGGGAAACGATCCCGGCTTGTTTCACGTCTTGGTCGTTGTTGTGCATGCTCTCGCCTCGTTGTCGCTTGCGCTTGTCGCCAGACGAACCGGCATAGATTTAACCACGAGCCAGCTGGGCGGCGTGCTGTTCTTGGTGAATGTCGCCCACTTCCGGGTCGTTCACTGGATCTCGGGGTTGAACTACGTCTTAGGGTTGCTTTGGTGCTTGGCTATTTTCTTGACCTACACGTCCCGCCGCGGGAGAGCATCCTTTATAGCCTTCTATATTTTCCTGTCTGCGGGTTTTCTTTCTCATCCTGCCGCCGCGGCGGTATTGCCCCTGTGTCTCTTCTGGTCATTGCGGCAAGGAGACAAGGTGAGACACGCGTTGACAATGTTGGTCCCGGGCTTCGTGTTGCTTGCCCTGTTGGGCGTCCTCAGTTTAAGCCGGACCTACGATGAAAGCAGCGTATGGGGGGCAATCGGGTTCTATGGCGTAACAGATTCCGCGTCCTTGATCGCAGGTATTGTGCGCATGCTGCTATGGTTGAACGCACGACTCGTGACCACGGCTCACTGGCTGCTCGCTCCCATCGCCGATATGCAGACTTGGGAGGTCGCTTTTGGGGTGCTTGTCCTCGCGGGATTCCTCGCACTAGCTAAGCGTCGTTCATCGCCCGTTTCCGTTTGGGCTGCGTGGACGCAGATATTTCTCATACCGTTCATACTCGTCAACGAAGAAATCATTCTTAACCTGCCCTCGGGGCCGTCACGCTACCTGTATTTCAGCAGCGCCGGATCAGCCGTTGTCTTTGCGTGGATTCTTTCTAAGGGCATACGCCTGCTGTCGGAAAGGGGACCGCATCTGGTATGGCCTGCAGCTATTTGTGCTCTCGGCCTAGTCATGTTTTCGAGCTACATCTTCATGATGCGAGCGGAAGCGATCTCTCTATACAGTTCCGCCAGGAGCTATGCGGCCAGGGGTGACGCCCCGACCAACATTACCCTCTTTAAGCGGGCCGTCACGCATGGCGCTGGGGTCGTTGATCGGGAAAGCGCCTATGAACGCATCCTTCTCATGGAACTTTCCCAGGGATCGGAGATAGACTCGCTTCTCAATCAGGCCCTAAAGGCGTATCCAGAAAGTTTGACGTTTAGCGTTTTTAGAACGGTACTCAACACGGTCAGTGCCGACTCGACGCTGCGTCAGCAAGCACAAGCCGAGATTGACTCGCTTGTGGAAAACCCACCTGATGGCGTGCCAGTGCCAACGGTAGTTGCACAGGCGTACTACAATCTGGGCAGGGGATTCACAACTCGAGGAAGGCCGATAGAGGCCATTGCCACGTTCCACAAGTCACTGAATTACAACCCCGGCGATTTGAAGACGGTAAAGAGTCTGGTTCTGGCTATGTCGGTGGTCGGCGATCGCGACCAAGCGTCAACTCTAGCGCTTCGAGCAGCTGAACTGAAACCGAACGATCCAGACGCCTACTATCTGACTGCCTACGGCTTGCGCGGCATGGGGAAGTTGGACGAGGCCATCGCGGTATGTGAGGATGGCATTCGGAAACGACCCTCATTCGAGCTGTATTATCTTTTGGGAGTCTGCTACGAGGACAAGGGTCGCATCGAGCGAGCGCTCAGCGCGTATGAGCGATGTCTAGCTCTGGGACCGACAAATCCGGTGGTTCTCGATCGGATCGCTCACATGGAGTACCGGAGAGGCGAGATAGGGAAAGCAACGGCTGCCCTTGTCCGAGCCATTGAAGCCGGCGCGCGAGATGTACGGACCCACCTCGCGTTGAGCAAGCTTTACATCGACCAGGACGAGCAACCGAAAGGGCTGGAAATTTACCGGCGCATTGTCAGCGAAGAGTACGTCGGCGCCAACAGCAACACATATACGGGAATAGGAATACAGCTTTTCGAATGGGGCAGGCTCGACGAGGCCATGCTAGCATACAAAAGGGCAATCGCAGAAGACAATACCAATATTAAGGCTCGGACAAACATCGGATGGATACACTACGTCCAGAACAGATTCGACGACGCGATTCAGGTGTTTCAGAAGGTACTGGATCGCGAACCTCAGTCCGTTGCAGGCTACAACCTGGGGTTGGCTTACCTGGCTCGACAAGACTTTGAAGAAGCGAAAGAGGCGTATGCCAAGGCAGTGAGCTTGTATGGGGCCGATGAAGCCAGGCGAATCGGAGCCGTGGATGACCTAAGAAACCTCATCGACAGCAACGTAGGCGTGCAAGCTGGAAACGAAATCATGGACGCCTACTGGCCGGATAAATAGCTCCAACGGCGGACGTTGAGTCGTTTGATGGCCTAGTCGCCGACCTGGCTGAAGCGGAAGACGTGCTGTCCTTCTTCAGGCAATTGACTCCACACATTGCGGCGCATTACCAGCATCCGGGTGCGATTCCTGCCGAGGAGAGAATGTCTGTACGACACGGTCAACATGGTGCGCACCTTTTTCGTTTTGTTGGGCATGCCACAATGCCACATGCGCGGATCGCGCAGCACTATCGCGCCGAGCGGCGCCAGCATACGCGCGGACGGCCTGTCAGGCGCCCAAACATCAAAACTCTTTGTCTCGTCCGGATAGGGGCCCGGATAGAGATGGCTACCCGGCCACACTCTTGTAGCGCCCGTTGCCACAGTGAAAGGCACCAGGGGAATGCTGGTGACAACCGCCGATGCCGGCAGTGCGATCGGCAGGTTCTCGAAGAGCGGATCGGAGTCGCGGTGTACGTGCTGGGCGCGAGACCCGGGCCAGGAATTGTTGGTATTGTAGAAATCGCAGAAGAAATCACTGCCCAGCACTTCTTCCACGACCTGCAACGCAACCGGGTTCGTCACGATGAGCGGGTCCATGAACGGCAATTCCTGCGGGGGCGCCACACCAAAGATTCCGTGGCCTTTGCCGTGGGAATGTTCCGCGAGCGGGGATCTCGGATTTTGCCGAAAGAAATGCTGGTGCACAGATACCATCGCGTCGCGGACTTCTTTGAGCAGATCCTTGGGAATAAGGTCCTCCAACACCACGAAACCTTCCGTGCGCAAGGTTTCGGCCGCCGCGGCCAGGTTCTTTTTGGTCAGCTTGCCGCGCTTGAGTTCCTGCTTGGTCGGTTTCACCTGGACCTCTCTATCTTCGGTTACCTTCGACGACGACCTCGCCGGCGAATCCCTCGGCAACTAATCTTCTTACCAGAGCCTCTATTACGGCAGTGGGCAGCAGACCGTTATCCGCGACAGTTAACCTGCCGCCGAGGAAGCGGAGACGATCGAGAGCACTCAAGTCCAGCAGCGCGGGATTGCCGCGAATATCCAAGGTGCCGTCAACGGTATTGAGCTGGTTCAGACCCTCCAGGGAAAGCAATCCCCGGTTGCCACCGCGAGTTCTGTCGACGTCGGTGATAAAGACTCCAATGGCCAGATTGCCGCCAATGCGGACGAGGTTGCCGAGTCCTTTGAGACTGGTCAGGTCGTCGTTCTCGCCGATGGTCAGATCTCCGGCGATATTCGTGAGACCTCCGAGGCCGCTGAGATCCATCAGTCTATTGTTGTTCCAGACGAGTACCGCAGCCGGGAGACCAGTCAGATTTGCCAGGGCATTCACGTTTTCCACCGCCGGATTTCCATCAATCCTGAGCGTGTCGAGAACACTGGTCAGATTGTTCAGTCCTTCAAAACTGGTCAGTCGCCGATTGAAGAGAATCGTTAATCCGCCGCCAACGGTTGTGAGGGATTCAAGACCAGAGAGATCTCTTATTTGATCATTGTTCACGATTTTAAGATTGCCACCCACGGAATTGAGATTGGAAAGACCAGTAAACTCCTGAAGGGCTTGGGCCGAATTGATCAGCAGATCCCCGTCCACTCGACGCAAATTCCGCAGAAACGAGAGATCCACAGGTGCTTCGGCCCCGGCGATTGCCAGACCCCCTCCCAGATGATCTCTCGTGCTAAGGTCACCGAAATCGACTAGCGCGGGCGTGAACTCGATCTCGAACCGACCGTCGAAGGTATCGAGCATGCCGTCGATTCCGGCGATGCTCTCAAGACTCGGATTCGAGATGATCTCCACGTCGCCTTCCAGTTGGCGGAGTTTATCGAGATGATCCAGATTTCTCAAGGCACCGTTGAACAGGAGAATGAGGTCGCCTCCAATCCGCGTGAGTCGCTCGAGACCAGCGAATTCGGCCAGACGGTCAGCTGCAAACACCGAGAAGGTTCCGCCCATTTCGCGAATGCTTTCCAAGCCATGAAGGGTTTCCAGACTGCGGTCCCTCGAAATCGAAAGACCACCGCCGATAGTCTCCAGTGCTTGCAACCCCTCGAGGTTTTTCATTCGGCGGTTTTCAGCCAGGATGAGGGACCCGCCTATATGGCGTAAATTGTGCAGGCCCTCGAAGGACTCCAGAGCGAAATTTTCTACCAGCAGTAGACTTCCACCGATGGACTGAACGTGACTGAGAAAATCGAGGTTCTCGGGCGCCTCTCGCGGGTACAAGCTCAGGCGGCCGACGATGTGCTCGGGGAGCCGCCGCAGCGGGTCTAATCCGGTATCGCCGGAAAGCGAAAGGGAGAGGTTTCCGGTAAACGTTGGAAAGAGGTGGGAGATACCCTCGAGAGAAACGAGAGACCGATTGCTGTTCAACTCGAGACTGCCGCCTACCATCTGCAGGCCAGCAAGGCCGTCCAGGTTTTTCAGGGATAGGTTGGCGAAAATCCGCAGGCGGCCCCCGACGCTGCGGAGATTCTCCAAGCCGTCAGGCTTTCGAGATCCGGATTTCCGAACACGGTTAAGTTTCCGCCGACGCTTTCCAGATTTGACAGCGCCGCTAGGTCTGCCAATTCCATGCGACGTAGGGTCAGACTGCCTGAGATTCTGAACGGCTGGTCAAGCGTTGGCCCCAGCAACTCGTTCAGCTCGTCGAAGGTGCTGATACGAAAACTTGTGTCGAGAACCGTTTGTGCCTCCAGGCGCGGAACCTGAAAATCGAGCACGTTGTTTGCCGCCAGGGTGATTCCTCGCTGACGGTAGAGTAGTAGATCTGCGGAACTGATTTCTACAGTAAAAAGCCGATTGCCGAATTGCGCGGCGCTGGAAGGTTTGTTGGCGGCGATAAACTCGGATGCGACCGGACCGGGGCCGCGGGGGCCGTCCAGCAATACCATCTTGCGCACGTCGCTGACGTCTTGGGTCCGCAGCTGGACGAGGTAGATACCGGCAGCAGCCCCTCGTCCACTATTCATCCGACCATCCCAGCGGGCTGAATGGTCGCCGGCCTGCTGTGTGCCGTTCACCAACGTACGGATGGGTTGGCCCAGCACGTTGTAGAGAGTGAGTTGAACGTGACCGCCGCGAGACAGCCGGTAGGGAATCAGGGTCGAAGGATTGAACGGATTGGGATAATTGGGGAGTAGATGCGTAGTCGTCGGTCTAGGAGACGAGCGATCGATCGCGGTGGTTTTGGAAAAATCGATCCGGTAGTCGCCGGCACCGTCAGCGAAAGCGATATGGGATCTGCCATCCGCCTCCTCTTGGATAAACATGACCGACGCGCCAGCCACCGGATCGCCATCACTGTCCGTTATGGTGCCCGACGCCAATTGTGCAGCGGTGGGACTTGCCGCGATGCAGACGACCAGCGCCAGCTGAATAAGCCGTCTCTTGAAAGCGCAGCCACTGCAGCACATACTACCTCCCCTGCGAATGTCCGGTCAGACGATACGAAGGTACTAGAACCTTGCATGGTCAAGGATATTTTTCGATGTCTTCAATTCGCCAAGGGGAGGAGGCAGTCGCTCGTGCTGAAGAATTCGAGAGCGGGACCCTAGTTTTTTTGACGACTCCCACCCAGTTATTGGAAGCGGTCAGGGCTGTACGGAACGGGATCCAGGCTCGGCTCCCGACCGCAGGCGAGATCCGCCACCAGCTTGCCGGTGCCGGGGCCGAGAGTCATGCCCAGCATGGCATGTCCGGTGGCCAGGATAAGGTTGGAAACCCGCGTCGGCATGCCGATGACCGGGAGGCCGTCAGGGGTGCAGGGTCGCATGCCGCTCCACGGATTCTTCAAGGCGTGATCCTCGTCAATGCCGTCGAGATAATCGGCCACGGATCGGACCACCGCCCGCACCCGGCGCATGTTGATGCTTTGGTCGATTCCTGTCATCTCCAGCGTTCCCGCCACCCGGATCTTCGTGCCCATCGGGTTCACCCCGGCCTTGGCTTCAGCCATGATCAGCGGGCGGGTGAGTTTCACGCCCGGATTCTCGAAGGTGACGCTGTACCCCTTGGCAGGCTGAACCGGCAGCGTGAACGGCAGATCACTCGCCAGCGACGGTGACCAAGATCCTGCAGCCAGCACCACCTGCTCCGGATGGTAATCGCCGTAGGTGGTTCGGATTCGCTCGATGCGGTTGCCATGGCATTCGATACTTTGCACTTCTGTCTGCTCCTCTATCGTCGCGCCCTTTTCATTCACCCGCGCGGCGAGGGCATGAACGAACTTCGATGGATTCATGAAAGCGTCACGCTCGAAGAAAAGTCCGCCGGCGAGGTCTGCCCGGATGGCGGGCTCCATCTCGTGCACTTCCGGTCCCGTCATCGAACGGTGAGCAATGCCGTGATCGTGCAGCAATCGAGCCTCCTCGAGGCCACCTTCCAGGCCTTGGGCGGTCCGATACAGCAAGAATGAGCCGCGACGATCATAGCCACAGTCCAGTCGCTCCGAGGAAATCAACTGATCGTACAGCTCGATGCTCTCCCGACTGAGATTTACCAGGTCACGGATCGACCGGATCATGTCTTCGTGGTTGCAGGCGGCCCGGAACTTCCAGAGCCAGCGGAGGAGTGAGGGATCGAAACGCGGGCGGATGAAGAACGGACTATCGGGATTCAGCATCCACCTCAGTCCCTTTCCGATTACACCGGGCACGGCCAGGGGGAAGCTGTGGCTGGGGACGACCAGGCCGGAGTTGCCGTGCGAGCAACCGCTGCAGACGGCATCGCGCTCCACAAGCGTGACCTGGCGGCCTGCTTCCAGCAGATAATGCGCTGCACAAACGCCGATCACACCGCCACCGACAACCAGTACGTCGACCTCTTTACTCATTCAGTCGTAGTTGCTCCTAAGTAGTTGGTGATTCCTGCATTGGATGTCTCGCGATCTTATATTAGTCAATCTCTGAAGGAGGAAAAAATCATGGGAGCAGATCAAAACAAGATTCGCGTCAGCGGCGAAAACTCATTCCTGCGTATCGGGGAGTCCGAAGATGCCGATCCGACCGCCGAGATGAGCCACTGGCGCGTGGTTGCATCCCCCAAAGGGGTTGGACACATCCTCTTTGCAAAAAGCGTCCTGTCCAACAACGAGCCGCGGATCTACTCGGACAACTTCGCGCTGGCGCGCTGGCTCCAGGAAGGGGTCCAAGCCTCCATGCGGGACACCTACTCCGGTGACATTCCGATCATCGATGCCGAATTCTCGAAGAGCGGCGACATGCTAACGACGTGGGTCGAATACGTTGCGTCGCGGGTGGACGAGATCATGTTGTGCTGGTACGATTTCATGGCGCCGGTCCAGGTTGCCAATCAGCCGTTTGAGAATCCGGATCAACCGCATGGCGTGTATAGCCTGCTGATCCCCGCCAGGCGCGCCGAACTCTCGATCAATGGTGAGACCGTTCCGGGCAGGGTACTGCCACGGGAGCTGTTCGGCAGGGAAGGCACCAGCTGTTGTCTGGCACTCTCGGAGACGTGGACGATTCCCGCCGATCACGAGTGGGCGGCGGACGCACTCTGAGTCTACACCGCTTCTTTGATCGCTCCGCGCATCTTGAGGATGTACTTGGATCGTTCCAGCGGCGAAATTCCCTTATACTGGCGCTCGACTCCTTCCCCGCGAGGACATGGCCCATAACCGCCATAATGGAAGGTGTATTTGGCGGTTCCCCCGGTCATCGAACTTAGCCGGATGGGGAAATTCATAGACGTCGCCAGCGGAATACGGCCGCCGACGACCACCTGCCCATGGTCCGTCTGTGTGGGCTCGACGGTTCCTCGGCCATTGACGATCTCCGAGGTGATCTTGCCGACAAAGCTCTCCGGCGTCTCGATGCGGAACGATAGAATCGGCTCCAGCAGGATCGTGTCGGTTTCGGTCAGCCCCTGCAATACCGCGATGTTTGTTGCCAGCTTGAAGTTCCCGGGCCGGCTGTGAAGAACGTGATCGCTGCCTTCGACTAACGTGATCTTGAGGTCGGTCACTTCCCACCCCTTAATTCCCTGCTTTAACGCGCAGTGGATCGAGCTCTCGATCTCACTCTGGTACTTTGCTTTGACATCGTTTACACTGACTTCGGAGGAATAGACCACACCGCTGCCGCGCTCTGCCGGCTCGAGCAGGTACTTCACGATCGCCCAGCAGGGTTTCGGCATCGTGTATCGTTCGATCCCGTAACCGGTCGCAGCCGGCGTCTCCTTGTATAAAACGGTGGGATCGTCGAACCTGGCCTGGATACCGAACCTGGTATCGAGCAGCTCCGTCAGAATCTCGGTCTGGATGGTGCCCATGATCTTCACGTGCAGCTCACGCTCGTCATCGAACCAGGTGAAGTTCAGATGTGGATCCTCGCTCGACAGCTGCTGCAGCGCTTGAGCCAGTCTCGCATGATCGGTTTCATCCGCGGGAATTGCCCGAACGCTGAGTAGCGGTTCGCTGAGCTCGTAGGTACCGGGAACAGGCCCCGCATCTCCCAGGACATCTCCGATCTGCACATCGGGCATGCCGCAGACGAAGCCGATGTCGCCGGCGTTCAGGACGCCAGCATCCTCATACCGATGCCCCAACGACTTCTTGATCTGAGTCACCTTTTCCATCCGATCGGCGGTGACATTCCTCACCGTATCCCGATTCGAGAGCCGCCCGGCAAACAACCGCACCCCGGCTACCCTGCCGAGCTTCGCATCATGATCGAGGCGGAACACCACGCCGGACGGCGGCGCATCGACCTGCGCTTGAGCGTCCGGGAAGTAGCTGACGACCCCATCGAGGAGAGGCACTATACCAATGCCGCCTTTCGCGACCCCGCAGAACACCGGGAAGAGCTCTCGTTGAGGCACACAATGGACGATCGTGTCATGCAAATCCCGGAAAGACAGCAACTCATCGCCCAGATATCTTTCCAACAGCAGGTCATCCTTGGCGGCTACGGTCTCGGCGAGCAGCTGCAGGCCGTCTTCGTCGAGGGCGGAGACCGCCGCCGCTGTCGTTCCACTACCTACAGGTTGATTGAACAGCGCCGAATCGGGGGAAAATCGGCGTTTCAGATCGGCGACGACAGCTGCCGCATTGGCACCCACCCGATCGAGCTTGTTGACAAACAGAACAACCGGGATGTCGAGTGCTTCAAGCGCCTTCCAGATCGTCTCCGTGTGGGACTGAATGCCTTCTACCGCGGACAAAACCAGAATTGCACAGTCGAGAATCCGCAGGGAACGCTCCACTTCAGCCGCAAAGTCCACGTGTCCGGGGGTATCGATCAGATTGATCTGCACGTCTTGCCAGGTAAAGGACAACGTTGTTGCGCGCACGGATATCCCGCGGCGCCTCTCGACCTCGAGCCCGTCGGAAAGACTGGTCCCCTTGTCGACGTTTCCCACCGCTCGGATGGCGCCGCCCAGAAATAGCATGTTCTCGGTGACCGTCGTCTTGCCGGCATCGACATGGGCGAGGATGCCGAGATTTCTAATCCTGCTTTTCATCGTCACCCGTTCTTGCGGTCGAATGGCTGTTTCTGCCTGGTGTCATCTGATTCGGTCCGCCGGAGCGGCTGGTCGCAACACTATTGCGTCAGCGGCCAGATATCCGGCGAGTAGGCTTCGCGGTCGAACAGGCTCCGCCGGTAGGCACTGACATCCTCGAGCCAATGGGGCGGGACAGGCTGGGTGTAGCGGTGGGGAGGACCGATCTCCTTGAAGACGTAATTGAAGAGAATCCTGTACTCCTGCGGCGAATCGACCGGTTTGGGTGAGACACCGTGGAAGCAGCGGGCATTGAGAAACACCATACTGCCCGGAGGAAGCTCCAGAGCTCGAACCTCGAGGTGGCGTCCTGCTTCCTCATCGTGCTCGCCAACCAGCAGACTCTCCCCCGTAACGCCCGGCAGTGGCGCGACTCGGTGGCTACCGGGGATGACGTATAATTCGGCGTCGCCGCGAGTGAATCCCAGAGGGTAGTAGAGCATCTGGATATACCAGCGCCCGCGCTCTTCGATGTTGATCGGGCTGTCGTGGTTCCAGTGATGGTGATCCTGGTGAAAGCGCAGGCGCCCGGCCCCACGTGAGGTCAGACCGATGGTGGAGTGGCAGAAATGGAAACCGTCGCTGTCCAGAGCATGAAGCAGGGCGGTGACGAAAGGGGCATCGAATAACCGGTCCGACCAGATTTGCTTGTTGTTCCAATCGCGAATGCCCAGTCCAAGCTCTCGGTCCGTTTCAGGTTTCGCCAGGTGTTCGGCGACCGTCTCGTGAGCCAGGATCTCGTCGATGAGACCGCGCAAAGCCGCGTCGCACAACACATCCGGGAAGGCGACATATCCATCCTCGTGGAAGGCGGTAAGGTCGTCCGGTGACGGTGCCGTAGGCCGAAATGGATCTGTGGCAGTAGTCATACGGTCAGCTTCCTGGGCCACGTGGGTGGTGGAGGCGGGGATATCTGTTCATTTTCCACGTACACGTAACGAGAATAACGCAAGCGTTTGCACCGAGACAAGCCTGGCCGATCGCTGACCTGGCAACGGGAGGAGCTATGAGTCCACAAGATCCGACTAGATCGAAACACGCGGGGGCCACCGCCGCGAGATTAAAGGAACTGCCCTACGAGAAGCGGGTCTGCCGGCTGGAGGACACCGGTATTCTGCGACCCAAACGGGCTGCTGGCGAACGTTCCCTCGAGGACGACGTCGCGATGCTCAAAGAAGTGGGACTCGAAGTCCTGGTTATCGGACCGGAGCTCTTCAGAGAGTTGCCCAGCTTCAAGTCGGACGTGATTCCCCCGCCTCCCGATGACGATCCGGATTGGGTGCCTGCGGGCTTGGACCTGCTGCATAAGGCCGGAATTCTCGTACTCACCTACTATCCGCTGAATTGGCCATCCAAGCCGCTGGCGCCGACGCACCCGGAGTGGGGGATGTGTTATCTGGATGACGGCAGGCCGATTCCCAAGAGCCACGGGGTGGTCTGTTTCAACTCTCCCTACCGCGACTGGCTGCCGGAATATCTCAACGAGTATCTCGATCTCTACGATATCGACGGATTCTATTTCGACGACACCAACTGGGGTTCCCATCTGGACGAATACCCTCAGCTGGAAGGCTATTACTTAGGCAATTTCGTCTCCTGCTGCTGCCCATATTGCGAGAAGCTCTTTCGCCAGGATACCGGGCTCGAGATTCCGCGAAAGATAGATTTCGAGTCTCAGGAGTTCAGGCACTTCCTCAACTGGCGGTATGACACGTTCAAAAACTTCCTACATCACGTATTCGGCCGCGTAAAAAAGAGACATCCCGACACTATTCTCGACCTGAATTATTACGGGTGGCCGGCAACCGACTGGAGATGGGGTCACCCACTGAATTCGCTACACCTGGAGGATGTGGACAGTTGTTGGTTCGTAGAGTCCATAACCGGGTCGCTGCGCGAGCCTGCTTTTATCGCCAAATGGCTCCGGGCAACCGGCACGCCATTCGCCGTTTTCCGAAATGTGGCGCAGACTCTGAAAGGGTTTCGCGGCGCTCCGTACGCCGAGCGGTATTCGGCCGCTGTTTTTTCCTTTGCGTCCATCGCCAACGGCGGCCAACCCTGTGGAGATCCCTTCGGTGGCATTTCGGTTCTTCGCAAAGACACTATGAAGTGGGTCTACGGGGAGCTACAGAAGCGGCGCGACTACATCCAGGGCGAAACCGTAAAGTACGTTGCGCTTCATCTGTCGCAGCAGAATAGAGACTTTCGCCCGTCGGAGTTGCCCAAGAACAGGGGAAAGATTCCAAAGAGGCAGACCGCGCAGAAGGACGCTCACGGTGCCTACGAGATTCTCAACCGCTCGCACCTCCTGTTCGATTTCGTTCTCGACGAACGTCTGACCCACGAGCATCTCTCCCAGTATCGGGTGATTTTCCTCTCCAACAGCGCCTGCCTCTCCGAGCGGCAGTGTAACGACCTGAGAAAGCTCGTGGAAGAAGGCTGCACCCTCATCGCTACCCACGAGACGTCGCTGTTGGATGAGCTGGGGCAGACGCGCGGCGAATTCGCGCTTGCCGATGTATTAGGCGTGGACTTCCGCGGCTCACACGGCGGCGAAGATGATCACCCTGTGGTCTACGTCCCACAGGCTACCGAGTTGACACGGGAATTCGGGCATGTGATCTGCTTCTACGGTCAGGAATCTTCGGTGTCCGTTCGTCCTGACGCAGATGTACAGGTTTTGTGCACGCGAACCAGTCTCGAGGACCTGGAGAGATTCGATCCGGAGAAAGAGTACGATTCAGCTGAGCCGACGGTGACCGTAAACCAGTACGGCAAAGGCCAGGCCATTTACATCGCGGGGGACGTTGGCGGGGCGTACTTGAACAATCCGTACCCACCGTTGAAACGGTTTGTCGCCCACCTCGTCAAGCGTACTAGGTCGCCCATGGAGATCGAGGCCCCGGAAGCCATCGAGGCCACGGCCGCCGTGAGAGACAGCGGCGAGCTGATGATTCACCTGGTGAACAATCCCACGCCCATACGCCCCTGGCGCATCGTCGACACCGAGGATGGGAACCGACAGAGGGAGTACGACTCCAGCTTTTTCGCGTTACACGAGGTCAACTCGATTCGCGACGTTCGTGTGCGGTTCAACGAATTCTCGGTCATCTCCGCACGGCTGCCGTTGAGCGGCGTTGAGCTGGCAATAGATGGAGGCTCCGTTGTCGTGCCGGAGGTTGAGTTGCACGAGGTGCTGCTGGCGAATCTGAACAGGTAGCCGACCAGCATGTCGAGCACGTGGCGGGATAGCAGTGTCATGCCGGATTCAAACGCGAATATTGGTTTTGCACTACCCGCGCATCGGGGCTTCGTTTAATTTAATTTGATGCCGCGATAACCACCCCGATGCTAGGATCCTCGACCAGAAAGCCGCTCATGCCTTTAGTGCAAGACATCCTCGTGTTGTTCCAATCCACGCCGGGCCTGGATGCCGCTGTAACTGCCTGGTCCCGTTACGAGGCATCGAAAGGTAGTTCCATCCCTGATCTGTCTGACGAGGCGGAGCCGCCATATGGCACGGCAATGGAGGCGATGCGCGATGGCTGGCAAGTCATCCAGATGTCGGAGTTGAAACAACGGTCGCCCGACGATGGGTACGAAGACGGCCCGCTGCCTTACCAGACGGTGCTGTCGAGATTCAATGAAATCGAGGAAGGGAACGAGGAACAACAATGACGGAGCATCTGCTGTCATCGGTGCAGATGGCACAATTCGTAAGCCACGGGTATCTGAAATTCGACGACATGGTGCCGAGGGATCTGTGTGAAGGCTGTCTCGAGGAGATGCGAAACAACAAGGGGTACCTCGAGGTGGGAACGCCTTTCGAGGAGACCTGGCCGCAGGGAACAGCCCTGGGCGACGTGTTCCGCCTGCCCGCAGTGCAGGGATTGATCCACTCACTGGTTGGTCCCGACCCGCTCTACGACCATCATGCTGCCCACTATTTGGGCGCACAGAAGCTGATGGGACCGAACAAGCACCAGGATTCGGTGATCGATTTCCGTGAGAACTATTTCGACATCCAGCTGTCGCTTTTCCCCGAGGACACCCCCGACGAAATGGGAGGCACCTTTCTGATCCCCGGGACTCAGTTTCGCAATGTGCGTACCGGAGAAATCAGCATTTACCAGCATATGCGAGACAAGGTCTGGGCTTCCTGCTCGGCCGGCACCATGTACGTATGGAACACCCGTGTCTGGCACGGCGCTCGCAGCAACCGCACCGATCGGGAACGGTACATGTACAAGCTGCGTTTGAATCCAGCGCGACCTCAAGTGAGGAACTTCGACACCTCGGATCTGGACGATCCGGAGATCGGAAAGATTCTGGGTCACAATCACGGGTGGGAAGGGAACGACCACCGCTACGAGCTCATGAGGCGGGTGAAACTCTGGCGTTTCGTATCCGATCAACCAGACTATGACGTGGGGGAGCGTTTCCTGCGCCGTATCGAATACCACCCGCGTCCACGGGTGACGGGGTTCGTGGCGCGCTGAGAATCAGCCTCCCCCAGTTGACACGGCGGGGCCGCTAAGGGTTTACCTTGTCGAGTATCTCTCGGCCATCACCGCAAAAAGAGATGCGCTCGAAACCAATCTGGCGAGTGTTCGTTCTGGCCATACTGCTTGCGGGCTTGTATCTGCGTTGCGTCGGACTCACCAGAGGGCTGAGTGATTTTGTCTTGCCGGAGGGACCGAGCGCTGGCGAAGGCAACGCGTTCTATCACTTTCACCCCGACGAAACAACCCTGATCCACGGGGCACTCGCCCTTAGTAATCCGCTAGACCCACCGATTACATCTTACGGCATGGTGCCGCTGTACCTGCTTCGCGGCTCGCTGGAAGCGGTCCATCTAGCGATGGGATGGGAGCTGATCGAACTCTCTCCCGGCACGTCGCACTACCGGGTCGTGCTGGTGGCGAGGATGCTGGCAGTCGCGATCTCCTTCCTGAGTCTTTGGCTCACATACTCGCTGTGCCGGCGACGTTTCGACATCCCGACAGCCGTCCTCGCCCTCCTTTTCGTGGCTAGCGCTCCGCTCGCCCTGCAGCTGGCTCACTACTACACGGTAGACGGACCGTTTCTGCTGACCGTGTTGATCTTCTTTCAAATCTTGCATAGGGCACTGCGCTCCGGCCGCCTCGAATGGTACGGTTTGGCGGGCATCACCGTGGGAGTGGCGGGTGCCGTTCGACTCAACGGGTTGGTATTGGGGATGGTTCTGCTGGCCGGTCATTGCTTGTGGGTAGAAGAGTCCGGCCGCTTGAAACAGATTGGTCGTCGTTTGCGGCTACCTCACCTGTGGGTGTCCGGAGGAGCCGCCCTTGTGTCGTTGGCGGCTTTGGAGCCGTATCTGCTGTTTGATTTCCAGCGTGTTCTAGATTCATCTGTCCACAACTTCGCTGGAGCGGTTCACATCGCGACGGGAGGGCAACTGACGTTGTGGAACCTGGCCGATGTTCACACCCTACCTTATTGGCACTACTGGTCAAATCTGCTGCCCACAAGCGTGGGGTGGCCGCTTACCTTCGCTTTCGCCGCGGGTTTGATATTCTCGCTGCGGCGCCCCGAACGGTTGGTCACCTTGATGCTTCTGTGGTGTGGATGCCACTTTTTGTTGATAGGTGGACTACAAACGAAACACGTGCGTTATCTACTGCCCCTGTTGCCATTCTTTTCGATCTTTGCAGCGTCGCTTTTCACACACGGTTGGCGGCGAATCAAGAGCTTTCCTGGGGCCGCAGTCGTATCGATCGTTACGTGTTGCACGGTCGTGCATGCCGTGATTTTCGGCATCGCCTTCTCCAAGATATACAGGGTCGAAGACAGTCGAATTCAAGCTGGACGCTGGATTGCGGAGCATGTTCCCAAGGGCAGCAGAATCGGCTTGGAAAAAGGAGCCTTCACCATGGGAGGGCTCATAAGTACGGCGAACTATCAGCTTGAGTTGCTGGGGATGGAGATGCCATTCCATACCAGAGGGTATCTGACCTGCCGCGGTACCAGCTACTTTCTCCAGCATCACTTGCAGGACCTCGATCATCTGATTATCACCGATGCCAATCGTTACGCACAGTTTGCGGCGGTGCCAGAGATGTTTCCCGTCGTATCGGGCTTCTATCGTCGCTTGCTGGATGGGAAGCTCGACTTTGAATCGACCCGTCGCTTCAAACAATACCCCGAGCTACTTGGTCTGAGGTTTGAAGACGACGGAGCAGAACCATCCTTCCTCGGATTTGACCACCCGGCAGTTGTGGTATTCAAGAGGAGGAACAAGGAGGCCTTGGGTGGCATTTTTGCTCGATGGAGAGAAGAGCTTCTAAATGATCCGAACTGTGCCGACAACCAACTGCGGCAGGCAGTAGCGCACTTGGGGGCGAAGGAATTCGACCGAGCGCAAACGGTGTTGCAGGAGGTATCAGGCCGATATCCGGATACAAAAATCTCCCATTTTCTGGCAGCGAAGATACATGGTCTGTTGGGTGAGAAGGATCAGGAGCTAGCTGCCGAACGTCGGTACACGGAGGATTCGCAGCCCCACAGATCACATCTCGCACCATGGGCGACTTGGATCAGTCTGATGGAGCTTGGTTTGCCGGATTTCGCGGTGGACGCTTTGAAAATCGGCGTCACGAAAATCGGGCTGTACAACTCCGCAGCCCGCCGGCATATGGCCGACTACTACGTTTCCTTGGCCCGAAACTTCGAGCACCGCCACCGAAAAGAATACGCCGTAAAGGTATACAGATTAGCGATTTTGATCGACTCTGAACGGAAGGAGGAGCTAGCGGAACTGATAAGCAGATTGGAGACCGAAACGAGGTAAGGCTTACACGGGCGTTTCGCCCGCGCGCGGCTGACTTTACGAGACGAGACCGGTTTATTTTTTTCTTAAGATGATCAGGACGAAGAGATGTGCTCCGGAGTGGTGCCTCGGATGCCTCTCCTTCACATTGACCTCAACTACGGTGCAAGAATATGAAAACCAATTTGACTCAAGAACAGATAGATGATTACAGACGCGACGGCTGTCTCATCCTTGAGGGATTCCTCGCCAAAAAAGAGCTGGAGACCCTTACCGCGGCGATCACCAAGTGCGTAGAGGAGATGGGATCATGGAAGCTGAGTGGTGAGGTGGGCAGGACTGATCGGTGGAAACAGGGCAACGAGTATTACGACCGGGTGTTTATCCAGCGCATAAACCTGTGGAAGATCAACGAAACGGTGAAGAGCTTTTTTCTCGACCCGGAGCTGGGCGAGATGCTGTGCCGATTGGAAGGCATAGACGGCATCCGGGTGTGGCACGATCAGACGCTGCAGAAACAACCCTGGGCGAACCCTACGGCCTGGCACTCGGACGACCCGAAGTGGTCGTTCCACACCCCCCACGCGATCTCGATCTGGATCGCCCTAGATGACACTACGGTGCAGAACGGCTGCATGTACTACCTCCCGGGTTCCCACAAGTTGGGAAGCTACGAGAACATAGCGATTCGCGAGGACACGGGTGGTTATTTCGAGGTGTTCCCGCAATTCAAAGGAGTACAACCGATAGTTGGCGCAATGAAAGCGGGGGACGCGGGCATCCACAACGGACTGACCGCCCACGGCGCCGGCCCCAACATGACGCCGGGGTGGCGGCGGGCGATGACCTGCGCCTACATGCCAGACGGAGCGACTTTCAACGGCATTCCAAACATCCTGTCGGCGGAGCAACTGGAGAACCTCGACGTGGGTGACATTCTGGACGATGAAAGTCAGAACCCGCTGGTCTGGTCGAAGGAGACGGTGGCGAGCTAGCCGATGGAGCCGGCTCCCGGTGCGTTAGTAGAGAGCGGGTTCGGTACCTTTGGGAACCTGTTTAAAATAGTCGCCGGTGTCGGCGCACCACTCACGTAGAAACGATCGCATGCGCACCAAGTCGGGCGTGAAACGCGAGCTCGAGGCTAGGTTCACCATCTCGCCCGGATCGGCTTTCAGATCAAACAGCTGCTCGCGATAGCGACCCCATTCGTAGATCACGTACTTCATCTGGTCCTCGAACGCGGCGCGGCCGACCACGCCGTAGTCGTGGCGGTCGGTGACAACGACCAGCTGCTTGCGCCAGGATTCCTCGGCTTCTCTAGATCCTTCCACCAGCGGTCGGAGCGAGCGGCCCCGCAAACCGTCTGGTAGATCGGTCTCGGCGTAATCGCAGAAGGTCGGCAGGATGTCGAGCCCGGTGGATACAAAGGCGCTTGAGAGAGCAGCCTCGCTTCCCGACGGCGGTTTTAGGATGAAGGGCACCTTCAGCGCCTCCTCGTAAAGCACGTTCTTCCACAGCCATTGATGGGCGCCGGCGCAATCGCCGTGGTCGCTAATGAAGAGCACCAGGGTATCGTCGTACTGTCCCGAATCGCGCAAGGCGTCAAGAACGATGCCGATCTGAGCGTCGGCCATTTCGATCATGCGGAAGTAGGCGTTGCGGTAGCGCCGCCACCAGTTGGGATCGTCGATGGGTTGGTGTGCCGGATAGGCTGGTGTGTGGCCGCCGAGGTAGGCCTTGATGCACTGGGGTGTGAAGGGCGCCATGTGGTGGTTGGCGGGCAGGATCGGACAGTCGTGTATGGGGCGTTCTTCGACGGTGCCGAGGTAGGTGTCCTGGTCCCGCGCCCACTGATAAATATTGTGCGGATTGATGAAGGAGGAGACGAGAAAGAACGGATCGTCGTTCTGGTTGCGCCCGCGCAGGAACTCGGCGGAGCGCTCGGCGGTGATGTCATCCCCCTTGGGAGCAAGTGGTTGATAGCCGCAGACGTCAGGGTCCTCGCTCAACGCGAAAGCCCGGTTGCCGGCGTAAAAACAGTCGTAACCAGAGCCGGACAGGATGCGGCCAAGGGTTTGTTCAGGGTGAGCGATGCGGTTGTCGTCATCGAACTCGACCTGATGGGGCAACCTGCCGGTGTGGAGGCTGTTGCGCGCGGGGGCGCAGGAGGGCGCGGCGCAGTAGGCGCGCTCGAAGCGCATACTGTCGGCGGCGAGGCGGTCCATTGCCGGCGTGGAGATCTCGACGTTGCCGGTGCAGCTCATGGCGTCGGCCGACTGTTCGTCGGTGAAGATAAGCAGGATGTTGGGTCGATTGGGCATCGGTTTCTCCCGGGCAGATTACGGTCTCGGGTTTTATTTAGCGGACAACGCCGAGGAAACTACGGCCGTGCCTGGTGGCGTCAACCAGCCTCACGCACTGGCGCCGGGGTTGGAGAATGAAGAGATTGCTGATGCGGAACAGGAACCGCTAACAGGGAGAAAAGCGACCATGGGCAACTACGAATTCAAAATGGGGATGTATCTGGGCGAGTTGCAGCAACCGTTCGAAGAGTCGCTGGCTACCGCGCGCGACATCGGCGCCAAGTACGTCTGGTGCGGCAACTACTCCCAAAACCAGATGATGTGCGAGCTTCCGGACAAGGATCTCGACAAAGCGGTGGAGCAGGTGGCGGCGCACAATCTCGAGATCTTCCTGCTCGATGGCGGGGGGCTGTTGAAGGGCGTGCATCTGGCCGAGCTGCAACCGGGCAAGATGCTGGAGCACGAGAAGTTCAAACAAGAGCTCGACACCCTCGAGCGCTCGATGGAGGTCTCGTCGCGGCTGGGGATAGGTGCGGTTTCCTGCTGCAGCTTCGCCTGGCCGGCGGAATACACCGCCGGTAAGCCGACCTGGCCGATGCGCTGGGCGACGCGGGGCGGGATTATCTCCGATGGCGATATGGAGAAGCTGGTGGAGGCGCTTTCGATGGTCGCCGATCTGGCCGAAAAATACAACATCGACGTTGCCTTTTTGATGATGCAGTGGAACTTCGGCAATACGAGCCGAAACTTCCGGCGCATCGCCGAGGCGGTGGGGTCGCGCCGGTTCAAAGCGCTCTGGTGTCCGGCGGACGCCCTCAATTGCGGTGAGGCTGACAATGCGACAGCGGGCTTCGAGAATCTGCGACCCTACCTCTACGGGGTGCATGGCAAGGATATGCACACGATCAACGGCGAGAAGCTCGAGTTCGAGTACCTGCCGATTGGAGAGGGGGACGTGGATTATCCGACAATTCTGAGGAACCTGCGGGACAACAACTGCGATGTGGTGCTGTCGATCACGACCCACTTCTCGCCACCCAGCGGTTCGAAGATCGAGGCGATGGAGACGAACTACACCAACATTCGTCGGCTGATCAGCGAGTTGTAGAATCCTGTCGGCGGGGCCGACGTGCGATTCCGTCTGACGCCCTCCAGCCTACTTCGAGTAGGGTACATTTCCCACTTCATCTACCTCGTAGCCCCACTTCTCCAGATAATAACTCTCTTCCCGAAAGGGATCGTCAATCTGTGCCAACAACCGGGCTAACTCCTGCTCGAGCGCCTTTCTGATGCCAGCCGAGTTCGGGTCATCCGCCAGATTCTTCAGCTGGTATGGATCATTCAGATCGTCGAAAAGATTACACTCGCCTCGCGTTGTTCGCGCCCAGGTGTATCGACTCGTGCGCACGGCGCGGTATCCAGGATCTCCGTGGTTTTTCGCGCTGAATGGCGAGATGCTCATGTAAAGGACAGTATGGTCCGCTTCGACCTGGTCCCGCACGCATGCGGACAGATCCTTACCCTCGACCGCGGAGGGAATGTCGATTCCGCACAAGCCCAACAACGTAGGCATGATGTCGACGGTGCCCAGCGGGGTCATCAGCGTCCGGTTGGCACAATCGGATGTTATGGGTGGGTAACGCAGCAGGAACGGAACGCGACACGACTCATCCCAAAAGACCTGTTTTATGAACGGCTCCATGCGGTGAGATCCCATCATCTCGCCATGGTCGGAGGCAAAGATGAGAACGGTATTCTCTACTAGATCGTTTGCTTTGAGAGCCTCCACCATGTCGCCCACGCATCTGTCCAACGCCGCGATGTGGGCGTAATAGCCGGCCGCCTCCTGTCGGGTGTATTTCTCGAATTCGGGATCGTCAAAGATGACGTTTGGCGAAAACGTCACCGCTTCCTGGGTAAATCTCTGCTGATATTCTTCGGGGGCATTGTCGTGGGGGAAGTGTGGCGGTCCCAGCGACAAGGTCAGGAAGAACGGTTTAGCCGAATCCGCGTGTTGCCGGATATAAGCCGCAGCATCCTCGCTCTGGGCGAATGCATCGTAGCCTTCCCACTCTTTTATGTTTGCATCGTCGTTGTCGTAATACTTAGAACTCTGATAGTCGTGAGTGCATTCCAACACCTTCCAGTAGTCGAATCCCTGGCGACGTTCCGGAGGGACGTAACTCGAGCGCCCGTGCCCATCCACGTGCCATTTGCCAATGTAGGCGGTATCATATCCGGCAGCTTTGAACGCCTTGCCGATGCTCTGCTCGTCCGGCGACAGCGGGATGTCGTTCATGAACATGCCGGTTGAGGTCGGAAGTCGTCCGGTCAGCAAAGCGGCTCGCGCGGGGGTGCAGACGGGAGAGGTAGCAATGGCGTTGGCGAAGTTGATCGACTCGGCGGCCAACCTGTCGATGTTCGGCGTTATGGCGTTTGGATCGCCGTTATATCCGGTCGCTTTGGCGCGCCATTGATCGGTCAGGATGTACAAGACATTCGGTTTAGAATTGCTGTCCACGTCGTGCTCCTGTGATATTGGAACAAAACTTACAATGCGGCTCAGTACGCGATCAGGCGGCAATTCTCGCCCGATACCTAGTACTCGTGGCGCTTACGGGGAATATGGTTCTTGGGTTCCGCATGAGGACGGACCAGAGTTTCAGCGTCATCCTCGATGAGCGGCCGGTTGGAGACATGAGGCGGTTCCAATACCGCTTTCTGAACCTCGGTGAGTTCGTCGAACCATGCTGGCATCTCAGTTTCGTAGATCCCGGTGCCAAAGCTGCAGAATTTGGGAGTGCAATGGTACAGGAGCGACCGGCGCTCGTAGTCTAATTTCCAGGGCAGCGAGCCGTGGATCGTCGTCTCCATAAAGATCACCAGGTCACCCGCCTTGCACCCGATGTTGCGCACCGCCTCTTTGTCGGTGTTGTAGAGCATGATGTCTTCCGGGCACTTGAAGTTGGCCTTGTGGCTGCCGGGCATAACCGTCACCCCGCCGTTGCCCTCCTCGATATCCCGCAGCTGATACTGCAAGATCGTCATCCCGGTGCGGAACCGACCGTTGGCGTAGGTATAACACTGGGCACCGTCGTGCTGCCGGCTGGTGTAGCCATGGAGACCGTGACCGCCACAGCCCTTGCGAGCCATTATGATCATGGGTCCGCCCTCCAGCCGCCAGCCCCGGCCGAACAGGGAGTTGAGGTACGGAATCGCCTTGGGATGGGTCATCAGGTCGCGAAACGGCTGGCACCATGGCTGGTCCCAGGTAAGCATTCCGTTTGCGGTGCGAATGTTATACTCCCCATCCATGCCGCCGGCGTACGAACTGGGTCCCGTCCACTCGTACTCCTCCATCGGCACGACGTTGGCATCCAACGCGGCGTTGAGGGCTTTTACCTCGTCAACAGTGAGAAAATCCTTGATGTGAAGAAAGCCTTGCAAGTCGAAGAGAAACTTTTCTCTTTCATCCATTTCAAGCATTTTCTTATCCTCTTGTTAATAAGTAGTTTATGATAGCTGTCCTACTCTCGTCTGTCCCGCAACTGCCCCTCAAAGTGTGCTAGCGTTCGCAATTGAGCTCTTGAAATCGGGCGAGCCGATATGTCTGCCCGGTGTATTGACGAATGGGCCAGAAGGAATCGCCAAGGACGGCTTTCTGATCAAGCTGGCAGCCAATGCTGAAGAGCTCGAGGTGACTCAGCTGGCTATAGACAAGTTAATAGTTAGCCTAGTTGAGGCGAAGGTTGGACTCCAAAGAGCCGGCGAGAAGGTTGACGCAAGCCAAGCAGTGGCGATTGAGCCGCTCGCTATTGACAACAGGTTCGATCAGCGCCAAAGATGATCGGTATCTGCTCAGTCCCGCTCAAGTGCTTGAGCATTCGCTTGACGACGGTGCCGACTTCACAACGCGGGACTACCTGGCGAATAACGCCGTCAGCTCAATCCTGCTGGACAAAGTGCGGCGCGCCCACTGGACGCAGGTTCCCTTTATGGCGCGGATCAATCACCTCACCGTTTGGCGGAAAGTTTGCTGGTTTGGCAAGCCGTCAGCCTGCCAGAAACACCCCAACCACCTCCACCTCTCCGAAACTCCGGTAGTTGTTGAGATTGTTACGCCCTGTGACAATCTGTGACGCAGTGGTACAGTGGAAGTTCTGCCGAGAATTTGTGCTTCTCATCTGTAGACTTCCAATAAGCGTTTGTTAACATACTATTTAGGCTCTCAGTCAGTCTTCGTAGGCGCGCCTGGTACGCCGGTTGCAATAGCCCAAGGAAGGTGGGCGTAGATCGGGAAGCCGGAGCCTTGTTCGGTGGGCCCGGATTCTGAACGCCAATCAGGAGATACCACAATGATCGAAGACAGTGTTGCCACTCATGGATTCAAGATTCTTCTGGTCGACGATACTCCCGCCAATCTGGATGTCCTGTGCGAACTCCTCGAAGGTGAAGGCTACCGTATTTCCATGGCTCCCAACGGTACGGTGGCATTGAAGGTTGCCTCCCAAGCCCTGCCTGATCTGATCCTGCTCGACGTGAACATGCCAGGCATGGACGGCTACGAGGTCTGCCGTCAGCTCAAGCAGGATTCTGCAACCCGATCCATTCCGGTGATTTTCGTCACGGCCAGGGACCTGACTGAGAGTGTGGTGACAGGTTTTCAATCAGGGGGTGTGGACTACATAACCAAGCCGTTTCGGGACAGGGAAGTGCTGGCCAGGGTACAGACGCACCTGCAGATCAATCAGCTGACTCGGGAATTGGCGGCGAAGAACGAAGAACTGGCGCAGAAGAACCTCACGTTGGAAGAGGAGATTGCTAAGCGCAAGGCGCTAAAAGGACAGCTGTCTCAGCTTTCCGAGCAGGACGTCGAGCGTTGGGGACTGGAAGGCTTCGTCGGTCGCAGTCCGACGATAGAGCGGAGATTCAAGGAGATTCGCCTGATGCAGGAAAGTACCGCCACCAGCGTGCTGATCGGCGGCGAGAGCGGCACCGGCAAGGAATTGATTGCGCGGGCTATTCACTTTGGCGGCGCTAGATCGTCTGGACCGTTTGTGCCTGTCAATTGTGCAGCGATGCCCGATCAGTTGGTAGAGTCGTTGCTATTCGGCCACGTGCGCGGCGCATTCACAGGGGCTGATACCGACCGGGTCGGCTATTTCGAGATGGCGCATGAAGGTACCCTGTTCCTGGACGAGATCGGCGAGATGCCGCTGGAGTTGCAGGCCAAGTTGTTGCGGGTGCTCGATGACGGCCAGGTTCAGCGTGTCGGGGCCAAAGAGAGTAAGAGGGTAGATGTGCGGGTTCTGGCGGCCACCAATGTGGAGTTGCAGGACAAGATTCAGAACAACGCGTTTCGCCAGGATCTCTATTTTCGCCTGGCGCGCTTCACGGTGACGGCGCCTCCGCTGCGGCAGAGGCAGGAGGACATTCCTTTGCTGGCGCAGCATTTCCTGCAGCTGTTTGCCGCGGAGATGGGACGAGCAGTGCCCGATCTGAGTGCGGAGGTCCTGGAGATGCTCACAGCCTATGCCTTTCCGGGAAATGTGCGCGAGTTGAAGAATATCGTCGAGCGAGCGCTCATCGAGAGTGGCGGCGCCGAGATTCGGCCGTATCACCTCTACTTCTTGCCCGAGGTAGCGCCTCAAGAAAATGCCGCGACAGCAACGACCACAGCCGATGCTCTGCCCGCCGACCTGCCGCTGAATCTGGAGCAGGCCGAATTTTGGCTCATAAAACGAGCCATTGCCCAAGCCAATGGGAATATCTCCGAAGCGGCACGACTGCTGGGGACGAATCGCAATCGAATCTATCGCGCCCTGGCTCAGGATGAACATCGCAACGACTCCAGACAAACCGAGCCGTGAGCGTCCAACCTGTCACGTTGCTGGAGAAGAAGCGCTTAGCCCTGCTAAAGCTTTGGTGGGGTTTTCCACTCATGCTCGCAGTGCAAACGGTGGCCGCCGGCGAAGAGTCGCGACGCGTGGGGTCGCCCGAGGTGCTGCCCGCGCAGGCCCTTCTCCGCCGCGCGCAGCCGGCCTACCGCAATTACGCTTTGCAGAACTACACTCAGTACCCGGACCACTACTTTCCCTATACGGGCAACGTGCCGCGGGCGTTCTACGGCGCGTTGGGGGACTACCTCATTACCGGATACGATCTCTACCGCTGGAGCGAGCGGCGCAGGCCGGGACAGGAATATGGGAGCTCCATTCTTAAAGACAAGGCTTGGGGGTTTTCCCACCAAGAGGGGTTATTCGACCGCCTGGCTGTAGCGCGTGATAGCTATCGTGGTGGGGGGTACAGCGTCGTTGTTGGCGACGGGTTGCTGGCGCGCTTCACGTCGTTGACCCTGTCGAAGGTGGACTTCAACGGGGTGCGGCTGGATCTGTCCACGCCCTATCTGAAGTTCACCGGACTGGGTTCACGCATTGGACGGCCGGGATACGGCGGAACCGGAGACGCTGCAATCGATAACGCCGACGATGTCACGCTGCTTCTGGGCAGTCGGCTGCAGGCAAATCTGGGCGCTCTGGAGGTTGGGCTGAACGGAGTCAACCTGCACGCATATCGGAGTACGCAGCCGGGCAACAGTCTGAAGGGCGTACTGCCGTCCGAGCTGCCGCCCATAGACTGGATCGTGGTCCGCTTTGCGGACGATTCGCCAGCCGACGGAGAAGGCGGCGCCTTAGTGCAGGAGGTCCATCTGATCGTCAACGGGGAAGCGCGCCCGGATCTTCGACCCCGGGTAGTCCGGCACCGGGTCGGCGTGCCGTCCCAGGTGGGATCCATCTCACGGTCGACGGGTGAATTCCGGGCAGCCCTCTACAACCAGCTAGTAGGGCCCGGCGTCGCTCTCTACTACCGGGGTCGGGATGAGGTTCCGCTCTATGCCGACTACTTATATCGTCTCGACCACGAGGCCGGGGTTGATGTGAGCAAGAATACCAATCTGGAGGGTCTGCTGGCGCATTTTTTGGTGGAGTCTTCAGATGCGCCTTTGCGCGCCGATGGCGACGAGCAACTGGTCTTTCTATTCGATCTGTCGCAGGAACCCTACGTCGAATCCGTGGAGGTAGAAGGGGTTCTGGGCAACGACTATCGGGTGGATATGGCGACGTTGACCGAGATCGACCCCACGCCGCGGAATCGCCAAACACAATTCCGGAGCACGTTCTACCGCACGGTTCTGCGGGCCGCGGGCCAGGTGCAGGACTTGTCGAACCTGAAGCGGGTGCGTTTTAAAATTGGCGAGAACACAGCGCTCTTCACCTACAGTGTAGACGCGCATCTGGCTCTACCGGGCCTGGAGGTCGAGGGGGAGTACGCGCGCTCGGCGGTCTACGCCCGCTATCCGGCGCACGAGCAGGGCGACCTTCTGTCCGGCCGGGGTCCGCGGTTCGCGCAGCGGGGAACGGCCTACTTCATCGTGGCCAGCCACAGATTCGAGCGCGGGCGGATAGGCGCAGAACATTTCTCTATGCACCCCGACTTTCAGACCGAGATACCAATTTTTCAGGCCAGGAGAAACATATTCGACCCGGATACAATCTTGTGGCGTATGCAGAATGAGACGGTCTACTGGGATCTGGTGCAGGACAACGAGGATGGGGACCACTATCCCGACGTCAAGTTGGGATCTCTCCTCGGTGATCCGTTTGATGGGTGGGCCGGCGGGGACCGCGATGTGAGCGGAGTTTTCCCGGGCCAGGACGAAGATCGCGACGGCATCCCCGATATCAACCGCAATCTCAACGACATTCCTGATTACGAAGAACCCTTCCTGCTGTACGACGTGGAACCGAATGACTACGTGTACGGCCTGGACCGTAACCACAACGATGAGCCCGATCGACGCGAAGACGATCTGGAGCCGGACTATCCCTACGACCGCGACCAACGGGGTTATCACCTCTTCGGGCGTTGGCAACTGAGTCCGCATGGATCCTTGAGTGCGGGGCGCTTCGCCATTGCAGAGATCGCCGGCGGCGGGCGCAATCGCTCCACCTATGCGCTCCTGACCTACCGCCGGGAGGGACGGGCGCGGCTGCGACGGCTTTTCTTCGAGCAGCATTTCCGCCGGGTTCAAGACGACATTGCAGACGAGTTTACCACGATTGTAGAACAACCCCGAGAAATGAGCGAAATAAATGAATGGACCCGAAACGTAGCGCGTCTTCGCGGGAGAAAGCAGTTTCTCAACCAGTTGCGCGCGGATTTTCTGCTCTACCAGAACAGCTATGTCAACGACACCTACCTGGTCGGGCGGCTGCGTCCTTGGTCGGTCCTCAACCTGGAGCAGCAGGTGCGGCTGCGGCTGAACTGGCAGCGGGGTGGTCGCCTGCCCAGCGGCGGCGCCCAGCAAGCGCGCCGCCTGGACTACTGGACCACCGTCAGTCGCGCGGACTACACTTGGCGGTGGGGCCAGTTGCAGCTGCAGCCACAGTTCAAGTTCATGCTCTTGCGTATAATGGACCGGCGCGCGGACCAGGCGCTGCGCTCCGAGTACAGGGTGGTCCCTATCTTCCGTTTGACCTATCCCCTCATGAGCCGCACGACCCTACAGGTCGGCATGCAGGGGCTGGGGCCGCTGCCCTATCGGGTCGAAGACCAGACTCAACGCCGCAACAGTTTCGAACAGCACGTTGCGATGCTTACCCTGACCAATCGTTCGCGCTACTTCGGCTACGATCTCTACACGATCGTCGGGCTTCAGTGGGAGAAGAAGGTCTTCGAGGATGCGTCCCAGCAATTCAGGGGATTGAATGGCGGGTCATTTTTCGTGCGGACGCTGATCGGATTCACCGAGTACGGGAGGCTGCTCTAGCCTGAATAATTCATGAATCCGCACCAAGCGAACGAATTCGGTGCGCTGGTCAATGGCTGGACGTTTTGGTAGCGGGTTGATCGAGTGCTGTCGGTCGTCGAGGTGTTGTCTGGGAGATCTGAGCCTCTTTTGGATGTCATTGGGACAGTCGGGTCCCTTGGTGGATCGTGTGCGTGGATGTAGTGGGACATCGCAAAGCATCATGAGGTGTCGAGGTTGAGGACGACGGTGCGCATCAGATCCTTGAGCGGGTATGACGTCGGAAAGTGAAAACGGACCTTGGTGGCTTGCTCCCGCACGCGGGCGCCGATTTTGAGCACCCGGAGTTGGATCGTGTTAAAGTTGGACGTCGTCCATTGGGTGCCGCGCATGCCAATCTGTTGGATCGTGTGCAGCAGCACGTAGGCCGCGCTGTGCAGGAAGAGGCGAAATTGGTTGGCCGAGAAGCGGTGGCAGGAGGTGCGGTCGGACTGCAGGTAGGTCTTGTGATTCTTGATGAAGCCTTCCGACCGCCCACGAGCGCAGTAGATCTCCTCATACAGAAACTCGGGAGAGCGGTTGCGGATATTGGTCACCACGAAGCGCGGGTTGGCTTTGCCTTGTGTGATCTCGGCCTTGTAGATAATCTGGCGCGGTCGGGGCCAGCTCTTGGCCTGATACTCGAAGCGGTCAAAAAGCCGCACCGGTTCATCGCTCTGCTCGGCCAGCGCCGCCACCAGCTCCATCAGCGGTTCGCCGAGTGCCTTGAGCTTGTTGTTGATCGCCTGTCCCAGAATGAAATCAATACCGTATCCGTCGCACAGGTCGTGCACCTCAGGGGTGCTGAAGTGTGAGTCGCCTCGTAAGGTGATCTTCGTCTTCGGCCACACCATGATCAAATGATCCAACACGCGTTTGAGGATGGCTACCGCCTCTCGGCCTCGCATTCTACGACCGGGTCGCAGCAGCGTCGTGATCAATTTGCCCGACTCCCCTTCGTAGAGATGGACCGGAAGGTAGCAATACTCGTCATAGTAGGCATGGAACAACGTGAGTTGCTGGGCGCCGTGTGCCGGATCGTCCGTGTCGTCGATGTCGATGGTGAGCTTCTTGGGCGGCTGGTCGTAAGACTCGATGAATATTTCCAGCAAAGCGAGCCCGATGCGATACAGATCCGAGCGGCTGACACTGTTTTCCAAACGAGACATGGTTGGTTGACTGGCCAAATCGTCTCCCGTCAGAGGCAGACGGTCGCACGCGGTTTTCAGACCCGGATCGCAACGCAGGTCGTCACTGTCATTGGCGTCCTCGTAGCCACAGGCGATCTGGAATACGCGCTGCCGGATGAGGTCAGTATACGTATGGTCGATATAGCTTTGATGTCGACGATCCGACATCGCCGCCACGATTCGGTCGACGATCCCGGTGCGGGCTTCCGCTTGTCGCAGAAGCAGGGCGCCCCCATCACTGGTGGTCATGCCACCGTCAAAATCAGCTTCGATCTTTTTGCCCGAGATGTTTGCAAACGATAGCGCGATCTGCGAAGTTTCCATCTGCGGTGGCCCTCTTGATTGGTTGTTGTTTGTGGGTAACCCTAACGTAGGGCAAAACAACCAGTTGTACAGAGGCTCACCGCATTTTTATGAATAATTCAGGCTAGATTGTTCGTCCTTTTCATTTACCAGAAGGGGTGTTCGCGGTGGCGCTGCCTCTGAATCGAGTCGGCGGTTGGACGCTCGGCTCACTCATCCTGCTCCTGACAATAGCGGCAGAATCGGAGGAGCCGACATTGGCACGACTGTCCTTCCGGGTGCCGCCGGAGCATCTGTCCGCGTTCGAATCCGCCTATGAGCAGCAGGTCGCGCCGATTCTCAAGCGACATGGACTGGTAGAGTCTTTGCGGCGCGACAGGGCTAGGGTGGACAGCGTCTTCAGCCGCTTGTTTGAGTTCAAGTCGCCGACGGAATGGAGCGAGAAAGTCGAGGGGCTGCGAAACGATCCGGCGTGGCAGACCGCCTTGCAGCGATTGGGGACGGCCTACAGTGCCACCGATGACGACACCTTCGCTATCACTTCAGTCTTTACACTGCGCCGGCCGGACTCGGCAGGACCGTGAGAGTAGACCCTGGATTGCGACAAGGGTTGTGGCAGACCTTTTCTTCCCCTTCCAGCGCTGCCATACCGGCCATTCTGCAAGACCGGCGTGGTTATCTGTGGTTCGGCACGGAGAACGATGGCGTGAGTCGCTTCGACGGGCGGGAGTTTGTCACCTTCGCCACCGAGGATGGGTTGGCCGACAATCGGGTGCGGTTCATGCTGGAAGATCGGAATGGAGACTTGTGGTTTGGTACATGGGGGGGCGGTGTAAGTCGCTTCGACGGGCGGGAGTTTGTCACGTTCACCACCGAGGACGGGCTGGCGGACAATCGGGTGTGGCTCATCGTGGAGGATCGGCGTGGGCACCTCTGGTTTGGCACCGGGGGTAAAGGTAGGGGTGTGAGTCGCTTCGATGGCCAGTCGTTTACCATCTTCACCACGGAGGATGGACTGGCAAACAACGACGTAGGCGCCATCCACATCGGCCGAGACGGCGATGTTTGGTTTGCCACCCATGGTGGCATCTGCCGTTTCGACGGACGAAACTTCACCACCTTTACTACCGACGACGGCCTGGCCTCCGATCACGTGCATCAGATTGTGGAGGACGCCAAAGGTCATTTGTGGGTTGGCACGGGGGATGCCGGTGTGAGTCGTTTCGATGGCCGGGAGTTCGTCACCTTCACCACCGAAGATGGTTTGGCGGACAATCGTGTGAGGTTTCTCCTGGCGGATCGGAAAGGAAACTTGTGGTTTGTCACCGGGGCACGCGGTCGGGGTGTGACTCGCTTCGATGGGCAGGGGTTTGTCACCTTCACGACCGAAAGTGGTCTGGCGAGCAACTACCTATTGTCCATCCTGCAGGATCGACAGGGAGATCTATGGTTCAACACGGTTAGAGAGGGCGTGACTCGCTTCGACGGGCAGGAGTTTGTCACCTTCGCCACCGAAGACGGTTTGGCCGACAATCGGGTGAAATCCATTTTCGAAGATCGGGCCGGAGTGTTGTGGTTCGGCACCCGGGGTGGTGATATCAGTCGCTATGACGGGCAGCTTGTCACCACCTTTCGGACGGAAGACGGCCTGGCCGACAATGATGTGAAGCTCATTTTGGAGGATCGGCAAGGGAACCTCTGGTTTGGCGGCACTTCCGGTCATCAGCCGAGTCAAGGTGGCGTGAGCCGATTCGATGGACAGGAGTTCACCAGATTTACAAAGCAGGATGGCTTGCCCGACAACCGAGTCCGGTCCATGCTGGAGGATCGCCACGGAAACCTGTGGTTCGGCACGATGGCTGGCGGTGTGTGCCGTTATGATGGGCACGAGTTTTTGACGTTTACGACGGTGGACGGGCTGGTGTCCAATCAGGTCCGATCCATGGTGGAAGACCGGCACGGCGACCTGTGGTTTGGGGCCGTTTGGGAGAGTCGAGACGATCCACTAGGCGGAGTGAACCGGTACGACGGACGGGAGTTCACTACTCCCGTGGCCGCGCGTGACCTCCCCGGCAATTTCGCCTGGTCAATGCTCGAGGATCGCGAGGGAAACTTGTGGATCGGCACAACGGGCGAAGGGGGGTTGAGTCGTTTTGACGGCCAGGAAACCGTCTCCTTTCTGGCCGAGAACGGACTTCCGGGGGAAGGAGTCCTATCTCTCCTGCAGGATCGGAAGGGAGATCTGTGGGTAGGCACCAATGCAGGTGTGAGTCGTTTCGATGGGCAGGAATTCGCAACGTTCACCACCAAGGATGGCCTGCCACACAATTGGGTCTGGTCGATACTTGAGGATCAACAGGGTCATCTATGGTTCGGCACGTTCGGTGGCGGGGTAAGCCGCTACGACGGTTCGGTGTTCCAAAACCTGTCCCGGGAAGAGGGTCTGGCAGGCAACTTCGTCCAGGACCTCCATCAAGATGGCGACGGCGCGGTCTGGATGGCCACAGAAGATGGCGTCACTCGCTATCGGCCGCCTCGGATCCCGCCATCCGTCCATATCACGGGTGTCGTGGCCGACCGCCACTACGAATCGATAGAGGCGTTGCGCCTGCCGTCGACACAGGAACTTGTCACTTTCGAATTCCAGGGTAGCAGCTTGACGACGCTTCCGGACGACTTGGCTTACCTGTATCGCTTGCAAGGCCATGAGGATGCGTGGCGCTCAACGCGCGCGACGCGCATCGAGTATACCGGCCTGCCCCGCGGAGAGTATGCCTTTGAGGTGAAGGCAGTAGATCGCGATCTGAATTACTCGCAGCCGGTGACCGTGTTCTTAAACGTCCATCTACCTTATGCCCTGATCGGCTGGATCTCGGCACTAAGTGTGGCCGTATTGCTGGTAGTCTGGCAGACCGGTCGCTTGGTCCACCGCGATCGCCGTCTACAGAATTCCAATCAGCTTCTCCAAGAGCAAACCGAAGCGCTGGCAGAAGCCAAGGACTCCGCCGCGACAGCCAACCGCGCCAAGTCGCTGTTCCTTGCCAATATGAGTCACGAGATCCGCACCCCGATGAATGCCATTCTCGGCTACGCCCAGATTCTGCAGCGCAGCCAGGACCTGGCTTCAGGGCACCAGCGCGCCGTCCAGACCATTCAGACGAGTGGCGATCACCTCTTGAACCTGATCAATGATGTCCTCGATATCTCCAAGATCGAAGCCGGCCGCATGGAGCCGAATCCGACGGACTTTGACCTCTACCAGCTTCTGGAAGGTCTGGGGGTGATGTTTGCCCTGCGTTGCGAGCAGAAGCAGATAGGCTGGCGTCTGGAGGGGGTGGGTTCGGGACCTCTAGCGGTGCATGGCGACGAAGCCAAGTTGAGCCAGGTACTGATCAATCTGCTGGGCAATGCGGTGAAGTTCACGCAGGCAGGGGAGGTAGTGTTGAGGGTTGAGTCCGAGGAGAATGAACGATATTGCTTTGAGGTGGTTGACACGGGCGCAGGGATTTCGCCGGAAGACCAGGCCGCCCTCTTTGAGCCGTTTCAACAGGGCGCGGCCGGGGTGCAGCAACTAGAAGGTACAGGTCTGGGATTGACCATTGCGTACAGGCAGGTTGAAGTGATGGGCGGCACCTTGACAGTGGAGTCGACATTGAATGAAGGGTCGCGCTTTGCTTTCTCAGTGGCGTTGCCACGGGCGCAGGGAGAAGTGGTTGCAGATCATGCAGCGACATGGATGCAGGTCGAGCACCTGGCAGCTGGCTACCAGGTCAAGGCGCTGGTGGCCGATGATGTGAAAGAGAATCGGGATATTCTGTGCAGTATGCTGACGGAGATCGGGGTGGAAGTAGGCACCGCAGAAGACGGGGCGCAAGCCTTGCAACGAGTAGAGACGTTCCGACCGGACCTTGTCTTCATGGACATCCGCATGCCGGGCATGGACGGGTTGGAAGCGCTGCGCCAACTGCGGGAAAGAGGTCTATTGGACCCAATGAAGGTCGTTGCCATCTCAGCCTCGGTGCTGGCGCATGAACGGCGGGACTTTCTGGCTGCCGGCTTTGCCGACTTTCTAGCCAAGCCTTTCCGCTTCGAGCAGGTCTGCGCCTGTCTCGCCGAGCACTTGGGAGTAGAATACCAGTATTCCCCAGCGGCAACGAACCAACCAACAAGCGAACCGAGCGCAGATTGGCGGGATGCGAGGCTGCCGTCGGAGCTGCTGCAGCGCCTGCAACAGGCAGCAGAGCTCTACAGCGTTACCGACATTGAGGAATACCTGGGGGAGATGGAACAGTTAGGTGAGGGGCCACAGAGGTTGGCCACACATCTGCGGAGTTTGAGGTTGCAGCACGATATGGAGTCGATCCTCCGTGTGCTCAGGCAGATTCAGCCGGCATCATGAAGCCTGAGGATACCAAGCAAAAAATTGCTACGAGAGGGTACAACGGCGACGCTCTCTACATTGGTGCCACTTCTCACAACGGGCACGTTCGATTTGTTCCACGTGTGCCAGGAAAGGCCACTCGGGCATCATGATGACGTTCCACCACGCGTAAGTCGATAGTTCGGAAATTTACTAAGTCTTGTAGTATCAAGCGCCTGGACCAACATCCGGGTGTTTTTTTGTGCCTGTTTCGGAAACAGGCACGCCCCTTGCAATAGAGGAGAGTAACGCGATGTAAACTCAGACGCGTTTCGCGGCGCCGCGAAAAAGTCACAACCCGACGCACGGAAGGGAGTGTTCCCCATGCGTACGCAAGGCTTTTTCGCAGGTGCTCTATGCGCTTTTTCAACTTTCTTCTGCTCCATCGGCCAGGCTGAACCCACGTTCGTCTGCGCCGGCCATCAGACTCCTCGAATCTCAACCAAAGCGGTGGCCAAACTACCCGTCAAACGATCTGAACCACTGTCCGCCAGTGGCCACATAAGGGTTCTGGTCATCTTTGCCAAGTTCAAGGACGAAGCGCTAGGTACCGATCGACCCCCAGCCTTTGCTGGCGCGCTTCTCGACCCAAGCATCGAAGGCAGCTTCGCCCACTTCTACCATGCCATGTCCTTCGGCCAGCTGCGAATCGAGGGCACTGTGCTTGCCAGGCGTTACGTTTCGGATCGGCCGGCTTCAGCCTACCTCGCGCCTGAGCCCGGGCAATCCGGGGGTTACAGCGAGTTCGTGCGAGAGGTCCTTCGCAAGGTCGACGCCGATGTCGACTTGAGCAGTTTCGATAACGATGGGCCGGACGGCCTTCCCAATTCCGGGGATGACGATGGACGTGTAGATTACGTGTCCATCAATGTGATCTCTACTCCGCGCCGTTTCATCCTCGGGAACGCCACCGGTATCGGCAGGTTAGGTGAATCTCAGAACGATTACCTTGCAGCCGATTTGGCGGCTAGTGGCGAACCGACACGCATAAGTTTCCAGTATCATCACGGCTCGATTCAACAAGAGGGCAATCTCGCCCAAACCGCAGGCGTTACGGAACAACGGCGATCCGGTTTGCGCTGCCGGTAGTCGCACCGGTGCGTTTGAGAATCTACAATATGCTGGGACAGGTGGTGCGCACGTTGGTGGAAGGCATCCGACCATCGGCGGTGCACGCCATCACGTGGGACGGAAGGGATGACTCCGGCGTGGAAGCCGCCAGTGGCTCCTATTTGTATCGGCTCGAAATCGCCGGAAAATATGCGGAAGGGCGTGTGATGCTGCTAGTGCGGTAGGCCACTGATCTCAAGTATGCCATGGATGGTGAAGAGAGCCGCGAATACTGGGGCATCAGCTTTGATCCATTCTCGAGAGTCTGGGCGTGAGGTGGGCGGAGACTCAGGAGGCTCTGCGTCACAAGCGGCCAACGGTCACCGACGCCTACGTTTCGATCTCCAGTTATCCCGGGCCCATGGACGTGCTTGTGGCCGGTGTGTAGTCTACCCAGGTACAAACTTCTCAACGAAGCCAGAGACGCCAACCAGGGCAAGTGTGCGCTAATGGACTACCGAAAAATTGGCAACAGCGGTGTACAGGTCTCGAGCATCTGTTTGGGCACGGCATTTCGTGGGTTTACGCACGGTCGGACGGATGAGCAGTCGAGTATGAAAACCATAGAGCGGGCGGTCGATCTCGGGATCAATTTTATCGACTGTGCGAATTTCTATTTCATTGGCAAGTGTGAGGAAGTGTTGGGCAAGGTCCTCAAGGGGATGAAAAACAAGCGAGATGATCTCATCGTCACCAGCAAAGTCTTTAGCCCGATCGGCGACGGTGTGAATGACCAGGGATTATCTCGTTTTCATATCATGCGCGAGATCGAGCGCAGCCTCAAACGTCTGCAACTGGACCACATCGACATCTATCTCCTGCACGGCTTCGACCCGGAAACGCCCATGGAAGAGACGTTCCGGGCAATGGATGATGTGGTGAGTCAGGGCAAGGCGCGATACGTGGGCATCTGTAATTACAGTGCCTCCCAGGTCGTGGAGGCGTTGTGGACCTGCGACAAACATCATTTCGATCCGCCGCTGATCCTGCAGAACAGATACAATCTGCTGAATCGGTGGGAGGTGGAGCCGGAGCTCTTCACTCGCTGCAATCAGCACGGCCTCGGTTTGATGACCTACAGCCCTATCGCGGTCGGTTTTCTGGCCGGACGAATCAGACGCGGCAGTGCGCTGCCGGCAGATGCGTTGCCGGTACAGAGGGACCGATTCGATGAGATGACGACGGAGCGGGCCGACAAGATCGTAACGGCGCTTGTCGACATCGCTTCAGAGCTCGGCAAAACACCGGTGCAGGTAGCTTTCAACTGGATTCTGGGCCATCGCGAAGTTACGGCGGCCATCAGCGGGCCCGATCTGCCAGAACACATCGAGGAAGTCTGCGGCTCCGTAGGTTGGTTGCTGCCGCAAGAAGCAAGAAAGCGATTGGACGATCTGTCGGCACCAGAGGCGACAGGAGGTCCCTTCTAACCCGGTCATGGTCGGTCCGGGTCATGCGTCGATCACGATCTCCGAGCGTTCGCAGGCCAACCCGGTGCACAGGCGTGTGACGATCTCTTCCTCAACCTCCGATTCGTTGTCAACGAGGATCTGGGTCAGGCGGTGGTAGCTTATGCCCACAAGGTTTGCCACCTGATGTTTGAAAAGGTAGTTGCGGCGCAGCATCACGCTCCGGATCGCTTCCACATTTAGTTTGGCCATGCCTGCAAGATAGTCATTTGCCAGGTCTGCTTGCCAGGCGCCGGCATTGAGGACCAGGCGCCGGCTGTCTAAGGGCGCGCAAAGACTGGTTCCACGACGATCCATCATCCTGGAGCGAACGATGTCGCAAACGAAAACACTCCGGCAGCGCATCAAAGAGGGCGACGTGCTGGTCGCCCTGCGCGCCAACTTGTCGATGACCAAGAGCCAGCTGGCAGAGATTTGGTCGACAGACAGGTACGACTATATCCGCATCGACATTCAGCACGGGCCTTATAGCGAGCAGCAGTTGGTGGATTTCTGCCAGGTGGCTGAAGAGTTGAACATCGACGTGCAGCTGCGCATCCCCCACACTCGGCATGCCTATCTGGTGGGGCGCTACTTGGACTTTGGATTCAGCGCGGTTCTGGTTCCAGAAGTAATGGAACCCGAGACCGTCGATGACGCGATCGCCTATGCCTACTACGGGCCCATCGGACGCCGCAGCTGGGGCGGAGCCTTTCGCCGCAGTCTGCAAAGCGTAGGGAAGGATCGGCTCACCTATTCGGCGTGGTGGAATGAGTACGTCATTCTGGCCATTCAAGTGGAATCGGTTGAAGCGGTGACTAATGTTCGAAGATTGGTCAAGCCAGGCGTACACGTCGTCACCTTCGGACCAAACGATCTCTCATTCAGCCTCGCCGATCACCCGGAGTATCCGCTGCAAGATGTCGATGATTACATGCGCAATGTGGCGGCCCAATTGGCCGGTACGGACATTCGCCTGGCCATGGGCACAGGCACGAAGCCAGAAGAGCGGGATAAGTATCTCGAGATCGGTATAACACTGTTTCAGGAAAGCCCGCCGGCTGCGTAGAAATCGCCGGCAACTCAGATAGAAAGCTCGATATGAACGAGAAGTACAAGGTTTGCGCGATCCGGTGCAGTCACAAAGCCTCCTCGGAAGAGATCTACGAACGGCTCAAGACGATCACCGCCCCGCTGAGACGCTCGTGGGAGAAGATCGAGAACGCCCGCCGGGTGGGGATCAAGGTCAACATGCAGATGCGCACGAATGAGATCCGCCGCATCGGGGGCCGGCGGCAGGAGCTGGTGGACGAGGATGTGCTGCGCGCCTCGCTGCGGCTGTTGCGGGAGCGCACGGACGCGGAGATCTTCGTGCTCGACACGAGCATGGCGCCGGCGGGTCAACGTCCGGGAGACGATTTCAACATGGCGCCAATCTTCATGGAGTTCGGCATCCCGTACGTGGAAGCGGGGGATCCGCCGTTCGAGCGTTATCCGGTGCCGGGCGGCGGGGCGATGTTCTCGGAGTATCAGCTGTCGGCGGCGTTGGGCACGGCGGATGCATTCGTGTCGATCGCCAAGATGAAGAACCACGGCTTCATGGGTATCACCCTGTGTCTCAAGAACCTGTTTGGCCTGCCGCCGATCCCGCCCCACGGCCGCTTGCGGACCTATTATCACCACGTGATCCGGCTTTCCTATGTGCTGCCTGACCTTGGCATGATCGCCAATCCGTGTCTCAACATCATCGATGCGCTCGCGGGGCAGGCGCGGGTGGAGTGGGGCGGCGAGGGCCGCATCTGCGATGCCCTCATTGCCGGCGACCATGTGATCGCCACCGATGCGTGCGGTACCTATCTGATGGGCACCGATCCGATGCTCGATTATCCGCATCCACCGTACCGGCGCGACCGGAGTCCGATCGTGGTGGCGGCGGAACACGGATTCGGGACGGTGAATCTGGAAGAGATCGATTTCGACGCGGGCGGATTGGCGCCGCCGCTGGCGGAGTTTGACTCGGCGAACCTGGTGCCCGGCGAGAAGATCCGGAACCTGCGGCGGACGGCGAGTGAGCAGGCGTTGTTCTACCGGGATAACCGGGAGCGGTTATGCGAGCGGTACGGGGGGTCGTTCATTTTCCTGCAGCGCGGCCAAGTGGTCTGGAGCGGCCCCGAGCCGCACAACGCGGGGACGGTTGAAAAGGTGAGTGGGGGAGAAAGGATGAGGCGGTGTGGTTGAAGCTGGTCGATCCGGAGGAGAGGGAAGGTGAGCAGATGCAGGTGTATGAGGGGGCGTTGGGAGGTTGCTAGGCTTCAGCCGGCGGCGAAGGGGGGCTGTCTCGGGTCACACGCGATCGTGCCGGCGATAAGGCGGGTCAGCTTCTGACGAATCAGTTCATGAGCGTTCTCAGGCAAGGATTCAGCTCGTCGCGGTCTCAGCATCTGCGCCGAAGAGACGTTGAGCAAGGACCATCCCGAGGGCCATCAGCGGGACAAAAAGGAGGACTTCGATTTGAAACGCACTGAGACGGGCGAGTGCAGGGCCTGGGCAAAATCCCCCGAGCGCCCAACCGACGCCGAAGACAGAGGCGCCAACGATAAGTCGCGACGAGATCTCAGGGCGCCCGCGTCCCGGAAGATGGGTGCCGAACCAACCGCGCCCGTCCTTGAGTCTACGGTACGTGCCTATCAAAGCCGAATAGCTCGAAACCGCTCCCGCCATCACGAATACCAGTGTCGGATCCCAAGTGCCGGTGACATCGAGGAATCCGATCACCCGCGAGGGATCAGTCATGCCCGAGATAGACAGTCCGAAACCAAAGCTGAATCCAGCAATGATCACCAGAAATGCACGCGTCATAGAAAATGGCTCCCGAGTACCGTAAGAATGCCGGCCGCCACAAAGATGGCTGTGGCCAACAGCGAGTCGCCAGCTCCAAGGCCAATACCGCAGACACCGTGACCGCTCGTACAACCGCCGCACAACCGCGTTCCGAAACCCACCAGCAGACCAGCAGGGACCACGATCCACAACGGTCGCACGAACGAGCTGAGGCTGATGCCGAAGTGACTAGGCCGAAGGCCGTTGCTGCGCCACCGATCAGGCCGATAAGGAAGAAAATTCGCCAACTCAGATCCCCTGCGGACGGCCGCAGCAACCGCCCTAAGACGCCGGAGACTCCGGGGATACGGCCTGTCGCAGCTGTCGCGACAGCGCTCCCGACGCCAATCAACACGCCGCCGAGAAGTGCCATTAGATAAGTCTCAAAGTTGCTCACGATGTCACTCCGTGTGCATGCGTTTCGTTCGATCACTCAAGGATGGAATCGGGTGCACCAATCCATTTGAGGGCTTCTTTCGGTTCCCTGAAAACCATAACATTCTCGGGGGATTTGTCACTAAACACTGCATATTGACGAGCCAATCCAAAGGGAAGGGTTTCAGGAGCAATAACAGCAGTCTTAAAACCTTCGCACTTTCCGGCTAGATATACCTCAACCATTGAAACCAATTGACGCAATCCTCCACTTGTGACGCTATCCATTTCCGCGTTTCTAGTGTCCACGATCTCATGAAACCCGGCCTGGAATTCCTCACTCTCCAACAACTGCCTGTACGATGACAGGAGGTCAGAATCCGTAACCCGGCCAACCCAAGAACTAACGAAGAACCCATCTTCCGCGAATACTGCAAACGAGATTGACATTCTCTTGTCGCCTTGCAGTTTCGGTGATCTAAAATAGGGATGACCTGCGAGCGGAAGCACCGTCAGCACAGCCAGGCCGCTCTAGCCCGGCGAGTCGACGAGCCAATCACGTGAACCAGTGCTGAAACCCATCTGGTCAACCCCCCATGTTATCGAATAGCGCCGCTCGACTACTTCCAACTCACGAGCGAAACCTAGCTGTTCCTGTCGCTGGACTCTCTGTGCAGTTCGATTTGACGCCTCACCATCGCCTCCGAGATCGCGTCATCGCGAAAGCTGACTCTCTCGAGGACTCGAATGGCGTCGTCGATGCTTTGATCATCCCCACTGAGCTCCTCGATGAGGTACTCGCGATAGCTCGATAGACAGAAGTCTTCGAAGTCACGCGTACGTTCGCACAGCTTTCTGAGCCTCTGTCGACCGCGGACGGCTGTCGGAATCGCGTAGTTGGTTTCTGTCCTGCAGTACTCGATCAACCTCCGTACAAACGTCGCCCAGTCCGGCCTAAGGTTGTCATCGAGCTGCTCGAGTAGGTGCGTCTTGGTGTAGACGTAGTCTTTGGTGACTCTGGCGACGAGTGCTGTCGCTGACCAGGCAACAACTCGAACGAGATCCTTAGTCGTCCCTTCAGGGTGCCGCTCTGGTGCGCCACGCATGGTGTTGTACCCGAAAAAGTCACCTTGAGGATCTGGAGAGCTCATCGGGAGCTGAGCAACACCAGGGCGATCGAACACATGGCACATCAGCCAGCACGCGGCATGAGATCGCTCCCGGACCCAATCAGCTCGATTCATCACTTCTAGTGAATCTCGAACGTCGCGACCACGGGTCAGTGTGCTCCTGTACTTCAAGGCTGGTGGTGCGGTGTCCTTCATCCCACAGACGCTGACATCGAGCTCTACGAGTACGTCTGTCACGGATCTTGGCACTCGCGTGTGTGGAACGAACCGGTGGTTGCGCTTGGCCTTGCTGCTGTCCGAGATAACGGCTGAATCACTTGCCGACGCGATAGCCACGGTCAAGTGTATTTCCTGGTTATCCCATTTCCTTGATCATGTCTGCCGCTTGTCCCTTCTTGACCCACACCTTCCCTCCCGCTTCGGAAGTCGCCTTCGGCTCCATGTCACCAAAGGAAAGCATGACGTCCGTACATGGATTGCCGCGATTACTGTGTAAAAAGTATGCTCGGTCGGCCTGAATTGCAGAGCAGACATCTTCGTCCCTGTTCTCACTGATCATCAACGGTCTATCCAGCTTATACCTGTTGACACCCCAGAATTCCCGATAGAACACATTGTCATAGGATTGATCGCTGAGCAAGAAGGCCTGGAACGTATTGGGATGACCAGCATCTCTACCTAAGCTTGAGAGGGGCACCAATTTGCCTGAGGACAACACATGGGTGTCCTCATCGGACCACCAAGGAGCGTCGAGAAACCGAAGACAGATTGCAGCCCCTGCTTTGTGAAGGGTCTTGTCTCCAAGATTGGTTAGTTTGATACGGAAATCCACGGCGCCTTCGCGCGCTACAACGGTTGCTGTCCACTCGACAGGGCAGTCCGCCGGAATGCGTATGCCGCAGCACTCAAAGGTATCTTCATCAATCTTCGGGCAATTGCCAGGGCCAAGGGTATTATCTACAGCAACATGCTGCCTTAGCCGCGGGCCGTAACAGTCCCATGTGCCTATTGGGTAAATAGCGGACATGCCGGTGTTACTGGCGATGGCTTCAGGAACCCAGAGCAGAAGATGGCCCACTGCGGCAATGCCGGTATCAATCCGTATTTTTGACGTGTTTTCGACAGATTCGAGTTTCATCTTGCCATTGGGATAACAACGCAGGGATGACCTGCGGTGCGAAGCACCGTCTGGTGCATGCGATGTTGTGCATTTGAGCCAATCCTCGGAGCCAAAGGCGAATCGTCACGGTAGCAGAGTGTCTTTGCCTTCAGTATAGACGACGTAGCTGTACTCCTGGTATGTAGGCGCTGATCATTCCCTGCCCTTCTGGGCAAAATTCGGCGAGTCGAAAAACGTCTTTAACTCCGGGTTCCGCTGGATGTAATCCTTGAGTTCGACAACGATGTTTTCCTGAAGCTGGATGCTAAGGCCACCGTCGACCGGCAGCACGACGCCGGTGATGAAGGAGGCCTGGGGCGAGCACAGAAAAGAGACCGCGTGGGCAATGTCGGCCGGCGTGCCCGTGCGGCGCACCGGGTAATACAGCTCGTGCAGATGAAACCCCGCCTCGTTACCGACTTCGCTCCACAGATTCTCCAGGTTCTCGGTCACCATATGCCCCGGTGCGATGGCGTTGACGGTGATGCCCAGGGGCCCGAAATCGATGGCCATCTGCCTGGTTAGTCCGTTGACGGCCGCCTTGCCCGTCTCGTAGATCATCCACCCCGCCGCCTGCAGCAGGCTGTGGACGGATGAGATGTTGACGATCCGTCCCACCTCACTCGGAGGCGGCGAGCCGCGCAGCAGTCCCTTGCCCTCCCAGGGTTCGGCTTCGAAACCCGCCGGTGGTCCCGACGCCTCCATGGCCGGCACCGCGTACTTGGAGCCGAGAAAGTGAGCACCAACGAGCAGATCCATGCCTCGCCGCCAGTTGTCGAGTTCGACCTCGACGGCACTGCCTAAAACGGAGAAGCCGGCGACGCCGAAGGCGTTCTGCACCAGGATATCGAGACGGCCGAATTCCGCTACCGCCCGCTCGACCATTTCCTTGGCCACCTCTTCCCGGGCCACATCACCCGTCATCGACGCGGCTTTCCCACCCGCGGCCTCGATGCGCTCCACATTGGCCGCTGCCGTCGACTCGTCGATGTCGACGATGAGCACCTGGGCTTCGTCGGCCGCCAGCGTGCGGGCGATTTCACCGCCGATCCCGGCTGCACCACCGGTTACGATGGCGACCTTTCCTGTCAGTTTTTCAATTGCCACGGTTCATCTCCTGTGTGGGTGGGCGTTTATGATCAAGTGGACGAAATGCCGATTTCCGGCATTATAGGGCACCATTATCCGGACGCGAAGATGAGCAGCGGCTGCTTCGCTATAGCGCTCGCAAAACCAGCAGCCCGGCGCCGCGCCATGGGTTCAGCAACGGCTGCCCGGCTCGCCATTTCCTCGTCCAATAGTGGTTAGCGTTTGACCGCCACCCACAGATGCCAGGTGAACAGTAGTCGAATCGCTTTCTCACTGATTGCATTCTGAACAGCCCGTTGGAACGCCGCGAGTCCCGATTCTTCGTCTGAAATACCTGTCTTAATAACGTTCTGGGTAACACCGAACGTCTTGATAAAACCTGCAAGACCTCGTGCATCAAATGATTCGATGCTGTGCAGCCCGATTAGTCGAGTCATCTGGAAGGCACCGCTCTTCTCAACGGTTTCTTCCTGCAGGTGCTTTGGCCATCGTTTGATTTCGCCAGACGCCTGATTTTGGCCGCCCAGACCCTCGATAGTTTCCATGAGCTCAGCGTAGGCGTGTTGAATCGCGATGGTTGTGCAATGCCAGTGATACGAATACGAAGCGAACACCCCACCTGGACGCAGAATGCGGATAATCTCGGCCGCCGTCGGCTCGGGATCCATCCAGCGGAGAGACATGCCACAGGTAACTACGTTTGCGGATTCATCTTCGAGCTCGATATCATGGGAAAGACCGAGCCTGTATTCGACGTTGCTCGCAGGTCGGGCACTTGCGACGGTTAGCATGTCGTCAGAAGGATCTATCCCCAGAACAGTCCCGGCGCGGTAGGCCCAGACACGTGTTGATACGCCTGTCCCGCACCCTAGATCGACGACCATGTCTGGCCTTGGCGTCGATGCCAGTTCGCAAATCACATCGAGCAGGATCTCTGGTGGAGAAGGGCGGTATAGGTCGTATTCGGCAGCGTAGCCAGAAAACCGCTCGACGGACGGCTCCCACTCTGGTCCGACGGTCACGATGCTGTCTTCATTTGTGGAGGTTTCGGTCCACGATCATGTCTGTATTCTCTAGACCTTTACGCCCAACATAAAGTTTAGCCGCAGCGCGAAGTGATGTCAGCACAACGGCTTGTTGGCACTACCTCCGCAAAACTCAATCTTCCGAGACATGCGAATCCCAAATGTCCGGGTAAAGCTCTTGAAAGGTCAACCAGGTATCTCGCTCGATTTCAGGATCGTTGGAACGAACGATATTCAGTGAAATCTGAAGATTCTTTAACGCAGTATCAAACTGGCTTTTCGAACAGCCGTACTTCTCAATCGCCTCTTTTCGAAGGTCGGTAGTTTCCCAAGGCTCGATCCGAATCTTCTCAAAAATAAACGCTGCCAATGGATTCAGTTCATCGATGCTTCTGTAGGACCATGCAAAATGGAAATCGCGCAAATAGTTCATCGTCATCAACACCGCAAATCCACCTTTGATTTTACCGTAGAAAATCTCATTGGGAAACTCAGCAGGCAGACGATTCTTCCAATCCCAAGCCGCTGAAACCTTTTGGCCCCACCCTTCCTCGCCTTTCTGCTTTTCCGGCAAATCGATGTGCTCCCAAAGCGAGGGCAACTCAGTTTTCGAACTTTCGAATATCGTGCAGATCTTCAATTCTCGAATCAACAAACGGGCTTCTTCAAATGTTTTGATCATAAGTTTTTCGCCTAACGCCTGAGGCATCGCCAAATCTTGCTGAAGCGACATGTTAAACGGCCCCGAAACCTGCGGTGCCGCGGCGCTGCCCGCCGTCTTGGCGATTGCGGAGGCAGTGCATTGATAGAAGGCCGTTCGATAGTAGCGACTACCTGTCCAGTCTAACTAAATCGGGCCAAATCTTTGCATAAAATGCCCGCTGGATGCCTCGCACGCTCTCCCCTCCGTCAACAACGAGATTGGAGCCTACATTGAAGTTACCCGCTCGCGAAGCGAGGAATATGGCCGCCCCGGCGATATTGTCCTTCTCTCCTATCCGCTTGGCCGGAATGACCTTTTTCATCTCGTCAGTGTGATCCCGGGCCGTCGTGTTCAAATCGGTAGGGAAGTCACCGGGGGAGATTGTATTTATTTGAATCCCCTCCCAGGCCAAGCTGTCACCCAGGTGCCGGTCCAACTGTATTACGCCTGCTTTGCTGGCGCCGTAGGCTGAGTTGAGCTTACCACAGCCGTCGATAGAAGCGATATTGATCACATTTCTCGGGGTCTCGGGCGAAGCCCCCGCCCGCAGGAAAGGCAGAAACACTTGGATCATAAAGAAAATGGTTTTGGTATTGAGATCCATCACCGCGTCCCATGTTTCCTCAGTAATATCCTCGATCTCCCTGCGACCGTCGCTGATTCCGGCGTTGTTGACCAGAATATCGAGTGACTGCTCCCGTTCACCGTAGGCCTTTGCCAACTCCTTGATACCGGCGACTGAACCTACATCGGCTGCGATATACTCGCAGGGGCCGATTTTCACCAGCTCCTCCTGTTTCTTTTTCAGGACCTCTTCTCTGCGCGCTACTATGTAAACTTTCGCCCCAAAATTGACAAAGCCCTCGGCTATCATCGCCCCGATACCAGCCGAACCACCGGTCACCAATGCGATTTTTCCCTCCAGTGAGAACAGATCTTTCATGTTCGGACCTCCGTGTAATTTTGTTAATAATACGTATGCGCTATCGTTGAGGACGGCATGGTGGTAGCGTAATGCATGGCGGTTGCGCCTCCGGCTCAATCCATCGTATCTCCTTGATTATCCGAGATTCCCCAGGAAACGTCGATCGCAAGAAGTCGTAGTATGGAGAGTATGAAAACGATGTCGATCGCTGTTCGTTGTTGCTCGATCAACATCCACGAGGCTTGGGCCACTCAACCCCAAAGCCCATCTCCACAAGCAGTTCGATACCCCTCTCCAAGTGGCGCCCCACGGTAGCCACGCCGTGGGAGTCATCCCCGGGCACGCACTTGACACCTATCTCTGATGCCATCTCCAGGATCGAACGAGTCACGTACGGTTCGGACGCGCCTTTCTCCAGAGCCCTAAGGTTGAGATCGAGTATGGAGTCAATCTCCTTCACCTTCTCAAGATTCCTCCAGATGCGGTCCTTGATCTGACCGACTCGAAGCCTCTCGTGATACTCAGCATCGTGCATTCGTATCAGATCGAAGTGACCAATTACCTCAGGCCGTAACGCTTCCATCATCTCATACTGCTGGTCGAAATATTCGCAGTAGAGTTCCTCGATTCCGCCTACGCCCGCTATCGCCTCTGCGTACCATCGTGATCGTCCATCAATTACGACATCACCAACATGGTGTACGGAGCCTACAATGTAATCCGGCTTGAATTCACGTCGCAGTTCATCCACGTGCTCTATGTAGCCCGTCCAGCACTCCGTCTCGAATCCAACTAGAATCTGCGGCTTTGAGCGATGCTCGGACTGCAACGAGCGGGCCGTCGAGAAGTAGTCGGTGAATCGGGCGCGCTTGCTCGCCGCAGTCTCCCCTGCCTCTCTGTCCTCATCGAACAGGAACGCGTCAGAGACTGGAGGTATGTGCTCGGTAACCCCGAACCAGGCAAAATCCTGCCGCGCATACTCGGCGACAACCTCGGCCAGCGTGTCCTCGCCGTCGCCAAACTCCGCTGTGTGACCGCCGTGCACCGAAACCGGCCGCGCATCCAAAATATCGTCAGCCAACTTTCCCTCAATCCTCTCTCGCTAACGCAAGGCTCACCGAAGGTGCGAAGCACCGTCTGGTGCAGCCGGTGTTGGACGTTTCTTCGATCTCCATCATGATAAGGCAGGAATTGTGGATGAGACCGGGATCCTGGCTTGGGTAGACCTGACTTACATATATGGCATGTTCACATCTCGCGGTCGCTGTAGTCGCAGGAAGTAGGTCCCGAGCCCTGCAGCTCCGTACATAAAATCGGCGGAGTAGAGACCAGGTTCGTCTGTAGGCCAAGCATCACCCTCGGGCAACACTGCACGATAGGCCATGGCCATGTCAGCGAACTCATTGGCTCGCTGCAACCAGATGGAGTCACCACTGTCACGGTACAATTCGATGAAGAGTTCGCCGCATCCGGACAGGCCGATGCATTGGGTTGTGTTGTGGCGAAAGTCGCTATAGGCATAGGTGGCCAGTCCCGCCTGCAGAGCCATGTCACGGTAGACCGGCTCACCGAGAATCTGCGCTGCGCTGAGGAACACGACGCCTATGCCAGCGGCGCCGTGGCTCCACTGGCAGCGGCTCAAATCGACGTCGCCCAGCATCGGAGTCCAGTTGATACCACCTCGGTCAGGAACGGCGTAGCGCGCAAGAGTACGCAGGATGTCGCACGCATTGTCGGCCCAAAGAACATCCCCGGTGGCTTCGTGCAGCACCAGCAGGTAGTGGGCCACGCCGCTGATACCGTGGGCCACCCCGAGGTAGGGACGGTCACCGAACTGCCCGTCAGGCCGGCACAGGCAGTGACAGCCGGCATCGTCACGCACTAGATGCTCGCACAGCCAGGCGCCGTTACGCCGGGCGCCCTCCAGGTAGCGGCTCTCTTTGGTGGATTCCCATAGCCGCAGTAGGTAGAGTCCATTCGACGCAGCGCCGCCCATCAGGTCGGTAAAGGGGCCTGGATCCTCGCGGAGGATGACATCGGCGTTATGCACGCAATGCTCAGAAACCGGCTCGCCGGTGACCTGCGCCAGATGTAGCCAGGACATCGCAGCCCCCGTCCGTCCCAACAGTAGACCACGTTCGTAGCCCTCCATGTCGACTGTGGAACACCAATGATTGGCACTACGAGCCAGGTCTAGGGCAGTTTCGCTGGCGGTCTGCCGCCCGTACTCGGCGAGGAATATGCCGATTCCACCGCATCCGTTGAACGCCTCGTAGCTGTAGTGGGGCTGGTTGTCGTAAGAGATAGTCTGCCAACGCACGCCCTCGGGCACGCGCTCAGCAGTTCGCTCGATGAAGCGGTAGATGGAATGGGCCCCCTCTGTCGCAGATGTCATGGCCATTCACCTCTCTTCATGGTGTGTGCAGGAGCTGACGCGCCTTCCCACATCCAACGCAAGAATCACCCGCAGGCAGCGTCCCCGATCGATCTTGGCAATTGCGATTGCCCGGCGAGCAGCCAATTGGCCCAGAGCCTCCCAAGATGCCGTCAGGTGCATTCAATGTTAGGCTTGTCTTGTAGTTATAATATAACGACAGTATATTGTCCTTGTGGACGGACTCAGTTTCTCGTGGGATGCCCGGAAAGCCCGAGAGAACGAGCGCAAACATGGCGGTCCGTTTGAAGAAGCCAGAGCTGTTTTCAGCGATGAAGGAGCCCTCATCATCGATGACCCTGGTCATTCTGATGTCGAGGACCGATTCATCATTATTGGATTCAGTTCGCAAGCTAGGATTCTCACTGTTTGCCACTGTTACATCGAAAGCGATGAGATCATACGGATCATTTCCGCTCGTCCGGCTACTCGTCGTGAATCTCAACAATACGTTCAGGGGAACATGAAATGAGAAAAGAGTATGACTTTTCGAAGGCTCGGAAGAACCCATACGCTAAGAAGCTCAAGAAGCAGGTCACCATCCGATTGGAACCTGAGGTTATCGACTACTTCAAGGACCTGGCACTCGACAACGGTATTCCGTATCAAACGTTGATCAATTTGTTCCTGCGCGATTGCGCGCAGTCGGGGAAAAAGCCCACGATCAATTGGGCCGCATGAACCAATATCATGCTCGATGCTGGGGCATCACGGTCGCGTGTGGCGCAAGACCAGTCATAGAGATCCCGTCCACCGTATGCCCGTTCCCAGCAGACGTGGCCACAGTCCTCATGCACTGTGAAACGCACTGACTTGTGGCCAGCAGCCTCGAGTGCGTTTGCGATGTCATACGCCCGCATCCGGCTTGTTATGTTTATTTGGTCTTGGAGCGTCTACCCGGGCTCTTGCATCAGTAAAGACAGGCTGCCCCCAGGCATAATATTCCTCAAACCCATTTTTTTGGGGATGCTTGCGTGTGAGCGTTACTTTGGCGCGTACATAGGCCGTTGATTTGTCGACTTCGTAACGCCCTATTTCATCATCGATTGTTTTGAGAAGGGTACCATTAGGCCCAATGAACTCTGTCCGGTATCCCGGGGTTCCTTGACCTACATGCTTACCTCGCAAGTCAGGCGAAGCGGTAAGCTCATCTTCCGTTCTCTCCGCATCAATCTCGACTACGTACGCGTCGGGACCTCTCTTGCATGTCTTGAGAAAGACACCATTACTGGCGTAGAAGTCACCTTGCAACATGGCTTCTGTGATGGTATCCGGATTAAGCGTTGAGGCCCGCACCATGACCCAGCCGCGACCGGGATTGGATTTGTTTTTCGCAATGGTCTGGAAATGGTGGGCATCGTCCGATGACACTCCATAAATCAACATTCCTTTTGTAAGCAGTTGATCCCACATCTCCTCTGTAGATGGGTGCGCATCATCGCCGGCGTTATGTACATCGGGGTGTCCATTGAAGAGTTCGAACATATAGAGGTCATTTACCGGGAGGATATCTTCAGCGGCTACAGCATATTTAAAATTGGGATGATTGAGGATGGTTTGTCCTCCCGCCATTATGGTCCCATCCACATGATTCTGGATGATGGCTGATCTGTCTACGTGGTCGAATTCCCACGGTACGACGCTTTGAACGTTCATGGCCGTCGAATGAGTTACTTTTTTCCCCGTAATTTCCACGCCCGGGATCAAGATGAAATCGTTTCGCTTATTCTCAGGTAGTTTGACCGTGTTTGGGTCAATGAGCTTGTTATGTTCGCTCAGAATTACAAAATTATACCCGTGGTCATGATACCACGCGGCCACGACATCAGGTGATGAATCAGCATGGCCGCAAAGCACCGTATGGGTGTGCGTATTGCCTCGAAACCAGTGGTCGGCCCGGAATGGCCCCATGGAGACACACCCGAAGGCAAGAAGAACCGCAAACAGCGCAGGAATCGCCAATAGGTAACGCATGAGAATGTTTGCTTTCACAATCTTACTTTCTACACATAACACAGTGATGAGCCGCGCAGACTCACTGTCGCCCCAGAAACGCGGAATGCGGTTAATCCGTGCAACAGTCCAGGATCACTGCGAGTTCGTCGGCTCCATCACATGTTATGGGTTTCACGAACTATTCAAACGCTGGACACAGGACCGTCACTCGCTTTCCACCAGCTTAACCTATACTCTGCGGCGACTTGATCTCTACGAGTTCTCCTTCTCTGGCCGAGCGGTATGCCGCTTCCGCGAGTGCGACCGCGTGAGCACCGTCTCGCCCAGAAGCACCACCTGGTCCCTCACCCAAGATGTTGGCCACAAAGTCTGCAGCCGGGTTTGAATCTTCGCACTCCACACGCAGCTGCTCGATCCCGCTGTCTCCGCTCAGCCAAACTTCCTTCGGGTCGCCCCAACCCTGAAATCCGGCGTTGAGCATGCCTTTTTCACCTAACACCGTCAGTTGGCCGCCACCCTTCCCCTGAATGCCATCCGCGACTGCGATCGAAAGTAGCACGTCGTTCTCCAATCGTGCGTGAACGGAGACAACCTGCTCGACGGCAAGCCCTGCGTTCTCCATGAGAGCAGAGACAGTCGTTGCGGGTGCTCCCCCTATCCATAGTCCAACGTCCACGATGTGACTGCCAGAGTCTGCGAAGGGCCCACCTCCCATTTGTTCAGGGTTTCGCCGCCAGTACCCCTCCAGACTTCCGTCTCCGTAGAATCCCTTGGGCATTCGGGCCATATAATTATCGGGAAGACGATCGAGCTCCCAGAGGAACCTGACGTTGTGGGCGAACACCAAGTTGACGTGACGGACGACTCCAAGCCGACCACTCGAAACTGCCTCCTTGATCGATCGCCAAGTCCCTGAGGATCGAAGGCCATAACCAACGCACAGAAGAGTATCGGCCCCCTCAGCCGCATCTACCATCTGCCAAGCGTCGCCACTGGTTAGCGCCAATGGCTTTTCGACGAGAACAGGAAGTCCCTTGGCAATGGCCGACAACGATGGCTCCACGTGCGCGTGGTGCGCAGTCGCGACTATCACCGCATCCAAGCCTGGCAGCTCAAGAAGATCATGCCAGTCAGTAAACGCTCGCTCGACGTCGATCTCTCCCTTCGCTGCAGCCAACGCTCTCTCTGTTCGCCTCGAAATCGCCACAATCTCAGCCCGGTTCGTCGCCCTGAGGTTGGGTACTTGCTTGGCCATGGCGTACGTACCGATTCCAATGATGCCTACTTGGAGCTTTTTGTCTTGCACGTCGCCCTCCTTCACGAACGCTCAAGGTGCTGTAGCGATGTATCTTGTCCCATAACACAAGGATGACCTGCGGGCCGAACCACCGATTTGCTCAGCCGCACCTTCCGGCCGGCGAATCACTTATCCAACTCCGGTCCCTGATTGTCGCGCTTCAAAGTTGATGCGAAGGTTTCGTTTCAAACTGGCACACATCTCTTCCGCCCATCCTGCCGCGGCATCACTCGTAGCAAGCGGTAGCGGGCACGGCGAGTCCCGAGTTCGGGCTACCTCGGCCATCCCGAGATACCGTGGAGTCGGTGCTTCTCGTTCCACCGGCGAATGAAAGCAATTCCCTGGTCAATATTGACACTATTCCGGCCACGAAAGCCAACAGTCCTCGCCTGTAGAGCCATGACCCAGATGTGTCTGAGTGGGACAAACCAGGTGATGGCTTCTCGTTCGTCAGGAGAAATCATGCGAACGCTGTTGTAACCCTTCAAAAATGCACCCCATCGCCGTTGGACCCATCCCCTTTTCAGGCCCTTTCCGTGCGCAGCCCATTCTAGCAACCACAGCACGACGGTGAGTTCGTACGAACGCCAGCCGTACCCGTAACAGTCGAAATCGAACAGGACCATCCTACCCTGACGGTCGCTGTGAACATTGGTAATGTCGCCGTGAATGCACCCGTAGTGGGGTTGCGTCAGTGGAAGGCGTGCTTCGATAAGTTGTCCGAGAGCCGAGCCAACCTGCTCCAAATACGTTAGTTCCGCTTTACTGCCCTCAAAAAACGGCCTGATGATCTTGAGCGGTTCATCGAGTAGATGCGGGACACCAATATGGAAGCGTCGGTTGTCAGCGGGCATGCTATCCAGGCTCCGATGTAGGTTGGCCGTCAAGGAGCCTAACTCTTGCCACCTCACGAGGCTGAAGTCTGGCTCTTCCCTGAGCGCCTCCGTGAAGAGCACTGCATAACGCACGCCTTCGGGTGCCATGAGTCGGGTCAGGAAAGCACCGTCCCGCCTGCGCACTGGCCTCGACACCGGTTGCTTGTGTTTGGCCAGGAAATTGAGCGTCGCCATCTCGGCGTCGATCTCGGGCTTGGTTCGCCAACCCATGCGATAGACTCGCAAGTAAAGGCGATCAGAACCTGACTGAACTTCGTACGTGTCGTTCACGCCCAGCTCTATGAACTGGCACCTGACCGGAACCTTGAGGGCATACTTGCTCAGAACGCGTTCGGCGAGCGCCTGTTCTGACAGGGTTGAATTGACTACCGGGAATGCAGCGACTGTCTGCTTGGCCATGTGGCCTCACGCTCTCCTCTGCTTTGATCCGGTCCCGATAACGACGTGAATTAGGTGCGGCTCTTTGCCGTCGCCTGCATCTGCCTTGTTATGCCGCAGAAGCTGTCTACGCCTTGATACGCGTATCGCTCGGCTTCTCTCCTGTCGTCATCCAGTGAATGATGTCATCGGCCAACGGCCCCGTTACTTTGCAGCTCGGGCGCCGTCCACGGACAGGGTGTGCCCGGTGACGAAGGACGCTCGATCCGAGCACAACCACACCACCGTTTCGGCGACCTCATCCGGTTTTCCCAAGCGACCGGTAGGCTCCAGGGCAATGAACTCGGCTTCGACCTCCGGGTCGCCGTCGACGACGCGGTCGTACATTTCCGTACGGATCGTACCCGGACAAACGGCGTTGACCCGGATGCCTGCCTGGGCGTAGTCCAGCGCCGCCGTTTTGGTCAGACCCGCCACGCCATGTTTGCTGGCCACATAGGCCGGCAGACCTTTGGCCCCGATCAGCCCGAACAAGGACGATGTGTTCACGATGGCACCGCCCCCACCTTCAAGCATTCGAGGGATCTCGTACTTCATACACAACCAGATCCCCTTGAGATTGACGGCCATGACATGATCCCAATCTTCTTCCGTCGTGTCTGCCGTGTTGGTGATCGGACCCAGTATCCCGGCATTGTTGAAGGCACAATCGAGGCGGCCGTAGGTCTCGACGGTCTTGTCGACCAAGCCCTTGACGTCAACCGCCTTCGATACATCGGTCTGGACGAAAAGACCGTCCTGTCCGGCTTCTTCAATCCGCCTCACTGTATTTTCACCGCCGTCGGCGTCTACATCGGCAACCACCACCTTCGCTCCTTCGCGTGCAAACATCACCGCCGTCGCCCGGCCGATTCCGGAACCGGCACCGGTGACCAGGGCAACGCGGTCTTGCAACAGCTCTGCCAATGGTTGGCCTCCCTACTTATGGATCGTTCGATGCTTCATTTCGGCGTTCAACCTTCGGGCACCGAAGGATCACCCCTCATGTAGTGTGGATAGGGGGGCACACCGCCCCAGACACACAAGGTGCGCAGCTCGTTCTTCCACTGGAGGGGCTGGTAGGTCTCCTCGTCCCAGATCTGGTCCAACTCGGCGAACAGCTCAACAATATTGCCGGCCTGGTCGCCAATGTAACAGAAGAGGTTGTGCCCCGGACCGTGCCGGCCCAGCCCCCAGCTCACCACCCCGTCGTTGTGCCACAGATTGTCACAGAACCGTCTGAGCGCATCCCAATCGCTCAGCTCGTACGCATAGTGATGGACACCGGTCACATCGCTGACGAGAAATGCAACCCCATGATGGTCCTGGTTACACCGGATCCAGGCAGCCTGGTCCTCCATCTGATCAGAAAGCCGAAAGCCGAGTACGTCCGTGTAAAAGCGCATTGACTGGGCCAGGTTCCTGACCAGATAGGTGATGTGCCCGAACTTGTCGACCCGTATCTCCCGTGGCTCGAGGGGTGCCGTGACGTGGTTCATGCCGGCGTAGAGTTCGAGCACGTTGCGATCGGCATCGTGGAAGCGGATGGCCTGCCCGTGGCCCGGCTCACGGTCCGGAGGTTCAAAGACTTCAACGCCGTGTTTACGCAAATGGGCCGCGGCCTCTTCGAGTGAGGTCGTGGTGGACAGCTCCAGGCCGAGGTGATGGAGCTGCTTCGCCGGGCCTGGAAACACGGCCAGGCAATGATGCGCCTCGTTGCAGCGCAGGTAGACGGCGTCGGCCTCGCGCTGCGAAACCTGCATCCCCATAATCCGCTCATAGAAATCAACGGTCGCTTCGACATCCGGCACCGTGATGCCCACGTGTCCGAGCCGCTCTATGCGCAGGGTCATTTTGATCTCCGCTTTGAGGACCAGATCGCATCAAACCCAGCTCTGCATCTGCGCAGCACGTCCGGGTATTCCTCCGGTTGGCGGTTTTCGGAAAAAATCTCCACCGAGTAGACACCATCCCAGCCGGCGGTTTCGATCGCATCCAGCAGGCGGCGCAGGGGGATGATGCCCTCGCCGGGAACGCCCCAATCCAGGAGCGAGCGGGTTTCCTGCTTCCAGTCGTTGACGTGAACGCCGAAGATGCGACCCCGGGCCCGGGGAATCTGCTGGAGGATGGTGTTGTCCCACCAGATGTGATACGTGTCGAGCCAGACGCCTAAGAACGGCGAGTCGATGGCTTCACACATGTCCAGGGCCTCACCGAGGGTCATCACACACGCGCTGACGCCTCGGTACATCGGATGTGTGGGTTCCAGGGCCAGGCGAACCCCGTTTTGCTCGGCACGGGGGAGTATCTGTTCCAAAGCCTGCCGCAGCAGGGCGAAGGATGCCTCCGGCGTGAGCGCGCCCGGTGGCCCGGTCATGAGGGCAAGGGCATCCGCTTCAAGGCCGGCGGCCATCTCGATGCCTCGACGGGCATCTTCAATCTTCTGCGCGCGCGCCTCCGGTGTCAGCTGGGTGAACCCGCCGGCGATGCACAAATCGGCCACCTTCAGATGGTGCTCTTTGAGGAGCTGAACCGCTCGATCCAGGCCGTGGGCTTCAACCTTATCGCGCACGGCGCCGATTCCCTGGTAGCCGGCCGCGGCGTACGCGCACACGTCCTCTTCAAAGGACCACTGCATGGTGGTGAACTCATTCATCGCCAGCGGACGCATAGCATGCTCCTTTGATGGGCTTTCACCTTACACAAGCCCCTCGAGGCCGAGCGCTTCGACCAGGTCGACCAGAGACTGCCAGACGGCGTCTTCCAACGGGATGCCGTCGCGCCTCGCGATTTCGCGCTTCGATATCACCAGGTATCAGGACTTCCTTGAAACCCGGTGCTGCCGGCACAGCCCTGACGCGGCGTTCCAGATCATCTGCACAGGCCGCATACGCGTCAAAGGGCCGGAAAAGGTCTGCCTTGAAGACCAACATCAAGGCCCCGGCATGACCGAAGCCGGGCCCCCCGCGCTCGGGGTCGGCGAATTCATCGGACCCGGTAAGGACGCGCGTAATGAATTCCGAGGCCAGCATCAGGCCGTAACCCTTATGGCCGCCGAATGGCAACAGCGCGCCGCCGTCAAAGTAGTCATTGGGGTTTGTGCTGGGACGGCCATCCTTGTCGATGATCCAGCCGGCGGGCAGTTCTTCTTTTCGGCGGCGGGCGTTAACCACTTTGACCTGGGAACCGGTCGTCGTGGCATAGTCCAGCACCATCGGTCGCTCCTGGCCCGCGGGGAAACCCATCGACCACGGATTGGTGTGCAATACGGGCTTGCGCCCGCCATAGGGCGCGGCTTGCGGGTCCACTACCGAGAAACCGCCGTTCGAGATTATCGCGACCATCCCCGCAGCAGCCGCCAGTTCTGTGTATTCACCCAGTCGGCCGATATGGTTCAGTTGTACCAGGCCAACAGCAGCGACGTTTTGAACACCGGCTTTCTCGATAGCGATATCCAGGGCAAACTTGGCCGCCACGTGGCCCCAGCCCCAATTGCCGGTGACCAGCGCGCTGGTCGGCGTCTGGCTTACCACCTCGGGCTTGGCATCAGGAACGATCTCGCCGGCCCTAACGCGTTCGACGTACGAGGGCAGCAGAATGACGCCGTGCGTATCGACACCGCTCAGGTTGGTCGCGATCAGATGATCCGCCACGCGCTTGGCGTTACTCTCATCGGCGCCTGCGGCCAGAAGCACTCCTCTGACCAGTCGATGAAGTTGCTCGGCTGTCTTGATGATGGCCATGGATCGCTCTTCCTCTGATCGTGGAAATCGTTAAGGAGGCAAGACACCGATGTCTTTGCCGGGGGCGCATGTCCAGCCACCCGGCCCCCGTGGAATGATCAGTTGTTGTTCGCTCAAGAGCCGCCGCCGTTCAATCGCGGGTGACGAACACGTACTCCCGGCTATCGTCGGTGAACGGCTCGCCGGCAAAGCCGCCGTACACCGCCTCCACCTGAAGGCCCGCGACGTCGACGAGCGCGAGCCATTCATTCTTAGTTGCCCACCAGAGTGAGCTCTTGCCGCCGTCGTCGAGCGTGATGTCGATCCTGTTCTCGCCGACACGTAACGTAGGTGCGAATTTTTATTTTCAGCATATCTAAGATTCATTGTGATAATTGGGGCGGAAGACGATGCTGGGTAAACTGCTCGTAACCGTAACCGACTTGCAGAAAAGAGGCTTCCGAATACGGTCGCCCAAGTAGCTGTAATCCAACGGGCAGACCCGACTCTACAAACCCCATTGGCACGTTGAGGGCGGGGAACCCAGTCAGCGAAGCGAAGTGGTTGTTCGAACCAACCGGGGCTTCGCTTCCCACCTGTTGTCCCTTAATTCTCCCGTTTAGGATAGGTGGGAAGCGAAAGGTTGGAAAGATGAGTGCATCGAGCGAACTCTGGCTCATCAACTCCATGAATGCACAACGGTATTGATCTCTGATTTGGTGCATCTGTTTGAGCCTTGGATGCTCCTCCGGACGGTATGGCCACATCATTGAGATCTTAAGTTTGTCGACATACCGATCCAGAACCATACCCGTCTGAAGTATTTCCTCAAGACAGCGTGCGGGCGAGTGGGCACCCATCTCTGTGAGAAATCCATCCAGATCGAATCGAAATCGTAGGTACCAATCGAATGCATCAAATGCCAATGTGAACACATTGGTTTCAATTGGGTCGATGACTTTGACTCCTATTGATTCCAGGTCGGACACGGCGGCATCAAAAAGCTCGATGACCCTCGTATCGCTATCAGATGGATTGGCGAGCTGACGAAGCACGCCCACCCGCATCTCTGAGGTCGATCTATCAGTCAATTGTTGCGTGTATCGCTTGTGTTTCTGATCAAGAGATTCTCCAGTCATAACATCCAGTATGATCGCTAGATCGGTAACTGTTCGGGTCATGGGGCCGACTGTGTCCCAGTCCGCATTCATCGGCATGACTCCATCCATTTCGATCAGACCATGAGTAGGCCGGAGCCCAACCAAGCCGTTGATAGAAGACGGTGCTCTTACGGAACAGCCAGTGTCTGTTCCCAATCCGGCGACACAATAGCCAGCCGCAATCGCAACACCAGTGCCACCACTAGAGCCACCAGCAGCGTAGTCATAGTTATATGGATTACGGGTAGGGCCCTGAATTACTGAATTCTCCGTGTCGTGCGTACCCCAGGCGAATTCAGACATAGAGGACTTACCGAGAATAATTGCTCCCGCTTTCTTAAGTCTTTCGACAACACGAGCATCTGATTTCGGAAGAAGCTCACAAAGTGCGGCACAGCCACCCGTTGTGGGGAACCCCATGACGTTGATGTTGTCCTTGATGACCATAGGCACTCCATGAAGCGGACGTAATGAACCTTTGTCTGCAAGCTCACGGTCAAGGGCATTGGCACGCTCTCGGGCATCGTTAGCAATTGCGATCATTGCATTGAGGGTTGGACCTTGGCGGTCAAGCCGTTCAATTCGCTCCAGACTTGATTCAACGAAACTAAGTACACTGAGCTGGCCTTGCTTGTATTTGGATAACAGATCGGCAATACTCAATTCTACTATTTGGTTATTGTGGATTAACATAGTGTGCTTCTTTTAGGGTGCTTTGAACATGACTTGGGAAATGATGATATGCTATGCAAGATTCAAGGCACAATGTTTGCAATCGAAGCGGAACCATTCATTCAATGGACTCCCGGTCAATGGACTCTCGGTAAGCGCGCCAGCTGCCGAATTCGGTGATCTCTTTGTGCCCCTCGCAAAGGACGGGTTCACCAATGACCCCCAATACCCGTTCGCCGCTAGCAAGTTCTACTTTACCGACGCTGAGTCCAACTGATTCGCGATTCAAAATGGCGACAAATCCAGACGCTGTCAGCTGCCACACTTCAAGTGCTATGGCTGCACCGCCCTTGTTGACCTGAACCATGGCAGGAAACTGATCGTCGATGGACCAAAGGCGGTAACGTTTGGCCGTTTGGTCGTTGCGAAGGAACTCGCCACCTGCGTCCAACATGGCCTGGTTACTGCGCATACCGCTCATTAATCCACCGTTTACTGCAAACTGTATTCGGTCCATATGTAAATCTCCTCATCATTCTTTGCTAATAACCTTCGGGCCGTAAACACCCGAGGAGGCTGCCACCGTTCATCTGCCTAACGCAGTGTTCAGCTGTGGACAGATTCAACCCGATTGCCTTGAACTAACCGAACGGGAAAGGCGAATCACCGTCAGCCTCGAATCACCGGGCATCCGACAGCTGCAACACATGTTATGCTCGACTCCCTGCAGCTGTTCCTGAACTCCGAAACCGAACCACCGGCTCTGGAACCGCAGCCGGAGACTGGGCGAAACTGCAGATCGGGACTCACGTCCGACTCAGTCCGACCTGTTTCTCGACTGTTCGGAAGCCAATCCGCTCGTACATGCGTTCGGCGGCGCCGCCTTCATCTGCTGCAAGGACCATCCGCCGGACACCGCTCCATCGCGTCGACACATGCCTCGTAGACCATCGTGCGGCCGATTCCACGACGCCTGAACTCAGGGTAGGTGACAACATTGTCGACCACGCCGTCCTCAAGCATCCTGTAAACGCCCATCCCGGCCACCAGTTCGCCATCCAGCGTGGCGCTATACCTGACGGCGTCCGTACGTTCGGCGAGCGATCGCCAGTGGGCGATGTTCGCCAGGACACGGCTGTTCGGCAATGTCACGCGCTCGCCGTGACTCGCGTAGCAGCGAGCGGCTTCGTCCCACTGCGCATCTGACTCGACTGCCTGTATAGCGATCTCATCGCTGCAACGGCCCGGACGCGTCAGTTCATCGGCGATCATCACGCTGTCGCGCTCCTGCGTGAAGCCCGCATCGACAAAGGCCTGAGCCGCACCCATGTCACCGGTTGATGAATCCCACCCGAACAGTTCGTGTTCGACTCCCGGTTGGTCCCCAAACTCGTCAGCGAAGACACTTCTCCATCGATCCAAGTCGCCGGAACCCGGTGGCTGCCCGAAGATGATGAAGTTGCCGTAGTAGTAGTCAGGAATCGTCGGCGTGTTGACCACGAGATAGTCTCCGCGATCGACAATCGACTTCTCCGGGATCTTGAACGCAAGATCCATCCGATATCCCAACGATGCGATCTTCAAGGGCAGCCTCGTCAACGAGCTCTAGCTATCTCACTTGCTCCGACTGGGAGGGGGAAAACAAGCACCGACTGACTACAAAACGTCTCCACGCCATCGGGTCTTGGAATCAGAGCCATGCTTCCTCGCATCTCTCTTGCCACAACGCGAGCATCACCGGTGGCGAAGCCGTCCGGTGAATGTATTGTAAGCGAAACCTGTAAGCAGCTGGTTGGCCCAATGAACTTGTGAATGTGTAGCTTTTAGGCTACATTCCCAATATGCCCGAAGCGGCACCGATGGAGCTGGAGGAATACCAAACAGAAGACGGACGATCGCCTTTTTCCGACTGGTTGCATGACCTGAGAGACCAATCTGCTCGGGTCCGCGTTCGTGTGCGCCTTGACCGTTTGAGCCTCGGCAACTTCGGTGACTGCAAGCCCCTCGGGGGCGGGCTTCATGAGTTACGCATCGATCACGGACCTGGGTATCGGGTCTACTTCGTGCGGGTTGGTGACAGGATCGTTCTGCTCTTGTGCGGTGGTTCGAAGAAGAGTCAAACACGGGACATCGACAGAGCTCATTCGTATTGGCTTGATTACCAGAGGAGGACACCATGACGAAAGCCTCTCGGCCCTATAAGGCGGGCCTGTTGGAAGACCTCAAGGACCCGAAAGAGGCCGCGGAGTATCTGACCGTAGCCCTCGAGGATGATTCTCCAGACGTGTTCCTGGTGGCGCTGCGTAATGTTGCTGAGGCACACGGCATGAAGAAGCTCGCTAAAGGCGCGGAACTTAGCCGTGAGTCGATGTATCGGATGCTTTCGGACCAGGGGAACCCCCAACTGTCAAGCCTAACGTCCATTCTTCACGAACTCGGTCTTCGTCTGGCGGTCGAGGTTGGAGATCCTGTCAGCGCCTGAATAGCAACCCCACTTCATGTAATGCTCTGGCGCGATTGGCAGCTGACGGCGTGATTGCGTAACCCATTCTCTTCCTTTCTCGCTAACGTCTCGGATGAACCGCTTCGGTGAGGCCGCCGCGCGCCCTTACCGGAGTCGTGTTCGATCCGGTGGTTCGCTCCTTTGATCCCCGTAGCCTATCAGTCGCGCCATAACCACCGCAACGCATCGGGAAGAACCGAACCGCCGTGTCTGCCGGTGTGACGGCCGTTGCCAAACTCGAACTTGTAGTCATAGTCCGCAAACTTCAGCGCCGCGGCCATCTGCTGGTTTGCCAGCGGCCAATTGCCAAACTCCCAGTCCAGGTCGTTTGCTCCGCTCTGCAGGAAGATGCGGATGGGCTTGCGGGGAGTCTTGCGAATCAGCGAGGGATAATCATGGCCGCCGCGAATATCTGCGAAGCTGCCGACGAAGCTCAATACCTTGCGGAATGAATCCGGGCGTTCCCATGCGGCAGTCCATGCGCAGATGGCCCCGGAACTTGCGCCGCCGATGGCCCGCAGATTAGGGTCGTCGGTCAGGTTGTACTCCCTGCCGACTTTCACGATGATCTCCTTCAGCAGGAAATCCGCGTACCGGTCGCTCAAGGTGTCGTACTCAATCTGGCGCGGCTGGTCCGGAAGGTGGTCGGGCACGGGTTGGCCGGGATAGCTGCCGGGATTGATAAACAGACAGATGGTGATCGGCATTTGCCCCCTGCGAATCAGATTATCGGCGACAACCGGAACACGATAGGCACCGTCGGGTCTTAGGAATTTTTCCCCATCCTGAAGAACCATCAAACACGCCGGTTTGGCCGAATCATATTGTGACGGCACGTAGACCCAGTAATCCCTCACCGTGCCCGGATAGATACGGCTGTTGTCCCATCGATACCCGGTGATGCAACCCTCCGGCACTCCGGCCTGCGGTTGGGAGTCCGGCCCCAGGACATAATCAAGATCCGGATCAGTTGCAGTTGCGTCCTTTCGATCTTCACGCACGAGGAGTCCTCTCTTCTTGGGCGAACGCCGCGGATCACCCGTCCGCCTCAGGCGGATCGCTGCGCATCCGGCTTGTTCTGCGATTCTCTATCGCGGCATCGATGGTTTTTCGTGCGATGTCGACCACTCTCATCCCATCGTCAGCGCTGGCCAACAGGTCGGAGCGTCCGGAATCAAGCGCGTGTACCCGTTCAGCGTACATTCCTTCGAAACTTTTCTCGGGGCAATATTCAAAGTCCGTCGTTCCCGAGGCATTGTCCATTCTGAAGCTACTGGCCTCCCGATCATACCGGATCACGCCGTCGGTGCCGATCAATTCATAGACGAATTCAAACGCCGGGTTCTTCGATGTCTGATGGTATGAGTAGCTCATTTCTACCATTGTGTGGGCACCATTGGCATGGTCCATATGGAGCCAGACATGGTCCGGGGCTTCATATTCATCGACCCAGGCCCCGTGCCCATCGAACCGGATCACATCCGAATCAAGCCAGAACATGGCAAGATCGATCTGGTGGGTTCCACAAGAAAGCAAGGGGCCGCCTTCCAGCATTTGACCTTCGCGCCGCGCCTGGATCGTCGGGTTTCCGCTTGCGTCTGTGACAAACTTCCCGTGGCAGTGCCAGTTGTAGATCAGGCGAAGGGAACGGACATCGCCGATGGCCTTTGATGCCAACAGTTCTTGAATCTTCAGTGCGCAGGGGCTGAAGCGATAGCAAAATGCTGTATACAGGGACACGCCGGCCGCGTCTGTAGCCACGATCATCTCGGCGGCCTCGCTGCGATCCATGGCCAGCGGCTTTTCGCAGAGGATTGGAAGCCCACATCCGGCCGCATCCAACACGTTTTCTTTGTGGCAGGGGACGGGTGATGCGATAGTTACAGCCTCAATTCCGGAGTCAAAGAACATCCCGGCGTCGGTAAATGCTTCCGGTATGCCATACGTCTCTTGCATGCGCTCGAGCGCATCCGCGCTGGGATCGTAGACTGCGTGCAAGCTCAGACCGTCTGTTCTCTGAATGGCCGGTATATGGCCGTAGTCTGCAACGGTACCACAGCCCATCAGTCCGATGCTTCTTGGCCTTCTATTCATGAGGTCCCCTCGCAGAACGCTTTGCTAACCTGAATTATTCATAAAAATGCGGTGATTCTCTGTACAACTGGTTGTTTTTCCCTATGTTAGGGTTAGCCACAAACAACAACCAATCAAGAGGACCACCGCAGATGGAAACTTCGCAGATTACGCTGTCGTTTGCAAACATCTCGGGCAAGATGATCGAAGCTGATTTTGACGGTGGCACGACCACCAGCGATGGGGGCGCCCTGCTTCTGCGACAGGCGGAAGCCCGCACCGGGATCGTCGACCGAATCGTGGCGGCGATGTCGGATCGGCGACATCAAAGCTATATCGACCATACGTATACTGACCTCATCCGGCAGCGCGTATTCCAGATCGCCTGTGGGTACGAGGACGCCAATGACAGTGACGACCTGCGTTGCGATCCGGGTCTGAAAACCGCGTGCGACCGTCTGCCCCTGACAGGAGACGATTTGGCCAGTCAACCGACCATGTCTCGTTTGGAAAACAGTGTCAGCCGCTCGGATCTGTATCGCATCGGGCTCGCGGTGCTGGAAATATTCATTGAGTCTTACGACCAGCCGCCCAAGAAGCTGACTATAGACATCGACGACACGGACGATCCGGCACACGGCGCCCAGCAACTGACGTTGTTCCATGCCTACTATGACGAGTATTGCTATCTGCCGGTCCATCTCTACGAAGGGGAGTCGGGCAAGTTGATCACGACCCTGCTGCGACCCGGTCGTAGAATGCGAGGCCGAGAGGCGGCAGCCATCCTCAAACGCGTGTTGGATCATTTGATCATGGTGTGGCCGAAGACGAAGATCACCTTACGAGGCGACTCGCACTTCAGCACCCCTGAGGTGCACGACCTGTGCGACGGATACGGTATTGATTTCATTCTGGGACAGGCGCTCAACAACAAGCTCAAAGCCCTCGGCGAACCGCTGATGGAGCTGACGGCGGCGCTGGCCGAGCAGAGCGATGAACCGGTGCGGCTTTTTGACCGCTTCGAGTATCAGGCCAAGAGCTGGCCCGACCGCGCCAGATTATCTACAAGGCCGAGATCACGCAGCGCAAAGCCAACCCGCGCTTCGTGGTGACCAATATCCGCAACCGCACCCCCGAGTTTCTGTATGAGAAGGTCTACTGCGCTCGCGGACGGTCGGAAGGCTTCATCAAGAATCACAAGACCTACTTGCAGTCCGACCGCACCTCCTGCCACCGATTCTCGGCCAACCAATTTCGCCTCTTCCTGCACAGCGCGGCCTACGTGCTGCTGCACACAATCCAACAGATTGGCATGCGCGGCACTCAATGGACGACGTCTAACTTTGACACGATCCAACTCCGCGTGCTCAAAGTCGGCGCCCGAGTGCGGGAGCAAGCCACCAAGGTCCGTTTTCACTTTCCGACATCGTACCCGCTCAAGGATCTGATGCGGACCGTCGTCCTCAACCTCGATACCTCATAATGCTTTGCGATGTCGCCCACCACAGCCACGCACACGCTCCACTAAGGGGCCCGACTGTCCCAATGACATCCAAACGAGGCTCAGATCTCCAGAGACAACACCTCGACGACCGACAGCACTCGATCAACCCGCTACCAAAACGTCCAGCCATTGACCAGCGCATCGAATTCGTCCGCTTGGTGCGGATTCATGAATAATTCAGGCTAAGCGGCGCGCGGTAGCGCGTCCGGTGGAGGCCACAGGGCCGGAACGTACTTGAGCAACTTGTTATGCCTTCTTCCCTTTGTTGAAGCCAAAGTCAGGCTTCTCTTTGCGGATTAGCATATCCATGAATTTTTTGAACCTCCTCTGCCTGGTTTCAGATTTCTTTGCAGTTTGCAATCCATAAGCAATTGCGTAGCGATTGGATTTGGTTAGCGTCTCATAGAACTGTTTCGCCTTCGGCATGTTCTCCAGAGCTGCTAGAAAGTCCGCTGGAACCTTCATCTCACTAGCCGCATAGGCGTTTTCCCAACGACCGTCCGCTTTCGCCGCACGAACATGCACAAGCCCCGGCTCCTTCATCCGTCCCTCAATTATCAGGCGATCGACATGTTCTGTATTCCTCTTCGACCAATTACTTCGAGTCTTTCTCGGAGTAATCCGTTGAAGGTAGGCTTGATCATCGAGTGACTTCTTGACGCCGTCAATCCACCCCCAGCACAGCGTCTCAATCACGACTTCGTTCCTGTTCACGCTCGGAATCCCAGATCCCTTCTTGAACATCTTGATCAAAAGTTCGCTTTCGGTGGCATGGTTCGCTTGCAGCCACTTACTCAGCTCTTTTGGCGACTTAAAGGTCATCGTTTTAGGCGCACCGGGTTTAGGCATGAAATCAGATTCTCTTGGCATAACGCACAATTGACCGGCAGCTTTGCTGTCCGTGTCCAATTGCTTGTTAGATCCTTGGGGGCACGAAGTACATCCTGCTTTATTCTTCAGAGCCGAAATCCTGGCTCGCCGTTAATCCAGTGGCAGACTCGCCTCGAAGCGCTCGACTTCAGGAAAGATGGTCTTTCCGCGGAGTAGGCGTCCCAGGCGTGGCTCGTGATCGTTGTAGACCTCCACGGCATCCGCATCGGCATACCGAAAAAATAAGATGCGCCGGTCACGATCTTTTGATTGGTTGCCCTCTGAGCGATGTATCATGTGACAGTGGAAGAACAAACATTCACCGGCCTTCATCGGGAGAGGAATCCCGCGGCCTTCGTCAATTTCCAATTCAACGGGACGCAAGGCATGGCGATCCTCATCGGAGAGCTTGAAATCCGTTTGACCCTCTTTGTGGCTGCCGGGTATTAGCCATAAGCAGCCGTTTTCGAGGTCCGCGTCATCTAAAGCGGTCAGGCAGCTGATGGCGTTGTAGGGATCCAGCTCACCGTAGGCATTGTCTTGGTGCCAGGCGAACGGCATCGTATTGCCGCGCAGTTTAAAGGTCAATTGTGAAGTCGCGGCCTTGATGTTCGGCCCGACTAACTGCTCGGCAATGTTTACCATCGGCCCGCTGAAATAATACTTTCGGACCACCTCACATCGGTGATGGATGTCGGGCAAGAGGGCGTTCTGAAGCCATGTCTTGCTCGGGTTAAAGGGACCCTTCCCAGCGAACCAGGCTTCCATGACCTGACCCAGCATTTGCTGCAAACCCTTGTTCGTCAGAATTCTCCCGACATTCAAATAGCCTTGCTCACAATAGTGTTCCAATTGCTCACCCGTGAGTTTGGGATAGATGAATAAATCGGAATGTCGTCGGCTAGAGAATTCGGCCATCGGCGCTAATGTTTTCGATATAACGTGGCAATGAGCGGCACTAGGTGAATCTCAATAGAATACTCGAAATCGCTTGTACTGCTGGACGAGCGATGGCGTCAGACCAACCTCTTGTCCGCTCGATTGCTTGTTATAGAGATGATCTCTCAAGATCGCACCTCCGCTTCGGCCTCGGCAAGGATTCCATCAGAGATTTCCCTGTGTTCAGAGGAAAGTCGATACAGGACCGCTGGGGTCCCCACCAATTCAAATTCGCCGTCAGAAGGGATAAGTTCGCGTTGTCGCAATTGGGCACCAGAGGCAACGACGTCCGCCACAGACATGGGGGTTGAGCCGATTCGGAGCATATCGGGAACGTCCGCCCATAAAATGGCTGGCAAATCCATCGGCTCAGGCGTTCCGTCTGGTTGGCCGATGTAGACGGCCACCTTCGCATTCGGAACGTGACCGGGACCCCCGCCTTCCCAGGTGAGGATGGGACGAGGACCTGCCTCAGTCCAGGGTATAGTCTGTGGGCGGCCTTCGGGAGATATCTCCGTTGTCTGGCGTGCAGACTCCAAGCGTAGTCCACAGCCGATCTCCTCCCTGGCCTCTCGTTGTAATGCCACGATAAGCGTCTCGCCATCTTCGAGGTTGCCCCCGATAAAACCTAGTCCAATTCTCAAGCGACCACTACCATCGCGGCGCCACTTGTGGGAATTTTGAACCTCCAACAAGACACCAGTACTGTCTATAGGCAGGGCCGATACCCCGACGAAACGTTCGCCTCCCGTCATCACCAGTTGGCGCGGTGAACCAGCAATGGACAGCAAGGAGTCTGCATCAGTTTGTTCCTCAATCTCTTCATCTCTATAACGACGAAATCAGGGGCCGAATCCGTGAAGTGCGCTTCGCACGCTACCTTCCTAGATGGTATCCAGGGGCACTGTTAGTAAACAAAGCATCCGCTGTCCGCTGCATTTAATGTTAGATCGAACTTCCTCGATTTGACCATATGTCGAAAGTGACATATATTCCTGGCATGCACTCGGAGGACAAGCCGCTCGTTTGGCTTCACAGTGAAGTGAAGTCGCCTCCGTTGTCCAGAGAAGCCCGACTCGAAGCGGGCTTCCTTCTCAGACGTCTGCAGTGCGGGGATCGTCTCGGCATGCCGCACTCTCGTCCGATGGCCTCCATTGGCCCGCGCTGCCACGAACTGCGGATCACAGATGAAGACCGTGTCTGGCGCATAGTCTATCGTATCGACCTCGATGCGATCTTGATGCTCGAGGTTTTCGGCAAGAAAACTGTCCAAACTCCTCGCCGCGTAATTGATGCCTGTAAGCGTCGTTTAAAACAGTACGATGCCATTTGACTGCGGGGACCGTTAAAATGAAGCAGACGAAGCGCAAGAAACTCACCGCTGCCGGTTGGCACATCGGTTCCGCCACAGACTTCCTTGACCTGAGCCCCGAGGAATCGGCGTACATTGAAATGCGTCTCAAGCTTGCTGATGGGCTCAAACGACGCCGCAAACAGAAGCACTTGACTCAGGTTCAGGCCGCCAAGCTTCTTCAATCAAGCCAATCTCGAGTGGCCAAGATGGAGGCCGGCGATCCGTCCGTGTCGCTTGATCTCCTCGTAAAGTCCCATTTAGCATTGGGCAGCTCGCCGAGCGATTTGGCCAAGATCATCGCTTTGGAAAGCCGCACCCGCAACGCGATTCGAAAATAGTTCCCATCTTCGAAATTCTGTTTCACCGCGCACGATTCGACCCACTCTTTGGATTGTTCGATCTAACGAAATAATCAGCGGCGCAGATTATGCTTGAGGTCCGCCGGCCCAGTTGGTATCGCGGCGGCACCGAAGACAGCCGGCGACGATCCGGTCCGCTGCATTATATGTTATAGAGATGAGCACCGTACCCTGGCTCACTGCTGCATCAGTGCGTCTCGAACTGCTTCGGCCTCATCAAACCAGAAACGCATGAATTGAACCACGCGGTCGCAACCTTCGACTTCCTCGTCGCAACTAGGTACCTGTGATCCACCTGACTGTGGCCACATCCCTACGCACACGTACGGAAGGAGTTCGGTCTCATCCAAGCTCAACGGTGGTGCTGACTCTCTATAGTGGTTCATCCAGTCGGCGACGTCTCCCACCGACGGTACGCCCATCCATTGCCATCGATAGTTGTCATTGTCTAGAATGGGTGCTCCCCATCCGATTCCGACGTTTAGTGCGCGACAAAGCTCTTGCAGTCTTGGAGCGAGTCGCGCTGTGTCCCAATCAATGACTGCCGCGACTTGGTCTCCATCGTAACGACAGTGATACTGGTGATACTCACCATGAATAGGGATGTGCGGTAGATCGAACCAGTTTTTTGCGATGAGTAGGGAACTTGCTCGGTTCAGAAGCTCTGCCATTTCGTCAATGCACTCAGTCACGAATCGTCGCTTTGATTCGGAGAGTGCCTTGCCTCTCAAGAAGTCATATGCATTCTGATTGAAAGCCTTTGAGTACTGAAACTCGGGATCCCAGTCGTTCCAGTAGCATGTACCAAGTCCCTTCGCCTTCGGGCCTTCTCGGTGGAAGCGTCCAAGGGTGGTTGCGGCGGCTCCAGATTGCTGTCGCCTCCGGCTCGGATCGAGTGGCTGTCCAACGTGATCCATGAGGATGCTTCCCACGCCACTCGGGTCCCATAGGAGTTCACCCTTGCAGGTGGAGTGAAGCTTGGAGATCGGATAGCCTATGTCATGCAGGTACGTCTGGACGCCGAGCTTGAATCGGATGTCCTGGTCGCTCCAGTCGATCCCCATCTTGGCTACATACTGTCTGTCTCCGACGGTAAGTAGGTAGACGTGGCCATGACGCCTGTAGGCCTGGATCTCGCTAGGCTCGCCGGGCAGCTCGTAGGCTACAGCCATTGAGCGAAGTAGCTCGAGATCACCAGTTCGGTCCATGCTTGCCCCCGATTGACGTGACCCGAGGGGTACTACTCGACGCGCAGGAACGAGCACTCCACATCGGTCTCACTTTCGTCTCCACATCTCTATAACTGAGGCTTCACCTGCGGGCGGAAGCACCGTGAGTTATCGGCAATTTCGATGAGCCGGCGGAACACCGATCCAACGTGCGTACGACCAATGAAGGCCGTCAGGTGCAAGCCATGTTATGCCTCAATCATTGGAGCTATGAATCCTGCGAATTCTCCTGCTTGGTACATCTGTCTGTCACCCATCAAGGCTGCTCGTTGTTCGGGCGGCCCCGCCCAAACCACCTGAACCTGTAATTTGGCTCGTCCACGCTTGGCCCTATCTCCAATCGGTTGATATGATTACTGAGTGAGTAACAAAACCTTGTCCGCTGGAAGGAGCCTGTTAAGTGCCTGGACGAGGCCCTCCGCGACCTTTATCGACTCCAGCAGACCTATTACCCGTTGCACAAACTTTGCAATTCGCCCCCAGCGCGAACTGTTCTTGGTGGCTAGGACAAGCTCTGCGATTTCCTCATCGACAGCGAGTATCTGGTCTTGAATGTCGACTATGTCCACGCCATGCTGTTTGGCATAGTCCATGTAGTGTGCCAGCTCCGCCTCGCGTGTATTCAGCTCTTTCGCAAACTCTCTTTCTGTTTTGGTTTCAAGTTCGCGACGGAGCTTGATGACCTTCCTTCTCAATCCAAACAACCAGTGAGTGACTTGGTTGGTCGCCTTGTGTTGTTCGTTCACGCCAGGCTCTGGGGGCTGCACTAGTTCTCTGACGATAACGACAGGTGGTGCCTGCGGTGGCTGCTCTTTGACGCTGCGCTCAATCTCGACAGTAGTGCTGTCTACTCTGGGTAGAGCCCTTGAGGGACTCGTGTGCCGTCTCTTTCCGGCGCGCGAATGTACATAGCAATACTTAGGACCGCGGGCAGGATTTCGGCATCTCTTCTGATTCTTCGTGGTAGCCTGGCATCGCCGCTTTTGACTTGTCTTGCGGCGAGAAAAACCGCGATGCACGTGGCAATAGCTACGTCCCTGTGCCGTGAGTTGACACCTGACGCCCGATTGTGTTTTCGCGCGACACCTAGTCATTTTAGCCTCCGGGTGCGGGTAAGAAGAGTTTGCGGGCTATATCTTTGGCCACACAAGGAAATAGTAGGATCTGTCCCATAGCGCTGTCTCCTGATGAAACAGTTACGCAATCCTCCGGTCAACATGGCATAACGTGAACATCACCTGCGGCCAACCTCAGTACTGATGAGGGTTGCATCCATCTCAGCGAGTTACCAATCGAGCTTGACTCACCAAGAACCGTTAGGTGAATGCATTGTTCGCGAAACCAATCATCGCCGCCTGTTTGTCGAGCATGTGGCGCCAGTGGCGATGAAGATCGTATTGCTACGCATCGAACGAAGAGAAAATACTGTCAAAGCACAGAACGACTCTACTCTTCATACTCATCGTAATGATCTCTGTGCGCAGTTTCATCGGGTGCAACCATACCGTACGGTTTAACCCATGTCACATAGTGGTTCACCGACAATCGGATGTTGTTTACCAGATTACCCTCGCTGGTTACGACATGTTTCGAAGGCATCGCCTCGTAAAAAACACCTCGTCGTCGTTTGCTACGTTTTCTCGGGCCCAGTGGTCCCATTCCACAGGCGCCCCAGGCCTGACCCCACATATTGCAGAAATCATCGGTCAAACCATTTCGATCAAGGATGAATAGGGATAGATTTGGGCTGATCTCTCCATCTCGCGAGATGAAACGATCAATGTCGGCTCTCGAAATCTGCCCGATCGTACCGGTCTTGCATTCGATGAACACAATAACGTCCTCAAGTCTCGCCAAGACGTCGTAGTCGCCTCCAACCTCTAGATCCGCGATCCGAACGCCGAAGCTGGAAATACCGCTCATTTCGTTTTTCACGATGTGAGCAACTAACCACTCGAAAGTGACGCCATACTCCTTTCCTGAGCGCGGAATCAATCGCCCATCCTCGTCCGTCTCGACCGCGTTGTCGCAGATCGACTGTTCTACTTTCCGTCGGAGTGAATCCTCGGTGTAGAAACCGGGGAATCTCTCGAGAAGCTCCTGACGTTCTATGCCGGCAGTCTCGTAAACAGTTCTCACGACATTTCTGTACCCGCTGGACTTCATGTGGGCGTAGAACGCGTCTGAGTGCTGAATGACCTGTCTGTAATCGTCGCATCGTACTACATCTAGTCCTCTTCTCCTAAGAGTGTTCTTGACCGAGTAGAAGTCGTCAAGTGACCGCTGCATGTCGCCCGTATCCACACTGCTGATGTTCATCTTGTGTATCTCGTTTGTCAGTTCGCGCATCGAGTTGATGTTGCCGACTGAACGTGGCTATCGCGTCATTCAGCTCCGCCGCTAGCGACATGCGGGGTGTTCCCGCAGTGGTCGGGCAAGAATCCGCATGTTGCGGGTCCAAGAGACGTGCTTCTCTATCTGAGACTTTGCTCTGAGCTTCGTCCCTGGCTTGTTAAGTTTTCTTATCGCGAACGAAGGAATGAGCTGCCCGGCGTGAAGCTGGGCCTGCTCCATTCCACGTTATGCTCAACCTACGTGAAGCCACCACTCAGTTCATCAACTTCTTCATGGCTCTTCTGACCCTCTCGCATGCAGAGCCAACTGCGGCTTGAGCGGTCGGCAACGCGGGATCGTAAGTCGCTACAGTCACACCACTCAAGTCGCTCGGCAGGACAATGGCACCTCCTCTTGGGTGCACAACAAAGGCTCCAAAGCGGGTCAACTTCCCGATAAATAGGCCTAGTTCGAACAGAACGTTGTCTCTTGCGACCGCCTTCACGGTCCCTCTAGTATGGAGTTCGTCGTCGGGAGTGAAGACGAAGATCCCCGCGTCATACGTATTCACCGCATCTTCGAGAGCCTCAATCGTGCTTGTGCCGAGCCCCCACACGTCACTTTGGTTCCAGATCTCGGCATGGTAGTCATGCCCAAGTTCCGCTTGGATAGCTCTCGCTATCTCAAGTCCTTCTACTGAAGATCCGATGAAGATACGTGGTTTGTCACCAGTGCTCATGCTAGACTCCTTCCCACCGGTCAACCGCTTCAACTCCGTTCTTGACTGCCTGACTATGTCCGCCAGTCTCTCTCCGTATCTCTGCAGATGCTCTTCCAATAACGTTTTGCCGAGCAGCCGCAGATCTCGCAGGATGCCGCTGCAGATCTGCCGCCAAGTGCGATGCGGTAGGCAAGCTGTTCAAGTGATTGAAGTCTGCCAGTACAGAGTCGTGGAACGTCCTCGCTTCTTCCACCACATTCGCTATCTCTTCTTCGGTTGGGACTATGCACAGGAGTTTGACCGAGAGCATCTTGCAGCCCTTTGAGAGCTTGTCATATAGGTCTCTAAAAAGAACCCGCCTGGCAATCTCGCGCTCAATGTCTTGCGGAGACGGAGCGCCTGCGCCGGTTGTTCGGGAGAGAACCTGAATCAGCTCCCTACTGAAAGTCGGTGCCATGTCAGTCACTCAACCTTTGAGTCAGTAGCATCTACAGAGTCACGCTCCCGGGTCGCTGACCTTGACAGCTTCTCGATGATGCTTGGTGTGGCTAAGCCAACGAACAGTGCGCCCGTCAGCGACGTCACATGGCCCGCGCTACCGAGGGCGACTGCCAACACCCCGCCGGTCAATGCGCGTATGGCCTCTGCAACCCAAAACGCGGCGCCAAGTCTCGGTAAAGCACCCGTCCTCCAGAGGTTCCGCAGGTCAAGCAAGTCAATGGCGGAAGCCCCGAGCATGCCCATGAAGCCCATCATGTACCACGCTACCTCCGAGTCCATATCTCTCCTCTATCGCTTACTCAAAGTCCGTCAATGGCATAACGCAGAGCTGAGCAGCGCTGAATATCTGCAATTATACAAGGCTGCCAATCAGCCTGCAGGGCTCGCAACGCGCGGCCAGATCCAGTATTGTCAATGTCTGCTCAAGCGGTTGTTAGACATTGTTGGGGGAATCCATTTAACCGGAGTTACCATATGTTCAGTGCATGGCGTATCCTCGCGCTGGCAAGCACTACCCGGGCTCGGTTGGCGAGTTTCAAGCCTGGTTTCGAACCGATGCGGACTGCCTGGACTACCTCGAATGGCTGCGGTGGCCCGACGGCTTCGTCTGTCCGAGTTGCGGCCACGAAGGCGGTTGGCGCTTGGGCGATGGCCGCTTCATGTGTCCGGCGTGTTCGACACGCAGTTCGGTGACGGCCGGTACGATCTTCGATCGGACGCGGACACCCTTGACGATATGGTACACCGCCTGCTGGCTGTTCGCCACCGGTAAAGACGGGATCTCGGCGTTGAGCTTGAAGCGAGTACTGGAGATCAGCTCCTACCAGACTGCCTGGGCCATGCCGCACCGCCTGCGGTCGGTGTTGGTACGTCCCGGTCGGGATCTGCTGAGCGGGACGGTACAGGTGGACGAGACCTACATCGGCGGCGCCGAGCCTGGGCTGGCCGGTGGCCGCGCTAGGGGCAAGAAGGTGCTGACCGGTATCGCAGTTGAGGTTCATGAGCCGAGAGGATTGGGGCGGTGCCGCATGTCGCCACTGGCCGATGCCTCTGCCGAGACCTTGCACGCGTTCGTGATGGATCACGTCGAGCCGGGCTCGACGATCATCACCGACGGGTGGCCCGCTTATCAGGGACTGGCTCAGCTCGGCTACGAGCACGATCGGCGCAGCCAGGGCGCGGCCCGCGCTCGGGGCGATGATCCCAACAAGCTGTTGCCCGCCCGTGCACCGCGTTGTCTCACTGGCCAAGCGGTGGCTGCTGGGAACGCATCAAGGGGCCGCCGACAGTACCCACATGAGCCACTACCTCAACGAGTTCGTGTTCCGCTTCAATCGCCGCCGCTCCCGCAGCCGCGGCATGGTGTTTTATCGCGTGCTCGAGCTGGCCGTGGCCCACGAGCCGATGCGTTTCCAGGATCTCATTGCCAGCCGACGGCCGAGGAAGCTGCCCCCCGAGCCGCCCAAACGGCGAGGGCATCTCACGAGCCTGGAACGCCCAGGGGCAAACCGGCCGTGGCGGTCGGCGGCCGAACACTGATGGGGGTCGCGACGCACTCCGGTTAAATGGATACCCCAATTACGCCTTATCTGCGTAGAAAGGTTGATCGCCATCGCGCTGTGACCACAGCACGCCATCAACGGGTTTTCGTGAAGGAAATTGAAATCCGTGGTCGTATGAAGATCATCGCCGCCCTCACCGACCCAAGTTCGATCCGCCGCTGTCTGCACGGTATGGGTGCCGGCGCGGGCGCCACCCCTCGCACCGGCGCTACCACATCTCCAACCGAAGTTCGACTACGCCTGATTCTGTCACGGGTGCGCGGGTGAAGTGTACCTGTGCCGCCGTGACCCTAGCGCCTGCATCCCGTTCGGGAACCGAAATCGACCCCGCACTGCGCCGCTTCGACGCTTTTCCCGGATCGCCGGCCGCCACGCACGCCAAACGACCCACAAATCGCCCTGCCACAAACTCGCCTACGTTGCCGCTATTAGCGATAATGCCACTTGGGGGTATCCATTTAACCGGAGTTACCATATGTTCAGTGCATGGCGTATCCTCGCGCTGGCAAGCACTACCCGGGCTCGGTTGGCGAGTTTCAAGCCTGGTTTCGAACCGATGCGGACTGCCTGGACTACCTCGAATGGCTGCGGTGGCCCGACGGCTTCGTCTGTCCGAGTTGCGGCCACGAAGGCGGTTGGCGCTTGGGCGATGGCCGCTTCATGTGTCCGGCGTGTTCGACACGCAGTTCGGTGACGGCCGGTACGATCTTCGATCGGACGCGGACACCCTTGACGATATGGTACACCGCCTGCTGGCTGTTCGCCACCGGTAAAGACGGGATCTCGGCGTTGAGCTTGAAGCGAGTACTGGAGATCAGCTCCTACCAGACTGCCTGGGCCATGCCGCACCGCCTGCGGTCGGTGTTGGTACGTCCCGGTCGGGATCTGCTGAGCGGGACGGTACAGGTGGACGAGACCTACATCGGCGGCGCCGAGCCTGGGCTGGCCGGTGGCCGCGCTAGGGGCAAGAAGGTGCTGACCGGTATCGCAGTTGAGGTTCATGAGCCGAGAGGATTGGGGCGGTGCCGCATGTCGCCACTGGCCGATGCCTCTGCCGAGACCTTGCACGCGTTCGTGATGGATCACGTCGAGCCGGGCTCGACGATCATCACCGACGGGTGGCCCGCTTATCAGGGACTGGCTCAGCTCGGCTACGAGCACGATCGGCGCAGCCAGGGCGCGGCCCGCGCTCGGGGCGATGATCCCAACAAGCTGTTGCCCGCCGTGCACCGCGTTGTCTCACTGGCCAAGCGGTGGCTGCTGGGAACGCATCAAGGGGCCGCCGACAGTACCCACATGAGCCACTACCTCAACGAGTTCGTGTTCCGCTTCAATCGCCGCCGCTCCCGCAGCCGCGGCATGGTGTTTTATCGCGTGCTCGAGCTGGCCGTGGCCCACGAGCCGATGCGTTTCCAGGATCTCATTGCCAGCCGACGCCGAGGAAGCTGCCCCCCGAGCCGCCCAAACGGCGAGGGCATCCCACGAGCCTGGAACGCCCAGGGGCAAACCGGCCGTGGCGGTCGGCGGCCGAACACTGATGGGGGTCGCGACGCACTCCGGTTAAATGGATACCCCCAAAGCCACTTATTTCCCCTATCCTCCGCTGAGTCCTTTAGTCGTCCGTTAAGTACCTCAAGCATGGTAATGGGGACGAACTCCTTGCCAGCCTCCGAGATATCCTCATCTTCAGGGAAATTCTTCTTATCCAGATCCGTAGTTGCACCTCTCTCGGCAGTCGAAGATAGCTGGAATCCAGCCACCATGAAATACCGAAAACTACCTGGTACCGACATCGAAGTCAGTGTCCTGTCACAGGGTTGCTGGTCCTTCGCAGGGGACGATTTTTGGGGGCCTCAGGATGACCGCGATTCGATCGCCACGGTTCACGCTGCCTTGGACGCAGGCGTGAATTTCTTCGACACCGCCGAAAGCTACGGAACTGGCCGCTCGGAGCAGGTTCTCGGTCGCGCGCTCGAGAACCGCCGCCACGACGCCGTTGTCGCCACCAAATTTAGCAGCGGCAGAGGTTCACCTGCCGATGTTGAAGCCGCATGTGAGCAGAGCCTTCGCAATCTCGGCACCAACTACATCGATCTCTACCAGATCCATTGGCCCTTCCGCGACACCCCGCTATCCGAGACGGTGGGTGCTTGCGAACAACTCAAGAAGAAAGGCGAGATTCAGGCTTTTGGAGTCTGCAACTTCGGAGCTCGAGATCTGAACGAACTGCCCGCAACAGGAGGTTGTGTTACCGATCAGCTTGTCTACAGCCTTCTTGCCCGCGCTATCGAATACGAGATCAAACCTCTTTGCGTCGAACGCAATATCGGCATCATCTCCTACATGCCGCTCGCTCAGGGACTCTTAACCGGACGGTACGCCAACGCGGACGAAGTGCCCGCAGCACGTGCAATCAGCAGGCACTTTTCCGGCGAACGACCAGGCGTGCGCCACGGCGAGCCTGGATGCGAGAAGGAGGTATTCACAGCTCTGGCCAGGATTCGCCGGATCGCTGAGCGTTTGGGTGAATCGATGCCAGCGATCGCACTTGCGTGGGTGCGACAGCGGGAGGGCGTCACTTCGATGCTCGTCGGCGCCCGAACACCCGCCGAATTGCATGCGAACATGCGTGGAGCTGCCCTAGACTTGGATGAAGAAACAGTGCAAGAATTGAGCGAGGCGACGGCCGAGGTCAAGGAGAACCTGGGTTCCGATGCCGACCTCTGGACCCGGGGTGGTCAATCGCGAATGCGGTAACGCAGTTCGTGCAGACGACAGATACGCGCCCACCCTGGGAGCAGCCTCATGAACGAACTGTTGCCGGGTCTGCGCCACTGGCGCACCCACAATCCAGACATCGACTACGACGCCGGCGACCTGCACGGCGGCGTCCGTGCCATCGACATCGGCGTCATCTGTCCGGACGAGATGGCCCTGGTGTTGCCGTTCGATACCGGTGTCCTGGCTATCGCCGACAGCTTCATCCGATACGGCGACGACATCGGATTCGTAAGCGCCGCACCAAAGCCCGTTTCCTCGAAGTGTGTGACGACGTCGACTTCGATCACCTGCTCTTCGCGCACGGCACTCCTTTGATCGGCGGCGGGCGCTGCGAGCCTTCTGTACAAGTTGAGTCGCTGGGGACCGATCAGTCGACGCGGGCCACACCTTTTTTTTAGAATGATGTTGCCGTGGCAGTGTCGTCCGTCATCGCCATGGCGAAGGCACCGCACCTGATACGATCAGATTGCCACAGCATAGACCTGGGAATGCCCGGTAGCGTCAGAAGTATACACCACCCATCGTTCCGACGCGCTGAAAGATGGATGTGGATGTGACCACTGAGGTCCGTATACCGTATCTACTTTCATTTCCATCCAGCTCAGGGACTCTGATTTCTCTTCAGCTGCCGCTGCTTGCCAGTCTTCCGCCACGGCATAACGGTCTTTTTTCCACTGGGATCCGCCACACGAACTTCCAGGATAACAAATCGTCCGACGATCGCCGGTGGCTACATCTACCATCTGAAGGCCCCGGTCCGGATGAACCGTATCGCACAGGACCGTGTCTCCGGCCGCATTGGCGGCGATGTGCCAGGCGTTGAAGGACGCGATGGTGGCAGTTTGGCGGGATGCGATCGCCATTCGTTTAAGCGCATACGGCCAGACCGTGAATATGAGATCGTCTCCCCCGTGACCGAGAAAAGTCTCGTGGACAATGAACTCATCGTTGCCGTGTTCATACAGGCATGCATTCCGGGTCCCGTCCCTTCGAATGGTCCACATACGAGGCGCCGGGTCCTGTGCGTATTCGATAAGATCGGGATCTGAAGGATGAAACTGTGGGTGAATAATTGTTCGGGGGCACTCGAAAATGGTTTCGGCCCCCGAGCCGTCTACCTGTGTTACCGTGATATAGGAATGGTCACCCCGTTTCATTGCAGCAACCAGCGCCCGATCGTCGGCGCATATGGAAAGCTCCCCAAGCTGACCACCGTCAAATTCCGCAAGTGTTTGATCTTCGAGCGTCTCGAGATCTACACTGCGAATACGGCCACCGGCTGTATACAGCACCTTTGTACCATCGCCCGAGATGATACCTGAATAGCCGTGGATATCCGGTTCATCCGTCAACTGAATCATGTCGCCATCAGGAAATCCGGCTCGATAATAGTTGACCGCGCCAGATCGGTAGGATGCCACGACCACCGACTGCTCGTCCGGTGTGAAAGATGAAGTGAGAAAGTATAGATTGTGATGGATGGATGGGTGGTCGGTTAACTGAACAATATGCGCGCCCGTCTGACTATCTCGGAACGATCGCGATTCCGATGGAAAGGTTTTACCCTTGGAATAGCTGGTCATATCGCTTTATCTTCCCTTGCTCAAGAAAGTATCCTTCTATAGAGTACAAACCAACTGATCGGTTGGCTACCGACTCGCGATTCCGCGCTGTCGATCGCCCGCAGATTGTCCATCCCAAGACGGGCAGGTTCCCATGTCGAGTGATTTCCTGAAACAACGGTCAGGGAAGAGGCAGTGGCGTCTGCTATCCATGCTCGCCCTGTGGGGGTTCGCCGCGTACGGCCAAGAACCGATCCTCGATGAGGTCTTCTCCGCACGGCCGTTCCTGCGCTGGGGCCGCGCCCCGTACCAAAACTTCGCCTGGAGAACCTTCGAGAACTATCCCAACCATGAATCTCCCTACACCGATCAACCGAGGGCGCACTACGACTCCTTCGGCAACCTCCTTATGACCGGGTACGATCTGTATAAATGGGAGGAAATTCGCGCTCCAAGCTTGCGGTTCGGCAGTGATATATTCAAACACGTGCCTGGCGGCTGGAACAGCGCCTTCGACTACATGGTGGCCACCAGCGACGGCTACGGTAACTGGGGTTACCATCTCATCGTGGGAGACGGGCTGATTGCGCGTTTTACGCCCTTGACGCTCTACAAGGTAGATTTCAACGGGGTCCGCTTCGATCTGTCCACCCCCCATCTGAAACTCACCACGGTTGCGTCGCGCGCCGAACGACCGATGGACGACCATTTCGGAGGAAGTGGAGGGGGCGAGGCGTTTCAGCGATGGCTGCACCGGGCTGATGATTCCACCCTGCTTCTTGGGGGCCGCGCGCAGAGTGGTCTGGGCGCCCTGACACTGGGCCTGAATTGGGTGAACCATCACGTCTACCGGAGCACCCAGACCGGTAACAGCCTCAAAGGCAGACTGAAACCGGACCACCCGTTGATGGACTGGATCCTCGTGCGCTTCAAGGATGATTCGCCGGCCGACGGCGTCGGTGGGGCGGCCGTGCAGGAGGTGCAACTGGTGGTTAACGGCGAGGTCCGTCCCGATCTGGTTCCGCGGGTGTTGAGCCACGATGCCAAACCCACCATTCAGGTAGGGTTCACCTCTGCGCTCACTGGAGATTTCACCCCCGTGGGCTACAATTTTGCCAGCGCCGCCCCTGAGGCTTTTTACTACCGCAACCGCGATTATCCCCTCTTTGCCGACTACCTCCTGCGGCTGGATCATGAGGATGGGATCGACGTGAGCGGCGAAGGCAATGTTTCCGGTCTTCTTTCCACCTTTGCGATGGAGTCGTCCCAGGCCCAACTACGCGCCGACGGTGAGCGGGAGGTTGTCTTTTTGTTCGACCCGACGACCGAACCCGCAGTCGAGTCGGTGGCGGTGGAGGCGGTCCTGGGGAACGACTACCATGTGGATGTAGCAACGCTCTATGTCAAGTCCGCGTTCAGTAGCTCCTACCCGGACCGGTTCTCGGCCAGCTATTACCAGGATCTGGCGCGTTCCCAGGGCAATGTCCAGGACCTGTCCAATCTCAAGCGCCGGCGCTTCGATATCGGGGAGAACACCGGACATTTCGTCTACAGCGCCGATCTAAATCTCGAGCTGCCAGGACTGGAGATCGCCGGCGAGTACGCGCGCTCCAGCGTCTATTCGCGCTATCCCGCCGAGGTCGACAACCAAGCCGCCTTCGATGAGTCGCCGCGCTTCGCCGACCGCGGCTCCGCCTATTTTCTCAATGCCGTGCACAATTTCGAGCGCGGGCTGGTAGGCGGCGAGCTGTTCTCCATCAATCCGGGATTTTCCACCGAGTTCCGTTCCTATATCCATACGGAAATTATGTTCTGGCGACACCATCTCAACGGTATGCGCAACGACTACATGTACTGGCAGACGGTGGACGACAACGACGACGGGGATCGTTATCCCGACATCCGACATGGGAATCTGGTGGGTGGGCTTATTGACCAGCAGAGTACCGACCTGAACGGCGTATTTCTGGATCAGGATGTGAACAAGGACGGGGTCCCGGACACCAACCGCGACCTGGATCGCATCCCCGACTACGAAGAGCCGTTTTTGATGTTCGACGTGGAGCCCAACGAATACGCCTACGGCCTCGACCGCAACAACAATGACGAGCCCGACCGGCGAGAAGACGACGGCGAGGTGGATTATCCGTACGACTACGACGAGCGCGGTTTTCACCTGTTCGGCCAGTGGAACCTGACGCCACATTGGCGTCTAGCGGCGGGGCACTACTCCATCAAGGAGGTGGCAGGCGCAGGCCGTAGCCGTTCCACGTATGGGATGGTAGGTTACCGTCGACAGGGAATCGGTTGGCTCAAGCGGATTTTCCTCGAGAACAACAGCCGCAAGGTGCAGGACGACATCGCCGATGAGTTCATGGAGTTCGACGACGACGCCGGCGCCCGCGACACCCTATTCGGTTCGCGCGGAGTACAATATCTGCCCGATGCCCCGCTGGGCCAGGGCATCGTAAAGTTCCTCGCGGTAGACTTCAAACCGGATCTGCTGTTCTACCAGGACAGCTTCGTGAACGAATCCTACCTGGAGGGTCGTGCCCAGCTCCGCTCGGGTCTGGATCTGGTACAACAGCTTCGTCTGCGCTTCAACTGGCAGCAGGGCGGCCAGCTGCGGCGCGGATTCTTCCAGCGCGATCGTCGTTTGGACTTCTGGACTTCAGTTACCCGCGTGCAGTACTCGTTGCAGTTGGGCCAGCTGCGCTTCACGCCGCAATACAAGCTTCTGTTGCTTCGTCTGGAGGATCAGGAGCGCAACGTACGGTTGCGGTCGGAGTTGCGCTCCATTCCCATTCTGCGGTTGGAATATGCCCTTTCGCCGAGGACGCTGCTGCGGGCGGGCGTGCAGGGTTTCGGGCCGCTGCCGTATCGGCGTCGAGACGACACCTCGGAAGGCAGGAGTTTCGAGCAACGCACGACCTTCTTCTCCCTTACCAACAGTTCTCCGTATTTTGGCTACGAACTGGTGACCATCGTGGGCATTATCAGGGACCAGCAGAAGTTCGACAGCGGATTCAGGGACCACCGGAGCTTCGAGACTCTCGAGTTTTTTGTGCGCGCGCTGGTGGGCTTCACCGAGTTCGGAAGGCCGATATAGATTCGTGAGCACACCTGGTTCATCACACCGTTCAGACCGGTGGGCGATTACCCCCCGCAGCCTGGTGATCGGTGCATTCTCTGCCCTGAGTGTCGCGCTCATCCTGCCTTACACCATCAACGTGATCCACGGCTCGCGCATCGGTCTCAGCTCCTGCACGCCGGCCGCTTTTATTCTGTTTTTCGTCGTGATGCTGACGGTGCAGGTGGTGCTCACCCTGCTGAAACGAAACTGGCATCTGCGCCCCGGGGAGCTCGTAGTCATCTTCAGTATGTTGGCGGTGGCGACGCACATTCCCAACCGCGGCGTATCGGGGAGGCTCGTGGTCGGGGTTACGGGGAGTAGCTTCTATGCCACCCCCGAAAACAACTGGACGGAAAACGTCGAATTGATACGGCCGGACTGGCTCGCGCTCAGCGACAACCGGGCAGTCCAGGATTTGTACCACGGCGGGGACGTCGACCGGATTCCCTGGCACCTGTGGCTGCCGGTTCTGTCGCGCTGGTTTGTCCTCATTATTGCCTACCACCTCATGCTGCTGAGCGTTTTGGTGATCCTGCGGCGACAGTGGGTGGAGAACGAGCGCCTGGCGTTTCCCATGGCCCAGGTGCCCCTGGCAATGGTACAGGACAACGGCAGTCCGAATTCGATCATCAAACCGTTCTTCAAGAATCCGGTCATGTGGGCCGGCTTCCTCTTCTGCTTTCTGATGAACAGCACCAACATTCTACACGACTATTTCCCCTGGATTCCCGCCTTCATGGGACAGGCAACCCACATGATTTTTCGGGAACAGATCGAGATCCAATTTCGCATCAACTTTCTCATGTTGGGTTTTGCCTATTTCATCAATACCGGCGTTGCTTTCAGCATCTGGTTCTTCTACCTCCTCAAGCTCGCCCAGCAAGGTCTCTTAATGACGCTGGGCATAAATCCGTACCAAAGCATGGGTCCCTGGTGGGCGTCCGCCAGCGGCTCCATCTTCGGCCACCAGATGATGGGCGCCCTCATTGTCATGGTGCTCTTTGGTCTCTGGACCGCACGGTCTCACCTCAAGGATGTTTTGCGCAAGGCCTGGAACAGCGATGCACCGGTGGACGACTCGCGGGAAATCATGTCGTATCGGACTGCCGTACTCTGCTTCCTGAGCGGCGGGGCTGTCGTCTTCGTCTGGTTGTGGCAGTCGGGTTTCCCAGCCTGGATCGCGCCGATCTTCATCTTCGCCATCCTGGTGGTCATGATCGGACTGGCGCGGGTCATCGCCGAGACCGGTATACCTACCGTTACGCCCTCCATGGGGCCGGCCACCTTCGTAATGTCCAGTGTCGGCGCGACGGCTCTGGGCATGCAGGGTCTGGTGGCAGCGGGTTACACGCTGGTGTGGGCCGGCGGTTTTCTAACCTTCGTTACCGCGCCCATGGCCAACGCGCTACGCCTGGGGTCGGAGATCACCCGGCATCGACGGGCTTTGGTGATCGCCATCATGGCGGCTTCGGCGATTGCCATCGCGGCTGGTACCTGGTATTGGATCTATCTGGGCTATAAGCACGGAGGTCTCAACCTCAATGGCAGATACTACCAGGTCTACTCGCGGTCGGCGCCCCGCTTCGCCGAAGTCGCGATCGGTGGCGCCCCGGGGGTCAACCTGGTTGGGTGGATCTGGTCAGGAATCGGGGCAGCGGTCATGATCGGTCTGATGATCGCGCGCCACACCTTTGCCTGGTGGCCTTTCCATCCCGTCGGCTTCGCCATCAGCACCTCGTGGGTGTTGACCGCCACCTGGATGTCGACGCTGCTCGCCTGGCTGATCAAGCTAGGGGTGTTGAAGTACGGCGGACCTGCGCTCTACGAACGAACCAAGCCGTTTTTCATCGGGATTATTCTGGGCCAGTTTGTAGCGGCGGGTTTCTGGCTGCTGGTGGATGCCTTTACAGGTGTGAGAGGCAATCATATCAGAGTGTATTAGCGGATGGCACGGGATCTACTCCCCGCCGGCGTTTCTCTGCACAACGACCTCGCCGGCAAAACCTTCACCTAGCAATCTTTCTACTAAGGTTGCTATGACTTCACTGCCAAGCAGACCGTTATCCGCCACCGTCAAGGTGCCGCCAAGGAAGCTGAGACGACCGAGAGCACTCAGATCAAGAAGCGCAGAGTTACCGCGAATATCCAGCGTGCCACCTATCGATATGAGCTGGTCCAGCCCATCCAGAGAAAGAAGCCCCCGGTTGCCACCCCGGGTTCGGTCAATATTGGTGACGAAGGCGCCAATGTAGAGATTTCCTCCGACGCGGACGAGATTGTCAAGGCCCGCAAGACTCGTCAGGTCGTTGTTCTCACCAACCATCAGATCTCCCTCGATGCTATTTATGCCGCCGAGGCCGTCGAGGTCTGTCAGTTGGTCGTTGTCCCAGACGATTATCGCCCCAGGAATGCTGCTCAGGTTTGCCAGCGCGTTCAGGTTTTTCATCACGGGGTTTCCATCAATCAGGAGTGTGTCCAGAACGCTGGTCAGATTGTTCAGACCCTTAAGGCTGGTCAGTTCCCGATTGTATTGAATTCGAAGCCCCCCATCCACGGTTGTGAGCATCTCGAGTCCCGATAGATCTCGAATCTTGTTGTTGTTCGCGATCATGAGACGACCACCTACCGAGCTGAGGTTGGAAAGACCGTTCAACTCTTGGAGAGCCTGTGCCGAAACAATCTCCAGGTTTCCATCGACTCTTTGCAGATTACGAAGGAATGCTAGATCGGAAGGCGCCTCGGATCCGGTGATCCGCAAACCCCCCAGATGCTCACGGTTTACGAGAGCATCCAAATCGACGAGTGCCGGTGTGAACTCGAGCTCGAGGTGGCCGTCGAAGGTCTGGAGTATCTTCCCAATCCCGGCCAGGCTGCCGAGGAGGGGGTTCGCGAGGATTCGTATGCCACCGCCGAGCTCGTGGAGACTCTCCAGGTGGTGCAGGGTTCGCAAATTCTTGTTGAACTCCACAATGAAGCTCCCCCCGATGCGCTCGAGGCGCTCCACGCCACTGATATCTGTCAGACTTTCCGTGCCAACGACGAGGAAGCTTCCACCGATTTCGCGAATCTTCTCCAGTCCCTGCAAGCTTGCGAGGGTGCGGTCCCCCGATATTGAAAACCCACCGCCGATGGTCTCCAACGACTGCAATCCGTTGAAGTTTTTCGCGCGGCGGTTTTCGGTTAGAACCAACGACCCGCCGATGTGGCGAAGATTACGCAGGCCTGAAAAGGAGTCCAGGGTGAAATTTTCCACTAACGCGAGACTGCCGCCGATGGACTGCAAGTGGCTGAGGGATTCGAGAATCCCCGGGGCCTCTCGCAGAGACAGACTCAAGGTACCCACGAAGTGCTCGGGGATCCTGCGCAACGGACCGAGCTCGGTGACACTGGAAAATCCAAGCGCCACGCTGCCGGTAAAGGTCGGGAAAAGGTGGGCGATGCCTTCGACTGAGGTGAGCGACTGATTTGAGCTCAGCTCTATATTGCCACCCACCATATGCAAGCCAGCCAGCGCGTCCAGGTTTTTCAGGGACATATTGCCTAAAACGCGCAGTCGGCCCCCCACGCTCCGGAGATTCTCCAGACCAGCAAGGCTCTCGAGACTTCCGTTTCCGAAAAAGCTCAGATTTCCACCGACGCTTTCCAGGTTTGCCAACGGTGCCAGGTCGGCGAGATTCAGGCGCCCGATGCTCAGACTTCCGCCAACCCTGAACGGCTGATTCCGGGTCAACCGGAGAAACTCATTCAGCTGTTCACCCGACCTGATCCGGAAGTTTCCATCGAGGATGACTTGTGCCTTCAGGCGCGGGACCTGGAAATCGAGAACGTCGCCAGCAGCCAGTGACAGACCCCGTTGCCGAAAGAGCAGTAGATCGCCGGAGCTGATCTCCACCGCAAAGACCTTGTCGCCCAATTGCTCCGCAGCAGTTGGCTTTCGAGCGGGAAACGACTCGGACTCGATGGGACCCGGACCCCGAGCCCCGTCCAGCAACACCATTTTCCCGACATCGACAGCGTCGGTTGTTTTCAAATTCGCGAAGTAGATTCCAGTCGCCGCCCCGTGTCCACCATGAGTGCGGCCGTCCCAGCGGGACGCATGTTCGCCGGCCTCCCGGACGCCGCTCACCAATGTGCGTATCGGCTGGCCCAGCACGTTATAGATGGTTAACTCGACCGGCCCCGCATGGGCCAGCCGGTATGGAATCAGGGTCTCCGGATTGAACGGATTGGGATAGTTGGGAAGGAGCCTGGTGGTTGTTGGCAGCGCCGAGGAATAATCGATCGCCGTAGCTCTGGCGAAATCGATCCGGTAGATCCCAGCATCGTCCGTGGTGGCAAAGTGGGTTCCGCCATCGGACTCCTGCTCGATAAACGCGACTGTGGCACCGACCACGGGAATTCCGCCGCTGTCTGTCACGGTACCAGATACGACCTGTGCACCCGCCTGACCGGTTGCGAATCCGATCGTTATCGCCAGCTGACAGAATGCTCTGTTGAAAGCTATGCGGCTCCAGGGCATATTCCCTCCGACTCGGTGCCCAGATTTCACAAGCCTACTTATTATTCAGGGAACAAACGTACTATAATATTTATGGGTCAAGTAAATTTTTACGATCCTCCCATCCCAGGCGCGGACAGGCTTACAATAGCCCCGGAATCTTGAGGTGCGAGCCGTCTACACGTCGTCCAGAATCCCCACCGGCGGCTCGTAGTTGTGGCCCTCGAGCGGGGGTAGGGGCCATCCCGGTCCCGACGGACGCTGGAAGCGGTCGCCCTTACCGCACAGCCACAGGAACATGTGGGCGCCGTCCTGGTGGGCGCGGTATTGCTCACCGAAGCGCGGTTCGAGACGCCCGAACTCGACGGCGCCTATGTCCAGGTCCGGCTCGCGAACCCAGTCCCGCGTGGGCGCCGCCGTCCGGCTCATGGAGCCCGTCAACATATAGCGGACGCCGTCCGCCCGGCACGTGGCGCGGCGATGCCAGATGGAGTAGTGCGTGAGGTAGATAGACCCGGCTGGACCGATCGCTTTGTAGGTGCCGCGGAACGAGTCGTAGTGCGCCATGAAGCGGACCTGGTTGAAGGCGAGGTGGGAGCCGGAAACGAAGATCGTGGGACCCGTGTCTTCGGTCGCTTCTCTGGGGATATAGTACCACTTCAGCGTGCGTACCTGGGGGCCCCACTTGGAGGAGCCGTCGATGTGCCACTGCCCGGCGGGTTCGGGGGCCTCGCCGCGGAACCAGGCCAGCCACTCGGGCTCCCGGTAGTTGGGGCCCAGTAGCGAGCGCATGGCACCCGCAGCCTCGGGATTGCGTATCACCTGCTCGAGGAACCAGTCTTCCTCTAGCAACCTACTTATCTGAAACTTGCCGGTTTTGGCGTGATGTTCGTCCATGAACTCACGCGCCCGCTTGTTGACGTTGTCCGGCACTACCCCCGGGAGCATGAGATGACCGTTGCGGCAGAATTCGATGACCTGGGAATCGGTCAGCGTCGGTTTGCAGTCGTGGGTTCTCATCGGTAGCGGATCCTTTCCAGAATGAATTCATTGCCCACCCCATGCGTGATGGAATCGTCCATCATCAGAGCCATGTTGGGGAAGCTGACGATCCGCCAGCCGTCGTTCATCGCCTCCAGGACTGATTGGTAGGGCCAGTCATCGGGGTCTTCCGGCACTTCCTGCACCTCGCCGTCGCTGATCATGGAGATGCCGTTGACGATCGATGTGACCGAGGAAAACACGGTCTGCATGTAGAGGACGTCCTGGCACAGCTTGCCGCCTGCGGCTGAGCTCGACGCCACCGCGGCCTTTAGGGATCTCAGACGCTCGGCCGTCAGATCGCCGCTCTCGAGGAGATCGATGCACTCGTCGATCTGTCTGTCGATCTCTGGAACTGCCATCGCAATGCGCTCCACTGTTTGATTGGTTTTGGCCGGTCGCGATCGACGAATCTCATGAACTGACCAACGAAGGCGCCAGCCGCTTTTTGACTCTCTGAACCGGCAAATCTATGCTTGCCCACCGCACCTGTCGACGACCGTTTCAGCCCCGCGCCTTCGCGAGGAAATCGGTGGCCCCCTCTGCCAGCCATGGCGCGACCGGCGTGACCAGCAGGCGGACACCCTGCGACACGAGGTCTGTACCTGTGTGGTTGAAGGCCAGCGAACCCGCCGTCCGTCCCGCATCGACGATGGTCCGCAGCGCCCGGTCCTTGACGGCGACAGCTTCGGGGTGATTCATCTCGCCGGTGTATCCCATCGAGCTCGCCAGGTCGTTAGGCGCCACCATGAATACGTCGATGTGATCGACGGTGAGTATCTCCTCCAGGTTTTCCACCGCGACGATGTCCTCGATCAGGACGATGAGCAGTGTTTCGTCGTTGGCCACCTTGGGGTAGTCGGCCACGCCGCGCACCGCGGTCGAGGGTCCGGTAGATCAGGTTCTGGTCGTTGCGGTTGACGCGCACGACCGAGGTGATGCCCCAGATGTCGCATGACCGGGTCAGGTTGCCCATGTCGGCTGGATCGGCCGGACCGTGCTCCCCCTCGATCCATATCCCGTCGAACTCGTTGGGCCCGAAGGCTTCGATGTCGTCGGCCGAGCTGATGCCGCCGACCACGCAGGCGACTTCGCCAGCTGCCAGTTTGCGTTTGACTCGATTCGGTCCGCCAGGACTCCAAATGTCGCTGTTGACGTCTTCATGTCCACCGCCGTCTTTTTGAAGACCTACAGGAGGATGACGATGGATCGTTTTCGCGGAGTGTTTCCGGCGCCAGTCACACCGATGACGTCCGCCGGCGAGTTCGACGACGAGGTGTTCGCGCGGGTGCTCGAGTTCAACCTGCAGGCAGGCGTCCACGGATTCTGGCTGGCAGGTGGATCGGGTGAGAGCGTGCTGCTGGATGATGAGGAGAACGAGCGCATGGCGAGCGTTGCCGCCAACGTGGTCGGTGACCGGGGCGCAACCATCATGCACGTGGGCTCCCCCACGACCCGTCGCTCCGCCGCCATGTCCGAGCATGCCGCGGCCGCTGGCGTCGATGCGATCTGTTGCCTGCCCCCCGTCTTCTACGCGCGATCCGAGGCGGAGATCGTCGAGCACTATCGAGCCGTCGCCGCCGCCGCCGATCTGCCGTTCTTCGTCTACAACCTGCCCTCCATGACGGGGATCGAAATTACTCCCGACCTCATGCGCAAGATCGCCGACGCGGTGCCTCAGCTCGTCGGCCTCAAGCACTCCGCTTCCGACTACGGGAACCTGCAGGAATTCATGGCGATGGGTCTGCCCGCGTGTTTCATCGGCAATTGCGTGCTCCTGCTGCCGTCGCTGTCGCTCGGCGCCGTCGGCTGCATCGACGGTCCTCCCAATATGGCCCCCGAAGTCTTCGTCGAGGTGTGGGACGCCTTCCACGCCGGCGACATGGAGCGGGCCCGCGCCGCGCAAGAGCGCGGACGCCAGATCAAGAACCTGATCCGCGAGTGCGGGGGGCATCACTTCCACGCCGTGAAGACCATCGTCGGCGAGCGCATCGGATGCGACTGCGGCGATCCGCGCCGGCCCGGCTTGCCGCTCTCGCCCGAGCTGCGCGAGCACATCCTGGCCAAGGCGGCTGCATTCGGATTGACGCGGGCAACCGTAGAGGTCTGAGGCGAAAAGCGGGGCACGGGCGCCGCCCACCACGCCCGCCAAACGACCCAGCAAATCGCCCAGCCACAAACTCGCCTACCTTGGCGCTATTGGCGACAATGCCATCTAGTCGCCCGGCGGATTGAGCGACGATATTCGCCGGTCTCTGTCCACCCTCACCGGATTCTTCGTCGAAGATTTCTCTGCAGCCACCCCACCCTGATCCCGATTTCTCGAAGCGGGTTTAGTTCGATAGCGCCAAACGGTACGCCGCCACGGCATTTGACGCCAAACTACGACCTCGATCCAGGGAATGACCGACCGGGCCCAAATTTTTGTCGATGCCCTCGGTTTTTATATCTTTCCCCAAAGGTCCCACGTTGCGAGGTGTCTAATGCCAGCTGTCTATCCTCAAGAAAACGCCGAAACCGATGGTCTGATCGCCGAAATCTCCTACTTGAGAAAGCGGGTGACCGAGCTGGAGGAGGAGTCGCCGGGTATCGAAGAGGCCCTTCGCAAGAGTGAAGAGCGCTACCGGGCAGTGGCCGAAACGGCATTCGCCGGCATCAGTATTTCAGACGTCCACGAGAATATCATTTACGCAAACCCCGCATTCGCCAAAATGCTGGGCTATGCCGACGGCGAGCTTATCGGGGTCAGCCTTTCGAAGCTAACGGTGCCCGCCGAGTTCTCCCGCTTCCAACAGCTCACCGAACAAAGACAACGGGGGGTCTGCAACCACTACGAAACCCACCTCTATCGCAAGGACCGGAGCAGCCTTTCAGCGTTGGTGTCGGCATCGCCGCTGACCGCCCAGGACGGCAGTTTCGAAGGCACGCTTGCGGTGGTCCTCGATATGTCCGAAAGCAAGCGGGTGCAGAGGGAGCTGCAGAAGGCGAAGGAAGCGCATACCGAACGACTGGAGGATATGGTCGACGAACGCACCCGCGAACTCAAGGCGACCCAGGCGCAGTTGATACATTCCGAGAAGATGGCGTCGCTTGGCAACCTCGCGGCAGGTGTGGCGCACGAAATCAACAATCCGACAGGTGTCCTGTTAATGAAGCTGAAGTTTCTCCTTTCCATCACCGACAGCGAGAAGCTTTCTCAAAAGACTGTTTCGAGCCTCGAAGTTGCCATTCAACAGATCGATCGCATCGCCCGCATCACCCGAAGCCTGCTCAGTTTTTCGCGGCAAGATCAGGGTACTCCTGTGGAGATCGATCTCAACAAGACCGTAGAGACCGCGCTCACACTCTCCGAGCTGGTGTTGAATTCACTGAAGATCGAATTGGCCGTTTCTCTCGATCCAAACCTGCCAAAGATTTTGGCCGATCCAACGGATCTGGAGCAGGTGGTGATCAACCTGTTGAGCAATGCGGTCGACGCGATGCCCTCGGGGGGGCGGCTGGACATTGCTACATTCACGGACGGTACCAACGGGTCCCAGGTTGTCTTTACTATCACCGACTCTGGAAATGGTATCCCGAAGGAACACCAGGGCCGAATTTTTGACCCGTTCTTCACGACCAAAGAGGTCGGAAAGGGTACCGGTCTGGGTCTGTCGGTCAGTTTCGGCGTAATCGAGAAACTAGGAGGACAGATTGAAGTCCAAAGTGAGAGGGGGGTGGGGACATCGTTCACCGTTCGACTTCCAGTCGACCAGGATACCGGATGATGAAGAAAGGCCGCGTTCTCGTCATCGACGACGATCCGGCGATGCTCGACGCCTGCGCCGAAACCCTCACATACTACGGCTACGATGTCCTTCTCTTATCGCCGCCCTCAAGAAACGCCCGCAGCCGCGCGACCATCTAATCTCCATCCAACCAATACGAATCGAGGTGTACGATGACGGGGTTGACATCTTTGATGGCGCTGATCGCGATGGTCGAAATCGCGATCGCCCAGGAGTGGCGCATCGAAGAGGTTGCAGAAGGCACCAAGCCGGAGCTGGCGGTGGATCAGCTTGGCCGGCCTCGCATCGCCTTCATGACCGAAGCGCGGGAAGGTGGTGTGTTCTATGCCGTCCGCAGTACCGACGGCTGGGAGATCGAAGCGGTTGCGACCGGATATTTCTACGGTCCCCTCGATCTGGCTCTCGACGCCGAGGGCCATGCCCACATCGCCTACCACGACCATCAAGCCCCCAACTTCAATCCCCAGCTTGGGGACGCGACCTACGCCTTTCAGGATGGTGACGACTGGGTCGTCGAGACCATCGTCCATTCAGGTCACGACGGGTGGGACACGAGCATCGCCGTATCTCCGTCGGGCGAGGTGCACGTGGCATCCATCGATCCCGTCCAGTTCAGCTCGCTAGAAGGGGTCGAATGGGCTGTGCGCGGGGCGGGTGGAGGCTGGTCGGTAGAGGCGATCGGAAGTGGTCCCGTTCCATATGAGTTCGGCACCGGGCTGGTGCTGAATAGGGAAGGGGTTCCCTCAATTGTCTATCACGACGGCAGCGAACGGCTCAGCCCCGGACCCGACGGAAGCGACCTCTTTTTGGCGGTGAGAAACGGCGGGAGCTGGTCTTTGGAGGTCGTCGACCAACGTGGCGACGTGGGGAAATTCGCCAGCCTGGCGATGGACAGCCAGGACCGCGAGCACATCGCCTACTTCCATTGGACTGAAACCGGCGCCGGCATCGTCAAGTACGCTGTTCGCGACGACGGGGATTGGAGCATCGAAGAAGTGGACGAGCTAAATTCGGTGCAGATCTCGTTTCTCGGTGCCCGACGCATGGTCGCGATCGCGGTGGATGGCGACGACAGGCCGCACATCGCCTACGCGGACCAGGAAAAACTAAGCTACGCGCGCCGCAACGGTACCGATTGGGATATCGCCCAGGTTGCGCAGCCAGTGGAAGACGGTGCCGTGCTAGGACAGCTGGTCTCACTGGCGTTGGAAGCGACCGGCAGGCCGCATATCGCTTATTACGAGCTCGCCGCCAGTGCTCCGTCGTCCACAGGAACCGTCTATTACGCTGTAGGTTCGGCGCCAACCTCGGTGAGCGAGACCGCGAACCTGCCGACGGGGTTTCATTTGGCGCCCAATGCCCCGAATCCATTCAACCCCTCTACCGAGATCGGATTCTCCATCTCGACGCCGGGGCAAGTGCAGCTGGCGGTTTACAACTTGCTCGGACAGGAGGTTCGCCTGCTGCATTCGGGTTGGCTCGAGCCGGGCGCCCACCGAACAACGTGGGACGGCACGGATGCGGAGGGCAACGAGATGGCATCCGGCGTCTACCTGGCGTTTGTGCGCGCCGGGTCCCAGCAACAGGTGCGCAAGATGCTGTTGTTGCGTTAGTTTTGGCGTCGAGCCCCGGCAGTACGGCATTGCAGTCGCCGCCGCGCGGGGCTCGGCCGCGCGCCAAGCCAATCCGGATTTCGTGAACTACTGATTCTAGCATCACTTATCCCTTCAAAGGAGAACTGCCCATGTATCTCCTGGTGCTTCTTTTCTCTGTCCTGGCTCTGGAGCCTTTTCCGCTCTTTGCTGCTATCTCGTTCTCCAACCAGGCTTCCAGGGCGGGCGTGGCCGACCCTGGTGAGGCCAACGGAGCCGCCTTTGGGGATTACAACGGGGATGGCTGGCCCGACCTGCTGGTGATGCGCCTCGGCATCTGGGAGCACCCCCTGCTCTACCTCAACCAGGGGGATGGCAGCTTCGCAGACCAGAGCGAGGTGCTGGCTGCTGCTAAGAAGCAGGCATTGAGCGGGAGCTTCGTAGACTACGACGGCGACGGGGATCAGGACATCTACATCGTGTACTACAGTGGCTCCAACCAGCTCTTTCGCAACGACGGCGGTGCATTCGCCAGGATCGACCCGCCAGATTTTCTGGCAGAAAACGAAGCGGCGCTCAGTGCCGTATTTGGCGATTTCGACGGCGACGGCGCTGTCGATCTTTTTACCACCCATCGCTTCTCTGTGTCCAATCAGTTCTTCACCCGCATGTACGCAGAAGGTTTTGCAGACCAGAGTCACCTCATCAGCTCCCTGCGCTCCGGGCGGGACAGCTTCAGCGCCGTGCCTTTTGACTACGATGACGACGGCGATCTGGATCTCTACGTCAGCAATTTAGGTTTTCCCAACCTGCTGCACCGCAATGATGGTCACGGGGTTTTCCGGCAGGTGGCCGAGGCTGTCGAACTGCGCCACCGGGGGGCCAGCGTGGCTGCTTTTCCGGCGGACTACGACAACGATGGAGACCTGGACCTGTACGTGGTCAATGCAGGGGAGCAAGCCAATGTCCTCTATCGCAACAACGGGGACGAGCGCTTCGTCGACGTGACCGCAGCAGCGGGTACAGGGGAGAGCAGGAGGAGTTTAGGAGCGGGGTGGGCGGATTTCGACAACGACGGAGATCTCGACCTGATCGTCTCCAACGTAGGTGGGCCCACTGTGTACGAAAACAATGGAGACGGCACATTTGCGGATATCACTGCTGCTGCGGTGCAGGGCGTGAGCCTGTCAGAGTGGATGAGTTTTGCGGGAGTTGCGTTGGCGGATTACGATCTGGACGGGGATGTGGATGTGTTCCTGGCCGGCACCGGGGCGGATCTGCTGCTGCGCAACGACAGCGCAGCGCAGGGCAACTGGTTGAGCCTGCGCCTCAATGCCGGGGGAAAGGCGCAAACAGCCCTGGGGGCGCGGGTCACAATTGAGACGTCGGCCGGGATCCAGGTGCGCGAGTACGTGACTGCCGCAGCTTTGGGCTCTCTGCACGGAGACCTGCTGCACTTCGGGTTGGGATCCCAGGTGCAAGTGGACGAACTTACGGTGGACTGGCCTTTGGGGCAGCGCCAGGTCCTAACGGGTGTGGAGGCGGATCAGGTCATAACCTTGCGGGAACCTCTGCCCCAGCGCGATCTGCGCATCCGCACAGTGGTGCGGCCGGCCCTGGCTCCGGTTTGGGCACCGCTGGCGCCCGAGGTAGAGGTCTACAATGCAGGCCAGAGCCGGGTGGCTGGCGTTGCTTTGCAGGCGCAAATCACCTATGGAGACCGCTCTGTCTACAGCGCCTCCGAGCCTGTCCCCGGGCTGGCGACCGGGGCTTCTGCCCGGGTCCGCTTTCCGTCCTGGACGCCGGTGTTCGGCGGGGTGTACAGGTTCCGGTTTGAGCTGGAGATCGACGACGATGTGAGCGGCAACAATACGTGGGAGCGAACCTCTTACCTGTATCCTTTCAGGGACGTGGCCCCCGAACTCGGCGTGGACGATCCAGGCAAAGGCTGGGCCGGTGCTTTTGCCGACTACGACAGCGACGGCGATCTGGATATCTACATCTCCAATGGGGGGTCCCTGGGTAGGGGAGCCAACATCCTCTACCGCAATGACCTGGAGCGGGGATTCACGGATGTGACCGAGGCCAGCGGGACCGCTGATGAGGGCAATGGAACCGGTCTGGTCTTCGCTGATTTCGACCGGGACAGCTTCCTGGATCTCCTCATCGCCAAAGGGGGCTTCTTCCCTGAGGGTGAGTCAAACCGGCTCTTCCACAACAACGGGGACGGTACCTTCTCGGATATTTCGACAGCAGCCGGTCTGGATCTTCAGGAGTCCAGTTATGCCCCAGCAGTGGGGGATTACGACCAGGACGGGTACCTGGACCTGTACCTGTCGCAGCTCCGCAGACAGTCCAACAGACTCTACCACAACCAGGGAGATGGGACCTTCGAGGATGTGACCCAGGCCAAGAACATCCAGAGCTCCGTCGACGTCAGCGGTTCCGCAGCAGCCTTTGCAGACTACGACAACGATGGAGACGTGGATCTCTACGCCAGTGTGTTCGGAGGGCATGACCTGTTCTACTCCGATGTCGGCGATACCAGCTTCGCGGTCAGCCCTGTCGGGAATGAGAGGGGGGACTCGGTGGGGATAGCGATGGGAGACTACGACAGCGATGGCGATCTGGATGTCTACGTGGTCAACCGGCACGGGCGCAGCGGGCTTTACCGCAACGAGGTGGATCAGCTGTTCGCGGACGTGAGCGCTGCCAGCGGCACCGAGAACTTCGCGCCAGGTACGGGCTGCGCTTTTGGCGATCACGACAACGACGGCGATCTGGACCTCTTCGTGGTCAACCACCAAACAGCCGACCGGGTCTACATGAATCTGGGAGACGGCACGTTTGTGGATTTGGCCGGGGCCTTTGGCATGGCCGATACTTCGCGGGCGCGCGGGGTCATGTTGGGCGATTACGACGAGGACGGGGACCTGGATGCTTACGTGGTCAACGAAGGAGCGAGGAATCGGCTCTACCAGAATGGCGGCAGCCGGCACAACTGGTTGAAGGTGGACGTGCAGGGCGTACAAAGCAATACGGATGGCATTGGCGCGCGCATCGGTGTTTTTTCCGAGGGCCAGGCCCTGATCCACGAAGTGAACGGCACAGCGGGTTTTTCCCAGAGCAGCCGCACAGCGCACTTCGGGTTGGGGGAACGCGACCAGATCGATTCCCTGGTGGTGCACTGGCCCAGCGGCCAGGTGGATAGCTACCTGGACTTTGCGGCCAACACCACCCGGCAGGTGGTCGAAGGCCAGCGCCCCACAGCTGTGGAGGAGACGTCTGCGCCCGTACCGCACCTGTTCGCCCTGGAGCAGAATCATCCCAATCCGTTCAACACTGCGACCCTGATCGGGTTTAGCATCGCACAGCCTGGCCGGGTGCGTCTGGTGCTCTACAATGCCCTGGGCCAGCAGATCCGCGTCCTGATCGACCAGGACCTGACGGCCGGGAGACGTCAGGTGGTGTGGGATGGCCGGGATGACCAGGGGCAGTCCGTGGCCAGCGGAGCGTATTTTTATCGCCTGGGGAGCGGCGGTGAGGAGAAGGTGCGCTCCATGGTGCTGCTGAGGTGAGGTGGAGGATGGCGCAGGGGCCAGCTATGTCGACCCCAGTTATTTATCGCTTGATGAAAAAACCTGCGGAATAGACCGGCGCCTGCAGCGCATTCCTGGCCCGCGCGGAGTTGGCCGCGCTCAGTGAAACGCCGGCACCATTGCCCAGGTTGTAGATCAGTTCCGGGCCGTAGGTGACGAAGCTCTGGTCGTTGGCGTATAACCCCCCCATGCCTCCGCCAACTGCGTCGTCCCCATTCTCCAGCGACTCGAGGCCGCGCACGCGGAGTATGGCGGTGAAACCGTTCCCAAAGGTGTAACCGCATTCCACTGCGTAGAGGAACTCGTCCGAAAAACCGTTGATGCGGTTGTTGAATCCCATAGAGACATTCAGGTAGGCAGGTTTCGGATAGAAGGAATGTCCTGCCTGCAGGGCCAGCTGCTGATTGGCTTCGCCGTCGCCAGTCAGCAGACCGTTCGCTTGGGTGTCATCCCCCAAGGGCAGGCCTAGAACGAGGTCGGCGCCGAGCGTCGTCGCTCCCAGTTGTCGCAGGCGGTAGCGCAGACCGATCTGTGCGTCACCCAATCCGGTCACATCGTCCCCCTTGAAGTAGACAAAACCGCTGGGGCGGCCGACTTGCTTGTTCAGGGTGATGCGTTTGAAAAATGGCAGATACCCGATGACGGTCAGGTCGGCTCTCAGCCCGTATTCGCCGTAAAGGCTCGCGGTGTAGTCCGCCAGCGTCGGAATGGTAATCTTGCTGCCATTCACCTCGCGAAAGTTTTTCCCGCGCACCAGCTGCGTGTCGACCTTGAAGAATCCGCTCCCTTTGGGTTGAGTCCAAGCCCCGGCGGCGGCATCGCCGGCACGCCCAAGTACTACGACGGCCAGCACAATTGCAAAGCGCTTCAAATCACATGCTCCTCTTAGATCGTGAGCGCTGCCGATGAGAATCACTGAAGTTCAGCAAAGCCGAAGGTGACATTGAACGGAACGCAGTGGATGATAACCCAATCATACGTGGTCATCTCCACACCGGCCGGCAGCGGGTAGCTCTGGGCGCCCGAAAAACTCTGTAGCGGACCGATTTTCAGGCTGGTGGGTCCAACCATGGCTGCGGTGGATAGAAATACCTCCAGTGCAGGTCCTTTGCTCACCAGAAAGTCGTCGCCCAGAACGAGCTCCAGTACCCCCGAATCCCCCGTCTGGACAACGGCGCTCCCCTCGCACACATAACTGGAGCCGGGGCGTGGCACGAACATGCCCGCACGCTCACCTCCCGGTACCGTTACGAGAATGGCGTTGCTGGTGATGCCCTCGGTTTCGGCGGTAATCGTCGTTCGTCCAGGCGAGATGGCTGATACCCGACCGGCATCGTCCACTGTGGCTACGCCCTGGTTCGAGCTGCGCCATTGATAGGACGTTTCTCCCAGTACCTCCCCACGCGCATTCTTATTCTCCGCGGCGAGCAGAAGCGTCTCACCTTGACGTATCTGGACCGCGGACGGCGATAATCGCACAACTGCCAATTGATCGTTGTCGTCAACAACGTTCACCAGAGTCGGATCGCTAACCACGTCCTCGACGCTGGCAGAGACGGTCACCTGCCCCGCGACCAGGCCGCGTACAGTGCCCAGCTCGTCCACGGAAGCGATCTCCGCGTTCGATACGGACCAGCGGATGGAGGCATCGGCAAGGGGCATTCCACTGTCGTCGAAGTAGGTCGCTTCAAACCTCCGGCTTTCGCCGACGTGTACGGCCGCCATATCCGGAATCACGAGAATGCGGGGATCGACCGTCATGGGCGGATCGGCGATATGATCCGTACCCGTACAACCGTGAACCAAACCAGCGATGCCGATGTAAAACCACTTCTTCATCGCGCTGCCTGACAATCTGTGTTGGGTTCGACAATATTTCCGCCGAGTTGGCAGAGAACAAGCTAGTGACGCTACGCATCGCCAACTCGCTACCACTTCTAGATTCATCGGTTAAAAATTCTTTTCAGATAGCGACTGCTCGCGATGGTTTTGTCGATTTCACCATGCATTTGAGGTGGAAAGTTCAAGGGGCCAAACCTCTCTCCTGAGTAGGATGAGTAGCTCGCAAAACTGTCGTCTCGAATGATACTTTCCAGAATATATCTATACGTATTGATATTGGAGAGCGCCTGCAATGGTTGTCCACCAGGAAAGCATCGAGGGCACCACTTTCTAACTGCTTTGAAATTGAAGATGTCTGGGACTTGGGATCTAAAAAAGAGAATTCTACTGTACTCGCTGATTGGATAGTCGTCCGTCAATGCGGGACTCTTTCGAGTGACTTTCGACAGAGTTTCAGAGTCTGACAAATACATACCAACAACGTCCGTGAGGTTGCCTACAGAGATTCTATTCAAATCCATGCTTATCGCTTGGCTCTTATTTGCATTTTCAGTAAAAGTGTACGGATCCAGAATGTTTTCAGCATCCTTTCTACCCAATAGTATCAACTCTCCAACATCTCCCCAGAATAGGTTTCCATTGGGAAAGACCTCCATAAACGACCGAATCATCGATAAGATAACCTCTTCGGGTTGTTGGCGAATAGGTAGCCACTGGGTAAGGAAACCTCCTTTCTTCAGTTTCTTTTTCGAAAGTTGATAAAACTCTTCTGAATAAAGGGCAGCTACACCTGCAAAGTCTATCGGGGGTGGCTCAAGGGTGACAAGGTCGTAGGTCACTCCCCTGTCCATGCGAAGGTGTTGGCGACCATCGTTAACAAAAACTCGAACACGTGGATCATGGAGAATGTCCTGGTTCCACTGCTTAAAATATTTAGCGTGTTCCAATACGTGCTTAGATAAATCAACCACCTCGAGGTTTTTTACACTTTCATACAAAGAGGCTGCGTGCACTGTGTTTCCAACTCCGAAGCATATGACCAGAACATCTTCTGGCTTCTCTAATTGAAGCAGAGGGAGATGAACGAAGGATCTCATGTACCTTTGCGATTCTAATGATGTTGAGGACATGGCATGGCCATTGGTAAATAGGTAGCGTCCCTCAGGTCTTCTTGGAATGTCAATGATTGCGATGGATTCGAGAATCCCTTCGCTTGTCGTCACAAGGTGAGGTGGTTCTAGCATATCCTTGACAAAGCTCTTATTGCGAAAGCTCTTAACAAGCAAGTAGTCCTTATCCATCTCAAGCCATTGAACAAGGCATGAGATTAAGGCAACTAAGATCACCACGTGTACCAATCGCAATGCAGTTTGTTTTTTACGTAGAAAAAATTCCCTATTCATTGAGAAGAGTAACAGAATATTTACAAAGGTTAAGCAGACCATGAAAAAGAGAGTCCACTTAGTACCAAACAATCGTATGAATAGGAAACCGGTGAGCAGTGACCCACAAAGGGCACCTAAGGTATTCCATAGGTAGAGGCTTCCAGATCTCTTTCCGACCTCTCGAGTCCTGTCTTGGATGAGAGCATTTGCTAAGGGAAAAGAAAATCCCATAGCGAAGGCTGGAATGCCAACTAACTTTAGAATCGGTATTAGGATCAGTGCAAATTCATAGAGCGGTTGAATGAAAGCGGGGAGTGCAAAGAATGTGTCTTCGTGGACTTTTGTGATTGGGTAGTAGTCGAAGAATAAGAACCCGCCCATTACAAAGAATGCAAAGACCACCTGAGAATAGAAAAAAAGTAGCTCAGGACGTTTCAGTCGCTTAGTCAGGATGCCACTGGCTACAGAGCCAAACCAGATACCGACGAGAATAACCAACAGTAGGAGCGAAAGGACAGAGCGATACTGTCCTAGTGAACTAATCAAAAATCGAAACCACAAGACTTCCATACCAAGGCCAACTAAGCCAACAGAAAACAATATCGATGACACGATTACTAGACTTGGGGAGGGCTTAGATTCAGACTTCGAAGGACGTTGGGACTTACGCTTCAACGGAGGGCTTGGGTGAACAACGAGAGTCACCTCATTGTAAGCGCTATCGCCAAGCCTTTTGAGCCTTGCCGAAGCTATTCCAAGAGCCCCTAGACCTGCCAGAAGATTAAAAGCAACAGCGACCATCTGAGTGCTGAAGATCCCAACCTGGGGGATCAAGACAAAATCAGCAAGAAAACAGCCAAGGGCCGCGCCAGCGGTATTGATCCCATAGAGCCAACCAACCTTAGGGGCTGTCTCACGTAAATCGCTATACAATAGATACCGGATGAGAAGAGTAAGGGTGGCTCCCATTATGAACGTTGGTGGAAATACAAGGGCCGTTGCTACAACGTAGCGCAGTATCACAGATCCCCACGAGAGTTCGTACCAATTGTTGCTGGTGAGGGTATAGGAAGAAATTAGGGCCGACCACTCGTCCCCCTGAATCAGTAGCACTGCGATTAGAAAGCCAAATGCAGCGATCAAAAGCTCAGCGTAGGCGTAGACTCTGATACAGAAATCTCTGTCTTTTCTGTAAACTTTATCAATCCATCTTCCGGCAAAATAGCCCCCCAGACCCAATCCGGACATGAATACGGCGACCACTAGGGAAGTGGAATGGATAGTGTTTCCAAAAAGAAGGCCAAACTGACGAACCCAGACAATTTGGTAAAGAAGTCCACTGATACCTGAAAGAAAAAAGACCAAATAAACGTTGAAAACCCGAGCCATAGATTAACTCTACAGTACCTTGACTATTGTATTTCTAAGCTAGGACAACGGACTTTAGTCGACCCAACGTTCGCTTTGAACGGGATTTTGCAAATGCATTTATTCTGCTCTTAGAATAAATGATGACTATATCGAAGGACAGGTTCTTTTTTCTTTATGCTCTTCTGGTAGCATTAGGTCTCAGTTTCTTCACTAAATCGTTCGCCAAAATTTTCTTCGTCAATATCAACCTCGGTCCATTTTATCTGGATGATCTCGACGCACTGAGCGGTGTAGGCGGCGGCTGTGGTATCGAAGATGACGAGCGTAGAATGTGCAGTTGCTCTCCAAGGTACTTGGAGAGCGGGTACCACTCGGTGAGAGGTTTAAGAGGCTTGTCCTCGCGGAGCGGCTCGGTCCCGGCGATATCCGACCGGTGGCCTCCGTACACCGCGTCGCTGCTGGTAGTCCTGCCGGCCGAGTACGGACCGTGTAATTTGGTACCCTATTACCTCACCCGACGCTTGTGGATGCAACCAGCCCCATTTGATTGTCGCGAAAGGAGAGCTCAATTAGAATGAAGCTTGACACACAAGCGCAGCCCCAAGAAGTGTGGTCTCGCAACTGGATTCCCATCAGGATCAGGTCAGCAGCCCTGACCATGATAGATAATCAGAATAGGTTTTGTAAGCCTGAAGGCGCTATGATACAATCGCATTTGAAAATAGGAAGTATAGAACGCAGAGCGGCGATTTTGGCGTATTTAGATCGGGCGGTGTACCAAATCCTGTGTTCTAACGTTAGGCCCGGGCTAACTACCAGTGGGTGCCACGCCCTTTGTCGGGAGGAGATAGAGAAGACAGGTTACACGAGGCATTGGTCCATCCACGGGATTGGTCTAACTGTTCATGAAGAACCGATGCTTGGCAACCGCCAGACACCGCGTCCAGAGATGCAATTTGAAGTTGGCAACGTGTTGTCCATTGAATCTCAGTTTCATGAAAGTATGTTTGTACTTCGCGAAGACGGCCTGCAACGACTAGGCTCATTACCCCCTGGCATCATGAGTGCCTGAGATGGAGGTGCCGATGTACCTGACCGAACAGCAGAGGAGGTTCTTCGAAACCTTCGGCTATTTGAGTTTCCCCGGTCTATTCGCCGCCGAAGCTGAGGCCATTACTCAAGCCTTCGAGGACGTGTGGGCGGAGTACGGCGGCGGCCATTATCAACGTCCCCACGACCATCAACAGCGCTCATCGCTCCTGCTTTTCATCGACCAGCACCCCTACCTGTGCGCCCTGCTCGACGACGAGCGCATCGAAGGCGTCGCTGCCAATCTGTTGGGCGAAGACTTCAACTACATGTCCAGCGACGGGAATTTCTACGTCGGTGATACCAACTGGCATTCCGACGGCTACGACCGCTCCCCAGGCTACCGCTCCATCAAGATAGCGTTCTACCTCGACCCCACGGGGCGCGACAGCGGCTGCCTCCGCGTCATTCCGGGCAGTCACAATATGGGCGACGCATTCGCCGATGCGGTCCACGAGGTGATGCCCACCGGGAGATTGGACTGCACCGAGGAATCCTGGGGCGTCGGCGGCAACGACGTACCGGCTCAGGCGCTGGAGACCGAACCCGGCGACATAGTGGTTTTCAACCACCGGCTGAAGCACGCTTCCTACGGCGGCAGCACGCACCGGCGCATGTTCACGATCAATCTGCAACAGCGTTTTAGGGGAGAAGACGAGGAAATGCTGCGCGCCAGCGTCGGCGCCCTTGCTCGCCATTGGGCCGAGAGCGCTTACGGCCCTACGATGCTGGAGACTGCCGGCCCGGGCCGCATGCGCCACCTGGAACAGCGCCTGGTCCACGACGACCACCTGCCCGCTCTGGTCGCCGAGGCGCGGCGGAACGCCAGCGAACCGAGCCGTCATTAAGCTGCGGCTGCCTACGCGCCGCGCGAGCGCCGCCGATCGCACCCGCCCGAGAAGATCCACGGCTGCATTGCCGGCCATAGGAGGAGATCAGGCGTCCTGCGCCCGGCGCAATTCGAGGGCGACAGAATTGGGCAGCTCGACGTCGTCGTAGCTGATTATTCCGTCTTCGGCGACGTCACGTACGAGCTCGGCGCCCTGGCTCAAGCCCACGGGCAACAGGTTCTCTTCTTTGGCGATAGCGGCTTTCTCGAGCAGCCCGTAGACACAGTAACCACCTTCCCCATCCAGGGATTCTCCGGCCTTCATGGGTTTCTTGGCGGCGCAGACAACCTCCGAGAACTGGCCGATGGGGGTGCCTGTCACAACCCCGTCGAGCACCATGTGGGCGATCGTCAAAGGCATCTCGAGGCCGATGAAGTGCTGAGGCCGGTAGATCATGGCGTAATCGCTCTTTGCACCGGTGATCATACCGGTGATCTCGCCGTAAGACTTCATCCACTCGACCAGTGCAGGCACTGGACCATCGACGACGGCGTAAAGGCCGCCTCTAAGGTTTCGCTCTACCGGCGTGTCGTCCTCGTGCGCCGCGCTCACTGCTTCGACGACGCCTTCGCTCTCGAGAATTCCACCCTTGTCTTTGTGGCAGAGCTTGTCCGGCATCTCTCGGAGGTCTATGGCCGGAAAGTGCATGCCGCGAATGTCGGGCACGAGGCCGGTCATGTTGGAAAGAGCGCACATCTCGATGGCATGTTTGGTGCCGTCGAGGAAGGAGCCGAACATCTGGGCATTGTAGTCCTCACCGGTGAAACCGTAGAGTCTGGGAACGTCGTCGGGGTTGGCCTTGCGGAAGGAGGTGATGAACCGCGTCCCCTTGCCGGCGGCGACGACGCGGAAACCGAGGGCGCGGGCCCAGTCCCACAACTGAAAGGCGATCGAGGGCTCGTCGCCGTGGGCGGCGCTGTAGAGCACACCGGCCTCATCGGCGAGCTTTTTGAGTTGATTCCCGTAGACGACATCGCCTTCGACGGTAACCATAACGAGGTGCTTCTGGTTTGCGATGGCATCTCTGGCGTGCTGCGCTGCGACTTCGACATTGCCAGTAGCCTCGACGATGACATGGACGTCGCTCTCGATGAGGGCCGCGGAATCCTGGGTGACGGCGGGGTGGCCCTCGGCGATGGCGCGGTCGATATCACCAGACCCGTCGGCATCGACGATGTGATCTCGGGCGATGCCCCCTCGTTCGTAGGCGGATTTCGCCCTCTCGGGATCGAGCTCGGCGACGGCGGCGATGCGGATGCCGACCATCTGGCATGTCTGCGCAACGATCTGGGCGCCGAACGTTCCGGTGGCAATGAGACCGACGTTTACGGGCGTGCCGTTGTCCTCGAGCTCCTTCAGTCTTTGGTAGATCATAGGTGGGTTGTCAGGTGGTTGGCGACGGGATAGGACGATGTGCCTCCGGGAAGGCCACGGGGTTGATGGATGGACATCACGTTTGCGTCTGGAGGATGTACTGTTCCGTCTCGTGGTCGAAGGTCTGCTTGAAGGTGCGACCCTCAAAAATTTCGATTAGGGGCATGCGCTCGTCGGGTGGTACCGGTGAGTTGGCACTGGGCTCAAGGGTTGCGCACTTCCCGGAATGACGCAGAAGTTACCCATGTCCTCATCCGGCATGTCGGTGAGAAACCAGCCGATCCGGAACTGTTGCAGCGGCATGCGACCGTCGGCGGGGGGGAAACCGTAGGGCGCCATGGTGTCGCGATGCCAGCGACTCTTGGGCTTGGGATTGGGCGGGCGAACCATTATCTGGGTGGCAAGGGCATGGATGGAGGCACCCATGAGCTCGCACACGATGCCGAGGTGATTGTAGTGGTCGAGCAGGTCGATGAAGACCTGATTGGGCTGAGTCGGAAGTGAGGCATTGCCGTTGGATCGGTCGATGGTCCGATCAACGATGTTCGAAAGATCGAGGTAGGTGCCAGCTTCGCGACCGTGCTCTTGCGAGAGCTCGTCATAGCGGTCGATCTCTGCGTCGATCCGCGCCATCTCATCCTCGGACAGCGCGCCCTCAATAGTGAAATAGCCATCGCGGTCCCACTGCTGGCGCTCTTCCGGAGTCAGTCGTCTGAAGTCCATCCGTCCTCGATTGCTACCACCACAAGACGTGGCTGGCGTGGTAGAAGCGAGAGTCCCGCAGCTGCCGAGTGATCTGCAGAGCGGGTTCCTCCTGGAGTTTTGGATGTATGCCCGGAAAACTCATGGGCATGGAGAGCTCGTCCATGGGCTCGCCCGATCGATTGTGCGTGCCGCGATGGATAACGCGGTTGTTGCGGATCCATAGTGAACCACGGACCGTATCAGACGGTATTGCGTCGTTGCGCTCAACCCCACAAGTCGACACCGGCCAATTTACGGCCCAGCGGCGTCAGCTCAGCGGTGGGTGACTCGTGGTGCTCGCGCCCTTTTCTATAGCGCCCCCCGAGGGCAAACCTCCCGGTCAGGCGATCGCGCCAGAAGTCGATGCAGATCTGGCGCGCCTTTTTATCGTCGTTGCGTGCAGGTTCCATGGCAATGTACTGAGCTACGCGGGGCCGCGCACCGCGGTTGATGCTGGCCGAGTGCGGCAGGGCCGTGCGCCAGATGATCAGGTCGCCGGCGTTGCCCGCTACGCGCTGGGAGGGATCGTCGCCCTCGTAGGTCCTGCTGCCGCTGGGCAGATGGTCGAGCCAGCTCTCCAGTTTTTTGTGAAATCCCGGTACGCAGACGAAGGCCCCCTGTTCTTCGGGGGTATCGCTCAGGTAAAGGACGCCTTGCACCCCGAAGCTCACAGGTCGGTCTTCCAGGTCTGCGTCCCAGTGCAACCTCTCTTTCGCGTCGGGATCGCAGTTAGGGGGATTGATGCTGGCGCGGTCGTGGCTGACCCATAACTCTTCAGTGCCCAAAACCTGGCTGAAAGCCTGGTGCACGCGCGGGGCCGCGCGGTTGTTCCACACGGATTGTTGCTGGTAGACCTCGACCATGCCGGTGCCCTTGCGAGCCGGGACCCCAGGACCATCAGGTCCTGCTGGGCCCGGCGGCCGTTCCGCGTACCAGCTGTCGGGATCATCTGGATCCATTTGTGCAAATGCCCACAAGGCACGGGCGGCGTCTTCGGCCTGCTCGCGGGAGACAACCTGGCGGGCAATGACATAGCCTTTTTCGTCGAAGAATTCCAGATCTTTCGTAGTCAGAACTGCCATGGGCGGTGCCCTCCGGTTATGCGACTTTTTCCAACAGAAAGAATAATAACGCAATCTCTTTTTGAGAGACAAGATCTCGGGCACATAACGTCTGGTCTATCGCCACTGCGGCCATCTACGTCGCAGTGAAACATCACTCTCCTAACCTGAATTATTCATGAATCCGCACCAAGCGGACGAATTCGATGCGCTGGTCAATGGCTGGACGTTTTGGTAGCGGGTTGATCGAGTGCTGTCGGTCGTCGAGGTGTTGTCTCTGGAGATCTGAGCCTCGTTTGGATGTCATTGGGACAGTCGGGCCCCTTAGTGGAGCGTGTGCGTGGCTGTGGTGGGCGACATCGCAAAGCATTATGAGGTATCGAGGTTGAGGACGACGGTCCGCATCAGATCCTTGAGCGGGTACGATGTCGGAAAGTGAAAACGGACCTTGGTGGCTTGCTCCCGCACTCGGGCGCCGACTTTGAGCACGCGGAGTTGGATCGTGTCAAAGTTAGACGTCGTCCATTGAGTGCCGCGCATGCCAATCTGTTGGATCGTGTGCAGCAGCACGTAGGCCGCGCTGTGCAGGAAGAGGCGAAATTGGTTGGCCGAGAATCGGTGGCAGGAGGTGCGGTCGGACTGCAAGTAGGTCTTGTGATTCTTGATGAAGCCTTCCGACCGTCCGCGAGCGCAGTAGACCTTCTCATATAGAAACTCGGGGGTGCGGTTGCGGATATTGGTCACCACGAAGCGCGGGTTGGCTTTGCGCTGCGTGATCTCGGCCTTGTAGATAATCTGGCGCGGTCGGGGCCAGCTCTTGGCCTGATACTCGAAGCGGTCAAAAAGCCGCACCGGTTCATCGCTCTGCTCGGCCAGCGCCGCCGTCAGCTCCATCAGCGGTTCGCCGAGGGCTTTGAGCTTGTTGTTGAGCGCCTGTCCCAGAATGAAATCAATACCGTATCCGTCGCACAGGTCGTGCACCTCAGGGGTGCTGAAGTGCGAGTCGCCTCGTAAGGTGATCTTCGTCTTCGGCCACACCATGATCAAATGATCCAACACGCGTTTGAGGATGGCTGCCGCCTCTCGGCCTCGCATTCTACGACCGGGTCGCAGCAGGGTCGTGATCAACTTGCCCGACTCCCCTTCGTAGAGATGGACCGGCAGATAGCAATACTCGTCATAGTAGGCATGGAACAACGTCAGTTGCTGGGCGCCGTGCGTCGGATCGTCCGTGTCGTCGATGTCGATGGTGAGCTTCTTGGGCGGCTGGTCGTAAGACTCGATGAATATTTCCAGCACCGCGAGCCCGATGCGATACAGATCCGAGCGGCTGACACTGTTTTCCAAACGAGACATGGTCGGTTGACTGGCCAAATCGTCTCCCGTCAGAGGCAGACGGTCGCACGCGGTTTTCAGACCCGGATCGCAACGCAGGTCGTCACTGTCATTGGCGTCCTCGTACCCACAGGCGATCTGGAATACGCGCTGCCGGATGAGGTCAGTATACGTATGGTCGATATAGCTTTGATGTCGCCGATCCGACATCGCCGCCACGATTCGGTCGACGATCCCGGTGCGGGCTTCCGCCTGTCGCAGAAGCAGGGCGCCCCCATCGCTGGTGGTCGTGCCACCGTCAAAATCAGCTTCGATCATCTTGCCCGAGATGTTTGCAAACGACAGCGTAATCTGCGAAGTTTCCATCTGCGGTGGTCCTCTTGATTGGTTGTTGTTTGTGGCTAACCCTAACATAGGGAAAAACAACCAGTTGTACAGAGAATCACCGCATTTTTATGAATAATTCAGGCTAAAGCAGCAGGTTCGAGAGATCGGGGAACCCCACCAGGGTCCGCACGAAAACGGAAAAGGTATCGAAGTTGCCCGCCAATCTCGCTGCGGAATCGAATTCCTTGGCGTCCCGAATCAGTCCGACAACGGTGTAGAGTTCGTATCCGAAGTACCGCGATCGGTTGGTCAGAGATGCGATCGCGGTTCGGCGCCTGAAGCTGTCCAGGCCGCGCTGTCGGTTGTCGAAACGATACGGAAGAGGAACCCCACCCCTGTATTCCCAGGCGCGCGGTGGTGCGAGCCATGAGCGGCATCTCGAACAGCAGGATGGGCAAGGTCTCGTACTCGAAGCGAATGGTCCGGTCTTGTTCGCGATCGACGAAACGGATCATCTGAAACTTGAACTTCGGCTGTATGCTGAGCTTTCCCAGGTTCCAGGTGTAATCCAGGCGATTAACGAAGGTCGAGGCGGCGTTCGCGCCCGATAAACCCTCCAGATAAGCGCCCCCCCCTGCCAGTTCACCCGCAGGCGGAGCTTTTGCACCAGATTGAGAGTCGACCAGGGCTGCAGCCAGTTTTCGAGATAGGCCTCGTTTACATAGCTGTTTTCGTAGAGCAGCTGATCCTGACGGGGGCGGCTGTGGAACGAGCGATTGCCCCTATAGGCGGAGTGTACATAGAACCGGTACTCCCCCGTAAACCGTCGGTTTTCCGTGAAAATATTGTACTCGTCGGGGATGTTGTCTCGCACCCGGCGAAAGCTGTTTTCGAAGAACAGCCGCCGCACGCGGTCGGGCCCTTCGCTGCGATAGGTGAGCAGGGTGTAGGTGGTAAGGTTCATGCCGCTGCCGGCCAGCTGCTCGACATCATGGCGCCCCAGCGCCAGCGTCCAGCGTTGGCTCAGATTGGCCTGGGCAAAAACGTGATAGCCGCGCTGGTCCGCGTCGTACGGGTGGTCCGGGTCCCAATCGTCCTCCCGCTGATCGGGCTCGTCGTTGTTGTTGCGGTCGAATCCGTAGGTGTAGTCGTTGGGTTCCACCTCGTACATGAGGAAAGGCTCCAGGTAATCCGGTAGAGCATCGCCGTTGCGGTTGATATCGGGATAGCCGTCGTTGTCTGAGTCTTGAGCGATGTAGACGCCGTCCGGATCTATTCCGCAAGGGGGGTTGCAATCATTGATGTACCAGGTCCCGGTGGTCCATCCGGTGCGCTTGTCCGGGAATCTGTCGCCGTCCTCGTTGTCCTGCACCAGGTCCCAGTAGATGGTTTCGTTGGAAAGGCCCTTGATCGTGCTGCGGTGATCCGAAACACCCCCCTCGCGCGCTACGAAGCTGCGCATGGTGGTGGTGAACTCGGGATTCATGGCGAAGTACTCGCCGCCGAATCGCCAATTCGCTGTCCAGCGCGTGGCGTTGATGAAGTAGGCAGAGCCCCGGTCGGCAAAGCGTGGGCTTTCATCGAAGCTCGGAAGATTCGCGGTTTCGGCCGGAAAACGTCGGTACACGCTGGAGCGAGCGTACTCGCCATTCAACTCCAGGCCGACAACCTGCAGATTCAGATCGGCGCTGTAGGTGAATATGGCCGTGTCCTCACCGATGCGGAACCGCACTCGCTTCAGATTGGACAGGTCCTGAACATTGTCGCGGGCTCGCAACACCGTGCGGTAGAATTCGCTCTTGAAGCGCTCCTCATATCCTTTGCCGCGAATATTAGCCTCCCGCAGGTTGGCCACCTCCACCCGGTAGTCGTTTGCCAGCATCGCCTCCACCTCGACGGATTCCAGGTAGGGTTCCTGCGAAATATCGAAGAGGTAGACAAGCTGCTCGTCGCCATCAGCACGCTGAAGCTCCGCGGCAGATTCTACCGTGAACGTGGAAAGCAGGCGGCTGAGGTTGGTCTGACGGCTCACATCCACTCCTGCTTCGTGGTCGAGGCGGTAGCGATAATCGGCGTAGAGGGGGATCTCGTCGCGGCCCGGTAAAATGTTGTGTAGCCCGGGGTATGAGTGAAGTAGGGATTGGGGAGAAACCTGCCTGAAATCACGGAATAGGTACCGACCTGGGTAGTGGCGTTAGCACGGTGTCGGATCACCTGCGGCACGAGGTCCCGTCGCGGCTCGCCGTTGACGATCAGCAGGATATCCTGGATCACCGCGCCGCCGCGGCCATCCCGGGGGGAATCGTCCGCAAAGCGGACAACGACCCAGTCGACCAGAGGGTGACCGGGTCGCAATATGCCCTTGATGCTGTTGTCGGGTCGCCCACTATCGTATACGTGGAGATTGGCGAGATTCAAACCGAGGCTGGCGTTGCCGATATCGGTCTGCAGGCGGCCACCCAGAAGCAGGGAGGAGTCCGCGGCGTACATGGTCGGTCCGATATGAAATCGAGTTTTGCGAACATAGTCGAAGCCGCGCGGTGCGTAGGGGCGTTGAATGCGACTCGCCAGGGTCGTCAGTTTGAGGTGTGGGGTCGCAAGATCGAAACGAAAGCCGCTGAAATCGACCAGCGACAGCGTAAGGGGCGTGAAACGTGCCGTGAGTACGTCTCCCACCGTGGCACTGTAGTTCCAATCACCATAGCCATCGCGAGCGATAGCTACGTAGGCGAAGGCCTCGGTCCAGGTGCCCTCATTCTTGGATATGGAGCTGCCCCAGTGGAGCTCCAGTTGGCGCCGCTCATACCAGGTGAAGAGATCGTAGCCGGTAACCACATGGTCGCCGAACCCGTCGTAGAGCGCTCGCGGGTAGAAGTTCTCGACGAGGCCAGGTTGCTCCGCCTGCGGGAAGGTGGTTTGCAGATAGTTGCTGTAGGTGTCGAATGCGTAGTTTTGGTAGGACGGCACCGGCCGCCGCAGCAGCCAATTGGTGTGGAAGGATTCGGCAAGGGCTACGCGCGATTCTTCGCCGTAGCCAACACCGGTTCCAATGCTGGCCAAAACCACCAGAAGGAAACTTCGCGGGATGCTGCTGAATCGACATGTCATCGTCACCAGTCCCTTTTTCTGGCACGGCGATTCCTTATGTCACTTCATAGGTTTCTCTTGGCTGACAACAATAAAAACAGATAGACTCTCGGGCACAAAGAGCTTGTTTCACCCAAAATGCCCCTCAAATGACTCCGTCCGGTTACGCGCTCCTAACCAGGACAGGTAGAATGGTGTCAGACCCAGTTCCCGGGGAACATTCACCTGCAAACGGAGCGCATACTCGACGCACGTGGGAAGAGCAGGAAGAGTCTCGTCCCACCATTACCCTCCGAGCTGTACTGCTGGGTATAGTCTCCTTCTGGGCAGTGGTGCATTTATTGTTTCTTTCGGTGAGCTCACAGCTCCCATTGATGGTCCTCATTTCCTTCGTCTTCTGGCTCTTCTTCAACTCCCTGCTCAGAACCTTCGTCCCGCGGCTGGCGCTACGCAGGGGCGAGCTACTGACGATTTTTACCACGGGATGGGTAGTGGGCACGGTACCCCTCAATGGCTGGATGTGGGACATTGTAGCGATGCTGCCGCTCCCGACTCACGGTGCCGGACCTGAAAACCAGTGGGTCGAGGTCCTATTCGACATGTTGCCCTGGCACGTGTTCGCCAGCACCGAGCCGAGGGTTATAAACGGTTACTGGTACGGGCTTGATCAGGGCGAGATGGTACCGTGGGGGGGATGGGTTGGCGCCATTGGTCAGTGGTTCGGCGTTTCCATGGGCATGATGGTATTCGGATTCTGCATCTTCGTCCTCTTTCATCGCCACTGGGTCGAAGGGGAAAAGCTGACCTTTCCTCTGGCTCAGATGCCGCTCGATCTCACACTCGGCTGCGAAGGTCCAGGACGCGTTCCCCGCCTGTTCAAATCGTGGCTATTCTGGGTGGGAGTCGCCGCGGTTTTCTTGCCAGCCGCCTACAATACCGCCGGTTATTTCCTGCCCGGATTGCCCAAGACGAAAATCTTCTTCGACGCGTATTCTGTCGAACTGGGCGAGCACATTGGTGTCTCGATTCGCTTGCTCCCCCTTGCTCTCGCCGTCGCCTATCTATGCCCGCTGGATATACTGGCCAGCTTGATTGTTTTCTATTTGCTGACCCTGCCCAAGGAGTGGATGATGAGCCGGACCGGTTTGACGGTAGGCTCCGAAGGCAACCAGCTGGGTGCCAGCGATATTCTTCAGATGGAAGGCTACGGGGCGCTCATCTTTGTCGCCCTCTGGTCCATCTGGTTGGCGCGAAGGCACCTTCGTGGCATCTGGCGACAAGCATTCTCCAGGGAAGGAGACCCGAGCGACACGAGGCAGTACCGATGGGCGCTCTTCGGGCTGGTGGTTTCGGGACTCTATGTCACGGGCTGGATCATGGCACTGGGGGCAAGCCTGCTCCTGGCAGCGGGGTTGTTGCTGTTGTTTACCCTCGCCCACTTCGTCACGGTCAAGCTGATGGCGGCTACCGGATTTGCTTATCTCATCCCGAGCCATCCCCATCTCAAGGGGGAGTCCTTCGTTCTTCACCTGGTGGGCACAACGCACCTGTCGCCGCGCTCGGTCGTGGGCCTCAAGCTCGTCACTGGCAATGTGTTCATGGGCTCTGCCGGACGGATTCCGGGCTGGCCGGCAATCGTCCACCACCTGCGAATCTTTTCCATCCGCCGGCAGCCCGTGTGGGTTACGGCCTCGTTACTCCTCGCCTTTGCCAGCGGCTTTCTCGCCATAGCGTGGACCACCATCGACTGGGCTTACAGTGTTGCGACCCAGGGGATGGGCGGAAACGACCGAACCCTCGACCAGATGGTGCGCCTGATCCACCAGCCCACCGTGGCGGCGGCGGGCAAGTGGGCCGTATGGCTAACCGGCTTCTTCGAAGCTGGGGGAATCGCCTGGCTGCGTATGCGCTTTCACTGGTTTCCCTTTCATCCGGTGGGATTGGCGTTTCAGTACACGGTGGGTGCGCGGTTCTACTGGTTCAGCCTGCTGGTGGTGTGGATAGTAAAGTACGGCCTGCTGCGTTACGGCGGCGTTCGACTCTACGCGGCTGGAAAGCCGTTGTTCTACGGCCTCGTTGTAGGTTACGTGATCGGGGTCATCCTGGCCCGGGGTGTGGATCGAATATGGTTTCCTGCGGAGTCGCACTGGCTCCACAGGTGGTAAGGGGACGCTCCGATGGTTCTGACATGGGTCTCAGCTGGTAGCTGTGACGTTCACCGGAACCCGGTGCCACCCGGTGCGGCCATCGTAGGCGTCGGCCCCGGTGTCGTCACGGGGCTGGACGTCCCCGGCATCATCGGTTGCTCTGGCGACGATCTGGTAGCCACCGCTCTCCGGCAGGGACCAACGGTAACCCCAGGTCACCCATATGTTGGGCGAATTTCTCGTTGTTATCTGCGCCTCCTGCCAGTGCACCCCGCCGTCGGTGCTTACCTCGATCCGGGCTACCCTGCGCTCCCCCGCCATCGCTATGCCGTGAATGACGAAGTCGTCTCCAACCTTTCCGCGAAGCGTCTGCGGGGTAACGGTCGTACCGCCGCCGGCGGGATCTTTCTCATCATCCCACGTGGAAACCGGCGCATCGATGCGCGAATCGACGGTGGCAATGGCGTCATCTGACCACTTGTACGGCTGGTCCTTGGGAAGACTCTCCCAGTACCCTAGGTAGACGTGGTCGATGAGATCAATCCGGTCAATCCACTTCGGCATCTTTTGACCGTAGTGCCCGGGATTGATCAATCGCACCGGGAACCCGTGTTTGGATGGCAAGGGCTCGCGGTTCATTTCCCAGGCGAGAAGAACCTCCTCCCTGACGGCGCGTTCGAGGGGAATCGAGGTCGAATACCCGTCGACGCTGTGGAACTTGACGCGTATGGCCTGAGTCCGCACGCCTGCACGTTCCAGGAGATGTCGCAGTGGCGTGCCTCCCCACTCGGCATTGCCCACCAGCGGTCCTCCGATCCAGTTGCCGATGCATTGCAGCGTAACCGTATGCCTCTCGAAAGGCATCAATCTCATGTCACCATAGGTGAGATCGTTTATGGGTGAATTCACCAGACCACCTAGGCTCAGACGCCATTTGTCGGGATCCACTCGCGGGTCGTACTGTTCGCCCTCTATGGACACTACATAGAAGCGTTCGTTGCTGGTAACGGGGGGCAACGGCAGGTCTTCCTCCGTCGTCGCTGGCGGGACATCCAGGTTGGGCGCCGTCGGCATGGCGGTCACATCCACGGAATTATCCGCGCACCCGACCCATGGCACAAAGCTCGAGATCACGACGCCACCCCCCGCCTTCAAGAAATCGCGCCTCGGGATTCGTTTCATCGATCTGCTCTCAACGCAAGCGCTCGATGACGCTGCTGCTTTACTGCTGGTTCGAGCGAATGGGGATCTAACGCTATATGGCCGGTCCGAACCCGGCGAAGCCTATGAAGGCGCGCACGAAAAACTCCAGGGTCTCGAAGTTCCGCTGGTCCCTGAATTTGGTGTCGAACTTCTGCGTGTCCTTGGCAAAGCCCATCAGGGTCACCAATTCGTAGCCAAAATAGGCGGAGGTGTTGATAAGGGAGAGGAAAGAGGTGTGTTGCTCGAAACTCTGGCGCTCCGAGGTGTCGTCGCGACGTCGATACGGCAGCGGTCCGAAGCCCTGCATCCCCGCCCGCAGCGTCGTCCTCGGCGTGAGGATATACTCCAGCCGCAGAATGGGGATGGAGCGCAGCTCGGAGCGCAGCCGCACCTGGCGCTCGCGATCTTCCAGACGCAGCAGCATGAATTTGTATTGCGGCGTGAAGCGCAGCTTGCCCCACTGAAAGGGGTGTTGGATGCGGGTCACCGAGGTCCAGAAGTCCAGGCGCCGATCGCGCTGGAAGCGCCCGCTGCGCAGCTGGCCGCCCTGCTGCCAGTTGAAGCGCAGGCGGAATTTCTGCACCACATCCAGGTCCGACCAGAGCCGGACGCGACCCTCCAGGTTGGATTCGTTCACGAAGCTGTCCTGGTAGAACAGCAAATCCGGGATGAAGTCGACCTGGAGGAACTTAACGACCCCCTGGCCCCTCGGCCCGCGGGGCATGAAGACGATCCCGCGCCCTTCAAACACGGTGTTGCGGTCGCCGGCATCGTCATCGAATTCCATGAACTCGTCAGCGATGTCGTCTTCCACCTTGCGGCTGTTGTTCTCGAAGAAGACCCGCCTGAGCCACCCCAACCCCTGTCGGCGGTAGCCGACGAGCCCGTAGGTGGAGCGATTGCGGCCCGTGCCGGCGAGTTCCTTTACCGAGTAGTGGCCCACAGATAGATACCAGTGTGGCGTCAGCTGCCATTGACTGAACAGATGAAACCCGCGCTCGTCGTAGTCGTAGGGATAGTCCACGTCGCCGTCGTCTTCGCGCCGGTCGGGCTCGTCGTTGTTGTTGCGGTCGAGACCGTAGGCGTAGTCGTTGGGCTCGATGTCGAACATCAGGAAGGGCTCGTCGTAGTCGGGGATGCGATCCAGGTCGCGGTTGGTATCCGGGATGCCGTCATGGTCCTCGTCCTGATCCAGAAACACGCCGTCTACATCGGTGCCGACATTGGTGGAGTTATAACCCACCAGAGCACCGTAATTAATGTCGGTAAAGTGATCCCCATCGTCGTTATCGTCCACCGTCCTCCAGTACATGTAATCGTTGAGCGTTCCCGAGAGATGGCCTAACCGGAGGGCACTCTCCCAATGCAGATAGGAACGGAACTCGGTGGAAAACCCCGGATTGATGGAAAACAGCTCCCCGCCTACCAGCCCGCGCTCGAAATTGCGGACGGCATTGAGAAAATAGGCGGAGCCGCGGTCGGCGAAGCGGGGCGCATCATCGAACGCGGGGCTGTTATCGATCTCGGCGGGATAGCGCGAGTAGACGCTGGAGCGCGCGTACTCACCGGCAATCTCCAGCCCTGGGAGCTGGAGGTGCAGATCGGCGCTGTAGACGAAATGTCCGGTGTTCTCGCCGATGTCAAAGCGCCGCAGCTTGAGGTTGGACAGATCCTGGACATTGCCCCGGGAACGCGCCAGATCCTGGTAATAGTTGGCCTTGAACCGGTCATAGTAGGAGGTGGAAAACGCGGATTTGATAAACAGCGTTGCCACCTCCACATAGTAGTCGTTCCCCACGACGCACTCCACGGCCACCGTCTCGATCGCGGGCTCGGCGCTCAGGTCGAACAGAAAGACCAGCTCCCGCTCCCCGTCGGCGCGCAGCAGCGCCTGGGGCGACTCTATCGCAAAGGTGGAAAGAAGACCGGGAAGATTGCCTTCACCGCTGACATCGATGCCATCCTCGTGGTCGATCCGCAGGAAGTAATCGGCAAAGAGCGGAATCTCGCGGCCGCGATAATAGTATTCGTTGACGTACGGCGTGGCCGCAGAGCCGGCGGAGAAATAGTTGTAGTTCAGCGCCTGGAATTTACCGGTGAGGGCAGAAGTGGATCCCACTTGCAACGAGGGATTGGCCTGGTGGCTGATGATGCGTGGTACCAGATCGGGTCGGACCTCCCCATTGACTACCAGCTGCACCTCCTGCACCGCGGCGCCCCCCACCCCGTCGGCCGGCGAATCATCCTTGAAACGCACGATGATCCAGTCCATCAACGGGTGGTCCGGCTTCAGCCGGCCCTTGAGGCTGTTACCGGTGGTCCGCGTGCTCTGGTAGATATGGTGGTTGACCCAGTTGAGGCCCAGGTGCAGGCCGCCTATATCAGCCTGGGCGCGGCTGCCCAGCAGCAGGGTCGAGTCATCGGCCCGGTGCCGCCAGAGCATAAACGCCTCGCCTGATTGTCGGAGATCCCGCATATAGCCCATCGGCCGCTCGGCGCGCGACGCCACCGTGGTCAGCTTCAGATGGGGCGTGGACAGATCGAAGCGGACCCCGTTGAAATCGGTCTTATAGAGGGTCAACGGCGTAAAGCGGGCGATCACCCCGTCTCCCGCCATCATATGGAAACCCCAGTCGCCGTAGCCGTCGATGGCGGCCACCCGCAGGTCGAATACACTGAGCCAGGGGCCGGGAATGGTCTTGAATATGTCGCTGCCGAACTTCAAGCCCGGCCTGCGGGTTTCTTCCCATCTGAACAGATCGTAGCCGGTCAGCAGGAAGTTGCCGAAGGAATCGTAGTAGCCGGTCGGCGAATCGGTATAGGGGGAGGTATGATTGGGATAGTTCTCGTACTGCTGGAAGGCGAGGTTGCGGTAGGGAGCGCGCTCCCCGCGCAGGAACGGCCGCGCCGGAAATACCTCGTCCAGGGGCAGGTCCTGGGCGTGCGCCGGGAACCCCCACAGCGCCAACGCCGCAAACAGACTCCAGCGGATGCTGGCCCAATATCTGCTCGCGAATCCACTCGCCATGGGAAACCTTCCCGTCTAGCAGTAACCCCGGGAACAGAAAAAGCACAGGGGTAGATTGTAACAATCTACCCCCTGTGTAACCATACTCACATACGACCCGCGCGATGCGGGTTTACTTCAGCAGCGTCACCGCCTGTGTGGCCGAGAACTGACCGGCCTGCATGCGATAGAAATAAACGCCGCTGGAAACCGGTTCGCCCTTGGAATTGTGGGCGTTCCAGGTGGCTTTGTAGGCGCCCGCCGGCTTGTAATTGTCGATGAGCGTATCCACCAGCTGACCGGTGGCGTTGAACACCTCGATCTTGACCTGGTCCTCATTTGCCAGCGTAAAGTCGATGGCAGTCTCCGGATTGAACGGGTTGGGATAGGCGGCTCCGAGGCTGTGGCTTTCGGGCAAGGCGGCGCTTGCCACCTCCTCGACCGCGGTTACATCCGCCCCCATCTTGCCCGTCTCGACCGCAAACGGGAGGTGCATGCCCATATTGGGGTTGCGTGGCTCGGAGGCTTCGTACGAGTGGAGGTCGTGATGAACGATGCTGTATCGGGTGTTGACGATGAGGCCATCATACGGACCCGGGCTGCCGGAATTCGGCGAGCAGTAGAGATCGCCGTCATGCTTGGCGCAGTCGTTGGCGATGTAGGCAACATTGGTGGTCGTATGTTGCGTGAACGGACCGATCGAGTAATCCAAGAAGATCTGGCCGATTCCCGTCCCGTCGCGGCCGTAGATGGAGTTCCAATTCCCGAGGGTGTTGTGCCGCGGGGTAGTGATCGCAATCCTGCTCTTGGGGTCCGGCACAGAGTCGAGGATGAGGGCGAGCTCGCCGTTGCGGGCCGCACCCTGAATCCCAAGAGCGGCGGCGCGCTCGGCCGAAATCTGATCGCCGTAGTGGTCGCCCGGGCCGTTGGACCAGATGAGGTTGAAGTCGTGATCGACCTTGAGGAATTGGGTGCCCCGCCACCCCATCGGCCAGATGCCGGTTGCGTCGACGGTGACGGCGGTCGTGCCGCCGTTACCAAAGGCCTCGACGCCGTTGTCGTCGATGCGGTATCTACGGTAGAACTCCACATGATCAGAGTTGTACAAGAGGTATTCGCCCGTGGTTTTGTCCCACACCCCGATTCCGGGATTGGGGGGGTCCGCTCCGCTCCAGTTCGTCGTATAAATCTTGTCCTTCCAGAGCGCCAGACACAGGGTGCTCTCCGTGTCGGGCAGCGGCTGTGCCGCAAAGCCGTTGTCGGCGAAATTCGGGTCCCGATCCAGCGTTTTGGCGGCGTCATTCCGTATCAACCGGTAGACGCCGGCGCCGCCCCAGGTAGACCAATTACCACCGGTAAACGATACATAGTAGGCATTCGGATCGTCCACGTCCGGGCGGATGCCGCCGGTCGTACTGCCGCTTTCGATCGTGTTGAGTTCCTCTTCGAAATTCCAGGTGTCATAGCCGGTGGGGTTGTCAACATAGTTGGTGCCCATCTTGCCGAGCGCCAGAGTGCCCCAGTACTGCCCCGCCTCTGCCGGCCCCTCAAGGTGGGTCCATTGATCGCCGTTGCGCATATCCCAGATGGGGTCGCCCATTGCCATGGTGCTGAGCCCTACGAACGCTGCCGGGTCCAGATTATTGAGGGCGATGACGTCGAACTCGTAGTTGCCAGGTCCGGCGGCATTACCCTCCCAATCATTGCCGTCCCACTTGATCGTATTGTTGCCCTGTTCGACGGTAATACCTCCGGTACCTCCGACCGTGGCGATATGCTTGTCCTGCGGTACGTAGCGAATCACCGCGTCGTTGATCCCGGTAGGACCGGTATCGTTGGAGCCGAGCTCGTAGATGGCGATCCAGACGGTGGCGCGCTGGTTCGTTGTGAACCTAATGTCGGCGGCACCGCTGCCGCTGTAGGGGGCATTTTGCGTGGACAGGCGCATCGGATTCGCCGTGGTATTGGTGATGTCTCCGATGAGCTCTTGATAATTCTCCGGGGAGGTAGCAAGCCCCGGGGGATAGGTCTCTGCCCCGGCGATGCCGACGGCAAGGACACCTAGAAATAAACCTAAAATTCCGATTCGAGTTAGCTTCATCTGTTTTCCTCCTTGAGGGTTCCAGACACTTGGCTGTTTCAGGTTCCACTTGGCTTCGAATAACTCTAGTTTGAGCGGCACATCTGCTCCGTTGCGTCCCCTATTCATCACCTCCTTTGGAGACAAACGAAGTCGGGTTAAAGTGTGACTAGGTCACTAGTTAGGCTCTGTTTTGTCGCCTGTGAGAACCAGCCGAAAATAGGATTACTTATTATAATAGCATTCAATTCTCACCAGTCAAGTTTTTTCTGGCCATCGATCCGCTCCGCTACGGCGGGACCTACTCGGTCATTGAGGGTGGGACGCGACGAACCGACTTCGGAAGCTCATCATGTTGACTTCGGGTTCGTACCCCAGGACCTCTTTGGCGACCGAGAGGTCGAGCCGGTGTGACCTCCGTACACGTTTTCGGAGGCGCCGTAGGTGATAAGGAAACGCTCCGGCCCCTCGTAATCCACCGCAAGCCGGAAGAGTTGGACTGCGTCCACGGGCGCCAGCAAGGTGCTGCACTCGCGCAAATGCTCTGGTTCCGTTCTCCCCTTGTCAAAGGTGCCGATGCGGATGCCGATGAAACGTCGGTCGTAGACATGGGCGAATATCCGCCCCGCGATTTCGGCCATGCCTTTCATCGCTCCGTACCATCCACTGGGATTGAACTGGTCGACCGTGCGCAGGATCGGGCTCCTTCGATCTCTCTAACGTCGGCCAGAGTCAGCGCGTAGCGTTCCTCTGCTTCCCAGGCCTTCCACAGGGCCGTGCCGTTCTGGCCGGCAGCTCCAGTTATTAGTACTCGTTTAAGAGCCATCTTGATCTCTCACTGTCTGCGATTTGTGTGGAGACCGCCGTCAGTTGGCGTTGCCGATTGGAACGCGGCGACATTCCGCTACTGAAGAAAGGGGAAAACTATGGGCAATCTCAAGATTCGCGATGTGCGGGCGATAGTGACCGCACCCCCCGGTGCGCGCACCCTCACCCTCGTGAAGGTGGAGACCGACGAGCCGGAGCTTTACGGTGTGGGATGCGCCTCGTTCTTCTCGCGACCGACGGCTGTTGCCGCAGCGGTGGACGACTATCTGAAGCCTTTTCTGGTCGGCAAAGACCCAGGCGAAATCGAAGACATCTGGCAGTCCAGTTATTCGTCTTCCTACTGGCGCAGCGGTCCGGTGCTCAACAACGCCATCAGCGGCGTAGATCAGGCATTGTGGGACATCAAGGGCAAGGTTGCGGGGATGCCGGTGTACGACCTGTTCGGCGGTAAATCGAGGGAGGCCGCGGCGGTCTACGTCATTCCGAGTAAAGAAGATGATGTCCACTCGCTCCTGGAACGCGGATTCCGCCACTTCAAATTGGGGGGTGAAACGCTGACGGCGGAGGACAAGGAGTATTACGCCCCCACCGTCATAACCGAAAAGGCAGCTTTCGACAGCGGAACCATCTTCGAGCCCACACCGTTCGCGCGCAGTATCGTCCGTCAATTCGAGGAGTTCCGCGCCCAGTTCGGCCCCAACCCGGAGGTTCTCTACGACGTCCATGAACGGCTGCCTCCCATCCAGGGTCTCGCCCTGGCCAAGGACGTCGAGCAATTCAAGCCTTTCTTTCTGGAAGACCTCTTCACTCCGGAGGACAACGACTACTTTCGCCTCGTGCGCGAGCAGACCAGCACGCCGATCGCGATGGGAGAGTTGTACAGCAATCCCCAGGAGATCGTTCCGATGATCAAGGACCGTCTAATAGATTTCATCCGCGTGCACATCTCGACCATAGGTGGGTTGACGCCGGCCCGCAAGCTGGCAGCCCTGTGCGAACCGTTCAATGTCCGCACCGCCTGGCATGGGCCGGCGGATATATCGCCGGTGGGGTTCGCGGCGAACCTCATGTTGGACATGCACGTGTGGAACTTCGGCATCCAGGAAGCATCGGCGTACCTGAATACGAACGAGACATTGAAGGAAGTCTTCCCGGGCACGCCCGAGGTACGGGCGGGTTACATGTGGCCCAACGGGAAACCTGGCCTAGGGGTAGATATCGACGAGAAGCTGGCCGCCCGGTTTCCGGTCAAGGATCTGAGCGGAGCTACCATAAGGTGGGGCAGCACACGGCGCGCCGACGGCACGGTGATACGACCCTAATGCCTGGTGTCGAGTCCATGCCTCGAATCGTCTCAATCATGCTCGGTCTGATGTCTCTCCCCGAGGCAGCAGACCGATTCAACCCCTTCGTTAGCTTGCTCGCTGCACCGCGTCCAGAAATTGTGAATCGGAGGTCAAATGGCTGATCGGAATCCTACCTCAAACGCAGTGAGCCTTCCCGGGTTGGTCAAGGTCAAAGCGACCCAGGTTTCGCCACCTCCAGGTTGGGCGCTCCTCGAACGCCAGTTGATGAAACTCATGGAGGACGCAGTTCAGCCGATGGTGGAGAAATACGCCGAGAAGGGCGGGGCCTTCTACTTCGCCGACGATGTGGACGACCTCTACGAACGGGTCTACAACTGGGGCCTGTTCTACGCTATGGGCGCAGACAAACAGGTGCTTGACCTGGCGCTGCAGTCGTGGAACGCGACCACCCGTTTCCACGCCGACGACATCGTCAGCCGGATCCACCGCCGCTTCCACGCTCAGATCCACAACGAATACTACAACCAGGAGGTCCCCGGTGCGAGTGAATGGTTCCACCAGGGCGAAGGGAACATGGCCTTCTACCACTTCGGCCTGGCCGATCCGACGATCTCGGAGAATTTCCGCCGCGCCAAACGATTTGCCGCGATGTTCATGGATGAGGACCCCGAGGCCGCCAACTACGATCCCGAACACAGGGTCTTCCGCAGCCCGATCCAGACCAGCGTCGGACCGTACGTCCACAGCAGCCTGGAGCACGCGACCTCGTGGCTTCAGGGGGGGATACCGAGCATCGGCGAGGTCTACCGCTGGTACGGCGTGCGAGCTACCCTCGATCCGGTCGTCGTGGACCTGGAGCCGGACTGGACGGAAAATCCGGAGCGTAGGGACGAGATCCTGAAGCTGTTCGATCAGGTCGTCCTCAACGGCGATGTGGCCAACAGCCTGGGCGCGACCGCTCTCGTCACCAACGCCTACCTCTACACCGGCGAAGAAAAGTACAAGCAGTGGGTGTTGGACTATACCGAAGCCTGGATCGAACGCATGCGGCGCAACGACGGCATCATGCCGGACAACGTCGGACCGACCGGTCAGATCGGCGAAAACCGGCAGGGCCAATGGTGGGGCGGGTTATACGGCTGGAACAGCTTCGTCGGTTACGGCATCATGTTCAGCTGCCTGACAATCGCTGCCGAATGCGCCGTCCTGCTCAGCGGCGACTTCAGCTATCTGGAACTGCTGCGCTCGCAGATCAAGGTCCTTTTGGACAACGCTACCCTCCGTGAGGATGGGCACCTTACCCCACCGGCACGCTATGGCCCCGATGGATGGTCGTACCATATGGGCCATCCGGATCCCGAGAAGGGGAGGGTCCAGCCGTTCCGCCTGCAGGAACCGACCCACCTCTACCACATCTCCATGGCCTCGGAAGACTACGACCTCATCGCCAGGATACGGGAGGCTGACAAAGAGCGCGACTGGAATGAGGTGCCGGTGGTTGGCGAAAAGAACTGTGGCGACACCGAGCTCGCCCGCTTCCAGTACTACGACGGCAAGAATCCGGACTGGCCCGAGAAGGCCCTGCGGGCCGATTACCAGAACGTCCTGAACGCCGTTCAAATGATACAAAACGAGACCCGCGATCCCTTTACCTTGATCGCGGACAACCCCGGCTCCCCGAACCCGGTCTACACCAAAGCGCTGACCCAGGTGATGATGGGCGCGCCCCATTCGGTCTATACCGGAGGGCTTGTGCGGGCGACCTTGCGCTACTTCGATTCGGACCGCGAGCGCCCGGGGCTGCCGCTGGATGTGGCTGCTCTGGTGGATCGACTGGACACCGACGGTGCCGGCGTGCAACTGGTCAACCTGAACCCAGGAAACACGCGAAACCTGATCGTGCAGGCCGGGGCGTTCGCCGAGCACCACTTTGTCGAGCTGACCCATGAGGATAGGACTGTCCCGGTAGATTCGAAGTACTTCGCCGTCCAACTCCTGCCGGGCGCGTCCATTCGGCTGGACATCCGCATGAAGCGCTTCGCAAACCAACCCACCTACGCCTTTCCGTGGCACGGCGACAGCATACCGGTGCCGTACCAATAATGAGGCGCGGTGATTTCGCCTTTCGTTGGGTGAGGGGGGTAAGCCAGGGCCAAGCCCCGCGGCAGTTTGCGGCCTGGTCGCGGGCGTGTTCCGGGAGGTTTTAGTGGGTATAGCTGACGTGCAGTTGGGCGGAATCCCAGAGGAGAGGCGTCTGCATAGATTCGTCTCGTTTACTCGCCAATAGTTCAACCTCGTTTGCCCCCCTCTTCACCCGATCTGGATCGAGCCGGCATTCCAGCCATTGCGCCCCCGCTTGGGCAGCGCCGGTTGGCTTGAGATCGTCGAGCGATGCGCCGTTGAGTTTCACTGCTATCTGATCGCCCTCTCCAGCGTCCCAAAGGTGTACGCGGAATCTCAGCTCTGGGGACCTACCCGTAGTCAGATCCTCTCCTACCTGAAAGCATGCGCTGACCGGTTTCCCCTGCATTAGCTCTAGCTCGCGCACATCCTCGAAGCTGGAGTTGCCGGCGAATCGGTCGACGCCGAATATCTTCTCCTTCCCAGCCAGCGTTTCCAGGTCGCCGATCTCTCGATAGGCCGGGATACTCGCCCGGTGGAAGCCGTTGAAGACATAGATACCATCCGGACTCGAGTTCCACAGATTCATCGCTGCGCCGCGCCATGACGGCATCATCCCGTCCCAGGAATTGAGCGCCACGTAGTACGGCGTGTGCTCACTGCGAAGGGCTTCGATCCACGCCTCGCGCGTTCGGTGCTCCTTTGCTCCGCCGTCGAGAAACCCCCAGTGCTGCCAGAACCCCCATCCGATACAGGGATAGACCGGCACTCCGTGTTTATGCCCTAGCTCTACCATCTCCCCGAACGATTCGGTCATGATCGACTCCTGGAGACCGCCGGGTACCCACAGATCGATCAAACCCTCCTCGAGCCATCGCTCCACGTCGAGGCCAACGAACCGGGCGTCGGCAACACTGAAGGGGGTGCGTGCGGCCACCAGCAATGGACGTTCTCGTTTCTGGCTCACCTCCCCGGCCATCTGCCAGATTCGGCGCACCAGATCGGTCATCGCCTCCAAGTTCTGCGACCCAACCGCACTCCAGTCGCGTGTCTCGGGGAAGTACGGGAAGCTTCGAAGAAAATCGAGCTCGACCCCGTCCACGTCGTACCCCTGGCACACCTCCTGAATGAGCGAGAAGATGTGCTCGCGAACTTCCGGATAACTGAAGTCCACCGCCGACCAGCTCCTCTCTCCCGCCCCGGGATGATCGTTTGCGGCGTCTGGCTTCTTCAGAAGAAACTCCGGATGTGTCTGTTTGAACGGAGCCAGCCCATCCACCTGATGATGGGACCCACTAGGCCAGGCATCGTGGGTATCGTTCATGCGCAGCGACCAGAATACCTCCATGTTGTGTTCGCGACCGAAGTCGATCTGAATCTGGAGGTTGTCCCGCCCATACCGGTCGATGAGCTCTCGGCCTATCCACTTGTCGTGGAATCCTCCCAACTTCGTCTGGTGTGTGAAGGTGAGCCCCGAAAAGCATGTGGCATACCAGATGCAGTCGACCTCTGTGCCAAGCAACGGCACACTGCGCGCGTTCAAGAAGTCATCGATCAGCTCACCGTCGCCGCGCGCCATCAATCCCGCCTTGATATTGTTCTCGGTCTTGGCCACGACCACATCGTCACCGTCGTTGTTGTAGATGATGCGGCGTTTGCGCCAGCGAGCAGCTTGCCTCCTTGGGTCCATTTGGCTACTCCACCAGTCGCAGTTGTCGGCGTACCCCGCTCCAGCCTTCGATGAAGGGGCCCACCGGAACCTGATTCGCTGGATGCGCGCGGCCGAAGTAGTCGCAATCCAGCACCTCGTCGCGCTCGACCAGCAGTATCTCGTCTGCAGCCGAAAGCCAGGAAAGTATCTTGGTGTCCCGATCGAACTCCAGGTCCAAGGAGACCACCCGGCTGTGGGCGTCGAGGCCTTTCTTCTGCCATTCAGCCAGGTCGTACTCATCCCCCCCGCCGGCGATCAGGTTGTGATCCGACACGTTCTCCACGTCGTAGTAGTCGAGTGGAACGGCACAACCGACAATCACGTTATTGATGACCTGATTGTTTTTGCACATCCCCACCCGGTCGCGCTGCTTGTTCTTCAACATCTGAATCCCTACGTCGCAATCCACCACCAGGTTGTGGGCGATCACCACCAGATCGCAGTCGTGCTGATAGAGACCGCTGCCGTGGGTAAACATCACGACGTTGTGATCTATCATGTTGGGCTCGTCCGAAGCCTCGAAGAATATGGCGCCGTGGTAGGAGGAAATGTCGTGGACAAGATTTCGGCATACCCGCGTGTTCCGGTTCTTGAAATCGATCCAGATAGCGGGACCGGCATAACAGTGGTGAATGTGATTGCACTGCACGAGGGCGCCGAGGGTGCACAGGATCTTGATCCCCGCGGTCTCCCAGTACGGCTCCGCCTCCTGCCATCCGCACTGGTGGATATGGTTGTTCGTGATGACCGACCGCGCGACGACGGTTCCCTGGATGCCGCCGGTGCCGCAGTCATGGACGTGATTGCGGCGCACGATGTGTCGCCCGGTCGCGTCCTTTAATTCATCCGTGACCCCCTTGTGGACGCGCTCGTCGGTGAATGCGCCTATCTCTATACCCACCGAATTGATGTGTCGCACCGTGTTCTCTTCGATGATCCAATGGTGTCCTCCCCAGGTCGTCACCGCCCCCGTTCCGGAGCGCGGAAAACCGTTGCCCGCATGGTCGAAAATGAGCCCTTTGAGGCGGATATATCCCAACCCCTGCACCATGGGGTTGAGCAGGTACTGTCGGGTCGTCGCTTCGAACTCGGCGGCGTTGGGATTTGTGTAACCGAACGGTTTGACGTGCAGCTTCTTCTTTTCCAGGTCGATCCAGAAAGATCCCGGGACGCGATGCATATCCTCGTAGGTGGCGAGCTGGGTCATGCGGCGGCCATCCTCGAAAATCATAACTCGCCGGAAGGTAAACGGGACGTGCCCGCGCACATCCCTCGCCCAGCGCATGACGTCCATGTCTTCCTCGCTCGCATTTTCCAGAGAAAACGGGCGATCTTCGGCAAAATACTCTTCTGGAAGATCGGTTTCCCAGGCATTCATCGACCGCCGGCGCGGTGACTGGGAGAGCCGCCACTCGCCAGTCAAAAGGTCGGACCCGCGCACGATCGCCTCCGCACCGGGCGCGGCCTCGTAGCTGATCATCCTGTCGGCTCCGGAGCCCCCTTGCTTGGGTCTGATCCATTCCCGGTATATTCCTGACTTGATCAGCACCTTTTCACCCGGCTCGAGCAGCTCGGCGGCGCGCTGGATGGTCAGAAACGGCGCTTCTTCCGTGCCCGGGTTTCGATCGGCGGCCGCCGGATGCTGCTGATCGACGTGATACACCCTGCTGTATTCGGTTTCATCTTCCCAGTGCTCGAACTCCGTGCCATCCGGCATTATCGTCGGAGATCGATATTTGCTTGAACCTGTATTCGTTACCATAGTCGCATCCTCGAAGTCTGGGACCGTTAAGTGGAAGTTGGATTCACTTTCCTGAGCAAGTGTGATAGACGCCTGTGAACCACCCTGAGAATACTGAACCGCGCATCACATTGCGAGTTTTGGTTCTCGGAGCGCTGACCATCACTCTCGCGTTCCAGCTAGCTGCCCCGGGACCTGACTCGTTGCTGCCGAGCCGATCCGCGATAAGGACGTACAGCACATCGTGGAGACCACGGCCCGGCGCGTCGTCCGGCTGTGCCAACGTCGCGGCCTGCTCGCGGAAGGCGCCACCGACGCCCTGTGGGAAAAAGAGCCCCTGCTCTCCACCCTGACCGCGGCGGCAGTAAACGGCCGGGTGGCCACCGGTGAGCGTGCCGGGCAACGGGTGCGGCGGCGCCTGATCGACCCGCCCGAGGGCGTTCGCGCCGGACCCCTGTGTTTCGCCGCCAGCGGGTTATCGCTGCATGCGGCTACTCTCATCGCCGCCGATCACCGCAGCCGCCTGGAACAACTGTGCCGCTACTGATGCGCCCGCCCCTGGCTTCAGGCCGCCTGCGCCGGCTCGACGCCGACACCCTGACTTACACCTTGAAGACCCCGTGGGCGGACGGCACCACCCACCTGGTCCTTTCTCCGCTCGAACTCATCGAGAAGCTCGCTGCCCTGGTACCGCCCCCACGGCTGAATCTGATTCGTTATCACGGGGTATTGGCCCCCAACGCCACTGATCGCGCCGCCATCGTCCCCGGGCCGCAAGCGGAAGCCGATGAGGAAACCTGTAACGGCCGGCATGCCGAGCTTCCGTCTACGTATCGCCGCTCCTGGGCGACCTTACTGGCACGGGTTTTTCGCATCGATGTGACAAAATGTCCGGACTGCGGCGGCCCAATGAGGATCATCGCGGCGCTCACCGGCCCAAGTTCGATCCGCCACTGTCTGCAAGGCATGGGCCTGCCGGCGCGGGCGCCGCCGATCGCACCCGCGCGACCCCATCCGCAGACTGAATTCGACCACGCCTGATCCTCTGCGGAAGAAGTGTGTCTACCCGTTTTGAGCGGCTGCATAAAAGCGGCGTTCAGGCGCCCGAAATAGATCCGCACTAGCGCTTCTGCGGCCGTTTCCCATGGCCCGCCACCCATACCCTGCAAATGCCCCCGAAAAACGCCGCACCAGAGCGGCACGGACCCTCGGCGCAACTATCGATAACGGTCTTTATTTATCCTATACTTCCGGCGTGAGACTCGGTCCAGAGCGCAGTACCCCCGGCACTGACGTTGTACACTGTCAATCAGTGCGAAGTGGAACTCTGTCAGCGTATTGAGACTTTTTACAACCTCGCCGGCTGCAACCTTCTGAGCTGTGACTGCCCCATCAGCCAGATCACAGAACCATTCTCACGGCAGCGGGGAATATTTGGGGTTGTTCTGGGCAGTAACACCTTGGCCAGGCTCTACTCGTTCTGGCTGGAGTGAAGGGTGTGCGTTACTCACGGACGGTGAGTCTGGTGAGTAATGAATCATCGTCGCTGCCGCCGAAGCGCACCTCCAGCGTCCAGGGTGCTGGCTGGTCCCTGCGGTGCGCGTTGGGCCGCAGCCATCTGACATTGCGCCTCAACCGCACCGCTCCAAGGCGCTCATCGCTGAACTGAATGTGCACCCTGACGCCGTCGCGCGTCGCGGCGAACCCCCGCTTCGTTTCGCTCAGATCGACCCCGTAGGCGAAGTGGAACAGGGCGGTGTGGCGTCGGCGTCCGCCGCTACTACCCTCCACCCGGTCCCGGATCGCCCATTCATTGTTATATAGGCCGATCTCCCGCCGCCACCGCGTGCTGCCGCGGTGCGGGAGCTGGCTCGTCCTGAGTCGCGCCCTCCGTCGGCCGATCTCGAGAGAGCTGTCGACGGGAATCGTCCGCGCCCCCCAGGAGTCGGCGAGCTCCAAAGGCAGCTGTCGGAGATCGGCCCGGACCAGCACCACATTCTTGGAGAGCTCGGAGTAGAGATAGCCCCGGAACTCCGTGCCGAAGTAGCGTTTCCCGTTGACGTGGTCGTAGAGCTCGTTTGCCGGCAGCCACAGAAAGGGGACGCCTGCGCCGACGAAGCTGACCGACAGACTGTCATCGTGGGCGTGGCCAGTGTAGGTGTTGTCGCCGTCGGGGATGTTGATCGTCATTGCCGAGGCGGTTCGCTGCCAGGAGCTGCGGATGATGCCGATTCCAGTGGCGGGGTAGCGGATCGCCGTGGGCAGGCGAGCCTTGGTGCGGGCAGCGTCGGGGCGCAAGGACGCGGGCAGATGTCGAGTCAGCCCCGTGCGCCGCAGCACGGTGGCGCAGATCTCGCTTCGGTAGACGAAGTCCGCCAGCCCGAGGACGCCGGCGATCTCAGGCTCGGCGGGAGGGAACGAATCGCCCACTGGCGGCAGGTGGCCGGACGGCAGCACGGTTTGCGCGATCTGCTCGCTGGCTTTGCGGATGACACCCAGGCCTTTGCGGTCGAGCAGACGAACGCGGTTCAGCTTCGCGATCACGAGGGGGGCCAGAAACATGCTGAGGGCGGCGGCTGAGTAGCCGCTGGAGCGCTCCCGGTAGCCGCCGTCCGAGAGGAAACTGCCGTCTGCGTGGAGCGCCAGGTTTTTCCGCGCCAGATCGATCAGACTCTGCAGACGGGGTGTCTCCGGGAAGAACATCCCCATTACTGCCGGGACGTTGCCCGAGCACATCAGGTGATGGTTGCTGTGGGCCCCCATGATTCCCGGGACGTTGTAGGTGCGCGTGGCGGCGCGTGGGTCGGTGTGCTTGTAGGCCAGGCGCGCGAAATGTTGGTAGGCGGCGGCGGCGAACCACATCGCCTTGATAAAGGCGAAGGCCGTATCGCCGGGAACGCTGGGGGCAAACAGGATCCCGCTCTGAAGACAGGTTATCCAGTTGAAGAGCCGGTGGCCGGCCGGCATCGTCTTTTCGCCGTAGTACTTCGAGAAGATCATCGCCTCGCCGGTGAACGATCGGTCGAGCTTCAGCGGCCAGTCGGAGACCCACCTGGAGGCGAGTTCGGCGAACTTCGCGGCGTAGACGGCCTTTCGCGTCGAGGCGTGGGCGACGGCGAGGTGTCGCAGGACGTGGCAGCATTTGAAGAGGTTGCCGGGGGGCATCAGGCTGCGGGTTTCGGGTGTCACCCAATCGAGGTCCGGACCGAACTCGCGCTCTATCCCGTCCACCAGGACGAAATGGTTGTCGAGGGCGAGGTTCGCCTTGCTCAGGTGGTCCCGAGCTCGACAGCGAAGCTCGGGTTGCCAGAGGTGGCAGACCTCGCCCCGGCGGCCGTCCCGGAGATCGAAGAGCCAGCGGGGCCGGCGGCGGGTGCGGAAATACTCGACCAGCGCAGTCCGCGCCTTTGGAAGATCTCCCGCGTCGAAATGCTTTCTGACGCGGCTCAGTCCGCGGTGTGTGAGGTCGAATTCGCCAAGAAAATCGGCGTCGGAAAACTGGGTCTGGCTTCGCGGGAGAGGCTTCACTCCTACAGTCCGAGGCGGGCGTACTGACATTCCGGAGCTCCGAAGCGCTGGAGTTGCTCCTTCATTCTGCCGGCGAGCTCCGCTTCGAGTTTCGGGTCGCGGATGGGATCCTGCTGCTGAGGATCGGAGGTGATGTCGTAGATGGGGTTGAACTCCGGGGCGTCATCGTGCCGATGCGACGGTGTTTTAATGCGCACGTGCGGGATCCCGTGGGCGCTTTCCAGAAAGACGCCGCTCTCCGCATTTGCCAGGGTGCCGCGATCGATTCCTCCCTTCAGAACCGTGGCCTCCAGGCCCACATCCGCGGCCCATTCGGCGAACTCAGCGACGGACAGTCCGGTGTACTCTTTGTCCGGCTGGGAGACCGCGGGGTAGGCTTCCGTCTTGCACACCCGCTTCTCGTACGGCAGCTGGCGCAGCCGTTCTGCTGTCGATCCGACTCTTTCCAGCACGACTCCTGGATTTGGCATGCCGATTACCTCCTCTTGGTTCTACAAGACCATCAAATTCTAAACAGTCTTGCAGAAACAACAAGCTTTTACCAGACATACCTCCTCCATTGGAGACGAAACGTTTGCAGGAGAGCCGCGTCCAGCGCAAAGCATATTTTCCTTCCTTAATCCACTGCTCGGCGGTACCGCGGCCATTGTAGAAGTGTACCACGCCTTCTGGCTTCGCACTCATGTTGGTCACGATAAATCCCACCCTTGGAAATAGCTCTCCTTGGTGCCATCCAACCTTGGCAACCACACGCCGCGGTCGATCCCAACTGCCGGCCTGATAGCTGAACCCGGACCTTGTGTTTCAGCGTTGGCTCAAGTCGTCGCCCAGGTCGGTTGAGTCGAATTGTCCCTTCTGGCTGCAGACGGCGACGACCAGCAGTTCGAAGTCCTCTTGCGTGTGGTTGTACAGTCCGTGGTTGCCCGCCAGCTGGATGGGGATGACATCCCATTGCTGGACTTCGCTGGTCTCGTCGCCCACCGTCATCCGCCCGCTGCCCTCGATGACGATATAGCACTCTTCGACGCCGTCGTGGCGGTGATAGCCAAGCGAAGTGTCCGGGGGCAGAAGACAGTGGGCAAGGGAGTGGAAATTGCTGCGGAAATCCTCCGGCTCCCAGATCAAGCGACTGCCGATGTCGCCCTTGCCCCCGTGCGCCTGGGCGTACTTCAAAGCCAGACGGTCCAGCCGCCCCACCGGCAGGCGATCGGTCGACTCCAGCTCGGCGTTAACCCGGTCGTCGCCCAGATCGGTTGACCTGGGATCGCCCCCGGGCACCACGCACTGGACGTTGAACCAGCGCGTCTCCTGGTCGGTGTGGTTGTGGATGGCGTGGATCTCGCCCGAGCGCACAGGGACCGCCGCTCCGCCCTCGACTATCGCCGTCCGCCCGTTGTGGGTGAACTGCGATGCGTTATCGACGGTGATGAAGATCTCCTCGCCGTCGTCGTGGCGGTGGTAGCCGATCCCCCCACCCGGCAACAGGATCGCACAGTGGACGAAAGCGAAGGGCGTCTCGAAGTCTACCCGGCTCAACAGTCTGTTGAAGAGGATCGTACCCGCGCCGCCGTGGACGCCGGACAACTCCCCCATGTCCTCGCGGTTGGCTCGTGCTAGGCGCATGGCGACCTCATTTCTCGCGGTGAAAAAGCTGCAGGTTCACCTGGTTGGGCCCGGCGAAAAATCCCAGGGTGATGCCGGTGCCACCTCCCACGTCGAACGGCTCCTTGGTGATCGTGACCCCCTTGTCCTTCAGCTCTTGCGCGCTGTCCTCGACGCTGTCGACTTCGAAGGAGATGTGGTGGAAACCGGCTTCCTGCCCCATGGTCTTCTGCGGCATCAGCTCCAGCAGGATGCCGCCGGCGTCGAGAAAGACGTAATCCTCATCGTCGTCGTTTTCGAAACGTTCTACGACAGTCAACCCCAGTTTCTGCGTATAAAACTGCACCGCCCCCTCGATATCGTCAGTTATGACAGCGATTTTGTGGATCTTGTTGATCATGGAACTCTCTCCGTCGATGGATGTGAAATCGAGCCAACCGCGGCCCCCCGTTGCTGCCTCAATACGGGGGAATATAAACTAGACCGCATCCTTCTTACTGCTCGATTTGTTGACAGCGGCCGCAATTACCCAAAAGACCCCCCTCCAATTGACAGGGCTGAGTACGATGCGGTATCGAGCTTAGACCGTCCGCAGTTATCAGGGTAGGCATGTACTACGTAAAAGGGCTCGCCTTTGAATACGATGCGCTCAGAGGCGTTGACGCTTGCTCCGAGGAGAACGAGGCAAATGATGGCGCATCTATGAGCCCCACGGTACGAATATCCCCCTAACGCCACAACTCTGTTACCCGCACTACACACATTCAATAGCGACAACAACCCCAGTCTGCTGAGAAATCCCCACAACGGCCGGCATGCCGAGCTTCCGTCTACGTATCGCCGCTCCTGGGCGACCTTACTGGCACGGGTTTTTCGCATCGATGTGACAAAATGTCCGGACTGCGGCGGCCCAATGAGGATCATCGCGGCGCTCACCGGCCCAAGTTCGATCCGCCACTGTCTGCAAGGCATGGGCCTGCCGGCGCGGGCGCCGCCGATCGCACCCGCGCGACCCCATCCGCAGACTGAATTCGACCACGCCTGATCCTCTGCGGAAGAAGTGTGTCTACCCGTTTTGAGCGGCTGCATAAAAGCGGCGTTCAGGCGCCCGAAATAGATCCGCACTAGCGCTTCTGCGGCCGTTTCCCATGGCCCGCCACCCATACCCTGCAAATGCCCCCGAAAAACGCCGCACCAGAGCGGCACGGACCCTCGGCGCAACTATCGATAACGGGTATTATTTATCCTATACTTATGCGAAAGTAGGAGGCCGGCAGAAGGGTGGCCTAAACAAGTTTACGACGCTCAAGAACGAGTTCGTCGAGGTATACGAGGAAAATGGGTGGGGCCGAATCAAGCTGGCGGAACTCCTCGACACCGAGCCCAAGGTGTTTTTCCAGCTGTTCCGGGACGTTTTTCCGAAACACGTAGAACAGCAGATCGAAAATTCGAACCGGACAACGGTGTCGACAGAAGAAGCAGTTCGCTCTCTAAACGAGATAATGGCAGAAGTAGGTGCGACGGACGTTGGATGATGGTCGACTCGATTACGGGGGTGAGGCACAATCATATTCGGGTATATTGAGCTGCGGTGTGCTCGGCTGGTTGCGCTGGCGCGCATGGGACCGATTTTCGCCATACATTTTGGTGGCTCCGACGGCAGCTTGTCAAAGAGGAGGAAAACGCTATGAAACAGAAGGACTACGAATTCTTCAAAGAGAACGGCTACCTGTCGCTGGGAAAGATCTTGAACGATGAAGAAGTAGCCCGCTTTTCAGATGTTTTCGAACGCGAGCGACGGGACTTCAGCCGTTTTTGGAACGACAACGGTATCTGGCAAACCCAGTACTGCCACTCGCTCCTGACGGCGCCCGAGGTTGATGAGATCATTCGCCACCCAACGGTCATGGAGCCCGTCAAGGTTTTGATGGGCGACGAAGTCTGTTTCGCGCAAATCCACCTCAATCACATGTGGCCGTACGAGGGTGAGGCGATTCCCGGGATGACATCATGGGAAGGGTCCATAGGGCGCCGCTGGCATCGCGATGGCGGGGAACAGCTCATGTGGCCTGAACATCCGTTGCGCATAGGCTACGTGCGGTTGATCCTCTACCTGTCCGACGTGACCGCCGCAAGCCATTGCTTGTCCATTTCGCCCGAATCGATCGACGAGGAAATTCTGGATAAAGAAGCGCAGCTGGCGCGGGGCGGAGTCTGCGATTTGCACGGTTGTGCGGGTACTGCAATACTGTTTAGCATATCGTGCTTACATACGGCCACCGTACGTCCGACAAAAACTGCGCGAAAATCCGTAGGGATCCTCTACGGGCATCGGCACCGTGCGGAGATCGTCGAAGCCACTTACATACCACCGTCTCTGTGGAGGGACCATCCGGACGAAGAAGTGCGAGGATTCTATGGCGTTCTCAATAACAAAACCCGGGAATATATTAAGCGTACAGCCGGACGCGAAGAGATCCCTGTGAACGAAACCCTGGAAATATTGACCGAGATGGAAAATGTGTAGAGTTGTGTGAGGGAGACGAAAAAAACTAATCTGTCCTCCGACAGACAGCCCTCGGTTAACTCACGTTAGCCGGGGGCTTCTTCTTTGCCATGGTTGCGCCGACGTATCCGTATGTCGCTACAGATCCTGCTTTATCCAGCTACATTACAAGGTAATGGCAGAAGTAGCGGCGGCGGACGTTGGGATGTATTGGCCCCCAACGCCGCCGATCGCGCCGCCATCGTCCCCGGGCCGCAAGCGGAAGCCGATGAGGAAACCTGTAACGGCCGGCATGCCGAGCAGGGTCAGACGCTTCCGTCTACGTATCGCCGCTCCTGGGCGACCTTACTGGCACGGGTTTTTCGCATCGATGTGACAAAATGTCCGGACTGCGGCGGCCCGATGAGGATCATCGCGGCGCTCACCGGCCCAAGTTCGATCCGCCACTGTCTGCAAGGCATGGGCCTGCCGGCGCGGACGCCGCCGATCGCACTCGCGCGACCCCATCCGCAGACTGAATTCGACCACGCCTGATCCTCTGCGGGCGAAGTGTGTCTACCCGTTTTGAGCGGCTGCATAAAAGCGGCGTTCAGGCGCCCGAAATAGATCCGCACTAGCGCTTCTGCGGCCGTTTCCCATGGCCCGCCACCCATACCCTGCAAATGCCCCCGAAAAACGCCGCACCAGAGCGGCACGGACCCTCGGCGCAACTATCGATAACGGTCTTTATTTATCCTATACTTAGGTCTCTCACCTTCGATCAAGCAGCGGGACCGCTGCACTCTCAGCCGCCGCGCCTTCGTCCACCGTCGTTGTGAGAGGCTCCCTGTCGTCCAGCACCGGAACGTCCTTGTTTCGCTGACCTTGTTCCGGCCATTTACGGTTCGGGAATCGGATGCGCACGAAGATCGCGACACGCTAGCCGTTCGGTAATTATCTCGCCCGTCCACCAATGGGGCGGGCTGCGCATCTCGAGAACCATCTCGTTCGGCGGTGTTACCACGTCGCACAATCGGCGGCCCACGCGTCGATAGATTCGAGGGTCGGAAGGCACGAGTGCGCCCAATTCCTTATCCGACCAATGCGGGAGGGCCAGGTACCCCGCGTACTCCTCGCGAGGATCCAGAGTGACCTCCGCTCTGGTGGCCTCAGGTAGTTGATCAATGCCCTCTTGAGACAATAAGACAACCGCCAAGCTCTCCGAACCTGAATAGAGTCGGAAGGATAAATGAGGATGCCACAAGCCGATAAACGCCAAGCCTGGACACACCGTGCAGAAAAACAAGATACACCATTGAAACAGCGGGGCTCTCCACCCCAGGATATCGGCGCTCGAGACCATTCGTTGCTTCCAGAAAAGGAGCGCAACCCAAATCATCATGGCAACATTCCACGGCCATACAACTCGGTTGTAATCCAGTTCCCACGGTCCGATCATCAGCAAGATGCTGACGTGCATTGCCAAGGCGCCGAGAACGGAAAAGGTGCGAAAACGGCCGACGAGTAGTCCGACCGCAATCAGGATTTCGATGATCGGAATCGCGACGACGAAGTGCCGAATAATGTCAAAGACACCTGCTGGCAGGAGATGTTCTAACAACTGAGGCATCGCTGTTTCGAGAAATCCGGCGTTGACTTTGGACACGCCTGACCAGAAGTAAACGCTAAGGACGATCAGCCGCAAAATGTTTAGCGCGACCAGGGCGCGTTTCTGTTCCGCTTCCTTGGCCTTCGAACGGAATTGTTTCCTAGGCTCCGTGCTGCGTGGCCCCGCTGGACTTGCCCAAGCAATCGTTAACAGCATAAAGAAATACTGGTAGATATATGGTTGCCACGTGATTCGATCCCAAATACAACGAGCGGCGCAAAGGCCACACCAGAGCAGAATCCAGCGCCGACGTCTGCGTTCGCCTGCCAGCAATATCGGGATCAGCAATAGAACTAAACTGGCAAGCAGAACGTAATCGGCGGGTGGAACGAGCCGTGGCAGGCCATCGGCGAGGGGCATGGTGCCGAAAAAGGGATGATCTAACCAAAGCCCTGGGGCAACGAGAAAAGTGCAAAGCAAGGCACCCACGACAAGAAAGAGCACCGACGTCAGCTGACGATTCGCCGTTGAGGAATGCAGCGTCATGATTGGGTCTCTGTCAGTTCACGATACCTCTCGACCCCGATCCCGTAGCTGCTCATCCTCGCCACGGTGGGTAAGCCGCCTCTCGACCCCGATCCCGGAACAGAGTTGCTGGTGGCCGGGTCGGGTAGCCCGGGGGAATCGCACCCCAGGCTCCCACGGATCCGTACGTGACAGTCTCCCGTCATACGGCTCTTGTCGTTCTGATCATCTGAGTTCCGGTTTCACCCAGGCCCCATGAACGCGAATTGGAAGTTTTACCTCGGTTGACCTATAATAGAATAAGGCTAGAGATATGAAAGGCCGTAAGACCGGAGGTCGACAAAAAGGCACACCGAACAAAGCGACCGCCGAGGCCAGATCAATCTGCACCGCCATTCTCGGCGATCCGACGTATCGCGCGACACTACTCGTCCGCGCCCACGCTGGCACACTCCCACCCGCCGTCGAAACGATGCTCTGGCATTATGCGTACGGCAAGCCGACCGACATCGTCGACGTGACCGTGGGTGCGCGCGAAGAGAACCTCAGGGAGTTGAGCACGGAGGAGCTGTTGGAACGCGTCGACACGGTGCGGGAGCAGTTGCCCGAAGCGGATGCGACCGAACGCGCGTTGCCTGCGGCGTATCGGACGGCGTCGCGCCCGGCGGTGCGTTCGAGACTGGTCGAAGCGACACCCAATCCGTCGCGTCGTGATCAGTCGGCTGTATGCGCGGCACGATGATCTGGACTGCGGCGGCCCGATGAGGATCATCGCGGCGCTCACCGGCCCAAGTTCGATCCGCCACTGTCTGCAAGGCATGGGCCTGCCGGCGCGGGCGCCGCCGATCGCACTCGCGCGACCCCATCCGCAGACTGAATTCGACCACGCCTGATCCTCTGCGGGCGAAGTGTGTCTACCCGTTTTGAGCGGCTGCATAAAAGCGGCGTTCAGGCGCCCGAAATAGATCCGCACTAGCGCTTCTGCGGCCGTTTCCCATGGCCCGCCACCCATACCCTGCAAATGCCCCCGAAAAACGCCGCACCAGAGCGGCACGGACCCTCGGCGCAACTATCGATAACGGGTATTATTTATCCTATACTTCGGACAGACACTCTCAGTATCTGCTGCTGATGTCACCGGCCACGCCATGCTGGCAGCAATACCGGTTGTAATGTTCGAGGGAGTGCTGGATACCCACTTGCGACTCGGGACGATGCAGTTGGAAGAACTCTTTCGCCGACTCAATAAAGTCATGAGCGACAGATTGACAGGCCGTACCCACGTTTGCTTCTCCGTGGCTCAAATCGACACCAATACGCGAGCCGTACGCTTTGCCAACGCGGGCTGTCCATACCCATATCACTACCATGCGGCTTCAGGTGACGTTAGCGAGCTTGAAGCACATGCCTATCCCTTCGGTGTTCGAGCGGGCACCAGCTACCCAGTCGTCGAGACCCAACTTGAACCAGGAGATCGTCTCGTGTTCTGTTCGGATGGCATCATGGAGGCTCGCAACAGTGCTGGCGACATGTTCGGGTTCGATCAGACCGCCGAGACCGTGCGCCAGGGCTGCCAAGCCGGTCTTTTTAGCGGAGGCGTTGTTGGAGAAGATGCTAAGTGAAGTGAGAGCGTTTAGAGGAGACAATGCACAAGAAGACGATCAGACCATCGTAGTCGTCGGAGTAGAATCATGAGCGAACTTACCGCCGAGGTCACCAACAAGTGCAGGCCACCGCGAAAGCGCCTGATCCGCGAAGTTAGAATGAAGGAAAACACATGGAAACGCAATCAGACTATGAATTGGAGGCGCGAATATGGCTGATGTGGGCTCTTCTTCGAAACCGGTGACGGTCGGATTGGTCGAGGTCAAAGCGACACAGGTTTCGCCGCCCCCGGGCTGGGCGCTGCTGGAATGCAAGTTGATGAAACTCATGGAGGAAGCCGTTCAGCCGATGGTCGACAAGTACGCGGAAAAGGGAGGGGCCTTCTACTATGCCGACGACGTGGACGACCTGTACGAAAGGGCTTATAACTGGGGCTTGTTCTATGCCATGGGGGCAGATCGACAGGTGCTCGACCTCGGGTTGCAGCAGTGGCACGCAACCACCCGTTTTTTCGCCGACGATATCGTCAGTCGCGTCCACCCCCGCTTCCAACCTCAGATCCACAACGAATACTATAACCAGGCCTCTGCCGGTGCGAACGAGTGGTACCACCAGGGCGAGGGCAACATGGCCTTCTACCATTTCGGTTTGGCCGACCCCACCATTTCGGAGAACCTGCGCCGCGCCCGACGATTTGCGGCCATGTTCATGGATGAAGATCCCGAAGCCCCCAACTACGATCCCCAGCACAAAATCATGCGCAGCCCCGTACTGACCAGCGTAGGCCCCATGCGCCACGCCACTGTCGACCATGTGCTGATGTGGCTTCATGACCACCAGAGAAGTTTTGAGGCGGGGAAGCGCCCCTACAAGGTACGGGCCACGCTCTATCCGGTGGTCAAGGACCTGGAGGCGGACTGGTTCGAAAACCCCGAGCGTCGAGACGAGATCCTGAAGCTGTTTGACGAAATCGTGCTCAACGGTGACGTCCCCCACAGCCTGGGTTCGACCGCTCTCGTCACCAACGCCTACCTCTACACCGGAGAAGACAAGTACAGGCAGTGGGTGCTGGACTATACGGGAGCGTGGATGGAGCGCATCCGACGCAACGGCGGCATCCTGCCCGACAACGTCGGGCCTACCGGCCAGATCGGCGAGAATCGTCAGGGCCAGTGGTGGGGCGGGCTCTACGGCTGGAACAGTTTCGTCGGTCACTACATCATGTTCACCTCGCTGACCATCGCCGCCGAATGCGCCCTCCTGCTCACCGGCGACTTCGGCTACCTGGAATTGCTGCGCTCGCAGATCAAACTCCTCATGGAGAACGCCATCACCCGCGATGACGGCCAGCTCACCCTGCCGGCCCGCTATGGCCCGGACGGCTGGGAGTACACCATGGAGAACTACAGCTATGAGAAGGGCAGGTTCGTACCCTTCCGCCTGCAGGAGCTCGCCCACCTCTACCACGCCTCCATGGCGGCCGAAGACTACGACCTCATCGCCAGGATACGGGAGACCGACAAAGAGCGCGACTGGAATGAGGTGCCGGTCGTCGGAGAAAAGAGCTATGCCGATACCGAATTGGCCCGCTTCCAGTACTACGACGGCAAGAACCCCGACTGGCCCGAGAAGATCCTGCAGGCCGAGTACCAGAATGCTCAGACTGCCTTCGAAACGATACAAAACGAAACCCGCGATGCTCAGACCCTGATCGCAGACAACCCGAGTTCCCCGAATCCGGTCTACACCAAGGGCTTAACGCAGGTGACAATGGGCGCACCGCAATCGGTGTACACGGGAGGGCTCTTGCGCGCGACCGTGCGCTACTTCGATTCAGACCGCGCCCGGCCCGGTTTGCCGCGCGACGTGGCCGCTCTGGTCGACAAACTGGACGCCGAGGGCGCCGGCGTTCATCTGGTCAACCTGAATGCCAGTGAGACGCGAAACCTGATCGTCCAGGCCGGGGCCTTCGCCGAGCACCAGTTTGTCGAGCTGACCTATGCGGATCAGACCGTTCCCGTGGAGTCGAAGTACTTCGCGGTCCAACTGCCACCTTCTGCATCCATCCGGCTGGATGTGGGTATGCGCCGCTTTGCCCACCGTCCCACCTATGCTTTTCCCTGGCACGGGGACGAGATACCAGTGCCGTACCAGTAGCGAAAGGCCATTCCTCATGCTATTCTGTGGTTACAGAGCGAAAGGGAAACGATGAGCAAGCTTGAGATTCGCGATGTTCGGGCGATTATCACGCAGCCACCGGGTGCGCGTACTCTCACGGTGGTGAAGGTGGAAACCAACGAGCCGGAGATCTACGGCGTGGGATGCGCCTCATTCTGCACGCGACCGACTGCTGTTGCCGCCGCGGTGGACGATTATTTGAAGCCTTTTCTGTCCGGCAAAGACCCGGCTGACATCGAAGATATCTGGCAGTCGTGTTATGTGTCCTCCTACTGGCGCAGCGGGCCCGTCCTCAACAATGCCCTCAGCGGCGTGGACCAGGCACTGTGGGACATCAAGGGTAAGGTAGCGGGAATGCCGGTGTACGAGCTGTTCGGCGGCAAATCAAGGGAGGCAGCGGCGGTGTACGTGATTCCTCAAGGACAAGACCCCGAGGAGTACGAAGAACATGTGCGCGTGCTACTGGAACGAGGCTTCCGCTACATCAAGCTCGGATGGGGGGGTGCGTTGACCGAACATGATAAGGATTACTACGAACCGGCCGTCATTACCAACAAAGCCGCCATAGACAGCGGGACCATCCTCGAGCCGACGCCGATCGCCCGCAATATCGTGCGCGCTTTTGAGCAGTTCCGCGCCACCTTTGGCCCCGAACCGGAGATCCTCTTCGATGTCAAGGCGCGTATGCCTCCTATTCAAGGGCTCGCATTAGCCAAGGACGTGGAGCAATTCAAACCATACTTCATGGAGGACCTTTTCACGCCGGAGGACAACGACTACTTTCGCCTCGTACGCGAGCAGACCAGCACGCCGATCGCCATGGGCGAGTTGTACAGCAATCCCCAGGAGGTTGTCCCGATGATTAAGGACCGGCTACTGGACTTTCTCCGGTTGCACATTTCGACCATAGGCGGGCTGACTCCTGCACGGAAACTGGCGGCGCTGTGCGAAGCCTTCAATGTCCGCACCGCCTGGCACGGCTCCGCCGATGTTTCCCCTGTGGGCCACGCGGCCAACCTCATGCTGGATATGAATGTGTGGAATTTTGGCGTCCAGGAAGCTTCGTGTTACCTGAACACCCATGAGACGTTGAAGGAAGTGTTCCCCGGTACACCTGAAGTGCGCGGTGGTTACATGTGGCCCAACGGCAAACCGGGTCTGGGGGTGGACATCAATGAGGAGCTGGCCGCCCGGTACCCCCTCGAGGATCCGGGTGCTCGCAGCATTCGCTGGGTTACGCGGCGCGCTGACGGCACCGTGACACGGTAGGTTCATGGATCCCTAGTAAACCAATGGCAGAAGCAAAACTCCGCGTCCTCATCACCGGCGCCGCCGGCAATGTGGGTACGACCCTGTGGCAGGCGTGGGAGGAAGAGGACAAATACAAGCTGACCCTGGTCGATGTACGGCCGATCGAGCAGGCACGGTCGAGGACGGAGATCGGTGATGTCTGCGATCTTGGATTCATGCGCAGGATCTGTAGGCACCAGGACGTGCTTGTCCACCTCGCCTTCTTTAGGGACGTCGGCCCCGACAGCGACACGATGAGCGACATCGGGCTATCGCTGGCGCTGTTTGAGACAGCCCGCAAAGCCGGCATCGGCAGGATCGTGCTCGCCAGTACTAACAAAGTCAACAGCGGCAACAAGAGCATGGGCGGCCGGTCTGTGTACACACCCGATCAGTTCAATCCTGGCAGCTGGTACGGCGCCATGAAAGGGATGGCAGAGATCGCCGGTCGTATGATGGTGAATGCTGGCGACATGCGATTCATCGCCATCCGCATAGGCACCTATTCCGGGCAGACCGAACCGGACACTCTCCGTGCTTGCGGATACCTGCTATCGCCGCGCGACTGCGTCCAGCTCTTCGGCCTGGCCGTCGACTACCAAGGACCGGAGAGGTTTCTCGTCACTTACGGTACCTCCGGCAACGCCTGGGGTTATCACTGCGGCCCCCTCGACATCGGTCCTGCGGTCGATATCCTCGGATACAAACCACAGGACAACATGATGCAGTTCCGGAGCCGGTTTGAGGGTTGATCGGCATGTCGTGATCTGCGCCGAGCCCCACACACCGCAGACAGAGCCCGCATTCCTCCCCCGGACGATATTGGAACAAGCGCCCAACGGACCTGGAAAGATCATCACCGCCTACATTTCGGAGACGGCCAAGCGCAAGCGCCAGATTCAGTCCTCGGCGTAGACCGCCTCCCGCAGTCCCTTCACGTAGCCCACGGCGAACAGCCGCGCCAGGCGGTGTTCGTCGTCATGGGCGTCGTCGCCCATCTTCGGTAATCCTTGCGTAGCCCGTCAAGCTGCTTTTCGGACAATTTGATTAATCTGCTATCATCGAAAGCGTGATCGTAGCATGGCGTACCCGTATGCGCGCGGCGGCCGGCACCCGACGCGCCGAATGACATCAAAACGGGCGCATTGGCTGTCGCGAATTCGTTGATAGATGACTCGGCACATCTGTGCATGGCCAGGTACGCACCTTGGCTCGCGATGAGACGTAAATGACCCAGTATGCAGAAGTTCGCGTAAGCCCTCCAGAGAATGACGCACCGCGCATTACCCTGCGCGCATTGGTTCTCGGAGCGCTGACTATAGCGGTCACCTTTTACTACGCCATTACCGAAATACAGGGCTTAGGGATGGGGGGATTGGTGAACTCGCAGCTGCCGATCATCGTCTACGTCCCCTTTGTTCTCTGGCTATTCTTCAACATCGCCCTCAAACGAGTCTGGCCGTCCATTGCTCTGAGACAGGGCGAGCTGCTCACCATTTTCTGCATGCTTTGGCTTGTGGGCACGGTGCCCCACATCGGATGGAGCACCTACTTTGCCATCTGGCTGGCGGCACCTGCATACTTTGCGACCACTGAAAACCAATGGACAGAGGTCCTCTTCAACGACCTTCCCTGGCACCTTCTGCCGGCTACCACCGACCGAGTACTCACCGGCTTTTTTCAGGGCTTACCCGAAGGAGCCGCCATTCCATGGGAAGGGTGGTTCAGTGCCGTAGGCAACTGGCTGATCGTTTCTATCGCCATGGTGAGTTTCGGCTTTTGCTTGGTGATACTCCTCCGCCGGCAATGGGAAGAGGGCGAAAAACTTACCTTTCCGTTGGCGCAGCTACCCCAGGATCTGACCGCTGGATTCGACAGCAAGGGTTGCATTCCCACCATCCTGAGTTCGCGCCTGTTCTGGGTCGGTTTCTTCTTGGTTTTCCTCCCCATACTCTACAACGTGGCCACCTATTTCACCCCGGGGCTGCCGGTCGGGATCGGTCCACTGACCGGGCTCCTCGCCATCTTCGGGGAAGCGGTCGGGCTGCAGCATCTTCGTCGTGCGCTCGACGCTCTCGAGCACATGCGACACCTCATCCTTCGGTATGACGTCGGGAATGACGCAAAACCCGTCGATCTGCATCTCGAGCATGACACCTCATCTCGGCGACGTCCATGACGCGTCGATCTGCAATGTACTAAATCGGCGACGTCGGTACCTAAATGTCGGCTAAGATCTCCAGCGCCTCGTTTATGGGGACCTGGTCCCGGACGGCAGTGCGTTTCAAGAATTCGCGAGTTTTGCTATTTAGAACACCGTAGAATCCACGAACCTCCTCGTCTGGGTGGTCCCGCCACAGTCGACTCGGTACGTAGGATTGCTCGCTGAGGAATTCACCCTCACGGTGGCCGTAGTAGACCTGCAGTGATTTGCGTTCGAGCCTTGTTGGACGCACGGTAACCGTGTGTAGACGAGAAACGTTAAACAGAATCGCGAGAAACGTTAAACAGAATCGCCCCGCAATGCCGTGCAGATCGCGGATTCCGCCGCGCTCGAGCTGAGCTTCTTTGTCCACCAATTCTTGATCGATCGATTCGGGCGAGATGGCGAAGCTATGGGTTGTTTCGTCTACGTCAGTCAGATAGACCATCCGGAGAAAACGTTCCCCGCCGTCGCGATGCCAGCGGCGCCCTGCCGGCCCTTCCCACGACGTCATCCCCGGAATCGGCTCACCGTCGTACGGCCCCATGTGCCGGAAGCAGATTTCAGAGAAGCAGACCTCATCGCCCATCAAGACCTGGAGGGGCTCCGTGACCTGTGGGTGGCGAATTATTCATCAAACTCGGGCGCGGTCAGGAGCCCGTCGCAGTGCTGGGTTTGGAAGATGCCGTTGACATTCCAGAAACGGCCGAACTCCCTTCGGGTTTGGTCGAAGAGATCCACAAAGCAGGCAACCTCGTCGTCGCTCAAGATCTTTCCGAGCGACAGGTAGCCGTTGTCCTTGAAAAAATCGTAATCTTCCTGATTCATTGGCCTCCTTGGTCCGCTGCAGTCGAGCGTGCAGCTGAGCAAGTTTCGCTTGAATATACCGCGATACGCCTTTGTAAAACACCCACAAATTGTCCGCCGCTTGGTGGGTTCGCTACGAGAAACGGGTGGCGGAAATGGTCGATCCAGCCTGCCCTTAGGACAGCACCACCTTTCCCCCCGGTTGGAGGATGGCGATGTCGGTGCGGGGGATCTTGTAGTTCCGTACTCCTAGCGCTGTCACGAACTCTGCCGGGTGACCTCCTTGGGAACGCAACGGTGGGTAGGTGTACCCGTAGTGACAGGGAATGACCACTTGCGGTTGCAGCAGAAAGGTGAGCAGCGCGGCGAAGCCAGCACCGAGGTCGGTGTCACAGATAGGAACTATGAGGTAGTCCACCTCCAGGTTGCAGATGGTCTCTTTGCCGGGGTGGTCAAAATTGGTGTCGCCGGGATGGTAGATATTGCCATGCCGGGTTTTTATTAAATACCCACAGGCGCCGGGATCGGGCCTCTGATAGGCACTGTGATCAGCGGGAATCACCTTCACGGAAAAGGTCTCAAAATCAATTGTCTGGCCATGTCTGGCTTCAAGGACTGACTCTTGGGGGATGCCGGTCTCCAGTATTCCACGCCATTGGCCAGATCGCTCCGAATGAAAGTACCCTGGCGCCACCACGGTGGGATTGAGGTGTATTATCTTCTTCAGGCCTTCGCTGTCGAAGTGGTCACCGTGGTCGTGGGTGATAAAGATGAAATCGGCCCTTTCCACCTGCTCGGGGGGCAGTGGCGAGTCATAGAGCTCGGTGCACAGGTTCTCCGGCCGGTCGTAAAACCGCTCCTCCAACCGACGGGCTTGTCCACCTGATTCTACGATCTTATCTCTGGCAGATATACTTTCAGGAAGAGGTACTTGGCTCCCAACCTGATGACGAATCCAGAATTGGTCAGTCGCCACATGACGTCGTAACCGGCGTCTCGGTAGAGTTCCTTGTGGATCCTCCTGGACGGCTCCGCCTTAATGAATTCGTCGGCATGGCTGGGAACAGCTTTCGGGGTCATGGAGTTCAGCTCCTTCACTTTGTTGGACCACGCTTCTACTCCGCAAGGGGAATACGCAAAAAAAGCAGCTGCATCATCAATAGACTCTTATATGATTGCCTCTCATGCCGGTAAACGCGTCCACCATCAGCCAGAAGCCGGCCGCCACGAACTGTCCCAGTATGATCCCGATAAAGAACGGTTTCGTCCGTTCGTAGAGGGCCGGGCCGCCGTAGTTGAGTACGACCAGCTTGATTACCCAGGCGGCCAGAATCGACATCCACGTGGCGTTTAACATCCATGATGAGCTCACGGCGAATCCGACGGGATGAAACGGCCACCAGGCAAAGGTGTGGCGCGCGATCATCAGGCCGACCATAACTGCCGCCCCCACCCCGGTCCATATCCACCCGGCCGCATGCGGCCCGGTTGGACTCCCCAGATGATGTTCGGCGAAGAAAGAAGCGGACCTGCCGTAGGTCTGGTAATACCTACCACTCAGGTTGAGGCCCCCATGTTTGTAGCCCAGGTAGATCTGGAACCAGATGGCGGCCACCATGGCGATTATTGCGGCTACACCGATAGCGAGAAAAATGCCCCGCCGGTGGCGCGTGATTTCCGAACCCATGCGCAGCGCGTTGGCCATGGGTGCGGTAACGAAGGTGATGAAGGTTCCCGCCCAGACCAGGGTGTAACCCGCTGCAACCACACCTTTAATGCCCAGGGCCGTGGCGCCGACGCCGGACATCACAAAACTGGCCGGCGACATGGCGGGGGTGATGGTGGGCAGCCCGGTTTCGGCGATGACCCGCGCCAACCCGATCATGATAACCAGGGTTGCGAAGATAAAAACCGGAACCAGGCCGGGATGCCCGATTGCCACAACCAGAAAAAAACGAAAATCACGCCGCCCAGAAAGCAGAGGACGGCGGCCCGGTACGACATGATCTCCCGCGAGTCATCGACCGGCGCATCTTTGTTCCACGCCTTGTGCAGAACCTCCTTGAGGTGGGGTCGCGCGGTCCACAGGCCGAAGACGACGAGGACGATCAACGCTCCCATCATCTGGTGCCCAAAGATGTCCCCCCCTACGCCCCGCGTCGCGGCTCCCGGACCCAAATCTTGCGCGAGATTGATGTCGAGAATGGCAAAGATGCCGCCCTGGAGCACCCGAACGATGTAGAAGAACCACATGCCGAAGGCGACCCCCGTATTGATGAAGTAGGCAAATCCGAGCATGAGAAAATTGATGCGAAAGGTCAGCTCGATTTGGTCGCGAAAAATTAGGGTTTCCACCTGTCCCATGAAGGCGGGAATCCAGGGAAAATAGTTGTTTAAGATGTTGGTGCTGTTCATCAGAAAGGAGAAGATGAAACCGGCCCACATGACCGGATTCTTGAAAAACGGCTTGATGATCGCATCGGGGCTGCCATTATCCTGCAGCATGGCTAGGGGCACCTGGGCCACCGGATAGGCCAGGCGCTCGTGTTCCACCCACTGCCGCCGCAGAATCACCAGCGCGCTGAGCAGCATGAGGTGATAGGCGAGGAAGAAGGAAAACCAGCGCAGCAGGACCGGGGATCCACAGGCGCCACGGGATGCGGTGGGCGCCCCCAAAGTAGAGGTCGCGGACCGCCTCAGGCTCGTTGAGTACAAGCCATTCCGCCAGAATGGGATGAATGAGTTCTGCCCAGTTGTTTTCGGGGCTGGCATAAAAAATGACCCCGGTGACCATCACCACGACCTTCTGCGCCACGCCGCGGTTGGGAATGTGCGTGGCTATAGCCATCATGATGAATATGACCACGAGCTCGCCGGGCCGTAGATGCCATCCGCGGTTGAGCAAGGCGAGGAATACCTGGACCGTCAGGAGCAGGACGAAGAACAGGATAAAGGCAGCGGGTGTGCACGAGCTGAGGCCGATGCGCGACCCGTGAATCACGTTTATCGTGTAGGGGAGGATCAAGGCAACGCTCAACGCCGAGAACGAACCGATCACCAGACTGCGGGGCGAAACGGCCCACCGATCGGTAGGATGCGACGAACCGCTCGTTTCGGTTTGGCGGGCGTTCAAGGAGGCGCCTTGTTGGCAAACTCCGAAACCTTCGGCCTTCCGGAGGCGCGCTTCGTTGCATCTTGAGCCATCGCCCTACCCTTTTTTTCCGTTATTCGCCCAAAAAGCAGGCCGGATTGGAGTTGCGGTGAGAGAATGTGATATTGGGGTGGGCTCTTGGTCAAGGATGGCTCTTACCAGCAGATTATCTTTCGCGATGGAGCCCTGTCGACGGGCGGGGTGTTCAATCCAACGACATAGTCGAGGGTGTCCGATATGAAGGGTCAGCACAGTGCAGCTTATCAGCGCATCGAAGAGCTGATAGCATCGGAGAGATGCGCCATTCTCGACGGCGGCGTCACCACGGAGCTGCAGCACGTCGGACCGAAAGAACACCCCGTCAGCGACAAGGGTCTCTGGGGCACCGGGGTGCTCTACCGCGAACCGTATGCTGCCCTCGAGGTGCATAAACGCTACGTGGCTGCAGGATGTGATGTCATCTCGACCATCACCTGGGCGATTATGGACGCCCAGGTGATGGAGACGCAACGCATGGTGGAACATTCCGCACTACGCCATTGGATGGACGTGGCCCGACTGGGGATCATGCTAGCACGCCAGGCGGTCGACGAAGGCGGGAGAAGTGGGGAGTGTGCGGTGGCTTTCAGTCTCAACGGCGACGTCGTCGATCCACAGAGTCTGCACAGAATTCAACTTCTGGCCCGGGTGTTTAAGGAGGATCCGCCGGATTTGATCCTGCTTGAGACGATGTCACTGGTCCGCGAAGATCTGACCGAGCCGGCCGTGGAAATCATGTTGGAAACAGGGCTGCCCGTGTGGCTCAGTTTTCGCCGCTGCCGCCACGGGGTGTGCGGCATCCACGGCCAACACTGGGGCGGGCCGGAAGGAGACCTGTTCGGGCGCCAGGCAAGGCAATTCGAAGAAATGGGGGTCGGCGCTTTGTTGATCAACTGCCTGCCAATAGACCACGTGCCAGGAATGATATCCTGGATGCGTGATTTTACGGAGATGCCCCTTGGAGCATACCCCAATCTTGGGCGCTATCTGGATCCTGGGTGGAAGTTCGACGACGAGGTGGGCCCGGAGGAGTATGCGAACCTGGCGTTGCAGTGGCGCGAGGAGGGCGCCTAGATCGTGGGTGGATGCTGCGGCGTGACCCCCGAACATATGGCTGTCGTGGGCACCCGGCTCGCCTCGACCAAACCGGGAAACCGAAACGTCGCTGCTGCCCATCCTCTCGGCGGTCCCGCGGCCGCTTCCCAACATCTCGAACCGCCGGCACGCAAGCTCAAACCCTGGATCGATGCAAATAGCAGGGTGCTCTACCCGCTCCCCCTTCCTGAGATCGTTTGTGACCCAGGAGTTTTTCCACCAACCCAGGGCAGTTTCCTAATGTGGAAGTACCTGTGGCAATCTGGAACGACCCCAGGCAAACGGTGTTTGGACGTCGGTTGCGGAACTGGAATCCTCAGTGTCCAATTGGCCTTGAACGGTGCCCAACACGTGGATGCGATTGACATTCAACCCCAAGCCGTCGCCAATATGCTGACAAACGCCTTTCGCAACGGCGTGGCCGAACGTGTCAGTGGCAAGGTGGCCGATCTCTACTCCTACATTCCTGAGGAGCGCTACGAGGTTGTCGTGGCGAGTCTTTACCAGATGCCGGTGGATCCCATGGGCGAAACGACCAGCCACCGGCCGGTGGATTTTTGGGGTCGAAATCTGCTGGACCACCTGATATCGCTCCTGCCGGATATGCTGGAGGAGGACGGGGTGGCGTACGTGATGCAGATTTCAGTGTTGGGCCAACTGCGAACCCTCGAATTGTTGGAGCGCAGCGGATTCGGGTGCAAGGTGATCGATTTCAGCCTGTTTCACTTCGGACCCGTGTTCCAGGAAAACATCGAACAGATTCGGCGCGTCGAGGAACTTTCAGATGCGTATCACCTGACTTTCGGGGAAGATGAGGTGATGGTTATGTACTTGCTCGAAATCAGAAGTCGCAAGAATTAGCCCAGACTCTATTTGCCGAGATCTTGTCTCGAACCAAGCCCTTACGCTATTTTTCGATTAGAACACGGAGGCTGGCGGAGTTCAATTTAAACCCCAACTGATTTTGACATGGGGAATCGGCTGCGGGGATTGCTTTCGCCATCTGACCGCGAGACCGGTCAGTCGCGCCCCGAATCCTAGAAAGGTGGTGCAAATGGAAAACGGACATCTACCGAGCACCAACGCCGACGGCGTGCCGATCGTTCCGATGACGGCGGCACAAAAATATCTTTTCGACTTGAGGGGGTGGATCTGCTTGCCGGCCCTCCTGAGCCCTGATCAGCTTGAGCCGATTCTGGAGCACCAGTGGAAGTTCCTCAAGGAACCGGAGTCACTACCTCCGGAAGAGAGAAACGCTGTCGGCGGTCCGTCACAGATCCTCCTCGATCATCCCGTGATCGTGGGCGTGCTCAATGAGATTCTCTCCTACCAGGCCCTGGCCGACGAGAACTGCTACGGTTTCCGCTTCGAGCGTACGCGCACCGATCGCCGCACGTGTGGTCGCGACTATTTCGAAGCCCACGGGGGCGCGGGTTATTTCAACTTCTGTGGCAACTCACACCTCTATCAGATGCTGCCCAACAAGATTCACGCCGGCCTGACCCGGGTCGTCTGGGAGCTGAACGAAGTGCGGTCCGGCGACGGTACCCATCTGATCTCCGGCAGCCACAAGACCGCCTATGAGCGCGCGGACGAGATCTGCGGACGAGACAGCGATCTGTGGGATACCTACGCCTGTCCACCGGGGTCGGTCATGATCTTCACCGAGGCGATCTGCCACACAGGGGTGAGGTGGGAAAACCAGGAGTGGGACCGCCTCAGTCTTTTTCACCTCTACAACACGGTCAACTCCCGCTGGGGTGCGCATTCGGTTCCCCGGGAGGTAATCGCAACCATGCCGGAGAAGCGCCAGAGTCTCTTCCGACCCGTCTACGTCGCCCGTGGCCCCGGGAATCGGGACAACCTGAAGTACGATCCGGAGACCTACGGCGTCTGATGTCGGCGCGCTGGTATAGCCCCAACTAAGTTTTTTCAGTACCCCTCGAGCCAGGGGGCATTGTGGTTCCACTCCTCCAGGCGGAGGCGCGATGCCTCGGCCAGGTCGGACTGTTGTGAGCTCCGGGCCAGGTTGTTCTGCTCGTACGGGTCGGTGCGCAGATCGAAGAAGCAATAGCGATCATCGGCAATCGTCCGGCGGTCCTCGTCGAGCTGCACGCCGTAGAGGTGCGTCGGCGTGCGCAAACCGATCCACCATGTTTTACTCTTCTGTGCTCTGTCGGTCTCGATGAATGCCGCGTCATCTTCGAGCACGTCAGAGCTTCCGGTAATAATCGGTGCTAGGTTCCTTCCCTGCACGCTTGCGGGTATCTCCCCGCCACACAATTCCAGCAAGGTCGGCATCACGTCGATCATCTGAGCCACCTGGCCACTGTTTACCCGCGGCGCCCAGCGGCCCGGAGCGTGGAAGATCAAAGGGATGCGGATGGCCTCCTCGATGAGCTGGCTCTTGTTGAACAGGTGGTGGCTGCCCAGGTTGTCGCCGTGATCGGCTAGAAACACCACAATGGTGTCGTCGGCCAGACCATGTCTCTGGAGGGCGGCTAAGAGCCGGCCCATCATGTCGTCGACCCAGGTGGTCAGACCATAGTAGAGAGCAGTCAGGTGCCGCAGGTCGAACCCTGCGGGCAGAGCAGTCGTGTGCGGCAGTTTCTCCTGGTAGTAGAGAAAGTCCCAGCAATAGATCTTGAACCAGTGCTCGTCGTAGGCCAGCTCGCCGTCCACATACACGTTGGGTCTGAGGGGCACTTCGTCGGGAGCGTACATGTTGAGGTAGTGTGCGGGCGCGTCCATCAGCGGCATGTGGGGTGGCGATATGCTGTAGAACAGGAAGAATGGTCGCTCCGTGCGCGCCCCCAGATAGCGATCCACCCGCTCGGCCTCGAACTCCACGCTGAAGCCCTCCACCACCTCGCCCATGCCGGTGTTCTCGATGAAGGTCTGGCTCGTGTGGCGGTGGTGAACCCGCGGAAACAGGCTGTAGTCGAAACCGAGAAGGTGCGGGGCTGGTTGAATGTGCCATTTGCCGATCAGTGCGGTATCGTACCCCAGGTCCCTGAACTGCTCGGGCAGGGTGGGATCTACGAGCTGGGTCCGCTCCTGGAAGGGATATTCGTCCCGGAGGGGATCCGCGGGTTCTGCGTCCTTTTGGACAGCATGGCGATGGCTGCCCACGCAGGTCCGGCTGTACTGACCGGAAATCAGGCAGGAACGCGCCGGCGTACACACCGGATTGTTGGTGACGGCATGCTCGAAACGCACGCCCTCCTGTGCCAGGCGGTCGAGATTCGGCGTGCGGATGACCGGATTGCCGTAGCAACCCACCTCAAAGGCGCGCAGCTGATCGCACATGCAGACGATGACATTGGGTCTGTCGCTCACTGCGTACCTCTTCACGATCTTGGGATCAGTTTATTGAATTCTCTTTCAGTATATATCATGACGTGGCTGGCGAATACCGTGTGGGGACGTCAACGAGAAGCGGCAGCGCGCACCTTGTCTTCGGTGATTCTGCGGGTACCGCTCGTATCGCAGAGCTTCCGCCAATCGACTCCGAGCTCCTCCGCCAGTCGGCGTGCCCGGGGACTGATTCTGTATCTTGGTGTTTTATCCCGCGCGGTAGCCGGGGACGCTGGCTGCGGATGTTCCCGTTTGGTAGCAGGCTCGACCCCAGGGACTGAGATCGGTTGCGGGTCAGGCGCGGAACTCGTCGCTGCCACCGTTACCGGCGGCGCCTCGCCTTCGGCCAGCAGATAACCGAGAAGCGTACCGACGGGAACGGTCGCGCCCTCACCGGGAACACCGCCGGGGATGTGAAGAATGCCTTCGTCGAGCGATTCGACCTCACTGAGGGCCTTGTCGCTCTCGACCGTAAAGAGAATCTCTCCCAGTCCGACGCGGTCGCCGTGATTGACGAGCCACTCCACGAGGGTGCCCTCTTCCATCGTCCAGCCGAGACGGGGCATCGCGATTTCGACAGCCATGACGGTTGCCCGCGCTATTCCCCGGCGAGGTGGCGGACGGCCTCCGCGATCTGTTCGGCCGACGGCACCACAGCACTCTCGAGTGGTGGGCTGTAGGGTGTTGGGGTGTGTACGCCGTTCAGTCGGCGCACCGGCGCATCCAGAGCGTCGAAACCCGTCTCCATCACCCGGGCAGCGATCTCCGAACCGATGCCGCATGGGCCGAACGCCTCGTCGACGACGAGCAATCGACCCGTCTTGTGCAGCGATGTCAGTATGGTATCAATATCCAGTGGCGCTAGACATCTGGGATCGACGACCTCGACAGAGATGCCCTCATCAGCTAGCTGGTCGCATACGCCCAGCGTCTTCGGCACCATGGGACCAAGGGCGACAACGGTTATATCAGCGCCTTCGCGACTGATCGCCGCCTGACCCAGCGCGATCTCGTACTCCTCCTCCGGCACGTCGCCGCGGGTATTCAGCAGGGACTTGTGCTCCAGGAAGAGGACCGGATCGTCGCAGCGCAAGGCGGTGGCCATGAGCCCCTTGGCATCGTAGGGGGTGGCCGGCAGCACGACCCGGAACCCGGGGACGTTCACAAACAGCGGGTAATAGCTGCCCGAGTGGTGCGTAGCGGCACCGCCGCCGACCCCGATGCAGCCGCGCAGCACGACGGGCATCTTGAGTTTGCCGCTGGACATATACTGGATCTTGGCGATCTGGTTCACCAGCTCGCCGACGGAGTCCAACACGAAGTCGATGAACATGAAGTCGACGACCGGTCGGGTGCCCGTCATGGCGGCACCGGTGCAGATGCCCACGAAGCCGCGCTCGCAGATCGGGGTGTCACGCAGACGTCTGGCTCCGTGGCGCTCAAACAGGCCCGTCGTCGTATTGAAGTTGCCGCCGCGCACGCCAATGCCCTCACCGAGCACGAAAATCGTCGGATCTCGCTCCATCGCCGCAGCGAGCGCTTCGCGGGCCGCCTCGGTATAGGTGATCTCTCTGGTCATTGGGAATCGTCGCTGTAGATGTGAGCGCTCACGGACTCCGGCGATGGCCATGGGCTGTCGGTGGCGAACTGCACGGCCTCGGCAATTTCCTCCGCCACCTCCCGATCGACGGTCTCAAGCGTGTTGGCGCCGACGCCTTCGTCTGCGAGTCTGCGCGCCAGGGCTTCAATGGGATCTCTGGCCTTCCAAGCGTCGATCTCTTCCTGGGTTCGGTAACCGCCGTCGCCCATGCCCTCTGCGTGAGGGCGCGTGCGATAGGTGCGGCACTCGAGGAGCGTGGGCCCATTACCTCCGCGGGCGCGCGCCACAGCCGCACCGGCCGCTTCGAATACCGCCAGGGCGTCGTTGCCGTCCACTGCAGTGGCCTCGATGCCGTAACCGCGCGCTCGAGCGGCGACGTCGGTGTTGCGGGCGGCGTAGTCGAAAGCCACTTCGGTGGCATACATGTTATTCTCGCACACAAACAGCACGGGCAATTCCCAGATGGCAGCCAGATTAAGTCCCTCGTGAAACGCGCCGTTGCCGACACCGCCGTCCCCGAAAAAAGCGACGCCGACGCGATCGCTTTCCAGCAGCTGAAACGAGTAGCCGGCGCCGGTGGCTTGCAGGATGCTGGGACCGACGATACCGCTGGTGCCCATCATGCCGATTTCGGGCGCGAAGAGGTGCATGCTGCCGCCGCGGCCGGCGGAACAGCCGGTTGCCCGCCCGAAGAGCTCGGCGATGAGCTGTCGCGGAGGAAGGCCCTTGGCCAGGGCGTGGCCGTGACCGCGATGCGTGCTGAACACGGCGTCGTCGTTGCGCAGATGGGCACAGACTCCGGCGGCGACGGCCTCCTGTCCGACGTAGGTGTGACAGGCGCCGGTGATCAGTCCCGCCCGGTAGGACCGCGCCAGCTGCTCTTCACAGCGCCGGATCCGCACCATGGTGCGATACATGTCGAGGAGTGCATCTGTGGATGGGGTCATGAGTGCAATCAGCCGGTGATGCCCGGGCCACCGGGATAAGAAGCGCCGGCGTTCATGGCGAGGTTGCCGCCGTCCACGGGCAGCAGCACCCCCGTCACCCAGGCGGAGGCATCGGAGGCCAGGAAGATGGCCACACCCCTGACGTCGTCGGGTCGACCGAGCCTCCCGGTGGGAATGCCGCGCAGCCACTGCTCCTCCATACGGGGGTCGCGCTTCATGCGTTCCTGCAGAAAAGGGTTAACCACCTGGGCGAGCAGGATGGCGTTGACGCGCACGCCGCGACTCGACCATTCGGTGCTGAGCTCGCGCGTCATCTGGGCCACAGATCCCATCGCCATGCTGTAGGCCGTGTGCCCGCGTCCAAGTGCTGTGAGACTGGCCAGCGAGCCGATGTTGATAATACTGCCGCGTCCGGCTACCAGCATGCGCTTACCAGCCTCCTGGCAGCAGAAGAAGCGTCCGATCGCCAGACCCTGAAACACCTGGAGCAACTCCTCTGTCGATATCTCCTCCGGCGGTTTGAGAGTGGCCTCGCCGGCGACGTTGGCGCAGATGTCGAGGCGGCCGAATTCGTTGTCGATGCGCTCGAACATCGTGCGGATCTGGTCCGGATCCGAAACGTCGCAGCGCAGCGGAATGGCTCGGCGACCCAGTGCCTCGATCTCGGCGGCGGTCTGTTGCGCCCCTTCCTCGTTCAGGTCGGCGAGCACGAGATTGGCACCGACTTCGGCAAAGGCGAGAGACATAGCCTGACCGATGCCGCGCGCCGCCCCCGAAACCAGGGCCACGCGGCCACTTAGATCGAACAGAGCGTGTGACATTACTACCTACTCAAGGGGCCCCTGAAAATCTTGCGCGAGAACTACGACGACGGATGTTCAACAACTGGTAAATACTAAAAAGACTGAGCGTGATGGCAATCATTACAGTGCCTATGGCGTTGATATCCGGAGACATCTCGAAGCGTATCTTGGCGAAGACGACCGTTGGCAGGGTTTGATTCGAGGCCGAGGTCCAGAACATGGAACCGATGACGTTATCAAAGCTGACGATGAAGGCGATGATGGCGGCGCCGATGATGGCGGGAATCATCAGGGGGAGGGTCACCTCTGCCAGCACCCGCAGCCGCGATGCACCGAGGTTGAGAGCCGCCTCCTCCAGGGACCGGTCGAACCCGTACAGCCGAGCGCTTACGATGGAGACCACGTATGGCAGCAGCAACAGAGTATGGCCGATGGTCACGGTTACGTAGCCGCGCGGAATTCGCAGAAAGACAAAAAAGCTCAACAAGGCGACGCCGCTGATGATCTCCGGCACCAGCATCGGCGAGAACAGCGCCGCCTGCAAAAGCGCCTTGCCGCGAAATTTGTGGCGTACCAGGCCAAAAGCCGCCATTGTGCCGATCCCCACAGCCAAAGCGGAGCTACTCACCCCAACGAGAATGCTGAACCCAAGCGCGCTCAAGGCCTCGGAATCTTGTATCAGTTGTAGATACCACTGTGCCGACAGAGTATCCAAGGTGATTACGCTGATGCTTTCGCTAAAGCTGAGCAGGACCACCACCAGAAGCGGTACCAGCAGGAATAGGTAGACAAGGATTACATAAACTCGCAAAGCAAGGCCGCCCCAGCCAAGATTTTTGATCATCCTCATCGTTACTGGTCCTCACCCATAATCTTGTCCAGCCCCACAAGCGTATTGAAGATCAACAGGATACCGATCACCATCACCAGTACGACGATGGCGATGGCCGAGCCAAGGGGCCAGTGGAAGGCCATCAAGAATTGGTCCTCGATGGCATTGGCAACCATATGATTTTGCGGCCCTCCCAGCAGGACCGGTGTTACGAATGCGCCGAAGGTCAGGATGAAGCAGATGATGCATCCCGCAGCCACCCCCGGCATACTCAGGGGCAAGGTGACTTCCCTAAAAGCGCGAAGGGGCGTTGATCCCAAATTGCGCGCGGCTTCCAGCAACCGTTTATCCATCTTCTCCAGGGTCACGAAGATCGGCAAGGCCATGAAGGGAATGAGCAGATGAACCATACCAACAATGACGGAGAATTCATTATAGACCAAAGTCAGCGGTTCTTTAACCAATCCGGACCAGACCAGGATTTGATTGACCACACCGGTGTCCGCCAGGATGGCCACCCAGGCGAAGTTCTTTACCAGGATGCTGGCAAACCACGGAACGATTAGCAGGATCACCAGAAAGGACCTCAACCCAGGGGCTGCTATTACCAGGTAGGAACTAACTGGATAGGCAACCAGGAGGGTGATGAGGGTCACCTTGAACGCCGTCAAGATGGAGCGCCCAGTCATCTCGAGATATAGACTGGAGTTCAAGAAACGTTGGTAGTTCTCGAGCGTGAAGTGGAAATCGACCCCGCCGCCGACAGTCCGGATGCTAAAGCTATACACGACCACGAACAGCATCGGCACGAAAAAGAAGACCAACAACCAGAATAACATGGGGGACAATGGCAGCCGTCCTCCCCGAGTAAGGGGGTGAAAAACATAGTGACGTAGAAACCCTGGCACCCTTGCACCTCCGCCTAGCCGTTCTGCTTGAACCACACCGCGTCGTGGTTGTCCCACCCAAAACAGATCGGCTGTTCCGGTTGCAGGTTCCCAGATCGCTCCCCTTTGACGTCGGCGATGATCAACTTATCGCCGTCCTCGGGCTTGAGATAGTAGCGCGAGGAGGCGCCCAGGAAGTCGTGTTCGACGATCCTTCCGCGGAACCATTGAGCAGACCCGGAAGGCGATTGATGTAGCGAAACGTTCTCGGAACGGACGATGATCCAGACCGCATCACCGGTCTTCAATCCATCCAGCCGATCGGTTGAATCCCGGCGCCTGAGACGTAGTTCCTTGCCAAGCTCAGGCAGGTAGACCAAAACGGTGCCCGCGGCTTCCAGCGCCTTCACCGTACCCTGAAACCAGTTGGGTTCCCCAATAAAGTCCACGACAAACTGGGATTTGGGCGAGAAATAAATCTCCTCGGGTTGGCCGATTTGCTCGATCTTTCCCTCATTCATCACCACTACATTGTCTGCCATCGACATCGCCTCTTCTTGATCGTGGGTGACATAGATGGTTGTAAGGCCCGTCTTGTGCTGTAGCTGCTTCAGCTCGTAGCGCATCGCCTTGCGCAGTTTCAGATCCAGCGCTCCCAGCGGTTCGTCCAGCAGTAACACGGCGGGTTGTACCACGATGGCGCGAGCCAGTGCCACCCGCTGCTGCTGTCCGCCGCTCAACTGCTGGGGGTAGCGGTGCTCGTAGCCTTCTAGTCCAACCTGTTTTAAGGCTTGCCGGGCTTTTTCCTGAATCTGGGCTTTCGAACCTGCCTGGCGCATGCGCAGACCAAAAAGGACATTCTCGAGCACCGTGCGATGGGGGAACAGGGCATAGCCCTGGAAGACCATGACGGTATTGCGCCGGTTCGGCGGCAGCTCGGTGCAACGCTCGGCATTAATCAGCACCTCGCCGGCATCGGGTTTTTCAAAGCCGGCAATGATGCGCAGGGTGGTCGTCTTGCCGCAGCCCGACGGGCCGAGCAGGGCACAACACTCGCCTTCACGCACCTGGAAAGACACGTCATTTACGGCGCAGACCTCGCCAAAGAGCTTGGTCACCTCCAACAGCTGGACCATGATTTTCGAGTCGATGACGTTATCCCTCGCGCCTAGGCTCGCGTTGTTTAGTGGCGATGGAGACTCAGCCTCCCGCCATAGTCAGTCTAACCTTTTCCGTCCAGGCACTCATGTGAGCATCCCAGTAGGGGGGATCGGGGAGAATTACACCCTTGAGCTCCCCGGTCGGGTCGTAGTCGGGCAGGTTTCGGATGATCTGGGTGGGTTGGGCATTTTTCGAGGTGTGGGGATAGCCGATTGCCTCCGTCGAGGCAGTTGCGATGTCTGGTCTCAGCGTGAACTCGATGAATTTCTACGCGGTGTACCGATTCTTGGACCCTTTGCCGACGATCAGGAGATCCGCGTCCACCAAGTAACCCTCCTTTGGCAGGTAGTAATCGATGGGATGGCCTTCGCGCTGCAATGCCAACGCCCGCCCGCCTCCTAGCGAGGAAATATGGATCGTCTCGTTGCGAAACATCTCCTGGCCTTCCGCCATGCCGCTGAAGTAGCGTTTCACCAGCTTTCTCTGCTGGCGCAGCTTAGCCCAGATTTCGTCCGGATCGGTAAAGTTGTTGGGATCCTGGCCTACCAAGACGGCGGCGTTGACCATCTGCCACAGCGTTTGGCTGAAGATGCCCAGTTTGCCTTCGTACGCCGGATTCCACAGCTCCCCGACGCTATCCAGTTTTCGCTGAATGCGCTTCGAGTTATAAGCAATACCGCCGGGCACATATTCTGCCGGCACGCCATGAATCTCCTTGCCCGGATCCCAGGGAACGGGATTTTTCAGCTTGTTGAAGGGGTCGATAATCGTGTGGTAACTCGGAATGTTCTCCGCGCGCAAAGGCTCGACCAGGCCCTGCGTAATCGCCATGTAGGAATGGGCAAGATTTAGCCACAGCACATCGATGTCGCTGGGGGCGCCTCCCATGGTGGCTGCGCGCAGTTTCGCCAGCATTTCTGCATTGGCGCCGAGGACCCCCACGGTTACCTTCACCCCGTATTCCTTTTCAAAGGGTTCCACAATCGTCTGGCGTATCCCATCGCCGAAGCTGCCGCCCCAGGTCATGATCTGCAGCTCCTTGGTCATCTTGTCCTGGCCGGCTGAGGCCTTGGGGATGAGGAAATTGGCCGCAGAGAATCCCGCGGCCAAACTTGCGGAGTACGCGGACGTCTTCAGGAAATCCCGGCGAGAGAGGCCGGGCTTAAGGAATTTGAAATGACTTGTCATGTTGATCCCTCCCCGTCATCGAATTGGCACACTCTGACTGTTATGAGGTGTCACCTAAGTATAAGTAGGACGTATTGATGCTGACCTCAATACCACAGACGATTGATATAGGGCAAACCGGCGTAACCCTGAGCGGTTTCAAAACGCGCGGAACCGAGGTGCCTTGATGCAACAATCGCAAGATCGCAGAAAACCGGCCATCGACACTCGCGGCGAGTTCTTGCTGCCGCCCACCGAGCCCATGTGGGAAGCCATGCGAGCCGCCGAGATCGGATGGCCCTTGTTGGGTGAAGATCCTCATGTCAGTCGCCTCCAGGAGCTGGCCGCGGAGATGACAGGCAAGGAAGCCGCCCTGCTGTGCCCGACGACCAATGTCGCCAATCTCCTGGGTTTGATGGGCTACTGCCGGCGAGGCGACGTGGCCATCATGGAAGCCCGCTGCCACCTCTGGTGGGTTGAAGAGCGCAACATCGCTGCCCACACCGGTGCCGTTCCCCGCCTAATCAGAGGTGACAAGTTCGGAGAAATGGCGGTGACCGATGTCGAAACCGCCATCCTCGAAACGGGGTACGGATTCCAGCCGCGAACGAGTCTGGTCTGTCTCGAGAACACGCACAACATCGCTGGCGGTGTTGCTCTGCCCCCCGAGTACATGATCCGTGTTTCACGAGCCGCCCACGAGCACGGCGCCGCGGTGTTTGTCGATGGCGCCCGTCTGTTCAATGCTGCCGTGGCGCGCGGCGTGTCCCTGCGCGAAATGGCGGCGCCCGTGGATGCATTGAGTTTGAGCCTAAACAAAGGAATAGGCGCTCCCTACGGCTCGATGCTCTGCGGATCGGCCGAATTCATCGAAGGCGCCCGGAAAAACCACAGCGTGCTGGGCTCGCACTCGATCCACAAGGAAGGCATGTTCGCAGCGGCCGCCATCATCGCCCTCGAGACCATGATTCCGAGGCTCGCCGAGGACCACGCACGGGCGCGTCGGCTGGCCGGGTTACTCTGTGAAATGGAGGGCATTCGCGTCGATATGGAGACGGTTCAGACCAACATCGTGCGGGTTGAGATTGACTGCATGACTCCGGCCAATTTCACCACGGACGTGCTCGCGCGCGGCGCCGGTGTGCTCGAGCTCGACGCCGGTTCCGTGAAGTTCATAACCCACCACGGGATCTCCGACGCCGACATCGACGCGGTGGCCGAGATCGTCCGGGATGTTCTCAACCGTGCATGACGGTTTTTCTCGTTCCAGGTTGTTCTATAACTACCCGTTGCGCCGTTTGAATCCCGAAAACGATGATGTTGTTGTTGGGTTCCAGGAGGAGGAGGCGCCGGCGCTTGGAATTTTCTCAAGGTGGAGGCCAGATCGGCAAATCGCGGAATACCCGCAAATATCAGCGCCTTTCTCACCATGCAGCGATAGGAGAGTGATCGATGCCGTTTTCTTGCAGAAAATCTAGGACCTTGCGGCGGCAACAAAAGCGGTGAGAAATTTGATAGAGGCGAACGTGTGGCGATGAGCGGCTTTGGAAGCACCGGAGTCGACGTTCCCCGTCTCGGATTGGGTGGGCACACCTTTTTGAGCGAGTACGGGGGCATGGGCCACGCCGAGCGCGCCGAGCTTCTGGAAATCGTGACGACCGCCGTCGGTGCGGGAATGAACCTGTTTGATGTGACGTTCGACGAGGAGCGAGTGCTTTTTGGATCGTGTCTGTCGGAATTGGGTCTGAGAGACCGGATATTTCTGTCCTGCTGGATGGCGCAGAAGAAAACCGAGAGCCCTGCAGCATTGAAGGAAGAAGCTCGTCGGGCAGTTTCGTTGTTGAGAGTAGATCACCTAGACCTCCTGTATCTCCATCGGACGTGCACCGCCGAGCAGATCGAGGCAATGGTAGAGCTGCGCGACAGCGGACTCACGAAATGCATCGGTGTGTTCGGGCTGTCACAGGCACTTGAAAGCGACTTGTCGGCAATGGATATCGTGCTGGTCAATTACAATTACCACCTGAGAGAAGACGAGCCAGATATACAACGTTTGACGGAGCAAAAGGTGGACATCATCGGGCTCGAGCCACTCGGCCGAGGCCGCTTCGCTCGCGACATTGCTCCCGAGGGCGTTTCAATGGTGGCGGCATGTCTGAAACACGTCCTCGCCTGTAGTGCCATTGACACCGTACTCGTCGCCGTTCGTCGCCTTGCGCACTTGAATGAGAACATCGCTATCTGGAAGGGAGACTGGGATCTCACAGCGGCCGAACGGACGGCGCTCGAGGAGGGGAAAGGGTATGAGACTTTATGATCTCAGGCCAGTTGAGCCCGTCTGCCAACTAGACCCCGCTCAGGTTAAGAAGGGAGAGAAAAGGAGTAAAGAGCTATGACTGAGACAGAGCGCCCCAAAAAAATGCGTGGCAACGTAAGGCGCAACTCCGGCGCATGGAGACCCATCGTTGATGTGACCGATGTGTATCCCGGCACCCGCGGCATAGATCGTCGCGGCGTGTATAACCTGTACGATGCGCCTATAGGCGTCCATCTCAAGGTTGAGGAAGCGGTCAAGGCAGGACCTCTATTGGAAGCGGAGATGGAGTGGGAGACAAAAGGGATCAGCCCGCTCTACATGTGGCAAGAAGACCAGCGCTACCACATGCTCTACGGAGCATCGCCGAACGGTGCGTGTTATGCCGTCAGTGACGACGCCTATCACTGGACTCGTCCGGAAATGGGCTGGATAGAGTTTAACGGTTCAAAGAAGAATAACATCATCCACAAAGAGCTACAGGGCTCCCAGGGGTTCTTCGAGGACCCGTCCGCTCCGCCGGAGGAGCGCTTTAAGACCATAGGTGGCGGCATTAGGGGCTGGCTTGACCCGGACACCAATGAGCCCTTGAGCCTCGACGAGGCCCTGAAACGGGCGGAGGCCATGCAATACCAGGGAGCGGCGTACAAAGGGCCGTGGGCGGTAACCGGGGGGAAGACCGTCGGTCTTACCTCTCCCGACAGACTCCACTGGAAGCAAATGGAGGAACCCTTGGCCGACAGGAAGGTGAATGGCGCCATCTCTGCTCGCTTCGACCCCCACAATGGTGAATACTACGCCTATCTCCAGATAATGGGATTCCCGGCGGGGGAGCCGAAGGCCATCGGCACAGCCTCTGTTGAAGAAGAGACTCAGCTCCGGACGATTGGCCTCTCCAGGACCAAAGATTTTCGTCGCTGGCCCGCCCCCAAGCTCATTCTCGAGCCCGATGCTCAGGACGACCTGGACATCGATTTCTACGGTGCCAACTACTTCCCCTATCCTGGGCGCAGTGACCTGCACGGGATGTTGATACCCGTCTTTCATCGGGCAACGGATCACATGGACGGCCAGATCGCCTTCAGCCACGATGGGCTGTACTGGAGCCGTCCCGAGCGCCGGGCGATTGTCACGGTAGGCGCTCCAGGCAGTGGCGACGACTGCATGGTCCATTTCTGGCGTGCGGGTATACTGGAGTTGCCCGATGGTTATTGGGGTTCGCCCTACACGGGTGCCTCTAGGTTGCACACCGTCAGCGATGAGTATGCGGATGCGCTTTTCCCGTCGCGCCGTCCCACCGACATTCGATGGGCCCGCTGGCGACCACACCGGTTTTGCGGCGTCGAGGCCGACATTGAGGGACGGTTCACCATACCCACCCTTTACCGACACCATGACCAGTTGCGGCTTAACTACCGGTGCAAGCCCGGCGGCTGGGTAAGCGTGGAGCTTATTCAGGCCACTCCCGGGATACGGCCTGACGTAGACGGCCTATCCGGGTTCACCTTCGCCGAATGCGACCGGTTGACGGGCGACCGGGAAGATCAGGCAGTCACATGGCAGGGTAGAAGTGACATCTCCGGAATCGGCGAGACCATCGTCATACGGTTGAAGATGTTCCAGGCCAAGCTGTTTGCCTACCAAGTATGAATCGCGGAGTGCAGGGGCTATCGAAGGAGCTCGCGCCAGAACGCCGCCGACGGCCGCAACCTATACCCGGACGCTCAGCCGGTGCGTGCGGATACGACCCTGACCTTCCTCGATCGCCCAGTGGGTAGCGAGCACCTCGTCGTTGTCCAGGCGCAGGAGCGAAGCTTGACCGAATCTGAGGTTCGGCCCCATGTTCGAATAGTTGGCCACTTTCATCGGGGGGGCGTTGCCCCATATCTTGGTCTCCTCGACGATGCGCCAGCGGTCATCGGCCAGATCGACAATTCTCACATGCAACCCGATGTCCTCCCCTTCACGGTGGCAGTGAATCGTCAGCAGGATATCATCTGCCCAGTGTATCAGGTTCGAGGCCTGTCCTCAGACGCCCGTATCAATCGGATCGGACCAGGTCGCCCGCCCGGATTGCTGCCGTCCCACATGGGGAACAACGAACCGGCTCCCAATAGCACCCCGCTGCGCAGCTGAATCGCCGGCCCAGACTGCTCGATCAATTCAGTGCGTGTCCGGGGGATGATGCTTGGAAAAGACCAGGTGTGCCCTTCGTCTTGGGAAAACGAGATCAGGTTGTCACCACCGCGTATGCCGTCCACATCCGGGTCCGGATTGGCGATGGTCTGGTCCGGATCGGTGCGGTGAAGCCGAAAACCGATGGCCATCAACCCGGTCTCCTGGTTTGATCGTTTCTTCGAAAGCTAACTATACGGCGGACGAAAGCGTCGGACAACGGGCCCTCGGGCGCGCGCGATCGCTCAAAATGCCATCCAGGGCTGAATCGTCCGATTCCGGGCGGTTGCACCTCTAAATGGTTGATTCTCGCGTATGAATATATTACGCTCTATTTGTTTTGTTTCACACATTAGGAGAATGACCGGTTTAGACTCAGATGGTCAGCAGACAACTTTACCAACAACACGGTATGGTCTCGAAAGGGAGGTGATGCAGAAAAAGACCCGCCGTAGCAGCGTCTGATTCCCAATAATGTCATAGAGTTACCCGCAAAGGAGGAAACCGATGAAGTTACTTCGATCTGGCTTAGCTGCTTTGGTGGTGGGTGTGCTCGTTACGGGAATTACCTGGGCGGAGAGCTTTCCAAGGCCCGTGGGACCCCCGGAAAATTTCGAAGAGCTCATTCCCACCATCACCAATGCCACGCCGAACCCCCTGCGCCTGAGCACCTCGAACGTCCCCTACAACGGCAGCGGCGACGTGAACATTCCCTTCACGTTGAACCAGCGTGCCACGGTGTGGATCGCCATCTATGAGGTCGGCTCCAGCGAGACCGGTCCGAGCGGTCCCAACGGGGCCGTGGTCCGCGCCCAACCTCAGGCCAAGTTCGTGGCGGTGGCTCCCGTTTCCGGCGGCGCCGTCTTCCAGGCCGGCAACAACTCCGCTAGGTGGGACGGTCGCGACTGGAACGGTCAGCCGGCGGGCGCTGGCAACTATGAATTCGACGTCATAGGCATCAACAACCTTGACCAGGCAGCGCTGGTTGGGCCCAGCGCCGCCAATCCCCCCGACCCCATCTTCGATCTACGCAGCAACGAAATCTGGGTCCATGCCACCGGCGGACAACCGTCTCCAGATAGAGGACAGTTTTGGGGGACGATGTGGCGCGGCACCCTGGGCACGGACTACCTTGCCAATCCCACTGGCTACGAGACCTGGAATTTCGAGGAGTCGCTCCAGATGATCGAGACCGCCACCTCGACTGGCGGTATCCGCCCGGACGCGGCGGATCCGACTTCATTCTACATCTCAACGTGGACGGGCGAGCCGGCTAACGGCGTCTACAGGATGAAACGGAATGACAGCGCCAAGACGTTCGATCGGGACCCGTCGTTTGGCGATAACGGCTTTTCTGTACTGCCGTTGCCCGCAGGGGAGCGGGCCATGCAGCTGTCGATATGGAAGGACAAACTCTATACGGCAAACTGGAGCACCCAAGAGGTCCCCGCCCCCTCGTTTTCGGTCTGGGACAAGGCCACGGGTGAATTTCTCCAGAATGTCGACCAGCATCGGGAGTTTTTCTACCAGTTCAACGTCGACGAAAACGGCAACGAATCCTTCGGTGCGGGTGGTCCTACCTACGTCGCCATCAACGAAACCGGCCTCTGGGTGGTTGGCTGGCGGGGCACCAGCATGATCAAGCTCGATCACGACTTCAACCTCATCTGGGCCAACGGCCCGGGAGACCGGTTCGGCGACCAGATTTCCGTCGAGCGCGCTGCCCAGCTCGGGCTTACGGGTGACGCTGCCGAAGGCGGATTCTCCCTCGTCATCAAAATGATCCCGGAAGCGGGCGGCAGATTGGCGTTCGGCAGCCCGCTGGCCAACGCGCAGGGCGTGTACCGCTTCATCGTGGGCCGCGACGGCGCGGGAATAATCAAACTTTTCATGGATCCCCAGATCGGGCCGTTCAGATTGATCGCCGACCGCAACACCGCCATTCTCCAGAACAACTGCTCCGCGCAGGGTGGCGATCTCTACTGCGCACCTAACCGCGGTCCGGGTCCGTATGACGGCCTGATCTTCGACACCCGATACGATCTTCAAACCCACTCCTACAGGTCGTTTGAAGCGTCTGATCCGCGCACTCCCGCGATGGCCATGCACGTGCCGTTTGACATCCAGACGGGGAGAATGGGTGCCAATGTTACGGCTGTCGAAGAGGTGGAAGGTGCCGGCACGCCGGCCAGCTACAATCTGGGAGCCGCTTATCCCAACCCCTTCAATCCCGAGACCGCCATCGACTTTGCCGTGCCGGCTGACAGCCACGTGAAGATCGACCTGTTTAATGCGACCGGCCAGCTGGTGGACACGCTCGTGGACAATTTCAAAACCGCGGGTGCCTACAAAGCCACCTGGAATGCGCGCGATTTGAACGGCCAGCCCGTTTCGAGCGGCGTCTATTTCTATCGCATGCAAGCCGGTGATTTCGCGGCGACGCACTCGATGACGCTGCTGAAGTAAACGCGGCTTTACGTTTGGTGTGGTTGCGGTACAGGGGCAGATCGCACGATCTGCCCCTGTTTCTTTACCCTGCGTGGATGCGGTGTCGGTCGTCTGTTACCACTCAGAGTGGGCGTCCAAACTCAGTGAAACCGACCACGGTCCGCACATAGAAGCTCCATAAATCTACGTTTCGATCCTTCAGAGAGATCTGATCAAAACTCACCCTGTCTTTGTTGAATCCGACGATCGTCACCAGCTCGTAGCCGAAATAGTTCGAGCGATTTCTGAGGGAACCAAAGAACGTGCGCTGCTCGAAGCTGAGTCTTCTGTCCGTATGGTTCTTGCGCCGGTATGGCACCGGACCTAGACCCTGAATGCCAGCTGCCAGCGACGTCCGGCGCAAAAGTGGATACTCCAGCCGCAGAATCGGTACCGAGCGATATTCTGACTGCAGTCGCACGTCGCGCTCCCGGTCGACCGAGCGCAGGATCATGAACTTGTACTGGGGCGTCAAGCCCAAGGAGCCCCAATACACGGGATACTGAACTCGGCTCACCCAGGTCCAGAAATCCAACCGGCGATCGCGCTGGAAGTTGCCGTTGTAGAGCCGTCCACCTTGCTGCCAGTTGAGACGCAGGCGCAGCTTCTGCACCACCTCCAGCTTCGACCAGGGCCTGAGACGGCCTTCAAGATAGGTGTCGCTCACGAAGCTGTCGCGGTAGAACAACAGATCCGGTATGAAGTCGACGAAGGTGAAAACCGGAAGGCCGAAACCGGAGTCGGTCGCTGGCGCGTTGAAGATCCCGCGCTGACGGTAGGCCCCTTGTCGAGTCCCGACGTCTGGATCGAAGGTCATGATCTCGTCGGGGATATCATCCTGTACCCGGCGGATGCCGCTCTCGAAAGAGAGCCGCTGCAGCCGCCCGCGTTGCTCGCGGCGATAGCTCAGCAGCCCGTAGGTGGAGCGGTTGCGGCCGCCCCCGGCTATCTCTGCCACCTCGTAGCGACCCACACCTGCGGACCAGCGCGGCGTCAGCTGCCACTGGCCGAACAGATGCCAGCCGCGCTGGTCGTAGTCGTACGGATAGTCGACATCGCCGTCGTCTTCGCGCGGATCGGGCTCGTTGTTGTTGTTGCAATCGAGCCCATACACGTAGCTGTTGGGCTCCACGTCGAACATCAGAAACGGCTCGTCGTAGTCGGGGACTCGATTGAGATTGCGATTGATGTCGGGGGCCCCGTCGTTGTCCTCGTCCTGATTCAGCCAGACGCCGTCGAGGTCGGTGCCGACCTGGTCCGGACTGACCGCCACCGGATTGCCGAACTGGCGGTCGGGATCGCGGTCGCCATCGTCGTTGTCTTCCACCAGCTGCCAGTACATGCTACTGTTGATCACGGCCGAAAACATGCCCAACCAGAGAGGGTTTTCGTTGTGCAGGTAGGAGCGCATCTCCGTCTGAAATCCGGGATCTATGGAGAACAGCTCACCGCCCACCAGCCCGCGCTGAAACCGATGCACGGCGTTGAGGAAGTAGGCCGCACCTCGATGGTTGAAACGCGGTGCGTCATCAAACGCCGGTTGCCCACCCACTCGGGCAGGGTAGCGGGAATACAGACTGGAGCGCGCATACTCGCCGTGGATCTCCAGGCTCGACAGCACCAGCTGCACGTCGGCACCGTACACGAACTGTCCGGTGTTCTCGCCCACCGAGAACCGCACCCGTCTCAGGTTCGACAAGTCCCTTACGTTCCCCTCGGCGCGCAGGACGACATGATAGTAGGTGGCGTTGAATCTGTCAGCGTGAGCGGTAGCAATCTGATTCACGGCGTACAGCATGGCCACATCCACGTGGTAGTCGTTGCCCAGCAATGCATCGACCTCCACCGACTTGACGGAGGGCTCGGCTGAGAGATCGAATACGAATACCAGTTGGTTTTTGCCGTCGGCACGGAGCTCGCGTTCGGGCGCGTGCAGCTCGTAGGTGGTTTCCAGACCTGCTGCATTGGCCACTTTGCTTACATCGACGCCGTCTGCATGATCGATTCGCGTCAAGTAGTCGGCATAGAGCGGAAGATCGCGTTCCCTATAGAAGGTCTCGTTGAAAAAGCCCGTGCCCCCGGTAGAGGCCGTCAACCGGTTGTATGGTAGAGGGCTGAATTTCCCGGTGACGACCGAAACAAAACCGACCTGCACCGGAGGATCGGCCGTATGGCCGATTACCCGAGGTGTCAGGTCCCGGCGCACTTCGCCATCGATCAACAGGTGCACGTCCCGCACTACCGCACCGCCCGTGTCGTCGTCCGGCGAGTCGTCTGTAAAACGGACGAGAAGGTACTCCGTCATGGGCTGGTCCGGCTTCAATCGCCCCTTGAGGCTGTTGCCCGGCTGGGTGCTCTGGTATACGTGCTGGTTGACCCAGTTGAGCCCTATCTGAAGACGCCCCAGATCCACCTGCGCCCGACTGCCCAGAAGCAAGTTGGAATCGTCGGCAAAATGCGTCTTTGCCTGAAAGGAGCCATCGGTGAGCCGGGTGCGGTCCTTGGGTCGCTCCTGCCTCGATGCCAGCCCTGTGAGTTTCAAATAGGGTGTGGACACATCCAGGCGCGCGCCGTTGTAATTCACCTTCGACAGCGTCAGCGGGGTAAAGCGGGCGATCAGGGCGTCGCCGACGATCATGTTGTATCCCCACCGTCCGTAACCGTCGCTGCCCGCCACCACGTAATCGAACGCGTTGGGCCAGGTACCTCCTGCTTCATCGAGGCCGAATTCCTTGAAAATGGCACTTCCATATTCCTGACCCAAGATGCGCGTCTCCTCCCATCGGTACAGATCGTACCCGGTCATCAGGTAGTTTCCCATGAAGTCGTGACGGGATTTCGGCGTGTCCACGTAGGGAAACATGTGGCCAGGGGAGTTGGTGACATTCTGGTGGGCGTAGTTGTGGTAAGCAGGCCGTGTCCAGCGCAGAAACGGACGCGCGGTGGTTACCTCCTCGAGGCGCTCAGACACGTCGGCGCCGGCGGTCTCTGAGATCGTCAGGGCGAGGCAGACGATTCGGATCAGTCTACACGCACGGTCCCGGATGGGGGAAGACTTGCGCGCATGCGGACGCAACCGCCAGTTTCGTGGAAAAGCCACTGAATCCGTCTGAGCGTTTGGTGCCAAGGCCAATTGTCTCGGGTATTCGTGCCCCCACCGACTCGAGGCAGACATCCACGACCTTTCGATAGAAAGCGAAATACAGAATAATAAGAACGTAAACGCTTGAGATCAGAGAAAGGGAAGCATGCAGGCCGGTGGCGGCCTCTTTCACGCAGTCGATGAAGTGCGGATTTTCATGCCAGAATCCAAGAGACGGCGGTTAATGCAGGGGCCGCCGAGAGTTCGCCCGGTACCGCCCTTAAAACAGAGAACGCCACTATTTGGTTGCATAGCACAACCCAGGTAGGTAACATAGTTCGGTCGAGAGGAGCCCATGAACGTCGCCCAGATCGTCATGCACATGCAGATCGATGGGTTTTGCGTCATCCCGGGCGTCATCCCGAAGGATGAGGTGCTGCACGTGCTCGCGAGCATCGAGCGCACGACGAAGATGTTGGCCCCTGAGCGCTTCCCCGAAGATGGCGAGGAACCCAGTCAGTGGACCAATCCCGACTTTGTTAAGAGCGGGAAAGAGGCGCGGCCGCGAGGTTTACTGAACCACGACCAGTCGTTCGTCCCCTACCTTTGCGAACCGCGCCTGGCAGGTGCCCTCGAGGCGCTATTGGGTCCGCATTATCTGGCCGAGGACTGCGGTGTGGCCGTCAGTATCGGCCTCAGGCGGCGCGGGTTGCATTGTGACTGGCCTTACAATCAAAACGAGGATATCTCCGGCAAACTCCTCAAGCGACTCCCTGAGATACCTGTCCTCATCAACACCCTGTGGATGCTGACGCCCTTTTCCGAAGAAAATGGTGCTACGGCTGTGGTCCCCGGCAGCCATCGATACGGAAACCCCCCCAGCGCCGCTGTTGACCGATTGGCGCGCTACCCGACGGAGTTGCAGGCAACCGGCGAGGCCGGCAGCGTGCTCATGCTCGATGGCCGCACCTGGCACAGCATCATGCCCAACAGCTCCGGCAAACGGCGTTCCTGCCTGATATTGCGTTGGATCCCGTGGTGGTTCAATATGGGGCTCTGCAGGGAGGGGTCACTCGAGCGGCAGTATTGGCTTGACCTCGGTAACGACAAGATGCGGACGGAGCAACTCGTCAAGCGCAATGTCTACGACCGACTACCATCCAATGTAAAGCCGTTTTACCGTCACTGGGTCGAGTCATAGGACTATGGATACAGCCCAATGAAACGACGACTCAAGGTTGGCTTTGTTGGCAGGCGAGGCGAAACTCGGCGCTCAGCGCGTTCAGTTCCAAGAGGTTCGATTCGCAGATCCACTCCATAAAAAAGGTTGGCGAGAATTGTCAAAAATGCGTGTTGCACTTGTAGGGGCGGGCGGCAAAGGTCGCCAGCATATGGGGATAGTCAACGGCTTCGAGGAAGTGGAGATCGTTGCGGTCTGTGACCCAGTGGAGGCTTTGCGCACGGCCGTGGCCGACGAATTCAACGCGGTGGGGCGCTACCCCAGCATTGAGGAAATGCTGGACGGTGAGGAACTCGATGCTGCCTTTGTAGCGACACCGGCGCATATCAACGGACAGGCCGCATTACCGTGTCTGGCAGCGGGGATCAATACTTTTGTAGAGAAACCTCCCGGGTTGAGCCTGCAAGAGACCACAGCTCTGCGCGATGCCGCCCTGCACTCCGGCGTACAGGGCATGGTGGGTTGGAATCGCCGTTTCCATCCCCAGATTGTCGAGACGCGGCGGATGGTCGAGGAGCGAGGCCCAATAGTGCAATTGGTCGGCGAATTTCACAAGAGTATGACACGTCTGGAGAAACGTACCGACAGGTTTCCCGAACATCTGCTGGACAATTATATGTGGGAAAGCCCCATTCACTCCATAGATCTGGTGCGCTTCCTGGCGGGAGCGGAGGTAGCCGAAGTGCACAGCGTGGTTCGCCGTGCTCTGCACAAATACAAGGATGTGTACGGGGCTCTGGTCCTCTTTGAAAACGGCTGTGTGGGGCATTTTATGTTCAACTTGACCACCTCGATGCGCCTGGAACGCTACGAGATCCACGGGCGCGATATCTCCGCGTATCTGGAAGGCGTCAACGAGAGCATAGTGTATTGCGATGGGGAGCGTCACGAAGTGCCCAATAGGGAGGGCCTGGGCGGTACCGAGGAGGAGGACCGCTATTTCATAGACTGCATTAGAGACGGGCGTCCCATTTCCCTGCCGGGTGCCAATCTGGATGAGGCGGTAAAAACCATGGAGTTGGGAGAAAAGATCATGGCAGGATTTTTGGCCAAAGATGGACTGCCGGACTAGCGACATGACCGCGGAACTGGACCCGAGACGGCATCTGAAGCTCGAAGGCACCTTCAACACGCGGGACATCGGTGGATATGCCACCCGGGACGGGCGACAGACGCGCTGGGGACAATTCCTGCGCTCCGATTCTCTGCATCAACTTTCGGCCAAAGACCAGCAGAATCTCCTGGGCTACGGCGTCCGGACCATCATCGACCTGAGAAGGAGCGGGGAGATGCAGGACAAGCTCAACGTCTTCTTCGGTTCGGACGAGGTGACTTACTACCATCACAACATGGCCGGGGACATGGCGTTGCGCGAACGGCAGGACCTTCCCCCGATGGAAGAGGTCGAGAGGAAGCGCTGGGGATACTCGGTGGTGCTCGACAAGCGACAGTCTGAAGTGCGCGACACCCTGTGCACGCTGGCTGCCCCCGAGGCGCTGCCCGCGCTCGTCCACTGCGCCGGCGGCACCGACAGGACAGGTCTCATCACCGCCCTCATCCTCGGAATCGCCGGAGTACCTGCCGAGACCATCGCGCAGGATTACGGCCTCACGGCTCGTTTCAACCTGCCTCGCTACCTCGAAGCCCATCCGGAGATCGACGCCACCAACTACACCTGGCAGGACCTCCGGCGTGATACCTGCAATCCCAACGTGATGCTCGCCGTGCTCCGGGACCTGGACGAACGCCACTGCGGCGTCGAGGGTTATGCGCTACATGCCGGCGTCAGTCAGGCTGAGATCGATTCCCTCCGCGACGCCCTCGTCGACTAGGGGCATCACACCTCGAGAGCGGCAGGCGTCTCTGGTGCCGTCGATCATTGGATTGATTCTCTGACGTGCGGGTGCCGAGCGGTCATCCGGCCCGTGGCCGGATTCGTGCTGCGCTTGGCTCGGTGCTCAGTGATTGTCCTGCGGATTCTCCTAAAGGGTTTGGAACGGTACGGGAATCTTGTCCCCGTGCCAGGGGAAGGCGTAGCTGGGGGCGTTGACAAAGCGTTCCAGGCCGGCCTCCACACGTATGGACCTGGACGGCGGAAGCTCAATGGCGAAGTACTTCTCATTCACCGGCGCAACGGTCTCGCCGTCGCGGCCTTCCTCGTGGTAGCGGACCTGCGTGAACCGATGCTCGCCAAATGCCCCCGCCTGCACGATGAGATTGCGCGTCTCGCTTCGATGGGTGTTGACGAGCTGAAAGCCCACGACCTCGGGCCCCAGCTCATCCACGAGAGCGGCCACGTCCCCAGGTAGTCCGGGACGAGCGCGATCCTGGTCGAAGTAGCGCACCGTGGCGCGCAGGAGTCCGCCGGTATAGATGGTCTGGGGTGCCCCCATCGTGACTTGGGTCAGCCCCTTGGTCACGACGGGCTGGTAGGGGAACTCGTTGGTCAGAATCATCTCGTGGGGGGTGCGCTCATCGAGCCGAATCCGCTCGTAGATCTCCAGGGCGTGCTGATATTCGGCGGTCAGGATCTTCTCGGGCCAGTCGGGATTCTTACCATCGTAATACTGGAACCGGGCGAACTCGGTCTGCCCTCCGTTCTTCTCGCCCAGAACGGATCCGACCTCGTTCCAATCCCGCTCCACCTCGCCGTCGCGGACATGGGTGATCAACTCGTAATCCTCCCGGGACATGGAAGCGTGGTAGAGGTGCATCATCTCCTGCCCGTTCATGGGGCCGGGAGGCGAGTAAGACCACTCTCCCATCGGAATGCCGTCGTCATCGTAAGGTTCTATTGGCTCCCCCATCTCCCAGCCATTTGGACCATACCGATAGGGTACAACGAACTGGCCGTCTTCACGGTGGAACCCCTGATCGATTCGGACCTTGAGCTGCGAGCGCAGGAAATCCAGGTAGCTGCTGTCGCCGGTGAGCAGTTGGGCACACTCGACGCCGATGTTGATTCCGTTGTACATGATGCTGCAGCCTTTGAAGGAGGTCCACCCGTACTGCCCTCCCCACCAGACACCCTCGCGCCCGCCGCCGATGACGCCGTTTGCATCGACGTTGTCCGGAACGATGCCGCCGTTCCGCTCGGTGCGCTCCATCCAGGCCTCGGTGTAGTCCAAAACCCACTGCTTGTAGCGCTCGTCGCCGGTGTAGAGGTAGGCGTTGGTGACCAGCGCCGAGGCAGCCAGACTGCTGGGGGTGTCGGATTGCAGGACCACCTTGTTGAACAGGTCGAGGATCTGCTGCCTGCGTTCGGGATTCTCGAACCAGCGGGCTTCGAGGTGTTTGACGTGAGGGTAGAGGGTCGCCCTGACCCCGTAGTAGTTGCCCGGGTCACCCAGCCGGCGTCCACCCAGGAGCATCACGTTGGCGAGCGTCGCATCCCCTTCCAGCTTCGGGCCCTGGCTGGAATGGAAGGGGGAGCGCAGAATCCGATGGTCGGGGTCCCAATTGGGGGCTTCGGGGTCTTCGCCGATGAACATGGCGGCGAAGCGTCGAGCTCGACGCACGTTCTCGGAGATGGTCGGATCGCCCAGACCCATGTTATAGAACCCCGTACCGCCTTCTCCGAGATGGTGCCATTCCGCGGCTGCATTCAGGTTCCAAAACTCGTTGTGGATGGAGGGCATGTAGACCCTGATGAAATCTTCGTGCAGGTTGGGACGGTGTTGGATACCCTCATCGCTGATGCGGGTGGCGGCGTTCCACTGCTGAAGATGGAGATCCAGCAGATCGTCGGCTGCGCCGATGGCGTAGAACAGGCCGTAGTTGTAGAACTGCTCGTAGAGGTCGTCGAGATCCTCGGCGAGGAGGGTCCCGCCCCCGCGCTCGGTGTACTTCCTGGTGAACAGGCGAGCGGAGCGCTCCATCAGCTCAATCAGGTTCCGCTCCATGAGTGCCCATGTCGGCGGCGCCGAGACCTTCGTTGCTTTGATCTTTATCATTCCTGGAATTTCGACGGGTTTAGCGTACATGGGTTGGGTTTCCTCCGGAAACACACGGCGTCGTGAGCCCAGACAACATGAGTCCTGCACTGGGTCTTGGTGACGCCGTGAATCGCGAATAGCGGATAAGTCTCATTGTGGTCGTTTTTCAGTCCTCGGCGTAGGCCGCCTCCCGCAGTCCCTTCACGTAGCCCACCGCGAACACCCGCGCCGAGAGGTATTCGTCGTCGTAAGCGTCGTCACCCATTATCGGGTAGTGATCCGGACGCAGCACGCCCTCGTAGCCCACCTCGCGATACGCGCGCAGGCATTTCACGAGATCGGTCTGTCCATCGTCGTGGAAGGTCTCTCTGAAGTCGGTGGCGGTGCCGCGCACGTCGCGGAAGTGGACGAAATGGATCTTGCCCTGGCCGCCGAAATGGCGGATGGCGCCGGGCAGATCATCCGTCATCAAGGCGAAATTCCCCTGACACAGGCCGATGCCGTTCATCGGGCTGGGCACCGTGTCGATAAGGCGCTGGTAGTTGTCGATGCTGCTCATAATGCGGGCCACGCCGCGGATCGGGGATAGGGGCGGGTCGTCGGGGTGCATAGCCATCTTCACGCCCGCTTCCTCGGCCACAGGGACGACACGCTCGAGGAAATACTGGAGATTGTCCCACAGCTCCTCTTCGGAGACTATGCCGTGCTCGGTGGGGGTGGCCTCCACCTGGGAAAGGTCGAAACCGCTGACGCGGGCGCCAGCGCGGGACGGCAGGTCGCGGGCTGTTCGCACAACGCCGAGGATGGTTGACCACATGCTGCACCACACCGGGATGCCGAGCTCGCCCATATTGCGCAGCATCCGGCAGATCACCTCGATCTCCTCGTCACGCCCTGGCAGGGCGAGCTTGATCTTGTCCATCGCCGGCCGGCCCTCGATCACCGATAGCTCGACGCCGATGGACTCGTAGTCCTCCTTCCATCGGCGCAGGCTCGACAGGCTCCAGGGTTGTTCCTCTTCGGGCCTACCGGGGATCGCCTGCAGGTTGCCGTGGCAGACGGCATGCTCCACGCCGCACTGTCGCATCAACGTCCACTGCAGGCTCGGCTCGGGGGGCATGGAGATGGCTATCTTGATCATCACCGGCTCCTTGATTGTACGTTAATTCGTTTCCTCCTCGTCCCGCGCACCGTGAAACGCCAGCGGGGTCCATATTTTTTCGCCAAGTTTACGTTCGCCCGGATGTCGGCCAAGATTTCCAGTGTCTCATTCACCGGGACTTCGTCGCGGCGGGCGGTGCGTTTCAAGAATTCCCGGGTCTTGCCATTGAGAACGCCATAGAATCCACGCACGTCCTGGTCCGGGTGGTCGCGCCACAGCTGAGTCGGTACAAACGACTGGTCGCTGAGGAATTCGCGGTGCCGGTGGCCGTAATAGATCTGCACGGATTTGCGTTGGGACTGTGTTGGACGCACGGTAACCGTGTGTAGACGCGTAATGTTAAACAGTACCGCCGTTCCCGCGTTGCCGTGCAGGTCGCGGATGCCACCGCGCTCGAGCTGAGCTTCCGCATCCAGAATCTCTTGATCGAATGCTTGGGGCGAGATGGAGAAGCTATGGGTCGTGTCGCTCACGTCCGCCAGGTAGACCATCATTTGGACATAACCGATGCGCAGCGGATGTTCCGGCCACATGGTGTCTTCCCCCCCGTCTCGATGCCAGCGTCGTCCCACCGGACCTTCCCACGTCCGCATTCCGGGAAGCGGCTCGCCCGCGTAGGGCCCCATGTGTCTGAGGCAGATTTCCGAGAAACAGACCGAATCGCCCATCAGGCCCTGGAGCGGGCCCAAAGCCTTGGGGTGGCGAATGATTTCATCAAACTCGGGCGCGGTCAGGAGCGAATCGCAGGTCTGGGTTTGCCAAATGCCGTTATCTTTCCAGAAACGACTGAAGTCGCGCCGATTCCGGTCGAAAAGATCCGCGAAACGGGTTACCTCCTCATCGCTCAAGATCTTTCCAAGCGACAAGTAGCCATTCTCCTTGAAGAAATCGTAATCTTCCTGTTTCATGGCGCTTTCCTCCTCTTGGCAGGCTGCCGTTGGAGCGATCGAAATGGTGGATGGCGAGAATCAGACCAGGGCACCCCTACGGTATCGAACCCCCGCGCATCAATATACTCGAATATGGTTGTGTTTCACGCCCGTAATCGAGTCGACCAGTAGCCAGAAGCCCGCCGCCACGAACTGTCCAAGAATAATCCCCATGAAAAACGGCTTTGTCCGTTCGTACAGGCTGGGCCCACCATAGTTAAGTACCAGAACCTTGATCAGCCAGGCTACCAAAGTCGACATCCAGATGGCGTTCAAGATCCAGGAGGAGCTTATGGCGAAACCGACCGGATGGAAAGGCCACCAGGCGAAGGTGTGGCGAGCGATCATCAGGCCGACCATGACCGCGGCGCCCACCCCGGTCCATATCCAGCCGCCCATGTGCGCTTCCGTTGGACTGTTGAGCTTGAGCTCTACAAACCGAGCGGCGGTCTGCGCGTAGACGAAGTAGTAGCGGGTATTGAGGTTGAGTCCGCCGTGCTTGTAGGCCAGGTGGATCTGAAACCAGGTGGCGGCCACCATGGCGATCACCGAAGCGGCACCAATGGCGAAGACAAACCTCCTTCGATTGCGGGTGATCTCCGATCCCATGCGCAGCGCGTTCGCCATGGGCGCGGTGATGAAGGTCATGAACCCGCTCGCCCAGATGAGCGTAAAGCCAGCCGCCACCACCCCCGTCATACCGAGCGCCGTGGTTCCGAGGGCGGAAGTCACGAAGTTGGCTGGGGCCATGGCGGGAGTGATGGTGGGCACGCCGGTTTCGGCGATGACCCGCGCCAATCCGATCATTACGACCAGGGTCGCAAAGATGAAAATGGGAGCGATCCAGGCCGGCATGCCCGACTGCCACAACCAGAGAAAAAGGAAGGTCGAGCCACCCAGGAAGCAGAGCACTGCAGCCCGGTACGGCATCAACTCCTGCGAATCGTCCACCGATGGGTCTCCGTTCCACGCCTTGCGCAAAACCTCCATGAGGTGGGACCGTGCCGTCCACAGTCCGAAGACCACCATCACGATCAACGCCCCCATCATCTGGTGACCGAAGATCGGTCCCCGATGGGCGTCGTGGCGTGCCCCGGACCCAGGTTCTGAGTGAGGCCTATGCCCAGTAGGACAAAGATTCCCCCTTGGAGCACGCGCACGAGATAGAAGAACCACATGCTGAAGGCGACGCCGGTGTTGATGAAATAGGCAAACCCCAGCATGAGGAAATTAATGCGAAACATGATCTCGATCTGGTCGCGAAAGAACCAGTACTGTACCTGCCCCATGAAGGCAGGGATCCAGGGGAAATAGTTGTGCAGAATGTTGGTGCTGTTCATCAGAAAACAGAAGATGAAACCGGCCCACATGACCGGATTCTTGAAGAAGGGTTTTATGATCGCGTCGGGCCGGCCGTTGTCCTGCAGCATCGCCAGCGGCACCTGAGCCAAGGGGAAGGCCAGGCGCTCGTGCTCGACCCACTGGCGCCGAAGGATCACCAAGGCACTGAGCAGCATGAGATGGTAGGCGACAAAGAAGAGGAGCCAGCGCAGCAGGACCGGCAGCCATAGGTGCCACGGGATTCGGTCCGGGTCTCCTCCGTAGTAGAGCTCGCGGACCGCGTCCGCATCACCGAGCACCAGCCATTCCGCCAGTACGGGATGAATCAGCTCTCCCCAATTGTTTTCCGGCGTGGCGTAGAAGATGATACCGGTGATCCCCACGACCAGCTTCTGCGATACGCCCCGGGTGGGAATGGCGGTGGCGATCGCCATCATGACGAAGATGACTGCCAGCTCACCGGGACGCAGGTGCCAGTTGCGCCTGAGCAGCGTCAGCATCACCTGGACGGTAAAGAGCACGACGAAAAACAGAATGAAAGCAGCCGGCGTACAGGAGCTGAGGCCGATGCGCGTCGCCCGCATCACGTTCAATGTATAAGGCAGGATTAGCGCGATGCTGAGTGCCGAGAGCGAGCCGATAACGAGGCAGCGGGCACTGATTGCCCAGCGATCGGCAGGTTGAGACGAGTGGGTCATTTCACCGAGAGGCGTGGTGGAGTTGGCGACAAAATCAGGCCGTTCTTCTCAAGCTCCGGCGACACCAGATCATGCCATTCAAAACCTTCTTGCCTGCCGGCTGCCCTCTGCGACCGACACGACCGAAGCCCGATCAGTGAGTGCTAACTCCGAAGGTGAGATTGTCCCAGCGATGGGTCAGCAGATGACGGAGCAGAGCCTCCTGCGCCTTTGCCGTTCCAATATTCGACAACGCGTGGACCGCCTTGCCGCGAACGTAGCGGTTGCTGTCCTCAAGGGCCGACTCTAGCTGAGGCGTGGCTTCCTCGGCACGTGGACCCAACCGGGCCAGCGCCATGGCAGCCCTCATGCGAACCTTTTCTTCGGAGTGACCGAGCACTATGGCCAGCGCCCCCGGGACCACAGTGGCGGGCGGGTCGATCCAGCCCAGGGCTTCGGCGGCATTCCCCGCCACCTCATCCGTCTGGTCTTCCAGACACCTGACCAGCTCCGGGATGGCCGGCCGGGCCTGATTGCCCATGTCGGCCAGCGCCTCGGCCGCCCCGGCACGGACAGATGAGTCGCTATGACCCAGGGCCTCTGTGAGTGCGGGTACGGCTGCTTTACCGATGGCGCTAAGCGCGTAGGTAAAACCCCTGCGAACGCCTTCGGTAGTTGCCAGGGTGTCTATGAGGGAAGGCACCGCCGACTCCCCGAGGTTGGCCAGCTCGTAGATGCTGTCGAGCCAGACCGGCTCGGACGCGCCGGCCTGCTCCGTGGTCTCCACTCGAGCCCACATAGCTCGATTCGGCTCCCCAAGCGCCGAATTTTCCGACGCGGTTTCGACGAGTTCGTCGATCGAAGCCGCAGCAGAATCCCCGCTCTCTGCGAATTTCTCACCGCTCTTGCCGCAATGCCAATTCCACACGCGCTGCTTCAAATTTGCATGTGGGACATCGGCGCCTGGCTGCCAGTCTTGACTCTTGCAGTCCCAGCTGGGACTCAAAGGCTCGCTCATGCGCGCGAAGATGAAAGCCACCATGGCCCGTTTCTTCTCGGTCTTGTTGGAGGTGGCCGCGTGAAAGAGATCGTAGTTTGCAACCCCGATGGTTCCCGCATCCCCGCAGATCGGGAATTCCCGAGCGAGGTCAACGCCGGCCAGCGAATTGTAGTACTGGCTACCCGGAAGGATGGTAGTCGCGCCCATATCCGCGATCGTATCCTGGGGGTAGTAGAGGCACCAGGCCCATCGGGTGCGATGTCTGCGACGGTGGCTCATGTCATCTTTGTGCAGTTTTCCTCCGAAGCGGCCCCGCTTTGGATCCGTATTGACGCCGCCCCTGGGCACAAAGCCGGGTTGGCGAAAGTGGCAATGGCGATGCGGATACAGGAAGAAATCGGCTCCCAGGACACTCTCCAGGGCACCGGAGATCTGCGGCTCATCGAATACCTGCTGGAACAGGGGAATCCGTGGAAGAAGGTTGTTGCCGGGGTTGCCCTCGTTTTCGTAAACGCTGTCGATTTCGTCGAAGACCTGCTTGTGAAACTCCGCGGGCAGGCCGGACTTGAACATGAGGTATCCATCAATGATGAACCTCTGCATCTGTTCGTCGGTAAGGAGTTTGCGATCCATGTCAGCTGTTCCCAGGTCGGCGAGCGACGAAATACCGCTCAGTGGGTGTTGACCCCGAAGGTGAGATTGTCCCAACGATGGGTCAGAAGATGGCGGAGCAGCGCTTCGCGGGCCTCGTGGGTCGCAATGTTGAACAACGCATGGACGGATTTGCCGCGAACATACCTGTTGCTGTCCCCCAGCACAGCTTCCAGGTGTGGCGTGGCAACCTCGGCTCGTGAACCCAATCGGGCCAACGCCAGGGCAGCCTTCATGCGAACCTTCTCTGCCGCGTGCCCCAGGGTTCTTGCGAGCGCCTCCGGTACATCAGGTGCGGGTGCGTCGATCAATCCGAGAGCTTCGGCGGCATGTTCAACCACCTCCTCTGTTTCATCTCCCAGACACGTGACCAACTTCGAGGCGGCGGGCTCGGCCCGGGTGCCCAAGTCGCCCAAAGTCTCAGCGGCAGCGGCACGGACGCCGGCGTCACCATGTGCCAGAGCTTCCATGAGCGCGGGTACGGCAGATTCGCCAATGGCGCTCAGGGAGTAGGTAAAACCCCTGCGTACCCACTCAGACTCGTTTCCCAGGGCATCTATCAGGGAAGGCACGGCCGACTCCCCAAAAGCGGCCAAGTCATATACGCTGTCGAGCCAAACCGGCTCGGACCTGCCCGCCAGTTGCGTATTGTCCAGAGCCGAATTCTCGGACGCCGTTGTGACCAGTTCATCGATCGAGGCTGTGGGGGGATCCGCAACCACTGTGCATTCCCCAATGTCCTTGCCACAGTGCCAATCCCAGATGTGCTTCGGCAGCGATCGATGCATTACGTCGGCACCGGGCTGCCAGTCTTGATTTTCGCTGTTCCAGCTCGGGCTCAGCGGTTCGTTCATGCGCGCGAACATGAATTTAACCAGGGCCCGTTTCTTTTCGCTCTGGTTCGGTGTGGCCGCGTGCCAGAGATCGTAGTGGGTGATGACGATGGTTCCCGCATCCACGCAGAGCGGAAACTCGTTGCTGAGGTCGACGCCGGAGAGCGCATTGTAGTACTGACTTCCCGGAAGGACGGTGGTAGGGCCCATATCCGCGGTCGTATCCTGCGGGTAGTAGAGGCCCAGCGCCCATCGGGTGCGATGTCGGCGACGGCTCATGCCATCCCGGTGCAGGCTTCCTCCGAAACCGCCCTTTCTGGGATCGGTGTTTACCCCATTTCTGGGAACGAACTCCGGCTCGCGAAAGTGGCAGTGGCGATGCGGATAGAGGAAGTAGCCTGCGCCCAGGATACTTTCCAAAGCGCCGGAAATGCGCGGGTCATCGAATACCTGTTGGAGCATCGGAATCCGCGGCAGCAGGTTGTTGCCGGGGTTCCCTTCCGTCTGGTACACGCTGTCGATTTCGTCGAAGACCTGCTTGTGAAACTCGGGTGGCAGGCCGGACTTGAGCATGAGGTATCCATCAATGATGAACCTCTGCATCTGTTCGTCGGTAAGGAGATTCCGATCCATGTCAGCTATTCTCCAAAGCTAAGCACATCAGCGAACCTTGATGGGTTGTCCAGAGCCTGATACACCGCCTCGGCGAAGGTGCTCTGGGGCCACAGCAGGACCGCTAGCCGAATTCCTTGGTAAGCTCTGGTTCGGCGCTGCCGGCGAGCTTGGAGTAGACCTGCAGCCGGCCGCGGGAGTCGGCGATGATGACCCGGTCCTGTTCGTCCACCTCTACTCCCGTTGGCCTCATGAGCCTGCCCATGGGAGTAAGGTCTTCGACCACATCGAACGCCAGCTTACTCCGCGGGTCGCGGTTAATGACATACTCGCCGGCCTTGGAATCTGTGGGGTTCTTGGCGTCACCGTGTAGCGCCGTCAGGATCTCTCCATTGGACTCATAGATCTGCACCCTGTGGTTTGCCCAATCGGTGACGTAGACATCCCCGCTGCTGTCCACCGCCACATCCGCCGGATGATCCAGCGCTCCTCCCTCTTCGGGTGAGGTGCCGAAGCTCATCAGGTATGCGCCGTCGGCGGTGAATTTCTGCACTCGATTATTGCTCCAGTCGGCGACGTAGACGTCGCCCGCGGCATCAACTGTGATCCCCCAGGGTCGTCTGAACTCACCCTCGCCTTGCCCCGTACTCCCCCAGGCGGCGAGAAACTGACCCTTCTTGGTGAACCTTTGCACGCGGTCGTTGCGGCTATCGACGACCAGCAGGTTGTTGTCGGCGTCGAACGCGAGGCCCGAAGGACCGCTGAGTTGCCCGGGTCCCGCACCTGCCTCGCCCCATCGCCCTTTCCGGTCACCGTTTTCTCCGTACTCTGGGAACGGAAGCGTCGAATCGGGATCGAAGATGGAGATGGCGTTTTCGTACTCGTCTGAGCAGAACACATCTCCGTCGTCAGACACGACAATGCCTGCCGGCCAGGTAAAATCGTTGCGGCCGAAGTCGCCCTCGTGGTGCTCCTCCATCGTGGTTTTTCCGATGCGCCGGTAGAGATCGGGCTGATCGGGGCTGAACGTCCCATAACCCAGGCCACGGCTGAGGACGAAGACGAGACCGCCCGGCGCCAGGGCAAGAGACACCGGGCGCGAGAAGCCGCCGGTGACGCCGTATTTGCTCTCGTTGTGCTCGGCCGTATTGCGTCCGAGGGCATGGCTGAACCGCCAGGTGCGTCCAGCGGCGGTGGTGGTGATCATATCGGCATCTCCGCGCCTATCCGTTGTGACCGGTGGTCAGATGAACGACGTACTGTCAACCAACGCCTATCAGATTTGGCTTCTCGTACTGGCCGCGGACGGCAGCTGCCGGATCCACCTTCAACCAGTCTTCCAACAGGTTGGTGTAGAGGCCACGAAAGTCGAATGTCGGCGCCAGGTCGCCATCCTTGAGCCTCTCGCTCCTGATATCCGGATACTCGCCATAGGCGCCGCCTTTGACCTTCGGCCCCAGAACCCAAGAAACCCCGGCAGCTCCGTGATCGGTGCCGCCGCCGTTCTCCTTCACGCGACGTCCAAATTCGGAGAAGACCAGCATGACCACGTTTTCATCGGCCTGGTGAGCCCTGAGGTCTTCCCAGAACTCGGCGATGGCATTGGATACGTCGGTCAGCAACTTCACATGGGCGGTGGCTTGGGCGGCGTGGGTGTCGAACCCGCCATATTCGGTGTAGAGTATGCGTGTTCCCAGGTCGGCAAGGTGAATCTTGGCTACGTCTTTTAGCCGGTTGGAAACGGGGTTGGCGCCGTACTCCGTGTCCGAGCTGTATTCTTGCGCCGCCGTTTTGACCATATCCGCGCCGTTCAGCGCATCCATGCCGGTGTGACCAAGGTAGTCCATCACCGGCCCGGAGTCGCTGGAAGGACTGTATATCTTGGCAAACCTTTCGAGCATCTTCTGCCGCTGAGGCCCCTTCACGAAAGAGGTGAAAAGGCCGTAGGCGTCGATGTCCGCCACGGAAGCCACGGAGACGCCGTCGGCGACCAGCGCACGCGGCAAACCAGGACCTATGTTCACGGTGGTGACCGGATTGTCACCTTTGGGGTCGAGTTCCCTGGTAGCCTTACCCAGCCAGCCTTCGCTGGAGAACGAGTCCGGTTCGGCGGTGTGCCAGATGTCCAGGCAGCGGAAGTGAGATCTGTTGGAGTTCTCCCAGCCTACACCATGGACGATGGCCATCTCTCCCTCGTCGTGCATCTCCTTGAGCGGGGCCATCGCGGGATGAAGGCCGACCTCGTCGTCCAGCTTGAGAACATCGTCCTCGGGCACGCCCAGCAGGGGGCGGTTGTCGTAGTATTGCGGGTTTGCGAAGGGGACGACGGAGTTCATGTAATCGTTGCCGCCACTCAATTGCAAAACCACGAGCACCGGGTCTTTGTCACTAGTTGTCATAGGATGTGCTCCACACTCGGTCTTCCGCTCTGTTCCCGCGGGACATGTGATGCCGTCTATCCGAACTGATATTCTCGCGTGCCTGCGATCAGGGCCAGCAACTCCCCTATAAGGTGCGAACATTCCGGCGTTGGCTCGGACGTCTCGAAGGTGACCGGCCCCAGCGAACGGGCATGATCCTCGAGTTCTGTCCGCGTGGCCTCTTCGACCTCCAACGGACCCATCTCATACAGACAGCGATGAACCAGCACCTCGACCGGGTCGCCGCTGGCGCCGACCTCCGCGGCCACCCTTCCAATGATGTTCTGTACGCCGGGCAGGTCGGTATCTCTAACGCGGTCGGCGACGAAGTTCACCCGGTTGATGAGCGCCCCACTGTTGACCCACTCCCTGCCGGTATGCCAACCTTCGACGCTGGGTGGGTTGAGCAGGTCCTGTCCCATGCCCCGGGTCTGCGCCGGTATGTCCGCCCAGCTCGGATGCGGGCCTTTCAAGGCGCCGGTGAACCTCAACGTCCCGGCGACAACCTCGACCGGGCTCCGAACCTTCTCGTATGTGGCATTCTTGAAGAAGTCAGCGTTGAAAAGGACACGCAGCACTGGCTTCATTGCGAAGTCGTTGCTGACCCACGTCTCTGAGAGCAGATCGATGGCATCCGGGTCTCGAGGAGGTTCGTTGGGCCATTTGGGCACCTCGGGCTCGTCAGCCACGAAGAAGTTGTAGAGGTGTCTCATGACGAAGGCGGGGCAGGCCGGTTGCTGCAGGATGATATCGATGATGTCCTGACCGTTGAACTTGCCGGTATGTCCCAGGAAACTCTTCTCGCCGTTGTCGTGGTCCTGGGGACGGTACTCGAAGCCCCAGGGATGAGCACCCCAGGGAAATCCGGGGACCTTGGGTTTGATGGTCCAGCCTGTAAAGGCGCGAGCACACTCGAAGACATCTGTTTCGGTGTAGTTTCCCACCCCCAGGGAGAATAGCTCCATCAACTCCCGTCCCCAGTTTTCGTTGGGGGCACGCTTGTGGTTCTCCTGATTGTCCAGCCAGAAGATCATGGCAGGATTCTGGGCCAGCTCCAGCAACAGGTCGCGGAAATTCCCCATTCCCTGGTCGCGGAACATCTGTATCTGGACGTCCATGTCGATAGCGGACGACACCTTGTCGTCTCCAGTGGCGAAGACGTGGTGCCAAAAAAGCGCCACCTTCTCTTGAAGAGGACGCCTGGTGTTCACCATGCGGTAAAGCCACAACAGCTGTGCATGGGCAATGCTCTCCGACGGACTGGTGATGGGGTGGTAACGATAGAGCTCGTACTCATCTATGTCAGGGTGCTGCTCAGGGTGCAGCAGTTGCTCCACCGTCTCTTCGTACCCGTTCTCAGCCAGGACCTCCAGCTCTTCGTAGGCTGCGCCAAAACCTGCGCGGCGCATCAGGTGCGCCATCAGCGCGATGTCTTCTCGACTCGCCACCAACAGTCTCCTTCTCTCACTCGAGAGTTGAAGTTTTTCAGAGTTGCAACCGCAGGGGCTTAAATTAGGGGATTATATACTTAACTAAGCAAAGGTCTAGGGGGACGGGTTGTTCGGGTGCGTGGGAAGGCCAGAAAGCTAGGAAATTTCGATGTTGACGCCTCTTGTTTTTCCGTCAGACCCGCCCGTCACAGCGGATATTTTCGCCTCCAGCTGGCCGCCATCCACTATACGCTCGTCCATGTGCAAATTCCGCGCAGTTCGACTAGGAAGGTGTCCAATCTGCTTGATTTTGCTTCCACCGAAAAAGCTACTTTGGCAACAGTAAACCGCAATCGCATTTTCGTCATAGGGGTTTTCGGGTTCGTGCTGCAAAATCAGCCTGTCGCCCACTTTGCACTTTGCGATAATTTTCTGCCGGTCCGTACCGTCGTCATTGGGGTAGGTCACACCTACGGCTTTGGTGTGAAAAGATTCCATTCCTTAAATGCGAATTGGGTTTCTTCGGTCTAACGTATTTGGGAATCCAGTTCCAGCACTTCTTCCAGCACTTCTCGACGGAAGATGTCCCTCTGTACATCTTTCTCTTTCTCGTTGAACCATGCACAGGAAACCTCACCAGTCGTCGAAGACAGTTTTTTTTCTACGGTCATCTTAGGCCCCCCGCTTTTCAGCCGAACTACATCCCCCAGCTTCCATTCCATTCTTACACCTCACAGAGAAAGGGTTGCGAGAAGTCAATTTTGATGCATGCACTGATTGCGCTCTTATAAAATGATGATGCCTTCCTACAAGGTAGGATTCACCTGGAGGCCACGGTCTCTGAATAAGTTTTTGACCTTTATTATTTCACACCTGGATATCTGTAAATTTTCTAGGGCATCCTGAAACCCATCGAAGCCGTTAAAGTTGGGGGAATCAGCACTCCCCTGACTTCGATGACGATCAAAATCAATTTTCACCTCTGCATCCAGCGCCCCTATTAGAGAGGTTATTTCCTGCTCAAATTTTTCCAGCTTTGAGCGGTCCCGTCGGTAGGAACGATAGGCGCATTTAAGCTTTTCGGCAGCGCCTTCAAGTTCCATTTTTTCTTCCTTCGTCATTGGGTTGGTTCTTCTTCTGTGGAATTGGTTTCGGTGGGCTTTTATCTTCGGGGGGCAACGCAAATAGGGCTCTAACTAAGATAGACGCCCTTCTTTGCAACTCCTTGGGGATGGCTGGTTTCTTCTTCATAGGCCCTTCCTACCCTAATCAAAATTCAGCAACTCTTCCGTGATGCCTTCGTTTTTGAGCATTGCCTTGGCTTTAGCTAATTGACACGCGGTTTCCTTGCTCCTAGAGACGATTCCAATAATGGCGTCACTATCAGGCAAGCGCAGAGGACCGCCACTGTGATCCTTGCCTGGGTTGATTTGCCCGCCATTAAATCGAGAATAGTCACCGGCCTTTAGATACTTCGCTGTCAATTCGAGTGCACATATTAGCGTGCACCGCGCCTGCGCCGTCTCTTGGTGCTCACTTTTGGCGTCTTTAACTTCCTGAATGATAATGGCCGTATCCATGATTGCGTTTTCCAATTCGATAGTGGTCACTCGATCAACTCCGAATACATTAGGCGCTTGCCTATCATACCGGCAAACATGGATCGCATCTGGTCAATGGTGTCCTGTTCGCGGATATTGTGCCGCCCGGCAAACTCGGTTACGTAGCGATGCAGGTGCTTGACGCTCATCTTGTGATAGGTTCCGTGATAGCCGCGTTTCAACATGCTCCAAAAGCTCTCTATGCCGTTCGTATGCGCCTTGCCGCTCACCCAGTTCCCACCCCATGCTTAACCGTCTCGTGAAATGGCAAGCCGTCATAGGAGCCGTTCTCGTCGGTATACTTGGCTGCCCTGCGCCGCACATTGCCACGGACGAACCCTTGCAACGTGTCCGCAGTAGTATCAGAAACGACCGCCGTTCGGACTTCCTTGGTGTTGCGGTCCTTAATACCGGCAACAACCGCCTTGCCTACGGGTCCCCGCCCTGAACGCAGCTTTTTGTGGGCGTGCTTGTTAGCTTCTACACCGCCGATAAAAGTTTCGTCTATTTCGACCGGTCCGTCCAGTAGGGATTTCTTGCTCTCGTAGGCTTTGCGAATACGATGCAACATGTGCCACGCGCTTTTCTGGGTGATTTTCAGATCCCTATGCAGCTTCAGACTGGACACTCCCTTCAAGCTGGATAGATGCAAAAATATACCTATGACCCACTTCTGTAAAGGAATTTTCGACCGCTCCAATATCGTCCCCGTCCTGACGCTGAAATGCTTACGGCAATCCCCGCACCAGAAAGCCATAGGAACGCCATGCTCGGTTCGCTTCGCCTTGTCAACCCCGCCGCAGCGCGGGCAACACAACGTCCGAGGCCAACGTTCTTGTTCAAACCATTGCTGAGCAGTATCATTGTCGGGGAACATTTCAAACAACTCTATGACTGAGATTCCTTTGCGGTGGCTTTTTCCAGGTGCGCCCATTTCGTATAACCTCCTTACCTACAACTAATATACGAAAGATCGGCTGCTTAGTCAAGTATATAATCCCCTTAAATTAGGCTGTCATCCTCGGCCCACGGTCAAAAACAAGGCGTCCCGCAGAATAATACACATGGAGACTTTAACGGTAAATGATCAATTAAGGGAGCTACGCAATCGGCGGTAGAAGGTGTGAATGGTCGCTGGGATCGCGATTAGGGCGAAGAATGTTGATCGCGCCCGTCAGGCGCGAAGCGGCTGTCGTAGTCTCCTCAGCCTCCGCGTCCCGCGCACCGTATAACGCCAGCGGGGTCCGTATTTTTTCGGAAGGTTTACGTTCTCCTGGATATTCTCCAAGATCTTCAGGGCCTCGATCACCGGGACTTCATCGCGGCCCGCTGTGCGTTCCAAATATTCCCGCGTCTTGCCATTGAGAACCCCATAGAATCCACGCACCTCTGCGTCTGGGTGGTCCCGCCACAGCTGAGCCGGTACCAACGAATCGTGGCCGAGGAAATCCCGGTGCCGGTGGCCGTAGTAGATCTGTACCGATTTGCGTTCGGACTGGGTTGGACGCACGGTAACTGTGTGTAGACGGGTGATGTTAAACAGTATCGCCGTTCCCGCGCTGCCGTGCAGCTCGTGGATGCCACCGCGCTCGAGCTGAGCTTCCGTATTCACAATCTCTTCATCGAACGCTTGGGGTGAGACGGAGAAGCTATGGGTGGTGTCGTCCACGTCGGCCAGATAGACCATCATCTGGACATAACCGATGCGCAGCGGATGCTCCGGCCACGTGGTGTCTTCCCCCCCATCGCGATGCCAGCGGCGCCCCACCGACCCTTCCCACGTCCTCATCCCCGGAATCGGCTCGCCCGCGTAGGGTCCCATGCGCCTGAGGCAGATCTCAGCGAAGCAGACATCACCGCCCATCAGGGCACTAAGGGGTCCCATCGCCTTCGGATGCCGAATGATCTCGTCGAACTCGGGCGCGGTCAGGAGCGCATCGCAGTGCTGGGTCTGCCAGATGCCGTTGTCATTCCAGAATCGGCTGAATTCCCGACGATTGCGATCGAAAAGATCGACAAATCGGGCAAGCTCCTCGTCGCTCAAGATCTTTCCAAGCGACACGTAGCCGTTCTCTTTGAAGAAATCGTAATCTGCCTGCTTCACCGCCGGTACCTCCTCTTAAGCTGGTGGCATTAGCCACGGTTTGGAGACGCATGTAGGCCTTACCAACGGGCGCTTGGACACCGCAGAATCAATACACCCGGATATGATTGTACTTCACTCCCGTGAAGGAATCCACCAGCAGCCAGAATCCCGCTGCCACGAACTGCCCCAGAATGATCCCCATGAAAAACGGCTTCGTTCGTTCGTAGAGGCTGGCCCCTCCATAGTTGAGCACCATAACCTTGATCAACCAGGCGACCATGATCGACATCCACAGATGGTTCATCACCCAGGAAGCACTGACGGCAAATCCTATGGGGTGGAACGGCCACCAGGCGAAAACGTGGCGCGCAAGCATGAGCCCGCCCATCAAGGCACCCCCTACCCCGGTCCATATCCACCCTTCCACGTTCGGCCCGGTGAGGTTCGCCATTCCGGCCTCCGCAAACCGCGACGGCCACATGGCAAAACCCTGGTAATACTTGGAGTTGAGGTGCAAGCCTCCATACTTGTAGGCGAGGTAGATCTGAAACCACGTCGCCGCTAATATGGCGATCACCACGGCCGCGGCCACGGCGAGAAAGACTCCCCTCCGGTTGCGGGTTATCTCCGAACCAATCCGCAGCGCGTTGGCCATTGGCGCGGTTACGAACATGAGAAACCCACCGACCCAAACCAGGGTGTAGCCAAGCGCCACCACTCCCTTGATGCCCAGTGCCGTTGAGCCGATCCCCGACATCAGGAAGGTCGCGGGCGCCATGGCCGGGGCGACGGTGGGCAAACCAGTCTCGGCAACCACCCGCGCCAAGCCGATCATAAGCACGAACGCGGCGAAGATGAAGAGCAGCGCCGTCCAGGCCGGCATTCCCGACTGCCACAGCCAGACGAAAATGAAGCCCGACCCTCCCAGAAAGCAGAGCACCGCAGTCCGGTACGACATGATCTCCTGCGAGTCATCCACCGGAGTCTTGCTGTTCCAGGCCTTGCGCAAAACCTCGGCCAGGTGAGGCCTTGCCGTCCAGAGGCCGAAGACCACCAGAACGATCAGGGCACCCATCATCTGGTGCCCGATGGCCGCTCCGCCCACCGGTCCCGAGGCATCCCCCGGGCCCAAGTGCTGGCTCAGGCCAATGCCGAAAATCGCAAACGCCTCTCCTTGAAGCACCCGAACGAGATAGAAGAACCACATACTGAAAGCGACGGTGGTGTTGATGAAATAGGCGAAGCCCAGCATCAGAAAATTGATGCGGAACATCAACTCGATCTGGTCGCGGAAGATCATGGTCTCCACGACGCCCATCACGGCGGGGATAAAGGAGAAATAGTTGTGCAGCACATTGGTGCTGTTGATGAGAAACGAAAAGAGAAATCCCGCCCACATCACCTTGTCCCGAAAGAACGGTCGGACGATCGCGTCCGGCCGGCCGTCGTCCTGCAGCATGGCCAGGGGCAGCTGGGCTAACGGAAACGCCAGGCGCTCGTGCTCCACCCATTGCCGGCGCAGGATGACCAGCGCGCTGAACAGGGTCAGATAGTAAGCGATAAAGAAGAGAAACCAGCGCAGCAGGACCGGCATCCACAGATGCCAGGGAATCTGCTCGACCCCCCCGCCGAAATACAAGTCGCGGACGGCTTGTTGATCGCCCAGCACCAGCCATTCCGCCAGTATGGGTTGGATGAGCTCGGCCCAGTTGTTCTCCGGCGTGGTGTAGAAGGTGACGCCCGTGACCATGGAAACCACCTTCTGGGCTATGCCGCGATTGGGAACGACCGTAGCCATCGCCATCATGATGAAGATGACCGCCAGCTCCCCGGGACGCAGCAGCCAGTCGCGCTTGAGCAGTCCGAGGACGATCTGCAGGGTCAGAATCAGTGTGAAGAAAAGAATGAACGCAGCGGGCGTGCAGGAGCTCAGGCCGATGCGCGACCCGTGGATCACGTTGATGGTGTAAGGCAGGATCAGCGCTATACTCAGGGCCGAGAGCGAACCGATCAACAAGCTGCGCGGCGTCAGCGCCCACCGATCCGACGGGAGTAGGTCGACGCGGCTCGTCGTCATCGAATGTTCGAGGGACTACCTTGGAACGGGGATCCTCGACCCGAATCCACTGTCGACGAGCTTGAGTCCGGTGGCGTCCTCAGAGGTATCGCAGATTTCCCTGAGGCTGTCTATCCACTGTTGGCGTTTCGGGTTCTTCTCGGGGTTGCTCAACCACTCCTCGGCGACCCCGTCCTGCCAGGGCATCTCGGGATGCGGTTCGGGATGCAGGTATCTCGGAGCGATGTTGCGCATGGTTTCCAGTTCCTGAGGTGTCTCAGGGTAGTTGAAGAAACTCACGCAGTTCATCTGCCGGTCGTTGCTTCCGCCGTAGCTTGCGTGCATGATGCGCAGGTCGAATGCCACGACGTCGGATGGTTCGAGCTCGATCTTGCAGCACGGTATCCGGTCCAGCTGCTCGGTGGCTTTCTCGTGATAATCGGGATTCTTCCGGAACTGCTTGCCCAGTACGGGGTACTGTGCGAGCTGGGTCTGGTATGGATCTTGATGGGAACCGGGTATGAATCTCAACGCGCCGCTATTGGCATCCACTCGCTGCAAACCGAACTGGAATTTTATCCCTCCTCCGTAGACGTTCATACAGCCGTCGTTGTAGTGCCACGGAGTATTGCCGACATACCGGTAGGAATTGACCTCGAAACAGAGAGCTCTTTCACCGAAGAGCTGCTCGGCCGTCTCGTAGAAGCGCGGGTCTTCCGGGAGGCCTGCGTAGAAGGGTGTCTCTGGGCTCAGCATCCTGAAGAATTGCATTTTCGTACCGTCGAATTTGTTCAATCTCGACGCTTTTTCTGCGACGTAATCGAACTCTTTCCTGAGTGTATTCAACTCCTCTGGACGAAAAAATTCCCTGATTACGACAAATCCAAAGGTTCTAAATTGTCTCTCTTGTTCCGAAGTCAACATGATTTACTCCTGCCATCGACGCGCTTCGCTACGGTTATTAGGCCTAGACTTCCAATTTTTAAGATCATTTAGAGGCAAGCATGGTTTTCGTATTTCTTGGCAATCGTGAAAACGAAACGTAGATTTCCTTGGACGAGTCTGCGTTAAAACGGCATGGGAAATTCCAATCCTTGACGAGTAATCTATTGAAACGGAACTGTCAATGGGGATGTGGTTCCCCAGGTGCAGAGTGTTGCGATGGTGGTAAGTGTGGCTCAAGGCGCAGTCGCAGGGATTCCACCAGCTGACAATGCTAAAAGCTGTTGCCAGTCGCTATCATCTATGCCCGGGGCTGAGCAGACCGAAAGAACGCCCAAAGTAGACTGCTCCACTGTTGCGCCGGCTAAACTCCTCCGATGAGGGGAGTTGGCGCGGGCCGAGCAAATTATCACATTCTGGCGACGGATGTTTTGTTAGCTTCCCTCGCTTTTGCCCTCTACAATGCGTTGAACCAGTGGACCAAGAAATGCCAAAAACAATAGATATTGCTGTCATCGGATTCCTGACCCTGTTCGTCTGTTTGCAGCCAGGCGCATCTGCCCAAACCGAGGCCTCTCAGGATTCCCTTATCCTCCTGGAACAATCGGAAACGCCCTACAACAGCATGTTCGTATATCGCAGGGGCGACCTGATCGTGATGCGCTTTAAACGCCTTGGATTAGATTTCAACGAGTCCGCAATTTATCCGGAGAATCCCCTCGAGCTCGCATTTTCCCACTACAAGCTAATGCCGGTGGGGTTGCTCTACGTCGATGATCCGGCGAAACTGTTGATGATCGGACTGGGTGGCGGAACGACATCCCGATACATACACCATCATATGCCCGAGCTCAAGATCGCGGCAGTGGAGCTGGATCCTGGAGTTATCGCCGCTGCTGCCAAGTATTTTGGCACCGTAGAGGACTCTACCTACTCTATCACCGCGAACGACGGTCGCATCTTCCTGATTCGCAATTCCGCCCAATATGACATTATCGTCGTAGACGCCTTTCGCGGTGGGTACATCCCCTTTCACCTTACCACCCAGGAGTTTTATAAACTTCTGAAATCTCGCTTGAAGGCAGGAGGATGCATAGTTGCCAACGTCAACGGTGGCAGCCGCCTGTTCGACAGTACCCTGCTAACGCTCGACAGCGTGTTCGATGTGGTGGATACATTCGCGAGCGAATTGGACAATGTCATCACCGTGTCCTACATGGGCCCTCGAAAGGCTGCGGAAGAACTTGCGGTGCGGGCAGCATCTCTGCAGAAACGATTCGAATTTCACCATGATATTGGGGAAATCGTGGAACACAGGTTCTCGGTAAATCCCGATCCGAAGGCGATTCTGCTTACGGATGACTTTTCGCCTGTCAACTACCTGAACGCCATTGGCCGACACAACGAACCGCTGTGGTGAACCGGAAAGCACCGAGGCATGGCCCACCGCTACGGTTATTGAGGGGTGACAGAGAGGTTAACATCAATGGATAACAACGAAACCATCAGTTTAACACCTGCACAACGCCTTCACTTTGATATTTACGGTTACGTGTTGCTAGAGAACGCCTTGACGTCTGACGAGGTTGGTCGGATGAAGGACGCGCTCCACCGGTTGCGCGCTGACCAAAATCTCGAATCCAAACGAGGCTATGCCCACCTAAGCGATCATTATATCAAGATGGGCAATCTCGTCGAACACGACCCGGCACTTTTGGAATACGCTGCTCACCGGAAGCTCGTTCCGCTCGTCGAGGAGGTCGTTGGCGGCAAGGTTCGTTTGGAGGAAACCGAGGCAATCATTAACCGCAAGGACCCAGACGTGGACGTCAATGAGCTTTACAAGAGGCGCTATAATCCTGCCCGATTTCATAGAGGAACGCAGCACGGTTGGGGGACCTACATCGAGCAGAACAAATTCCACTCCATCTTCGTCAAGACGTTAACCTATCTGACAGACGTCGGTCCGGATGATGGTGGAACGTGTGTGATTCCAGGCTCACATCGCCTGACGTGGTCAGCTGAAGAGATGATCAATGCCGCGCTTTCGGATGATAAGTTGATTCATCAGGTCGAGGCAACGGCCGGGTCAACGTTGCTTTTTACAGAATCTCTTTTCCACAGCGGCACCGCCATCCGCAGCGATAAGGAACGCACAATCCTAATCGCCGGCTATACGCCACCGATGCTCCGCGAATGGCCGGGGCACGAAGTCGGCCTTGAATTTATCGAAACCTTGCCTGAAGACATCAAGCCGCTTATCTCCGGCAGCGATAGCTGGGGCTGGAAAAGACGATATTGATTGGATTAGGGTTGCTCGGAGTTTTTCGGGGGAGTTTGATGGGCATGGGGGAGACCGTCCAGGGAAAGCGAGAAAGCGACGGCGAGCAGCTGTGCTCAGCGCTGCCTCGACCCCGGGGACCTGCGAGAATTCCGGTCGCCGAATCGTGGTCAGGATGCGCAGCTCGAACCATGCTTTCGCCAGGGCGGACGCCGAGGTTTCTCTCGGCTGGCCGACGTCGACACCACCCCATTCTGGCACTACTGGTCCAGCATGAGCCACGGTCAGCGCACAAAGAATGGTAGGGAGAGCATGGGCAGTCTCAATTTCCGGAAAGTAGCAGAAATTGCGTAGCTTCTGCCAGCAACCAGCCGACAAAGCAGCGGGAGAGAGGGGACGATGGCCTACTACCTGTACGTAAGCATCAACGGCGAAGACAAGATCTGCATCTTTGAGATGGACGCCGACACGGGCGTGCTGGAAAAGCAGGAAGACATACCGTTGGAGGGGGGACCGTCGGGGCTGGCGATAGCTCCGAACAGGAACTTCCTGTACGCCGTGCGTCGACGCATCAGCAAGCTTGCCACTCTGGCCGTCGACCAGGCAACGGGCACCCTGGCGCACCTCGGCACAATCGAGGAAGAATCGGATTCCGTTTACGTAACCGTGGATGGAACCGGCAAGTTCGTGCTCACCGCGGGCCAGCGCGGGGCAAGGGCGAGCAGCTACCGTGTCGGCGGCGATGGTGTGCTGGAGGAGCCTGCCGTGTGCACGGTGAGAACGGAACCGGGGGCTCACTCGGTGGAGATGCACCCGTCGAACAGATTCGTCTACGTGCCGAACTGCATCGATTCGAATGCCCTCTATCAATACAAATACGACGGGGACACGGGTGAGATCACACCGAATACGCCACCAAAAATGGTGCCGTCAGAAAGACTGGGTCCGCGTCACATCCGTTTCCATCCGAACATGGCGGTGATGTATACGACCGATGAACAGGGCAACAGCATTTCGGCTTACAATGTCAGCGAATCGGGAACGGTGTGCGCCTTTCAGACAATCTCGACCCTGCCTGACGATTTTGACAGGAGCGAGAACTCGACCTCCCAGCTTCGCGTGCATCCGAGCGGCAAGTTCCTCTACGCCCCTAATCGAGGCCACGACAGCGTCGCCTGCTTCAACGTAGACGAAAACTCCGGAGAGTTGTCGCTGATCGGCCGGGTGCCCACCGAAAATCACGTGAGAGGGATCGAGGTGGACCCGCAGGGAAGGTTCTTTTTCGCAGCCGGCGCCATCAGCGGCAAGATGTCGGCCTACCGCATCGATCAAAACAGCGGAGAGCTGACAGACCGGGTGATCTACGACGTGGGTAAGGCTCCGATGTGGGTGCTGGCGGTGGAGCTTGGGGCGTAGAGCGACCGGGGCAATGTCCAGTTCATGACGGTTGGGACGGAAATCTGGTGGCGACGCACATTGACCAGGTCGGCACCGACTTGAACGGCGTGTTTCTGGATCAGGACGTGAACAAGGACGGAGCCCCGGACACCAAACGCGACCTGGATCGCATCCCCGACTACGACGAGCCGTTTGTTCAGGGACCACCGGAACTTAGAGACCTTCGAGTTTTTCGTGCGCGCGCTGTTAGGTTTCACCGAGTTCGGACGGCCGATATAGAGTTGCACTATTAGGAACACTCTGCCCCAAAACGCCGAGCAGCCAACCCTCGGATCATTGCTACGACCGACGACAATGACGTTTATTCGCCCTCGTATAATAGGTACGTAGAGTTCGGGACGCGGGTTTGTGCAGCCACTGAGTACGTACAGTGCGCTTGCCTTGAAGTAGATCCGACGCGATGGTGTCAGAGGAGCACTCCATGGAAGCCTCCACTTTTCTTCCCCACCAGCACGACGACATCCTGCAGTTCTTCAAAGAGAGCAACTACGTTGTTATTGAAGACGCACTCAGCGACGAGGAGGTGAGCACCCTCAACGCGTTTGTCGACCGTTCCCAACGCGAGATTCCCGAAGAATGGGGAGTCGGAGGAAAGATGCCCGGCCATGGCCAGATCTTGGTGGAGCACCCGGAACTGGATCGCCATGTGCAACCGCCTCGTTCCTATCCGATAGTCGAGGCGATTTTGGGGGAGGGCGTTCGGTTCGCTCAGTTTGATTTCCGCGAGGCGCCCCCGGAAACGGCCGGCGACTGCGCCATGGATTTCCATCGAGATCGGCGCAAGGTTGCGCTGAACCGCCGTAAAGAATCTCCGTTCGAATGCGCCTATCTTTGCGCCATTTACTATCTGTGGGACGTTCACGACTGTTGCCCCTGCTTCTGTGTAATGCCCAACAGCCACCCCTATCAAACGCCGGAGGAGGCTCGCGCTCAGATGACCAACTACCAGGAGGTACCCATTCGCGGGAAGGCGGGAACCGGAATCCTCTACAACATCGATATCTTCCACGCCCGCGTTACCGGCGTCGACGCCTGCACCCACGGCCGCCGTACCCAGCATACTTACTACAGCCATGTGACCAACCCGCCTCTCACCTACTGGATGTTGGTGCCGGAACGTCTGGCGCGACATCCAGACGCGGCGACTCGCGAGTTCTACAGCCAGTGGACGGAGGATATGGCGGAGTACGCGGCGGAGCACTTTCCGCGGTCGCGATGAGAAACCGCAGAAACCCGAGGACGGGGATATCCGCTGGGCCGTCTGGCATGAGGACCGACTCTGCGATGCCAGCCTCACAGCTCACTGAGTAGGCAACTGGTCTCAAGGTGAGATCACAACAGAGTTCAACCAGCACACATCCCGCTTCGGAGCACGCACCACGGCAATATCCAGATCCATCAGCTCCAACGATTGTTTCTCCTTGTCCCGTGCACAGTGTAACGCCAGCGGGGTCCATATTTTTTCGGCAGGTTTACGTTCTGCCGAATATCGGCCAAGATCTCCAGCGCCTCATTCACAGGGATCTCGTCGCGGTCGGCTGTGCGTTTCATATACTCCTGGGTCTTGCCATTGAGAACGCCGTAGAATCCACGCACCTCCTCGTCTTGATGGTCACGCCAAAGCTGCGTCGGTATGAACGTATCGTCGCCGAGGAATTCGCGGTGCCGGTGGCCGTAATAGATCTGTACGGATTTGCGTTCAGACTGCGTTGGACGCACGGTCACCGTGTGTAGACGGGTGATATTGAACAGTATCGCCGTTCCTGCACTGCCGTACAGGTCGTGGATTCCACCGCGCTCAAGCTGAGCTTCCGCGTCCAGAATCTCGTGATCGAACGGTTGGGGCGAGATGGAGAAGCTATGGGTTGTGTCGTTGACGTCTGCCATGTAGACCATCATCTGGACATAGCCGATGCGCAGCGGATGTTCCAGCCACATGGTGTCTTCCCCCACGTCTCGATGCCAGCGGCGCCCTACCGGCCCTTCCCACGACGTCATCCCGGGAAGCGGCTCACCCGCGTACGGCTCCATGTGCCGGAGGCAGGCATCTGAAAAACAGACCTCGTCGCCCATCAAGTCCTGGAGCGGCTCAATGGCCTTGGGGTGGCGAATGATCTCATCAAACTCGGGCTCGGTCAGGAGCAAATCGCAGTGCTGGGTTTGCCAGATGCCGTTGTCGTTCCAGAAACGGCTGAAGTCGCGACGATTCCGGTCGAAATGATCCGCAAAACGAGTTACCTCGTCGTCGCTCAAGATCTTTCCAAGCGACAGGTAGCCGTTTTTCTTGAAGAAATCGTAATCTTCTTGTTTCATTGTGGCTTCCATTCATGTTGGCATGCTAAAGTCGTTGAATTTGCGACGGCAAGCAGCAACTCTCCATCCACAACCGAAAAAACGGATGCCACGCGCGTATTCGTGGCACCCGATTCATAGCGCATGTCTGCGATGCAGGCCCTGCTGCCACCGGGCCCGGTGGCCCAGACAAAATAGGTCGTTCATTCGCTTCAGTGAATAAAACAGGACAGGTCAGAATCCGTTGGCGAATATCCGACCGGCGTCGCGTCAGTCCATTAGCCACGGCGTCTGCGCGTTCCACGCGGTCAGCCGTCGGGCCAATTCCACTTCTAAAGCGGAGTCGGCGTCCCCGGCCAGGTTGTGTTGTTCGTAGGGTCGGCGGCGAGATCGTAGAAACACTGGCACTCGCTACTGATGGTCCTTAGGTCTTCCTCCAATTGCATACCGTAGAGGTGGGTCGGGGTCCGCAGGCCGATGGCGCCCCTGGATGTTTCGATAAAGGCGCAGTTTTCGGCCAGGGTATCGGCATCGCCGCGCAGGATCGGGGCGGTGGCGGGGATTTCGGCGCCGCACAAGTCGAGGAGGGTCGGCATGATGTCGATGAGTTGGGCGACCTGGGTGCGGTTGGCGTGCGGGACGAGGCCGCCCCAGAAAATCAGCGGGACGCGGATCGATTCCTCGATGAGCTGGCTTTTGTTGAATTGGTGGTGCGAACCGAGGTTTTCGCCGTGGTCGGAGGCGAAGACGACGATGGTGTCTTCGGCCAGCCCGCTGGCCTCGAGGTTGGCCATCAGGCGGCCGACGCTATCGTCGACCCAGGTGGTCAGCCCGTAGTAGAGGGCGGTCAGGTGGCGCAGGTCAAAACCGTCGGGCAATTGCGCGGTGTAGGGCAGGTGTTCCTTATAGTAGAGGAAGTCCCAGAGGTAGATCTTGAACCAGTGCTCGTCCCAGGGGAGTTGGCCGTCGACGAGAGTATTGGGCCGGAGGGGGACCTCGTCGGGGGAGTACATCGTCAAGTAGTGTCCCGGCGCGTCGGCGAGCGGCATGTGCGGCGGTGAGATAATGTAGTACATGAAGAGGGGGTTTTCGCGCTCCTGTGCAAGGTACGCCCCTACTCGCTCGGCCTCATAGTCGATGCTAAACCCCTCGACCACGTCCCCAAGACCGGTGTTTTCGATAAAGGTCTGGCCCCTGTGGCGGTGGTGCACGCGGGGGAAGAGGGCGTAGTCGAAGCCGACCAGGTTGGGCGCCGGCTGGACGTGCCACTTGCCGAAGAGCGCGGTGTCGTAGCCCTGGGCCTTGAAGGCTTCGGGGAGCGTCGTATCGCGCAACCAGTCGCGGGTCTGCGCCGGGTATTCGGGGATGGTTTCGATAGTGCCGTCGTCGGTGTAGTTGTCCAGGTAACCCATGCAGGTGCGGCTGTACTGACCAGTCAGGAGGGTCGAGCGCGCGGGCATGCAGATGGGGTTGTTGCTGACGGCGAGGTCGAACACGCCCTCTGCGGCGAGGCGGTCGATGTGCGGGGTGCGGAGCTCGGCATCCCGGCGCACGCGTAGTCCGGGCCACGGCCTCACGGAGGGAAAAAGCTAGTTGAGGCCGGACGTTCGCCGGTGCTGCCGCACCATGCGATCCGTTTACGGGATTCTGTAGGTATACTTGTAACCCTCTGAAAACGTTGATTATTGGAGTGAGGCAAGTACGCCCGTATCGGCGACAACAACAAGCAGAGGCTTTGAAGATCTACTCTCGTGGTCTACCAGGTAATCGAGCCTCGTCGTTGAGCAGGATGTACAGCCACGAGCAACGGCTGTGACCGCCGATGTGATTACTCCGGATACCCACTGCCTCCACGAGCACCAGCGATGCGAACACCCTACTTCACAATTTGGTCTGCGATAGCCCTCCTGACCGGATTATCCTGCCCTGCTGGGACCTCATCTCAGGTTGGATGCACTCAGTTTCTACTTTGTGACAATAGGCTCATGCAATGTAGAAGTTCCTTCTTTTGCTCTTCATTTGCATGTTTCCAAAGCTCAACAGATACATCGGCCATCGTTGCCGTGTGTACATCATCAACGCCACCTCTCAATAGATCTAACACAGCTTGTTCTAAATCCTCCCCATGTATCGACCGATCATAGGTTCTTTCGTCAAACTCGACCTCAGGCCATTTATGGTCATTTTCAATCATCCCCTTAGTCTGATTCAGGCCTGCTCTATATTCCTTAGTCTCCAACTTTGGCGCATATCTTAGTAACGTGCCCAAGGTAATTAGGTTATGTCCTATGAATCCTGGGTTTCTTAACCCGGCACTCAATACAGCAGAAGCGTCGACTTCAGGCAGATCCTGGGTTGTATAATCACCTCTATCTTGATAGGTCTGCTGAGCCACAAATTCGGCAAAACGTTCGGTGGCGAATAATTTTCTGTCCTCAGTTTTCAGGTAAGGAATAACTTCATTGAAAGAACACCAAACGGTAAACGCGTGACCCAAATCAGTAATGGTGTTCAGCATCTGATCTTTGTAAGAAACAATAATCTCATCAATGCCTTCCAGCCGATGCCAATCGACAGCTGCCTGATAAGCGGCAGGGAATACTCCTCGAGCAATAAGACCGCGCCACCTTGCTTTGGGAAGTCGCTCTTTATTATCAGGTATTTGTAAATTTCTGAATGCGAGACCCTCCACTTTAGCTGCATTGCTCACATTTTGTACTAGCTCCAGTGCTCCCCGAAGCACGTCCTCACTCCAATGGGGATAGGTTTGGGAAAGACGCATAACGGCAAAAGTGCCTTTGATACCGTGTGTTTCCCGATGGGTCGGAACTACACGCAATGCCTGTTCAAGCAAGCTGTCATAATCCAGCATGGAGGTCCTCCTTACTCTTCATAGAGCTTCTCGCCGCGATGCAGGCGCTGCGCGATGGTCGCTGTTTGAAAACCTGCTCTAATGGTTGGGCAGTGAGCGGCGAGATTGCGGACGACCCCGAGCAGGATCTGTTCTGACCGCTTGGGATCGCGGTGATAATCGCACTGGACGGCGCCAGCTTCGAGCACCTGAAGCGAATGGAAATCCAGGTCTTCCCGTACCGTGGCCAGAGCCAACCTGTCGATCAGCGCATTCAGAGGGTGCTGGAGACGCACGTATCTACTGACCAAGCGCGCGATCGCGTCCACTTCACTGCGGTTGTTCGTCGTCTCCAGGAGTAGTTCGAGCAGTTCGTCTCCGTCTGTGGGCAGGCTGTTGAGCTCCGCATCCGTCGGTGGTTTTGCCGGCGGCACGTTGAGGTAGCGGTCCATGTAAACCGAGAGGGCACCATGAAAGATGCCTTTGATCAGGTCGGGGGTAGCGCTGCGACGGACGGCACAAAAGACCGCATTCGCGAAGATGAAGGTGTGCTGCGGGTTGAACCAGTCTGTGACTTCGTTCGACGTCCCGAAGCGCATCAAACGGAGTGCTGCTGCGTACGCCACCATCGCAGCGATCCTCACGGGATCCGTGCCCGATATCAGCGCGTGTTTCAAAAACTCCAGGATCCGGAGCGGCTCATCGGAAAGGAGAATCTCCACCAGCTCCTCTTCGCCCTTTGCTGACGCGCCATCCCGGGATCGGGAGCTCTGGAGGATGGTCGGCAGCTCCTCTTCGATTTGGCGCAGGGGTTCTATGATTTCGATTGGATGATGCCAGGCGGTGCTCTCTTCCTGTCCCCGGGATTCCGTCAACTGCCGTATCAGTAAGGGGAATATCTCGGTGCGGTGACGCTCGCCGATGAGGTCTGTGAGCTCGAACGCCTTATTGCATGCATCGAAAACGTGACCGAGGTTCGCGTAGATCCGTTCATTCGCTGCTCCGTACACCAGGTCCGGTACTTCGGCGTCCCCGCCCATGTTGTGGGCGACGGCGGTGAGGATCGTCCTCTCGGTGGCGTCTCGATGTCTCGTCAGCACCCACTGCCGCAGCCATCGCTTCAGGGAGGCCGCATCGATGGCATCACTTTCCAGCGGTTGTCTATCCGAGCGCGGCACGGCTGAGTTGAACTCACGCCCGATCTGACGAATGGCGTAGGCAAGTGCATGGTAGAGGACGTCCCGGTTCAACCGGAAGGCGAGGTTCGCGACACAGGTGAGCCGAACCAATCCTTCACCGAACGTGCTCAGCCGGCGAGAAGCGACGCGGGCAACCTGCCGCACGATCTCATGCACCTCAGCGTTAGCGTCGAACAAGCCGAGCAGGCTCTTGGCTTGAACCAGAGGGATGTTTTGCTCAACGCCGCGGCCCAATCGCTGTAGATACTCGCTCTTGTCGGTGTCGCGGCGGGGCGTTGTGGCAACGTACACCACACCGTCTTCGACCTTCGTTTCGAACGAAGGTACGTCATCGGCCCACAAGTCGAAGGTGCAGCCGCTGTTGAGCTCGAACCGTGCTTCGTGCCAGTGGCAGGTGAGTATTCCCTCTTTGACTGTCCCTTTGGTAAGTGGGAAACCCATGTGGGGGCAACGGTTGTCAACGGCATATACCGACTCTCCTTCTACCAGCACTGCAACGGACCAGCGGCCAGCCCGAACGAGGGTGGCCCCCTTCTGGCGGAGTTTCGTCAGCGGGCCCACTTCCACGAAGCTCTCTTTGTCAGGACTTTGCTCTTTCATCTCTTCCGCCTTCCTCCGATGGTTTTGTTTCCTAAGAACATACGATCCGGAGACAGGCTAATTCTATCGGTAATAGTGATGATTTTTGGACGGGCGGTAGGTAGGCCAGGTATCGGGAAGAACCCTTACCCAACCGATCGCCGAGGTCTGTTCAGAGTGGGCAGGGCGGCGTTTGGAGATGGAGGTACTGGCTGATCTACGCAAAAACCCTTAGCGGCTCTCCTGGGTGGGGTAGTCGCCCGATGGCGGACCGTAGGGGAGAATGCGTATGCTCCCCGATCGCGCACCTGGTGTTCGGAAGGGTAGAAGGTGCGACGCGCTGCCGGTCAGGCGTGGTCTGCTACTCGTTGATCAAGCCGTGCCGGTGGGCGTAGGAAGCTGCTTCGGTCCGATTATTGGCCCCGATCTTTGCGAGAATGTTTCGCACGTGGGTCTGGACCGTCTTGATGGAGATGAAGAGCTGATCGGCGAGCTGTTTGTCGGTCTTGCCGCCGGCAAGGAGCCGGAGCAGCTCCACTTCGCGTTCCGTCAACCCGTGGGGATACTCCTCGTGGAGATCTTCGCCGTGATGGAGTCGCAAAGCAAATGAATAGGTCTGGACCTGCGCCCGGGCCGTCGGCGCGTGGGCGGCCAAGTAGCGTGCAGCGGCCACCAGCACGTGTACGCCAGCGTCGGTCTCAGCGAGGGTGCTGTACTCGCGAAACGCCGCTTCGACGGCTTGGATGGTATGGAAGTCTCGGTCCTCACGCAGCAGCACGCTACCGAGCACAGCAAGCAACCGTTTGGGAGCTCCGCCGCTGAAGAGGTATCGCGCCACCAATCGTCCGGCTTCATCCACCCGCCGCTGCCGGTCGAGGAGGACTGGGAGTTCCTCCAGGAGCTCCTCCGGCTTGTCGACTTTGTCATTGGACGATGGCAGACGCGCCGCTGGCACGTTGAGAAAGCGGTCGAGGTAGACGCTCATGGCAGCGTCGAAAACGCCGCGCAAAAGCTCTGGCGAGGGCACGCGCCGGAGGCCTTCATGAACGGCATGAGCAAACGAGAACGTGTGGAGCGCGGTATCCCAATCTGCGTACTCGTTGCTCGTGTGAAACTGCGCTATCCGCAGGGCTGCGGTGTGAGCCACTGCGCTGGCCAGCTGCTGCTCGGTAGCTCCGTCGCGAAGTGCCGCCAGGAGCGCCGCAACGATCGCCCGCGCATCCTCCCCTAAGAGGACCGGACGTAGCTGCTCTAGCCCTGCCCATCGGCCGCGATGGCGCCTTCCTGCCTTAACTGCATCCGGAAGCTCGTCGAATGCCTCCTCCAACAATGCGACGAGATCGACGGGCCTGCGCCAGTTCTTCGCCTCTTCCTTTCGTTCTGCAGAAGCAATGCCGTGCGCCAGGCTCGTCAGCACCGCTTCAGCATGCTCCCACCCAGCCGCATCGAGGGCTTCGAGAGCTTTGTTGGTAAAATCGAGGCAATGGCCGGAGGCGATATAGCGGTGGTCTGTGACCGCAGAGAAAAGCATGTCGGCGATGTGACGGTGGTCGGCGCCGGCGCGCACCGCCGTCGCGATACAGCGTTCTGCCCCCTCCGCATCGCGCACCTCCACAAACTGGCGAAACCAACGCTTGATGGTCTCCAGATCGGGGGCGGGGTTGGGAAGTGGGCGAATCGGAAATCGTTCGGGCGACCAACAGGTATCCCTCGCAACGGCACATAAACCCTGATAGAGCGCGAGCGGCTTAGTATCGGTGTGCAGGTGAGATAGCTGGTTAACCAAACAGGTGGCGATAGTCAACCCGGCGTCCCATCCAGCGCGCCGATGCCGAACACCGAAGTCGAGACCAATACGAAACGGTTCGACGGGATCAGCAGTCCCATCGAGGAGGGCGATTACAGACTTCCCGATGACCAGGTTGATTTCCCGTTGCAACCCTTCGCGCAAGCGCTCGTGGTGGTGAACGACCTTGTCAATAGCTGTTTTTGGTTGGACGTAGACGATGCCGTCGTGAATCTTTACCGGGAACGTACGTACGTCGTCTGCCCACAGGTCAAAGGTCCCACCGCTGGCCAGATCGAAACGAGCGTCATGCCAGTGGCAGGTCAGAATTCCATCGTGGACAGACCCGCGATGCAGCGGGAAGCCCATATGCGGGCATCTATTATCGAGCGCATAGACCGCGTCGCCGTCAGCCACGAGTACGAGGGTCTCGCGCCCAATGGTCACTGGCATACAGCCCGCTGATCGCACGTCCTCGAGAGAGGCGGCGCGAATGTAGGATGAGTCTGCTTCTAACATGACCGATTTTCAAGTGTAAAGTGGCCTGCCGCCTTCTTCAAGCGCGGGTTGTAGCAAGCAGCCTAAACGGTTGTGGCGTAGCTGTGACGTAGTTAGGGCAACCGTCGCTAGACGAAACGAAGCGGAACCAACCAAATACAACCATTTCGATTTCCCAACCTTTCTCAGAACAGGTGGTTACGTACGTATTTGGTTGATATTACTATACTTCGACTTTGTAAAAGCGCCAGCTTGACATGCAGGAGGTCGCTAGTTCAAGTCTAGCATTGCCCACCATCTAAAAGCAATGGGTTACGACATCTTTGCCGTGGCCCTTGTTCGTTCTGTGACCCTGCTGTGACCAAAATGTGTCCAGCTGGATCTGAGCGGATCTAAATTACCTCCGTGCGACTAGGGATAGCTCGTACTGTCACCTCACGGAATCGGACAGGCTCAGGCTAGTAGAGCAAAACGCGGATACCCGCATTTACAGTCCAGTCAGGTCCCATCTGAACCCCGTTGAGTTCGTCCAACACCGGCAACTGCAGCGAAATTTCACCAAGCAGCTGTCTCAATGGAATATATTGGATGCCCGGTGCCACGAAGAGTACCTGGCCGCCTGAGTCGAGTATGTCCTGGCTCTGGATTTTGTCCCTACCCTTCCACCAGCCGTTGAATTCCAAATAGACATTGGTCTGGCGTGCTGGGTAGGTCCGGTAAATCACCGGACTGAGCCTGTACGCCAGGGCCAGGTTGTACTCCAATCCATTGCCAATCTGCCGGCCATTCGACTCCCCGGTGATGGTGTAGAGTCCGTCTCCATAGAAACCCAGTCGTCCCTTTAGCCAGGCAGCTACGGCCCCCATGGCGATATCTGTTGAACCGCTTCCCAGCGCCGGAATCTCCTTTTCGTCCGCGTTTTTGGATAGCTTCAACACCAGCTTGGGTGCTAGACGGAAGGTCTGCTGGTGTCGGTCAATTTGGAGCACCACATACTTGGCGAAAATCGAAATGTCGCCCAGACCTGACGATGAAACCGTTTCGCCGCCGCGTTGCATCTCTTTGAAGACTGTTGGCACGATGATTCCTGCCACACCCTTTGTGGTCAGGTTGTAGGGGACAACCACTGGCCAGAGCGTCGTAGTCAAGTGACCATCCATATCGTCGCTGGCCCGAATGACCTTCACGAAGGTGCGCACGCCTCGACCATCCAGTCCGAGGGTAATCGGTGTGTCGGTATTGATCGGTGGCCCGATACCCGCCGCTGGTCTGGCTATGAAGCCCACCAGTGAAAACCAGACGAGCTGTCTCACCGGGAATTCTCGTCAATTGCTGTTGCTTTGAAGGTTCCAGCTGGCATCCCTTCCATGGCCAACGAATTCACCCACTCGACCAACGTCTGGGCACTGATGCGCCCGTCCTCGACCACGATCTCAGCTATACCAGATTCCAGGTCTATCTGGACATTCTGAATCCCTTCCCGCTTGTCCAAATCTGCTCGAATCGCCTCAACGCAGCCGCTGCACATCATTCCCGCTATCTCTAGTCTGCACACATCTGCAACAGCTTCAGAAGACACAATCCTCTCGACAGTAAACCGTAGCGGAGAGGTATCTGGATGCAGCCCGCCGACTACCTGGACCGGCTGAGCTCGACCGATTTTTCGGAGTTCGTCCGAGCTGATATTCTGCTCCAGCACCAGTGACTCTTCCGTGTTGGTCAATCTTAATTGCACTTCCGCGGATTGCACTACCACGTGGCCTTCCACGGTTGCTTTGAATGCTCGCGGCGTGAAGCCAGCCTTCTCGACCGCTTGCTGTACTTGGAGGATCAAGCCCGCAGACTTCTCCATCCCTGGGACTGAGCCAGCGGTGAGGCGGGTATCGGACATGATGCTAAGGACCACTTCCCCGGCAGCTACGTCGATATCCAGGCTCTCGATCCCTTCAACCTTGTTTAGCTGCTTCTCCAAACCGTAGGCGCAAAAGGGACAGGCCAGGCCATCCACCTTCACAGTCATGGACTGAACAGTCGCCCAAGCTGGCAGATTCAAGCCGACCGTAAGTACGACTCCTGATAGGACAAACAGAATGGTTCGCATCTCTACCTCCGTGTTCAGTTCTCCGCTATCACAAGTTTCAACACTCGATGGTTGGCGACGTCTGCCACGAAGACATTTGCTCCCCTTGCAGCCACGCGGGTGGGAGAATGGATCCTCGGGATCAGGTGGTCGCTCAGCTCCCAGACGGCCACCACCTTACCTCGTGTGGTGCGGGCCACCAGGCGATGATTTGCGCTGTCGGCTACATGGACCACGCCATTGCCGTCAATCGCAATTCCACTCGGCACGTCGAATTGCTCTTTAGCTGCACCCTTGCCACCCCAGACCCCGAGAAACCGACCATCCGCAGCCCAAGTTTGCACGCGGTGATTGTAGGTGTCAGCCACATAGATCTTGCCGTCGTTGTCCACTGCTACGTCGGTCGGATAATGCAGCTGTCCGTCGCCTCCTCCCTCGCTGCCCAACACTTTCAGTAGCTCCCCTTCGCCATCGAAAACCTGAATGCGATGGTTGTAGAAATCCGCCACGTAGACCTGACCCTGTGCATCCACCTCCAGGCCAGCCGGAGCCTCGAACTGACCGGGTTCCGTTCCGCTTTCGCCCCACGATAACAGGAATGTTCCATCCGGAGCAAACTTCTGCACTCGGTCAAGATCGAAGTCACAGACGTAAACGGCACCCCCGGTGTTCACCGCTACATCCACCGGCTTTTCAAACTCTCCGGGACCCGTCCCGCGCAGACCAAAGGTGACGAGGAAAACACCTGCAGGGGTAAACTTCTGGATGCGCTGGTTGCGAACATCGGCAACGTAGATATCTCCCTTGTCGTCGACCGCAATTCCCATCGGCTCGCGAAACTGACCGGGACTATCACCTGAAGAGCCCCACATTGATTCGATAGAGTAGCCGAGGCTCTCTGTTTCTGACGGATCGGTGCAGGCGTTGAGTCCAACGATCAGGATCAGATCTATCAGGATAACTGAGCGATTCACGATTCTTTTGCTGTTTCCCATGGGCTCGTGCGATCGCGGACTAACAGGAAGGGCACGAACAACGACTCGCACTTCGCTTTGGCCACGCATTCCAAATTGACGCAGTAACCAGGAGCGCGAGACCTCCATACACGCCCAGATTTGAATCAAGCACAAACTTCCCGATGGGCACGACTGCCGCCGCCGCGACACCGAGTATGAGTGGGCCATGCCCTCGACGCGTGCGCGCGCGATGCCCAAAGGAGACCAGCGCTACGCCCAGAAAGACCACCATCAGAGGCAACAGGTAGGGCGTGTAATCAATAAACCCGACTCCCAGGGCACTCAGGAAGCCCGCGTACGCCGGCCAGCAAGCTGGGCAGGTCAGGTTGGGCAAGATGGCGGTACCAATAGATGGAAGCATTGAAAGCAAGCCACGCGTACCTACCCGATCAGTGGGCTGTGCAACTACTTGCGCCGACGACAGCTTTGAGGTGATCATCTCGACGGAGGGTATTCCGCTCAGGTGTCCGTCCTCGTCCGTATAGATCCTGCAGGAGTTGGCGCCATCAGACGACGATAGGTCTGCCACGTCTTGATCATTCACCAGGACGGTCGGGGAGCCGTAGTCACGAGCATGGGATGGACTCTCAGACGAGGCGCGACTCCACTCCTGCCATTGTTGTGGCAATCCGACCTCAGTCAGAGCCCGTCGGAGTTGCTCTCGCGCTCCTTCAACATTGGGGCAATCGGGATCGTAGAGAAGCTCAATGACGGGCATCACGCTATTCCTTTCTGTCCAGTGCTTCGAGTATTGGACACTCGTTCGTCGGAGCACGCACATCGCACGCTGCGGCAAGCTTCGTAAGCACCCTCTTCATCCGCTGAAGCGTTTTGATCTTCGCGGAAATGTCTGCAATTTTGTCTTCTGTTTGTGCTTTCACATCTGCACATTTTGTATCCGGATCCACGCGTAGAGCGAGCAATTCCTCAACTTCCTTGAGTGCAAATCCAAGCTCCTGCGCCCTCTTGATGAATTGGATCCGCGCAACGTCATCCTCGTGGTATTGCCGGTAACCGGACTCTCGGCGTGGAGGTTCGGGAATAAGGCCGCGCCGCTCGTAATATCTGATGGTGTCGACATTCACCTCTGCTTTTTGGGCGAATTGGCCGATCGTTAGAGATTTCATGGTGTCACCTTTCTCTTGAACATAACCCTGGACCTAAGTCCAGAGTCAAGGTCTGATTATCAAACTCGTGCCTTGAGCCTGATTGGATTGGTCAAGATGCCGGAAACACGTTCGGATATAGAATGGGCTATCAACTGATGCGACTCGCCAAACCTTTGATACTGCCTTACGCGGTCTATCAAATAGTGCCAGCGCGATCTTGCAGGGGGTACAGACGAGCTGATTGATGTGCGCTACAAAAAGAGCGTGGTTGTCACCCGACGCTTGGACCAATGGGTCCAAGTACTGCCATGCATAGTGGAATCGATATGGTTCAAATTGTGAGTTTCTCGTGAGACTTGAGTATGCTCTCGTTAGAGTGCCTGCCTTTACAAGCAGAAAGGGCGCTGTTTCGAGTTTAGCATCGCCCACCAAATAACACCTCACATGAATGCCATCTACAACCTCGAACTGGAGGGAGCGTGCGTCGAGCGAGGATGGCGACTCACCCGTCAGCTGGCTTGAGCCGGGCAGGGAGACAAACCCGAAAGGTCGTCCCGCTGCCCAGCTCACTGCTAACCTCGATCGAGCCATGGTGCGCTTCGACAATCCGATGCACGATTGAAAGGCCTAGCCCTGTACCGACACCCACACCTTTGGTCGTGAAACCCGGGTCGAAGACCCGACCGAGATCTTCGGGGGTGATTCCGCGACCCGTGTCACGGATCTCGATGGTCACAAACTCGTCTTGCTGGGACGCGCTGACGAAGATGTCGCCGGGACCGTCGATCGCCTGACTGGCGTTGACTAGAAGATTCATCAGCAGCTGGTTGATTTGGTTGGCATAGCACTCCAGCATCGGCGAGACCGTCTCGTCGATATGAATTGTGATGCGACCTTTCGTCTCGTGCCGTAACAAGGGCAAGGTTTCCTTGATTGCCGCGACGATGTCTACGGTGTCCACCTCGGCCTGGTCGAGCCGAGTAAAGCGTCGCAGTCCGCTGACCACTCCCGCGATACGCTCGATAGCTTGGCCGGTGACATCCAGCATGTTGCTCGCGTTCTCAATCAGTCTATCGTGTGCGCCAGCCGTCTCAGAGAAGCTTGCTTCGAGTTTGTCTACAATCAGCTTGAGGGTCTGATGGTTGCTCTTGATCGCGCCTAGCGGCGTGTTGATTTCGTGCGCAACTCCGGCAACCAATCGTCCGAGGGCCGCCATCTTATCCCTGAGAGCAAGCTCGTTCTGCGTAGTCTCGAGCTCTGCTACCGCCGCTTCGAGCTCGGCGGTGCGTTCTTCCACGCGTCGCTCGAGCGTGGCGTTGAGTTTCGAGATTTCAGCCTCGGCCTCCTTCAGCTTCGTAACATCGAGGGCCGTACCCACCATGCGACTAGGGTTGCCCTCGGCATCGCGAATCAGCTCACCATGGGCTTGAAGGATGCGGATCTCGCCGTTGGGTCGAACCAGTCGGCGCAAGAAATCGAGCGCTGCCCCACCATAGGCGGCTTCAACCAACCCGGCTACCCGCTCCCGGTCATCGGGATGGACGCGTTCGATGAAAGCCTCGTACGACGCCTCGAAGTCATCCGGCGTTGTGCCGTAAATTCGATGAAGCTCCTCGGACCACGTAACCGTATTTTCGGCGATGTCCCACTCCCACGATCCGAGGTGGGCAACGCGCTGTGCCTCGGTCAGCTTTCGCTGGCTATCGCGGAGAGATTGTTCCCGCTCCGTTCGTTGGCTTATGTCCCGGAGGAAGGCGCTAAAGATATTCTCAGCTCCCACGCGCAAGGATGCGATTCCGAGCTCGACATGGATTTCGTGGCCGTCGCGATGGAGTGCTTCGATCTCGATGTTGCGGCCGATGATGCGAGCCTCGCCCGTCTCGAGGAAGCGTCTTAAACCGTCTTTGTGACGCTGCCGGTAGCGTTCCGGCATGATCAGTTCGGACAGATCCCGACCGATCGCTTCTTCCCTCGTCCAGCCGAAGGTGGTTTCGGCGTGGCCGTTCCAGCCGGTTACCGTCCCATCTTCTGACATCGTAATCGCGGCGTCGATAGCAGAGTCGAGTATCCACTTGACTTGGTCTACGAAATCATCCACGAGAGACCCCCATGTCCTCAGTGGGACGGTGAATACTCATTCGATATTACGCACTGATGTTTATCAACCCTGTACCCCCATGCAATCAGCAGCCACTGGGCCTGGCATAATCATGCCAGCGCGGTGACGCTCGCCGGTGGAGGTCCAAGGATATTACTGAGATACACGAGAAGTAGAAATCCCAGCAGTGCGGTCTACAAATCTTTCGCATGATTGAGGACCCACAGTCCGCGTTTGTACGATACGGTAGTGAAAAATAGCGGCGCCTTGGGTCCGCGGATCAAAAAGCGCCAGTCAAGGGTGCGCCCCTCGAGAGTGGCCATGGGACTAGACTGACTTGCAACCCAGCGTAGCCAGAACGGCGTGTAGAATTGCAACGATCAGAGGCCTCATTCGACTAGACATCTGCTGCCTCATTCTGTCGCTGATGGTCTCGGAATTCCTTCTTGGCCAATGCGAGGATTTCTTCAACCAAAGCCGCCTTCCCGTCCATGTACTTCCGCCTATCAGAGTCAAACCGTTCGTCCAGATCGAGCTTCAAGTTCGACAGCCGTTCTCTCCATTCCCCGTGTTCTTTGAGAAACGCTCGAAATGCTCTCAAACCATGAAGTTGATGATAGTCTGGATAGCATGTGTAAAGATGGTGTTTCGGTAGATCGATATGTGGAGGAAGGTAGTCGTAGCATTCTCGGCCAACGATACCGAGGTCACCCTGGTGGCGATACTCCAACCTTCCTAGTTCCCTGATTGCTTGCTCCCTTTTCCCCTTCGGGATGACCATCATGATGTCGATAATCGGCTTTGCAACCATGCCGGGGATCGAGGTGCTGCCAAAGTGTTCGATCGACCCGTAGGCGGTAACGCCGGAGAGAACGTAGTCTCGGATTTTGCAGTAGTCATCCGGCCAACGATTCTGGTATTCTACTACCAATGACATTCGGCCCCCTAGCCACCGGCGGATTCTTTGCTGACCCTGATCTGAAAGCCGGGCACCAAAGAGGACTCGATGCCGACGCTGACTGCTAAGCGCCGGGTCGTGTGAGTTGCAGCCGCCGTTCTATTCCCTTGATCACGGAGACCATGGCTTTGTTGGCCGGTGCTGGAATACCTAATTCGTCGGCTTCATGCACAATTGCACCGTTGATCGCATCGATCTCGGTTCGCCGGCCTGCCTCGATGTGTTGCAGCATCGATGGTTTGGTGCGTTTCGCGGCGATGTGCGCGCGCAGTTGCGGTAGCGGATCAGGGTGCTCGAGTGTAATGCCCCTTGCCGCCGCGACCGCCAGCGCCTCCTCGACGATTGCCGTGCGCAGACCATCCAGCTCGGGGACCCTGGCGGTTTCCGCCTGAGTCATGCCGGTAGACGCGCAGATCGGATTGATCGCCGCGTTGTGGACGAGCTTTGACCACAGCGTGCCCATGATGTTCTCGGCTGCGCGAACCATGAAACCGGCGCGGTCCGCATGCTCGGCGAGTGCCTGAATACGTGGGCTGAGCGATCCGTCGATCTCACCGATGACGGTAGGGTCGAGCTTGGTCAGGTCACTTGCGCCAGGCGCAAGCTTCTGTGCGCTCGAGCGGATCGAGCCGGCCGCTACACGCCCGGGGCCGAGCTCATCAATAAGCTTTTCCACGTTGCCAATTCCGTTCTGCAGTGTTAGCGCGAACCCGGCCGGCCTGAGTACGCGTGCGGCCGTCTTTGCCGCCTCTGCGGTATCGTTCGCCGTGGTCAGCACGATCGCGATGTCTGCCCAGGCCTGGTCCTGCGGCTCGGCGGTAACACGGATGGAAACCTGGTGTTCGCCTGCCGCCCCTTCGAGGCGAAATCCGCTTTGAGATACGCGCCGCACGATATCGTGGTCGGTATCGATCATTGTGACGGTCTCACCGGCATCGGCCAGCAGGGTGCCAAGCGCACCGCCCATGGCGCCGGCGCCGATCATCGCGAAGTGTGGTCGATTCTCTGACATTTGAGTTTCCCTACGAAACCCGCTGATGATTACAGTTGCATTCGTGATCCAAATTCAGCGCGGGAGCAATCCGGAAAACAAACTTGAACAAAGGCGAGGGACTACTATTACCTGTTGCCAATCGCTCTCAACGAATGTTGGACGACGCCAGATTTGAACTATCGCTTGCGAGCAATGATAGAATTGAAAAACACGCCATCACGAGGCTCTATCCTTCGATAATACTCGATTCGGAAGGACTGGTAAATGACTCTGAGAAGAGTTTCCGGCGTGCGAAAAGAGAAGAAGCGCTTCGGTTCGTATTTGTCTTGCGGCCAGATGCCTTCAAAGTCTTCTCCTCCCCACAATCCAAGGTACATCAAACCCTTGTGGTTCAATCGCGCCGCGATCAAATCGAGAATGTGCTTGATGTCACTCTGAGGTATGTGTAGGAGACAATTTACGGAATACACCGCGTCAAAGAGCTCGGCAATCTGATCAATATTGTAGCAATCCAAGACATTGGCGCGAACTCCTTTTTCTTTGGTCAGTCTCACCATCGTTGGAGTGTTATCCACTGCGACGATCCGGAAGCCGCACTCTTGGAAGAATTTTGCGTCATGACCTGGCCCGCATCCGATCTCAAGGATGTTGTCTCGTTTCTCGCGCCTTAGATACTCCAGAAACTCGTGCCTCTCCTGCGCCCTAAATTCATCCGGGGCATTCGATTCCCTCTCACTAGCGTGGTTTTCGTACGATGTGATTATGCTCTGCGTGAACTGCATCAAACGGATGCCCATGTAATCTGGTGTAGTTTACCGGTTGCCGAACGCCGAGCTTGTCGAGGCGCTGACGAGACATCATCCGGCACGGATCGGCAACATCGCAAGCGCCAGCCTCTCCAGCGATTTCGCACTTTCGAGGATGGCAGGTTTTGGTCGGAAATGCCAGGCCAGCGTTGCGTATCGATGGATCATTAAGTAGGCAAACATCGTGCAGGCAAGATCCTTAGAGACACTACCCTCACTGTAGCCATAGCCAGAGAAATAGCTCCTGAGGAGAGAGAGGTCGAACTCGCGCCACAGAGAATCGGCTTTCGGATCGCCAATCAGAACATCACCAAAGTCGAAAATCCCCGTCAGTTTCCAAGACCCGTTCGCCTGCCCAACGAACCATTCATTTTGAGAAAGTTCGGTGTGAAGTATGGATGAGCAATGGGACGCACTTGGATCGGGCAAGTAGGCCTCGAGAAATGAAGGGATCTGCTCGACGAGAGATTCGCTTACTCCTCCGCCTCTATGGTGGTCCTGACATGCTTCGCTCCGCTCATGCGCAAAGGTTTCCCACTTTGGGACAGGTAGGTTCGCTTGAATCTCCGGCATCGAGTGCAGTGCCCGAATCGTGACACCCATTTGGGCGTAGAGCGCCAGTCGGTCCGCAGCCTCGAGGGTAGGGAATATCCTGTTCAACCTTTGGCCAGACAGGTGGGTCATGACGAAATACGACCAATCCTCAAGATTCCCGACATGAACAACCTGAGGTGTTGGAGTAGGCAGACGTCCATGGATGTGATTGAGAACTGTGGTTTCCAGAGCTACCTGCTCTGACCATGATAGCGGCGGGCAGAGTTTGATGACCAAATCATCGTCGACAGCGAAAACGATCGCAGACTCTCCTTCCTCAAACTTGGTCAAATTATGGTAGGTAAGGTCGTGTCTGGCACAGATCTCCCGCATTGCTGGGAGGTATGCCTCCTCAGTATGGTTGCAGTCATCATACTCTTGATCTGACCGGAATGTTGGCAACAAATAGTTCATGCTTTTCGTTTACGCCTAACGCCGGTTTGCGAGCTCACGAAGTGGGTTGCCGGAGCCCAGAGTGGGCTGTTGCGCGTAGGGCGAAAGTCCGAAGCCTGGCCACGGCGTGATAAAGAACGTGGGGGGCGTTAGGTGAATCCTAAATCACCCTTCTTGGAGCAGCTGTCTCTTGGTTTCCAGTGTTCGGGGTTCCTTGCGGTTCGATCAAAAGCACGTGTGCTTCTTTAGCAGCAACGGGACAATGCTCGACACCCTTTGGTACCACGAAAATTTCACCTGGATTCAAAACAAAATCCTTCTCGCGAGTCTGTATTGTTACGCTTCCCTCGAGAACTAGAAAAAAGTCATCGGTATCTTCGTGATTGTGCCAGACAAATTCACCTTTGACTTTCACGACCATGATATCGTGTCCGTTGAACTCACCCACTGTTCGCGGTTGCCAATGTTCGGAAAACGTCGATAGTTTCTCCGCCAAATTAATCTCTGTCATTGATTACCTTGTCTCTTATGGCGAGCTTGGTTGCTCCATGTTCCTTTAACCTTCTGCCCGAACCGCGAATGCGGTTGCGCGAAGGCGCGACAGCGCCGAAGCCGGGCACCGGCGCAGTAAGCCCTTACGAACAACTCTCCCAATCGTAGGTTGAATCAACAATTCTGATGACCTTTCTCCCATTGGAAAAGTGCTCGTTTGGGGGTATCCATTTAACCGGAGTGCGTCGCGACCCCCATCAGTGTTCGGCCGCCGACCGCCACGGCCGGTTTGCCCCTGGGCGTTCCAGGCTCGTGGGATGCCCTCGCCGTTTGGGCGGCTCGGGGGGCAGCTTCCTCGGCCGTCGGCTGGCAATGAGATCCTGGAAACGCATCGGCTCGTGGGCCACGGCCAGCTCGAGCACGCGATAAAACACCATGCCGCGGCTGCGGGAGCGGCGGCGATTGAAGCGGAACACGAACTCGTTGAGGTAGTGGCTCATGTGGGTACTGTCGGCGGCCCCTTGATGCGTTCCCAGCAGCCACCGCTTGGCCAGTGAGACAACGCGGTGCACGGCGGGCAACAGCTTGTTGGGATCATCGCCCCGAGCGCGGGCCGCGCCCTGGCTGCGCCGATCGTGCTCGTAGCCGAGCTGAGCCAGTCCCTGATAAGCGGGCCACCCGTCGGTGATGATCGTCGAGCCCGGCTCGACGTGATCCATCACGAACGCGTGCAAGGTCTCGGCAGAGGCATCGGCCAGTGGCGACATGCGGCACCGCCCCAATCCTCTCGGCTCATGAACCTCAACTGCGATACCGGTCAGCACCTTCTTGCCCCTAGCGCGGCCACCGGCCAGCCCAGGCTCGGCGCCGCCGATGTAGGTCTCGTCCACCTGTACCGTCCCGCTCAGCAGATCCCGACCGGGACGTACCAACACCGACCGCAGGCGGTGCAGCATGGCCCAGGCAGTCTGGTAGGAGCTGATCTCCAGTACTCGCTTCAAGCTCAACGCCGAGATCCCGTCTTTACCGGTGGCGAACAGCCAGCAGGCGGTGTACCATATCGTCAAGGGTGTCCGCGTCCGATCGAAGATCGTACCGGCCGTCACCGAACTGCGTGTCGAACACGCCGGACACATGAAGCGGCCATCGCCCAAGCGCCAACCGCCTTCGTGGCCGCAACTCGGACAGACGAAGCCGTCGGGCCACCGCAGCCATTCGAGGTAGTCCAGGCAGTCCGCATCGGTTCGAAACCAGGCTTGAAACTCGCCTACCGAGCCCGGGTAGTGCTTGCCAGCGCGAGGATACGCCATGCACTGAACATATGGTAACTCCGGTTAAATGGATTCCCCCAAGTGCTCGTTATAGTCCTCCCAATCGTCCATACCAAAACGATCAAATACGACTCTAAGCAGGCACAGAGTGAACCCTCCGTGGGTGACAAGCAAGATCCTCTGGTTGGAGTACCGCTCTGAGATCTCCGCCAGAAGCCGCCGAGCCCTTTCTTCCACCTCTTCGTGTGACTCACCGCCCGGAAGTTTCGAAGATGTGTGCCCAGTCTTCTCCTTCCAAGCACGTTTCTCCGAATTTGGGCGGTTCTCGAAGATTCCCACACTCTGCTCAACCAGGAGGTTCTCGGGTACGGATTCAACACCGCAGGATCTCGCGAAGAATGCCGCGGATTCTTTGGCGCGTCGCAAAGGAGAACAGAGAATCACGCTCAAGTCGGTGTGCAGACGAGCCGCGTTCGCCATTTGCTCTCGTCCCGCGTCAGTCAAGCCGTACAACCCCTTGTTTGAAAGGTCAGCACATTCGATGTCGAGAACGTTATTCTCCGACTCTCCGTGCCTGATTACGCGCATCTCGTTGGTAGTTGGTAGCATCGTGTCGGGCAGAATCATCTAAAGGATTAGCTACAATTCTTACTCTTGCGTCGGCTTGTATCTTGAAAATCGACCCTGTCTCATCGTTAGAGCCCTTGAGCCATGAAGTCGGCGATGCGCTCGCCGATGGCCATAGTGGTGGCGTTGGCGTTGGCGCGGACGCAGTCCGGCATAATCGACGCGTCGGCTACTCGGAGCCCCTCGATACCGTGGACCCGGCCGTGCCGGTCGACCACTGCCATCGGGTCCGACGCGGGCCCCATCTTGCACGTCCCCGATATGTGGTGGCTGGTCTGGACGACCCTCATGAGCCACTCGTCCAGGGCTTCGTCCGACGCCATATCCGCGTCAGTGGGCGCGATCCTCTCCTCGACGATGTTTCGGAAATCCTCCCGGTCCCCCAGCGCGGCACAGATGGTTACACCCTCATTGAGTCGCTGACGGTCGAAGGGCTCGGCCAAGTAGTTGTAATCCAGTACGGGCTGGACGTCAGGGTCGGTCGAGGCGAGCTGGAGCTCGCCGGCCCCCGCCGCAAGCTCTAAGCAGACGACCATGCTGAACCCGATCGGCTTGGACTCCGATGCGATGAAACGACCACCCGCGGTCACGGAGGAGAACATATGGACGATCATGTCGTTTCTGAGGTCCGAGCCCGCGGCCGTGTAGCGCAAAGCCTGCTGCAGATGGGGCACGGTCTCGTCCTGTTGGAAGCCGTCCCGAGTCGTCCAGGTCACGTGAGCCTGGGGATGGTCCCTCAGGTTCTTGCCCACACCCGGGAGGTCGAGGATGGTAGGGACGCCCTGTCGTTGAAGCTGGTCGGCCGGGCCGAGGCCGGAGAGCAGTAGTATATGGGGCGAGCCCACAGTGCCGGCGCTTAGGACGATCTCCCCGCCGCGCTCCTCGAATATCTCCCCTCCGCTCTCGACAACCACCCCAACGGCCCTATCGCCTTCCAGTATCAATCGGTGGACGAGACAGCCGGCTTTGATCGTGAAGTTCGGGCGGTGTCTGGCCTCGCTGAGATATCCGATGTTAGTGCTCCACCGGATGCCGTCGTAGTTGTTCAGGGGAGTCGGCCCCACGCCGGTCGAGTCAGGATCGTTGTGGTCGGGGCAGTCCGCGTTGCCGGCGGCTCGGCACGCCCGGTAGAACGCGCGCTGGTCTTCGAGCCAGTCGGGCTCCTTGAAGCGTCTGACCATGATAGGGCCGTCGGAGCCGTGGAAGTCGTCCCGAAAGTCAGTGTCCGTCTCCAGCTTGCGGAAAAAAGGGAGGAGGTCTCGGTAGCTCCAGCCGTCGTTGCCCGCCGAAGCCCAGGCGTCGTAGTCCTCCGGGAGGCCGCGGAGGAAGATCTGAGCGTTGATCGCGCTCGACCCGCCGACAAGCTTGCCTCTGGGCACAAGGATACGGTCGTTCTTGTCCGTCGCTCTGGCCACGAAGTTCCAGCTGTGGGTACTGCCCTGGCCGAACGCCTTCGCCCAGATGTCCCGGCTGCGCCCGTAGCCGTACTTGATCTCCTCGGGTAGGTCTTCGGGCTTCGGGTAGTCCGGGCCCGCTTCGAGAAGCAGGGTGGAGCGGTCCGGGTCTTCGGACAGGCGGGCCGCCATCACCCCGCCCGCGGACCCAGCCCCGACTACTATCGTGTCGTAGATCATGTTGTCTCCGGCCACTCGTCATCCATCATGGCATACCACGAGGTGTCACGATTCCTGCCTTTGACAATGATGTGTTGCCGAAAGACGCCCTCAAACTTGAATCCAAGCCGACTTGGTTGTCCGGCTCCCACAGACGTTGGTATGCGAAGCCACTCACGCAAGCTCCTTTTCCATGAAGATACTTATGTACCAAAGGGGCCGCGTTCGACATATCCGAGTCTCTGGTAAAGGCCACGTGCTTCGGGTTGCTTCACCCCTACTTCGAGTCTGGCAATACCAACTTCCTGATCGAGGAGGTGATTCTCCAAATACTGCATAATACCAATGGAAACGCCCTTGCCGCGATATGCTGGAGAAATGAATAGTCGCTTTATCTCGCCATTTCTACAATCGTGGGTAATCAACTTGACGGCTCCGCAACCCATGAGACTCTCGTCTTTGTAAGCGCCTACAAACAACACGTTCGGTTGCTGCAACACCTCTATCCCATCCAAGTGATTGCTTTCCGGCGGATACAGCGAGGTCATCAACTCGTCTGATTGAGAGATCAGCATCTTCGCTTCTCTATCATCAGGACTGAGAGGTTGAATCTTCATCTCGATCACAACAGACTCTGATCCGGTTGGTTTCGCACGTTATGCCTGTTTGCGAACCTGGAGCTTCCCTAAAGGGCTGGCGCGAGCTTTGCCCAAGCAAAGCGAGTGACAGAAGCCAAGTTGCCCAAAGGGCCAAAGCCATTCGCCGTCACGCATGGAGATTGCATGACTCGAAATCAGGAAGTACTTGCCTCGATTGCGCCAACGGTAAATGGTGAGACCATCTGTGCAGCAAGAGAAAAACAGCGCTTCGAAATTTGAACCGTGTTATCAGATTGGTCGGTCAGATCCAATGGGAAACCGCTAACGCTTGTCCTTTGACAAGAATCGCTGAATTGTGAATCGCGCCGCAATCAAGACTGGTATGAGAGCCACGAAACCGCGCCATCCAGTCAGCCCGAATTGATTGAGCAGGAAATTGCACGCCACTAACGCCACGATCCATCCGATGATAAGCGCACACCAAGCGAAGAATCGTCCTTCCACAGTCAATGGCCTCCATTTCTCAGTCCAATCACGATACCTACGACAGAAATCGGCTTTTCTTCGAGATATCCGGCTTTCGTTCTCACGGTTTGCGAACCCCGAGCTTGTCGAGGGTTCCCGAAGGGCCAAGGCGGCATAACCGCCGCAGCGAAAACCGGTTAGGCGATGGCCATTCTCCAAAAGATTGCCATTTACGATCGCAGTCTCCAATATTTTTCACGTCAGCGTAGAGATTCTCTGGCAAGTTGGGTCCTTATGGATGAAGGCCTTCAAACGAAGTCGAGGTTGACCTGGAAGATTTAAGTTCACTTGTGGAGCGGGCCCGAGAAGGAGATGTCGACGCATTCAGTGGGATAGTGCGACGATTTCAGGACATGGCTGTTGGTTATGCCTTGTCGCTCCTTCGCGACTCGCACCTGGCTGAGGACGCTGCCCAAGACGCCTTTTTGCAGGCATATATAAACCTCAAGAAAATAAATCACTTAGAATCCTTTCCAGGTTGGTTTCGAAGAATCGTCTTCAACCAATGCGACCGCATCAAACGCAAGCGGTATAGGTTCGCTGTCCCGTTAGAAGAAGATCAAATACAAGCACCAGACGTTGATGTGGACAAACTCGTTGACCAACAGAAATTACAACATCAGTTGGATAGAGCCATTCGCATTCTGCCGGGGCACGAACAGGCTGCCTTCACTCTCTTTTATGTTAGCAATCTCACTCAAAAGGAAATCGCGAGATTCTTAGAATTACCCCAGACGACGATCAACAATCACCTTCACGGCGCCAGAAGGCGCCTGAAAGCGGAGCTAATTCAAATGGCTTCAGACAATCTGCATGAGCAGCGTCCTTCTCGAGACAGTGCCTTCAGTGAAAGGGTTGGAGAGCATATTGAGGCTCTGACGAGCTTCCACGACAGATTGGTCTTGCCTCTCACGACCCTGTTCTCCGAGGTGTTGGACAAGGACGTCGTAGTATCAATTACATCTGTAAACCATACGATCGCCGTCGAAGTGCTTCAGAACAGCTCCAATCCGTGTTGCATCTATACCTTCGTTCCGGCGGACGGCCAGAAACGCATCTTCATTGATTTCGACATGACGATTGTAGCTACTCTGGTTGGTCGGAAACCCTCTCTAGACGAGGCCATGCGAGCCGCCGACCTCGCTCTCGTAACTGAACAGGAAGTGGGAATACTTCATCCGATTGCCAAGCGCGTTCTGATGGATTTAGTAGGCATATGGACGAACCTTCTGAACATGGAGATAAAAAGTCCCGAACTCGATACTAGCCCGGTCAATCTAGTCGCGAATCCGAAAATGAAAACTGTTGATCCTGAAGAGCCGATCTTCCATGTTCATATAGCCGTCACATGGAAGAATCATACAAGTGCAATACACCTGTGCTATCCTGCAACATCTCTGGCGGCGGCTATAGAGCATCTCAAAACCGCCTAGTGGCCTTCGTCTAACAGGTTTTATCGGAAGGTCAATGACGTTTCTCGCTGGCCTACTTGACCGCTAAAAAGTTTGTCCTGCAGAAGGTTTCGACACAAGTGTCGTCCGGTTGACGCGCCTCCTCAACCATTCGTTTGGCTACAACTTCGTGAAACCGATTCCCTGTTTCCGCATCGAGGTATTGCCTAAATGGTATCATTGCCGGCTGGTCGTGAATGACATGCTACCAAGCTGTCTGAACGTCGATTATCTCCTGAGGCGTCGAGTAGCTGCCTGCGACATGAGCCGCAAGCCACTCCGTATCGTCCCGCCGCGGCAGTGACAGCGACGGCTCGCCCTTGCAGCTCAAGCGATAGAGCAGTCGGGCGTCATCGATCGACCTGATATTCGACTTGGTGGGCGGTGTGTTGTGCAGAGTCATAAAATTGTCCCAGATCGTCACGTCGCCCGGCTCGTGCAGATGGTCGTAGCGGAATTGTGGTTGCAGCACATGCGCTTCTAAGCGGTCCAAAAAAGTGCGTGATTCCTCCATCGTCATGCCATCCACAACAACTGGCGGCCGCACCCTTGGCCGCGACGCCCAAACCGGGCTGTGCAAGGACTTTATCCCCGAACGCGGGTTGGTGCGCACCAGCGGAGCGAGCCAACCTTCGTCTCCCTCGTTTAACCGTCGCCTCAGTTGGACGGGTTCTAGTGCCGCCTGCTCCTTAGACGGCAACGCCGCGAAAGCCGCAGCCGAATCGGCAAAGGCCGTCTCGCCGTTTAGCGGCAGGCGCAAGCGCAGCTGCATCAGCTCGTCGGCAGAGCACTCGTAATACAGATTGGAAGCGTCGCCGCCCGGGGCCTGAATCCAGTTTCCGCCCGGAGCGTCGCGCGAGACGGGCGAACTGTGGGCGAGAAACATGGACACATATATCGGCAACGGTTCGTACTCGATATCTGTATGCCAATGGCCGCCGGACCTCATCTGGGTTTCCCCCTCTTCCGCCTTCCCACTGAAGTTGGACACTACCAGTACCGTCGGCGACTCGTGCGGCAGGCACTGCAACCGATCGGGGAAGGTCTTATCGACGGCGGCCACGGTCCGCTTCTCGTACGGGATCAGCTCGATCGGGCCGTCGCTGGCCCCATCCTGCTGCGCCGGCTTCCCCCCACGCATGAAATTGCTCGGGTGCGGAATGGGCGCACCCCAATGGTTGGCGAATCGCTCGAAGTGGGCAAGGGAAAACCGGGCGAGGTCTTGGCCGGCGATGCACACGATCCGCAACTGGCTCAATGCGTCGAGCAGAAAATCCACCTGACCCTCGTTCAACGGGCGGCACAGGTCGATACCGGTGAAGCGTATCCCAGCGCCACTTTGGGCCAAAGGATTTGCGCTATGCGCGTCGGCGCCAAACAACACCTGCAGTCGTCGATCCAACTGCTGATTTTCCATTCCATGGTTCACAACTATCCCCTTTCAAAGCTTTGGCCTAACGCTGGCATCAGCTGCCATGCCACAGGTCAAGCCGAGTCAGCGCCGCAGCGCAATCAGCGATGCCATAGCCCACCATCAAGGCGGCTGCTTCGCTGGCATACCCCTTGCCCCAATAATTTGTCCGGATGAACCAGCCGATCAGTGACTACCCATCTTCCAGAGAAAAATAGAAAACACTGCATTCTGCGACTCGGTCAAAGCCCAGCCGTTCAGCGAATGCACGGGATGCAGAGTTCTCTTCCATACAACCCCACTGTGGGCTGAAGCCCCTGTCCAGACACCGAGACACGAATGCCGAACCTACCTGATACCCCAGACCTTGCCTTTGGTAGGAATCTATTGTCTCGATATCAATCACGTGCACCTGCTCCGCAACGAATCCACTCAGACACACGGAAGCCAGAGTAGAATCCCGCAGTGCACAAAAGCCGATCCCTGCAACAAAGAACGACTCTACGTCGCCCCAGAAGAGCTCAACTTTCGCCTGGATAAGTCCAATTCTATCGCAGGGCTGTGATCTAAAAAACTCTTCGTCGAGTTCACGGAGGATTGGATTTGGTGACACCGGCTGGGAACACGCTGTGTCCGGTTGTTTCAGTGTGTAGACGTACTCAGTTTCCCTTTCCGGCTGCCTCCGTGCGAACGTTTGGACGATGAAATCATCCCAGCCTAGCCCACAGCCTGACACTTCAAACCAGTTGAGACCAATCTGTTTAGCTCGAGGAGCGATGGTGTCCGACACGAAGGCATCCAGGGATTCGCTTACGTCTCGCTGCATCGGATCGCCAGCCAAGTAAAAACCTTGTATTCCCTTGGACCAAATGAGAGCGGTACGAGGATTGTCACGCGAATCGACGAATATCCAACCAGGCGAGGCCCCTTTCGCCACACATCCTCCCACCACGCCAAGTAACGGATCGTCGAGTAAAGGCAAAATACGCGGGAAATCTTCCCTCTTAAGTTCGATCATTCACTCAGTCTCATAGCATTTCAATCGCGCAACCGCTTTCGCGGTTCGGAGACTCAATTCACGAAGCCGCGAATGCGGCGTGCCGAGGGCCCAGCGCCGAACGGCGCGCACACTGAATTGCTGTGATACATGATGTGGGTATCGTCGCTCGAAAGCTGATCATTTCTTACCAGCGTTCGGCTGCATTGTTTTGCTACAGCAGATCTCCTTGAATGGGCACAAATCGGCTCGACGATTCGATTAGACGATTAGCGCTTAGCTCTTGCACACCGTACACCTCAACGGACACTGTGAATTCCTTGATTATCTTGTCAACTGCAGGAGTGTAGTCTCCGTCTCCTGAGGCGAGAACAGCGACGTCGATACGATCTGCGTACTCCAGCATATCGACCGTAATCCCCACGTCCCAATCTCCTTTGGCTGAGCCATCAGCTCTCTGAATATAGGGCGTGAGTTTTACGTCAAAGCCAAGCCGTGTCAGAATCTGCTGAAACTGGGCCTGCTTTTTGTCGCCTTTGTCAACAGCATATGCTACTGCTTTCACTAGTTTCCGATCGGCTGTCACCTCCCGGAGGAAAGAACCATAGTCGAAATGGCAATTGTGCTGTTGCTTAACTGTGTAGTAGACATTCTGGACATCTGCGAAAACAGCTACGCGATCCATGTCAGTCCCTCTCCAGCGCCTGCAAGGTCATGAATTCAACCGCGCCAACATGGTCAATTACTAATACCGAAGCATGTCGAATGACTCTGTCACCCCATGTCATAAATCTCACTCACCATTTTACGCGAACCCCGGGCGAAGGCGAGGGGTTGCCGCAGGCCAAGGCGCCCTCGAGACCAACGTCTCGAACGTGAGTGCTGTCAGAATATTGGGTTTGAAGCGCGGCCACTAACCGGAAGGAAATGTTGTGGTCGAACAGGAGTTTCACGCGACCGGAGGCGAAGAAGCCAATTTCCGTTCGCGATCAGCTTCGAAAGCGAGACACGCCTGAATGTCCTCCCTAGATAGATCAGGAAAATCGGACAAGATCTCGTCCTCGCTCATTCCGGAGGCAAGGTAGTCCAAAACGTCGTAGACCGTGATCCGCAACCCCCGGATACACGGCTTGCCTCCTCGTTTACCCGGTTCTACCGTGATTCGCTTGTGATAGTCCATATGAATGGTATAAATGGTGTTGGACATGGTCAAGCGTCCGAAGATTGAAGTCAACTTTCTTCATCAGGACGGCATTGGCAAATCCGGTGGATGCGCTGCGATATGAGCAGTGATTTTGGCGGAACTCAAATTGACGGCATGTTCGAGTGCCCTCATCGGCTAGGCGCCGGCGTTACGGGCGTTTCAGGATGTCATGGGTGCCGACGCGTCGGAGGGTGTAGATACCGCCAGCGATCGTAAAGGTGAACCGGTAGCCTTGGGTGACACGGGCCTCCCAAACATCATCCTGACCTTCGGTCTTCTTGAGCCGCAAAGAGGGATGCCGGGCATCGGAAAGTAGAAGCGCGAGCTGTTTATCAACTCGCGCTCTAAGGTGTTGGGGTAGGCGGGAATACTCCCGGTCAAAGCGCGGACTGGTCTCAATCCTCATACTTGGTGGAGATGTGCGAGCAGCTCCTCGGCGGTCTCAAAGGGACCAGACACGCGGCCTGCCTTGATATCGCGTTCGGCCTCGCGCTCGCCCTTCTGCCAGCTTTCCAGCCACCACCACCTCTGGTCCTCGGCAATGAGTCCAGCTTTGGCAGCTGCGTTTGCCTCATCCAGGGTGAGACCCTTCGAGTTGACCATATCCTCATTGATGGCGGCGACTTTCTTGCGCGCCCGCGCCAACGCCCGCTGCTCTTTGGCCGACAGCTTCGCCGCCGGCGCTCCGGCGACAACGCGCTGTGGCATGATGACGCCCTTTCCTCCCTCTACGTTGATTTCCACCAGGTCGCCTGCCGCCAATCCGAGCTTATCGCGAACTGGCTTAGGAATGGTGATCTGGCCTTTTGGCTTCATTTTCGCCAATGGCATGGGCAATACTCGCTCCATATGGGTGTCAAAGTGTTACTTTCTCACACCGCCAAGGTAGTATAGCTCGTCTCGGCCGTCAATAAAGCGGGAGAAGGCTGCATCCACCTCACTCAATCTGGAGGAACGTTTGTGAAACTTGCAGGCAAGGTAGCTCTCGTCACACATCGGGTCGGGGTCTCGGCCGGACGACGGCCTTGACCCTCGCCCGGGAGGGGGCCGACATCATCCTGGAGTGAGACTGTGCTGACCAGACCCGGCGATCAATCTGGTGGCGCGGCCTGTTGACGCCAGGCTTCGATGGTTTCGTCGCGGAATGGAGCACGGAGGCCGCTCTTGACCGCTTTAACCTTGTTCTTCGTGGCGGTGTGCTCGAATTCGTCAATGAGCTCGTGGTAGGCCAATGCATCCTCTCCCAGCCCTTCACAGGATCGGCAGCTTGGCCAGCGCAATCTGGTCCTGAAGCTCGGTATCGTCTCCGGCCAGCGCTTCGGCGCGCGCGAAGATATCCCGAGCCTGCCCGATGAACTCCGGGGTGAGATAGGCGGCGCGGGCGCCGGGCCCGTGTTCCTTGTGCAGACTCAGGAGCTTCTCCGAATCGGCGTGCAGGCGCTCCCAGATCTCCCAGAGCATGTCGCAGTACTCCTGCATCGGTTCGCCGGCCGCGCCGTAGAAGCCGTAGTTGAAATCGCGGATCAGCGGTCGGGTGGACCGGGACGGGTCCCACAGCTGTTTTGCCCAGACCCAGCTTCGCATCAGACTGCGGTCCACGCCGTTGGTCGGATGGTGCTGCGCCTGCAGGAACACGCCCGTGACGCCGTGCTCGATGTAGTAACGCAGGTTGGGCGCCACCACCGGCATATTCGGCAACGGCACGATGTAGTTGTGGAAGTCGATCATATAGTCCCAGATGATTACCCGTGCCCCTGTTTCCGACCAGGCCTTGAGCGCCGTGGAAAACTTCTCGGTTTCCCAAATGTGCAACAGCAGATATTCCCAGTTGTGGTCGTCGGTGGCCAGCCAGATCAGCACATTGTCGCGCGGCCGCAGGTTCCGTGGCGGCGTTTTCGTGTCCAGATAAGCCAGCGTCGTGACCCGCAGGTCGGGATAATCTTCCGCCACCGCATCCGCCACCGCATTCACCAGATCGAGCAGGGGTCCCATGTTGGAACCCTCGGCGTCGCTGATCGCCTTGCAGGCCCCGCAGGCGCAGGTTCCCCCGCCGTCATTGGGGGAGATGTCCACGATCCTGCTCGAACTCGGAGCGCCGGATAAATTCATTGAAGGAGTGAACGAATCGCGCCAGAGGTTTGGCGTGGCCTCCCCATTCCATCGGCACCGCCACGCCGATGGTAAAGGTGCGATTGCGCAGCGACCAATCCACATCCTGTACCTCGGTGTAGTAGGGATCCCGGCGGTCGACCAGGACCGGCACGTAGGTTCGGGTCACGGGGCGAAACTTGAGCGTCGGTGTGCGCGGAATCGAGGTCGCGCCAGGCGTGCACCACCGGCAGCCCAGGTCCTCTTCTAGCAAGGCGTAGACCGCGTTGATAATGCCGCGACCCCGTCCTCCCAGAAGGTAGAGGCTGCCCTTATGCTGCGCGATGCGGTACGCCTCCTGTTGATGAGCCAGCTCTCCGAGCCCGACCTTCGCCCGGGATGCCAGTCGAGTCTGCCCAACGCTGACGAACCTTTTCGGACGGTCCGGCGCTTCTGCCCCGCTGTCTGCGCCCGGCGCCACATACCCGCCCTTGTCTACGGGGTCCTCTTGGATTATCTCGAACGATGCCCCGGTAATTTCTTGCAACCAGTAGGCCAGATCCTGTGCCGCCTTGACCTCCTGCGTGGTCGGCTTGGCGCCATAGACGATGTAGGTTTCCGTGCGCCCCTCCTTTGCCAACGTGATCGGCCGCCCGGGTTTGCCTGGCGGTGTCAATGTGTTGGTCCAGGACGAATGGCGTGGGGTTAAACCTGGATTCATAAAGGGAGCGATCGGTACGCGGGTCAAGGGATCGATACACTAGGGAGATCCCGGCTTAGCACCCGTGAGAGTGGTGCGCGACCCGTCCGATCCCGCCAACGAGCCACCCGTAACGCGCTACGTATATAATGAAAGGGACCTTGATGTCGTGCCCCGGGGTGCCCTTTTTCTCTACGCATTCCGAGGGTTTTCCAAACCGAGGTATCCGCCCGTGCCATTCGATTCCTACAGCGCCCTCCTCGAGGGGATAGACGAGATCATCTCCGCCGAGAAGGATCTCGGTGCCCAGGCCCGCAGCCGTCGACTCGCCCGCAGCTACTGGGCAATCGGCGATGCCATCCATGCCCATCTCCTCGCCAACGAGGGCAAAGCTGCGTACGGCGAAGGTCTCTTCAAACGCATCTCAGGAGATCTAAACTTAGATAAAACATTAGTTTACTTAATGTTGCGCTTCCGCCGAGACATGCCAAATGTAGAAACGTTTCTACATTTGACCTGGTCGCACTATGTCCAGATCATCCCCCTCAAGTCCCAAAAACAGCGGGAATTCTACGAACGCGCCGCCAGCCACGAGTCCTGGACCGTGCGCGAGCTCAAAGCCCGGATCAAAAACGACCTCTTCGACGAGGCCCGGCAGATCGGATCGGCAGCCTACCGCTCGCAGGAGGAGACCACTGCCTCTCCTTTCTCACCGCGAAAAGGTGAGCTCTACACCTACCGGCTCATTCCGTCCTTGCCCGAACAGACAGCCGCCGGAGAGCTGGTGGTCGACCTCGGATTTAATAACCATTGGACGGGACCCATCGAGGGCATCGAAAACCCCAAGCCCGGCATGATCGTCACCGCTGAAAAGCACGGTCGCGGAGCGAGGTCTGCCTATCGCTTCTCAGTCAATCGTCATCGCGGCCGCAAGCTCTACACCGTAAAAGCGGTGTGCGAACGTGTCATCGATGGCGATACCCTCCTCGCCCGCATCGATCAAGGCTTCGAGATGTGGCATACCGAGCGCCTGCGGCTACGCGGCATCGACACACCCGAGCTCTACTCTGCCGCCGGCCAGCGGGCACGCGACTACGTAACCGCAGCCATGGAGAAGGTTCCGTTCATCGTCATCTGCACCAATAGCCGCGACAAGTACGGCCGCTACTTGACCGACCTCTACTACCTACCAGGCTCGAGCGATCCCGCCGAAGTACTCTCCGACGGATTCTTCCTCAACCGCCAGCTCCTCGATGAGGGACTCGCCCGGACTTACGATGCCTAATGCCCTGTATCGGAAGAGACTGTCATATCGAAACCATGTGGCCGTTTGGTATTCGCAACGGCATTTTCGTGGACTGATTCTGGCTACGTGAAACACTCGTTCGACTCACTGCTCAGCTCCATCAAGAAAGCGATCGGCTTCTACCATCCCATCCGCGCGCAGGCCAGCGATCTCAGTCTAAACGTTCAGGAGGTGAGGGATTCTATCGCCCACTACCGCAAACTGGCGCACTTGGGTTCTGATGCAGGGTCGACAAGGGGGAGCGATTCAGAGGTTAGCGCGAATTACAAACGAATCGGACACCAACTTGGCAGTTACAGGCATTACCCGGTGGATGCCTCCAGGCTTGCGCGCAACGTTATGCCTATAGTGAATCTGATGAGATTCATGTTCGACAATGATATCCTGGATGCGGTGGAGGTCGACGTGCGCACGCCATCATATGGCCACGTCGACACGGTGTTCGTTACCCATGACAGCATCAATCCAGAACTGTTTACCGGCAACGCGGAAGCCGAAGCCTACCTAGTCGGCAACACGCTGGAGGTACTGGTCAAAGCGTTTGCACGGGAAAACGACTATGTAAGGGACCGCCAGATCTATATTGAGATCAAGACCGACAAGAAATGGGGTCCCCTATCATCAGACGATATGACACTTATCGATCGCATGGTGCAAACGCTGGACGAGACGCTCGAGGCGATCGATGATCCCGTTGCTTTACAGGCACGGAAAAAGATCGGATTCGTTTCGTTCAACCTCGAGGCACTGAAGCGAGCGCACAGCCTAACAGCAGGGGAAACAATTTGCCACACCTTCCACCTTATTCTTGGGACCAACAGGCCGGTCTTCCGGCGCTTTTTTACAAAGTTGACCAACGATACTATTGATCAGATCAATCGATCCCCATGGTTGACGGGTATTTGGTTTGACCCCAGAGCTTTGGAAGGGCTGGAAACGACACTGGGGGCCATTACGACCAGCAATCCAGATCTGAGATTTGGTCTTTCGACCTATTACAGCGGACATGAACGATTCGGAAATATGCTGAGGGGCAGCAAATTGAAGGGTGTGGAGAGTGTCATCGTAGAAATCGACTTCGGAAAATTCATACGACTCGAGTTGTAGCATCGTGATGGCGCGAAGACGCAAAGTGGGACCGATCGAGTTCAGATTGTCAGTTTCGAGGTAAGGCAGCCTATCCGTGCCAGAATCAGCAAAGAGAGATAGAGCCCCCGCCAAGGAGATTTTCGGCTGGGCCATGTTCGACTTCGCGAACTCGGCCTATACAACAGTGATCATCACGGTTGTCTTCGCTGTCATTTTTCCCAAAATCCTCATCGGCCCGGATAACCCAGGTGCGGCAGCGGACAAGCTCACCTATACTCACGGCAATTGGCTCTGGAGTGTGGCCCAAGTGATCGGCTACCTTCTGGTTGTGATAACGGCCCCTATCTTTGGCGCCATTATGGACTACTCAGCTTCCAAGAAGCGATTCTTGGTTGCCAGTTACGCCCTGACTGTACTAACGACGGCAGCACTCTATTTTGTTACTCCGGACCAAGCTTGGCTGGGCATTATCTTGGTCGCGCTTTCGCTTTTCGGATTTCTGTCCGGTGAGAACTTCGTTTCTTCTTTCTTAACCGACCTGGGGCCGCCTGAGGATCTGGGAAAGATCTCCGGCATAGCGTGGGGTCTCGGTTACTTTGGCGGTTTGGCATCTACCCTGTTAGTGACCACGATCGTCGGCGACGAAACCGTAGAAAACATCGGCATGCTTAGATTCGTTGGGCCTATTACAGCCGCGTTCTTCATGATCGCAGCTATCCCCACCTTCCTCTGGGTCAAGGAGCGGGGTCGTGCCCAGGAGCTTCCCGCCGGTGCCAACTACTTGACGGTCGGGTTCACACGATTGCGCCAGACAATCAGCGAGGTCGGTGAATTCCGCGACCTCACTGTCTTCTTGATATCCGTTTTCTTTGCGATGGCAGGGCTGATCATCGTAATCTCCTTTGCTTTCATCTACGGCGATCAGGTTATCAAATGGTCACCGGGCACGAAAAAGATCATGTTTATCGTGTCGCAAATCGCCGCCGCCGGGGGTGCACTACTGTTCGGGTTTGTTCAGGACCGCCTGGGTGCAAAGAAAACATTCAACATTACGCTGGTACTCTGGGTTGTAACGATCACCTTGATATGGGGTACAAACGACTGCACCGCGTTCCTGAACGGCGTCCTTGGCACCTCAATGCACCCGCAGCATTTCTTTCTTTTCGTCGGCTCGCTGGCAGGCATGGGGCTCGGCGCTACACAATCAGCAAGTCGAGCGATCGTCGGCATCTTTTCGCCCGAATCGAAATCCGCCGAATTCTTCGGCTTCTGGGGCTTGTCGGGAAAACTCGCCGCAATCCCCGGTCTTGTGACCCTCGGTTATTTGCAGACGTTGCTCGGATTGCAGAACGCGATCCTCATCTGTTCTGGGTTTTTCTTCATAGCTTTGCTGGTGAACATGACCGTGAATGAGAAGCGCGGACTGCAGGCTGCCATCGAACACGAGGGCGAGTAGCCGGTGCAAAGGAACGATTGAAATGTCGACAAGCAATCCCAACCACCCTCAGGTGCACGTCGGCCACCGATGCCATAGGCCACGACGGCTAGAAAATCAAGCGCATCCTGGCAACCAGAAAAAAAAGAGAGCTTCTCTCTGAAAAACACCGCAATTCGTTGAATCTTGGAGTGATACAGAATGGGGATCCCGATATCATCTTGAGGACCCCTTCATTGTATATGGTAGCCGGCGCGTTGCACTGACTGAACCCCCCATCGTATGGGACCAATTCCCTGTTTTTACTGGACATCGGAGCTATACACCCTATATCAGAATTGGGCGAAAGCACGGCAGCCTTCGTGCGCTGAAGTTACCCAAGCACCGAAATCCACTCAAACAGGCCCGCCATTACAAGAAAATCCTGGATTCCGGTCAAGCAGACTCTCATACTGAGCTATCACGCTTGACCGGAGTTCCCCGCTCCACCATATCCGCCCATCTGCGGCTACTGGATCTTGACCAGGAGATCCAGTCCTTCGCGCTGAATCTGGATGACTCCGATGAGCGACTTCGGACAATCACCGCGGCACGACTGCGGCCCCTCCTGAAGCTGAAGGACAAACGAGCTCAGCGCCGCAGGTTCTGGCAGATAGTTAGGACTCCAGAAGGCGCCAGATCGTCAACAGCCTGCGATCACGGTACGTTGGCTCGCTGAGTGGAAGGATTCGTCAAGTTGGCAGCCAACGCTGAAGAGCTTGATCCCACCCATCAGCGAAATCCAAAAGATGGTTGTCGAGAAAAATAAGATGCGAGAGAGCCGCAAGTCACAGAGAGGACGAATGACCCCATTCCCTTTCTTTCGGGATGCATTATGAAGAGCAATCTTTACGGGGCCTGATTGGCCAAAGAATCAGGTATAATCCGGTACTGGAAGTGCCGAATTTGACGAATTGGGCTAGCAAAAGGTGCCAACCGCGCAAGCTCTTATCGCAGCCTCGCCTGTGGCACAGCCGGCTACAGACTGGCACGATCATTGCCCCCTTTCAAGGAACCAGGGCTGGGGCTGGAGGCGCTGCCTTGTGAAAACCGACACTAAATGCAGTAGAAAGTTCTAGAAAAGTGCTGAAAAAATTCGACAACACGATCCGTCCCAGAGCACGCCTGCTACTCCTGATGTGCCTGTGCGCGGTCCGAACCGATGCCCAGGAGCCCTGGGAGAATTCAGGATACCTGGATGCGGGAACATCGGACCAGATGGCGCCAGGGCAGTGGGTCACCTACGACAGGATTTACGGCTACCAGGGTTTGATCGTGTCGTCGTTTCTACACGACCGTGAGGGGCGTCTCTGGTTCGCCACCGGAGATGGCGGCGTAAGCTGCCTGGATGGCCGCGAGTGGCGCACGTACGGCCCGAAAGACGGCCTGGGCAGCCAAGAAGTCGACGTCATCTTTCAGGATCGGGAAGGGCGCTTCTGGTTCGGTACCGAGAAAGGGGGGGTGCGCTTGCTCGAAGGTGACCGTTGGACCACCTACACGGATCAAGAAGGGCTAGCACACAACACGGTAAGGGCGATTGCGCAAGACCGTGAGGGCCGTCTCTGGTTCGGTACCGACGGTGGAGGGGTGAGCGTCTTTGACGGCGAGGTGTGGACCACCTACACGAAGGAGGATGGCCTGGCGCACAATGAGGTCGCCGCGATCTGCCACGACCGTGAAGGGCATCTGTGGTTCGGCACCGATGGGGGGGGCGTGAGCCGATATGACGGTGAGACCTGGACCACGATTTCTGTGGATGACGGCCTTGCTCACCGAGATGTCAGGGCGATCTTCCAGGACCGCCAGGGATATTTGTGGGTCGGCACCGAAGGCGGTGGCGTGAGCCGATTTGACGGCAAGACCTGGGCCACCTACACGGAATATCACGGCCTGGCGCACAATGAGGTCGCCGCGATCTGCCACGACCGTGAAGGGCATCTGTGGTTCGGCACCGATGGGGGGGGGCGTGAGCCGATATGACGGTGAGACCTGGACCACGATTTCTGTGGATGACGGCCTTGCTCACCGAGATGTCAGGGCGATCTTCCAGGACCGCCAGGGATATTTGTGGGTCGGCACCGAAGGCGGTGGCGTGAGCCGATTTGACGGCAAGACCTGGGCCACCTACACGGAATATCACGGCCTTGCCCACAACTACGTCAGGGCGATCTATCAGGACCAACAGGGGTATCTCTGGTTTGGCACGAAGAACGGTGGAATAAGCCGCCTCGCTGGCAGCCGATGGCTCACCTACACGACCGCCGATGGCTCACCTACACGACCGCCGATGGCTCACCTACACGACCGCCGATGGCCTGGTGCACAACAACGTAACGGGGATTCACCAGGGTTCCGACGGTCATTTCTGGTTCGCTACCAAGGGCCGTGGGGTCAGTCGTTTTACGGGAGAGTTGGGACGGACCTTCAGGGTGGAGGACGGACTTGCACACAATAAGGTGAAGACCGTCCTGCAAGACCGGGGTGGAGATTTCTGGTTCGGCACAGACGGTGGGGGCGTGAGCCGCTTCAACGGTGAGAGTTGGATCGCGTACTCGACCGATAATGCGCTAGCCAGCGACGAAATTGAGGCAGTCTACGAAGACAGAGAGGGCCGCGTGTGGGTCGGCACGGACGGTGGCGGTGTGAGCGTTTTCGATGGCAAGGCGTGGACGACGTACACGGAGAAAGACGGCGTGGCACACGGGGAAGTTGAAGCGATCCTTCAGGATCGGAAGGGCGCCCTCTGGTTCGGCACCGACGGTGGGGGTGTCAACCATTTCGACGGTGAGGACTGGACTACATACACGACAGCTGATGGCTTGGCGCACAACGAAGTGAAAGCGATCCTGCAGGATTGGGACGGAACGATGTGGTTCGGCACGCAAGGTAGAGGAGTGAGCCGGTATGACGGCGAGACATGGAGCTTCCTGAACGCGGACGACGGTTTGGCGCACGACGACGTACGGGACATCTATCAGGACACGGAGGGCGTTCTCTGGTTTGCCACGCGCCGTGGTGTGAGCCGTTTCGACGGTGAGCGCTGGACCACCTACACCGTCGCTGACGGACTGGCGCACGACGAAGTCGAGCAGATACTGCAAGACCGGAACGGCCACTTCTGGTTTACCACCGACGGCGGCGGAGTCAGCCACTTCGACGGTGAGCTATGGGCCACCACGACATCCAAGGAGGGCCTGGCAGGTGGATCCGTAAAGGGGATACTGCAGGATAGCAACGGCTTTTTCTGGTTCGCCACTGACAGCGGCGTGACTCGCTTGCCGTCTCCGGAGAGTACCGAACCCCAGGTATTCATCGATGCGGTCGTCGCCGACGAACGTCACGAAGGAGTGTCCAGGCTTTCGGTACCGGCAGGCTCGGGAATTGTCGCCTTCGAGTTTCATGGAGTGAGCCGCAGGGGCAACCAGGAAGGGATAAGGTACAAGCACCGGTTGCGGGGCTACGACGACCGATGGCAGATCGCCTCCAAGAGACGTGCGGAATATCCCAGGCTCCAGCGGGGAGCGTACACATTTGAAGTGATCGCCTTCGACCGCAATCTAGCCCAATCCGCGGCGGCCGTCGTGGCCCTCGACGTGCATCTGTCAGGTGTGTGGGTTGGCGGCTTCATCGCTCTGGGCTTTCTTGGCCTGGTCATCGCTGTACAGACAGTGCGTGTATTTCGCAGAGAGAGCACGCTGCAAACACTCCACGTGGAATTGCAGGAATCTCACGATGAACTAGAACACAGGGTCGAGGAGCGAACGGCCGAGCTACAAAAGGAGATCACCGAGCGCGAGCGTATAGAGCAGGAGCTGATCAGACTGGAGCGCATGCGCGTGCGCGGTGAGATGGTCCAAGGTATCAACAACAACCTCAACAACCTGCTCTGTGCCGTGCTCCTGCCGGCGCAACTGCTCAAGGACAACCTGGAAGATCCACGAGACCGCCAACGGGCAGAGCTGATTGAGACCGCGGCGGAAAAAGCTGCGGAACTGGTGCGGCGTCTCAATCGTGCCGCAAAAGGGCAAGATGAGAAACCGGAGTCTGTAGCCCTTTCTTCTCGGGTTATGGAGGCCGTGGAGAGCACTCGATCGCGATGGAAAACCGAACCAGAGGGCCGCGGGATCGCCATTGACCTGGTCACCAAGCTGGAGGATGTACCCCCTATTCGTGGCACGGCCTCGGAAGTGAACGACATACTCGTCAATCTGATCTTCAACGCCGTCGATGCGATGCCTGAAGGGGGCACGATCACCATTGGCACCCGAGCGATGGGAGATCAAGTGCACCTCTTTGTGAGCGATACCGGTATCGGTATGGATGAGGAGACGCAAAGACGCGTCTTTGAACCGTTGTTCACCACCAAGTTCGATACCGGCAGCGGCTTGGGCCTCTACTCGGTCCATACGGCAGTGAGTAACTGGGGCGGCGATATCACGGTGGATAGCACGCTCGGCAACGGCACGACGTTCACGCTGCGGTTGCCTAGGTGGCGAGAGACGCGGGCAGTTCAGGACGATGACAAAGAAGAGGGAACAACCTCGACGCTGGTGAAAATGCTACTGGTCGAGGACGACGAGACGACGGTGCAGACCCTGGCGGATTATCTGTCCGCCACCTGCGACGTGGAGACCATAACGGATGGGCAGACGGCGGTGGAGGCTTTTACCGCGGGACACTATGAGGTAGCCTTGATCGATCTGGGGATACCAGGGATTCCCGGGGATCAGGTGGCGCAGCAGATGCGCGAGGTAGATCCTGCGATCGCGACCGTCTTGATCACCGGGTTTGACCTGGCCGAGGATGATCGGCGCTTAGCGGTGTTTGATTTGTGGTATAAGAAACCGCTGTCGGTGAAGCAGCTCGACGAGATGATGGAGCAGGCGGTCTCGCTCCATCAAAGCCGAATGAAAGGGAATAGTTGAGTTGCTAATACAGCGGAATCATCTACTCAACTCCCGCTGGCGACTCATGCTTCGGAGCTACGCCTACAGGTCGAATTTCAGGCCGAGGCTGAACCGCCTGTCGTAGTACTCGGACTGCAAGGTCCGTTCCTCGATACCCTGGTACAGACGCAGGGGCTGGTTGGTGAGATTGTTGAGCTCGAAGAACAGGCGTACCTGCCCTGTCAGACGCACCGAGCCGTTGAGATCTACATGCGTGGCAGAGTCGAAGTAGCGATCGGTGAAGGGTTCATCGCTGAACTCACCTGCTCCGGCGTCGATGTGGGAGCTGGTGTAATTGACCGACAGCCGCCCCGAGACGCGGCTATTCTCGTATGACAGCGATCCGTTGAAGGAGTGTTTGGCAGTTCCCGGTAACGGCAGCATATCGTTCTCACGACCTTCGATCGGCAACTCGTCGATCTCGGAGTCGGTATATGTGTAGTTGGTGTACACGCCCACTGGCCGCAGTGCCGGCACGAAATCGAGCTGGCGATATAGAGCCAACTCGACGCCTCGAAGTGACGCGCCTTTGCCGTTGCGCGGTTGTACGTACTGATCGAACGTCTGCCCGGTTACGGGGTCTAGGTAATCCTCTTCGAGGAAGAAAAAGATGAAGTCGTCGATGCTCTTGGCGAACACCCCTGCTGAAACGAGTCCTACCGACTCAAAGTAGCGCTCGCCCACGACGTCGAAGTTCATCGAGGTGGTCGGGTCGAGAGTGGGGTTGCCCTCGGCCAGCTCGGCATCTTCGATGATGATTTCACGGTAGGGCACGAGGTCGTAGTAGTTGGGGCGCGCGAGCGTATTCGTCCAGGCGAAGCGCAGGACGGTGGTCGAGTCGAACTGGTAACGCGCATGTACTCCAGGCAACACGTGGGTGTACGATTCTTCACTGGCGACCGGTGTAATTCTGAACTCCTCGTCAGCATCCGGGTCGATATACAGCTCGCTGCCGGTGTAATCGATGTTGGTTGCCTCCAGGCGAGCCCCTAGGATGAAGCTCCAGTCCGTACCGTAGTCCTGCTCGAGCATCACGTACCCCCCACTAACAGTCTCAGTGGCCTCGTAGTTGGCGGGCACGTATTCATCAGGCTTGTCTTCCTCTTCGAACTGTGCGGGATCGGTCAAATCCAAATCGCCGAGAAACCGATCGGTGGGGAAAAAGCCGGCTTCGTAATCGCCTGCTAGAAAATCAGAATCCGTCACATCCTTGGTGGGTATTGCGGCAAGAGACGCAATGGTCTCTTCGTCTAGCGGCGAGTACTCGAAGAAGCGATTGTCGCGCATCTTCTCTTTGCCGCGGTATCGGAAGCCAACGACTACGCGGTTACTGTGGGGACTCGAGAGCCACGGAATCTCGATGTCGATGCGGCCGTTGCGATCGGTCTCTTCAGTGAGCTGGTGCTCCTGATTGAGCTCGTTGAGCTCGAATTCGCCCACAGCGACCTCGCCCGGTTCCAGGAATGTGAACATCGGCTTTCCCGGATCGGAGAGATCGGCGCGCACGCCAATTCCCACGTCTCCGTCGTCAGCATCGCGCTCGACGACGTACTCTATGTGGCGCTCGTCGGGCTTCTCCTCCGAAGCCTTCGAGTAGGTCGCCGTCCAGCGTACCTCGACGTCTCCGCCAAGCTGGTGAAAGCCACCCAGTGTGGTGCTGGAGGCCCGCTGGTCTTCGAGGCGGCCGCCGTCGTTGGCGCTGCTGCCGCCCTTTACATCGCGCACAACTTCCCAGCTCTGCGTCTGACCCCCTGCGGGTACACCCAGGTCCTTGATCTTCAGGCGGTAGCGACTCTCGAAGTCGTCCCGCTGGTTCCATATGGAGCGCAGGGAGAGAGCATTGCGATCGTCGAGCTCGAAGTCGACGGAGCCGCTGACGCTCCTGCGAATACGGCGGATGTCGTAGTCCCTGATCTGCATTTCTTCGACGAAAGCCAGCCCATCCTCCTCGCCCCATTCCGGCTCGATGTTGTGGGAGCCGAGGTGATGATTGTGGTAGGAGGCACTGACCAGGAGACCCAGCCTGCCATCGAGATAGCGATCTCCCACCACTAACGAGCTGATACCAAGAGGCTTCCCAGACAGGAAGTTGTAGCCGCTGCCCAGCGTACCGGAGAGGCGCAGCCCCTCGGGGGCTGACCGAGTCACCAGATTGACCGACCCCCCGATGGCATCGGCGTCCATGTCCGGTGTAAGTGTCTTGTTGACCTCCACCGCCTGGACCATGTCGGCAGGAATCAGGTCGAGCTGCACCGCGCGGATCTCACCTTCCGCTGAAGGCAGCCGCTCGCCGTTGAGCATCACCGAATTCATGCGCGCCTCGGTGCCGCGGATCATCCCGAAGCGAGGTTCGCCCTGATCGTAATCGACGACGATGCCGGGGATGCGCTTCATGGCGTCGCCGACGTTGGCGTCCGGAAAACGGCCGATCTGATCGGCGGCGACGATGTTGGTGATATGAGTGTTGGCTCGCTGCTGATTGATGGCTCTTGCCTGGCCTTGCAGCCGTTGCCCGATCACGAGAATCTCGTCGGCGATGATGACCCCGGTTTCAAGGGCAAAGTCAAGTATCGTCACATGCTCTGCGGCAAGGCTCGCCGCGGCCGACGCCGACTGGTATCCGATGTAGGTCACGGTGACGGTGTGTGAGCCAGCGGGAATCCCGCTCAGGCGGTAGTTACCGTCGCGGTCGCTCACCGTTGCCAAGGGAGCTCTATCGATGACGACAATGGCCCCCGCCAGGGGTATCCCGGCCAGCTTGTCGGTGACGCGACCCGCGATCGAAGCAGAGTAACATGTGGATACAGCCATCAGGATCACCATACTGATGGCGCCGGTGTATGAACAGTAACGCATCGCTGACCCCATTACGTAGAACTTCGGTTGTCGTTCTGGTTGTGTGTCAAGGATACCAAACAGCGATGAGGATTGTAACCGAGCTACGTTTAATAGGTGTGGAAAAAGAGAAAGGGCGACCCTAACCTTCCTTTATAGCAATTCACCACAAACCGCCCGGTGGTAGCCGGGCATGGAAGGAAAGAGTCGCCATGAAGGAATCTACGTTGGAATCGGTAGCGCCGTCTATGCCCACCTGGGAAACGCTGGAAGACTGGACCCGATCGTCGATCCAGGCGCTGCTGCAGCGGGTCCTGGAGGAGGAGGTGACGGAGTTGCTGGGACGCACACGCTACGAACGCCGGTCGGCTGTGGACAGCGGTCCGGGTTCCCGCAACGGACACGGCAAGCGGCGACGGTTGTCGTTGATGTCGGGCACTATCGAGGTAAAACGGCCGCGGGTACGCGGCCTGGAAGAGCGGTTTGAGAGCCGTATCTTGCCGTTGTTCCTGCGCCGTACCCACGAGGTGACCCAGCTGCTGCCCGAGCTCTACTTGCACGGGCTGTCTCAGGGTGATTTCGAGCTGGCGTTGCGCGGGCTTTTGGGCGACGCAGCTCCCCTGTCGCCCTCGTCCATCGGCCGTCTGCGCGCCAAGTGGGAAGAAGAGTTTGAGACCTGGCAGGAGCGACGGCTCGACGACCGCGAGCTGGTGTACGCGTGGGCGGACGGCATATACGTCAAGGCCGGGCTGGAGAAGGACAAAGCGGCGTTGCTGGTGGTCATCGGTGCCATGAGCGACGGACGCAAGCAGGTGCTGGCGATCCGCTCCGGTCACCGCGAATCGACCGAGTCGTGGCTGAAGGTCTTGCGTGACCTGCGTGACCGTGGCCTGTGTGCACCCGTGCTGTTGATGGCCGACGGCGGTCTGCCCATCTGGAGTGCCGCCGAGCAGGTCTGGCCCGAGGCGGCGCAGCAACGGTGCTGGAATCACAAGATCATCAACGTGCTCGACGATCTGCCCAAGCGCGTGCAGGGCAAGGCGCGGGCGCTGCTGACGCAGATTCCCGTGGCCGAGACGCGAAAGGAGGCCGAAACCCGACGCGACACGTTCGCGGCCCGTTACCGAGAGCGTTATCCTGCGGCCGTGGCCACCCTCGAGCGCGACTGGCAGCGCATGGTCACGTTCTACGATTTTCCCGAGCAACACTGGAAGCACCTGCGCACGACCAATCCGGTGGAGAGCCCCTTCGCTTCTGTACGCTTGCGCACCAACGCTGGCAAACGCTACAAGCGCGTCCAAGGGGCTACCGCACTCATCTGGCGGGTGTTGATGGTCGCTGAGAAGCGCTTTCGGAAACTCAATGCGCCGGAGCTGCTCGCCGACGTCTTTGCTGGAGATCAATACCAGGACGGAAAACCAATTCAAAGAGAGGACGCCTCCTCCAAGGAAGGGTTCAAGAAGAAGGCCGCCTGATCTCATTTACACACCTATTGACATGACCTCTTGTAACCTCTTGACGTACTCAGCGCCAGCCCAATTATGCGTCCTCCTGGTCGAGCAATCCGGCGCCGTTTTCAAGCAACTCCATCAGCGTCGCCGCAGCAGACTAGGGCGGACACATTCGGGGATCCTCTGTTGGCCTACGACGTAATTCGAGAGGGAACCAAGCGCCACCCTCGCGAGCTACGCCTGCGGCAGCTACTGCTCTAGCATTGGCCCGGAGCGGATCCGTTCTTCGTGCCAACTTGATCTTACAGGAGCTACAAAGCAAAGGTTATTGCGACGGTGAGACACTAGGACTTTTGGCAGGAACTTACAAGGAGCTTGCCGCTCAGTCTACCGAACACGCGCGAAGAGTGGCGAGTCTACTTGGCCTTGGCCAGTTCAGCTGAGGCGTTCGCTATCTTAGGGAATTTGGAATGCTGCAGAGGAGGGACATGGCAAGGCGGTCGCTGCCGCGGATGATCGCGTGGCCGACATCAGCACGACTCGCCGACAGGCCAGGCTCTTAACAGGCAGGTTGACAGACGATCCCCATAATAGCATCGACCCGATAACCAATCGCTTACGAGTCATGGGGTTGGTTGGGGCTGAGGTACTCGCTCTAAGACATTCACTCGCCGCAGCGAGCTTTGAATCCCGACGCCGCGGCGATTCGCTGCCAGTCGAAGGCCGCCAGCCTGGAGTCGCTGTCGGCGGCGAAAAAGGCGCCGTGCTCAAAGGGGTCGAAGGAGAGAGAGGTGACGGCGATGCCGTCGGTTCGGCGCGTGGTCTTGCCACTGAACGCAGCGACGTGCTCCAGAGTCTGCCGGTCCAGCAGATGGAAGACATTGTCCGTCGGCGACTGGTCGGTAGCGATCCAGTAACCCGTGCCGTCACCACAGGGTTTCAGGGCGATGCCCTCAGGCTCCGATCGGAGGATCCCACGGCCGAGCACTTTTCCGGTGAAGGCGCCGTCCAGGTCGTAGACCTTGATGTCGACCTGCGCTTCGTCGGCGATCAGCAAGCGACCGCCCTCAGCGTCGGCCGCTATGCTCTCCACTTTGTGCAGGACTCCGGGGCCCGTGGTGTCGCCAAAGGCGCCAACGTACTCAATCAGTAGTTCCTGCTCTTCCCAATGGACGCGAAAATGCTTCACCCGTTCGCCCACTGACAGGCCGTATTCCGGCTCGTAGTTGTCGGTGACGTAGAGACTTGCCTGCGCCGGACCGCTACGGACGACCGCGATCCCATACGGCCACCGCAACTCCGCCACGCCCACGAAGGCGATGTGTCTAAAGTCGGGAAGCGTCAACACCTGAATGCGGGCGTTGTCCCTCTCTACGACGAAAAGGATGGTATCGACGACAGCGATGCTGTTGGGTCGTTTCAACTGGCCCGGCCCCACCCCCGACTCTCCGAAGCGCTTGAGAACAGCACCGTTTGTCGCGTCGAAAACGACGACCTGATCGGTCCACTTGGCCGTTGCCATAAGCCAATGCTGGCCGTGGGGCCCGTGCCAGAGCGCCGGCGAATCGAGGTTGTCCCCTTCGTTTCGCTGCGTCGTGTAGCTTTCAACGATGACGGCCGCGACCGGCAAGGGATCGGCGTGATTTCCGAAAGCCGCAAACAGCCCCAGGAACATGACCACGATGAGCAAGGTTTTCGTCATTTACGAGTGGTATGGATGGCAGGTCCGCCAAAGATATGCAAATACCGCCTCTGGGTGTAACGGGAAACAGTGCTGTCCGCTTCCGCCGGGGTCGTTACTTGTTGATGATCGGCCCCCCGTTTCCGGCAAGGCCCGTCCAGCCTCCCGTACGTTCTCCTCCAGGTAGCCGATCTCCACGGCGCGGTATACTTTCGCACCGATAGGTGAGCCTCACGGTCCAGATGCCAGCGATCGATCAGTTCTTTGAACCGGTTCCGCTTCGCGAGCAAAGCCCAGTTCTTCGGCTCGGGGTCGTGAGGATACCGACGAACGACGCCCAGAAGCCGCCGAAACCCGCCGCCGGTGCCGGGCACGATTTCCTTGTGTAAGGAAGCGAGTTCGACTGCGAGTTACTGGGCGACCGCTTTATCTGTGCCATCGACGAGATTCTCGAGCTGCCGTAGCCGTGAAGTTTGCGCAACTCCACCTTGCCAATTGTACCTGCAATTGCGATCCTCGTGGCTACGGTGATATTGAGATGAGTAGACTACGGTTCTTCCCGTCGCCCCTCGGCATCCTGTTTACTCTATCCATGGTGGTCTGTCTTACCTCCGCTATTGCAGATCAAGCCGCCGTAAACTTCCCGGACCGCTGGACCACGTTCACGAGTGACGACGGCCTCGTACGTGATGAAATAAAATCGTTGTTCGAGGACCGTGAGGGCCAACTCTGGGTCGGTACTAACGGATCGGGAGTCAGCCGTTTCGATGGCCACAACTGGACAAGTTTTACGTCGGAACACGGGCTGGCTGACAACGACGTCGAGGTCATTCTCCAGGATCGCGAAGGTTTCATCTGGTTCGGTACCAAGGGCGGGGCCAGCCGCTTCGATGGCCGGCACTGGGAGACCTTTACCTCCGCCGATGGACTCGTCGACAACGAGATCGAGTGCGGGTTTCTGGACGTGGACGGCAGCATCTGGTTCGGCACGAAGAAAGGTGCCAGCAGGTTTGACGGGAGTGACTGGAGCCGCTCTCCCGGAAGACATCTTGCCGGCATGGAAGTGGACGTGATACTGCGAGGCACGAACAACGATCTGTGGTTCGGTACGGGCAGCAACGGGATTCATCGCTTCGACGATGGGAAGTGGACAAACTACACCGCGTCGGACGAGCTAACCTCGAACCAGATCATCGATGCCCTGCTAGACCAGTCGGGCGATTTGTGGTTTGCCACCGACGGTGGCGGACTCAACAGGTTCGATGGATTCAAATGGTCGAGTCACACCGCGGCTGACGGCCTGCCAGGCAATGCCGTGGAGGCCGTGATGCTGGATCGATCCGGCAACATCTGGATCGGCACCGACGGCGCCGGCGCCGGCGTCTTCGACGGCGAAGAGTGGACCTCGTTCGACATGACCGACGGTCTCGCCTCCAACATCGTGGAGGACCTGCTGGAAGATCGCCATGGCTACATCTGGTTCGGCACCGACGGCGCCGGCCTGAGTCGTTTCGAAGATAAGGATTGGTTCTCTTACACCACCGCCAACGGTCTCGGATTCAACAAGGTCAAGGACCTGCTGCAGGACGATGACGGGACCATGTGGTTCGCCACCGACGGCGGCGGCGTGAGTCGCCTGGGACGCGACGGGTGGGCGACTCTTACCACCGCCGACGGCCTCACGCACAACGAAGTCGAAATTCTCATGCGGGACAGCCGTGGTCACCTCTGGTTCGGCACCGAGGGAGGCGGCGCCAGCAGATTTGACGGGGAGACCTGGACGACCTACTCCGAGGAACAGGGACTGTCCCATGACGAGGTCGAGTGGATAATCGAGGACCGCGAAGGCAACATGTACTTCGCCACCGACGGCGGCGGCATCAGCCGTTTCGACGGCCACGAGTTTACCAACTTTACCACGTCGGACGGTCTTGCCAACAACGAAGTGAAAGCCATGATCCAGGATCGCCACGGCCTGTTCTGGATCGCTACCGAAAATGGTGTCAGTCGTTTCGACGGCGAGAAATTTCTCGAAAACTTTACTGTCGATGACGGTCTCCTGCGCCATCGCATCGAGATTATCTTCGAAGACGAGGCCGGCGGCATCTGGTGCGGTTCTCAGGGCGGACTCATGAAGTTCGACGGTGAGCGCTGGACGACCTTCACTACTGCTGACGGTCTGGTCAGCAACGAGGTAAGGGGCATCTACCAGGATCGCGAGGGCCATCTTTGGTTCGGCACCACCCTCGGCGCAAGCCGGTTCGACGGAGATACTTGGACCAGCTACACAACCGCGGACGGTTTGGTGAACAGCGGGGTGCGCAAGACCTATCAGGACCGGGACGGTCGCTTCTGGTTTGCCACCCTCAACGGGGTGAGCCGCTTCACGCCGCGCCCTTCCTCGTCACCACCGATCTCCGTAGATGCCGTGATCGTGGACCGCCGCTACGAGGGTGTAACCGATCTCGAGATCGCCGACGACCAGGGTCTGGTGACCTTCGAATTCAGTTCGAAATCCGCGACGCCTGCTGCCCGCACCATCGGGTATCGCTATCGTCTGGTGGGCCTTGACGAAGACTGGCGGGGCACCCCTTCCGGTCGGGCGGAGTATACGGATTTACCCCGTGGGACATACACCTTTGAGGTCATAGCCGTAGACCGCGACCTGGTGCAATCGGTCGCCCCGGCAACCGCCGGCCTGGTCGTGAGCTTCAACTACTTGTCGATAGCCGCCTGGAGTCTGCTGGTAGCGGGGCTGATCGCCCTCCTGGTTCAGACCTACGGGTGTTTCACCGCGAACGCTCTATGCGAACCTTGAACGACGAGTTGGAGCGTTCCCACGTGGATCTGGAGCATCTAGTAGAGGAACGCACCGCTGAACTGATGTCCGTGAATGAACGACTTGAGAGCGAAATGTCGAACCGCAAACGGATGGAGGATGGCATGCGCCAGACCCAGAAGATGGACGCCATCGGCCAGCTCGCCGCGGGAGTCGCTCACAACTTCAACAACATGCTCCAGGCGATCACCGGTAACCTCGAAATGGCCGAAGAGATAACGGACGAGCTACCCGTAGGGCCCGGGACGGTGTCCTCCTATCTGAGCGAGGCGCGGACGTCCGCCGAACGCGCGGCCGACGTGGTCCGCCAGCTCATGCTAGTTTCCCGCAGCGACGAAGATTCGGCCGATCATGTGGCGGTCGACCTGCGCCAGGTGGTGGTCAACACTATTGCCCTCTGCCGCCGAACGTTCGACCGAAAGATCGATCTGCAACATCACTGGTCCGAAGTGATGCCCTCTGTCAACGGGGATGAAGGGCAATTGGAGCAGGTGCTGCTGAACCTGTGCCTGAATTCGCGCGATGCCTTTGGCGGGGTCGAACACGACGAGTGGCGCGTCGTTGTGGGGCTGGAGACTCGAACTCTCGCCCTTGATCAGTTGCCGGGATACCCGGACATCGAACCCGGCATCTACGGCTGCCTCCGCGTCGAGGATAACGGTATGGGAATGGACGAGGAAACACGGGGGCGAATCTTCGAGCCGTTTTTCACTACCAAGGAGATTGGTCGTGGGACCGGATTGGGATTGTCGAACGCCTATGGCGTCGTGCGGGAACATGGAGGCTGGATAGAATGCGAGAGCGACGTCGGAGTCGGCACAGCTTTTTCAGTATTTCTGCCGGCGGTTGCCCACGAGGGAGAACTGTCTCCCTCAACCGCCATTCATCCTTCGGCTGGCGGGGAGGAAAAAATCATGGTGGTCGACGACGAAACGGCGATTCGCACCGTCGTGGCGCAGCGCCTGGTCGAACTCGGCTACGACGTTAGTGAGGCCGAGGATGGGTTCCAGTGCCTGGCGCAACTACGGCAAAAGACGGTCGATCTGGTATTGCTCGACATCTCCATGCCCGGAATGTCTGGAATTGACGTCCTGGCGACCTTGCGTTCAGACTACCCGGAGGTGCTGGTGATTCTTTTCACCGGCTATGCCGCGAAACTTCAGGACGACGCCGGTGCCGACGATGTGGTGCAGAAACCTGTGAATATGCAGGAACTGGCCAGTAGAGTGCGTGCCGTGCTCGACGGCTCCTGACGGTCGCCACTTAACCCCAATTTGCGATAATGCCTTTTATCTGTCCTAGTCGTTACTGACACCTGTCGGAGCACGCGCGCAGGAAGGCTCGAAACGTGATACAGGCTGACACAATTCAGCTCCGAAGGCTCGGTCTGGTGCTTCTGATTCTGACCGGATGTGTGGCCGCAGGATGGACCACAGAGCGCCAGGGGACAGCCGTCGGATTGGGGGCAGGGCACTGGCGCGGTTACGACCTGCCGGACGGACTGGCCGGCAGGTCGGTGCAGGCGATCCTTCAAGATCGGGACGGATACCTGTGGTTCGGCACCAAAACCGGCGGGGTCAGCCGCTTCGACGGACAGACCTGGACCACCTACACGACACGCGACGGACTGAGCAGCAACGAGGTAAGAGCGTTACTCCAGGATCGGGAAGGACACTTCTGGTTCGGCACTGAAGGGGGAGGCACCTGCCGCTTCGACGGGCACACCTGGACCACCTACACAACACAACATGGTCTGGCTAGCAACGACGTGGCAGCCATCCTCCAGGACCGGGAAGGACACCTGTGGTTCGGCACCGACGGCGGCGGCGTGAGCCGCTTCGACGGGCACACCTGGACCACCTACACAACACAACATGGTCTGGCCAGCAACGACGTGGCAGCCATCCTCCAGGACCGGGAAGGACATCTCTGGTTCGGCACGGACGACGGCGGCGTGAGCCGCTTCGACGGGCAGATCTGGACCAGCTACTCCACACAACACGGACTGGCGCACAACGAGGTGGAAGCCATCCTCCAGGATCGGGAAGGACACTTCTGGTTCAGCACCGACGGCGGCGGCGTGAGCCGCTTCGATGGGCAGACCTGGACCACCTACACTACACAACACGGACTGGCGCACAACGAGGTGGAAGCCATCCTCCAGGACCGGGAAGGACACCTCTGGTTCAGCACCGACGGCGGCGGCGTGAGCCGCTTCGACGGGCACACCTGGACCACCTACACAACACAACATGGTCTGGCCAGCAACCAAGTGAGATCGCTCTCCCAGGACCGGGAGGGACACTTCTGGTTCGGAACTGATGAGGGAGGTATCAGCTGCTTCGACGGCACACCTGGACTACGTTTACCACACGACACGGACTGGGCCACAACAAGGTGACAGCGGGCTTCCAGGACCGGGAAGGACACTTGTGGTTCGCTACCGATGGCGGCGGCGTGAGCCGCTTCGACGGGCACACCTGGACCACTTACACAACACAACGCGGACTGGCCAGCAACGAGGTGGAAGCCATCCTCCAGGACCGGGAAGGACACCTGTGGTTCGGCACGGACGACGGCGGCGTGAGCCGCTTCGACGGGCAGACCTGGACCACTTACACAACACAACACGGACTGGCCAGCAACGATGTGGAAGTCGTCCTCCAGGACCGGGAAGGAGACCTGTGGTTCGCCACCGACGGCAGCGGCGTGAGCCGCTTCGACGGACAGACCTGGACCACATACACCGTCAAAGACGGGCTGTCGCACAACGCGGTCTGGGCCATGATCGTGGACCGGGAAGGAGACCTCTGGCTCTGCACCGCCGGCGGTGTGAGCCGCTTCGACGGACATACATGGACCACATACACCGTCAAAGACGGGCTGCCGCACAACCAGGTCTGGGCCATGGAGCAGGACCGGGAAGGACACCTCTGGTTCGCCACCTACGGCGGCGGCGTGAGCCGCTTCGACGGACACGCGTGGACCACTTATACCGCCAAAGACGGTCTGGCCGACAACGATGTGAGATTCATAGTCCAGGACCGGGAGGGAAACCTCTGGTTCGGCACCGGGGCCGGTGTGAGTCGCTTTGCCTCCCGGGCCCCTGTACCTCCCCCGGTGTTCATCAACGCTGTCGTCGCCGACCAGCGTTATGAAGAGCTGTCTGACCTGGCCATTCCCAACAGCGTCTCGCTCGTGGCGTTTGAGTTCAGCGCCATCAGCTTCAAGACCCGCCCGGCAGCGATGCAGTTCAAGTACCGTCTTGAGGGCCACGACGACGCGTGGCAGTTTACACACGGCAGGAGAATTGAATACAAGGGCCTGCCGAGAGGTCATTACACGTTCGAGTTGCAGGCCATCGACCAGGATCTGGTTCACACGGCATCTCCGGCAACCGTTGCACTGCAAGTGCACATGGATTACCAGTGGCTGGGACTATGGATCGTTCTGGGCGTTGCGGTCGGCCTGATCGCCGTGCAGACCCTTCGCGTATTTCACCGGGAGCGCAGTCTCCGTACGCTGCACTCAGATCTGGAGACGTCGCACGAGCAGCTGGAGCACCGCGTTGAGGAGCGTACGGGGGAGCTCCAGGCTGTGAATCAGCGCCTCGAGGCCGAGATACGGGAGCGTGAGCAGATCGAAGAGGAGTTGCGCCACTCCCAGAAAATTGAAGCGATCGGCCAGCTGGCGGCCGGGGTGGCCCATAATTTCAACAATGTGCTGCAGGCCATAAACGGCAACGTTGAGCTCGCCCTCTTGGACGCACCCCCTGCGGCGGCCGAACCAGGACAGCCCCTGGACCAGGTTCAGGACGAGATAGCGCAAGCCGCAGGCATAGTCCAGCAGCTGATGCGCCTCGGACGTCCCGGTGGGCCCTCTGAACACAAACCCGTAGATCTCAGGGTAGGGATCGATCGTGTCGTCGGCATCTGTCGCAAGACGTTCGATCAGAACATCGAAATGGTGGTTGAGTTGCCCGAAACGCTTCCCTCTGTCTGGGGGGACGGAGGGAAGCTCGAGCAGGTATTGCTCAACTTGTGTCTCAATGCGCGCGACGCTCTCGATGCAACCGATCGACCTTCGTGGTACATCCGTATCTCAGTCGACACCCGTCATCTGAGTGAAGCCGAAGTCGCCGACCGGCCGGGGATTTCGGCGGGTCCGTATGGCCTAATGCGCATAGAGGATAACGGCATCGGCATCGACGAACGCACGCAGGAGCGCATTTTCGAGCCGTTCTTCACGACGAAAGAGGTCGACAAAGGGACGGGGCTCGGACTGTCCACGGTGTACGCCATCGTCCGCGAGCACCGCGGTTGGATCGAGTGCGACAGTGAGGTAGGTGTAGGGACGACGTTCACGGTCTGGCTGCCTGCGATTCGTCCGGAAGGTCCGGGAGCGACGCTGGAAGTGTCCGCGTCTGCTCCAGCACCAGGGACGGAGAGAATCCTGATCATCGATGACGAGCTATCGGTGCGACAACCAGTAGCCCAGTACCTGTCTCGATGTGGATATACGGCTTTCGAGGCCGAAGATGGTCCGGCAGGGCTGGAACTGCTGCAACAGGAGCCGGTGGAGCTCGTCCTTCTCGACTTGTCCATGCCCAAGATGCCGGGTGAGCAGGTACTGAGGCAGATTCGTGCTCAGTTTCCCGATATGAAGGTCATGATTTTCTCGGGACATGCTAAGCAAGACCAGCTTGACGGGACCCACGGGGTGATCCGCAAACCCGTCAAACTCGCTGATCTGTCCGTAAGAGTTCGCGACGCGTTGGACACGCCGACGTAACTACCCTGTATCTGCCCACGCTCAGACACCTTGTCCGCGCCGTTTCATACCCGCAAAAACTCGTTCAAAAGCTACATGCCGACGGACGATCTAACAACGATTGAGCTAATTCCAACAAAATAGATACAACTTCCTACAAATAGATAATAAGGATGCAAAAACTAGTACCACTACTAGTAGGAAATTAATCAAAAGTTCGTCATAATAAACTTGCCAATCGGCTCAGCGAGTGTCATCACCAAAAAGATTGTGCACTAGAACCTGCAGGAGCAATTCCGGAGTCGGAAATGAAGGCCAATCACGACATCCTCATTGTCGAAGATCAGGTGAAGATTCGAACCGTTTGTACGAATGTTCTCGAAGGGGCGGGTTTCCGCGTGCAGACAGCTGAAGATGGGGACCAAGCCCTTGAGAAAGTGCAGGACCAAAGATTCGACCTGGTGCTCACGGACATAAGGATGCCGGGTCTATCCGGAGATTTGCTGATCGATTGCATCAAGAAAATTCGACCCGATATGTCGTTTGTTATCATGACGGGATATCCGACCATGAAGCTAGCCATTAGATCGGTCGAATACGCACTGACGGAGCGCGCCAAAGAAACGCAGCGCGCTCAACGAGCCTTTGCTGATTCGTTGCTTAAGATGGCAGAGGAACTCGGCAACGGCTTCGACTTGCGGTCCGCTATCGAAAGTATGCTGGAACCTGCCCAAGCTGTGCTCGAAACCGACCATTCTGCTCCGGCAACGGAATCCGATTCGAAGAAAAAGAAGGTCCAAGAAGAACGGGCGTCAGGTGAACAGGCTCAAACAAAACCGTTCGTTGTCATCGTATGTGAGGCCATACCCAAGGATCCCAATTTACTGAAAAGCGCGGATTCGTATCGTCACTTTCGGACCATATATGCCGCTCAAAAAGTACTGAACACCCAGCTGGACGATGCTCCACACGCTGCGTGTTTGGAAATCGCTCTGGCCAATAACAGTGCTGACATTCCAAGACACGCCCGACGATTCTCTCGTCAGATCTGCGGCATCATTTTTGGTCCAAACGTATCCAAACTAAGTGAAGCTACGGTCCGGATGATGGCGAACTCTGGAGAAGATCGCCCTGTAGTTGTTTGCCACAATCCCGATCAGGCGAATTTCTCCTTTGATCAACTGATGGATCTTTCAGAACGGATTAATGTGACAGGTTGCGAGGCCACGGCCAGTGTCAACGAAACCAGAAAGTTCTGGTCACAATTTTTCACACAGGAATTGAAAGAGGTTATTGCCGCCAAGTCCAAGTCGGATACCGGCGGAGACGCGAACAACGGGATGCTATCGCCAGAGAGAATCCGTCAGAAGCTAGAAAGCGACCATACTGCAATGGAGCTTCTGCCGGGTTTCCCTCACGTCTGTCAGCAAGTTTTGCAGGCGATCGATGAAGGTGCGCGATACGCTGAACTGGCAAAAATAATACAGCCCGACGGCGGCTTACAAAGCTCCATCATACGTACCTCGAACCTAGCACGTTACTCGGCAAGACAGCGAATCGAGACGCTGGAAAGCGCCCTTTCCATGATCGGAATGGAGGAAACAAGAAAGATAATCATGGGGACGGCCATGAGTGAGCTCACTCAAAAGGTCCAGCAGGCTGGATTCGACGTCCGACATTTTTTCATCCACAGCGCCAGCGTCGGCTATTTGGCACAGATTCTGAACCTGAATGTGGATAATCCGTCTCCAAAGGAACAGGAGATCATCCAAAGCCTCAAATTTCCGCCGTACATATTGGAGATTTTGAAGCATTTCGAGTTGTGGAAAGTAACGGAGGTTGGAGCCACGTTTGACAGCTTCACCTGCGGTGTACTGCACGATGTGGGAAAGTTGCTCAATACGATTATTTACAAGGACATATTTCCGCTCGTCTTGTACGAGATCGAGCGCACCAAGTGGCAGGGTGGTCTGCTGGCCAATGAACACGCGGTAGTGGGAGATTTCCAGCACCCGGTCACGGGGGGTGCGTTGCTGGAACAGTGGGAAATCTTCCAAGACCTGGTTGAACCGATTCGGCACCATCACCACATCCAAACAGACACGGGAGCTGAAGCAGCATTGATTGCGCTGGCCAACTGTTTAACCAAGGGGTTTAGTCCTTTCCCACGATCGATCAATATTCCGCATCAGTACCGGGAAACCCACCTTAAACCTATTGGGGATGAGGAGCTCCTCACCAATCCTCTCCCGGGACACTTCCGAGAGATTGCAGATGCCTTCGAGAAGAATAGCGAGGAAGTTTCCCTATCAGAGGAGGAGCGCGAGTCGGGTGATTATTCAACTGCGAGTGTAGAAGCCTTGGTCGCTACCGCACTAGAAACCAGCGAGCAGGATTCTCAGACATACGTGGATGCGCTGGTTGAACAGAATCCGGAATTGTTGCTGCTTGCAGAACGTTATGGTCTACCGCCGGAACGGCTGGTGGCAATAACGCTACTGCTCAAAAATGTGATCGTGGATCTGGTGAACGGGTTGTTTCAAAGCACAAGAGCGAAGAAGCCACGATAGCGAACACACCATCCAAACGTCTCGAATGCCGCTTCTACGTAGATTGGGAACTCCCGGAGCTGACGCATGGAATACCAGAGTAAGACAAAAATGCAACTCAATGAGAATTGGGACACCATGGTCAACTGAAGATCATGCCCAGGTATCTGTATCATCTGCGCGCCGGGAATTTTGTGGTGCGGTGATCAGACGCCTTTCTGGACCGTCGCGAGAACGTCCTGGTATTTGAATGCACTCGCGCACCGCTTCCACTCTCTTTCTCAGGGTGCCGCGCCGTTTCAGCAGCTGTTGATACATCTGGGCAAGTTGACTCAGCTGGCGCGCATTCTTGGCGAGTATCTTGCGTTTTGGACCGACGGCCGCCTTGATCATGTTGCGAATCTGAACCAGATCGAAATGATCGAGCGCAAAGCGTTCGAGCAGGCGTTCGATGTGATTGCTGGCCGTGCTAATGCTGCGTTCCAACCGGTCGAGCAACTGAGCGTCTTCGTAACTCATCCCGCCACCAGCATCGTCGGTGTTTCGCCGGACGTACCGGCAATAGGGCTTCGACTCCCAACATGCCCCAGGTTTCTCCCCCCATGATGCTCCCTCCTCGACTGCCCTTGCCGCGAGATACGATGACTTTTCCTTTGGCTTTGACGTTGGCATGATAAATATAATTGCCAACCTGAATCTCCTTTCCGGCGCGCAGGCTGGCCTCCTGGACTAGCTGGGCGCGAATGTTCCCCTCGGCCTTCACCTGGGTTTTGCGCCCCAGTATCCCCTTGCCGACGGCGATGTCTCCTCCGGATTGGGCGTCAGGTCCACGGCATCGGAGCGAGCCGTCGATTTTCGACGATCCCCGGTACGCGTCCCCGCTTGGCAACGGGGCGGCCATCCACCTCCTTGATATCCGCGGTAAAATCTACTGGGCGAGCGCCGCTGATCGCGCTGCCGATGCCAAAAGAATCTACCGGGGCGCCGGCATCGCGAAAATATCGAATACGCTCCACATCTACTCCCCCGGAGACCACGATCTTCACTTTCCGGTGTCCTTCCCCGTCTAGGCGCGCGCGAACCTCGTTGACCAACTCCGCCGTCACGCCCCCTAATTCCGCTGGAGTGTCGAGCCGTACGCCCCACAAGCGATCGCCCATAGCCCGGGCAACTCGCACGCTTTCCTCCGGCTCGTCAAGAAAGGTGTCAACCAGCGCTATGCGGGGAACCTCATCTGGTACGTGCCGATCAAAAGCGCCCATCGCGTCGAGGGTATCACCCATAACCAGAATCAAGGCGTGGGGGAGGGTGCCGCTCGGCTGGCGACCGAGGATACGGGCACCAGCCGTGGTGGCGCATCCGCGGCATCCACCCACCATGGCGGCGTACTCCATTCGCGCACTCACATCCGGATGCACGTGACGGGCTCCAAAACATATAACCGGCAGGCCCGCCGCCGCCTCGACGCATTCCGCCGCGGCGCTGGCCCATCCGGTGCCGCTGCTCAGCATACCCAGCATAGCCGTCTCGTAAAGACCATACTCGCGATACGGTCCGGAGATGCGCAGTACCACTTCGAGATTGTCAATGCGACTCCCCTCCGCAAGACTCCACACCTCTGATTCCGTGGACAGTACACGCTGAAGGAGGGCGTGTACCTCCAGGATGCCGCACAGCACGGATTGCCGGCGCGCGAAGATTTCGATGGTGGCATAGGGATTTAGTTGCTCTCGATCGAGGATGTCGAGGCTGCGCTGAAAGTAGACGTCGGCGTTTCCACCCTTCAGCGTTTCTTCGCTGGGAGCAAAAGGATAGGTAGCGGAGGCCATGAGGGAATCAGCGGTTGGTAATCTGCGCCCCGAGTATCTTTTCCATGTGATCCAGGGCCCAGGCATGTTGCTCGGCGTCGAAGCTGGCGACGCAATCGGCCGGCACTTCTACCCTGTAGTCCCGATTGCGCAGGTCCGCGACGGTGTGTAGCACGCAGATGTCGGTACAATCCCCCATTACTACGACCTTCTCCGGGTCCAGCGCCATGAGTCGCTTGGCGAGATCGGTTTCGAACAGCGCGCTGTAACGCCTCTTCTGGATGACTGTCGCCTCCAAGGCCAGGGCACCTAACTCGTCCAGGAGTTCGTGATCCTCGCTGCCTGCGATGCAGTGCGGCGGAAACATCTCGAACTCTTTGTCATCTGACGCGTGGGTATCCTGCGTGAAGAAGATGCCTGCCCCCGCCGTCCGTTCTTGCTTCACTCGAGATCGAATTGGTTCGATGATGGAACGAGCGGGCACGCCGCAGAAGAGGGTACCCCCGGGGGCCATAAATCCCTTCTGCATGTCGACGATAAGCACCGCGTTTGCCAAGGGCGACCTCCGCGTATTCGGATTTCGGCGACAACGTCATCACCGAGCAGAAACTTATCTCTTCGCCTATGCGGGTCAACCTAGATCGTGGGGTGACTGGAGCGAGGTGAGAACGTGTGTTATGCCGGAGGTCTGGCGACGGGAATCGGTGACCTCAGGAGCTCTCTTGTTTTTCTGCGGCTTCGATTTTCTTCTTGATGCGGCTGGCCTCTTCATAATCCTCGCGCACAATGGCCAGCTGCAGGTCTTTGCGCAAAATCTCCAGACGGTCAAGCGAACGCGCAGCATCGCCCTCAGCTTCTGGATAGTCGAGTTCCGGCAGTAGCAGTTGCAACAGTCCACTTCTCCGGAGTCCCTCTAGGGATCCTGCTGCACAGAAATAACAGGGACCAGCCCGGTCCGCGCCCCAAGCCCAGCTACTGGTTATATTGAAGTTCCTCGATCTATGCATGCACTAATCAATAGAGGACACGTGCCATGACGACAGACACGCCGGACACGGAGCAGTCCCCCACAGCTCGCGATCCGGTGTGTGGCATGACAGTCACCGCCGAGGAGGCGGTCGGCTCGGCCGAGTACGAGCACCAAACCTACTACTTCTGCAGCGAGGGTTGCCTGAGGAAGTTCCGCGACGACCCCGAGCGCTACTTGTCCGAGCAGAACCCTGTGGTCGAGGACGTGTCGCGCGGCGCCGAGTACACCTGTCCCATGCATCCCGAAGTGCGACAGATCGGTCCGGGATCTTGCCCGGACTGTGGCATGGCCCTCGAACCGGTCGCCGTGCAAGGCCCGCAGCATAGGACGGAATACACCTGCCCGATGCACCCCGAGGTCGTCCAGGACGAGCCTGGCTCATGCCCCAAATGTGGAATGGGTCTCGAGCCCCGTACTATCAGCCTCGACAAGGAGGAGGATCCGGAATTGGTCGACATGCGCCGACGATTCTGGATCAGCGCCACCCTGGCCCTTCCGGTGTTGGTGTTGGCCATGGGCGATCATATCCCCGCGAACCCGTTGAACGACTGGTTGTCGCGCTCCGTTAACACCTGGCTGCAGTTCGCCCTTGCCACGCCCGTTGTGCTCTGGGGCGGCTGGCCGTTTTTCGTGCGCGGTTGGCAGTCGATCGTTAACCGCAGCCCCAACATGTTCACGCTCATCGGCATCGGCGTCGGCGCCGCCTTCGGCTACAGTGTCGTCGCCACGCTCGCACCCACAGTATTTCCGGATACCTTCCGCGGTCACGGTGGTCATGTAGCCATTTACTTCGAGGCGGCTGCCGTAATCACCGCCCTGGCGCTGCTCGGTCAGATGCTGGAGCTGAAAGCACGTAGCCGCACCTCATCGGCCCTGAGACAACTGCTCAGCCTGGCGCCGCCTACGGCGCTTAGCGTCGCCGAAGATGGCGTCGAGATCGAGATTCCCCTCGAAGAGGTGACCGTGGGCATGCGCCTGCGCGTGCGTCCGGGTGGTAAGATTCCGGTGGATGGGGAAGTCGTGGAGGGCATCAGCTCGTTGGACGAATCGATGGTCTCCGGCGAACCCATACCGGTCGAGAAGGGGATCGGGAGCGCCGTCACCGGAGGCACGGTGAACGGCAACGGAACCCTGGTCATCAAGGCTCTTCGCGTCGGCGCCGACACACTGCTGTCGCGCATCGTGCAGATGGTAGCCGACGCGCAACGAAGCCGGGCGCCGATCCAGCGCGTCGCAGACCGCGTCGCCGCTTTCTTCGTACCTGCAGTGGTGCTGTCGGCGGCGGTCACCTTCGTTGTCTGGGCGACCATCGGCCCCGAACCGGCCATGGGTTACGGACTCGTCAACGCCGTGGCGGTGCTGATCATCGCCTGTCCCTGCGCCCTAGGCCTGGCGACGCCGATGTCGATCATGGTAGGCACCGGAAGGGGTGCCCTCGCCGGCGTGTTGATTCGAGACGCTGAAGCCCTGGAGATCTTGGAAAAGGTCGATACGGTCGTCGTCGACAAGACCGGAACCCTCACCGAGGGCAAGCCGAAGCTGGTCGTTGTCGAACCCATCGGCGACCTCGAGGACGATCTGGTGCGCCTGGCGGCCAGTCTCGAGCGCGGCAGCGAGCATCCTCTTGCAGCCGCCATCGTCGACGGCGCCAAGTCGCGTGGACTCGACCTGGCCAAGGTCGAGGACTTCGAGTCACATCCCGGTAAGGGGGTCAAAGGCACCGTTGACGGCAGGGCCCTGGCCCTGGGTAACGCGGCCCTCTTCGAGCAGCAAGGTATTGAGCTGTCGGGGCTGCGCGACGCGGCCGCCGACCTGCGTTCGAACGGGCAGACGGCCGTGTTCGTCTCCGTCGACGGGCAGGCCGCCGGAGTCCTTGGTGTGGCCGATCCGATCAAGACCTCCACGCCGGAAGCCATCCGCCTGCTGCACGACGCCGGCGTTCGCATCGTCATGCTCACCGGGGACAGCGAGGCGACAGCGCGCGTCGTGGCCGGCGAGCTTGGCATCGACGAGGTCGAAGCGGGGGTGCTGCCGGCGGACAAGGGCGCCGTGATAGAGCGTCTGCAAGCGGAGGGGCGCACGGTGGCGATGGCCGGCGACGGCATTAACGACGCACCCGCCCTGGCGCGGGCCCACGTGGGCATCGCCATGGGCACCGGCACCGACGTGGCCATGGAGAGCGCCGGCATCACCTTGGTGCAGGGCGACCTGCGTGGCATCGCCAAGGCACGGCTCCTGAGTCGCGGTACCATGCGCAACATCCGCCAGAACCTGTTCTTCGCTTTCGCCTACAACAGTCTGGGCGTGCCCATCGCCGCCGGGGTTCTTTATCCCGTGTTTGGACTGCTGCTGAGCCCGATCATCGCCAGCGCCGCCATGACCTTCAGCTCCTTGTCCGTCATAGCTAATGCGCTGCGGCTGCGTAGCCTGAGGACATAGCTCGGCTTTACGGACGTACGGTGCGTGAGCCAATACCGCTTTCGGGTCAACGGTGAGTGGCAGAACAAGCCGAACGTGGACCTGGTTCCGAACCCCTTCGGCAGCCAGAACTGCTTGCTAGAAGTCACCTGAGTCTTGGCAGCCGCCGCCGCTGTCAAGGATACAACCCGCGAATGCGGATCGCTTCATCCACCCGCGCGACGGCCAGCATGTAGGCTGCCGTGCGCATGTCTGTTTGTTTCTCTCTGCTTTTGTGCAAGACATCCTGAAAGGCCTGGCACATGGTCTTGCCGAGTCGTTCGTTTACCTCTTCCTCGGTCCAGAACAGCTCGGTCAACCCTTGGACCCATTCGAAATAAGAAACGGTGACGCCGCCGGCATTGGCCAGGATGTCCGGAATCAGAAACACTCCCTTGTCGGCGAGAATCTGGTCAGCGCCCGGAGTTGTCGGACCATTGGCTCCCTCTGCAACAATCCTGGCCCTGATGCGATCGGCGTTCGCTTCGGTAATCTGGTTCTCCAGGGCGGCGGGGAGCAGCACGTCGCAGTCCAGCTCCAGCAGTTCCGCGTTGGTCACCTCATCGCAATCGGGAAAGTTGGTGACGCTGCCGCTGTGGCGTTTGTGGGCGGACAGCTCGTTCACGTCGACACCGGACGAGCTGTATACGCCTCCTTGCGAGTCGCTTGCTGCAACGATGATGGCGCCCTCCTGTTCGAGCAACACGGCCGCAATCCTGCCGACATTGCCGAAACCCTGCACCGCGACGCGCGCCCGCTCCAGCGGCATGCCCATATGTTTCAAGCCTTCTACGATGGTAGAGACACATCCGCGACTGGTCGCTTCCTCGCGCCCACGGGAGCCGCCCACGGATATCGGTTTTCCAGTAACCACGCTGCGTACGGAGTGGCCGACACTCATGCTGTAGGTGTCCATGATCCACGCCATGATCTGGGCGTTGGTGTTCACGTCGGGTGCCGGAATGTCGGTTTCGGGGCCCAGGATGATCATCAGCTCACTGGTTAACCGCCTCGTCATCCGTTGCAATTCCGCCTCCGACATCTGCTTCGGGTCGCAGATCACCCCACCTTTGGCGCCCCCGAACGGCACGTCCACCAACGCACATTTCCAGGTCATCCACATGGACAAGGCGGTCACTTCGTCAAGGGTCACGTCGGGGTGGTAGCGGATACCCCCCTTGGTCGGTCCCCGGTGCTGGTTGTGCTGCACGCGGAATCCGGTGAAGACCTCCACCGAGCCGTCATCCATCTCGGTTGGAACGGATACCTGGAGGACGCGTTGGGGATGGCGCAGGATCGCGTGACTCTTCGGATCGAGACCGATCTGTTCCGCCACGATGTCCAGCTGTTGGCGAGCGATCGCCAGTTGATTGAGGTCTTCGCCTGCACTCTGCATTGATTGTCGCCTTTCTACCTCGATCGAAATTGGGGTGTATTTGGCTACGCGCAAGCGTCGGCCGTTGAAGGCTGCTGATATACCATGGAGATTCGGGAAGCGGCGGGGTTGTATGCGGTCGCCGGTTCGGCGTATCCTTGAATGGTCCCAGTGCCGAAACTCGAAAGGTCCATTTGCGGAGTGACAAAAAACGCAACCACGTTGGTACTGACGGTCTTGATCAGTTCGGGCGCGCTAGCCCGGGGTGCTGAGACACCGCGAGCGATCCTCGATCGCATCGACGATCTCTATCGCGGCCAGTCCTCCCACGCCATCATGGACATGAGAGTCGCCACCGAACACTGGACGCGCGCGCTCAAGCTCGAAACCTGGAGCAAAGGCAGAGACCGATCTCTCTTCCGCATCCTGTCCCCCCAGAAAGAGAAAGGCACCGCGACCCTCAAATCTGGAAAACAGATGTGGAATTACCTGCCGAAGGTCGATCGCACCATTAAGATACCGTCTTCGATGATGGGCAGCTCGTGGATGGGCAGCCATTTCACCAACGACGATCTGGTGAAAGAGAGCCGTATGGCCGAGGACTATGATTTCGAGTACGGTGAAACGGCGACGACCGATGAAGTCGTGATCGTCTGCATTCCGAAACCGGAGGCGCCGGTCGTATGGGGCAAGGTCGTGGTTCGTGTCCGCGCGAAAGACTGGATGCCCCTCACGGTAGGGTACTTCGACGAGGACATGGAGCCTGCGCGCACCATGGAGTTCGGTGAGTATGAGATGATAAACGATCGTGTTCTGCCGCTATTCTTGCGCATCACACCGGCGGACGAACCGGGCGAATACACCGAAATCCACTACGACAAGATCGAGTTTGATCTTGCCCTTCCCGACCATTTCTTCTCTCTCCGCAACCTGCGGAAATAGGCACTCGCTCTATGAGCACCTTCGGTATCGCCTGGCGAAACATCATGCGAAAACCGAGGCGCACCGCGGTTACCGTTGCTGCCGTCGCCTTGAACACCGGTGTCTTGATCTTCGCGTACGCGATGATGGACGGGATGCTGGTCCAGTTGATGCACGACTCAACGCACACCCACGTGGGCGACGTCCAGTTGCACGCCCGAGGTTATCTCGCGGATCGTTCGATCTACAAGAGCATTCCGGAGCCTGGACGGTTCATGAAAGCTGCCGAAGCTGCGGGATTCGGGGCCGTCGCGCGCAGCTTTGGCTTCGGCCTCGTCTCCATGGGCCCTAAATCTGCCGGGGCCAGTTACTGGGGCATCGATCCGGAGCGGGAAAAGAGCGCCTTTGAAATCGCCCACAAACTGGAATTGGGCACCTTTCTGACAGCTGAACCCCGCGCCGAAGTGGTTATAGGGCGCCGGCTGGCCAAAAGCCTGCAGGCGCAGATTGGTTCCGAGCTGGTCGCCGTAGTCCAGGCCGCCGATGGCTCGGTCGGAAACGAGCTCTACACAGTCGTAGGCGTTTTGCAAAGCGTCGGGGACGAGATCGACCGCGGCGGCATCCTCATGCATCGCGACGACTTTGACCGACTCTTCGCCGCCGGTGGGCGCATTCACGAGATCGCGGTGCTCGGTGAGCCCGACGCAGCACAGATCGCTAATCTCTTCGAGACGTCGAAGGTGGTGGTAGCCGATACCTGGCGCGAGCTCATGCCGACCCTGAACGACATGCTCAACATGTCAGATGCGTCGATGGGAATCTTCGCGTTCGTGTTTCTGCTCTCCGCCGGTCTGGGGGTTCTCAACACCATGTTTATGGCAACACACGATCGCGTGCGTGAATTCGGAATGTTGAGAGCGCTCGGGACAACCCCGACTCGAATCGTAGTCGATGTGCTCGTTGAGGCGCTTTTGCTGGCGGTCGTGGCTGCGGTCCTTGGGGCCGTGCTGGGAAGCGCCGCGAGTCTCTATTTCGAGATGACCGGGGGCATGGACCTGACCCGATGGCAGGGTGGATCCCTGATGTTTTCAGGAGTTCCGTTCGAACCAATCTACAGGTTTGACTTGCTGCCGGGCCGCGTTGTAACCGCGGTGGTCGCCATGTGTCTGACTTGCGTGGCAGCCTCGCTGTTCCCGGCGGTCAAGGCGGCCAGGCTCGATCCGGTAAAGGCGATGACCTACCAATGAAATCGGCCCCAACGCTTGAAAAACTCTCTCTGGTTCTCAGGGTTTCTTGGCGCAGCATCTGGCGCAGCAAGCGGCGAACCTGGATTACCCTCAGCGCTATCGCCTTCGGTCTGGCGCTTGCCGTTTTCTTCATCTCCTTCGCCGACGGGGTGTACAACCAGATGATCGACGATGCCACTCGCATGCAGGGAGGCCATTTCACCCTCGAGCACCCGTCCTACCGAGAGGCACCTGCCATAGACCTGTCTGTGACCGGTGTCGGCGAACATCGATCCCGAATCGAGTCACTCGACGGCGTTGCGGGCACCAAGGCGTTGATCCTTGGTCAGGGCGTCGTCCGCTCTGGCAGCGGGGCGGTCGGCGTCGCGGTGATGGGGGTGGAACCATCTGTAGAGGTGGCTGCGTCTCCCCTGGCAAGCAAAATCAACTCCGGCTCATTCCTCGAGGACCGGGATCGGCGAAAGGTGGTGATCGGTGTCAAGCTCGCCGAGCGGCTCAACCTCGAAGTCGGAAAAAAGCTGGTTATAACCACCAACAATGCCGACGGCGATATCGTCGAGGAACTCTTCCGGGTCAAGGGCACCTTCGAAATCGGCGCGGATGAGGTCGACACCTACATGGTCCAGATTCCGCTCGGATCTGCGCGCCGGCTCTACGGATTGGGCGATGACGACGCCACCCAGCTGGGGGTGCTGCTCGACGATGCGGACAAACGGCCCGCGCTTTTGGCGGCGGTGAGAACCTTCGTTCCCGACGCCATAGCACTTCGCACCTGGGAAGAGGTCATGCCCGAGCTGGCCAACTATGTGCGCGTCGATCGTGGTGGAAATCGGATCTTCCAGGGCATAGTCATCTTCTTGAGTCTGTTCACCATCTTCAACACGATCATGATGTCGGTTCTGGAGCGCACCCGGGAGCTGGCGATGCAGCTGGCTCTGGGGGTGTCCGCCTCCTTGCTGCGTTTGCAGGTGGTTGTGGAATCCGCTTTGCTTGGTGCCGTGGGGAGCTCCCTGGGCGTGTGTCTGGGCGGAGCTCTGGGATACTGGATGCAGGTGGAAGGGCTGGACATGTCGAGATTCTACCGCGAAGGCGTGGACGTTTCCGGTTTTGCGGTCGATACCGTCGTCTATGCCAGAGTCACGGTCGAGCTTCTTTGCGGCATGTGGGCACTGGTTTTTGTCGCCACTGTGCTGTTGAGCCTGATCCCCGGGCGTCAGATCTCGAGAATCGCAGTGGCCGAGGTCTTGCGGGGATAGTGTATCATGTCGGATCCTATCATAAAAATCGCAGGCGTTACCAAGGATTACGGAGACGGTGACGTGATTACCCACGCACTCAAGGGTATCGATCTGGCGATTGACGGCGGAGAATTTACCGCCGTCGCCGGTCCCTCCGGTTCGGGCAAGAGCACACTCCTGAATATCGTCAGTGGGCTCGACCGGCCCACCTCCGGAAAGGTGTTCGTCGATGGCGAGGATATCACCGGCTGTTCCGGCGGCCGGCTGAGCGAGCTGCGCCTGCGACGCATTGGTTTCGTATTTCAGGCTTACAACCTGATCCCGGTGCTCACTGCCTATGAGAACGCCAAGTACATTCTCATGCTGCAGGGAATCTCCAAGAATCGGCGGCGCGCCAAGGTGATGGAGCTGCTCCAACAGGTCGGCCTCAGCGGCATGGAGGACCGCTTTCCCCGTGAGCTGTCGGGAGGACAACAGCAACGCGTAGCCATCGCCAGGGCGATCGCTTCCGAGCCATCCATGATCCTGGCCGACGAGCCCACCGCCAACGTCGATCAATCGACCGCTGCCGCTCTGATGGATCTGATGGGCCAGCTGAACAAGGATCGGGGCGCGACCTTTCTCTTCTCGTCCCACGATCAAAACGTCCTCGATCGCGCGCGCCGGCTGCTCATCCTCACCGATGGCAAAATAACTCACGACACGGCCGCGGCGAGCGAAATTCCTGGATGAACCTCCTTTGCTGCTTCTTGTTGGCGCTGTTCTGGCCAGCCGCGGCAGTCGCCCTCGTCGAACTGGGACAGGGGGCGCTGACCCTCGACGGCAACCTGCGCGCACCAGCATCGCCACCCAAAACTACGACCAGTCGTTTCTCTGGGGCGATGGCAACACAGCGGATGGGCAGTCCGATCTGGCCGTGCGATTGGTGGCGAGCGGCAAACCCCGCGCGACCTTGAGATGGAACGTGCATGTTGTTCAGCGGCTGACCTTCAACACCGCCGAATTGCCAACCACGGGCTCTTCGACATTGCTCGGTAGAAGCGGAACCCAAGTTCCCTACCGCGCAATAGATACGCGGTGGGAATGGGGCAAAGCAGATGATGTGAACGCCTGGATTTATCTCGATCGGGCGAATATCGAGCTTACACTTGGCCACGCTGACGTAGCGTTTGGCCGCCAGGCCATCACCTTTGGCAAGGCCTACTTCTGGAACCCGCTCGACGTCTTCCTCGCCTTCGGCTCCACCCAGTTCGACCGCGACTACAAAGCCGGCGTCGACGCGCTGCGGGTAGACGCGCCCATCGGCGATCTTTCGGGGCTGACGATCGTCGGCGTTCCGGGTCGTGTCGAGGAACAAGGGCCGCAGACAGATGAGCACAGCTTCTGGTACCGCAGCGCTCTTCTGGCGCGGGTTTATGGAAACCGCCGCTCCTGGGACCTGGCTGTCCAGGGGGGCAAGATTCTCGGGGGATATCAGCTGGCAGGTGCGGTAGCGGGTGAGCTCGGAACAGTGGAGGTGCGCGGCGAAGGGGCGTGGTTCGTAACCCAGGACGCAAGCGCCCTTTCCGGATTGTCTACGGCCGCTGTCGTCGAGGACCACCTTTCGATCGTAGCCGGCTTCGGACGCAGCTTCATCGGGGGCGAGCTGCAACTACAGGCAGAGTACTACTACAACGGCGCAGCACGAGGACCTAGACTCGATCGTCTCGCGCTGATCTCGGCAGGCCGACTGCAACACCTCAACCGCCATCTGCTCGGCATCGTCGGAAGCTACCGACTCCATCCTCTGCTTTCGAGCTCGCTCGCAGCGTTGTGGGGCGCGTCGGATGGCTCCTGGCTTTTACAGCCCCGTCTCTCCTATTCGGTCGCAGACGAGGTCGAACTGGTCGCCGGATCCATCGTTGCCCGGGGACGCCGGCCGCGCGGGAGCAATGTCGCGGAATTGAGATTCCGCAGTGAGTTCGGTACCTATCCGAATTTCTATTACTTGGAAACTAAGCTCTATTTCTGAGCGGCGAACGGTCCCTGGAGGACCAAACGCTACGCACTCAATCCTGCCAACACTTCCTCGAAAATAGAGCGTGTCTTCCTCATTTGGTCGGCCAGGTCTGACTTGAGTTGCTCACCTGTATCCGTACCGATTGCCCGTGCCAGCACGGCCAGTTCCCGTCCCCGCGGAAGCTCACTTCGGATCCGGTTGCTCGTCATCCGGAAGGCCTTCTCCATATCCCGCAACCGGTCATGGGCATCCAACAGAAAACTGCCATCTTCCTGACCGATGTATTCCTTCTCCATGAGCCCCTGGAGCATTTCCCGTGTGTTCATTCCCACCCAAAATCCGCATGCCTTCCCATTTTTCAAAGCGAGAATCTGCGAGACATACTCTACGTCTACGATCCCGCCGAGCCCTTTTTTAATGTCGAATGTGGTGCTATGGACGCGCTTTGGTTTTGGCTCCTGCCGACTCCTGATATGCCTTAACTCCCGCACCTCTACTTCTGTTAACGGTCCGTCGTACACGAATCCACGAATCGCTCGGAGGACCTTGTTGCTCAGATCCGCATGCCCAGCCACACCGCGAGCCCGCGTCAGTGCCATCCGCTCCCAGGTCCGCGCTCTGCTCTTGAGATATCGTCGATACCCTGTCAGGTTGATGACCATCGGAGCGTTCCTTCCGTCCGGACGCAGTCGCGCGTCCACCTCATAGTCAATCTCTCCCAGGCTCCGGCTCAGATCAACGGCCAGCTCGGCGAAGAACTGATGGTTGTCTACTCCCCTACCTGTGCTTCCCTTTCCATCGTACACGAAGAACAGATCCAGGTCTGATCCGAAGTTCAGCATTCTACTGCCGAGTTTCCCCACGGCGATGCAGGCGAACGCGGCGTCCTTGCCGTTATCGGATCGAGGTTTGCCTCTCCGTCGCACGATTTTTCTCCACGCCTCTTTGAATTTGAATCTCACGACAACCTCGGCCAGGTCAGATAGTCGTGCGAAGGTCTCCTCGCTGGAAATCAGCTTCAGCAAATCTTCCGTTCCGATCCTCAGCATCTCCCTGTTGTGAAAACGGGCAATAGTTCCCCGGTCCGCAGCTTCGGCGGGCTGCGCCTCTCCTATTACGCGGCCACTCACCAGGGCGTCTAGCAACGACGGATCCCGGCACATCAGACCAGCCAAATACTCGCTTGAACCGCAAATCAACGCGATCATCTTGCGGAAGATCGGGTGCGCTTGTATAAGCTCGCTCAGAGTTCCCGGCGCACCGTAGGCAGCCATCAGCTGACCGAGACGTCGTATTGCCGCATCCGGGTCGGGAGCTGCCCCCAGAGATGAGAGCAACTCCGGCAACGACGCGAGCAGTCTGTTGCGCGCCAACTGCGTCATGAGGGGCGCGTTGGCTATTTCCCTAAGCACTCCGTGCGCCGAAACCGGATCACCGAAACCCATCGCACGGAGAGCCTCATCCACGCGGGGGGAAGAGATGGGTGCGTCAAGCACCCAGCCGAGCTGGTCTGACTCTTCTTTATCGGTGTAGAAGAGCTCGTCGTAGATCGCCCTAACCCGAAGGAGGTGCGCCTGGAGCCCCTGCTCTATCCCAACCGCATCCTTGACCCCGTCGACACCGATGACAACCGCCAAGCCATCTCGGGCTTCTTCACTTTTCGGCAACTCATAAACTGGACGGTCGGTCTCGATTTGGAGCAGATTTTCCAGCCGGCGCAGAAAAGAATACGCCTCTGTGAGTTGGTGAGCTTCATCTTCATCGAGACTTCCGGCTCTACGTAACCTCGCGATCGCTGTCAGCGTGTTGACGGAGCGCACGGAACGGTCGAGCCTTCCCGAAAGCAGCTGGAGACACTGCACCACAAATTCGATGTCTCGAATCCCGCCAGGACACAGCTTTATGTTCTGAGAATTTCCCGAGCCGGGTTGTATCTCTTCTTCGATTCTCTGCTTTACACCGCGGATTGCCTCATGGGGTGATTCGGCAAAGTGCGCCGGATACACAAAGGGTCGCAGCATCTGCTCGAACCTGCGCCACAATTTCTTGGAACCCGCCGCTCGGCGGGCTTTGATTAGCATCTGTCGCTCCCACAGCTCGCCTCGCGTCTCGTAATGAATCCAATAGCTTTGCAGTGAACGCACCAGAGGGCTATGTCGGCCTTGAGGCCGCAGACGCATATCAACTCGATACAGAAAACCTTCCGCCGCAACCTCTGTCAGCGAGCTGATGAGCATCTCGCCTAGCCGGGTGAAGAACTCTCCATTGCAAATCGCGGTCCTCTCGCCGGTTGACTCGATGCTACTGTCCTCATCGAATACAAACAGCAGATCGATGTCAGAGCTGTAGTTCAATTCGATGCCACCGTATTTGCCGAGTCCAACAATGCAGAATTCGGCCCGCCGACCCCGACGATTGAGGGGTCGTCCATGCTTTTCGATCAAACGTTCGAAACAGGCCTCCAGCGCGACCTCCAGGACGACATCCGCCAGCTCGCAAGCTCACGACCGATTTGTTCCACCGACTTCAATCCGAGAATCTCCGCGGCGCCGATTCGCAAGAGTTCCCGCCTCTGGACCCGAGGCAACCGGGCCATAACCTCCGCCGTTTCCCGATGGTTCCCGAGGTCTCGGTGGATGACCTTGCGCAGGGTGGGTTTGTCCAGTTCTCGACGCAAGAAGGGTGTTTCTTCGAGCAGCCAGAAGAGGTATTCCGGATTGCGAACGAGGATGTCCGTCAACAGAATGCTGTGAGCGAGAATTTTCAGAAGGAACTCGGGTAGTCGACCGGAATCACCCAGGCGACGATAGAGTCGATCAGAGCCGCCGGATGCTCGCACGAAACGCTCGAAATGAGCAAGCGCCCGGTCGGGTCGGCCGCTGGTGGCGGCCGCCATGAGTATTTCGGGGGGAAGTGCTGCGGGCAAGTCCGTCGAACGACCGATCTGGTCGACAATACTCCCGGCTCGCTCGACATCTCGAAACCCGAGATCGCTCAGAGCCGACCGACTCGAGGGCCCATCTCCATGCAGGACCCGGCCGGCCAGCTCCGCATTTCTGTCTGCCACCTAGACTGCGCTCTCTCCGGTTTCTCCTGTGCGAATGCGAATGACCTCGGTTAACTCGGAGATAAGAATCTTTCCGTCGCCCACCTCACCGGTCTTGGCGGCCCCGATGACGGCATCCACGGCCACTGCGAGATTCTCGTCCGCGACCGCAACTTCGATCTTGATTTTGGGCAGGAAATCAACCTTGTACTCGGAACCACGATAGATCTCCTGATGACCTCGCTGCCTGCCAAATCCGCGAACCTCGTTAACCGACATCCCCAAAACGCCGACCTTTGAAAGCGCTGTTTTGACGTCGTCGAGTTTGAACGGCTTGATGAACGCTTCAATTTTCTTCATGTGCGATAGTCTCCTGCGTGCCCAGTCGGTGATCGTTCAACCTAATGTCGGTCTTTTCCACCCTCCACCCACGTTGGCTGGCGAAAAACGAAACATACTGCTCCAGTTGCCACTCGGACTGGCTGCCCATAACATCGCGAAAGGAGGCCGCCTTGATTCGGGCGGTCACCCGGTATTCGGTTTCGAGTTGCTCCCGGATCTGCTTTCCGATTTCTTCGAGCGCGTTCATTGATTTGACCTTTCGCTAATGCACTGTTCAATAACTGGCCTTGCAGAATTGCGGCGCTTCGACACCCGGCCCGCAAGGCGCGCGATCGAGCCATCATGAGTGTTGGGCGAGCGCCGCATGTAAGTGACGATGGCGTTTTGAGTCTCATGCCATCGCGCGCCGGCGTTGGTAGGCGTAGATGGTGCGAACGAGATCCCGCTCACGGGTCGTCGGTAGGTCGACGAACTCGAGGCTCATTCCGGTTCCCTTGGGGTGTTTGAATACGCGAACGACTCGACATACCAGCCCCGCAAGAGGAAACGAGTCGTCGAATTTTGGATCGATCGTCAACGCCGTGCCCTCCTCGATCTCGCTACGGGTGACGATGCCTAGACCACCTCCGCTGACGTCGACTACGTTAGCTTCGATAACGGCCGGCCCTTTCGCCGCCGTTTCCTCCTCCTCGGTACCGCTGCGCTGAGTGACGGGAAAGAGCGTTAGGGGGAAGTTGGTTTCCAAGCGGAAGAAGTCGCGCTTCTGGAGGTGTTCGAGATGTTGCGAGTGCCGAATCTTCATCGTCGTGGTTTCGGGCATCGTCTCCACGACCTGCGAGCGGAATCTGTATTCCGTATCACCTTCACGCCAGAATCGGACCTTGACCTTGTCCCCCTCTCCAAGCGCACTTAGATGTTTGTCTTCGTCCTTTATCAACGGCACAACGGTGATCGCATGTTCGTCTACGTGAATAACGAAGCAGGAACAGAACCCGCGTGGCCCCCCTTTCACCGGCCAAAGCATGATGGTCTGGCCAGCCTCGATCTCCCGCGTGCTGTAGACCGGTTGTCCCGGAGCCGGGCGGTCGAAACCGAGTTTGCGTCGAATCTCGGAGATTTCTTTCAGCTGCGGCGGATCGGGGTCCGCGGATCTTCGATCGACCTGGTCGGCGTATTTCCCCACGTGTTCATCGAATGCTTTAAGCGAGGTGAGCAGCAGCAGAGGGTGTTTCATCTTGTCGGTTTTGGCGATCCCCTCCAGCAGCTGTTGCTCATTCGGGCCGAGCCCGCGCTCCTTGGCACTGCCGCTGAAGGTCTGCCACAATTGCCGTTGCCAGCGAAACCTTCGGATGAAGGGATACGCGATCATGCTCAGCAGGAGAGCGACCAGGAAACCGAGCAGAAGAGGTGTTATCCACTCGGGGGCTTCGCCTCTCAGACGGAGCAGTGGCAACAGGCTTTCGTAACTTTTGTCCACGGGAATCTCCTTGAGTCGTTTTCAACCCGACGACTGCGAGTTCGCAAGTTACGTGCCAGCTGCGGGTCAGAAGGTTTTTTGGTGTATCCGTAAGGGGAGTGCGAAAAACGGGCTTGAGAGTGAGACATGCCTGCCTCACAAACCGCAGATTCGCCTGGGTGCTCTCTGATCAGGTAACGATTTTGCCGGCACGAACGGTGGACAACGGCTCCCAACAACCTCCAGACCTCTCGATATCCTGTACGTCCTTGAGTCGGCCGTCCTCGTTCCACCTCAAAAGGGCGATGTCGGCGCACGCGCCGGCGGCCAGCGTCCCTACCTCTCCTGTTAGACCCAGCAGCTCAGCCGGGCGCAACGTCGCCCGCGCAAACACTTCTGTCTCCGGCATGCCGGCGGCGATGAATTTCGACATGGTACGCGGCAGGTCGTGTTGCGGATCGCTACCCACGTGGCGTTTGTACTGATCGCTCGACACGGTGTCCGGGTAGAACCCCTCAGCGATGGCCGCGTCTGCGATGGGAAAACTGAACGACCGCATCCCGTGTCCGGCATCGAACAGGACGCCCCGTTTTTTCGCTTCCCAAACCGCACCTCTCACCTTCCCTGTCTCGATGATGTTGTCCGCAAGGTAGGTGAACGTGTAGGTCATTAAGTCCCCGGCACGCAGGTAGGGCAGCTGCTCCTCCAGCGGAAAATCATGGTCCAGGCGGGGCCCGTACAGCACCGGTCGGCCGCAGCGTTCGGCCGCTGCTATCCCGCGGCGCATGATCTCCCTTGGGTCTACGGTGTAGGTGGGCTGGTTCGTAGCGTTGAAGGCGATACCCCAGATCTCGGCACCCGCGGAGGCGATCGTATCCACGCACAGGTCGACGTCTGCATTCTCTAGATCTTCGAAGCAGTGTCCAACCTGCGATTCGCCGTACTTCGAAAGGTGTAGCGCCAATCGCACCCGGGTTTGACAGCCGTTGATCACCTCATCCCTATAGGCTGGCCAGTTCAGCGCGCCTGCATCCCCTTGGGACATGCAGGTCGTCACCCCCCGGGGAAGGAAGTGGTCATCGGGATCGATCCCGTAGCGCGATCCGCCCTTAGCCGGGTGGGCATGCATGTCGACCAACCCGGGCAGCAGCAGGTCGTCGGGGAATGCCAGAGTCCGCTCGGCCGCACCGGCCACATCCCGCCCGGATGCGACGATGCGGTCTCCCCGGATCGCCACTGCTCCAGGCCCGTCGAGACCGGTGTCGGCACAGAATACACGGCCGGCGGTGATCAACAGATCGTACGATGTATCCGCGTGCGCCACCGCTGACTCCTTTCTTATGGTTGATCCGAATATAACCGAATTATCCCGATTGCTCCGCTCCGGGATGGCTGGGCAGCAACGGCCCAAAACGCCACCTCAAGAAATTGTTGACCAATCGGTTCCTAATTCGTATACTGGTTGCATTCCGGACCCAATGCACCCGGAAACCGTCACCTAGGTCTTTTTGAATCGCGATCAATCGAGGGAAGGAGAACCGCCCCATGTCCAGTACTCCAAACAACGGCAACGGCTCCGCCGGCGCTTTCGCCCAATGGGTGATCCGCTGGCGCTGGTTGGTGCTGATTGGCTCCATAGCTGTCGCCCTGATAGCCGGTTCCGGTGCGGCGCGCCTGGCCTTCAACAACGACTACCGGATCTTCTTTTCGGAAGACAATCCCGAGCTGCTCGCGTTCGAAAAACTGCAACGCACTTACACCAAGATCGACAACATCCTGTTCGCCATCGTGCCGCGGGATGATTCGGTCTTCACCCCGCAGGTTCTGGATGCGGTCGAATTCCTGACCTTAGAGGCCTGGCAGCTCCCGTTCGTGCTGCGGGTGGATTCCATAACCAACTATCAACATACAACGGCGACCGAGGATGATCTCATCGTCGCCGACCTCGTCGAGGGGTCACTCAGCCTTACCCAAAATATGCTCGACGAGGTCTCTGAGATCGCCACCAACGAACCGGCGTTGCGCGACTTTCTCGTCGCCCACGAGGGACATACCACCGGCATCAACGTAACCTTCCAGATGCCGCAGCTGGAGATGAACGAGACCCCGGAGACGGTGGCGGCCGCGCGCGCGCTCGCAGCCAAGCTCGAGGCGGAGTACCCGGTTAAGGTCCACCTCACCGGCATGGTCATGCTCAACAACGCGTTTCAGGAAATGAGCATGCAGGACATGTCGACGATGGTTCCGGCGATGTACTTCATCATCATCCTGGTCGCGGGCCTTTTACTTCGTTCCGTTGTCGCTACCATCGGGACCGTGCTGGTGATTCTGCTTTCACTGATGACCGCCATGGGTTTGGCCGGATGGGCCGGCATCGAGCTCACACCGCCGTCCTCCGCCGCACCGACGATCATAATGACGCTGGCGGTTGCAGACTCCATGCACATCCTGGTCAGTTTGCTGAGCGCCATGCGTCGCGGCGTTGCCCGCAAAGAAGCTCTCGTGGAGAGCCTCCGTCTCAACATGTCACCGGTTTTTCTGACCAGTGTCACTACAGCGATCGGTTTTCTATCCTTGAATTTCTCGGACTCGCCACCATTCGGCGACCTCGGAAACATTACCGCCGTGGGCATGATCGTAGCGTTCTTCTATTCGGTCGGTTTCCTTCCCGCGTTTGTCGCTATCGTCCCGGTGAGGGCACGAGAGGGCCAATCCTATCTTGGCAAATCGATGGACCGTCTCGGAGACTGGGTTGTGCAACGGAACCGCCCCATCCTCGTCGGATTCTCAGCCTGTGCCCTGTTGATTCTAGCATTCATCCCGTCCAACGACCTCAACGACGATTTTGTCGCCTATTTCGACGAGAGCACTTCCTTCCGGTCCGATGTCATCGTAACCACCGATCGTCTTACCGGCGCGTATCAGCTGCAGTTCTCGTTGGATTCCGGGTCCAGCAACGGGGTCAGTGACCCCGCCTTTCTCGCACAGGTGGGCCAATTCGTCGATTGGCTGCGTGAGCAGCCCGAGATTCGACACGTCAACTCCATCACTGACACCTTCAAACGGTTGAACAAGAATCTGCACGGTGACGACCCGGCCTACTACCGCCTTCCGGAGCAACGCGAGCTGGCCGCGCAATATCTGTTGCTGTACGAGCTCTCCCTACCCTACGGGCTCGATCTCAATAACCAGCTCAACATCGACAAGTCCAGCACCCAGATCCTCGTCACTCTGGAAAACCTCGACTCCAGGCGTCTGCGCGAAATCTCCGAGCGCGGCGAGTCATGGTTGCGCGACCACGCACCAAAGTTGGCCACGGAAGGTATCGGGCCGGCGATCATGTTTGCCTATATCTCCGACCGCAACATCCGCTCCATGCTCATCGGCACTCTTTTGGCGGTTTTGGTAATCTCCGCCATCCTCGTGGTTGTGCTCAAGAGCCCCAAGCTCGGCGGCATATCGTTGGTGCCCAATCTGCTCCCGGCGGGCCTCGCCTTCGGAGCCTGGGGATTGTTTGTGGGCGAAGTGAACATGGCCGTGTCTATGGTGAGCGGTATGACCCTGGGCATCGTCGTCGACGATACGATCCACTTTCTCTCGAAATACAAACGGGCACGGCACGAACAAGGTCTCGATGCGCCCGACGCCATTCGGTACGCCTTTCACACCGTCGGGCAGGCGATCGTAGTGACCTCACTGATCCTCATCGCCGGCTTTAGCGTTCTTGCGAACTCCGACTTCGCCATGAACTCCGTGATGGCTATGCTTACCGCCATCGCCATCGCCATGGCGATAGTGGCCGATTTCCTATTGCTGCCGGCTCTACTAATCAAGCTCGACGGCAGAAAAACCTCCGGAGCCTCGGCTCACGCCGGCGTTGCGGAATTCGCCCCAGCCCCCTAATAGGCTGTACCAGGAGAATTGGAAAAAATGAATCGATTTCGAATCAGCCGGCTAAGCAACTTCCGCTTATCTGCACAGTTTGCACCAGCATCGGCGTTGAGGTTTATGATTTTTGCCGTTGTCATATTTGCGGCTTTTGGGCCAAATCTTCTCGAAGCCGAGGATGCCACGGAAGATCCCGCCGCCGCGCGCGGGCTGGAGATTGCCGTGGAAGCCGACCGCCGCGACACCGGCTTTGGCGACTTCAAGGCAAATATCGCCATGATCTTGCGCAACAAACATGGCGAATCTTCCGAGCGCCGCATGCGCGTGCGCACACTGGAACAGGAGAACGAAGGCGACAAGTCCCTCATCATCTTTGAGAACCCCGGTGACGTGAAGGGCACGGCGTTTCTTTCGTTTACCCACAAGACCGGATCCGACGATCAGTGGCTTTATCTGCCGGCTTTGAAACGGGTCAAGCGGATCGCCTCCAGCAACAAGTCAGGCCCGTTCATGGGAAGCGAGTTTGCCTACGAGGATATCTCCTCCCAGGAGGTCGAGAAATACACCTATCGCTATATCGACGAGGAGACCTTCGACGAGCGCAACCACTTTGTCGTGGAACGCGACCCGGTGGATCCGAAGTCCGGCTACTCCCGCCAGGTTGCTTGGCTCGACACCGATGAATACCGGGTCTGGAAGGTTGAGTTCTACGACCGCAGAGGCTCGATACTCAAAACCCTGACCGTGAGCGGTTACAGTCAATACCTGGAGAAATACTGGCGGGCCAACCGTTGGATGATGGTCAACCACAAGACCGGCAAGGAGACCGATCTTTTGTGGGAAGATTTTCTGTTCGCCAACGGCTTTGACGATAAGGATTTTACCCGCAACAGCCTCGCTCGCGCTCGTTGACACTCAACATGCACCTCTTGTTCGCGCTCGCCGTCATTTCTACGCTGCTGACCGCGTTGCCCCTGGGGGCCGCAGATTTTTCCGGTGAGCTCGCTGTCGAAAGCCGGCTGTTCCCGAATGATCCTCTCGACTCTCGCCAACAGGACTCAGGATTCGCTCTCGCTATCGAACCGGAGCTTTACCACGATTGGTCCGACGGGGCACAGCGTATTGTCGTCGTTCCCTTTATGCGTTGGGATCTGGAGGATAGCGAGCGCACCCACCTCGACCTTCGCGAGCTCTACTGGCGACGTTCCTTCGATAGCGCTGACCTCTACGTTGGTATGCGAAAGGTATTCTGGGGGGGGACCGAATCGGTCCATCTGGTAGATGTCATCAACCAGACCGACCTCGTGGAGAATTCCGATACAGAAGACAAACTGGGGCAGCCTATGTTGCAGCTGACCCTGTTGCGCGACCACGGCACCCTGGACCTATTCCTCATGGCCGGTTTTCGCGAGCGCAGCTTTGCCGGGACCGACGGTCGTTTTCGTCCCTCGCTGACTATCGCCGAGCGCAGCCGGTACGAGTCGGATCTCGATCGCTGGCATCCCGATGTGGCGGCACGTTGGAGTCAGATTCTGGGTGATTACGACCTGGGCGTCAGTCATTTCTTCGGCACCTCGCGAGAGCCGCGTTTCGTGGTGGACGGGGGAAACGGTCCACCCAGGCTTGTACCCCACTACGATTTGCTGCATCAGACGGGCATCGATCTGCAGCTAACCCGTGGCGACTGGCTTACCAAGCTGGAGGCGATACATCGAGATGCAACGGACGGACGTTCCACAGCAGCCGTGGCTGGTTTCGAGTATACACTGGTGGGACTTGCCGGTGCCGCCGACCTCGGCATCGTCGCGGAAGCTCAGTACGACAACCGAGATGCTCCGCTTGCACCCTTCTCGGACAACGACGTTGCGGTCGGCGGTCGTTTGACCTTCAACGACACCCAGGACACCGATATCCTCGCCTTTACCTCCGTCGATGGCGACAATGGATCGCTGTTTACGTCGGTGGAGGCGAACCGACGCTGGCGCGACGCGGGCGAGATTCGCCTCGAAGCCCGTTTCTTCAGCAACGTGGATCCCAGAGACCCCCTCTATGTCTTCCGCAGGGACGACTATCTGCAGCTCGAGTACGTGCATTTTTTTTGAACGGAAACTTGGGTAGATTCTACAGCGGGTGACAGCATGGGACGAACTCGCGAATTCGACATGGACCAGGCGTTGGACGCGGCCATCAGCACATTCTGGACGCAGGGATACGAGGCCACCTCCATGACCGATCTCATGGAAGCCACCGGCCTTCACAAAGGCAGCCTCTACAAAGCTTTTGAAGATAAGCACGACATCTTCATGAAATCCCTCGGGCGCTACCTGGACGGTGCTTATGAACACATGCATTCCGTTTTGGCCGCAGCAGAAGCCCCGCTGGATGGTCTGCGTGCCTGGCTCAATGGTGTCGTTCTTCTATGCCGCGATCAACCCGTGCAGCGCGGCTGCCTGGCGTTGAACGCGGCTATCGAGCTCGGCCCTCACGACGCGGATGTGACGGCGTTGATCCAAAACCATCATTCGCGCGCATCCCGACTGTTGGTGGAAACCATAACGAGCGGCCAGCGATCGGGAGATATCCGCACCGACCTCACCTCGGACCAGCTGGCCAAAACATTGTTCATCTTCAGCGCCGGCCTCCTGGGCGCCTCCAAGGTACTCTCCCAGACCGTCGACGCCGAAGAGATGGTAGACTCGGCGCTCGTCATGGTCAGGTGCTGCTGATGCCCGCCACTCTTCGGCTTTTCGCCACTCAGTGGTCGGTCCGGTGGTATCCATCGAAAGAGACCGAATGGTCTTGGGGGGAGAAATTCCAAGCCATGAGAGACGCGGGGTTTGACGGTCTCATGTCTACGCCGTTACCGGCATTGAACGACCGTGGCGATCTCGATTTCTGGGCGATCACCAGCCTCGGCGTGGGCGACGATCCCCGGCCGTTCTACGAGGAAGCTACCGCGTTGGGAGCTGCCGGCGCCACCGTTCAACCATGCGACGTGGATACCCCGCTGGCCGACTGCGTCGAAGTCGTGCGCAACATCCAGCACATCTCCCGTGAGTTCGGGCTTCATACCGGGATCGAGTGCCACCGCGACACGTTTACCGAAACGCCGGAACGCACCTGGGATATGTGCGACGCATATGAGCAGGAGGAGCACCAGCTCCTGCCGCTGTGTTTCGACCACTCCCACTTCGCCGTGGTCCGTCACTTGACCCCGCCGTACTGGAGCTACCTGAAAGGGCGCGAGGACCTGCTCGCCCATGCGCGGCAGTTTCACATGCGCCCGTTCAACGGTCATCACTGCCAGATCCCGGCCACCTTCGACGGAAAACGTCGCACGCCGGAGTACCTGAACTGGCTGGAGTTTGCGCGGGAGCTCTTCCACTTCATGCGGGCTCGAGGCGAAGGCGAGATCTTCGTCGTTCCCGAACTCGGCAACGCCAACCCATCGTATGGTCTTTCCTGTTTCCCCGATGTCTGGAAAGATGCCTGTCTTACTGGCAGCGATCTCAAAGCTGCCTGGGACGCGGGCCGACCCTCCGGCGGTTAGGGCGGGGGCGGCAGCTTCCAAGTGCCGTGAGAGGATCCTACGTAGAGATAGCGGTCGTGCGGATTCACCGAAAGGGCCCACGGCGTGAACTCGGGGCCTAGCTCTCCAGTGATGTTTTCCCAGTCCATTCCCGAATTGACGGAGCGAGAAATTCCGTTGGAATGGCCGCGGAAGGCGATCCAGTTGCCGGCGTAAACGATCTTCGGATCGATCGGATCGATGGCGATGAAACGCGTCGGGATCGAATCGAACCGATCCTGTTCCAGGCCGGCGGCCACCCCCTTCTCCAACCATTGTTCGCCATCCCAAATGAAAAGACCGAAGAGACCCGAGGCGACGTAAACGCGGTCCTGGTCGTTGGGGGCAACGGCGATCTCGTGGAATTCGGGAATGCCCAGCGGAGCATACGGTTCCGTCCAGGCGGCGCCTCCGTCGATTGATTTTGAAATGATCACTTCATCGCCGTTCTGTTCCGCGGCGTAGACCACGTCGCCATCCCCGGCATAGATGGCGACGATCGATTTTGATATCGCGTTCCAGCTAACCCCCGGTTGGTGCTTTTGTACTCATCGGCGTAAACGATCGACGGATCCTGAGGGTTGAAAGCGAGAAACTTGAACTCGTTCTTTGCGGTGGTGGTCTTGTGGGCCCACGTCCTGCCGCTGTCGGCCGACACGGCGATTACCTGCGAGGTGATGCCGACGGCGACGACAATGACCCCCGACCCGGGAGTGGGATCAAGCGCCCCCACGTTGGTAGTCGCTCCGCCGTCCAACCGTGGCACCTTCAGGTTGCGGAAGGTGGCACCCCCGTCTTCGGTGAGCACGGCGCCGTAATCAACCAGGAATAAGGCGAAACGCCCGGGATTGTTGCGATCCCATCCAAAGGCCGCTGATCCGTTCCCGATGCGGCCCCCGGAGTAACCGCTTCCCGAATACCTCCAGCTGCCCCCGCCGTCGCTGGTCTTCTGGATATGGTTGCCGTTGGCCGAGGCGATCGCCTCCTCGGCTTTTACGGGATTAGGCGCAATCGGCGTTGCCAGGAACTCGCCCCCAAAGGAATCGTTGACCGAAGCAATCAGCTCGTCCATGGTGGTAGGTCGATTCCAGCTCTCACCGCCGTCACGGCTGTAGTAAGGTTGGTGGTCCCCCAACTGGAAGAAGCTGACATACAGGAGGTCCGGATCGACGGGACTCATGGACAGATAGGTGGCGTGGGACGACTCCGTCGTCTCTGGGCTGATCGGATCCAGACCATTGTTGATAGCGCCAAAGGTGAGGCCGCCATCGTTGGAACGAAAGACGCCCCGGCGGCCGGCGCTGGCGTAGATGATGTTCGAATTGTCGGGCCGCACAGCGAGGGCACGGGGAAAGTCGGAAAGACCAGCGCCGATTTTCTCTGCGGATCCGGGGTTCTGTTCGCTGTATCTGTAGAGACCGCTTTCGGAAGCGATGAAGACAGTTGTGGGATCCTGCGGATCGATCTTCAGATCCAGTAGCCTGGACGACGCCAGGTTGCCCACGTTGCTCCACGAATCCCCTCCGTCGGAGGAGCGCAGCAACCCTTCCGTATGGGTAGCGGCGTAGATGGTGTCGTGACCCGCAAAGGCGAAGTTGACGCCGCCTTTATTCTCCAGGAGGTTGACATACGGAGTGCGGTGGACCTGTACCCAGCTGTCGCCGCCGTCCCGGGTGCGGTAGATGCCGTCAGCTAGTTCATCGGAGATCTCCTCGTGCGTCGAAGCGGCGACCAAAACGATATCCTCGTCGCTGGGATGCACCACGAGTGAGAGTCTCCCATTGGCCAGAAAACCCTGGTTTTTCATCTGCCAGGTAGCCCCGCCATCGACGCTTTTCCAAACCTGGCTGACGTCGGTAGCCAGATAAACCGTTTCTTGGTTGGAGGGCGCGTAGCTGATACCGTAGATCAGCTGCATCCCCTCCCCTCCCGCTATTTCCGCGACGGCTTGTTCCGCGGAGCGTAGTGGGACTGGGACCCACCGGTCGCCGGTCGCTTCCGACTTCCCAAACTGGTCGCCGAACAGAAAGAAATCGTCGAACCCGATGGTATCATCACCATTCAGATCAAACGATTCGTTGGAGACATCGACGGAAAGCCCGAATTGATCGGCGAACAGGAAAAAATCTGCGAAATCGACCGTGCCGCTCCCGTCGAAATCGCCGGCGAAGGGGGACGCGATCGAGCCGTCGAAAACGAGGAGATATAGAGCGATGATCCAGGGGGTGGTAGCCGCAGCCTTCGATTGGGTGCGATGCCTCATTGTCTGTCGCAGATCGCGTTTTCTTCGATGTCGAGACGCTCTGTGGACGCTAGAACAATCCTACCACGTTGCCCTCCGCATCGATGTCGATGTTCTCGGCGGCGGGTTTTGGCGGCAGGCCTGGCATACGCATGATCTCGCCAGTAATGGGGATCAAGAATCCGGCGCCAGAAGCAATCTCAATCTCTCTCACCGTAACCACGAAGTCCTTCGCCCTTCCCAACAGATCTGGATCATCCGAGAGCGACTTTTGGGTTTTCGCCATGCAGATCGGCAAACCCTCAAGTTTCAGCTTCTTGATGGTTCGGCGATCCTTCTTGGCTTTGGCCGTATAGTCGATCGCGCGAGCGCCGTAGATCTTCTTGGCGATCGTCTCGATCTTTCGCTCCAAAGGCCAGTCCCATTGATACAGTGGACGAAATCCGGACGACCCCTTGTCAATGACCTGAACCAACGCCTTTGCCAACGCTTCGGCGCCCTCGCCTCCTTGAGCCCACGAATCCGTCTCGATCGCCTCGTGCCCAAGTTTGGCGCAGCGCTCTTTGATCAAATCGATTTCGGCGGCAGTGTCGGTCGTGAACTTGTTGATGGCAATCACGCAGTCCATGCCGAAGTGTGCCATGTTTTCGACGTGTTTTTCCAGGTTGCTCAAACCCATTTCCACCGCTTCCGGATTGGGGTCGTGAATGGACTTGAGATCGGCACCACCGTGATAACGCAAGGCACGAACCGTGGCCACCAGTACAACGGTCGCCGGAGAAAGGCCGGCGCTCGCGCATTTGATGTCGAAAAACTTCTCCGCGCCCAGATCGAACCCGAATCCTGCCTCGGTGACGACGTAGTCCGAAAGCGACATACCCATTCGCGTCGCGATCACGCTGTTCGTACCCTGGGCAATGTTCGCAAAGGGCCCCCCGTGGATAATGGCCGGTGTACCTTCCAACGTCTGCACCAGATTCGGTTTGATCGCGTCCTTGAGCAACACTGTCATGGCACCGGTGGCGTGCAGATCACGAGCATATATCGGCTTCCCTCCGTAGGTGAAGCCGACGAAAATATTCCCCAATCTCCGCTTCAGATCGTTCAAGTCATCGGTAAGACACAGAATCGCCATGATCTCCGAAGCCGCCGTAATGTCGAATCCAGTTTCGCGAGGGATCCCAAATGATGTGCCACCCAGGCCGATGACGATATCGCGCAGTACGCGATCGTTCATGTCGAAGAAACGCTTCCAGTGCACAGTACGCGGATCGATTCCCAACGAAGTCCGCTTGCTTTGAATGTTGTTGTCGATCAATGCTGCCAGGAGATTGTGTGCCTTCTCGATTGCGGCAAAATCCCCGGTGAAATGCAGATTGATGTCTTCCATCGGCAGCACCTGGGAATAACCTCCGCCGGTTGCTCCGCCTTTGACGCCGAAAACGGGACCCAGCGAGGGCTCGCGCAACACGACTGTCGTGGGTTTGCCGATTCTATTCAGACCTTGAGCGAGACCGATAGAGATGGTCGTCTTGCCCTCTCCAGCCGGCGTCGGAGAGATTGCGGAAACGAGAATTAGTCTGCTTTGACTGATTTTTTTGTGGTCTATCAACTTCAGAGGAAGCTTGGCCTTGAACTTGCCGTAGAGATCCAGATCATCCCGTGCGATTCCCAAGTGATCGGCGATCTTCTCGATAGGCTGCGGCGTTGTCGCAGTGGCGATCTCCAGATCGGTGCTCATCTTTCTCCTTGTGGACGCGGGTTAGACTCCTGACGGCTCCGCTCAGATCGAAAACCCGCGCGAGGATATGGCATGCGCGATGCGATTCGATAAATTAGTCGAAGCGTTTAGACGACTCAAATTAATTGCGGGGTACCGATGCGAATAGAGAGCATTAGAGCGGTCCAACCCGGAACGGAATCTTCGCCGCAGGACTGGCGTACCTGGATGGGTCAGATCTTGGTGATCGTTGAAACCGATGATGGCTTGACTGGCTACGGTATGGGCGGCGGTGGAAAGGCCGCGATTCACGTCATCGACACAGCGCTGAGCCACCTCCTCATCGGCGCCAATGCGACAGACGTTGAGGATCTCTGGGACGAGATGTATCGTGCAACCTTGGCTTACGGTCGAAAGGGCATCGCCATCATGGCCATCAGCGGCGTCGACCTGGCGCTGTGGGATTTGAGAGCCAAACGGGCGAAGAGACCGTTGGTTGAACTCCTGGGCGGCAAAACGGGCGAACCGGTTCGGGCGTACAAGTCCGGATTCTCGGCCGCCGACGGCATCGATGCGGGAGGCCAGGGATTTTCCGCCGTGAAGATACACGCGGGCATCCTCCCAGGTGAGGAGATGTACGACATCGTTGCCGGCATCGAGAAGGTGAGAGAAACCCTGGGGCCCGACATTCAACTTATGGGTGACGCGGTCATGAAGATGGATGTAGAAACGACATTGCGCTTGGCTGAGCAGTTGGAACCGTACGATCTGTTCTGGCTCGAGGAGCCGCTGCCGCCGGACGATTTGGAAGGGTATGCTCGTCTTCGCGACGAATGTCCCATTCCTATAGCCGGTGGAGAGCACGAGCACACGGCGAAGGCGTTTGAACCTATTATCGCTGAAAAGCTACATGCGTATGTTCAGCCCGATGTTTGCTGGTGCGGGGGTTTGACCGAGCTTCTGAAGATCTACCGATTGGTGGAAGGAACCGACGTTGTCGTGTGTCCGCACCGCGGCGCGGAGGCGTGGTCGTTGCATGCGATTACGGCCCTTGGCCCAGAACCGTTTGCGGAATCGGGACGGGAGTGGATGTCGTGGGTGCAAGGGACCCCGGAGATCCTCGACGGGGAGGTTGCCGTCTCTAATCGGCCTGGATTCGGGGTTTGGTTCGATGAGAGGGATTTAGAAGGCGGTTGACCCTTTCACAGGACAATCTGTCGCGCTATTGATACCGACGACCGGGCCCAATTTTCATCGCCGCGATCGATCACGCCGTCGTCCAGAGCGGTGCGTACCTCGCGGGATTTCCCGCGGACAGCGACCTGTTCTCATCTCTCGAGGCCTCTTGCGCGTTGTCGGTTGTTCATCGTTAAAGACGTTTCCAATCCGCCGCGCTGTCAACTTCCTTCCAGACGACTCCACACGTTGTGGAGAAAAGTGCGATTGTCGCAGCCCGCGTAGACCATCTCACCACCCATTCGACTGAAGGTCTTGCAGAACCTCACGTAATAAGCCGGATCATCTTTGGGTGGCTCCCCGCGAGACCAATCCCAGTTTACTTGAGCGAGGTCGTTCACGGCAATAAACGGCTTGATGGTTCCCTTGTGCGCTTGTAGGCGTAGGTTGTTTGCCAGGGAAAGGGCTTTCTCGAAAACCTGGGGAGCCATGATTGCCGAACCGACGGAGATAAACACGCCGCCGTCCAATCGGCTCACGCTGTGAACGAGAATTCGGTAATCCAGATCGGCACCGCGGCCGATGGCGGCTCCGTTGGCCATGTGGTGGTTGTAGAAAATGTCATAACCTATTCCTGGATGCACCGTGAGCGGAACTTTCAAGCGAAACGCGTTGGCGGTTAGCGAAAATTCTTTGTGGGGGTGATCAACGCCGTGCCATCCCGACTCCAGTCCGAACCGGATCAACCCGTTGAGCATCTCGGCTTGGGCCGGTATCAGCTCGTTCTCGGTGAGACGCTCGCACCAATCTTCCAGGGCCGCGCGTAACTCGCTTTCGGGCGGAATTTCACAACCCTCGCGCCAAATAAAACTTCCCACCGACTCCCCAAATCCCATTCCCAGAATTGCCCCGGCCAGAACCGCTAGATTTAGGTAGGGCCCTGTTTCTTCCCATGTGCCGAAACAACCGCGCGCAACGTGCTCCCGAACATCCTCTTCAGACCTGCCACAAAAGGCATACTCCCAATCGTGGATCGTGCCGGCTCCGTTGGTTGCAAGGTGGGTTACCCATCCTCGCTCCATCAACCCGCACACCAACGGCCCCAGACCGTTTTTGACGAGGTGGGCACCGTAGGCTAGGATAACCGCCGCCCCCGCATCTCGCGCGCTCTGGATCCGCGCGACAAGGCGTTCGATGGCTGCGGTATTCGCACCCGGATCCGGCGGAGAAACGGTCGCATCGTAGCGAATATCTTCAACGCCCCACTTGCTGTCGCGCGACGCCAGCGGTTTCAGCGCAATCTTGCCAAGATCAACCCGATCGTAGGGCACAATATCTCCTGTCAAATTTGAAGAACTCGCCGCGCCTGTGCGCGCACATTTGAGCCAACTTGACGTTCCGCCCTATATTCTGCGGAATGAAGATCACCGCGGTCAAACCCTTTCTGGTCAACCCCGATTCCTCGAAGAACCTCCTGTTCATCAAGGTCGAAACGGACGAAGGTCTGCACGGTTGGGGAGAGGCGTATACTCAGAGCGATCGCGATCGCTCGATAGAAGCCCACGTACTTGAGCTATCACGGTATCTCGTCGGGCGCGATCCCCTGCACATCAAATATTTCACCTTCTGGGCGTATACGGATTTCGCCTCCAAACGGGGTTCGATGGATCTGTATTCCGCCATCAGCGGCATCGAGCAAGCGCTGTGGGACATCGGCGGGAAAGCGATGTCGCAACCCGTCTACAACCTACTCGGCGGACCGTGTAGGGACAAGATTCGCGTCTACGCCAACGGTTGGGGCGCCTGGTACCACACCGAGAACCGCACAGAAGAGATTGCCCGCCGCGCCGCGGATCTCGTCGCCGAAGGATTTACGGCGTTGAAATTCGATCCGTTTCCAGGGCCCTGGCGGACGATCATCGACCGCCGCGCAGAACAGCAGGCGGTGGATTCCGTGCAAGCTGTTCGCGAGGCCGTGGGACCGGATGTGGATATCCTGGTCGAGGTACATCGCCGACTGGCTCCCATACACGCCATCAGGGTAGCCGAACTCATGGAGCCGTACGCTCCGTTCTGGTTCGAAGAGCCAGTCTCCTCGAGGGATCTCGGCGGGTTGGTGGAGGCCAAACGGCGCATAAAATTGCCGATCGTAACCGGCGAGGAGCTATATACGAAGGCCGAGTTTCGGGAAGTCTTCGAACGGCGGGCGGCGGACATCATCAATGCCGACGTGTCCAACTGTGGAGGAATTTTGGAGCTGCGAGAAATTGCCGCCATGGCGGAAGCGTATCACGTCGCGGTATCGCCGCATAATTACAACAGCACGACAGTCGGTCTTTCCGCCACCATACACGCAGCCGCCGGCATGCCAAACTTCCTGATAACCGAATATTTCATCAATCTCGAAAGCGTGGCGAAGTCGGCTGCCATTAATCCGCTCGTGGTAAAAAACGGGTACATCGAACTTCCCAAGGCACCGGGATTGGGCATCGACCTGGATGAAGAAGCGCTGCAGAGTTATGCCGACACCGAGCGTCCGCCGCGACGACTGAGATTCCCAGCTGACGAAGGGCCCTGAAACGGTTACCGAGGGGCGGCGGGGAGTTGAATCGGAGCGCAGGGCAACAACGCCACGTTCGGCGCCGGCGGCAGCTCCCGGTCCAAGAGCGATACGACCCGGTTCCAGTCACGCACTAGAATGTCCCCGGTAAATCTCTTGTAGAAATGCTGCGCGGGGAAGTTCTCCGAGCACACGATGCGTTGGGTTTTGTCGCCCACCCGGGCTTCGACGCTGCCAGCTTCAGGCGGTTTTTCCAAAGCCCGAAAGTGCGCGTAGTCGAGCCCCTCGCGTGCACCGTGGAAACAGATGCCGTCGCAAGCGGCGTCGACGACCAGAACGAAGGTGTTTTCGAAGTATTCGGAGACCCATAGAGACTTACCCACCTGCACGGGATCGGCGTCGTATGGATAGGCGTTGGCCACGACGAGGTCGACGGGACCATCGGGCAACTCGGTGGCGTAGGTATCCCGCGCTAACTCCATGCCGCGAACGTGGGCTTTTTCGAGATCGCCGGCCACGATCCCCGCCGTCTCTCGTCGGGCGTTTATCACCACGTTGACGATAAAATCCAGACCCAATCTTCTCGCCGCCTCCTGCATCGCGTTGCGGCCGTCCGCCGTCGGATCGCTACTCGTCCGCGATCCCCGTCCGCGGTAGCTGCACATGTTGTGGAGGTAGTGTATCGTTGCATACCCCGCTACTCCCGGCACCACCAGCTTGGCGCCGCCGCTGAAACCGGCCAGTCCGTGGGGGTATATCCCGCCGATACAGATTTTCAGATCGGCGTCGGCAACCGTTGGATTGATATACAGTGGCATACCGCAGGAGAGGTTGCCCAGCGCCCGCAGCTCGCCGCTCATGAAGTCGTGATTCTGCACCTCGTAGTCGGCGGCAACCTCCTGGCCCAGCTTCTTGGCGATTTCCTCGGGGGCCAGCGGCCGATGGGACCCGGATCCGATAACGAAGCGGATCTCACCCTTGGAAAGCCCCGCGGACAACAATCGGTCGAGCAAGCCCGGAAGCACCGTCGCGACCGGGGTTGGACGGCAGAGGTCGTCCACGACGATGGCCGCACTCTTCTTGCCCAAAGCCAGCTGTTCCAAAGGTGGAGTGCCGATAGGCGCATCGAAAATCGACGTAATCTGCTTGTCGGTCAGCGGGGGAACATCGTTTGGCGGGCAAATGCGAAGGTTCCAATGTTCGGGGAACGCCAGCGAACGCTCCTCATCCCCGTGCCACGCCCCGGAACAAACGCTGACGATTTGATTCAATTCCATCGAAGCCGTGTATCGAAGCCTAGTGCCCTGTTCAATAACTGGCCTTGTAAATTGCGGCGCTGAGGCGCCCGGCCCGCAAGGCGCGCGATCGAGCCATATTGGTGGATATGGCGAGTGAGCGCAACGTAGCGGACCGGGATGCATCGGCGGTGAAATACAAGGATGGGTGTTGAACAGGGCACTAGCGCAAGCTGGCTTTCGCGGCGGCGAGCAAAACATCCGTCGCCAGGCGCACCCTAAAATCTGGATTGACGTACTGAAACTTGATCTGACCGTTCGTGTCGGCGATGAAAACCGCCGGTACGGGAAGAGGAGATCTACCCGCGGTCTGAAACGCCACGCCAAAAGCGCGAGCAGCTTCGAGGCCACCGTCTGAAAGCAGCGTGAAGGTCAGGTTATTCTCCCGGGCTGCCACGCCAAGATCGGCCGGAGGGTCCGGCGTAAGTGCAAGGATCTGGTACCCATGAGACTGGAGTTTCGGCAAAAGCTCCTGCAATTGCGCCAACTGGCGCACGCAGTATCCTCACCACTTTCCGCGGTAAAAGATCAGTAGCGTCGGAGCTCTCTGAGTCAGCTCCCGCAGTTGAACCGTTTCGCCAGCGGACGTTTTCAATGCCGCCTCGGGGATCGGCTCGCCGATGAGCAATGGCGTGACTCGTCTGGGTGACGTCGGGAGGGCTCCGGCATTCTTCGGCGTCGAATCGCCGTTAACCAATACCGCAGTGGTCAGTGCAAACAGAATCGCATATCCTGCCGTTCGCGTGGTGCGCATTTGGATTCCTGCTGTTGATGGGGAAGAAATCGAGGGGACCTGTAACCTTAACGAATAATGTCACTGGGAACAAACCACCGCCAGGCTGCATGTGCTTGAAGCGTGTTCGCCGCTGCCATATCTTCTTAGGGTTTTTCGAGCGCACCAAGGTGCATCCGTAAAGCTCGAAGAAAAATACAGATCAGTCCTCGCGGTGTCACCCAACTCGCCGACGAACAGGAGATAGCATGACTGCACTGGAAGACAGGTTTCGGGAAAGAAACCCGCGTTCCCTGGAACAGTTCGAATACCTTCGCGAATACACTCCGGGAGGCGTGGCCAAGAATGCCTATTATCTCACCCCGTTCCCGCTGACTATTGAGCGTGGAGAGGGATGTTACATGTTCGATGTCGACGGTCACCAGTACGTGGACTTCGTCAATCATCATACTGGACAGATCCTCGGGCATGGCCACCCGGCGGTGATGGATGCCGTCAAGAGTCAGATGGAACGCGGCATCGCGATCTCGGCGCCCATGGGCCACGAAAAGGACATCTGCGCCGAAATGTGCAAGAGGGTAAAATCGCTGGATCGAATTCGCTTCGTAAATTCAGGAACGGAGGCGACCCTGCATGCCATACGCTTGGTACGGGGCTCCACTGGCAAAACCAAGATCGCTAAATTCGAGGGCGCGTATCACGGTACTCACGACGCCGTCGAAATCAGCGTCGCTCCCCCGCTGGACGAGGCGGGCCCGGCAGATGCCCCCGTCGCCGTTGCGCAGACCGCGGGTATGTCACCACGCGCGCTGGAAGAAGTCGTCATTCTGCCCTACAGCAACGTAGATGCGGTCGAACGCATTATCGCCGCCAACAAGGACGAACTCGCCTGCGTCATCATGGATCCCAAGGCGGGCATTCTGGATATCTCCAGGGAATTTATTCAGGCGGTCCGGGAGATCACGAAAAGGCACGGCTTGTACCTGATCCTTGACGAGATCGTGGGTTTTCGCGCCGGGTACGGAGGCGCCCAGGAACATTTCGGCATCGAGCCGGATCTCACCTCTTATGGTAAAATCGTCGGCGGCGGTTTCGCCGTCGGCGCGTTCGGCGGTCGAGCCGATCTTATGGATCTGTTCGATCCCGCGCAGCCGAATGGATTCGGACAGAGCGGTACCTATAGTGCCAATCCCATAACCACGGCAGCCGGCCTTGCAATGTTGCGGGCACTCACACCTGCGGCCTTTGAACATCTCAACGGTCTGGCCGACCGGCTAAAGAGTGGGCTCAACGAGATGTTTGCCCGCAAGGGTGTGGACGCCATCTGCGTCAGCCTCGGTTCGGTGTTCAGCTTCTACTTTACTGTAGAAAAGGAACTCAACAATTATCGCTCGTTAGCAAAGAACGACAACGAGATGACCAAACAGGTATTTCTGTCGCTGTTGGAACAGGGGTATTATTTGAGTTTCGGTCTGGGAATGTGCGGCATCTGCCTGCCCACGGAGGAAAGCCATATCGACGGATTGATCGAAGCTGTAGACAAGGCAATCGACGAGGTGAAGAAGAACTGAGAGAAACACCTGTAGTTGACAAAAACCCGGGGAGCGCACCGCCGCCTCCCGGGTTTTCTTATGTCCGAACGGCTCCGATCAATGCTGGATCGAGAACAGCCACGTGTGACAAACACCGAAATTGCTGCTTGTAGTCCATGCCGAATCCCACGACGAAATGATCCGCTATCTCGAATCCCTCGTAGTCGATTGGCACATGGTATCTTCGACGAGCGGGTTTGTTCAGTAAGGAACATACCTTGATCGATCGGGGTCCCTGTTTTTCAAGCACCGTAAGTAGGTGGGTCAGGGTCAAACCGGTATCTACGATCCCGTCGACCACGATCACATCTCGGTTTTTGATATCGATGGAGATCCCCCTTCGAAATTCCACCATGCCGCGACTCGATCCTCCATCATACGAAGAAATATCGACGAAGTCGTACTGCAACGATGCGGAAAACTCGATCGGAAATTCCCTCAGCAATCTCATCATGAAGTCGACGGCCCCCGTCAGAACACCGATAAAGAAGGGGGAGGAGGACCGCCCGTAATCGACAGCGATATCAGCAGCGAGCTCTTCGATGCGTGCAGCCAAAGTTTGAGAATCGAGTAAAATCTGCAAATGTCCTTGGGACGTCGGGTTTTTCGGGGCCCGGTTCGTTCCGCACCTTCGGTCAGCTTTCATTCGGAGAAATCGTGACGCCTTACTCCTTGCTTGTCAAGTAGGCTGGCCATGCGTCTCGAGTCACGGCTTAGACCTTGCCTTCGGAAATGCACCTTTGTATCGTTTCGAGAGCTTTCGGCGTGTCGCCGTCGGCGACTCGAGAACGACAACCCTAACAGCTATAAAAACCTGGACTTACGGCTCCAGCGAGGGCATATTAATAAAACAAAGGGAGCACCGGCAGATGCAAGACGGCAAAAAGACGAAGGCGCAGCTTATCTCCGAACTGAACGACGTGCGAGGACGCCTTGCCGCACTGGAAGGCAAGGTGGTTTCTTTGGGGGAGGACCTGGGAAAAGAGGACGACGGAGCCTCCCGCCGCGCGGCGCGCGAAGAATTGAATACCCCGATTCAGTTTATTGGGGACTTTGATTTGATCGAGGCGAAGGGCGTGGACTTCTCATCCGGAGGCATCTGTTTCGACGCCGAAGCCGATATTCCGTTCGAAATGGAATTCCAGACAGATGGTGATACAAAAAAATATCGCGCCCACCTGGTGTGGATGAAGCCGTTGGCAAATGGTCGCAGCAGACTAGGTTTCAGGTTCGTGGCGAACGAGTCGTCCCGTCTTTTGTGGATCGACAAGGAACTGAAAGAGACGGGTGATTGAAGAAGCCGTCCACGCCCGGAACACGCAATGCTTACTTTCTTGATGATCAGTGCCCTCTCACTAGTGGTGTTGACGATCGGTGCTGCCCTGATTACCGGACGCGAGATTCAACGGCTTAAGTTCGAGCTCAAGCGGCTGGAACAAGCCAAAGAGTACGCGCTCACGGAATTGGAGGAGGCAAAGCAACGGCGGAAAGCAGCCGATGGCACGGTTGGTGTGCTGGAGAACGTCAAGAAGGGAAAGATGTCATCCCATGAAAAGCTGCTAAAAGAGTTGGAGGAGTTGAAGGAGGAGGTCGTTCCGGAGCGCGAAATCAAAGAGAGTTCCCCGCTCCGGCCTCGTGACGACGAATGATCGGTGCGTCGCGGGATCTCAGATGTAGATCGTTCGCAGCCCCCTGCCTGCTCGCTATCCAGCCGATTCAGATCGTGTCGCGTTCCCGCCGCCCAACTTGGGTGAGCTAGCCAACCCCAGCTACCACCGACTTACCGTTCGGTTCTTCCGTTGGTTTGGCGCCCTCCGGGGCGTCGGTGGCGGGCGATATGCTGAATTTCTTTCTGAGTTCTCCCTCGATTTGCTCGGCTATGGAGTCGTTCTCGCGCAGGAATGTACGGGCGTTTTCTCGGCCCTGGCCAAGGCGGTCACTGCCGAACGAAAACCAGGTTCCGCTCTTCTCCACGATGCGGTGATCGACCCCCAGGTCTAACAGATCGCCTTCCCTCGATATGCCGACGTCGTCCCCGTTGAACATGATATCGAATTCCGCCTGCCGGAAAGGAGGCGCGACCTTGTTCTTGACGACCTTGACCCTCGTCCGCCGGCCGATGACCTCGTCACCGTCCTTAATCAAACCGATGCTCCGAATATCCAGCCGCACGGAGGAGTAAAACGACAACGCGCGCCCTCCGGTGGTAGTTTCGGGATTGCCGAACATTACGCCGATTTTCATACGCAGCTGGTTTATGAAGAGAATGGTGGTGCCGGACCGCTGCGCCGAGCCGGTCAGTTTGCGCAGCGCTTGAGACATGAGCCGCGCTTGGAGGCCCATATGGGAGTCTCCCATGTCTCCGTCTAACTCTGCCCGCGGCACGAGGGCGGCAACCGAATCGATTACTATTATGTCGATAGCGGCGCTGCGTACGAGAGTGTCGGTGATCTCCAACGCCTCCTCACCGGAACTCGGTTGCGCCACTAGGAGGTTGTCGATATCGACCCCCAGACGCCTTGCGAAGCTCACGTCTAGCGCGTGCTCGGCGTCGATGAAAGCGGCGATACCGCCCCCCTTTTGGGCTTCGGCCACCGAATGCAGCGCACACATGGTTTTTCCGGCCGCTTCCGGGCCGAATAGCTCGATGATTCTGCCACGCGGAAGTCCGCCGACGCCGAGGGCGGCGTCGAGAGAGAGCGAGCCGGTTGGAATTACATCGACCTCCACGACCACAGCTTCCCCCAGTCGCATTATGGCCCCCTTGCCGAATTGTCGTTCGATCTGGGTGAGGGCCGTATCCATCGCCTTCTGTTTCTCGTCTTTTTTTGGGGATTGATTCTGATTGTTCTTGGACATCGCGTCCTCCCTAGATGATTGGGTCGTATAGTGCACAAAAAGATAGTGTGTATTTGTGCAGCTGTCAAGCGCAGAAGCGCAACCAAAGACCTTCTATCAAGAATTGTGCCTGTTGTCTATTCTCATCTAATACATTGATTATATGTAGTTTAAGCCAATTTGTAAGCGCCGGCTCTGGATGGCGAAGGGAGCAGTAGCGTGTAGCGCAGTAAACAGGAGGGGTGAGGTTGTACGTGTGCGGACCCTGTGGGTCAGACCCGATTGGCCGCGACTACCCTGGGCGTCTCCGTGAGGTCGTCGAAGCAGGCGATGTTTGCAAGTCGACTGCTGCGGCCAAGAATCTCCGTCACCCGTTGCGATTGGTTATAGCCCACTTCGAGCACGAGGCTACCTTGAGGCGCCAGGAACTCGGGGGCTTCGACGGCTAGCCGCCGGTAAAAATCCAACCCATCTGCACCTCCGTCCAGCGCCAAGCTGGGTTCGAACTCCCTGACTTCGGGGGGCAGAGCAGCCATCTCCAGCGATGCCACATATGGAGGATTGCTGACGATCAGGTCGAACGAAGCGATGGTGTCTCGGTTCAAACATGCAAACAGATCCCCGCCGACCATCCGCAACCGCTCCCCCACCTGGTTCTGGTCGGCGTTGACGCGGGTCACGCGAAGCGCCCGGGGGGAAATGTCGACGGCCAGCACCTGCGCCGACGGACATTCGCAAGCAACCGCAATCCCCACGGCTCCAGAGCCACAGCCCATGTCCAAGACCTTCGGTGAATCGCAAGACTCCAGTTGTCGCAGAGCCACGTCGACGAGAACCTCGGTCTCGGGGCGCGGTATCAATACGGCTTCGTCCACCTGAAGCTCCAGATGTCGGAACCCGGCTATTCCGGTTATGTATTGAACCGGAGCCCCGTCCAGCCTCTGCTTGACGAACTGACGGTAACAGCCCACCTCGCTGTCGCTGAGGGTGCGTTCGAAGTGGAGGTAGAGGTCGAGGCGGCCCATCTCCAATACCGCCGCAAGCAGGATCTCGGCCTGGAGGCGGGGATTCTCCAACCCTTTGGATAAAAAAAAGCTGCTCGTCTGGTCGAGAATCTCGAGCAGCTTCCAGCTTCGGCTCTCCATTGTTAGTGACGGTGCGCCCGCGGGTATCGTTTTCCCAACCGAATCCTTCCTGGCTACCTACCGACGTCGCTTGTCGACAGCGCTTCCTCTTGGGCTACCAGAGCCAGCTGCTGGATGAACTCGTCCAGGTTCCCGTGCAGAACCTCGTCCAAACGGAAAAGGGATAGGTTGATGCGGTGGTCAGTTACCCGGCCCTGAGGAAAATTGTAGGTGCGGATCTTAGCGCTGCGGTCGCCGGAACCTATCTGCTGTCGGCGGTCTGCAGAAATTCGCTCTTGCTGTTCCATTCGGTAGCGATCCAGGAGCCGCGCCCGCAGTATCTTCAACGCCTTGTTCTTGTTCTTCAGCTGCGACTTTTCGTCCTGGCACGAAACCACCAGGCCGGTTGGAATGTGGGTTATGCGCACCGCTGAATCCGTGGTGTTGACGCTCTGCCCTCCCGGTCCGCTGGACCGGTATACGTCGATCTCCAGCTCCTCAGGAGCGATCTCCACCTCCACGTCTTCAGCCTCCGGCAGCACCGCCACCGATGCTGCCGAGGTGTGAATTCGTCCGCTCGCTTCGGTCTTGGGCACGCGTTGTACCCGGTGCACTCCGCTTTCGAATTTCAGCTGACCAAACGCCTGAGCTCCCGAAACCAGGAAGACGGTTTCCTTGAAACCGCCGGCCGGATTCGAGCTGGAGGAAAGGGTCTCGACCTTCCAGTTCTTGCGTTCCGCCAGGTAGGTGTACATGCGGTAGAGATCGGTAGCGAACAACCCCGCTTCATCACCACCGGTTCCAGCGCGTATTTCCACGATCGCGTTGCGATCGTCGTTGGGATCCTTGGGAATAAGCTGCAATCTGATTTCGTCATCCAGCCGCTTCACTTCCGCCGTAAGCTCTTCCTTCTCGGCATGCGCGAGCTCCACGAGCTCTGCGTCGTCCTCGTCGCGAAGGATTTCCTCAGCCTCCAACAGACGCTGATTCACGTCACGGTAGGACTCGGCCAGCTGCACGATGGCGCCAAGCTCTCCCAGTTCCTTCGCTAGCCGCTGGTAATTCGCCGAATTCTGAGTCGCGGTTGGGTCAGCCAATTGAGCGCTCAGCTCTTCGTACCGCTGCTCAAAATCTTGAAGTTTTTCTAGAACCGTTGGCATGAAGGTATAACCCTACGTCGCGTCGGGTGCCGACCAGGTGCGTACACGAAAAAGGCGATAAAACTCCCCGTGCGGGGGCGTTCTACCACCTGAAGATTCGAGTCCGGCTTGTTAGGCTTCGGTTGCTTCTTCGACGGCCGCCACTTCGTCTGCGGGGGTCGTTTCTTCGGCAGGGGCGTCGTCGGCCTTGGGAGCGGCCGTTTCATCCTTGATGTTGTACCGCTTATTGAACTGATCTACGCGCCCACCGCGATCCAGCAGGCTCTGGCGTTTCCCGGTATAGAATGGGTGACAGGCGGCGCACACCTCCACGTGCAGGTCGGGCACGGTGGACCGGGTCTGTACGACGTTTCCGCAGACGCAGGAAATAGTCGTCTCGACGTATTCGGGATGGATTCCGTCTCGCACTGTTTTATCCTATTGAGTTTTGGCTTCGTTGCTGCTAAGGTTAGTTCGATTGGTATAAAATAGAGGTCGCGATCGGGCCGGGCAAGAGCGCTACTCGTTCATGGCTTTGAGGAATTCCTCATTGGTTTTGGAGTTCTGCATGCGCTCGAGGAGAAACTCCATACCCTCTATAATGCCCATCTGATTCAGAATGCGGCGCAATACGAAGGAGCGGGTCAACTCGAACTCGGAGAGCAGCAGCTCCTCTTTGCGAGTGCTCGTAGAGGTCACATCGATCGCAGGATAGGTTCGTCGATTGCTGAGCTTGCGATCGAGCTTCACTTCCATATTTCCGGTGCCCTTGAACTCCTCGAATATGACCTCATCCATGCGGCTCCCTGTATCAACTAGCGCCGTGGATATGATCGTCAGGCTGCCACCCTCCTCGACGTTGCGAGCAGCGGCGAAGAACTTGCGCGGCCATTGAAGGGCTGTTGAGTCGACCCCACCGGTGAGGATGCGCCCGCTGTGGGGCGTCACCGTATTGTAGGCACGGGCGAGACGGGTCATGCTGTCCAGCAGTATGACCACGTCCCTCTGGTGCTCGGTCAATCGCTTCGCTTTCTCGATGACCATTTCGGCAACCTGGACATGGCGAGTAGCCGGCTCATCGAAAGTCGAGCTCACGACTTCGCCGTTCACTGATTGCAGCATGTCGGTCACTTCCTCGGGACGCTCGTCGATCAGCAGCACGATCAGGACTACTTCCTTGTGGTTGCGGGTAATGCTGTTGGCGATCTTCTGCAGCAGCATCGTCTTTCCGGTAAACGGAGGCGCAACGATCAACCCCCTCTGTCCCTTGCCGATGGGGGCAAGGAGATCGATGATTCGCGTGGTCATTTCCTTCGGATCGTACTCCAACTGCAATCGATCTTCAGGATGAAGCGCCGTCAGGTTTTCGAAAATCGCCTTGCTTTTCGTGACCTCCGGATCCTCGAAATTGATCGCCTCGACGCGCAACAGCGCGAAGTATTTTTCGTCGTTCTTGGGGGGGCGTATCTGACCGGATATGGTATCGCCCGTGCGCAGGCTGAAGCGTTTGATCTGCGAGTGCGAAACGTAGATGTCGTCGGGGCCTGGCAGGTAGTTGTAGCTCGGCGAGCGCAGGAAACCAAAACCCTCATCGAGGACCTCCAAAACGCCCTGCGCGAAGATCAGTCCGCTGCGCTCGGTCTGGTGTTTGAGGATTGCGAAGATGAGCTCCTGCTTGCGCAGAGCCGCGTAATCCGAGACTTCCAGGTCTCTCGCGACCTCCTGCAGATCCATGATGTTCATGCGCTGGAGCTCGACGATGTTCATTTTTTGAGTCCTATTAGCGGAAGCCATTCATCTCCTTGTCCAGCAGGTTGGTAATAAGCGCTTCGGCACGCCGCATACTGATTCTCAGTGCGAACATTGCCGGAATTCAGGTTTTCGAGTGAAGATGTTCCGAATCGCAGTTAGCGCCCACGAAGATGCGACGCAAGCAACTGCTTATCCAAAAGTCGGTCTGTTTTTGAGTTTACGAAGCGTTGGGGTGCAGGAGGCCTTTCAATATGCAGGATTTAACGGGTGTGCAATGGTACGAGGGTTTCGAGTGCATCGGGCTCGGCACTCTTGGTGTTAGCTATTTTTGGTGGAATCGAAAAACGCGAGGCAGGAATAACCTATCGAAGAAGGGCCCGTTTGTCAAGGCCCTTTTGCGGAGGGTTTCTACTCGGCAACTCCGGTGCCCGCGTCGAAGTTAGCCACAGTGCGACCGAAATGATCGGCAAACAGGAAGAAATGGTTGAATCCGACGGTGTCATCGGTTGGATCAAACCAGCCGACGACAGCCTCACCCTCAGCATCCGTGGGTTGGAAATGGTTATTCTCGGCGCGGGCGGTTCGGGCGATATCTGCGTCGGTGGCAGGTTCGATGTCTGGTGCTGTTTCGTGTTTGGAATCGAAGGATCTGACCTCGTAGAGGTACAGCTCGTCGGTTTCGGCTGACGTATCGGCAAAGGTGTTGGTTCCGGCATCGACCTCACCCACCTGCACAAACTCACCCTCCTTGGTGCGCCGGTAAATCCGGTAACCAGCAACACCGGCGCGGGTGGCAATGGCGCCGTATGTGCTGAGATCTCCACTGATGGCCAGCCCGCCTGCGAATTCCCTGTCGTCTGCTGATAGATTCTAGATGAGCTGGATTCTGCCACCGGCATCCTCGGGGATATCCGAGGCTTGGATGTTGGTCGGTGGCTGAGGCGGAAGTTCGTCGGAACCCGCGGCTGGCTCGGAGACCACGAGCGCGGCCACACGGATGGCGCCGAAGACGACCAGGAGCCAAACTAGACCGCAAACAGAAAACCCCGCCTGTTTAGGGCGGGGTTTTCTTACTCTACATATGAACTGGGTATCAGAGTCCTTCGCTGGTACGCACTTCATCGGCATTGGCTACCGTCTTGCCGAAGTCGTCAGCAAAAAAGAAGAAATCGTCGAAATCGATCCTGTCGTTGGGCGAGATATCGAATCGCGCGTCGTAGGTTTCGTCACCGACCTCTTCGCCGAAGTGATCGGCGAAGGCGAAAAAGTCGTCGAAGGTAACTGAACTACCCTGGCGCGTGAACCAACCCAGGATAATCACCCCGTCCTCATCGACCGGTGGAACCTTTACGACGACTTCGGTCGTCGAGTCATCTACGAACTCCTGGACGGTTCCCAGGTCGGCGAGCACCTCCGGGTCGTCCGTCGTCAGCGTCTGCAGCTGAGTCAACGCTGCCTCGGCGTCCGGCTCGCCCTCGATGCCCTCAACGTCGAGAATCTCGAAGGTCACAACCACACTACCGGCGGTTACCGCCGTTACTACGATTCGGCTCGGATCGATACCCAGAAGCTCTGCCACGAGAGTGATGAAGTCCGTCGTGAAGGCATCAACGGCCGCCTCGTCCTCCACGTCCAGTTCGACATCGAAGGTCAGGGTGGCCCCCGCGACCGTGGTTACTATGGTCGCCTGACCGCCCCCACCAGCCCTGATGATGCGAGCTAGATCGTCTGAAGTGCCAGCTTCGACCACGAAATCGGTTTCGTTGTCCAGGTCGAACGGACGTGCCGAATAGACGTAGGTAATGCCATCCTCCACGGATGCATCCACATAATCGCCCGTTCCCGGCGCGACCTCAGCGAGCAGCTCGTCTTCGCCTTGCCCACCTTCGTATAGATGTTGTAGCCACGGACGCCGCCTCTGGGTACGACGGATTCGCCAAATCTGGTGAACGAAACCGCGTCGTCTATCGAGGTAGACCAGGAAAGAGTAATGCTCGATCCCTCTTCACCGGGCGTATCCGCGGCGACGAGGTTGGTAATGGGCGCGGGCGGAATATTGTCTATGGCTGCCGCTGCACCGGATGTGGTGAGTTGAGCGCTGGCGGTCCCGGCAACGACGAGGGCCAGGCCCAGCGCTTTCAAGGTAATGGCCGGCTTCATGGTCCTTCCTCCTACTTGGAGCTGCAATGGGTAAAGTGACCCAACTTTAATGCGGACGTTAATTTACGCGAGGGCATGTAGAAGGTCAAGCGGTTTTTGGCGGGATGCGGCGGCACAAAAAAGGCGCGACACCTTAAAGGTGTCGCGCCCCAATTTGAAACTGAAACAGACTACTGACCAAGTACCTGGTAAGTGCCGGCCTTGTTGAAGTTGTCGGCAAGTACGAAGAAGTCATCGAAGTTGACGATATCCAGGGAGCCTGCGTCCTGATTGATATCGAAGCTCGCGATCCAATCCGCATCGGAAGCAGTGGTGTTAAACTGGTCGGCGAAGGCGAAGAAATCATCGAAATCGACCTTGCCAGCTGAACCGCCGGTGGTGACGAAATCGCCCAGAATCTGATTCCCGTCCTCGTCCACTAGGACCTCGACATCGGAGGGTGAGATTCCGGCTCCACTCAGGGCGACCGTGACCGAAGGATTCGCGGCATCATTACTGGTGACCGTGATGGTTCCGGTGGCTTCACCAACGGCTGTCGGCGAGAACACTACGGCAACCTCCTCCTCGTCACCGCCCGCAATCGTGGATGCCGTAAGAATCTGGCCGCGAATTTCGCCGCCAGCGTTGGCATCAGTATGAATGTTGACGTAGTAGAGCCCGGCCCTCAGATCTGCCACCTGATCGGCAGTCATGTCGACCCAGGTACCCGCGATCGTGATTTCATCGCCCTCGGTAATCTCACTCTCTTCAAATCCACGGACGACACCAGCCGAAACACCCGCTGCGCCAGGACCATGAATGTGTGCAGAGGAGAACCCGGTGAGTCCAGTGATGGTGACCGAGAACGTTAGCTCTGTTCCGGCGGAGTTCAAGGAAAAAGAGCCGTCACCTGAAGCGTCTGTGTCGGTCACGCTGGCTTGCGCGCCATCGAGGGTGGCGGCAAATGTGCCGATGGAAAAGGCGGCATCGCCGCTCAACGCGAGGGTCACATCAAGATCAAGGTCACCCGTATTGCGAACGGTCAGTGTAATCGTCCGCGAGGTGCCGGTGGTGACGATGGCGAAACTCAAGCTCTCGCTGCTCAGATCGATCTCCGCCGGTCCGAGTCCGTCAGAAATGCCGGCGCTCAGGTCGATCAGGGTCGTGCGATTGTTCGGATCATTGGTATTGAGGGTCAACAGACCGGTGTAGTCGCCTGTTAGATTGCCCACATCGGCAGCGCTGAAGAATACGTCGATCTCGCCCGATTCGCCTTGAGCCAGGCTCAACGAAGCTACCGACGTAGAGTAACCGCCGCCGTCTACACTTGGTGAAACCGTAAGAAGGGCATCCGGCTCATCGGCGCTGTTGGTGAAGCTGAAAGTCCCGGTGACGATCTCATCAATACTCACATCACCGAAATCAAGGGAGCCGGTGGTCGTGCTTGAGAGGCTTGGCGCCCCACCGACGGCGGCGAATGCTTCCGGGGTGTCTGCAGCCGCCGCATCGATATCAGCTACGACACCGAGGGCCGGGTCCGCGGCATCGTCGGTCACGTCAAAGGTGATCACTATACTGCCCGTTCCAACCGCGATGTTCGTGATGCGGCTGGTGTCGATGCCCTGAGCTTCGAGGGCTGCGAGGAAGTCGGCGATGATCTGATCGACGGCGGCGGTGTCGGTTATGTCAACATCACCGGTGAAGGTCATGGTTACTTCGACGGTCGTCACTACATCTTCCGGCGTTTCTACCTCCGCCGTCGGCGGCGGGCCCAAATTGATTGCGTCACTCTCGGTCTGAGTGCTCTCGTTTCCGGAGGCGTCGGCCGCAGCGACGGCGAAGACGTATGTGAATCCGGCTTCAACCGTGTCATCAACGTATGAGGTCGCACCGTTATTGACGGAGGCCAGAAGGGTCAACTCACCGTCGAGCTCACCGCGATAGATGTTGTACGCAGCGACATCATTGACATTCACATACGTTCCGCCAGAGGTGAAATCCCCACTGACGGCGGCCTGTCGTCTGAAATCTTCGGCGGCAATCGACCACGTAATCGTAGCGCTGGGACCGCCAAGATCCACCTCAACCGCCAGATCCGAAACAGGACCCGGGGCAAGATCGTCTAGTCCGCCGGCGCTTCCGGAAACAGTAAGTGCCGCCTGCACTGGACCTCCTGTCATCGCCACAGCACCCAGGGCCAGTAGCGTGATACTCAAAAAACCAGCGATTTTGCCTCTCGACATGTTATGTTCCTCCTCCTCGGTTCGTAGAAGTCGGCCTATAGATATCCCTTACATTATACAACTTAGCTGAGGTAAATTTATGGCTTTGTAGATTCAAGTCAAGCAATTTCTTCAGATGCAAAAATGCGCAGCTAATGGGGCGTTTGAATCCATGTAAATCGACCAAATAGAGGTACCCCGACTCCAACTGTCTCCGCAACGATAAAGGCTACGCGATGTCTTCCAATGCTTACAAGTGCCTGATTTAGCTAAGCTTGTCAAGCCCGTCGGATCCGGTTCCGATATCCGTATTCCCTATTGAATCGCCCATTCTCCAAAGTTGGGCCATGTTATAATCTAAAGCCGATTCGATAAGACGGATGTGATCAAACGCACCAGATTGAGGCATACCGACCTTGGTGCAGCTTGACCCTCGTACGGCCCAGAAATAGGTTTTAATTTTCTCCTGTCCAGTCAAGCTATTCTCAAATCAACATGCAGCGGATTCCGGATGCGACCATAGAACGCATCAAAGACGCGACGGATATCGTCGAAATTGTCTCGGACCACGTCCAATTGACCAAGCGGGGCCGGAACTACTTCGGAGTCTGTCCCTTCCACTCCGAGAAAACAGCCTCGTTCAGCGTCAACCCCGAGATGCAGATCTATCGATGTTTCGGCTGCGGCGAAGGAGGCAACGCGTTCAAATTCGTGCAGAAGATCGACGGAGTGAGTTTCGTCGAGGCGGTCTCGTTTCTAGCTCAACGGAGCGGCATTCCTTTGGAGATAGAGAGAAACACCGAGACCGCCGAGTCGAACGATGAGCTTTTCCGCGCCAACGAAATCGCTGGCAAGTATTTCCATCATATGCTGTTCTCCGACGAACAGGGACGCCCGGCTTTGCAGTATTTGGAAGGCCGCGGCCTACCGCGGGATACCATCGAAGATCTGAAAATCGGCTTTGCACCCGACTCTTGGGACGGGCTGATGGGGGTGCTGCATCGAAGGGGTATCCCACCACTCATGGCCGAGCGAGCTGGGTTGGCGGTCAAACGCCAGAAGGGAAACGGGTTTTACGATCGTTTCCGCGGTCGAATCGCGTTTCCTATCGCCAACGCGACCGGGCGTGTTGTGGGTTTCGGCGCGCGCGCTCTGGCGGACGATCAAGAACCGAAATACCTGAACTCCCCCGAGACTGCGATTTATCGCAAGAGCCTGATACTCTACGGTCTGAGCCGCTCCCGAGGAGCCATACGCGATCGCGACCTGGCGTTGGTGGTGGAGGGATACATGGATGTTGCTCGGCTCGTGCAACACGGGATATCTAACGTCGTTGCGACGTCCGGCACAGCGCTCACCGCCGAGCAATGCCGCTTGCTGTCGCGTTACAGTCGCAGGGTGGTTCTCGTTTTCGACGGAGATTCCGCCGGGTCAACGGCTGCCGAACGGGGAATCGAGATTCTGTTGGGCGCGGATCTCGAAGCCCGCGTAGTCTGCCTGCCAACGGGTCACGATCCGGATAGCCTGGTGCGGGACGAGGGCGCCGATCGCCTGAACGCTCTTGTCGATTCGTCCTTGTCGGTACTGGATTTCTATCTGGATCGCCTGGCGACCCGGTTCGATTTAAAATCGGTTGAGGGCAAGGCCCAGGTAGTGGCCCATCTCAAACCTGTGATCGGCCGCATAAGCGACGCGGTGAGACGGGATCTCATGCTGCGCGAAGTGGCGTCGCGGTTGGGGGTCGCTGAACCAGCGATCCGGGCCGAGCTTCAGCGCGACACGCGGGAGCCCAAACCTCGCGGCTCGGCGTCCGAGCCCTTCGTGCCGCCGCCTGAGCTGCCGTCGATCGAAAAACAGTTTCTCGGCCTCTTGATCAAATTCCCCCGCTTTATCGCTCCATCTGCCACGGTAATCGAGCCCGAAGAATTCCTCGACTCGCGCTCTCGCGCCATTTGCGCACATCTGTTCGACCGACACAAGAGTTCCGACGAGATAGACCCCTCACTGCTTGTGGAAGACTTCGACGATGAGATCCTGGTCAACGCAGTTACTGCTTGCGCCGTGGAAGAGTTCGATGACGACCAGGTGGACGAATTCTGGTCCGACACCGTTGACAGATTCAAGAGTGACGCCTTGACCAGGCGGATGGAGTCCTTGAAACAGGAGCTGGCGGCAGCCTCGAAGAAGGGGAACGAGAAACTGGTTGAGGAACTTGCCGGAGACCTCGAGGAGCTGGTGAAAGAGCGAGCCTCGAACTCGGTAGAACGCGCTCCGTGATCTTGCGTGAGGTTCGCCGCCTACCTGGAGCACGCCTGATCCACCGTAGCGTTGCCGCGAAGCGACCGAACATTCTCTTCTTCTTCACCGACTGACTTCAACCACGCCACCCCTCGGCTCGCCCCCCGGTCAGCCCTTACGAGCTGGGGCCCGAAAAATGCTTTGAGATTCCCCAGCCCACTTGTTACATTTCCAGGGTTATACCTAAAGAAAACTATATTAGGCATTGTGGAGTTCCGCCGAGATTGCAGTCTTTGACCTATAAATTGTTTATTTACTACCATATACCGTTTGGGTTGATGGCCTTGTCCACGACCCTGGCAGGGACGAATTCGGCCGCCGCCGCCGCCGGTCAGAGTGGCCGGGTCGCTGGCACCTCCGAACTCCATGAGTCGCGGCCGTTTCTACGCTGGGAGCGCCCCGCCTACAACAATCTGGCCCTGCAGAATTTCTCCAACTACGAGAATCACTATAGGCCATACGACGACTCGCCGCGCACGTATTACGGCCCGATGGGGGACTACCTCACCACCGGCTACGACCTCTACTTCTGGGAGGAGGTTCGCACCCCCGGTCAGGTCTACGGCAGTGTGATCTTCAAGCCGAACGAGATGTACAATCATCCCTGGGAGAAGGTCTACAACTCGGTGGCGGTGATGCGAGACGGGTACGGTGGTTGGGGCTACAGCTTTATCGTCGGCGACAACCTGATCGCGCGGTTTTCGCCTTTGACCCTATCCATGACCAGCTTCAACGGATTGCGTTTCGACATCGCGACACCTCTGTTCAAGATCACCACCCTAGCATCGCGTATTGAGCGACCACACACCTATCAGGAGGTGCCCACCATATGGGCGATCGGCAAGACCCACTTCGCTGACGACTCCACCCTTCTTTTGGGGAGCCGGCTGCAGATGGACGTCGGATTGGGAAGTCTCGGAATTAATGCCATCAATTCCCACGTGTATCGAAGCACCCAGGAAAACAGCAGTCTCAAAGGTGTGCTTCGTCCCGACCAACCACTGATGGACTGGGTCATTGTGCGCTTTTCCGACGATTCGCCCGACGACGGCACTGGCGGAGCCCACCTGCAGGATGTCCGACTCATCCTCAACGGTGAAGACCGTCCGGATATCGTGCCGTTAGTGGTGAGCAACCCTGCCGGCATTCGGCCGCAGGTTGGTACGGTTTCCTCCGCCACGGGTCGCTTTCGCGCGGTCAACTACACCCTGTTCTCCGGGCACCGCCGCTTTTACCGCGGACGGGACGATCTGCCCCTTTATTCCGACTACCTGTTGCGCCGGGATCACGAGCTCGGAGAAGACATCAGCAAGGTTTCGAATCTCGAAGGGGTCGTGGAGAATTTTCGCATCGAGTCCCCCGCCGGCATGCTGGAAGCGAACGGAGAATCGGAGATCGCCTTCCTCTACGACCTCTCCCAAGAACCAGCGGTGGAGTCGGTGGAGATCCAGGCTCTCCTCGGAAACGATTACCGGGTCGACGTGGCCACCTTGTACGAAGTAAATCCGCGAGGGAAGACCTACCACGCCCGGTACTCCACCACATTCTACAAGAATGTGCTCCGCGCGCGAGACAACGTGCGGGACCTCACCAACTTAAAGCCGGTGCGATTTCACGTGGGCGAAGATACAGGTGTCTTTGTCTACGGCGCCGATGCCCATTTGACCCTTGTGGGTTTCGAGCTCAACGCGGAGTACGCCCGGTCGGCACTGTGGGGGCGTTATCCGGCGCACGACGGCGGTGTGATCAACGCTGGTGGGAGCCCCCGTTTCTCGCAGAAGGACGACGCCTATTTCATCAACGCGACGCGCTGGTTCAAAGGGGGTCGGGTAGGCGCCGAGGCCTTCTCCATCAATCCAGATTTTACGACCACGTATCGTACGTATCTGGACGAGGAGAATTTTGGCCACTCCCATCTCCTCGGGATGCTCAACGAAACGATCTATTGGGATCTGGTGGAAGACAACGACGACGCTGACCGCCTCCCGGACCGGCGGCTGGGCAACATCGTCGGTTTCACCAACGACAGCCAAGACTATGATCTGGATGGCGTGAATCTGGACCAGGACGAAGACAACGATGGTTTTCCGGATACCAATCGCGACGGCGATTCGGTTCCAGACTACGAAGAACCGTTCCTCATGTACGATGTGGAGCCCAACATCTACGTCTACGGGCTGGACCGGAACAACAACGACGAGCCGGACCGGCGCGAAGACGACGGCGACGTGGATTACCCGTACGATCCGGACCAGCGGGGGTATCACCTGTTTGCCCAGTTCGATCTGACGCCACAGTTGTCGTTCGCGGCGGGGCGCTACGCGGTGAGCCAGGTCGCGGGCTCGGGACGCAACCGGAGCACCTACGGGTTGGTGACGCTGGACATTCGCGGATTCGGGGGACGTCGCCTTTTCTTTCTCGAAAACCATCTTCGAGCGGTTCAGGACGATATTCAGGATCCCTACATCGTCATTCAGGAGATTCCCAGCCGAACCAACCAATTCAGTTTTCGCGGCCTGGGAAGGTGCAACTGCGCCGAGGCCTACGGCCGGGACTATCCGCCCATATTCAGTAATCGTTCGGTTCGGGATCTGCGAAACTACAAGGACAGCTTCGTGAACGAGACCTACTTGGATCTGCGGATAAATCCGATTTCGACGCTGAAGGTCAATCAGAAGCTGCGAGCGCGGTTCAACTGGCAGCAGGGAGGAGAGCTCTACAACAAGACCTTCCAGCAGGAACGGCGGCTGGATTTCTGGACCTCGATATCCCAAGTAGAGCTCACCAGGCATTGGGGCAAACTCAAGGTGACACCACAATTCAAGTACATGTATGTGAGCCTGCGCGATCAGGAACGCGGCAACGATCTGCTGGCGGAGACGCGGTCAATCCCGATCCTGCGACTGGAATACCCGTTGATGTCGAGGACGTCGTTGCGGGCAGGTTTTCAGGGGATCGGTCCGTTTCCCTATCGCCTGACCGACGACACGGCCGACCGCAACAGCTACGATCAGCGCACCGCTTTCGTGACGATCACCAACCGCAGCGGATATTTCGGTTACGAGCTGGTGACGATCGTGGGGATCGACAAGGATAAGCGCAAATACAAGACGAGGTTTCGCGACGCACGGAATTTTGATAGTGTGACAATGTTCGCGCGCGCTGGTGGGCTTTTCGGATTACGGACGGCCCATTTAATTACGGAGTATCGCTTGATGAAGTGCAATCGGATCTCCCGCTATCTGCACGGTATGGGCTTGCCCGCGCGGGCGCCGCCCATCGCACCGGCGCGATCACATCTCCAAGCGGAATTCGCCTACGCCTGATTTTGTCACGGGCGCGTGGGTGAAGTGTACCTGTGCCGCTGTGAGCAACATCCCCTATGTCCTCAGCACCTTTGCCAGCGCCAGCCTGGAGCGCATCAAGCCGGTGGCAGGCACCAAAGCATGGTTCCAATATTACCCATCCAACGACCCTCGAATCGCACAGGATTTGATCGATCGCGCCCAAAAAGCTGGCTACCAAATGCTGGTCGCCACCGTCGATATTCCCGTCGAGACGCGGCGTGAACGCGACATCCGCAACGGTCTGTCGGTGCCGCCCGCCTTTGATGTGCGCACGTTGTGGCAAATGGTCACGCATCCCAATTGAGCGCTGCGCATGTTGCGGGTTGGCGTGCCAGAATTCGAGCGACCACGTGATGAATATTTTGAAAGCGGAGCTAAGAAGAGCAATGGCGCAGATGGGCTGCCCTACCCTTGAGATGTTGCCACAATTTTTAATTAGAGAAGAGAGCTGAACAAGCGCAGATATGGGTGAAAGACTTGATAAACTTAAATGTAGAGCTTGATATTGTGGATATCGATAGCTTGACTTAATCCTAAAACTCTGTCAAAGAACACATCTTAACTATTATGAGCATCCTCACCGAATGCGACGTCGATTTTTTCCGCAACAACGGGCATGTCGTTCGCACCGACCTCGTAACGCCCGACGAAGTACGGGAGTTTGTTGAGCTCTTCGACGCCGACCGCAAGAAGACGCCGCTTCGATGGATGCGCCGCGGCACCCAGGACGGCAACTACGACGCCCTTGTCACCTCGCCTCAATTCGACGCAGTCATCCGCCATCCCCGCATCCTGCAGGCCGTTGAAGAGCTCCTGGGTGGCCCCGTCTGCTTTGGTGAAATCGGCATCCGCTCTATGGGCCCTTACGACGGCGAACTCAAACAGGGCTGGCACCGGGACCGTCCGCACTGGCCCAAGCATCCCCTGCGCATGGACTACATCCAGCTCATGCTCTACCTTACCGATGTCGACGAGACTACTCACTGTTTCTCACTGTCTCCCGAGTCCGTGGATGAACCGATCCTGAAGGATATGGCGGAACAGTTCGAACGCGGCGGCCGCGTTGACATCCACGGCCTTGCCGGAACAGTCTGTCTCTTCAACGTGGCGGTGTTACACACTGCCACGACCCCGACCCACCCAGAGCGAGCGCAAGACCGTGCAGGTCTACTACGGACACCGAGAGCGCGCCTACCTGGCCAATGACTCGGTTATTCCCCCTATGTTTTGGAAGGACCATCCCGACCCCAAAGTGCGAGCCTTCTACGGCAACCTCAACGAGATCACACGCATTTACCTGCGCGCATTTGGGATGGAGGAGCCGGCGTGATCCCGGACCCGAGGGGTCCGGCGAAGTTGTTCTCGATAGCGCTACGGGCCCATAGCTCAGTTGGTTAGAGCGGCGGACTCATAATCCGTTGGTCGTAGGTTCGAGTCCTACTGGGCCCACCAAATCCACATCCACAGTTGCGGGCGATTAGCTCAGTTGGTTAGAGCGCTGGTTTCACATACCAGAGGTCACTGGTTCAAATCCAGTATCGCCCACCATCCCAAAGGCCCTCGGGATCTCTGATCTCGGGGGCTCTCTTTTTGTCGACACTAGAGAAGAATCAAAGACCCTTCCCAGTTGACGTGTGTCCGCAATATGCCGGTGCACTAATCCGACTTGCGCGGGGGCAACCGACAGTCTTGACCTATCCGCTTCACGACCGCATCTTATTGCTCGTATCACATTTGTCTGGCTGAACTTGCGTCATTTCCTGGGAGGAGGTCTCGCCGTGCAAGAAGGTCTGCTTCAATTGATTCGGCTACAAGACGTAGACCTAGAGTTGAGAGAACTGGAAAAGGTGCGCGATCACTATCCCAGCGAAATCAGCGTCCGCGAGAAAGAGATCGTCGATGCGCGCAGCGGTTTGGAGGAACTCGAAAACACCCTCGAGGAGCTTGCGCGGCAACAGCGGCAGGTTGAGCGTGAATTGGAGGATTCGAAGGTCAACTTGAAGAAACATGAGGAACGCTTTGCCGTAGTCGCGACCAACAAAGAATACGACGCTCTGCAAATGGAAATCGAGGCGTGCAAGTCGGGTATTTTCGAACGCGAAAGCCGTATTCTCGATATCATCGAAAACACCGAAAAAATAAGCGAGCAGATCGCGGGGGAGAAAGAGGGCGTCGAGGAGGTCTGCTCGGAACAACAGATTCGCATTAACGAACTGCAGTCCAAGCTGGCGACCTTGCAACAGGAAGTTGACGCGGTAACGGCACGACGGGAAGTGGTGAGCAAGGATATCGAAGGCCCGTTGCTACAGCACTACGATCGCCGCCGAAAAGGGAACGGATTGAGTGTTGCCGGGGTCCGGAAGGGGGCCTGTGGCTCCTGCTTTCGAGAGCTGCCGGCACAGCGAAAAAGCGATGTCCGGCGCAGCGAACGCTTGAACACCTGCGAAAGCTGTGGAGCAATTCTCGTTTGGGACGATAGTTCGAGTTAGAAGCTTTGGAGTGGGTCGGGTGATCGCGCTGATCGATCGATCGGTGAGGAAAGTCCGAGCTCCGCAGGACGGGATGCTGGGTAACGCCCAGGAGGGGCAACCCTACAGATAGTGCCACAGAAAAGACACCGCCTGGCTCTCGAGCCAGGTAAGGGTGAAATGGTGAGGTAAGAGCTCACCGCGTTTCCGGCGACGGGGACGGCACGGTAAACCTCATCCGGAGCAAGGCCAAATAGGGGAAGAGAGGTGGTCCGCCTCGTTATAATTCCCGGGTAGGCTGCACCGAGGTATGCGGGTAACCGCTACCCCAGATGAATGATCGCCCTGCACTTGACCGTGCAGACAGAACTCGGCTTACAGACCCACTCCTCCGTTCCACAACCGTCGACTTAAACCGCCCTCATGATCTGCGTCCCTTTCTCCCGCAAATTCGCCTCCCTCGTGACACCTATGTCTCGGCTCTGGCGCCTTCTTCCGTCACTCCTTCTGATTTGCGGCGCTGCCATTGGTCAGGAAGTGGAAGAGTCATTGAGTCTAGGTAGCGGTGACGGACAGATCATCGAAGGGCGCATAGATTGGACGAACAACGAGATCATCGCCTATGGCGAAGGGGTTGCTCCCGACGATCTAACCTGAATAATTCATGAATCCGCACCAAGCGAACGAATTCGGTGCGCTGGTCAATGGCTGGACGTTTTGGTAGCGGGTTGATCGAGTGCTGTCGGTCGTCGAGGTGTTGTCTGGGAGATCTGAGCCTCTTTTGGATGTCATTGGGACAGTCGGGTCCCTTGGTGGATCGTGTGCGTGGATGTAGTGGGACATCGCAAAGCATCATGAGGTGTCGAGGTTGAGGACGACGGTGCGCATCAGATCCTTGAGCGGGTATGACGTCGGAAAGTGAAAACGGACCTTGGTGGCTTGCTCCCGCACGCGGGCGCCGATTTTGAGCACCCGGAGTTGGATCGTGTTAAAGTTGGACATCGTCCATTGGGTGCCGCGCATGCCAATCTGTTGGATCGTGTGCAGCAGCACGTAGGCCGCGCTGTGCAGGAAGAGGCGAAATTGGTTGGCCGAGAAGCGGTGGCAGGAGGTGCGGTCGGACTGCAGGTAGGTCTTGTGATTCTTGATGAAGCCTTCCGACCGCCCACGAGCGCAGTAGATCTCCTCATACAGAAACTCGGGAGAGCGGTTGCGGATATTGGTCACCACGAAGCGCGGGTTGGCTTTGCCTTGTGTGATCTCGGCCTTGTAGATAATCTGGCGCGGTCGGGGCCAGCTCTTGGCCTGATACTCGAAGCGGTCAAAAAGCCGCACCGGTTCATCGCTCTGCTCGGCCAGCGCCGCCACCAGCTCCATCAGCGGTTCGCCGAGTGCCTTGAGCTTGTTGTTGATCGCCTGTCCCAGAATGAAATCAATACCGTATCCGTCGCACAGGTCGTGCACCTCAGGGGTGCTGAAGTGTGAGTCGCCTCGTAAGGTGATCTTCGTCTTCGGCCACACCATGATCAAATGATCCAACACGCGTTTGAGGATGGCTGCCGCCTCTCGGCCTCGCATTCTACGACCGGGTCGCAGCAGCGTCGTGATCAATTTGCCCGACTCCCCTTCGTAGAGATGGACCGGAAGGTAGCAATACTCGTCATAGTAGGCATGGAACAACGTGAGTTGCTGGGCGCCGTGTGCCGGATCGTCCGTGTCGTCGATGTCGATGGTGAGCTTCTTGGGCGGCTGGTCGTAAGACTCGATGAATATTTCCAGCAAAGCGAGCCCGATGCGATACAGATCCGAGCGGCTGACACTGTTTTCCAAACGAGACATGGTTGGTTGACTGGCCAAATCGTCTCCCGTCAGAGGCAGACGGTCGCACGCGGTTTTCAGACCCGGATCGCAACGCAGGTCGTCACTGTCATTGGCGTCCTCGTAGCCACAGGCGATCTGGAATACGCGCTGCCGGATGAGGTCAGTATACGTATGGTCGATATAGCTTTGATGTCGACGATCCGACATCGCCGCCACGATTCGGTCGACGATCCCGGTGCGGGCTTCCGCTTGTCGCAGAAGCAGGGCGCCCCCATCACTGGTGGTCATGCCACCGTCAAAATCAGCTTCGATCTTTTTGCCCGAGATGTTTGCAAACGATAGCGCGATCTGCGAAGTTTCCATCTGCGGTGGCCCTCTTGATTGGTTGTTGTTTGTGGGTAACCCTAACGTAGGGCAAAACAACCAGTTGTACAGAGGCTCACCGCATTTTTATGAATAATTCAGGCTAACCAATCCGGCCCGGCGGCGGCTTATGGGAGCTCTTGCGGCAAAGGTGGTCGCTTACCGGAATCTGCTCGAATTGATTGGAGAGGTTCGCATCGATTCGAAAACCCAGGTGGGCATGGCGATGGTGCAGAGCGATTCGGTGCGGATCCGGTTGGAGGGCGTCGTTCGTGGCGCCACGGTCGTGCAGGGCAGTCAGACCGAGGTAGACGGACTGTATAGAGTCGCGCTTAGACTGAAGCTTCTGAATGACTTCTCCGAAGCAGTGTTGCCGGTCGCCGAAACGAGCGCTCCCGACGAAGACAGCTTCGACGAATCAGAGTTGGATTCGCTTCTGACCTACTCACCGGAAACCTACACCGGGTTGATCGTGGACGCCCGCGGCCTGGACTTGCGACCGAGTATGGCACCAAAGATTCTGTCCGCGAGCGGCGCGCAGATATACGGCGTTGCAATCGCGGAACAGCACTTCGTAACCAACATCGGTTTGGTGGGTTATCACAAGGATCCCGAACAGGCCGCCGCGTCCGACCGCCTCGGGGGGAACGATGCCTATCCGCTGGCGGTAAAGGCGGAGAAGGTTTCGGGGTTATATAACGCCGACGTCGTCATCAGCAACGAGGATGCAGCGAACATTCGCTTTGCCGACACCTCCGCCGAATTCCTCAAGGAATGCCGAGTCGCTCTGATCCTGGGTCCGGCGCCCGTTGACACGGTTCTGGCGGACTCTGTTCTTACCGATTCAACCAACCTGGAGGAGTTCGACCTTGACTTTCGCGGAGAAGCTGAAGACAGCGACGGAACGGAATGACTCCCTGCTTTGTGTCGGCCTCGACCCGGTAGTCGACAGGCTGCCAGACAGCGTTCAATCCAAAGACAACCCCGCTCTTTATTTCTGCCAGAAGATCATCGATGCGACCGCCGATCTAGCCTGCGCCTACAAACCGAACTTTGGTTTCTTTGGCGCCTTAGGAGAATCGGGCTGGGCCACACTCAAGGCGACGTTGGATCACGTGCCGGCGGAGATCCCGACGATCATCGACGCCAAGGTCGGCGACATCGAATCCAGTGCCGTCCGCTACGCGGAGATGTATTTCGAGGTCCTTGGTGGAGATGCTGTAACCGTCAATCCGTACATGGGAAGCGACGCGGTTCGGCCGTTTCTCGAGCGCCCAGACAAGGCCGCCTTCGTACTTTGTTTAACATCGAATGAATCTTCCGCGGAGTTCGAGACACTCGCCACCGAGAATGGCGCGCTCTACGAATTCGTGGCGCGCAAGGCTGCCGCGTGGGGGAAATCAGGCAACTGCGGACTCGTTGTCGGCGCCACCAAATCCGAAACGATTGGCCGGATTAGGTCACTTGCACCGGAGCTCCCCATGCTGATACCAGGCGTCGGCGCGCAGGGCGGCGATCTCGCCTCTGCGGTTTCCTCAGGTACCGACGCGGACGGGGAGGGAATTCTTATCAACGCTTCCCGTTCAATCCTCTACGCCGGCGGTGGAGCGGATTTCGACGGGGATGCCAGAAGTGTGGCAAGCGATCTGCGAAACGAGATCAATCAGTATCGAAATCCAGTTACAGTGTAGCGGCCCCGCCGGCCACGGGGGCACTATCGCAGCTTGTCGTCGGGGTGTAGCGCAGCCCGGCTAGCGCACCTGCTTTGGGAGCAGGGGGTCCCGGGTTCGAATCCCGGCACCCCGACCAGTGTTAAACTCCGTGAGTACAATCACTTGTGGAGTTTTTCTTTTCATGATTAAATCCCCGAAAAACTTCTATGGTGACGTAGTGGTGACAATTTTAGTGGCATCCAACATTGAATGGAACACCACTCTCGACTACGGATCAGGAAGTTCTGGGTTCGAATCCTAGTGGGTGCACCATGAAAAACAAAGGGTTGCGAGCGTAAATCGGCACTCGCGACCCCTTTCTTCTGCGTATTTCCCAATATTCCCCCAAACGCCGGATTGGCACGCCTCCAAATACTTACTTTCTTGAGGTGCGAAGCACCTTACCCCTTGCTCTCCTCAATCAGTTCCAATTCGTTCGGGCAGCGATTCAGGACTTCTTGTCCTCGAAGCAGATTTGTCGTGAAGGTGCTGGCTTCCTTGCCATAGTACTCTACCGGCTTTTGAGGGTGCACGGTCTCTGGCGTGTCAACGGCGATAAGCCGGACTTTGACCCGTAAGCCTTCCATGAGTAGCTCCACGGTGTCGCCGTCGATCACGCGTGAGATCATGTGAGTTTGCCCGCTCTCACGTGGCAGCTGCGCGTTTTCTTCTGAGACAGACGGCGCAACGTTGAGCAGCACAGGGCAGATGAGGAATTTCAATTTACTTCGTGCCAAAATAGAACCTATCCGGATACTTTTCCTGTTAGGGCACCAATAAGCCCAGCATGGGCGCGACAACCTTAAGCAATTGAATCTGCTGAGTAGGGGTGAGTCCTTCTACTTGCTTGTCTTCTGTAATCGTGACTCTGTTGACTTCCACCACAGAATGCGACAAGGAGTCGCGATTCAGGTGGATAAGAACATTCACCGTCATTTCAACTTTATGCTTGTCATACCCGAAAATGCTGCCGACCATCAGCACGTGGATACCAAAGTCTATGCTGCTGCCGGAGGCCTCAGGGACGATTTCATTGGTGCAAGCGAATTGCCTCTACCTGAGATCGCCGATGAATGCCTTGCGCTTTGATATGTCCACGGGCAGCGCTGAATATGCTATCCGGGAGCGACTGCTCAAAGCCTGCTGATCGCGTAATATGAGTAACTCGGCTTCATCCTCGGTGACTGAATCCAAGTCCCATCGCTTTAACCAGCCAATCGTTTCCCCTCTGGTTCGAACTTTGTAGTACGCAACTTTCCCGTCTGATCCAGCTTCCGCAAGCGCCCTGACAATGGCTGCCTTTGGCAAGTAGCTCTGGAGACGGCTTTGACTGTCGTGAGCTTGGTACAGATTGGCATCATTGTGATCGACGACCATGGGATAGCCATCCAACTCATATTCGCGGACTTCCTCAACGAGTGGCAGCGTTAGCACACCTGCACATCCCAATATGCTTAGGATTACCGGACAGAATCGCTTCATTGGGAGAAGAAGGTAGGGGCGCCTTAACGATCGGGCCGCGGGAAGCGACAGTCTATCCTCGAAGGCGAAAATCTCCTGATTAAGGAGGTGGTGAACGAGCCAATCTTTACCGGCTCTCGAAGAGTGGCGAAGGGTGGTGATTCCAAGCGAAGATCAGAGTTTCTTCACCTTGTACTCGGTTACCACATAATTCGCGGTTCGTTTGCTATCCATGAGGAAGATCTTTTTCCCTTTCTCGACCCTCACTCCTACTGCAACATCGGATAACAACCACTGCTTTCTCTTTCCCCACGGATCGATCCACGATTTCTTGGGTTCTCTCCTAGCTGAAGAATATACGAGATAGGGTCTCACGTCCTCCACTTCAGCCAAATCGTAGTAATCGGTTCGTTGAAATATCTCTTCGACCTTGGTTATATCCGATTGAGGTACCACATGTAAGAGGTTGCTCTCTTCTTGGGAATATTCAACGAGCTCTTGAAGTAGCTTCTTCGCCGCTGTATTGAAACTCTGGTTCTTGCCACCAGAACCGATTTTGAACCGGTATTCCTCACCCCACTTAAACAGTCTTACGGTCACTGGTTTGATAAGAACCCAAAGATTGTTTGAGGGGGTTCTTGTCACTCTGAAGTCGTACGGGTAGTCTGCATCGCCAAGAAAGGGCAGACTCATGACTTGATGTGAAGTGGGTCTAAATCTCAGTTTCCTGCTTTCGTTCCCTTTCTTGTGGCATAAAATGGCCTCTTCGCCCGGTTTCAATGTGTAACTCTCAATCAGTATATCTTCTCCTTTCAGGTAGTCCGCCCAGGACGGGGATTGACCTCTAGTCCGTTGAACCCCTCCCCGCTGAGTGGAGATCCTCCAAGCCCGATTTCTGAATTTTTACTGGAAGCTTCTTATTGAAAGCGGGTCGAGTAGGTGGGGTCCGGTTTTGTGTGGCAGACGTATGTTGAGGCCGTCGATAACACCGGCAACTCTTTCCTCGTGATATGGCAGAATCTTCCGTAGCAGACCAACCCGCAAATAGCTGTTACAAAGGAGGATAAATGAAGGTGTAAAGCACCCCTCCTTTCCCGCCGGAAAATCCTTCCGAATACCGCAGCGTTATGAGCCCTTGGCATACCTCGACCTGTGCCCCGAAGGCGTCGGGCACGATATATGCGAAACAGCCCGTGTGGAATGGACAGAACCTTCTGATCGCCCTCCGTTTTCGCTTCCCCTCCTGCTACCAAGGCAGGTGGCCATTTCGCCTGCGTAGAAGCACTACCGAGTAAGAAACAAGATCTTACGAGAGTTTTTCTTATGAGCACCTTGGTTCCTTGGTGACCTATAGGTGACATAATTGGCCAAGTATTGGTCTACCGAGGGCAACGTCCACACAATCCTAAGTTGTTGTTTAGCTGTGTTGCCGGCCTCTCACGTCGGTAACACGGGTTCGAATCCCGTACGGGCCTGAAGGTAAAATCAGGATCCCCTTTCTTTTATTAGATCACCCGAAAAATCACTGCATTAGGCAGTTTTCGACAGTGGACCTGTTGGCACCGGTCGCTGATGAAAAGCGCGACTTGTCCTGCGTTCGCGGTTCAAATTGATGTTGCTGGCTCCTGTCCAGCCTGATCGGACTGCTACGGAGTTGGCGATCGGCCGAGGGATGCACAGTTTTGCTCGGCTTACGAGCGCTCCAGCAGTCGTCGAGCACCGCGGCGAGCGCACCTCGCATCTATCAGATGCTGAATATGGTCAGCTCACGTAAGAAGATCAACGCGATCATTAGCGGAGCCAGCGGTCGCTAGCGGGTTCAGCCGTCCGAGCAGCCGGTGGCAACGCTGGACGACTTGGCGGAAGTGTCCTACGGCATCCAGAAATGCCCCGAGAATCGCCCCGGCCAACATGCGCGACCCACCGAGTCGCCGAGCTGTCGGAGGCTCTCTTTCCTCCGTAGATTCTGCCGGTAGTTAACGTTTGAAAGCAAGCTATCTCTATCGTGTTTTCCTCCGCGCAGGCCTTCCGCGAACGAACCTTCGGTTCCAAGTTCTTTACATGCAGTGCTGACAGGGCGACCGTTTCGATTTTTTCGCGCAACCTGAAGGCTGTGCTCGACCTCGCTATTGCCTGCACCTACGCGCACGCCATCTCCTGTTCCCAACCTGAAACGACATCCGAGGTTACGTTTCCGCAGATCCTCGAAGGGAAGGATCCGAGCCTGGTCGCCCTGGTTCGGAAATCGTTGCGGGCGGCCAACAGCGATCCGCGTGATCAAGAGGTCTGGCTGCGTCTGGGGTTTGTCTATGAAGCCAACGGCTTGGATTCCCTCGCACTGACCACTTACGATCGTGCGCTGGCGGTCGCCGATACCAGCGCCCGCGCGTGGTACAGAATTTTTACGATAGGCAGTCGACAAGGAAACCTCGTGCGGGCTGCAGCAGCGAATGCACAGACCTTGAAGCTCGCTCCGAGCTACGCACCTTTGCACATCCGCTCGGGATTCTGGCATCTGGACCTGGATCGAAGGTTGCAGGCACGCAGGGCATTCGAGCGCTCAATCGAGCTCGACCCGGGAAATCCGGGGGGCTATTGGGGCTTGGCGCGCATCATGATGCTCGATGACGAGCCGGAGCATGCGGTCGCGCTCCTGGAAAGGCTGCTGCGCAACCGCCCCAACGACCCTTATACGTTTCAGTTGCTGGGCAATGCCTATCGGCAGGTGGGTCAGTGGCAGAAAGCCCAAGTTGCCCTCGGAAAGGCCAAGGGAGGAGGTCCAACCTGGCCTGATCCGTGGCACCAGGAAGTCATACCCTACGAGACCAGTCTGATGGTCGAGGTCGAGCGGGTGCGGGCTTTCATTGCGCGTGGCATTCCGCAACTAGCCGTCGTCGAATTACAGAAACTGCGACAGCTGCATCCGGAGAGCCTAATTGTGCTTAAAATGCTGGGCAAGGCATTGGTTCTAACGGCGCAGTGGGAGAAGGCGCTGGAGGTTCATGCACAGGCCCAGAGCAAACATCCCGAGGATGCCGAGCTCTTTCAAAGCATTGCGTCTGTCTATTTTGGTATGGGCGATACCGACCGGGCGATATCACAGCTCGAACTCGCCCTGGCCATCGACTCAACCCTTGCCAGCGCCCACGCCGGCCGTGGCAGCATTCTGATGCAGGAACGCCAACTGCGGCAGGCGGCAGCGGCGTTTCAGCGTGCATCGGTGTTCGAACCGAACAATCCCGCCCATCTGGTGCAGCTGGGAATGGTTCAGTGCGAACTTCAGGAATGGGCGGCGGGACGCGACAGCTTCAGAGGGGCGGTGGCGATCGATTCGATGCAACACGCGGGTTATCTGGGGTGGGCGGTGGCCGCCCGCGGCATGCAGAATCTTGAGGAAGCGGAACGAGTGCTCCTGCGAGCCGTGGCACTAATGCCAGAGTCGAACACGGTGAACTCCCTCCTGCAGGCCGTTCGTCGGCAACGGTCGGAAGCGAACTGAGTCAGCAAACCTCTTGCGTCGTGTCAACGAACATCAACGCCGTCGGTTCCTTTCTTTTTTTAGTGCCCTGTTACTCCCCATGCTAGGGGTCGGGTGTGCTGACGACAGCGGTGTTCAGAAGAGGCCGTCGCAGGCAGCTGATTCGAGTCATCCCCAACAACGATCCTGGTTCCAGGAGGTTGCCCAGGAACGAGGAATTCGGTTCACCCTCGATTCCGGATTCAGGGAACACCACCGGCTTCCGGAGATCATGACAGGCGGTACTGCGTTGTTCGACATGGATAACGATGGCGACCTGGATGCCTATCTGGTGCAAGCCGGAAGCCTGGAAGACAGCACCCGACTGACCGGGAATCGCCTCTTCAGCAACAACGGCAGCGGCTTCTTCACCGATGCCACGAAAGGGAGCGGAAGTGGTCACCGGGGTTACGGGATGGGGGCCGGCACCGGCGATTTTGATGGTGACGGCTTGACCGATCTTTTTGTATCGAATTTCGGATCGAACCTACTGCTTAAGAACAAAGGTGACGGAGTGTTTGCCGATGTTTCGATGCCGGCGGGTGTGGACGACAACCAGTGGGGTACCAGCTCAACCTTCTTTGACATGGATCGGGACGGCGATCTGGATCTCTACGTGGCGAACTATCTCGACTGGTCGGTGGAGACCGACCAGGAATGCGTTTCTTCACTTGGAGAGCCCGATTATTGTGCTCCGGTCAATTTCAAGGCGCCTGTGGCAGACCTGATCTACCGCAATGATGGCGAGGGGCGCTTTGAGGACATGTCACAGCGGGCCGGGTTGCATGAGTCTTTTGGTGCGGGGCTCGGTGTGGTGAGCGCCGACTTCGATGAAGACGGACGCTTCGACATTTTCGTGGCCAACGACGGCAGCGCCAACCAGCTGTGGATGAATCAGGGGGATGGCACCTTTGCCGATCATGCGGTGCTTAGGGGATGTGCCGTGGATGACACTGGCGGCCCGAAGGCGTGCATGGGGGTGAACGTTGTAGATATCGACGACAATGGCACCCTCGATCTACACGTGGTGAACCTGGAGACAGAGACCGACTCGTTCTATCGAAACGAAGGTGCCTTTTTTACGGATGTGACGACAACGACGGGACTGGCTATCCGAAGCGCCCTGTTTACGCGTTTCGGAACGGGGATACTAGACTTCGACAACGACGGTTGGCTCGATCTCTATTCTGCCAATGGACGCGTCTTCAAGAACAATCCTAAACGATATTCGGACGATCCATTTGCCGAACCGAACATCCTCTTCCGCGGATCACCAGGTCCTCGATTCGAGGAGGTTCTGCCTCGAGGCGGAACTGCCGAGTTGCTGGTAGCTACCAGCCGCGGGGCCGCCTTTGGCGACGTGGATAACGATGGAGGCGTGGATGTGTTGGTGATCAATCGCGACGCATCGGCCTATCTACTACACAACCGCGCCTCGAGCCGGGGAAACTGGTTGATGTTCTGGGTGGTCAATCGAGCCGGCAGCCCCGCCCAAGGAGCGCGGGTGACGATGCGGGTTGGATCAACCCGGAAGATACGCGAGGTGCGCTCCGCCTATAGCTATCTTGCCGCTAACGATCCGCGGATACATATCGGGCTTGGCGATCTTTCGAAAGTCGCGGATGTGGAGGTGCGGTGGTCGGACGGGATACGGGAATCATTTGGTAAATTCGAGGCCAATCGAATTTACTGGCTGCGGCGTGGTGGCGGTATTGATTCAAGTGGATCTACACGAGGTAGGGAAAAAAGGGAGGGTTGATTCAGGTGTGCCGTCGCCATTCGACGGTGCGGGCAACCTGTAGATCGCAGAAAGAAGCAACAAGCTCGTGCTCTACCCCTGCCAGTTGATGGTGTTGAAATCGAAGTCGGAGGGAAACGGCTGGTGGGGATCGACATATCTCACTAGGTCGCGGAGGGCGATAACTGTATAGTCATTCTCGGCAAGGTACTTCACCCCTGCTTCAAAAATCTCGGGATCGGTGCTGCAGAAAGGATGATCAAGATCCGGCACTCCGTGGAAAGTAAGGACGCTGATTTTTCCGTCCCCCGCCTGCTCCACGGCTTCGACGACCTCGTCGAAAGTCGAATCCGCGCCCGGATGACCAGTCGCCGGTATTAGGAGGGGATGGTCTTTCTTCGGATCGTAAGCAGGACCATTGCCCCCGCGTTGGTAGTCGGGCAGTACCGTAACCGGCTCACATGCGCGGCGGGCGAACAGGTAGCCCTTTGCTTTAATAACCTCTACGGCCTCAGCACTGGTATGTGACCCCGGATAGCAGAAGGTCGTCGGCCTCGGAATGCCGTGCTCTTCGCAGCGCTCCTCTATCTGTTCCACGTCCGCCCTGATCGCTTCTTTCGTCTGCTTGCGCATATCTACATGCCGACCAAGATGATTGCCGATCTCGAAACCGTCTTCGTGTAGCTGCCGGATCTCGTCCCAGGTCACGTAGTATTCCTTGTGGCTCAGAAAACGCAGCCCCTCGGTAATGAAGAAGGTGCCGCCAAATCCAAAACGCTTGAGCAGTGGAGCTGCGAATGTAGCCTGCGATTTGGCCCCATCATCGAACGTCATCACAACCAGGCGATCCGGTATGGGCGCGAGGTCACCGCTTTGTTTGGATGCTGTGGGTTTCATAATTCTCTCCCTTTCCAGGGCTCACGGTCTGTCCCGTAAGCTGTTCTAAGATATTCCGGCTCGATCCGCTGGACAATCTGAGTCCCGCTGCGCTAGCTCCCTCGATGGACCTGCATAAAGCTACCCAGGATCTCGCTCTGGCAGGGATCGCGGAGGTCGGTCCGCGAATAGGCGACCATCAACATGTCCGGCGCCACCTCCTCAACCCAGCTGTGGGTGCAGCCGTCAAGAGACTGGGGACCGTGGTAATAGCAAAAGTGCCCGATCCAGTGGCGCCCCTCGTCCAGACTGAACGCCAACCAATCCCCGGTGCGACCGTAGGCCACGACGAGTACGCCGCTGGCCATCCGACAGGCATTCGGCCACACCCCGCGATCGGCGATCTCGTCGGCGTGACTCCAGCTCTGTCCCCCATCGATCGAGCGGCTCAGGTAGAGGGGGGTGAAAGTAGAGTTCCAGGTCCCACCCGAACGTATGAAGCACAGAATCTCGCCGCTGGGCAAAACGAGCAGGCCCGGCTCGCAAAAGCCGTTGAGTCGGCGGTCGAATCCCGGGTCGAGGTCAAAGGCAACCGTTGACAAATAATGCCAGGTCTCGCCCCGATCAATCGAATGCACCACGAAGGTGCGCACCTTTACGTCATTCTCAAAAAAGCCGTGCAGGCCCGCCAGCAGGCTGCCGTCCTGGAGAACGGTTGTCGAATGGTCTACCCAGGTATGCGGCGCGGGCCGGCTAGAATGAAGTTTGGGCATGTCCACCAGGGTGGCGACTCCCTGCTCGTGCGTGTAGCCGTCATCGGTCGACCTGTACACCCAGGTGGTATACTCCCCTTCTCGAGTACCTTCTTCCGGGTGCGTCCGTCCCAGCGAGATGAGCTCACCGTCGGCCAGCTGGCACACCGCCCAGGAGGGCCAGGGCGGTGTTTCCTCCCAGGTCTTGCCCGCGTCCAGCGAACGCTCCCAAAGCGGCCAGGCGCTCATGTTGCGCTCTGCTTCATTGTACTCCATCCAGGCCCGGGTACCGATCACGAGGTCGTCGTTGGCAAGTCTGAACAGAAACGTGGCTGGATTCTCGGTGTAGCTCATAGGCGTAATGAGCTGAGTTTACCGACCTGGACCGTCAAGCCGGGATACTCGTAATATCCTCTGCACCAATCTTCGCGCGTTACGTGCTCTGGCTGGCTGGTTATCCTGCTGTCTCTTTCCCGAGGTATCATCTCGTTTCCTCTCTCACCGGCGAAGCCGACAAGTCCAATCGCACCCTAAGTCCATTACTTCAGCGTGCGCAGAAACATCCGGGTCACACAAACCACACTAGCTCTCACGACGGACACGAAGGTAAGTACCCAGGATCTCGCTCTGGCGAAGATCGTCGAAGTCGGTCCGGGAATAGACGACGAGCAATATGTCCGGCGCCACCTCCTCAACCCAGTTGTAGTTGGAAGCATCCAGAGACGGGGGACCGTGATAGAAGTTGAAGTGCCCGATCCAGTGGTGCCCTTCGTCCAGACTGAACGCCAGCCAGTCCCCCGGGCGGCCGTAGGCCACGGCGAGTATGCCGTTGGCCATCCGGCAGGCATTGGGCCAGACGCCGCGGTCGGCGATTACATCGGCGTGACTCCAGCTCTGGCCCCCGTCGATCGAGCGGCTCAGATAGAGAGGGGTGAAAGTGGCGTTATAGGTTCCGCCCGAGCGCATGAAGCACAGAACTTCACCGCTGGGGAGGACGAGCAGGTACGGCTCGCAGAACCCGTCCATCCGGAAGTCGGTCCCCGGATCGAGGTCAAAGGCAACCGTCGACAGGTAGTGCCAGGTCTCGCCCCGGTCGGTCGAACGCACCACAAAGGTGCGCGCCTTTACATCATTCTCGAAATAGCCTTGCAGACCGGCCAGCAGGCTGCCGTCCTGAAGAACCGCCACCGAGTGGTCCACCCACGTCTTGCCAGCATGGAGTTTGGGCAGGTCCACCAGGGTGGCCATTGCTTGCTGGTGGGTGTGGCCATCGTCGGTCGACCTGTAGACCCGGACGGTGTACGCCCCTTCCCCATCGGTCTCTAGCAGGGGCGACTGTCCCAGCGAGATGATCTCGCCGTCGGGCAACTGGCAGGCGGCATAGGAAGGCCAGAGCGGCATATTCTCCCAGCTGCCCTTTGCTCCGGCAAACCGGGTCCTGCCCGCGTTGATCGAATGTTTCCATGTCGGCCAGACGCTCATGTCGTGAGCTTCTTCATTGTCCTTCATACAAGCGCGGGAGCCGACTACAACCTCGCCGTTGGCGAGCGTGAACAGGAATGTGGCCGGACACTCGTTGAAGCACGAAGGCGTCAGGACATACGTTTCGCCGACCTCGATTATCAAGCCGGGATACTCGTAGTATCCTTTGCACCAGTCAAAGCGCGTCACGTATTTGGGCGGGCGGGTTATTTTGGTGTCTCTTGCTGGTGGTATCATCTCCTTCTCCTCTCTCTCCGGTGAAGCGTGCAGTCTCACCGAGGCTGGATTAATTCGGTGTCAGTAAATGCGTCAGGACTGCTGCTGGAGCCGCACTAGTGCTCCCGGCGGACCTGCACGAAGGTCCCCAGCAGTTCGCTCTGACAGGGATCATTGAGGTCGGTTCGGGCATAGGCGACGAGCAGCGTACCGGGCTCTACCTCTTGTATCGCGCCGTGGCTGCAGCCATCCAGGGACTGGGGACCATGGAAATAGCAGAAGTGCCCGATCCAGTGGTACCCCTCATCCAGGCTAAAGGTCAGCCAGTCGCCGGTCCGCCCGTAAGCCACAACCAGTACGCCGCTGTCCATCCTGCAAGTCTGTGGCCACACCCCGCGGTCGGCGATCTCGTCAGCGTGACTCCAGCTCTGGCCCCCGTCGATCGAGCGACTCAGGTAGAGGGGGGAAAAGGTGGCGTTGTAGGTGCCGCCCGAACGTATGAAACACAAAATCTCGCCGCTGGGCAGAACGAGCAGATCGGGTTCGCAAAAGCCGTTCTGCCGGCGGTCGCTTGGGTCGAGGTCGAAGGCAACCGTCGACAGATACTGCCAGGTCTTGCCCCGGTCGGTCGAACGCACCACAAAGACGCGGTACTTCACGTCGTTCTCGAACCTGCCGTGTAGACCGGCCAGCAGACTTCCGTCGGGAAGGATTGTCACTGAATGGTCTACCCAGCCCCAGGGCATCGTGCGGCCCGAGTCGTGTGACTTCAAGATCATTTTGGGCACCCCCACCAGAGTGGCGACGCCCTGTGCGTGGGTGTAGCCATTGTCGGTCGAGCTGTACAGCCAGGTAGTATACTCCCCTTCCCGATCCCCTAATTCCAGATGAGTCCGTCCCAGCGAAATGATCTCGCCGTCGGGCAGCTGACACAAGGAATAGGAAGGCCAGGGAGGCGTTTCCTCCCAGCTCTTGCCTCCGTCCGACGACCGCATCCATGGCGGTTCGTCCTTTATATCGCTCTCTGTATCAGGACGATTCCACTTGTTGTACTCCGCATAGCGGGCGCCGGCGACCAGTTCGCCGTCAGCCAGTCTGAAAAGGAATGCGGCCGGATTCACCGTATAGCTTGCAGGGATGATGATCTGCGTTGCGCCGACCTGGACCGTCAAGCCGGGGTACTCGTAATATCCTCTGCACCAATCTTCGCGCCTCACCTGCTCTGGCTGGCTGGTTATTCTGCTGTCTCTTTCTGGCGGTATCATCTCATTATCCCTTATCAGTTTGGGTCGTTTACCGTGCTGAAGTCGAGGTCTACTGGAAAAGGCTGGTTGGGATCGACGTATCTGGCCAGATCGCGCGTGGCAATGACGGTGTAGTCATTGTCGCGCAGGTAATCCATGTAGGTGGTAAATGTTTCGGGCTCGACGTTGCAATGGGGATGATCGAGATCGGGCACGCCGTGGAAGGCCAGGACGGCGATCTTGCCATCTCTGGCCTGCTCGACGGTCCAGACGTGATCGTCGAAGGTCCAGTCCGGACCGGTATTGCCGGTAAGGGGAATGAGCAAAGGATGATCGTGCTGCGGATCGTACGCCGGGCCGCGCCCGCCCCATTCATAGTCCATACTGACAGTGAGCGGCTCGCAGCCACGCCGGGCGAAGAGGTACCCTGCTTCCGCGAGCACCGCCACCGCCTCCGGACTGTTGTGTCCCCCGGGATAGGCGAATGATCTGGGCACGGGGATGCTGTGTTCCCGGCAGCGCTGCTCGATCTGTTCCACATCGGCCTTGATCTCTTCCCTGGTCTGTTTGCGCATATCCACGTGCCGCCCCAGATGATTGCCGATCTCGAAGCCGGCCTCGTGCAGCTCGCGGATTTCGTCCCAGATCATATAGTATTCCTTGTTCTCGAGGAAATTGAGTCCCTCGGTGATGTAAAACGTCGCCCCGAAGCCGTAGCGCTGGAGCAGCGGACCAACAAAGGTGCCATTTGACTTTTTCCCATCGTCGAAGGTCAGGACAACCAGCCGATCCGGAATGGGATCGAGATCGGCGTCTCCCCTTTGAGTCTCCATTGCGCTCTCCCTGTAAAATGGTTCCTACTGACCGATCAGTTGGAAAATATAGGAGCCAGACCGTGCATCGAATATTACCTCATCGCCGCTTTCTCTACCGGCAGTAATGCCCAAAACGCCTCTGGCGAACGTGCCGGCTTCCCAGAGGGTTTTGCCACTTTCTGTGATGGCAATTTCTTTCAAACCTATTTTCGGCACGCTTATCTCTGCAGTGGTGTTGACAGGTATGGTCACTTTCATTTCAAGAGCGTTGTCGCCCTTTTTCCAATCGACCGCTACCGTGCCTCGGATGGTCCTGACCGCAGCCCGCGCGTAGTTCAAATCGCCGACAATCTGTGGCTTGATAGCAATGCGCCGGTAACCTGGACGGGTTGGACTGATGCCGGCCAGGTCTTTGTAGAAGAACTTCTCCGTGCTGCCGAACATGGTGCAGTTGAGGCTGAGATTTGTATCCCCTTCCCAGGTCTCCCAGATGCTCGTCGCCCCTCTTTGCATCATATAGCCCCAACTCGGACGGGTAGTCTGAGTGGCGATCTCGTACATGACATCCGCCCACCCGCATTCGGGTAGCGCCTGCTCGAGGGCGTTCGTGCCGATGATTCCCGTGGACAGGTGCCCTTTGTGGTTCACCCGGATATCGTCGACCAGGTTCCGGGCCACGGCCTGCTCTTTCTCGGGCGACACCATTCCCAGATGAAGCGGCAGAGCGTTTGAGGTTTGGCTGCCGCTCCCGTACTGGTTTGTAGTCTCATCGAAGAATTCCCGGTTGAAGGCATCTTTGATCTTCCCGGCCAGATCTGAATAATGCCTCGCAGCATCGGACTTGCCCAGAATCTCCGCTGCCCGCGACAGAATCCAGGTATCAAAGTAATAATACGCGGTCGAGGTGAGAGGAACGGGCGTGTGCTTTGGATGGTCGCTGCTGGTACCATCCGCCTGTGGTTCCATGTGGTCGCCAAGGCCCTCGGCTATGACGTGGTTCTCCGCTCTGGTGCCCAGAAAATCAACCGAACTCTTCACGCCGTCGTAGTGTGCGTCAAGGATGCGTTCATCGTCATAGTACCAATAGGTGTACCAAACCAGGAGCGCGTAGGTGCTGTCCCACGCCGGCCGCAGCCGAGGATAGGCATCGTAGGTGCGGCGCCAGTGCACCGGGCAGACGCACGGCAGTGACCCATCTTCCCTCTGAGAGTCCTTGATGTCGTTGAGCCACTTCGCCCAGAAGCCGGCCATGTCGAAATTGTAAATGTAGTCCTCTGCTATGAAACCCGGATCGCCCAGCCACGCCGTCCGCTCGGAGCGGTCTATACAGCTTTGCGGCATGCTCTGGAGGCAGGCCAGAAACGTCCGGCAGACGCTCTGATGGATCTGATTGAGCAAAGGATTGGAACAGTCGAAATGGCCGGTGGGCTCCACGGCTGAGCGCACAAAGCGCGCTTCCAGGTCGTCCAGGGTCGGGGTGCCGGGGAAGCCGGTGACCTCTACGTAGCGAAAGCCGTGGAGCGTGAAGCTGGGCTCCCACATTTCCACTCCTTCGCCCTTCAGGATGTAAGTATCGGTCTGTCTGGCGCAGTGGAGTTGGGTATCCGCAGGCGAAATCCACGCACTGCTTCTCGGGTCCAGGGTGCCGTCATCGTACACGGCCGTAGCGTGTGTGAGCTTCACCTGGGCTCCTTTGGGCCCGTGTACACGCAGCCTTGTCCAACCCGAGATATTCTGCCCGAAATCAAAGACGTAGATGTCTTGCTCAACGTACTTCACATCTACGGGTTCGATGGTCTCCATCACCTGGATCGGCGGCAGCATCTGAGAGGTCAGGACGCCATTGGGTGGTTCCACCTCTAAAGCCCTATCCCAATCGGCATCATTGTAGCCAGGCGCGTTCCATCCCGGCTTTTCCAGGCGCGCATCGCGATCCTCTCCGTGACAGTAATCGTTGTAGGTGATGGGACCCCTGGAGGCTTTCCATGTACCGTCGCTTGCAATACTCAGACCTTCGCCATCTTCGAACTCCACATTCATCTGCAGAATAAGCTTTGGTCTGTCCCCGTACGGCTCGCGGTGATCTGGCGATGGCGGAATATCCTTCTCCGCGCTGTACCAACCATGTCCCAGTATTGCGCCCACAACATTGCCGCCGGCACCAAGGCAAGCGGTCACATCATGCGTCGCGTACAGAACGCGAGCATCAACTTCAAATGGCTGGTCATTGTGGTAGTAGGTGGTACCGGGATCCAGCACATTGCGACCGACCCTGGCCCCATTGACATACAACTCGTAATACCCCAGACCACACACGTAGACACGCGCCCGTTTGATGTCTTCGTCGAGCGTGAATTCTTTGCGCAAAAGAGGCGCTGAAATATCCTTCTCGGCCCCAATCCACATCCCGTTCCAATCATCGTCTTTCAACAGGCCCATCTCAAAAGCGGCTACATCACTCCAGGGACCTGGGATGTTGTCCCGATCCCACGCGCGCACCTTCCAGTAACAGGTCTCGCCGCTCTCCAATTCCCCTCCCTCGTAGGCGACGTTCGCCAACCTGTCCGAGTCGGCCTTGCCGCTGTCCCACCTGTCACCATTGTTCCTGTTTAGCCTTTCCGAAGTACTCGATACAACAATCTGATATCCTGTTTGGCAGGCGCCTCGCACCGCACTCTCGAGCGTCCAGGAAAACCTGGGGCGAAGAGTATCGACGCCAAGTGGGTCTATTAGGTATTCGCAACGCAAGTTGATGGGCACTATCAGTTCTGTTGTCCTCTTCTGATTCACCCTCGCCTCCAGTGGTACTTTGGCCGATGCGAGGAGTTCATCAGTGGGTGAGACTCAATCAGATCCACCTTCCGGATCAACAAGACGCATCACGTCCCTTGGGAAACGAGGATCTCGCGCGTATCAATACCATCGGGTTGACAAGCAAGAAACCCAACCGCGCATCGCCAAAATTCCAGGCACAGGAGCGCACGACGAAGGTTCTGGTGCGTGCGATACGCTCTTCGCGCGTTTCTCGGCGAGCCGAACGGCGCTTTAAAAGAGCGGACCGAATTCCGTGAAGCCAATCAGCGTGCGAACAAAAAACGACCAGCGATTGAACTCCCTTGCAGGCTGAAGCGGATCGTCGAAATCCCTCCTGTCTCGACTGAATCCAACAATCGTGCGGAGGTCGTACCCGAAATAGCTCGAGCGATTGGTCAACGTGACGAACGCGGTGCGACGTTCAAAACTCTCGCTATCACGAGTTCTATTCTCAAATCGATATGGCAACGGTCCCACCCCCTGCACCCCTGCCTGCAGTGTGGTCCGTCTCAGCAGGGGATACTTGAGCCGGAAGATCGGGATCACGCTCACCTCGTCCCGCAGCGCGCGGCCAGCTTCTTTGTCCAACTGCCGCAGGAGCATGAACTTGAATTGTGGAATCAAGCTCAACTTGCCCCACTGCCAGGTGTAGTCCGCGCGACTTACCAAGGTCCAGTAATCGAGCCGGCGCTGGCGCTGAAAAAGGCCGTTGTAGAGTTCACCCCCCTGTTGCCAGTTCAGCCGCAGACGCAGCTTCTGCGCAAAGTGAAGTCGGTCCGACGGGCGCAACTGGGCTTCCAGGACGGTTTCGTTGACATAGCTGTCTTGGTAAAACCGCAGATCCTCGCGGAAATGACTAACAAAGACTGGATCGTATGGAGCAGCGTAAAACCAGTATACACCCTCAAGACTGCGCGCCCGCTCCGTCAGCACGGCAAACTCGTCGGGAATGTCGTCCTGTACTCGACGGAACCGATTCTCGAAGAACAAGCGCTGGAAGCGCCCCGTGCCTTCCCTGCGGTAGGTTAGAAATCCGTAGCTGGTTCTGTTGCGTCCAGCGCCCGCAATTTCGGCGCTCGCATAGCGTCCCAGACCTGCGGCCCAGTGCGGGGTAATATGCATCTGGCCAAACAGGTGATAACCCCGCTGGTCCTGCTCGTAGGGATAGTCCGGATCCAGGTCGTCCTCGCGTACATCCGGCTCGTCGTTGTTGTTGTGGTCGAGACCGTATTCGTATTCCCTAGGTTCCACCTCGTATAGCAGGAAGGGCTCCTCGTAGTCGGGGATTTCGTTGAAGTTGCGGTTCGTATCGGGAATGCCGTCGTTGTCCTCGTCCCGAGCGGGGAAAGTGCCGTCCACGTCAGTCGGCCCAAAACGCGCGCCAATCACCGAACCCAGATTGATGTCGGGATAGCGGTCCCCATCCTCATTGTCCTGTACCAAATCCCAGTAGATCGTGTGGTTGCCCTGCCCGGCAAAAATCCGCGACAGGTGACGGCCCTGCTCTTGATGGTACACGCGCATCTCTGTCGTGAATTCGGGTTTTACAGAAAAATACTCCATCCCAACCTGTCCCGGACCCAAGTCGCGACTGACGTTGATGAAATAAGCCGATCCTCGATCTACGAACCGTGGGGCCTGGTCAAACGCTGGTATGCGCTCTACGTGGGCGGGATAGCGGGAATAGAGTGCCGAGCGAGCCAATTCAGCATTGATCTCCAGGCCGACCAGGCTTAGCTGCAGATCTGCGCTGGAGGTGAATATTGCCGTGTTTTCACCAACTCCGAACCGCACCCACTTGAGATTCGCCATGTCCTGCACATTGCCCTTAGCCCGCAGGACCGTCCGGTAGAATTCACCCCTGAATTGCACCTCCGGATTTTGGGAGCGTCTGTCCTTTGTCGCCAGGGTACTCAGCTCCACGCGATAGTCATTGGCTAACAACGCCTCAACCTCCACCGACTCAACCTGAGCCTCCCGAGACAGATCGAACATATAGATGAGCATCTCGTCCCCGTCAGCACGCAAAATCACCCCGGGAGACTCGACCGAAAATACCGACAGCAGTCCTTTCAGGTTTGTCCTGGAGCTAACGTCGGCGCCGGCTTCATGGGCAATGCGGTAGATGTAGTCCGCGAAGAGTGGGATCTCACCACGGCCGCGGTAGTACAGGGGATTGCGGTAGAGATCGCCCGTGAACTGGTTATAGAGGATCTGGCGGTATTCGCCAGTAACCCGCGAAACCGTACCCACCTGCGGGCTGGCACCGGCCCGATGTCGGATTACGCTAGGTACGAGATCCGGCCGCTGTTCGCCATTGACGATAAGCCGCATCTCCTGCACTACAGCCCCGCTGCTCCCGTCGGTAGGGGAATCATCTGAAACCCGTATCAAGACGTACTCTACGAGTGGAAGTTGAGGCCGCAGTCTGCCCTTGAGGCTGTTGCCCGGCTGCGAGCTCTGGTAGAGGTGCAGGTTCACACTGTTCAGTCCTACTTGTAGAGCTCCCAGCTTGGCCTGCAGCCGACCTCCGAGCAGCACCGTTGCTACATCGGCGTCGAAAGCGTCGTCGAAGTTGAAGATGCTCGAAGCGTCATTGGGAGCATCGATACGAGACCCCAGAATCGTGAACGCCAGATGGGGTGTGGATAGGTCAAGTCGCGCGCCGTTGAGATCCGTTTTCGAGAGAGTTAGCGGCGTGAACCGCGCGATCAACCCGTCGCCCACGATTGCACTGTAGCCCCAGCTACCGTAGGTGTCCCGCGCCACGACCAGATAGTCGACCAGGCTCTCCCACACCGTCAGGTCTTTGAATACGAGACTGCCCTCGTTCAGTCCCGGTTGGCGCCGCTCCACCCATTGAAACAGGTCGTATCCGGTGATGAGATAGTCCCCTACTGAGCCGTAGAAGGCCCGCGGCGAATCCTCGTATGGGAAGCTGTGATTGGGGTAATTGGTGTAGCTGTGAAGGGCAAAGTTCTGGTAAATTGGCTGCCCGCGTCGTAGCAAGAGCTGAGCCGGGAGCGTGGTAGGAATCTCCAGGCGCGGGCGCTCCTCACCCCCAGCACCTACAGCTGCCAGCAGCAGCAGAAAGCTCCACCCGATGCGAGCAGGTAAGCCGGTCAACACCAAGAGACCTCGCACGCGAATCCCACTCCGTAGCCTCAGCTCGCAAAAGAAAGAGCCAATTCTGGAGGTTCGGCGCCGAAACCACACCTTCCCTCAGAATTGGCCCCTCTCTACAGATTCCACTAAGTGCTGGACTGCAGCCGTGCAAATGCATCGCTGCACGCGCCGCCGCGAGAGCGCCCCTGGAGCTTACTTCAGTAAGGTCACCGAGTGTGTGGCGCCAAAGTCGCCGGCCTGCATTCGGTAGAAGTAGACCCCGCTGGATACCGGCTGTCCATTCGCGTCGAGAGCATCCCAGGTAGTTTTGTAGGCACCCTTGCTCAGTTCCTCGTCGACGAGGCTGGTCACGACCTGACCGGCGACGTTGTACACGTCGATCTTCACGCGTAGGTCGGTCGGCACGGCAAAACTGATCGTGGTTTCCGGATTGAACGGATTCGGATACGCCGCATCCAGGCTGTAGCTACTGGGAAGGCTCGAGCTCTCGAGCTCTTCGACGGCCGTGACACCTCCACCGAGCCGTCCGCTTGCCACATCGTACGGGACAAACATCGTCATGCCCGGACCGAGCTCACCTGTCTCGGGGTTATCGAAGACGTGGGTGAGCACCTTCATGGCCGTGCCAACGTAGAGACCGTCCCACGGACCACCTTCGGACACGATGTTCAGGTGCCAGACGTGGGGACCGGAACGGAACGGACCGGTACCCGGGGCCATAACGACGTTGGCAAGCGCAGTGCCGTCGCGGCCGAAAAAGCCAAAGTGGGCGCCGTGCGTCGTTTCGGTTTCGGTCATGAACAGGACCTTGCCACTGCGGTCAGCCCGCGTGTGAATGGGTAAACCGATGTGTGGCTGGATGCCCAGCGCAGCGGCCTGCTCATTGGAGACCCGGCCCCCTAAGCCATCACCGGCATAATTGGCCCAGATGGCATTGCCGTCGTGATCCATGTGCACAATCGGAGCCCGGTTCTTCCAGGCTGAGAGCCACATTCCCCGTTCGTTCACATCGATCTTTCCAGGGCCGTCGTTTCCAACCGTCTCGTTGCCATCGGCGTCTACATTAACGAATGTGAAAAAGTCGTTTGTGTCGTAGGAACGCATGAGTTCGCCCGTCTGCTTGTCCCACGATGTAACCGAGGTGGTGGGAGGTTCGGCCCGACTCCAATTGCACTGGTAGATAATATTGCCCCAGGGAGCGATCCCAACCTGCCGATTATCCTCATTGGCCTGAGCCCAGCCATTGTCGCCGAAGTCTGTGACGCGCGACCACGACTTGGCAGGGGGATCGATCTTCATCTTGAATATCCCGGCCATTTCACCGACCCTATGGTTCGTCCAGAAGATCTCGGGATCCTGGTCATCGACTTTTGTGCCACCCCAGGTTGACGCTCCTTCGTAATTGAACACCCTGTCGTTGTACTGCCAACGTTCCCAGGCGTTGGGGTTGGCCAGGTAGTCCGTGCCCAAGGTCGAGCGGGTCATATCTCCGTTCAGACGCCCCAGATCGGGCTGGGGCGCGAAGTGTTCGTGGCTCCAAACTACAGGCGGGTCGAATCGCGTGTCGATGGAGTTCTCGGTCCAGGATCCTGAACCCGGTCCAGGGGCTGCTAGCGACGAGTTGTCGAGGTTGTTGACCGCGATCAGGTCGAACTGATACGTTCCGGGGCCAGCTGCCGTGCCCTCGAAGTCCGTGCCATTCCACGTGATGCGGTTCTGGCCCGACTGAAAGGCCTGCCCCGAGGTGTGGTTGATATAAAGCGGCTGCGGCACTAATCGCAGCCAGGCGCCGCCATCGGGACCCGGCCCGCGCCGCCCAGTTTCGTTCGTTCCCATCTTGTATACCACCAGCCAGACCGTTGCGCGCTGGTTGATGGTGAAGGGAACACTCACCGAGCCCGTGCCATTCCAGGGAACGTCCTGGACTGTGGCTTCCAAAACGTTGAATACCCCGGAGATCTCGGGAACCACGACGCTCCCATCCCATTGTGATACTTCGGGGAAGGTTTCTTCCTGGGCCCACACCGCACCAGAAATTAGAAGGGCCACGATCGCTCCGGCGACACTAATGGACAATCTCTGCATGACGCATCCTCACTTAGGTTTAAGTTAGAGGCGCACTATGTATGCATCCCCATTCTTTGATTTAGATGCACTCTAGAAGGTAAACTACAACCCGACAGTTTATAAGCAAATGTCTTTTGCGAGTATTAGTAGGAAGTTCACGCACAATTGTCAATAGACATTATTTATTGCGAGATTCAAGTTGAGAAGCAAGCAGATTCGCCTAGTTGCTCACTGCTATTAGAAATGGGGTAGATCAATCCTCAAACACGAGCGATCTCCGGGCCAAGGCCCGCGCCTACGGTTCACTGGTCGGCGTGGAGTACGGCGAGGCATTTGTGCGTTCACAGGCCATCCCGATTCGTCTAACTGATCCGAACTTGCTTATCGAGAGCAAGGTGTGATACAACTTACGCTGGCATTCTGGGTCTAGCGGAGATGAACGGAGCATGGCAGGTGATCTAGCAAGCGGATGTGAAAAGGACCTGCAATCGCCCGGTCCGATTTCTGCGTTCGGACTATCCTAAACTGTGAGAAATGAACGGCCGAATGTCCTTTTGCTATTGACGGACAACCAGCGAGACGACCAGCTCGGATGCGCTGGACATCGGATCCTACAAACACCCAACCTGGATCGTCTGGCAACCCGTGGCGTCCGCTTCGCCAACGCGCTCGCAACATCGCCGATCTGCGCTGCTAGCCGCGCGAGCATTCTCACCGGGCTCCACGAGTCGACCCATCGTTTCACGTTTTTCACGCCGCCGCTACCAAGGTGTGACGCCGCCGCTACCCACGGAGTTTACCGACATCTCTTACCCAGCTCTTCTTAAGGCAGCCGGGTATCGCACGGGCCTAATTGGCAAATTCGGCATCGCTTCCAGTGGAACCGAACCATCCCTCGAGGACGAGCGTGCGCTGTCAAAGATGTTCGACGTTTTCGACAACTACGAACACCCGGGTCCAGACGGCTACTTTCAACGTCAGCCCGACGGCAGCATGCGCCACCTGACCGATGTGACCAGCGACAAGGCGCTCGACTTCCTGGACTTGTGTCCCTCCAACAGGCCCTGGTGCCTCTCGGTCAATTTCAACGCCCCGCACGCGCAGGACGATGATCCGCGCCTCTATATCTGGCCACCTTCGGCTGACGGACTGTACGAGAACGCCGTTGTCCCCGAGCCGGTCAATTCCGATCCGGAGTTCTTCGAAGCGTTGCCGGACTTCCTAAAGCAGGCCGAGGGACGTCGGCGCTGGCGCTACAAGTTCAGCACGCCGGAACTGTATCAGCGCAGCATGAAGGGCAAGTACCGAATGATCACAGGTGTGGATACGGCGAGCAGCATAATCCTCGAGAAGATCGAAGAACTGGGAATGCGAGAGAACACAGTCGTTATCTTCTCGTCCGACCACGGAATGTTCTTCGGCGACCGCGGATTGGCCGACTGCTGGCTGATGCATGAAGAGTGCCTGCGCGTGCCCTTGATCGTGTGCGATCCTCGGCCGGGAACGGCCAGGCGCGGTATCCTCCGCGAGGAGATGGCTTTGAACGTCGACATCGCTCCGACGATCCTGGAACTGGCCGGCGTCGAGCCGCCTACGCGCATGCAGGGGCAGAGTCTTCTGCCTTTGCTCAGGGGCGAATGGCCCGAGTGGCGCACCGAGTGCTTTATTGAGCACCGCTTCGACCGCCCAGGATTCCCCAAGAGCGAGGGTGTGCGGACAACGTGTTGGAAGTACTTTCGCTACTACGAGCAGGACCCCGTCCACGAAGAGTTGTATGATCTGGAAAGCGATCCGCACGAAGCGAATAATCTGGCGGGAGACCCTGCCGTCGCAGCGCAAGTGGACAGACTTCGCGCGCGGTGCGATGAGTGGAAGGCAAGGTTGGAGAACAGCTGAACTAGAAAAGAAGGCTCCCCTCGGTGACGTCTTGACCTCGCTAGGCGCTTGCACATGGAGAAATGCAAAATGGTGACTCCGATCGAGTTGAAGTGCGAATATGCCGTCAATCCCCTGGGTATCGATGTGAACCAGCCGCGTTTTTCCTGGGTGCTGGAGGCGGATCGACGCGGGCAACGGCAGTCCGCCTACCAAATCCTGGTCGCTGGCTCCAAAGAGGCCATCGCTTCCGGTAGCGGCGACAAATGGGACAGTGGCAAGGTAGCATCGGAGGGGTCGGTCAATGTAGTATACGAAGGCGAGACTTTAACCAGCGGTGAAGTGTGCTGGTGGAAGGTACGGGTGTGGGATGTGGACGACACTCCCGGTCCGTGGAGTGAGGCAGCCACCTTTAGCATGGGCTTGTTGGAGACAGGTGACTGGCAGGGCAAGTGGATTGCCGCCGCGAAGGAGATCTCTTCCCCGCTTTTGCGCAAGGAGATCGAGCTCGACAAGAAAGTCAAAAAGGCAAATGTCTACATCTCCGGGCTGGGATACTACGAACTCTACATCAATGGGGAAAGAGTGGGCGATCACGTCCTCGATCCGGGCACGACCTACTACAACAACGACGAGCCGATCGAGTTGGGCGCGCGCGTGTTGTACGCGACTTACGAGGTGAGCGCTCACCTCCAGGCCGGCGCCAATGCCCTCGGGGTGATGCTGGGCCATGGGTGGTACAGCGCCGAAGCCGACATTCCCCCCTCGCCCATCCATCGCGAGCCCTACGGCGACCGACCGCGTCTGATCCTGCAGATAGATGTCGAATTCGTCGATGGAGCGCGCGAGCATATCGCCAGTGACGACACGTGGAAAGTAGCCGGCGGTCCGATCACCTACAACGATTACTGCCACGGCGAAACCTATGACGCGCGCCTGGAAAAACCCGGCTGGGACAAGCCCGGTTATGATGATTCGGCCTGGGAGCAGGCCTCGTTGGCAGAAGCGCCTGGCGGGGTTATGACCGCGCAGGCGCTGCCGCCGATCCGGGTGATGAAGACCCTCAAGCCGGTGCGGATACTCCGCCCCAAGGAAGGTACCTATGTCTTTGATTTCGGCCAGCATTTCTGTGGCTGGTGCAGACTGCGCCTACAGGGACCGGGAGGCGCCCAGGTTAGATTGAAACACGGCGCCTGCGTGTACGACGATGGCACATTGGATGCCAGAAGCAACCTGTTCGATCAGGGTCGTACCGACCATGTTGCCAGACAGACCGATACCTACATCTTGAAAGGTGAAGGTACCGAGGTGTGGGAGCCGCGCTTTACGCTGCACGGTTTTCGCTATGTAGAGATCGAGGGCTATCCCGGCGAGCCAGGACCGGACAGCCTGGAGGGACGGGTTGTCTATTCATCGGTGGACACTACCGGTAGTTTTACCTGCTCCAATGCCCTGATCAACCAGATTCACCACAACATCTGCTGGACATTTACCAGCAGTATGCAGGGTTTTCCTCAGGATGCGGCGGATCGGGCAGAACGAGTCGGGTGGTTGGGCGATCCCATAGCGGAAGATTACATCTTCAACTTTGACACCGCCGGCTTCTGGACGAAATGGGCAGACGACTTAAAAGATGCGCAGAAGCCCGATGGGGATATTCCTGTTGTCTGCCCACTACACTGGCGCCGCACACATGATGCCTTTAGAACGATGCCTGTATGGAAAAGCACGTATCCGCTCGTCGTCTGGTACGTCTACGAATTCTACGACGACGAACGCATCCTGGCCACACACTACGACGGCATGGTCAAACTGGTGGAATTCCTGCGCACTAAGTCGACGGATCATATTATTTCTGAGGGTCTCGGCGACCACATGGAGCCCCAGACCGACGGCACCACCAGCCACCGGCCGCTGCACACGCCACCGGCGCTCACCTCGACGGCGTATTATTATTTTGACGCCTGGCTCGTGGCCCTCGCAGCCAAGATTCTGGGCAAAAGCGGAGATGCAAGGGATTATGGAAAGCTAGCTGCAGAGATCAAAGAGGCGTTCAATCGGGAGTTCCTACACAGAGACACTCATCAGTATGCGTCCGGCAGCCAGACGGCCAATGCGCTGCCCCTGGCTCTCGACATGGTCCCCGAAGACCGGGTCCAGGCGGTTGTGAAGAATCTACTCGACGACATCGCCACGCGGCACAACGGGCACCTGTCGACGGGCTTGATCGGCACCAACGCCCTGGCACTCGCCCTGCCCCGGTACGGCGCAGCGGACGTTTTGTACGGCATTGCGACCCGGACCTCCTTTCCAAGCTGGGGCTATCAAATCGAGCGCGGGGCGACTACCCTCTGGGAGACCTGGGACGGCAATCCAGAAGAGAAACTGAGCTACAACATGAAGATCTTCGGCAGCATCGACAAGTTCTTCTACAAGGACCTGGCCGGTATCCGTCCTGCTGCTCCTGGGTTTCGGCGCATGGTGATCAAGCCATGCGTCGTGGGAGATTTGACCTACGTCAGGGCATCGACGCACACCGTGAGAGGGTTGGTGGCGGTTGAGTGGAAAAGAGGCGATGCAGCTCTCGATATGAGCGTGACGATCCCGGTCAATAGCCGGGCCGAATTGAACGTCCCGAAGATCGGACTGCAGAATGTCAGCATCAAAGAGGGCTCCACAACAATCTGGGAAGATGGCACCTATAGCGGCGGAGTTGCAGGTATAGACGGAGGTAGTCAAACGCCCGACTATGTGACTTTCGATGTCGGATCTGGATCGTATGATCTCCAATTAGCCTGAATAATTCATGAATCCGCACCAAGCGAACGAATTCGGTGCGCTGGTCAATGGCTGGACGTTTTGGTAGCGGGTTGATCGAGTGCTGTCGGTCGTCGAGGTGTTGTCTGGGAGATCTGAGCCTCTTTTGGATGTCATTGGGACAGTCGGGTCCCTTGGTGGATCGTGTGCGTGGATGTAGTGGGACATCGCAAAGCATCATGAGGTGTCGAGGTTGAGGACGACGGTGCGCATCAGATCCTTGAGCGGGTATGACGTCGGAAAGTGAAAACGGACCTTGGTGGCTTGCTCCCGCACGCGGGCGCCGATTTTGAGCACCCGGAGTTGGATCGTGTTAAAGTTGGACGTCGTCCATTGGGTGCCGCGCATGCCAATCTGTTGGATCGTGTGCAGCAGCACGTAGGCCGCGCTGTGCAGGAAGAGGCGAAATTGGTTGGCCGAGAAGCGGTGGCAGGAGGTGCGGTCGGACTGCAGGTAGGTCTTGTGATTCTTGATGAAGCCTTCCGACCGCCCACGAGCGCAGTAGATCTCCTCATACAGAAACTCGGGAGAGCGGTTGCGGATATTGGTCACCACGAAGCGCGGGTTGGCTTTGCCTTGTGTGATCTCGGCCTTGTAGATAATCTGGCGCGGTCGGGGCCAGCTCTTGGCCTGATACTCGAAGCGGTCAAAAAGCCGCACCGGTTCATCGCTCTGCTCGGCCAGCGCCGCCACCAGCTCCATCAGCGGTTCGCCGAGTGCCTTGAGCTTGTTGTTGATCGCCTGTCCCAGAATGAAATCAATACCGTATCCGTCGCACAGGTCGTGCACCTCAGGGGTGCTGAAGTGTGAGTCGCCTCGTAAGGTGATCTTCGTCTTCGGCCACACCATGATCAAATGATCCAACACGCGTTTGAGGATGGCTGCCGCCTCTCGGCCTCGCATTCTACGACCGGGTCGCAGCAGCGTCGTGATCAATTTGCCCGACTCCCCTTCGTAGAGATGGACCGGAAGGTAGCAATACTCGTCATAGTAGGCATGGAACAACGTGAGTTGCTGGGCGCCGTGTGCCGGATCGTCCGTGTCGTCGATGTCGATGGTGAGCTTCTTGGGCGGCTGGTCGTAAGACTCGATGAATATTTCCAGCAAAGCGAGCCCGATGCGATACAGATCCGAGCGGCTGACACTGTTTTCCAAACGAGACATGGTTGGTTGACTGGCCAAATCGTCTCCCGTCAGAGGCAGACGGTCGCACGCGGTTTTCAGACCCGGATCGCAACGCAGGTCGTCACTGTCATTGGCGTCCTCGTAGCCACAGGCGATCTGGAATACGCGCTGCCGGATGAGGTCAGTATACGTATGGTCGATATAGCTTTGATGTCGACGATCCGACATCGCCGCCACGATTCGGTCGACGATCCCGGTGCGGGCTTCCGCTTGTCGCAGAAGCAGGGCGCCCCCATCACTGGTGGTCATGCCACCGTCAAAATCAGCTTCGATCTTTTTGCCCGAGATGTTTGCAAACGATAGCGCGATCTGCGAAGTTTCCATCTGCGGTGGCCCTCTTGATTGGTTGTTGTTTGTGGGTAACCCTAACGTAGGGCAAAACAACCAGTTGTACAGAGGCTCACCGCATTTTTATGAATAATTCAGGCTAACATCCGGCAAAAATGAAGAAGGATTGATAGATCTTCATAAGGATCTGGCGACTCGTTCAAGCAACAGCAAACTGATTGTCGCGTCCGAGAGTGGCCATTACATCCACTGCGATCAGCCTGAGTTGGTTGTTGAGGCAATTCTCGAGGTAGTCGAGGCGGTACAAACCGGCACGGCCCTGTAACGCGGATGCCAATGAGACGAGCCAAAAATGCCAATCTGTCGAGCGATCTACGTTTTGGCAGTCTATGCTTCCTGAATCTCTATCTACTACCCAGACTGCGCCGTGCCGGCATCGTGCTGGTCCTGTTGATCGGGTGTTCCTTAGCCGGGTGCGCTGCACCTTCGGGCCAACTATTCGTTGAGGCTCCGCTCCCCTCGGACTCGGAGGAGTTCGGCCTCGTCAAGCAGGCCAAACCCTTGCGCTCCATCGGCAAGGTGAAGGTTCTCGTAATCTTCGCCAAATTCAAGGACGAAAAGGGCGATTGGGCCCCTGACTATGCCGAAAAGCTTCTGGACCCTGACTACGAAGGTAGTTTCGCCCATTTCTTCCGCACCATGTCTTTTGGGCAGCTAGAGGTTGGGGGTGCTGTGCTGCCTAAGCGATATTCCTCGGATCGGCCGGGTTCCGCCTATCTTGCCCGACCCCCAGGGGGGACGGGCAGTTTCGGCGAGTTTGTGCGGGAGATTCTTGGCAAAGTCGACGCGGATGTCGATTTGAGCCAGTTCGACAGCGACGGCCCGGACGGCATCCCCAATTCCGGCGATGACGACGGCCGCGTGGATTACGTCCTGGTCAATGTCCTGTCGGCCCCGACGGATTTCATTACCAAGGGAGCTGACGGCATCAGCCAGCTCGGGGGATTCACCGACGACTACTCTTCCGCGATGGATACCTCCGCCAACGGCAAGCCCATGCGCATCAGCTACAAGGACTACCACGGAGCCATTCAGGAGGAAGGCAACTTCGCCCAGACCGTGGGTGTCATGGCGCACGAGTTCGGTCACGGGTTGGGTCTGCCCGACCTCTACGACAAGACGGTAACCCCGCCTGAAGAAGACAGTGGCGGGATCGGCAAATGGGGGTTGATGGGCTGGGGAGCCCACGGCTGGGGTGGCAACGCTGGACCCGTACCGTTCTGCGCCTGGAGCCTCGAGCAACTGGGCTGGATTGGTCGCGACAACGAACGCCTGGTGGAGGTGCGAGAGGACCAGGCTGGTCTGGCTATCACCGACCTGTTCCGGCAAGGCCATATCTTCAAGATCATTCTGCGAAACCATTTTACTGATCCCCATGGGTACTATCCGCTCTTTAGCCAGGAGTATCTGCTCCTTGAGCACCGGGTCCGCGGCGCCCACTACTACGATCTCAATCTGCCCGCCGAGGGGTTGCTGGTCTGGCACGTCCGAGCGGCCGGCCCGAGCAACGATGATGAAACGAACAAAATGGTAGATCTGGTCTGCGCCGACGGACTCTACGCGGACGCCGGTTATCCGCTGGGACGCGCCGCCGACCCGCACAGCGGCCGCGACAACCTCGATTTCTGGGCGCACGGTGACGAGTATAAAGGCGATTATGGAGGCAATCTCGGCGATTCCACCGATCCGTTCGACGGTGTTCATTATACCCGCCTGGATCTTCGCTCGAATCCTTCTATCGATATCGGGCGCTTCCTATCGGCGGCCAGCACCGGCCCGGCAGTGACGAATATGCGCCGCGACCAAGACGCCATGGTGGTGGACATCGCCGTGCCGCGCTGGGCCGGGACCCTCACCGACAGTGTCCATTGGGTAGGAGATATTCTGATCGACGGGAATCTGACCGTTGCTCCGGGAGCAAAGTTAACCATCTACTCTCAAACACGGGTGCGCATAGCCGGCAGCGATCCGCTTGAGAGCCGACGAGACCCCAGGCGATGCGAGCTCTACGTCGAAGGGGATTTGCAGATTCACACCCGCAAGTTTCAACGCGCATACGTCGAGGGCGCCACGCCCCAAACCAAGAGTGAAATGGTTAAACCCCAACCTGTGGTCTTCGAGGCCATGGTGCCCGGCGATACCTGGTACGGCATTTTCTCCGCCGAGTCAGGCCAGGTCGACGCGCCGGACGGGAGTTTCGAACTCCGCGATACGGAGTATGGTTTTCTGGACTACAGCGATTTGTCCAACGTGGCCACCGTTATCGACGAGGCACCCGTCCAAGAGTCGGCGACACCGTTCGCGCTGCTGCCGAACTACCCCAATCCCTTCGACCAGAGCACCACCATCCCCTACACCCTTGCCGCCATGGCGCCGGTGCGCCTGGTCGTCTACAACAGCTTGGGGCAAACGGTGCGCACCCTGGTTGACGACGATCAGTCAGCAGGGCGGCAGGACGTGGTGTGGAACGGTCAGGATGAGAGCGGCCAGCCGGTGGCCAGTGGCCTGTATCTGTATCGCCTGGAAATCCCCGAGCACTATTCGGCCAACGGCAAGATGATGCTCCTGGGTTCGGGAATGGCTCAACTTTCCGCCCTCGACTCCACCCTGCGGGCTCAGGGCAGCGACTGGTCTCTGGTAGCCGACGACATGACCAGGGCGTCAGCTCCCGTCTTCGGATTCGTCGCTGAACCCTCGATGGCTCAAGCCGCTTTTACCACCGGCGAGCTGTGGACCAAACTGAACGTCTTGAAGCGGTACAGCCAGGATCCGCAGGGCGCGCGCAAGCAAGCGCAACACCTGGGAGAGCTGCTCGGTCACTTCGACCCGACCCCAGCGCAACGCCGCGCGGTTGAAAGCTCGCCTCACCAATTGCGTGCCGGCACTGAGTCTGCTGTGGAGGTCGCCGAGCGATTCGATCAGGTCAGCCAGACCCTTGCCCGGCTCATCCAGGGCCACGGCGAGGAAGCCGCCCTCTATTTTTACCTGGGCAAGTGGCTGCAGACCCTTAGGGCTGCTGGTCTGACCGCTTTGTCCCTAAGCGTGCCGTTATCGACCGTCACGGATCTGTCGATAAACACGAGCACCTGCGCCTACATGGACGAATCTTTACGCGCGCTCGAGGCGGGTGAAGGGCTTCTGGCCGAGTTGAGTCGGCTGACGGTCCTGCTGGAATCAAACCCCTCGGGCCGGCGAGCAATCCGTGAATTGCTCAATATCATCGAAGACATGGCCGAACCTCTAACCATTCGCTAACAGACCCGTCCAGACGCCCTCGATCAGGTGTTCCTTGATCTATCTCTCGTATGTCAGCCTCGTCGTTTTGATTCTGCTGTCTGGTTCCAGCGAGGCTGGGCGACAGCTTGACAGTCTCGCCCCAACCCACCCGAAATACATGACGACGAAGCAGGTCTTCAACGATCTGGTTCGCGCCATCGGAGATGGGCGAACCAAACCGGCCCTGCGAGTTCAACCCGAATATGCGGGCGGTACTAGAGCGGCATGGTTCACCCCCAAGCTCAACGTCGTGACGATAGACGAGCGTTTCTACGATCTCTGTGTGTCACTCGGACCGGACTCACTGGATGCCCTTGCCGCCGTTCTTGGACACGAGCTGGCACATTATTACAAGGACCACGCATGGAGTGGTGACTTCAGCAGTACCTTCGGCGAGCTCGATATCGGTCGTGCGATCGCCATGCTCGAGTTCAAGCCGGGTACCAGAGAGAGGCTGGAGACGGAGGCTGACCAATTCGGCGGATTCTACGGTTTTGTGGCCGGCTATAACACACTAGGCACCGCGACTAAGATGCTGGAGGCAGTCTACCGCGAGTACGGTCTCGAAGAAAAACTTGAGGGGTACGCTGCGCTGGCTGAGAGGCAGGCCATTGCAGAGATGTCGCTGGCGCAGTTGCGAGAGCTTATTCCCGTATTCGACGCAGGCAACCGTCTCCTCCTCATAGCCAAGTACGAAGAGGCGGCTCGATGCTTTGACTGGATCGGGCGAACCTTCGGGAGCCGGGAGATTCTCAACAACCGCGGTGTGGCACGGACCCTCGATGCAGTGAGACTGTTTCCAAAGGGTGAGTTGCGTTTCGCGTACCCGGTCGAGCTCGATCCGAGTACGCGGCTTCGAGGTGGGCAAAAGGCATCAGTATCCGAACCGCTGGATCTTGAGGCACTGGAGTCTATGCAGCGGCGCCAGACCTTGCTGGATGAGGCGGCAGACCTGTTTGACCAGGCCAGCAGCCGGGACGCCAATTACGCTACCGCTTGGATCAATAGAGCTTGTGTAGCCGATATGCAGGGCGAGTCTGAGGATGCGCTGTTTTTCGCGGACAAGGCGATTAGAATGGCCGGCAAGAATGTAAAACTGCCATCGCTTGGCAACGCGCTGATCGCGCGTGGAATTGCCTATGCTCGCGGCGTCCCGCCGGATGAGGAGCAAGCGCGCAGGGATTTCGAAAAGGCTCTAAGCAGCAACCCGGCTCTGGCACAGTTCAACATCGACGTTTTGACGGGCAGCTCGCCGGTTGTTTGTAACTCAAAGGCGAAATCGCATGGGAAGAACAAGGAAACGATCGACAAACTTACTGTTGAAGAGATCAGCGACCGCACCGCCGGATCGCCCGACGTCATCGCGACACTACCCCGCGTCAGCCGCAGTCAGCCGTTTGTGGCAATCTCCGCCAAGCAGACAACTGGTTGGAGTGGGCTGACGGTCGAGATTGGTTACACCATGATTGCTTTCGCCGAGACACGCGATGATTATGAAGGGCACACGGCTCGGGGGTTGAAGGTCGGTCAGTCGCTTGGAGAGATGCGACAGGCGTACGGTCAGTCAGCCAGAGACCTGGCAGGCTCGCGGTCAACGTATCACGTGTACGATGATTACGGAATCATCTTCTATTCCAAAGAGGATAGTGTGCAAGGCTGGATCACCTACATGATCGACTGGCAAGAGTGACTCGATCCATAAAGGCACGGCCGCCCTGGCGTCCCTGACAACTGATAGCGTCAAAACGCGTCTCAAATGGTCCACGGAGGCAGGATCACCATGAGCACATCCCTTGCGATTCGGCACTACGCTGCAGCGGCTGCGCTGCTCCTGATGATCTGTGCACCCCTCGCCGCGCACAATGGCGCAATGGCAGTTGTCGTGCCCATCGAGGGTATCACCATCGATGGCGACTTTTCTGACTGGCCCGAGGGGCTGGAACGCTACGCGGTTGAAGACCGCAAGATCGGCAGGCCCAAGGCGCAGGACGCGAGCGATCTGCAGGCTTCTTTCCGTATCGGTTTCAACGAGGCTGAGAACGCACTCTACCTTGCGATCGAAGTCGATGACGAGTCGGTGGTTGTCGAGGGTCCGGAGTCCTATGACCTCGATGGCTGCGGAATCGTCGTGGGCTTGGAACACGGCGGCGACGGTGACCTGCCCTTATTCGTGTTCAGGTTAATGGGCAAGGAAAGGTTTCCTCCCATGCAATGGGACCACGCTGAAATGGTGGCAGAGCGTGGGGAGCACGGGCATCGCTACGAATGGCGTCTGGATGTAGGAGCGCTGAGTGGCGGAGAGGTGCAACTCAGTGCCGGCGGGACGTTGTCGTGCTTTCTGGGGCTCGATGACTTCGACGACGGCGAAGAAGAGAGGGCATCTCTGTCCTGGGGCCATGGAGGCAAAATGGCTGGCGCTGCCAACTATGGCGATCTCATGTTGGTCAACGAGCAAGATTCAGATATGGGCGCGATCACCGGCCAGGTGAAATCTGCCAAGAAGGGAGGTCCATATGCCGATCTCAGCTTGCAATTCCTACATGACGACGCAGCGGTCACAGGCGCTCGGACCGATGCAGACGGGCATTACGAAGTGCGTCTCCCACCCGGCGAATATGTGATAAAGCCGGGTCGCGGCGAGGGCGTGGAACCGTTTACTCTCGATCGAGTGAAGGTCGAGGCCGGAAAGAATCGACAGTTTAACTTCGAAGTGACACCCTCTCCGCTGCTGGCGCGGCTCAGTTTCTGGGTGCCGCCGGAACGCAAGCAGGAGTTCGAGGGGTTTTACGAGGCCGCGGTCGCCCCGCTGCTGCGCGACCGCGGGTGGGTCGCCTCTACCGGAGTAGCGCCGGCTGCCGTGGACAGCGTATTCAGCCGGCTCTTCGAGCTCAAGTCCGTGGACGCATGGCGCGACAGAATCGTGCCCCTGCAGACCGATGAGGAGATGAACGCGCTTCTGCCAAGGCTTGGTGAAGAGTTCGGGACGTTCAAAACACTCTCACCAGATGAAGTCCCGGATAAAGCAACCATGGCCGGCTTGCGCGATTTTGGCTGGGCATTCGGGTTTGTGCCGCCGGACGGCAGGGTCCGGACCGAGTTCGAACTTTACTCCGTGCCGGTTGGCGACGGGTTGCTCGTGCGAGCCGGCGCGGGTCGAATAACCGAGGTCACATCTGCATCAGACCAGATTGCTGGAGAAGAAGGCCCGTTCGCCGATTACGTCGGCAGGTTCAAGGTGTCCACGCAATCGGGTCTGATCCTCAGCGGTGAAGACGGAAAGCTCCTTTTTCGATGGGACGGACCGGGTCAGTTGCCACGGGAAATGGTCTCCGTTGAGGAGGACCGATTCCATGTTGAGCCCATCGACTGGGATTTTACCGCAGAGCGGGACGGAAGCGGGCGCGTGAGCCACTTCATCATCTCCAAGAAGGGAAGGCCCCCGACGCGAGCGGCAAGGGTCGAGGATGAGCCTGCGAGGAGGCCAGGTCTGACCGGGACCGGACGAAGGACGAAAGCAGGCGGAGGACGGCGCAGCGGCGAATGGTTTACGCTGGATGTCGCAGACGGCTTGCCCTCAAATGTTGTCTACGGCAGCCTCGAAGACCGAGACGGTAACCTGTGGTTTGCGACGGAAAGCGGGGTAACACGTTACGATGGGGAGTACTTCACTTCCTTCACCACAAACGACGGGCTGGTCTCCAACTGGGTTAACACAGTCTTCGAAGACAGCAAGGGAGATCTCTGGTTCGGAGCTGGATCGTTCAAGGCGCCGGGAGGCGTTGCTACATACGACGGGCAGCGGTTCACAAACATGACGTCCCTCTCGAATGTTGTCGGGGGCCACGTAACGGCCATTTTTGAGGATCGCAAAGGGAAGATGTGGTTCGGGACGATCGGAAGTGGTGTAACCCGCTACGACGGCGAGCGGTTTACGACGTTCACCGAAGTCGACGGTCTGGCCAGCGATTGGGTGTGTCGCAACGGCATTGTTGAGGACGCCGATGGCAACCTCTGGTTTGCCAACAATGCTGGAGGACCATCCCACGGGAATGGGTTTTGCCGCTACAACGGCAGCCATTTCAGCATTTTCAGTACAGAAGACGGCCTGCCAGCGTCGCGGGTCTGGTCCCTTCTGGCGGACAGCCAGGGGCGCCTCTGGATTGGTGGTGACAGGAGCGGAGTCACACTGTACAACGGGAACCGCTTTGTCATCTTCACAGAGGCAGACGGTCTGGGGGCAGGCCATACTGTGCAAACCATGAGGGAGGATAGTCAGGGAAACATCTGGTTTGGCACCCACGGTGTGCTGAACCGTTACGACGGACATCGCTTTGTTACCTTTGATACCGAGGATGGGTTGGCTCACGATGTCGTCTCGACCCTTCTGGAAGACCGGGAGGGCAATCTGTGGGTCGGCACGGGTTTTTACGGAAGCGGTGGCGGCGTGAGTCGCTTCGCCGGGGAGCAATTCACCGCATACAAGAAGCCGGACGGACTGGCGGACGACGAAGTGCTGTCGCTGGTGGAAAGCGACAGCGGCGAGCTGTGGATAGGCACCGCTGACGGCCTCAGCCGTTTCAATGGCGATACGTTCACGAATTTCACCACCGACGACGGCCTCGTTCACGGTACCGTAGAATCTTTGATGGAAGACAGCGAAGGTGTGCTGTGGATGAGCTACGGGCTGTGGAGGGGATTCATCAGAGAGCGAGGAGGAGTGACTCGTTTTGACGGCGTGGAATTCACCTCGTTCACCGAGGAGGACAGCCTTACGACGATATGGTATGGGGACCTGATTGAAGACCAACAGGGTCATGTGTTGATGGGCGGCCATGGCGGAGTCGATCGCTTCGACGGAGTGGCGATTACTCACTTCGGCTGGGCCAACACCAGGGTGGGCGCCTTACTCGAAGACGCAAACGGGCATGTATGGATGGGCACAGTGTCGAGCGGAGTGCTCCGCTATGACGGCGAAGAGTTCGTTCAGTTTACGCGCGCCGACGGCCTGGTACACGACGCCGTCCACTCCCTGCTGGAAGACCGCCGGGGTCGTATCTGGCTGGGGACTGAGATGGGTGCCAGTGTTTACGACGGTACGGAGTTTCAGGTCCTGGAGGCGTTGGCGGGGTACAAAGTACTCTGCATGCTCGAGGATCAACGCGGCCACGTCTGGTTCGGGACGGACGGCGGCGGAGTCAGGCGCTACGACGGCTCCGCTGTACAGACGCTTCTGGAGCAGGATGGTCTGGCAGGCAACCGCATCAACGACCTGATCGAAGATCGCCACGGCAATATCTGGGTAGGTACCGAAGGTGGGCTGACGCGCTACCGCATCAGGCAGACACCGCCACCAGTAAAGATCACCGACGTCGTGGGATCCAGACGCTATGGCGCAGTAGACAGCCCGCGACTGCCGAGTTCGCAGCAGCTCGTCGCCTTCGAGTTCGGTGGCCGGAGTTTCAAGACCCGCCCCGGAGAGCTCTTGTATCTCTACCGGCTTCGGGGCCACCATGACGACTGGCGGCAAACGCGTGAGCAGCGGGTTGAGTACAACGAATTGCCTCTGGGCGAGTATCTGTTTGAGGTCAAGGCGGTCGACCGGGACCTGACCTATTCTGAAAAACCCGCCACCGTCGAGCTGGAGGTATTCCACCAAGAGGTCCTCAGCCCCGCCAGTCTCTCCGACTTGGACCTCGACGACCTGTTCCCCTCCTACTACCTCAGCTATGCTCACCAACCAATCGGTTCGGTCAGCGTCACGAGCAACGCCTCAGACACGATGGATGTTGAGCTCAGCCTCTATCTGCCAGACGTGATGAGCCGGCCCTTCGAGCAGACCATCGCCCTCGACCCCAACTCGTCTCAGCGAATAGAGTTCAAGCCCATACTGGATGAGCGTATCCTCGAGCGCTCCGCTTCTGCGCCGGTGCGCGCCGAGGTGGCTATCTCCTTCGAGCAGGGAGACCAGACCCTCTCCCTCAAGCAGACGCAGGAAATCACCGTGCATCGCCGCGGTGCGTTGCAGTGGGATCACATCGGCCGCGCCGCCGCCTTCGTCACGCCCACGGATGAGGTGGTCGAAGCCTTTGCCCGGTCGCCCCTGGTAGCTTTCGAGGAAGAGATCAAGTCCCTTGGCAAACCTGTGACCAACCTGCTGCAAGCCAGGGTGCTCTTCGAGGCTCTCAGACAGCACGGCGTCCGCTACCGCGAAGATGCCGACACCCCGTATGCCCGCGTCGCAAGTAATCAGACCGTAGTCGATGAGATTCAGTATCCTGCTGAGTTGCTGCACAAGAAAGCCGGCGACTGCGACGATCTGACAGTCCTTTTTTGCAGCCTGCTCCACAACGCTAATATCAAGACCGCACTCGTAGACTATCCCAGCCACATCTTCCTACTCTTTGATTCGGGAGTTGCGGCAGATGACATGCACCATCTGCCCTTGAACCGCAGTCGCTACATCGCCCGCAATGGGCGACTGTGGATCCCGCTGGAGATCACCTTGCTCAAGGACTCTTTTGCGGCCGCATGGAAGAAGGGCCTGGAGGAGCTGGCGACGCTGCCCGAAGCGGACTGGTCCCGGCTGATCGTAGATACGGAGCAGGCCTGGCAGGACTTTCCGTCTGCCTCACCGTCGGTTGACCTTGATGTCGTACCCCCCGCACGGGCCGACCTGGTGACCAACCTCCAAGCACAGCTGGATGAGCTGCACGCCGAGATCGAAGACTACATCGAAACAAATTACCTGGATCCCCTGTCTGATGGAGCCGACGAAACCCTACGCTTGGAGCTGATCCGGCTCTATCTGCGGCTGCACCAGTATGACACGGCGATTACCACTGCTACCAACCACTTGCTGGACAGCACCGGTGACAAAGCTGAATCCTACAACCATCTCGGCATGGCCTACCTGTTGAAAGGTGAGGTACCCCAAGCCGCTCTGAATTTCCAACAGGCGGTGCAGCACGATCCCGACCGTGCTGAGTTACGGCGGAATCTCGAGTACGCCCTAGCCAAGACAGGTCGCTCGGAGGCCAAGGGTAAACAGATCGCAGCAGCGGCGAGTGATCAGACGGCTAGGGGTTCTGCAGACGAGCTAGCTTTGGATGACCTGTTCTGGACGGAGTAACACGGCTTAGTTGATAAGGCGTCTGCACGAAGGAGCAAGGTGTCAGTCGCAAAGAACGAGGAGTTTTTCCGCGTCTGCGGGATCTCGGGCGCAACCGGCAAGGGACCTTCCACCCGGATCCGTTCGTTGGTCAGGACGTGGTCATGTTAGGTCCTTCTTGCGCTTCGCCATCACCTCCGCCGCCAAACGTCCGCTGGTTATGGCCCAGGCAATGTGCAGCCCGTGTCCAAAGAGAATTTGTCCTCCCAACCCGTTTTGCCCCACAGCATACAAGCCCGGGATCGGCTGTCCGTCGGAGTCCAAGACCTCGAACTGTTTGTTGATGGCTGCGCCGCCCTCGGTAGTTGTGAAATACGCTTTGGCCGGGCCGAGCAGCACCCAGCGTTCGCCTTCCAGGCGGCGAGCAGCAACATCGCGATCCGGTGATTCTCCGAGACCGCGGTTATACGCTTCGACCGTTGCAATGATTGCGTCAGCCGGCAAATCTCGTCTTTCGGCCAACTCCTGAGGAGTGGCCGCTTCGACGGCGACGTCCGCTCGCAGTCGCAAATAATCGTCCACATAGGCGTAAGGAATCTCCGGGGCAGTCGAAATGAAGTCAGGCCAGGCGCTGTACTTCTCGATCTGATGCTTTCCCAACAATATGTAGGCCACCTTATCTGGTTGCCGTGCAACGGCGATCTCACGTCCGGGCCAGTTCCTTTCATCACAGAATCTCTGGCCGCGCTTGTTGATCAAGATAGCTCCATCTTCGAACAGCACGTTCTCCGGATGTTGCCAGGTCACCAGCAGCCGTTTGATCATGCGATTGATAATGACCTTTGGAACTATTCGTAACAGTTTGCCCATCACGGCGGCCATCAATCCTGACGACGGTAGCAGCTGCATGAAACCACCCGCGCCGCCTGGTGGTGGAATAAACCTGAGCTCGGGACCGTAGGTCACGTCCATGTTCACAAGCTGCGCTCCCGCCTGACGTGCGAGCATGTGTCCATCGCCCTGGGCGTGCGGGTTGATGCCCTCGATCGACGCGAATTCACCCCCCTTGTAGCGCGCAATAAGCGTCGCGGAATTCGCGTAGTCGCCGGCGGCCAACACGATGCCGCGTCTGGCGTGGAGCTCGACCTTGTGCCCGGTAATCGTCGCTTTGACACCCGTCATGCGTCCGCTCGATGCAATCAACTGATTGACCACCGCGTCGCATGTAATCTGTCCGTGATGGCGCAGGACAAGTGACTGCAAGGCGGCGATATACGCCTTCGCGTTGGGAACCACATTGTGCATGCGTGGAACGCGGTTTGGCGGTTCGGGAGCAGGTCCGTGAAACACGAGTCCCATGCCGGCCAGCCACTCCAATGATTCAGCTGCTTGCGAAAGAAAGAAGCGACGCAGCACATCGTTGTTGCGCGCTTCTATCTCGGGCTCGGCGAACTGGCCAGCATCCTCGGCGTGCGCATCCAGACTGTCTCCGATCCCGGCGCGTTGCTGGTGGCGGGTAGAATTCGCGGTAAACGACCCGACGGCGATGCCGGTTGTGCCACCCAATCGCGGTTGTTTCTCCAATAAAAGGACCGACAATCCCAGCTCGGCTGAACGCGCGGCCGCCGCCAACCCGCTGCCGCCGCCGCCGACTACAATGACATCGTATTGCATTCGCTTATGGTGGCGTTGGAGCGTGGTGGCGCAGAACGTGGTGTGCCTTCTCGGGCAGCTTGTTCCATACCTCGCGCGGAATATCCATCCTTCTGTCGGAACGAGAGAAACTACGATTGTACATCACCGCCAGCATCGTACGCACATTCTCTGTCCGGTTGGGCATGCCCCGGTGCCACATGCGCATATCGCGCACCGCCAACGCACCCACCGGCATGGCCATGCGTTTCGACGGCTGCCCCGCGGCTAGATCATCGAAGTTGTTTTCGCCGCCTGGACAGGAACCGGTGTAGAGATGTGTTCCCGGCCACAGCTCGGTGGCACCGGTTTCCTCAGTGAAGTCCACCAGCGGGATGTTCACCACCAGCGAACAGACCGGCAGGGGATGGGGGAAATCCTCGAACAGGGGATTCGAGTCTCGGTGCACGCGCTGAGTGCCAGACCCCGGCCAAGAGTTGTTCGTATTATAGAAGGAAAGAAAGAAATCCTCGCTCAGAGCCCCTTCCACCACCTGCAGGACAAACGGATTTGCGACGATCTGCCGATCCATGAACGGCATCTCCCAGAGAGGCGGCATGCCGCTGATGCCGTGGCCGATCCTGGAAGGGTCCAGCACCTTCTCATTCTCTTCGATGAAGCGTTTCAGCACCGGAGTGCAGGCAATGCGGATCTCCTCTGCCAGACTTTTCGGCACCACGTCCTCCAAAACGACGTAGCCGTCGGTGCGCAGCGTTTCCAGCGCCTGCTCTAGCTGCTCCTCGCCCAGCTTGCCCTCCCTGTGCTCTTGCGTTGAGAGTTCCATACGGCCCTGCCGTTCCTCCTTGCCCGACTACAGACTAACCGATTTGTTTCCTCACGCACGCGGCCCGCACCAACGGTCTTCGACGGTCCCGAATCGCCGTTCATTTCCAAGACGCCGAGGTGATCGTACTATCGTCGGACCGCATGGGGAACCGCGGGATCACCTACGGATCTTTCCCATCGGTGGGTTGTCCGCGTTGGACAATAAACCGGCGATGCATGAATAGCACCGCCGATCGAACAGAGGAGGATACGCATGAGGTTAGGCATTGTCGGCATGTTGCCCGGAGACTTTCGCACGTTCGAGCCCCCCCATATGCAGGCGATACGCGAGCTGGGGTTCACCGGGTTCGGCTTCCACCTGAACGGCGACGACGTCTTTGCGATTACTGCGGAGGAGTGCGCCGAGTATGGCCGCTTCATGTCCGGGCAGAACCTCGATCTCGCCCAGTTCGCCATCACCTATGATGAGTGTCTCTTTGATCCGGGTCCGGCGGTGCGCCAGACAGTGTCGGCCAAGATCGAACGGGGCATCGAGATCGCCGCACAGCTGCAGGCGCACGCCTTGCTATTGCGGCCGGGCAGCGTCAATCCCGAAGGCCCCTGGACACCTCACCGCGACAATCACCTACCTGAGCACGTCGACCGTCTTGTCGATACGCTTCGGCCGTTGGCCAAAAAGGCGGAAACAGAAGGTGTGACACTGGCCATGGAGACCCATGCGGTCTCCATTATGGACCCTCCCGAGAAGTGTCGTGCCATCGTCGAGGCGGTCGGATCGGAGCGCCTGCGGTTGATCCTGGATGCGGTCAACCATTTCCAGTGCCTGCAGCAGGTATACCACAGCAGCGATTTGGTGAACCACATCTTCGATGAGATGGGGCCTATCGCGCCGCTGGCCCACATCAAAGACCTGAAGGTGTCCAACGGCCTCGTCCTCCATATCGATCAGGAAGTGCCAGATGAAGGTGAGCTGGACCTGGCCCTGGTGCTCAAACGCTTCGAGTCATACCACCCTGACGGTTACGGGTTGATCGAACACCTCAGGCGGGACCAGATACCCACCGCCGTCGCCAATGTGCGGCGAATCGCTTCAGAGATCGGCGTCAATATCCAATAGACCCAATTCACGGCATACAAGCTGTCGATCGGCTGACGTCGCAAGATCAATGCTTTGCTGCGTCGCCTAAATCCGATACGCAAATACCTTAGCGCGAAACATTCGGATGCGAATCGTCACCGTCTCTCCGACCGCAGAGATATCGCTTTTGCCGTTCCAGGTCACCACCCGGTTTCCCTCGTCGCCGTAGATCCAATCGCAGTCCTCGAAAGTGAGCCCGGGGGTGCCTTCTCCGTCGGGGTACTTTCGCGAGGGCACGGCGCGGCGCAATTCCACCTTTACCCAACCACCGTTGTCACAGCGATAGTTAAGGCGCAATTCGTCGTGGCGTCGCTTCAAGGTCGGCACGGTGAAGCGACCCTCGTTCTCGGCTTCGATGCCGCAGAGGCGGTGAGGCTCCCATCGCGCCCACCGCATCTGCCGCGGTTCCTGCGGCATCGGCATGCCGGGATGGAAACCGTTGTGCAATCCAGTCCCGCCGGTGAACGACACCGCCCAGCGGCCGTCCGGAAGCTCAACGGGTCCCCCCTGGGCGTAGACGGTGCCGTCGCAGCCACTGCCCGACGCGCCAACCGGAATGCAAGGGCGCCGTTCCGGTCGATTCCAAATGAGGCCGTCGCGACTGAAAGCGATCTGATTGTCCACGTGGCCGCTGATCTGATCAAAGATGTGGACCAGCATGCAATGAAGCCCCTTGCGCCCCGGGTACGGGAAGTAAAACCCACCGTAGAACGATACCTGTGGTCCGTCATGGGCGTCCGGAAAGAGCACCAGCTTTGGCGGGGGCCAGTTGAAGAAATCCTTCGTTCGGGTGAAACCCACACAACGTCGCGTGTAATCCAGCTCCGGCGTACTGTGCGCCAAACCTTTAATCTCCGCATGCGCGAGTCCGTGCACGCGGATGTAAGCGAAATAGGTTTTTGTCTCCGGCTCGAACATGGGATTGCTTCCGCTGCCGTCCGAAGGCATGTCGGCCACTGGTTTGTCGATCCGTTTCCAGTGCATGAGGTCGGGCGAGGTGAAACCGCGCACGTAAGCGCGCATAACCATGGGCGGACCGCCGTAGCTTTCCCCCGCATACTCCATGTCCCCCATTCGTTTGATTCCTTCTTCCCCATCCAGCTCTTCGCCGGTCTCGGGATCGAACATGCCGCCGATCTCGACCCACGCCTTGAAACGTTCTTCCGGCGGCGCCTCGGGATCCTCCATGATCGGTCCGACGGTCTCTTCGCACACCAGGTTGTTCTGTGTCGAGCCGTTGAAGTCGATCCTCCCGATCTCGGGCCGCGTCCACTGGTAACCATCTTCGCTGTAGCGGTACGCAGTTCCTCCGCGAGCGCGATAAAGCATCCCGTACTGACCGTCTTTCTGCCACACGTACTGCGGCAACAAGCCCCCTGCCCAGTCGCAATCTTCGGTGAAGAGAACGTCGGACATGGAAGCCGCTTCCACCGAAAGCTGGATGCCGAATGGTGAATCGTAGAGACCGAACTGACCGTGACGGTCCTTCGAGCGATTGCCTGCATAGACGTCGAACCAGTCGAGCAGGGGTTGCCATTCCCCCGAATTTTGCCGGGCCTCACGGCCAAAAGGTGCACCGGGTAGTTTTGGACCTTCGCTGTGAGCCATGGTAGTCTCCTGGGGAACGGTTTTGGATGTCGCGTTGGGATGCCGGTTTTCGCCGAAACGATGATTCTACGTGGCTCGGCGAGCTGGCTGAGCCATGGTAGCCAACGTCTCGCCGACGAACTAGCTGAACGCCAGCGTCTAGCTCGCCAACAGTCTGCCGAAACTAGCTCTCGCCGGCAAAGGACACAACTTATCCCGCGACACGAAATTAAACGGTTGCGCGAAGCGAGGTGGTAACCAGCCTGGTAGAGACAGGTACCTCTCGGGTGCCGCCGATCGCAACGGCAGGAGACTCGACCCACGTCCTTGACCCGAATAACGATTGCGACCTCTTTGAACGTGGAGTCGCTGGGAACGACAGAATATCCTCATCGAGAAAACGACACAGGGTGCCATGAACAAAGACCAGGATGCCGGCCGTCCGAATATCGTGCTTGTCATGTCGGATCAGCACAACCGTGCCGTTATGGGGTGCGCCGGTCATCCATTGGTACAGACGCCCAACCTGGACGCCCTCGCCCGCCACGGAACCCGCTTCACCAACGCCTACTGTCCCTATCCGTTGTGTGGCCCATCCAGAGCCGGTTTCATGACCGCCCAGTATCCCAGCGACATCGGAGTTTTCGACGGGGACGATTTTCCTTCTTTGGTGCCCACCCTTGCACATGGCATGGGGGTGGCTGGTTACGAGGCGGTTCTCTGCGGTCGCATGGGTTGGGGTGAGCTGGACCAATTCCATGGCTTCGAGAAACGTATCCACGGTAATGTCCTTGGATTTAACGCCATCCACGAGGAGGTGATGGGCCGCGGTTTCAACAAGACAGCGGGTCAGACGCGTTGGGCCGTCGAAGTCTCTGGCTACGGTCGCACCGGCTACCAGCTTTTCGACCAGAGCGTGGTCGAATCGGCTTGTTCATTCATCCGTGGGCGCGACCCGAACGCCCGGCCGTACTGCCTGGTGGTGGGATTGATACTGCCCCACAATCCGCTCATCTGCCAAAGGGAACTGTTCGAATATTACCTGGACCGTGTACCGGAGCCGGAGCCGATGTCGCAGGAGTACTTCGACAAGCTGCATCCGGCGATCAAGAGATGGCGTGAACGCCGTGAGGTAGATGACCTGACGCCCGAGCAGAACCGTCGGGGTCTGGCCGCCTATTACGGTCTGGTGACAGAAGTGGATGGTAGCGTCGGGCGCATGGTCGATGCCGTAAAGGACTCATCCCAGGGAGCCAACACAGTTTTCATCTACTGCTCCGATCACGGCGACATGGCCTGCGAGCACGGCATGTGGTGGAAGAGCAATTTCTACGAAGGTTCGGTTGGTGTTCCCATGATTGTGTCGGGACCTGGCCTGCGGGCGGACTGTGTCAACCATAATCTTGTCAGCCTGGTGGATGTGGGACCGACCATGCTGGATCTGGTGGGCGCCGAACCACTTCCGGATGTGGCCGGCCGAAGCCTCCTCGGAGCCCTGCACGGCAAGGGCGAGCTACCCGACTGGCCCGACGAACTGTTCGCCGAATACACCGGGCTTCGCGGTGACCTACCCAGCTTCATGATTCGATCCGCTCAGTGGAAGCTGAACTATTACCACGAGTTTGACTCATGCCAGCTGTTCAATCTGGATGAAGATCCAGAGGAGCTGCGCGATCGCGCCGCGGACGCAGACTGCCGGAAGATCGTCGAGACGTTGCTGGGCAAGATCAAGGAGCGCTGGGACGCTGCCACGTATCTGGCGGATTACGAGAAGGAACGCCGCGCCGGCGAATTTATTCGACGTTGCGGCCATGACCTGTCGCCCCACGAGGTTACCCATTACTCGGGAATGCCCAACTACAGTCAGTTCGACTTTGCTCAGTTGCCCCAACCACCGAGGCCTAAGGAGGGAGCCAGATAACGCCGCTCGTCGATTAAATGCTGGTCGAAGATATCCTGCTGCGCTTAAGGTTAGATGGGTGGTGTGTCGTCGAAAAGATCATACCCGAAGATCTCGTCGATGCCGTGCGCCGTGAAGCTGAGGAGGCGACGGAAGCACAGGGGGCGAGCCGCACCTACGAAGGATTGCGCAGCGCCTGGGGCATTCTCGGGTTGGTGCCTTCGTTCTGGCCTTACCTCACAGATGAACGGGTGTCCGGCATTGCCGAGACCTGGTTCGGTCCCCATGTGCGCATCTCCTACACCAATACATTGATTACCGAGAAGGGGAACGAGCGCGGTGGCTGGCACGCCGACTGGCCGTATAATCAGGAAAAAGCGGGACGCATTCTCGCCCCCTACCCCGACTTTCCGGTGCAGCTTTCCAGCCTTTGGATGCTGTCGGACTTCACAGTCGAGAACGGCGGCACCTGGATTGTCCCGGGAAGCCATCGCACATCCGACAACCCCACCGGGGCGCTGAAGGTAGATCGTTTCCAGCCCTATCCGACCGAGATGCAGGTTACAGGTAACGCAGGCAGCGTCCTGGTCTTCGACAGCCGGCTGTGGCACGCAACCGCCACCAACAACAGCGATCGACTGCGTGTAGGGATGGTGGTTCGGTACGTTCCCTGGTGGCTCAACCTCGAGGTCTTGATGCCAGGTTCGGAGCAGCGCAAACAACTCGTGGAGGAAACGGGAACGAAGGAGAACGAGGTTCCACCCATAGCGGCCGAGGTGTACGAAAAACTGCCGCAGAAGGTGCAGCCTCTATATCGTCACTGGGTAAGGTAGGATGCACAGCCCCCGAAAGGACTCATAGCGATATGGATAAGCGCGGCCCCATCTTGTCTATAACCCGGCACATCGAGGAGGTGCTTCGACTAAAATCGGTCGATTCCGACAATTTTTCGTTCGCGGTCATATCCGACGTCCACATTTGGGAGCGCTCGACAGACTGGACCGACCAGGTCTTTCGGGATCTTCTCCAGCGCTGCACCGATGCCGGCGCCGCGTTTATTTTCCTCGTCGGCGATTTCGGCACCCAGCAGACGGAAGCGCCGCGGGCCGGCGTCGTGACTCGGCTTGCGGACGTAGTCGTGGAGACAATCGGCTCGGTGCCAAACTGTCCCCCGGTCTTCTTTGGCATCGGCAATCATGAGCTCGACGATGCCGGCAAGAGATACTGGCTGGAGGCGATCTATCCCGATGTTGTAACTGGACTGTCCGGCACGGCGAACGAGACCTTCATCTACTTTTCGTTCGACTTCGGAGGTTGTCACTTCGTCAGCTTGGACAGCCACGGTACGGCGCCGGTCGCGACTCCGATGCGGTCCAAGACAGGGAATTCGCATTTCGCCCGCATCCCCGACGAACAGTTCATCTGGCTCGAGCAGGATCTAGAAGCGCACCGGGGTGAGCTGAGCTTCGTATTCATGCACGAACCTTCCGAGCTGCTCGAGGATCACCGCCCCTGGCACATGCTGCAAAGCCGCGGCCGCTTGATCGGAACGCTGCAGCGCTTTCCCGATGCGAAATGGCTCTTTCACGGCCACACTCATCACTATTCGCAGGTAGAAGGCTACGGTCTGAAGATCTGCCACATGGAGTTTCAAAGTGGCTATCTCGTGCGTCTGCGCAACGGTGCCGCCACGCTCCACGATCTAAACGAACAGCAGACGCAGCCGACCTTTCTCGATCTGGCCGCTCATCAGCAAAGCAGGTGGTCGGACAGAGGGGGACGACGCGTATTCCAGGTGGCACCCAAGGGTCCCGAGATAGAGCTGTCTCTATTTGCTCAGACGGAGTTGATGAAACAGGACGGTGCAGTCGTGTCGCCGGACGGCGCTTCTATGCTGCGCGTCGAGACAGGGGTAGCCGTCGCTGATGAGGAGTCGGCGGACCGAGTTGGTTTTCTGGCCATGGACTTCATCTTGGAGATCAAACCGAGTACCACATTCAGCTACAAAGTCTATTTCGACCCCGAGTCAGAGCACGACCATTTCGCCCTCTCACCGTTGATCAACACCTGTGACGAAAGCCCCTATCCGCTCCTCCGCGACCAGAACGGAGTCCTTGTGGACACGGAACCGGAGCGACTTTTGGAGAGAGAGTATAACTTGCTGGGCCAGAGCAATGGGAACTTCTGGGCGCCGACGTTGGAAGGGCGAGCTAACGGCCGTTGGTACGAGCGGGTATGCGATCTTTCTCCGCTTGTGGGGGGGTGGATAGTGGGGGTGGTGGCAAACGCCACGCCGCCACCGGACAGCAGATTCAAGGAAGGTTTCTTGAGGTTCTACCTGAGCTCCGTGGAGATCTCGTCGCCGGCCTAGGCAGCTACCTCAGGTTGAAGCAGCTGGCGGCCATGTGGCGGGTGCCGCCGAAATTGTTACCGTCATCTTCCATGAAGTAATACGCGGCGAAGATGCGCCCGTCGTCCAACTCGGTTCCCACCACATAACCCAGATCCCAATCGCTGGCGTCCCCGCGAATCACCGCCTCTGCCGACCAGGTCTCTCCCTGGTCTTCACTGACGATCACGCCGATGCCTCCCGGAAGTTGGCGGCGATCGAACAGTACTGCGATGCGCCCGTCCTTTAGCAACAGCGGCCAACAAGAGCGATAGCGCGGCCCGGATTCGGCACGGGGCCAGATCGGGTCACGACTCAATTTGGTCCACGGCGACTGCCCCCACCCTACGATCGATCGCGGCTCGCTCCAGGTGTAACCTCCGTCGTCGGAATGATTCAAATGAAGCGCGGTGCGTACGCCTCCGGCATTGAGGGCATAACACTGGAGCCGGCCCGAGGGCAAGAGCAGCAGGTTGGCGTAGACCGGCCTACCATGGCCCGTGGGATCGCGCATCACTTCGCTCACATAATGCCAACTAAGACCGTTGTCTTCGGAACCGTAAAGAACGGTGACGCTTTGGTTGAGCCGTTCGAGCTGCGAGCGGCCCACCGAATGACCGGTGTTGCGGTTATCCGCCGTCGCTGGCACCAGCAGGGTGCCGTCGTCGAATCTGGCTGGCGGATAGCAGTCCACGTGCGCGTAGCTGTACCCCAGCGGGGGTTTTATCCGGGAGCAGGGCGATGTTTCCCAGGTTTGACCGCGGTCGCCAGAACGCCAAACCAGGCATTCCATCGTCGGGACTCCATCCTCATTTTCTCTTCCCGTTAACGGACGCCCGAAGTAGATCGCCGAATCGGGACTGGTTAGATCGATATTGGCGCGTGGCTCTGCGGGATCGTCGCACTTCCACAGCACGTTTCGATGTGCCTCGAGTGGTCGATCGTAGTCCCAGACGACAACGTCGTTTTCGCTATTCCAGGTCTCGCCATGGTCGAGGGAACGCTGCAACAGGATCTTGCAACGGCTTTTGTACCCCCTCGAGTCCCAACCGTGCCTGATATCCTCGCGATTTTCGTAACTGGAATCGGCGTGGTGGTGGAGGACCGCAATCTCGCCGTTACCGAAGTTGTGGATCCCGCACTGGCGTGGGTGGCCGCAATAACGGTCCTTGCTGTAGCAGAGTTTCGTGTGATGCACACGCGTGATCTCCAACGGCGCGCGTTTCATTGCTCCTCCATCCAAGAAGAACGGTCGACGCGAAGCTCGAGCTAAGGAGGTCTGGCGTCTTCACCCCTAAGCCCTCAACCCGGGTCGCTGGTCCTTCTGTGTTATTCGGTGATACTCGGGGATGCTATCGCTTTCGTAGAGACGTGTCCAATCGCGGTAATGGTCGGTGGCGACCTGGTCGGGATGGTCTTTGCTGCGCACCAGGAAACCAGGATAGTTGCGCCCGGTAGGCGCATTGGCATCGCAATAGCGCAGATCCAGACTCCAACGCGCCTTGTCGGTGCGGTTGGGAAGGGCGCGGTGTGCCGTAAGCTTGTCGAACAACAGCACCCCTCCCAGAGGGACTGGACAGTCCACGATGTCGCTGGTCCGCAGATCCTCTTCCATGATCCGGCCCTCGTCTTGGTGCGGGATCACACCCCATTTGTGACTGGCCGAAACGACCTGCATTCCTCCCATCTCCATGGTCACATCTACCAAGGGGATCCAGCAGTTCACCATCGGTGTGTGTTCGGCTTCTTTAGCGAGCAGCGCACCATCTTGGTGAAAGGTCCCTACGGACGATTCGAGAAAAGCCAATTTAGCCCTGGTGTTGAACTGCGGATGGGCAAGGATCTCCGGTCCTATCAGCGGCTCCACGAGAGCGAGGAGGGGTGGAAGGGTCCACACCTTGAAGAGCCCAGCGGTCTTGTGGCGTTTGCCGAAGATTACGCGGTATACGTCATCAGGATCGTCCGCGTCCTCGCACAGGTAGTGCAGCCGGGTCTCGAAAGGTTTGTCTCGATGCAAGTCGCGCAGGTGGCCGGCCGCATGCACCTCTGTTGCCTTGGCATCGATCACTTGCGCCAGCTCCTGGATGAGCGGTTGGAACTCCCTTGCCGGCAGGACGTCGTGAAGCAGCAAGTACCCCTCATCGCGGAACTGCCGGATCTGTTCAGCGGATAGTTTCATCGTGTCCCTGAAAATGACAAATGCCCTGGCAGAGGCAAGTGCACGATCCAGCACCGTCCCGCCGTGCCGCTGGAGCTACCGATCTTTCAGGCGCCATGCTTGACCCGACTAGCGATAACGCGATTTTTCACCACGCGGGAATAGCCGACCTATCGGCTGATGACCGATGAGAAGCTCGTGGAAATAGTCGACCTGGGTGTCGGCCGTCGACTCGATTTCAAGCAGCTGGATTATTGCGCAGGAGGAGTGTTTGAACTTTAGACCGCCCAAAGGGAGGTCGATGTGGGACACCTGGATATTCCCGTGGGAGGACGTGTTCCACCTGTTTTATATCGAGAACACCGGACCTCCGTCCGATCATATCGGTCACTGGGTCGGAACGGACCTGATGCATTGGGAAGAGCGGTCTTCCATTCCGGTTACCAGCGGCGTTCCAGGGGACTGGAACGAGCGCGGCCCCACCCTCACCGGCATGGTTGTTCACCATCAGGGGAAGTTCCACCTGTTCACTGGTTCGATGCCGGGAGGCGAGCAGCAAACCGGTCTATTCATCTCCGAGGATCTGGAAACCTGGGCACCGCATCCCGCCAATCCGGTGTTCAAAGCGGCCGGCCCTCACTATCTGGATCATCCGGTCCCGCCGCTGTTTAGCGACATGCTGGATTTTCGCGACCCGTTCATCTGGTACCGTCCCGAAGACGGACAGTTCCATGCTCTTCTTCACGGTCGACTTCCGCAGTGGAGTCATGAGCACACCGGCGCGGTGTTCGCGCACATGCAATCCAGCGATCTGATTCACTGGGAGCATCTGCCGCCGTTCGATGCGCCTACCGGTCTCTACGAAAAGACGGAGGTGCCCGATCTCTTCGAGCTGGATGCAAGGCAATACCTCCTCTTTACCTCCAGGAGTCGCGGCGGGGTCCGCCTGCGCACCGACGGCAGACAGAACGCCGACGGCACCTTCTATTTCATGTCCGACACTTGGGATGGTCCATACCACAGGCCGGAGAATTTCCTCGTAGTCGGCGCGGAGAAGGGGGTGCCGGGACCGTATTGTGGGCATACGATCGCCCATGGCGGCGAGCGCATTCTCTACCACCACATAGCCGGCACCCGGGCTACCCTGGCGGCCCCAAAGAGAGTGCGCGCCCAAGGGGATGGAACCCTGTTCCTCGAGTACATGTCGGTCTTGGAATCGCTTGAGGAAGAGGTGCTGACGGAGGGCTCGAACCGGTTGCCCTGTTTCGGCAGCGGCGACTGGGGCGAATGGGAACGGAGCGACGAGTGCATCACGGGAACCGCCGCCAACCTGGGCTCCTCCTGCAAGATTGCTCAAGACCTGGCGGATCTGCACTTCTCATGCCGCATGCGACTGGACACGGCGGCGGGAGCGGGCATCGTGTTACGGGTGTCCGCAGGAGAAGGGGTATGGCTCTTTCTAGACCGGGACCAGGAACAGATTGCGGTCGGCGGCGCGAGCTACCGCCCGTATTACGGTTGGTCTGGATTGCTAGGGGGTGATACCGCTTATCAGGGCATCGAGCCCAACCAGGAGTACCTGCTGCGCTGCTTCGCGCGGGACGAACATTTTGAATTCTATCTGAACGATCGCTGGATAGCGGCTCTGGCATGGGAGCGGGCGGCGCCAGTGGGGGATCTCGAACTGTTCGTGGAGCGGGGCTCGGCATCGTTCACCGATATCCGATTTGCCACGATCGAACCGTTCCCTTGGTGAGCGAATCTGCATAACGCTCACCAAGGCAATGAGCGATCGATCTTCCGCGTCCCTGCTTGACCCGACTGTCGATAACGCGGTTTTTCACCTCACGCCAGGTCAGACGCCAAAATCCGTAGGCCGTATTTGTGCCTATTCCAGGAGAGAAAAGCCATGTCTCGTCTTCAGGTTGCAGTGGTCGGTACCGGAAAGAAGGGCAATCAGCATCTCGGAATTCTCCACGATCATGAAAACGCGGAGCTGGTGGCAGTTTGCGATCCCTTGCCCGAAGCTCGCGACCAGGCAGGTGAACAGTTCGGGATCGAGGCGCGCTACGCCACGGTGGAAGCGATGCTGGAAAAGGAAGCAGATCGTCTCGATGCGGTATGGGTCGCGACGCCGCCCGATCTAAACGCGCCAACCGCCCTGCCCTGCCTGCAGAAGGGGGTCAATACCTTCCTCGAGAAACCTCCGGGCATGGGTACCGCCGAAACCACAGCGTTGCGCGACGCCGCAAGACAGACAGGCGCAAAAGGCATGGTGGGTTGGAACCGCCGGATGAATTCGTTTGTGGTAAAGGCCAGGCAGATGGTTGAGGAGAGGGGACCGATTGTGCAGCTGGTTGGCGAGTTCCACAAGAGTCTCACTGCTTTCGAGAAACGTGGCCTTTATACGGATGAGTTTCTCGACAACATGATGTGGGAGTCGATCAATCACAGCGTCGACGTAATACGAGCGCTTGCCAACTCGGAAGTCGCTGAGGTCCACAGTGTCGTCCGCAGGGCCCTGCACAAATACAAGGACGTGTTTGGGGCAATGGTTATTTTTGAAAACAACTGCCTTGCACATCTGATTTTCAACTGGACGAGCGCTGGCAGGCTGGAACGCTACGAGCTCCACGGACGTGATGTATCGGCCTACCTGGAAGGGATCGAAACGGGTTATGTACTGCGCGACGGCGAGCGCATCGAAATTGAGGCCGGGGGTGGTGGAACCGAAGAACAGGATGCCTATTTCCTCGAGGGCATAGCGAACGATCAACCTGTTTCCGCGCCGGCTTGCAATCTCGATGAGGCGGTGAAGACGGTCGAGTTATGCGACGCTATCCTCGAAGGTCTGCGAGAAAATTAGGGGAAGCAGAGCATCGGCGGCCGACGCCCGCGGGTTTACCTATTCCGATCTGTTGTTAGGTTGTCTCGCAGGTGAAGGTCCGGAAATATCTACGGAAAACCTGGGAGCCAAACCGATGAAGAGAACTGAGGCGCTGGAGGAATTCGACCAGCGGGAATTCGAACGCTTATCCGAGCAGGGTTACTTGAGACTGGGCGGTTTGCTATCCGCCGACGACCTTGATGTATTGCGCCAGCGAGCCGACGACATCATGCTCGGCAAAATCACCTATGAGGGAATGACCTTCGAGCGCGATAGCGAGACGGGCAGCTACGCGGATCGCGTGCCCAAATCGCGGCGCCACGAGGTGTCGACGCTGGCCTACCGAAGAATCGACCGCATGGACCTGGATCCACTCTACTTGGCTATCATGCGGCGTGACATATTCCGCTCCATAACTCATCGATTGATAGGCGAGAAGGTGGCGAGCTATCGGACCATGTTGTTCAATAAACCTGCCGAGCGCGGCACCCATCTGCCCTGGCACCGGGACCCGGCGTACAACGGTTACCAAATGATCAATATCTGGATCGCCCTGGACGAGGCCACGATCGCCAACGGATGTATGCAGTTGGCCGGGGGCAGTCACCAGTCGGAGGAAGATAGCTGGCCTGGGGATGAATGGGTGCCGGACGATATCATAGAGCTCGTGGCGGACCCAGGTGAGGGTATCCTGCTTCACAGCATGGTCGTGCATCGCTCCGGCCTCAACAAGACCACCGAACCTCGGCGTGCTTTTGCGTATGGGTATGTGGACGCCGCCGCCGCGGTCGACCGCACCGGCGTGCCGCTGCCGTTGATTTTCGGCGGCGACTAGCGAATCGCGCTCTGCCGATCGCAGGTCATGCAACTCATCCACCGTCGATATATTTCGCAATGGAGCCCCCATGAAGAGAGTAACCGTCAACGCCGCCGGGAAGGTGGCCGTCCAGGAAGCCGATTCTCCTGAGTTGCGCCCCAATGGTATTCTGACCCGCTCCCTCTTCTCGCTCGTAAACACCGGAACGGAGGTCTACATCGTCGGCAATCGCCCCCAAGGTGCGGACGATGTGGAGATTCTTGGATGCAGCAACTGCGGCCGCGTTGTCGAGGTGGGTCCGGAGTGCGAGGGATCGGTAAAACCGGGTGACTTGGTGGCTTGCGGAGGTTTGCAAATGGCGACCCACGGAGAGATCTGTTCGGTGCCGCGCAACATGTTCGCCGTGGTTCCGGATGGCGTCGACCCGCAGGACGCTGCCTTCACCACCCTCGGCACGGACTCCATGCATGGGGTGCGGCAAGGGCGCGTCGGTCTCGGCGATCGAGTGGTGGTGTTGGGCACCGGCCTCATCGGTCAGATGGCGGCCCAGATGGCGCGCTTAAGCGGCGGCCACGTGCTGGTGGTGGGAAACAGCAACGAGCGCAGACTCGAATTGGCGCTGAGGTTGGGCGCTGAAGAAGTGGCGCTGGCTGGCCGTGAGGATCCCGTAGAAGCGGTGTTGAGATTTAGCGACGGCAGGGGCGCCGATGTGGTGCTGATGTGCGCGGCACCTTCGGGCAAGGGGGTCATGGGTCAGTGCCTGGATATGGTGCGGAAGAATGGACGCGTCGTCGTGGTCGGTCTGGCCGAGCTCGAGTTTCCGTTTCTTCAGTGGCATCGCACCGAAGCGGAGCTGCTGATATCACGAGCGTACGGACCCGGTCGGCACGACCCGGAATACGAAGAGAAGGGGATCGACTATCCGTACAACTTCGTGCGTTGGACCCTCAATAGGAACATGCAGGAATTCCTGAAGCTTGTAGCCCAGAAGAAGCTGGATGTGCACTCGCTCATATCCCACACCTTTGCTGTGGAAGAGGCCGAGGCGGCATTCGACCAGGTAGTTAATCGGCACGACGAAATCACCTCTGTTCTCCTGGAGTATGGGACGAAATGATGAAACTTTCTCTTTCCGCACGCATCGCCGAAGAAGAGCACATAAAGGACACCACTGCGATCAGTTTCGAGGAGCTGGCGAATGTGGCTCGCGACACCGGCTTCTCCGGATTGTGTATCCGCCCCTCCCAGGCTACCGTCGATACCCCGAAAGAGGTAATCCAGGAAATGCGGGCCGTGCTCGACCGGTACAACCTCGCCGCTTCGATGGTTACGCTGGATCCGATAATCGCGACGAACACGGCTGAGGCCGGACGGCCGCAGCGCGAGATCGGCCGCCATCTGGATTACGCCGAGATCCTCGGCGCTACCCTCATTCGCATTGCCATTAAAGATGACGAGGATGTGAAGTGGACCCGAACCGCCTGTGACGAGGCGGCAGAACGGGGGATCATGTTGTTGCAGCAGACCCACACCGACAGCCCCGCCGAGACGATCGATGGGTGTGTCGACCTGGTCAAAAAGATCGACCACGAGAGTTTCGGTCTCACGGTGGAGCCCGGTAACCTGGTGCTTTGCGGCGATGAGTACGGTGAAGAGGAGATGAAACGTCTGGCACCCCATGTCTGCAACGTCTATCTGCAGAACCTGCGTCCCGTAGCGACCGGCGTGAGAAGCGTGCCCACCTACAGCGGTGAGGCGTTTTACGAGAGGTTGGTCGTTGGTGAGGAGGGCGGCATCGATTCAGAGCTGTTCCTTTCTGCCTTGAAAGCAATCAACTACGACGGTTTCGTGACCACCCACCAGCCATCCATGGCGGACAGATCGGCGCGGCAATTGGCCGAGTACATGGCGGAGCGCCTCTCGCCCCACCTGTAGGAGCACGCAAGCGGCGCGACAGCGGGTCGAAGGTTAGGCCATGTCGGCTAGCGTGTTTTGATCCGGAACCTCATTTGCTGCGCGAGTGTCGGGGCTGCCCAGGGTGTCGCTCGGGCGAAGCGCGACTTTACTCATTCTGGCTACAGCGACCCGCGGAGAAACTGCCAGATGCCACGAATGAAGGGCGCGCAGGCCCTTGCCCGTCAGCTGCGTTCCGAGGGTGTGAATACCGTATTCACTCTACCCGGCGTGCAGATCATGGAGGCATTCGATGCCCTGTACGAGCTGCGAAATGACATCCAGCTCGTGCAGACGCGGCATGAACAGGCGACGACGTACATGGCGGATGGCTGCCAAAGCCACGGGCAAGGTCGGCGTCGCAATGGTTGTCCCCGGACCCGGCGCTCTCAATGCGGCGGCCGGGTTAGGAACGGCTTATGCCAGCTCGTCACCCGTGCTTCTCATATCCGGTCAGATCCCCAGCGATACCCTGGGCAAGCGCCAGGGACAGCTTCATGAAGTCGAAGACCAGCTGGATGTCTTCAAGCCCATTACCAAATGGAATCATCGCGTTTTAGATGTTGGGGAGATTCCCCAAGTTGTCCACGAGGCTTTCCGTCAGCTCAAAACCGGTCGCCCGAGACCTGTCGAGCTTGAGATTCCTCCCGATACGCTGGGCGCGGTGGGCGATGCCGACATCATCGAGCTAGAGAAATATCCCCGGGCAGTAAGCGATGCGGGCGATATTCAACGGGCGGCTCAGATCCTTGCCCGGTCGAAACGGCCTACGATAGTCACCGGAGGAGGAACGATCACATCGGGTGCGTCTTGCGAACTGCGGGAGCTGGCGGAGTTTCTCCAGGCGTCTGTCACTACGACCCAACAGGGCAAAGGGGGATTCTCAGAAGACCATGAGCTGGCTGTCGGAGCGAACTATGCCGCCGTCAATGCCGCCTCAGTCGTTTTTCCCGACTCCGATGCGATTCTCGCGGTTGGCACTCGTTTGATGTTCAAAGACTATCAACCGGAAAGCCCGGCGCCACTGATTCAGATCGACGTGGACGAAGCAGAGATTGGCAAGCTCATGCCTGCTGAGGTCAGCATAGTGGCTGACGCTAAAGAAGCCTTGGTGCAATTGCTCGAGCAGCTCCGCGCCACGAGCTCTCCAAAGGAATCGCGCAAGCGGGAGATAGCCGAATACCGGGAAGCGTACCGCAATGACCTGCGCGAGATGGCCTCTGATCAAATGGATATGATTGGCGTTATCAGAGATGAGCTTGGCGACGATGACATTCTGCTCAGTGGCATGACCAATGTTGGCTACTGGAGCAACCTGGCCTACCCCGTCCGGGTCCCCAGGACGTTCATCACATCCTCCTACTTTGGAACGCTGGGCTACGAGTACCCAACCGCACTTGGAGCAAAGGTGGCGCAGCCTGACAAAAAGGTGGTGGCCCTCTGCGGCGACGGCGGGTTCATGTACAATCCTCAGGAGCTTTCGACGGCTTCAAGGTACGGGCTCAATGTCGTCGCTGTCGTCTTCAACAACAAAGCGTTCGGCGCGTCCATGTGGGACCAGACCCACCGCTTCGGTCAACGCTTCATCGGGACAGACCTGCGCAACCCCGACTTCATGAAGTTGGCCGACGCCTTCGGGGTGAAAGGCATCAAAACAGGTCCCGGAAGACTGGGCACATCGCTGCGAGAAGCCCTGGACGCCGATGCACCCATTCTCCTAGAAGTCGAAGTCCCCAACATGATGCCGCCGTTTCAGATTATTCGTAACTAGCTGGAGATCCGTCGGAGCTGTCCTGCATCGTGGAATTCGTGATGGACTTGTCCGCATTAGCGGACATCCAGCCCGCAAGACTCCGACAAACCGCGGCAATCGAATTCACCTAACTCACTTGGTTTCAAAGCATTAGCCCGCTAGTAGAGAGCCAGTCGTTGACCTGGCACGGCTGTTGCATCTACCTTGCGAAGCCGGTTTCAGAAACCGCACCTGGACGGCCGCGACGAAAGCGGTTTATCGATGGCGAGCGGCGTCTCTTCTATCGGTTGCGGGCGGGGGATCAGGTTTGAAACGAGGAAGCTACTAATGCTACGGTGAAGGAATCAGAATCTTCATAACCGCCATCGTAAGTCCGGTCAACGCGATCATGGTCGACATGAGCAAGGCAGTACGAGAGTCGATGCGCCGATTGGTCTCATCGATTCGCTGGTGCAACGAGCGATTCGTTTCGTCGATTCGACCGTGTACGCCCCGTACTTCCTGGCGTAGATCTTTGACTTCGCGGCTCACGTCCTGGCGAAGCTCCTGGATTTCAGTGTGCAGCCCTTGATTACCGCTACGAAGATCCTGGATGTCCTCGCGCAGATACGATATGCCCCAGCGAAAGTCCTCCGGCGGTTGCGAAGGCGGAGATTTCGGATCGGGCGTTTCGGTCATTGGTGAGCTCCTAACGAGAATATACGAACGCAGCCAAACGTCATCCAACGAAGGAGGAAAGCAGATAGCATGCCAGCGTATCTCACTCTGAAAAGGGCACTGGAATCAGCTCGACTGTGTCAGCTCGGGTCGAAGGTGCCCACCTTCCGCTTGACCAGGTGATGAGGTCGGCGCAAGCTACTCCTTCTGCGTTAACCGCGCCTCCGAGAACAATGAAAGGGAATTCGCGACCATGCGAAAACGACAAACGTGCTTGAACCACACCCTGCGTAGACTGTGCTGCACCGCCACCCTGATCGGCTTGCTCCAAGCAACCCTCGTCGCGGCGCAACCCCTCTTCACCGACATCACCGATGCGGTCGGCCTGGACGCCTACGACGGCGCACCTCCGTCCAACGTTGTCTTCGTCGACTACAACAACGACGGCTTCCAGGATGTTTTCTTTGCGGAATTTCAAACCAGGCAGATCGGCCTGTTCCAGAACACCGGAGACGGTCGCCTGATCGACATGACCTCCGCCATCCCGAGCGAGCTGCACAGTGTCCCGTGGTTCGGCATTCTAGCCGATTATGATAACGACGGGGACGAAGACCTTTATCTGGCGGTTGGCCCTAGTCGCAATCTCCTCCTGCGCAACGACCGCGGTCTATTTAACCAAGTGACCTGGGACGCCGAAGCGGCACCGCTGTTTTCCGGTGAGGGGATCTGGCTCGATTACGACCGGGATGGGCATCTGGACCTCTACGTCGACAACATCTTCGGCAACCCGCTGCGAGGCAACCGACTGTTTCGCAACAACGGTGCGGGCCTCTTTGTCGATCGCACGGCAGCGTCAGGTTTGGACAGCCTCTTTCATCCCCAGGGGGGCGGCTCTCTGGGCGGCATGGCCGGCGGCGATTTCAACAACGACGGCTGGCCCGACCTCTATATCGGTGTTACCGCCTTCCCCACTCTAGGCGACGCGACCAACCTTCCGAATCGACTGTTTCTCAGCGACGGCCAGGGCGGCTTCGTCGATGCTACCACCAGTGAGATTGCCGACGAGGGCCTGGCGTTCGACCTTGCCGTCGGAGACATCGACAACGACGGGGACCTCGACATCTTCCAGACCGCGACCGCAGACGATATTGAGGCAGGATCCCGCAACCTGATGTTTTTGAATCTGGGCGACGGGCAGTTCCTTGACGTCACCGAAGGCGTCGGCCTCGGTGTAAGTATCCTGGGTTCCAGCGCGATTGGTGCCGTTTTCGCTGATGTCGACAACGATGCCGATCTGGATCTCGTCATCGGTATTTCGCAAACGCGATCGGGACCCGAGAACTTCCTTCTGCTGAATGACGGCAGCGGCATCTTCACGGACGCGACGAACCAATCCGGAATAGACGAAATCGGAGGAGATCTGGCCTTTGGCGACTTCGACGAGGACGGTTTTGTCGATCTCTTCTATCCCTCCCTCACTCGTTTAGGTCGCGCCTCCTTCTACCGCAACAACGGCAATAACAATCACTGGCTGCGAGTCGAGCTGATCGGCATAGAGAGCAACCGCAACGGCATCGGCGCCCGCTTGTTCGCCCACGCCGGCGACCTGAGGCAGATGCGGGAGATACTGGGCGGCCTGGGTCGCCAGCAGGACGAGAAGGTAGCGCACTTCGGCCTAGCCCGGCACACCCGGGTGGACCGGCTGGAAATCCGCTGGCCTTCGGGACAGGTGGATGTGCTGGAGAATATCCCCGCCGATCGCAAGATTCGCGTCTTCGAAGGCCGGGGAGGATACCAGGTCGTAGAGCCGACGCGCTGGGAACACTCCCTTCCCGCTGTCGTGTTGGAGGGGGAAACCGTCACCTTCGCGGCCTCGGTGCGGCCGGCCCTGTTCGAGCCGGACGCCGAGGTGTTGAGTGCCACCCTCGATCTGAGCGCCCTCGGCGGTTCGGCGGAGCAGCCGCTCACGCGGTCGGCGGACGGATCCTACACGGTGGAGGCGTCGTTCACGGTCGGCCCTTCAATTTTGCGACGCAGAGAGGGTGATTGGACACGACAACAGGACGTGGCAACGATCTCGGTCCTGATCGAACAATCCACTTCCTTGGGACCTCACTGGGTGCGCCTGGACGCTGCGACCAAGGTGGCGCCGGCGCCCGTTCCGGACAGACCTTTACCGATGTTGCGGCCCTCGCCGGGGTCTACAGCCCGCGGGGCAGGGCGTCGTGGGGGGATTACGACGGCGACGGGGATCAGGATCTATTTCTTCCGAGCTCAAAATTTGTCACCCGTTTCTACCGCAACAACGGGGCCGGCAGCTTCACCGACGTCGCCGATCTGGTGGGCGTGGACCCGCGATTGATAGCTCGCGGCGCAGCCTTCTCCGACTACGACAACGACGGCGATCTGGATCTCTTCGTCGCCAGTTTACCTACCGCCCAGTTGTACCAGAACGACGGAGACGGAACCTTCGTTGAGGTAGCCGCAACCGCCGGGGTGGACGATGGGCGCCCTGCCGGCACCAGAATGTCGTGGTCCGACTACGATCTGGACGGGGATGTGGATCTATACGTTCCCAGGGATGATCTCAACAGCTTTTTCGAGAACCAGGCGGACGGCACCTTCATCGATGTCGCGGCCGCTCGTGGCATCGATGGTGGCGACGGACCTTCGTTCTGGGCTGATTACGACAACGACGGCGATCCGGATCTTTTTCTAGGGAGCGATAGGGACACTCCCTCTCGCCTCTATCGAAACGAGCGCGAAGGGGAGGCTTTCACCGATGTTACCGAAGCGTCCGGGGTCGGGGCCTTTTTTGGTGATTTTGGCACGGTCTCCCCGTCATGGGGAGACTACGACAACGACGGCTTTCTCGACCTGGGCCTGACCCAGGCCGTCAGGGATGGGGCCAGGCCCAACAATTTCGGTGCTTGCCAAGATTGTCAGCCAAACTCCTGGCTCTTCCGCAACAACCGGGACGGCACGTTTCAGGATGTGACGGCGACGGCGGGCATCGAACAGAAGGGCGATGGGCACGGCATCGACTGGGGCGATTACGATGGCGATGGCCTGCTGGATCTGTTGCTTACCAGTTCCGAGGACGGGAACCGCTTGTACCGAAACCAGGCCGACGGCACCTTCGCCGACGTGGCGGTTTCAACGGGCGTAGACCGGCCCCACATGGCGGGTGCGATTTGGGTCGATTTCGACACCGACGGCGATCTGGATATTCACCTGTACCAAACCATCGGCGCTCGGCTGTATCGCAACGACGGCAAGTCGCGGCGCTGGCTGCAGGTACAGGCAGCCGGCAGGCAGAGCAACCGCAGCGGCATCGGAGCGGTGGCGACAGCGGTAACCGGGAGTCACCGCCAGCGGCGCGATCTGGCTTCGCAAGGGGGCCAGACGATGCCGATGGAGTTCGGGCTCGGCGATGCCACGACCGTGGACTCGCTGATCGTCGCCTGGCCCTCGGGGCAGGTGGATGTCATCATCGACCTGGCGGTCGACCAGATCATCCGAGTCATTGAAGGGCAGGGACATGTGACCGCGGTGGAAGAGGTTGCGACCGGCGGACCGCAGGCGTTCGCGCTGCATCAGAACTATCCGAATCCGTTCAACTCAGGGACAGTGATTCGTTTTGCGGTGCCGACAAGCGGTGAGGCGGAGCTGGCGGTCTACAACCTGGCGGGACAGAAGGTTGTACACCTGGTGCAGGGGTTGCGGGAGGCGGGTCAGTACGTCTTGCGTTGGGATGGGCGCGACGGCGCCGGCCGATCACTGGCCAGCGGCGTCTACTTCTATCGGTTACGGGCAGGGGATCAGGTGGAAACGAGGAAGCTGTTGCTGCTGCAGTAAGGATCAGATCTTGATGGCGGCCACGATGATCCCCGCCAATGCGATCATCGTCGTCATGAGCAACGTAGTGCGCGAGTTGATGCGTCCGTGAAGGGAGCGTACATCCTGGATATCCTCGCGCAGATAAGATATCCCCCAACGGAAGTCCTCCGGCCGCGATGGTGGACTCGATGATCGTCGCCTGCACCGGCCTCTGGTGACGGGCGGGTTTGGACCTAATCGTAAGGCCAGAATTGATTCCACGCCGTCATCCAATCCTCAGCGCGGCTTTCTGCGGTTAGCGCGCCCGTGATCTCGACGCCAGCGCGTCCTTTGAAATCGGCCAGTTGGTCAACAGTGCCCGTTTCGATCTTGATGGTTGTGGGTTTAGCGGGCACATAGGGCGGTACAACCGTTAGGTCCTGGAGAGCGTTCTTGGCACCGTCTTCAATCATCTCGCGCGCGCGCAAGGGCGGAATCTGGCGCGCACTGTAGCGGCTCAGTCCTTTCTTCACCGCCACTGTGGGCAATCGATCACCGAGCAATTCGCGGGCTTCGCGGCACACAGCTTCGTCGCCGGTTATCAGGACAACCGGAACCCCGTAGTGACCGTTGAGGGCAGCGTTAACCCCCGTTTCTCCCACCAGGTCGTCGTTGAACCACAGGTTGTGGTAGGTGACCCCCGATATGGTGTGGCAGAGGACACCGTCGGGCGTGTTGTTGCGCGCATGCATGCCCACCAGCAGGCAGGCATCACAGCCCTCCTCCCACATTTCGGTGTAGCGACCCCATGCATGATGGGCAACCCACTCGCAGTCAGGGTCGAGCTGCTCGGGGATTAGCGAGTTAAAGGTCCAGCCCTTACCTGCACCATGGCAGTCGACGACGACGATACGCGTGGCACCGCCAGCTTTGGCACCGCGCACGGCGGCGTTGATCTCCTCGGTGTAGAGTCGGCGCCCTTCTTCGAACATGGCGTCTCCACCATGGACCTGCTCCCAGGCGACAATGCCGCTGACTCCTTCCATATCTGTCATGATGAGAACTTGCATTCTGTGGCTCCTTCGTATCGCGGGAATCTATTCTTCCGGAGATATCATGTAGGCGGCAAATGTCTGCACGGCGATCTTGCCACCGCGAATAACAAAGGTATCCGTGCCAAGGGGCGTCGAGCCGCCGGACCACACGATGTATGCTATCTCGCCCTCGACGTCCTGGCGCACCATTTTGAACTCATCCCAAAAGTTGGCTGGTAGTACCTTGGGAAGATCCGTGAAAAACTTGCGTATGGCATCGTGACCATGCAGAGGCCCTTGCTGGGTATAGATTACCGCGTCTGGCGCGTAGTCTGTAAGGATCTCATTCACGTTGCCGCCCCCGACGGCTTTCAGGTGATTTGTCACAACCGACGTCGTCTCTTGAGTTCTGTCTGGAGAGGCACAAGCAAAAAGCCAAATCGAGAGCGTCATCAGAACATTAGGGTTAGCGAATCTCATGATGGGTTCCTTTCTTGGATTGCGAACAGCGCTTGACCCGCGGCCGATTATCTCCGTTGCTCCCGGGTGCCTAAATAAAGCTTCATTTCAAGCCAGGAAAAGGGGTTTCGCGTACCAGATTTTTCATTGAGGTTTATTGATATGCACCGGTTGCTCTTGATACTCTGCCTGCTCTCCGCTCACCACCTCCTTGCACAGGTGGTGGTGATTCCCGAATACGAGACCGTCCGGTATCCGCAACCGCCGGTCCCGAAGGGTGAGTTTCAGCAACCCGATCTGTCGGGGGCGTTCCGACCGTTGCGCTTGACTACTAGCGACGTCACCTGGTACGACCATCCTGCGCCCACGTTCCCCTTCACCCTGAATCAGCGTGCGACCGTGTGGCTTGCCGTTTATCAACATTCCACAAGAACAGGACCGCGGGGGCCGCTGGGTGCATGGGTAATTCTGGGACCACAGGACCTTCTCGTGTACATATCCCAAGGACAGGCATTTGAAGCGGGCTCCCATTCACTACGATGGGATGGAAGGGACTGGCTCGGTCGCGACCTGACCGATGGTGTGTACGAGTTCGACCTCATCGCCATTAACAATCTCGACAAGCCGGTCCTCGCCGGTCCGGCGGCGCGCGCTGGCTTCGGTCGCACCCTGATCGATACGCGGCACGATCCGCCGGAAATCTGGGTTCAGGAATCTGAGCGACAGCTGGACGAGCGGGGCCACCGTGCCGGCGATATCATTCGCGGAAGCCTCGGTACAGACTACATCGCCGATCCGTCTGCCTGGGAACGTTGGTCCTACAACGAGGTTCTGGATTTCGACGGTGCCCGCACCATCAGTATGCAGCTGGACGACCAGGACACCGAGGTGTATTGGACGACCCACAGAGGATACCACGACCGGCCAAAGCGGGCCCGATTGGACCGGGAGCGGGGTGGGCTCTACAAGATGCGCATCGATCGTGCGGCCAGGCGGTGGACAAGGGACGCCACGTTCGCCGACAACGGATTCGCCCGCAGCGAGGAAAACCGGATGATGGACATCAGACCGTGGCACGATGTGGTCTACGCGGCACACCAAGGTCAGGTCATTGGCGATCCTGTGTGTACGGTGGAGGCCTGGAGCAAGGAGACAGGAGAGATTGTCCGCGAGATCGACGTCACTGAGTATTTCACCCTGGTCAAAGTGCAAAACGGCAAACCGCTGGCCGGCATCCCTTCCGGTCCCATGTACCTGGGCGTCAACAACCACGGCATCTGGATGACCAGCTGGAGTGGCGGCACGCCGATCGTTTTCTCAGATCACACGGGCCATGTCAAATGGGTCAACCGCTTTGGAGACCGGTTCGGAGACCACCTGTCGATTGAAGAGGCTGCGGATACGGGCTTGGCCGCATCTGGAGGTCACAATCTGCAGATCGAGCCAGACCCCAGTGGACGGGCCGTGTTCTTCGGCACAGGGGGCAACGACCGCGGGGCCTATTTCTCTGCTCTCGGGCGCGACGGGGCCGGTCTCTTCGATCTCCTATTCGAAGAAAGGCTCGTTCCGGGACCCGAATCGGGAAAGCTCACGATCGTAAAAGAGGACGGGCCGTACGACGGAATCTACTACGCCATGGGCACCCGTCATCTGGTGACCGGGCAAGCCGGGTATCCGGAGGGCGAAAAATACGGCCCCGGGATGCTACTCCATATTCCGTACGACCTGGTGTCGGGGAAGCTCCATCGAGCTCGCTCGAAATAGCGTGGGATTTTATATCGAAGCCTTGCATCCTTAACGAGAGCCGTGTGGCGTCGGCTGTTGGTCGGAGTAGGAGGAGGTGTCGCGGTGGTTTGTTGGCGGCGAGCCCGTTTACGATTCCAAGCGTTCGACAGACCCGTCGTAGAGAGCTTTCAGCTCGTCGCTGTACGCGAACAGGGCGGGTATTCCACCCGTATGAACGAAAACGAGCGTGTCGTCGGCGCCCCAATCGCCTTGCGACACGTGATCGGCCAGACCGGCAAAAGCCTTGCCCGAGTATACCGGATCCAGAATAATCCCTTCCGTTCGAGCGACCAACCCCAGTGCGTCATTGCCGGCCTGCGTAGTTACGCCGTACGCCGTTCCTGCGTACTCGCCGTGGCTCTCGAAATCTGCGGCGAGAAACTCGACATCCAGATCCAGCATGTCGCATATGCTGTTGGCCGTGGCGGCCAGCTCGGCGTTTTTCTCGGCGTTGTCGTGGGGATGGGGGCTGATGCCCACGGTGCGCACATCGAAACCGATGGCTCGGGCGCCGACCGCCATCCCGACGTGCGTATGGATGCCGGAGCTCAAGTAGATGCCAGACGGGCGGATCTCGCGTTCCCTGATCTGGTCGTACAACTCGAGGAATCCATCCACGTACGAGACGCTGCGCAGCAGATAGCCGTCTGAACTTGTGTTGTAGACCTTGAGTCCTTGCGACTCAAGGTCCGCCACAATCCTCGCCACGTCGTCGGGGGAGGAGGTCAAGCGAACCTCGGCTCCGAGTAGATGGGTAAGTAACAGATTTCCGTTGACGGGCTTCGCGTGATCGTCGCTACGGCCGACCATCACCGCTCGTTTTCCCAGTCGAGCTGCCAGGGCTGCCGTAAGTCTCGATTGGTTCGACTGCGAAGCAGCACCATGCAGCAGCACATCGTACCCTTCGTCCACCGCCGGAGCACAGGAATACTCGAACTCACGCACCTTGTTCCCACCCAAGGCCAATCCAGTAAGGTCTTCACGTTTCATGAGGATTCGCGGACCACCAAGGGCGGTGGACAGTCGCGGACACTCATCGAGCGGCGTGGGAAAGTGGCCCAGCTCGAGTTTCGAGAATCGGCGGAGTCGGTCGCGCAGTTGGTTGGGCGTGTACGGCGTCATATGCGGTGGGAGAACGACGGCCGCGCCGAAGACTGCGTCAAGCAATCGCTGCCAGCTTAGACTCGGGGGAACGTTGGAGTGCGCACCTTCAAGCGCCGTCGCCTTGCTCGCGTGCGGCGCGAACCTCCTCGGCCGCTTTGCACGAACGCACGTGCGCCATGTCGGGTGCCCACTCGTACCCCTTCCAGGCGTACGGATCGCTGCCGGCAACTGGAATCACACCTCTCCAGTCGGACTTCGCCGCGCTCTCTCCTTCTTTCAGCTGCCAAGGCAGCAGGCTCCAGCTGTTGCAGTAATGGCTCACCAGCACCCGGCGGTAGATATTGCTGCGATTCTTGTAGGAATGGTGTAACAGGTAGCCATTGAAGAAGACCACCCCGCCGGCACCGACTTCCACCGCTACCTCACTGCTGCCATCGAATCCGTAGCTCTCCAGAGCGAAGTCGAATTCGTCCCGGTTGTCATGTTCTCTCTGGGGATATAGGTATCCTTTCCGGTTGGACCCCGGAAGGATGTAGAGGCACCCGTTTTCTTTGGTCGCGTCATCGACCGCGATCCATGCGCCAACGAGGGAGCGGTCGCGGGTGGGAATGTAGACTTCGTCCTGGTGCCATGCCTGCCCCTGAAAACCAGGGGGTTTGACGAAATACATCGACTGCATGCATTCGACGCTGCCGTCCCATTCGAGCAGGTGGGCGCCGGCTATCTGACTGAGGGCGCCACAGATCTGCGCGTGTCGCGCGTATTTCTCGATGACGGGGCTGATGAATTGGGGGTGGTGGATGCAGAGAATCGATTCCAGCACCTCGCGATCGCTGTAGTCGCTTGGCACCGGATCGATCCCCCGGCACGGGTAGGCGCCGCGGGCAATGGCGATCAGATCCGTCGCCAGCTCCTCCAACTCCTTCGCACCGACCATATCCGGGACGACCAGGTATCCGTTCTCGACGAAAAACTCGACCTGGGATTTGTCCAGCGGCTTCGGAACCTCGATCTCCGGTCCCGCCTTCATCACCTCTGAATCTTGTGGAGCTTCCACTCTTGCCTACGCTTCGGAGGTGCGCCTGAGAACGGCGCGTTTGTGAAGTATCCAGGATACGATCGTACCGACGGCAAGGTCCACCGACAGGGCCACGGGGCTGATCCAGATGAAACTTACCGGATCGTTGCCGTTTGGCAACATGCCGAAGATGGGGCCCGAAAACGCGATCAGGGCAGCTGCAAGTACACCGCAGATGGTGCCGGCGACAACCCCAGCGGGGCGCGCAAACGGCACGAAGAGAGCGAAGAAGAACAACGCGAAGATCGGCGTCGTAAACAAATTCGAGGTCTTGTTCGTAACGGCGGTGATGTTGCCGGGAATGTGCTCCATCAACGAGCTCGTCACCACGACAATGGCGCCGATGGCGAAAGCGAGCAGCTGTGCCCTTCGGGTATGTTGCCGTTCGTCGGCGTATTTGACTCCGAGCCGGTCCAAGAAATCGGTCGTGACCACGGCGGTAATGGAGTTCACGCCGGAGTCGAGGCTGGACATGGCCGCGGCGAACATGGCGGCGACCACGAGACCCGAGATGCCCGGCGGTAGGTGAAACGCAATGAAATGGGGGAACACCTTGTCTGCGTTTTCTTCGATATTGATCCCCGGCGGCAGTAGGTTCGCCTGGCTCTGGAAGAATCCGAGCAACGCCAGGCCGGCCAGCCATAGGGAACAGCCGATCACTACCCCCACTACCTGCTGCGTCACATAGGAGCGCCGAGCCGCCCGCGCATCTTCGGTCGCCATGAAGCGCTGTACCACCGTCTGGTCGCCGCCGGCAGTAGCGATCGTCCACAACAAGCCGGTCAGCATGGAGCCGATGATAGTGACGCGCACCGACGGGTCGAAGCTGAACAGCGGTTGTTCGTCCCAGTGATCTTGCCACTGGGTTGGTATCCACTCGAAGCCGGAGAAGTGGTAACTAACCATACCGATCACGATCAGCGCGCCACCCAACATCAAGGTGCACTGCACCAGGTCGGTAATTACCACCGCACGAAGACCGCCCAGCGAGGTGTAGGTGATGGCAACCAGACCGGTAACTAGCGTGATCCAGGGGATCCAGCTGTCGTCCAACCCGAACATCACTGCCATCGCCTTTGCGGCCAGATAGATCAACAGCGCCATCCATACCAGACGCAGCAGGATGAACAGGGTGGCACCTAGCAAGCGGATGCCGAGTCCAAGCCGCTCCTCCAACAGCTCGTAAGCGCTGGTAACCCGGGTTCGCATATACCGTGGTATAAGGATGAACCCGACTACTAGGATCGCGATCGGCAGGGTGAGGTAGTTGAGCATAAAGACCGGCCCTTTGCCAATCGCTTCCCCCGGGATCGACAGATAGGAGATGGTGCTTAGAAGGGTGGCAAAAAGAGAGATGCCAATCAGCGACGGCGGCATGCGTCCGCTGCCGGTGAAGTATTCGCGCACGCTGGACTGCCGGCGACTGAAGAAATAACCGAGGCCGAGCGTCGCCAGCGCGTAGAGGACAATAATCGCCCAATCGAGTGGGGTTAGACCGGGTGTTTCCATGAGCTTTGGATCAGCTGCCTTGAATTACGCTTGAATCTTGAAAGTGCGGTCAGAGCCCGTCAGCTAGCTCGGATCTCTTGACGGTGCGGCCCTCCTGGCAGGAGATGACCATCATCTGACAGAGCGCCATTACCTCGAGGTTGTTCCTGCCGCTGATGCCCGGCTCGATTCCTTCTTCGATGTAAGCGTGGAAGTCGGCCAGGACTCCTGCTTCGTCGGATGCTTCCGCTAGCGGCACCGGGTTTGTATCGGTGCGGCCAAACTGCTCACCGGGCCGCTGGCTGAACTCAAGGATCTGTTTTCCATCCGCGTCCGTGCCCGCGATAACCGCACCGAGTTTGCCGTGGAGGCCAAGGTAGAAGTGGTTGCGTGCCGAATCGTGCCCGTGGAAGTAGTTGACCACCACTCCGCTTTCGAACCGCATGAAGGCACTGGTGTTGTTCGGATGCTCGTACCTGGACCAGGGCGCCCCGAACGCGTTCGCTGTCATCTCGGCGACCGGACCGAACCAGAATAGGAAGTTGTCGAAGTGGTGACAGGACATGTCCCACACCGAAGCAAAGGGATAGTTGAGAGTGCGCGGTTCGGGACGGGAACGGTGCTGGATATGGTCCAGTTGATACGGTTCACCGACACTGGCGGGATCGTCCGGGGTATGCAGAATGCGGTGGAGGGTGCGTTCCAGCTCCCTGTACCGATAGTCTTGGGACACACAAAAGACGCCGTCTTTTTCGCGGGCGAATTTGACCGCCTCGCAGGCCGTCTCCCAATCCGGAGCCATGCCTTTCTCCACCAGCACCGGAAGACCTCGTTCCAGGGCCTGCTTTGCCATCGGTACATGGTGAATGGTAGGGGTACAGATAACCACGCAATCGGCGCCCGATTCATCCATTGCCCGAGTGTAGTCGGTGTAACAAGCGCCGCTCGACAACCCGGTCAGCTCGCGGCCGGCTGCGAGAGCCGACTCCTGCATGTCGCACAGGGCCGTGACCTGGAATCCGATCTCGGGTTTGCAGGTTCCCAGCGGCCAGAGGCCACGGCCGCCGACACCTACACACAGGGTCTTGAGAATCTTCACGGTTCAATGTCGGGCAGCTACTTGCGGCGAAAGGCGGCGAAGAAGTCGTTCCCCTTGTCGTCGACGACGACAAACGCGGGAAAGTCCTTCACCTCGATCTGCCAGATAGCCTCCATGCCGAGCTCGGCGTACTCCAGGCAATCAACCTTGGTGATGCAGTCTTGAGCCAGGCGGGCTGCCGGGCCCCCGACCGAGCCGAGATAAAACCCGCCATGTTTCTTGCAGGCGTCGGTAACCTGTTTCGAGCGGTTCCCTTTGGCCAGCATGACCATGCTGCCGCCGGCGGCCTGGAATTGATCGACGTAGCTGTCCATCCGTCCCGCGGTGGTTGGCCCGAACGACCCGGTGACGTGACCCTCAGGGGTTTTGGCGGGGCCGGCGTAATACACCGGTTGTTGCCTGAAATAGGGGGGAAGCTCTTCCCCCTTGTCCAGCCGCTCCTTAAGCTTGGCGTGGGCGATATCACGGGCCACGATCATCGGTCCCGACAAGGAGAGACGGGTGCTCACGGCATGTTTACTGAGCGTCGCGCGGACCTCCTCCATTGGGTGGGCGAGGTCTATTTCTACCACCTCGCCTTTCAGCTCGTGCGCGTCGACCTCGGGCAGGTACTTGGCGGGATCCTGCTCCAATTGCTCCAGGAAAATTCCTTCGGCAGTGATCTTGGACATGATCTGACGGTCCGCGGAACAGGATACCGCGATACCTACGGGGACCGAGGCGCCGTGTCGAGGCAAGCGTACCACCCGCACGTCGTGGCAGAAGTATTTTCCGCCGAACTGTGCGCCAATGCCCATCTCGGCACTCATCTCCATCACCTGCGCTTCCATCTCCAGATCGCGGAACGCCTGACCAAACTCGTTTCCCTGGGTTGGCAGGGAATCCAGGTACCGCGTGCTGGCCATCTTGGCCATCTTCAAGGTGTATTCGGCCGACGTGCCGCCGATAACGACAGCCAGATGGTACGGCGGGCAGGCCGCGGTGCCGATCATGCGCAACTTCTCGTCGATGAAATCTCTCAACGAATCCGGGTTGAGCAGTGCTCGGGTTTCCTGGAAGAGGAAGCTCTTGTTGGCAGAACCACCACCTTTTGAAATGAACATGAGCTTGTAGGCGCTTCCCTGATCGGCATAGATCTCGATCTGGGCTGGCAGGTTGGTGCGGGTGTTCACCTCCTCGAACATGGTCAAGGGAGCAACCTGGCTGTAGCGCAGGTTGGACTCGGTGTAGGCCTTCTTGATGCCCAGCGCCAGAGCCGCTTCGTCGTTGCCATCGGTCCAGACCCGCTGACCCTTCTTGCCCGTGATGATGGCGGTGCCGGTGTCCTGGCACATCGGTAGCACTCCGCCGGCGGCGATGTTGGCGTTCTTGAGCAGCTCCAGCGCTACGAAGCGATCGTTGTCCGAGGCCTCCGGGTCGTCGAGGATCTTGCGCACCTGGGCTAGGTGGCCCGGCCGCAGGAGGTGAGCGCTTTCACGCATGGCCACGTCGGCCAGCATAGTCAGTCCGCCGGTGTCGACCTTGAGCATCTCCTCGCCCTCGAAGCTGCCGGTGGATACGTAGTCGGAGGTGAGTAGCCTGTACGGCGTATCGTCCGCGCCCAGCTTGATGATTTCGTGGTGAACGGATTCAGTCATGTCTTGTTCCCTCGGATTTTAGCTGCCGAAAGTGCGGTAGGTTGGACGAGGAGAATAAACCGTTCCGGCGGCCGCGCGGCAAGGGAATGCCTGGACCGGATAGCCGTTCGGCGGCCACTTGGTCAAGGGACCAGGTTTGCGCTGGTGGGAGAAACCCTACGGCAGCTTCCGGTCGCCGCGCGAACTCAGCAGCCGAAGAAGATCGTGTAGCGATCCGCGTCGTAAATGGCGAACCCTCGAAGGCCGTCGTCGGTGTCCGCAAGATCCTCGTGGAAGGTAACACCCTGTCCGGCAAACTCTGTGTACAAGAGATCCGGGTCGGGGGTATGGACGAAGGCATCCCACCGCGCCCATTCGTGCCGGGTGTGATTTGGCTGGGGCTGGACGTCGGGACCGATCTTTTTCAAAAAGATTGAAACGGCGTCGCGTGCGACGATTCCAAAAAACGGCTCCTCATCGGGAATCTCCAGTTGTACCTCGAATCCCAGCTTGTCCACGTAGAAATCTCTTGCGGCGGTGTAGTTGCTGACGATGAAGAACGGCGCTACGTCGGTGAGGGTTGCAGCTCTTGTTTCGGTCATAACTCGACTCCTCGGCGGCAACCGTTGCCGACGCCTCTCTTATCCGAAGGCGACGGGCGATCCCTTCAGATAGGCCTGAGTGCTGTTGATCACCAGCTGGATGTCGCTTAAGGCATCCGCAACCGATGTCCGGCAAGGGGTCCCTTCGGTGATGCACGCGTGAAAATGCCGGAGCTCACCGACGAACGGGCTCTCCCATTCTACCGCCGGCTGCCGCTCCACCGTGCGGCCCGCAGCGTCGATTTCCCAAATGCTCAGTTTCGAGAGCTGGCCGCGTGAGAATCCGGTCGGATAGGCAAGGATAATCCGCTTGTCGGCACCGTAGATCTCCAACGTTTCCTTGAAATCCCACAGGTTTGGCAGATCCACCCACGAGGCAATGCAGCGCGAGCCATTGGGGTATTCGAGTACGGTGGAGAGTGCCCTTCCGTTGTTCCACACGTCGGTGCTGACAATTCGTTTCGGATTGCCAAACAGGATCCGCAAGCCGTAGAGGTCGTGAATGAGGCTTCCGGCCAATGTAAAGAAGGCACTGACCGCGTCGTCTGGTATTCCATCTCCGAGAGCCTGATTTAATGCCGCCGCGCGGGCGGCTTGCGAGGCTTTTCCCGCCGAGGCCGGAACATCGTCGAAGCGCTCGATGTGAAACTGGCTGGTATGCAGATCGTTGTTCGGATGCAAGTGGTTTACCTGCACGAAGGTCGGGTCCCATCCTTCAGCTTCCTCCTCCACGATATTGAACGCCGGATCGTAGACCTTCATGTAACCCACTTGGCCCACCTTGCCGGAGCGCTCGACGGCGGCTGCGATGGAGGCCGCATCCTCTTTCGAATAGCACATCGGCTTTTCGACGAAGCCATGCTTGCCGGCTGCGAAGGAGGCCACCGCGATTTCGGTCTTCGGGTCGCGGTGGCAGAGGATGACAGCGTCCACGTCATCCGCGTCCAGCACTTGGCGATAATCTGTCGTGTGATGCGGCACACTAAAGCGGCCGGCAAGGTATTCGGCTAACTTGGCGGAGACGTCACAGGTCCAGGTCACCTCGAAAAGATGCTGCAGCTCGTGCAGGTTGGGCATGTGCTGTACCTGGGCGATGGCACCGCTGCCGATCACCCCGATTCGCACCTTATCCATTTAATCCTCCGAGACCTGTAAGCGGATTGTTGTCTGCTGGTCGCCGTTCGATGGCCTACCGGTCCGAACCCAGATCGGAAGCCAGGTCGTTCCAGCTCTCTCCCAGCCCGGCCACACCGTTGTAGACCTGGCGAACATCCTCCCACAACCTGACGCGTATCTCCTCGGCATCGGCGTCAGACGATTTCAGTTCGTCGAGTATCTCAGCGTGATTTTGTGCCAGCGCGCTGACACGTCGCGCAAGCTCGCCGACGGCGCGCCGCTGCCTCTCGATGCGATCGGTGCGCGAAACCGCCGCATCCATCGTTACGTCGTAGGCGTCCGGTCCGGCAAAATGGATCGGTTTGCGCTCTCCATCTGCGGTAAGCATCGTGTGCGAGGGCAGGATGTGTGGAGTTAACGATAGGTACATGATCACCGGCTGGTCGCCCACTACCCGTACGGCGTGCGGTTCATCGGCGGCGGCGAAACAGAGCTGACCTGGCTCGATCCTGGCGATTTCGCCGTTGATTTCGAATTCTGCTATGCCCTGCAGGATCAGAAATACCTCGTGCCCCAGGTCGTGGCTGTGGCGCTCGTTGAACTCGAGCCCCGGTTCCAACCGGAGGATGCGCGATCTCATCTCCGATGTGACGAAAATGTTCTTCACGTGCTCCGGATTGCGGTAGTCGTATACGGCGATTCCCATTTTTGCCACCTAGTCCAACACCGCAATCGCTTCGATCTCAACCAGCAAGGTAGGCAGCGCCAGCTCGACGCCTACGGTGGCACGGGCTGGCCGGCTGTCTCCGAAAAACTCGGCGTAGACCTCGTTCATCGCTTTGAAGTTGGCAAGGTCGGTGATGAACACCGTCGTCTTGACCACATCATCCAGTGTCGCACCTGCGGCCTCCAGAGCGTGTTTCACATTCTCGAGGGTCTGCTGCGTCTGCGCTTTAATATCGCCCTCGCCGACGAGGTTGCCGTTCACGTCGAAGGCGATCTGACCGGAGGTGGTCACAATGTTGCCTTTGCGCACGACGGCGTGATAGGGAGCGCCAGGTGTTACCAGGGTATCGGGATTGATTCGTTGGATCGACATGTGAACCTCCTTTTAGAATTCGTAGTCGATGTGCCAGGCTGCTACAAGCCTCGCCAGAACCATATAGTTTGGAACGGTTCAACCGCGTTGCTACCTTTTCGATCATCGATCACTTAGTGGCCTACAATATGAAGCTCGAAAACATACAAGCAAGAGGTTGCCCGGTTGGGCTGCGCTCGACAGCTAGGGGTGAAGGCTACCGCCCGTCACTGCCGCCAGCGTTTGTGAATAAGCTTTCCAGGCACTTGATGTGTTGTTTCCTGTTTGGTTCAAGCTATTTGGCGTGTAGTCCCACTCTCGAGGACAGCATCGAGAAATTGAGTGGTGGTCCCGACGAACGAAAGAGCGCAAAACACGAACTGCTGCTGGCCAAAGACCAGGCCGTCGAGCCTCTGCTCGAGGCGCTGGAGAATCCGCGGTACCGGGAGAGTCGACCAGACCTCGTAGACGTATTGGTCAGCCTGTTGTTGCGTGCGGAGAAAGAGCAGATTGCCGACGTGCTGCGGAAGCACCTGCTTGACGATCCCGATCCACGGGTGCGTGGGCGCATCGCCTACAAGCTGGGCATGAGTATGAAGCTGGAATACGCCGACAGTTTCATCTCGGCCCTGGAGGATTCAAGCTCTGAGGTGCGACAGCATGCATTGGCCGCTCTCGGGAATGTTTTTGGCAAGCTAGAGGACCATCAACACGAGATATTACGCCCGGCGGCTATGCAAAATCTGGATGACCCGATCGATGGGGTGAGCGATGCTGCCTTGTTCCTGGTGGAGGAATACATCGGACGCTGGGCCGAGGAAGCGCGCCAACAGGCGCTCAAGGCGAACGTGAATGAGGCCGACTCCATTCTGGCTCGGGCGCTGGTGTATGCTCCGGAAAGCAAACAGCTCCACTACTACCGAGGTGTATTCTATTTCGAGAATGACCAGCGAGAGCGTGGCCTCCAAATTCTGCGCGAGAACCAACTGCTGTTCGACGTTCCAGCTTTCGATGAAGCACCTGTGATCGACGGACGCCTGGAGGAGAGTGTCTGGAAGGGGGCTGCTGTTATCGACACCTTCTACAGATGGGGACGTTCCCGCACCAACATGCTTCCCCAGGCGCGGACGAGGGCGCATCTCGGATATACGGCAGAAGCGTTTTTCATGGGAATTCACTGCTTCGACGCCCACCCTGAAAGCCTCGTGGTAGTGCGGCTGGAGGACACCAACTACGGAAATCAGTTTCAAGATCTCATCGAGTTCTTGTTCGACCGCAACCTCGACCAGAGAACCTTGAGTGGCTTCAAGATCAACACCGTGGCCGATATCAGAGACGGCTGGCAAGAGGAAACGCGCGACTTGTCGTGGAATGCGGAAAAGGAAGTTGCGACTTTCGTGGGATCGGATTACTGGTCTCTCGAATTCAAGCTGAAGTGAGATCCAACATATCATCCACCTCCCACCAGCGGAGATATATCGGGATTCAATATCCAACGTTGCTTCCGCGGCAAGGAGTACAGCCAGGCCTTTCGCGACTACGACGAGCACAACGACACGCCGGGATATCTCACGTTCAAGTAATCTGAGGTTACCATGAAAGCAGCCCTGGTCCAGTTCATCTTCGAAACCAATACCTTCACTCCCGCCGATGCAGAGATTGAGGTTTTCAAGGAGGGCGGGGTCTGGTGTGATACCGAGAGTGGCACGCGGGAATGGGCCGCTGGAACCAACTCGCAGCTGCAGCGAAGTCTCGAGGTTCTGGAAGCTGCGGGATGGGAAACCGTCCCTTGCTTTGCAGCTGTTTGCCGTTCGCCCGCCGGTCGCCTTAGCGCCAACTGCTTTCGCGAGACACTCGATGCTCTCTTTGCGGGTCTAGAGGCCGCTGCCCCGTTCGACGTGCTGATAATGCACCTGCATGGCGCGGCTTGTGCCGTCGGTGAAGATGACACCGAAGGTCACATCCTGGAGAAGGTGCGTACCGATCTCGGTTTCAAGGGTCTGGTGGTACTGTCGCTTGATCTGCACGCCAACTTTACCCGCCGCATGCTCGAGCATGCAGACGCGGTTACCGCCTACCACACCTTTCCCCACATGGACTTCAGCGAAACCGGGGAGCGGGCGGCTCGGCTGGCACTTCGAGGTGGTCCATACACACGCGCGGCGGCCAAGATCGCTGCCCTCGTCCCACCCACCGACAGCACTCATTTCGAAGGCCACTTGGCCGATATCCTGGCTCGAGCTCGCGAACTCGAACAGCTGGAAGAGGTGCTCGACGTTTGCATCCTTCCTGTCCAACCGTGGATGGACATCGAAGAGATGGGATCATCCGTTGTGATCACCGCGTCCGGGGCAGGAGCGCCGTTACCGGAGCTCGAGAGATTGGCCAACCAATGGTTCGATCAACGGCACGACTGGGATACGCGCCTCCAGGACTGGCCGACGATCATCGAAACCCTCAAACGCGGGGACGATCGTCCTCGAGCACTGGTGGATGCAGCGGATGCGACTTCCGGTGGCTCGCCCGGGACCAGCGTCGAGGCGCTGCGGCAGTTACTGCCGTTCAAAGACGAGCTGCCAGGAAAGGTGTTGTTGGGGGTATCCATTTAACCGGAGTTACCATATGTTCAGTGCATGGCGTATCCTCGCGCTGGCAAGCACTACCCGGGCTCGGTTGGCGAGTTTCAAGCCTGGTTTCGAACCGATGCGGACTGCCTGGACTACCTCGAATGGCTGCGGTGGCCCGACGGCTTCGTCTGTCCGAGTTGCGGCCACGAAGGCGGTTGGCGCTTGGGCGATGGCCGCTTCATGTGTCCGGCGTGTTCGACACGCAGTTCGGTGACGGCCGGTACGATCTTCGATCGGACGCGGACACCCTTGACGATATGGTACACCGCCTGCTGGCTGTTCGCCACCGGTAAAGACGGGATCTCGGCGTTGAGCTTGAAGCGAGTACTGGAGATCAGCTCCTACCAGACTGCCTGGGCCATGCTGCACCGCCTGCGGTCGGTGTTGGTACGTCCCGGTCGGGATCTGCTGAGCGGGACGGTACAGGTGGACGAGACCTACATCGGCGGCGCCGAGCCTGGGCTGGCCGGTGGCCGCGCTAGGGGCAAGAAGGTGCTGACCGGTATCGCAGTTGAGGTTCATGAGCCGAGAGGATTGGGGCGGTGCCGCATGTCGCCACTGGCCGATGCCTCTGCCGAGACCTTGCACGCGTTCGTGATGGATCACGTCGAGCCGGGCTCGACGATCATCACCGACGGGTGGCCCGCTTATCAGGGACTGGCTCAGCTCGGCTACGAGCACGATCGGCGCAGCCAGGGCGCGGCCCGCGCTCGGGGCGATGATCCCAACAAGCTGTTGCCCGCCGTGCACCGCGTTGTCTCACTGGCCAAGCGGTGGCTGCTGGGAACGCATCAAGGGGCCGCCGACAGTACCCACATGAGCCACTACCTCAACGAGTTCGTGTTCCGCTTCAATCGCCGCCGCTCCCGCAGCCGCGGCATGGTGTTTTATCGCGTGCTCGAGCTGGCCGTGGCCCACGAGCCGATGCGTTTCCAGGATCTCATTGCCAGCCGACGGCCGAGGAAGCTGCCCCCCGAGCCGCCCAAACGGCGAGGGCATCCCACGAGCCTGGAACGCCCAGGGGCAAACCGGCCGTGGCGGTCGGCGGCCGAACACTGATGGGGGTCGCGACGCACTCCGGTTAAATGGATATCCCCAAAGTGTTGTTATGGGTGGTGTGCCCGCCAACCGTCGAAGCAGCGGCCAAGGGGGCGACTCGATTCACCACGGGAGATCCATCGGTTGAGTGGGAGGGGAAGGTTCTGTGGACCGGCGAAGGAAACTATCGCGCCCGGGGCAAGGCGTATACAGGTCTCAGCTTCTCGATGGGGAGAGCGGCGGTGATTGAGTCGGGACAGCTGCAGCTGGTGGCCTGCACGCTTCCGGCGTTGACGCCTGATCCGGCTTTCTACGAGTGTGTCGGGTTGCGGCCGAATGACGCGCTCGCTATGCAGGCCAAGAGCATGACCGGTTGGATGGCAGGTTTCGAGATGGAATGGGAGCGTGGTTTGCCCTTTGACGGCCCCGGCGCCTGCTCGCTCAATTTCGCGAAGATGCCGTTCGCGGGTCCCGCGAAAGCGCTGTTCCCAATGAATCCGCAGCCGAAGAATCCGATACGTATCTGGACGTTGGATTGACCACCCTTACGTCTCGCAAACCTCTTCCAGCAGAGACAGGGTCTCGGTGATGACGATGCCGGCAGCGTCGGGGCTGAACGGCGTGACCTCGACCTCATACCCGCCCACCGGGTAAGCGTCGGCTACCGGAATATAAGCCCAGCCCACGTTGGAATAACCGGAAAACAGGGTGTGCTCGATCGGCGATTGCTCTTTGATCTGCAAGCCGATTTCGACAAACGGTTCTCCGGGAATCGCGACCAGTGCAATCTTGTCGCCGATTGCGAAGACCTGGGCTTCGAAGGTACGATGGGTCTGTCCCTCTAGCTCTCGCGCCATGTCCGCCCGCATCTTTACCCGTTTGGCTTGCATGGTTTCCTGAATAACTGCCTCCTCGCCGGCCTCTGTTTTCCGCAGCTCGTCCAGCCGTTTGACGTGAGCGGCCAGTTCTGCCTCCAGCAGTTCGGTGGCGGGCAGTTCTTTGATGGGAAGCTGCATCCGCCGCGTGGCAACGCGTATCCCTTGGTCATCTTCCTCGATTGGCTCTTCTTCGTAGACCGCCAGTGGCGCACCCGATTCCAGGGTGTTGGAGTAGCGCTCTTTTCGCGGCGGGACCTCGAGTTCCCACCAAATGCGGCTCGCTTCGTGCCCGAGGATGGCGCCCAGGCGTTCGTACTCTTCCAACCCATGACGGGCAACACCGCGAATGGGGCCAACGTCACCGGCGGCGCCTTGCAGAAACAGACAGGTTGTCCCCGTCGCCTCTTCCACGACCCGCTTGACGACCCCGGGATAATCGGGTGTAACCAGATCACAGTCGGGTCCCACCGTAATCGGATGGCAGGCGTAGTTGACGATGGCGGCCAGCGGTTGACCTGACAGATCGTCGATGCGAACCAGTTGTACTTCCGGGTCAATGGGCCCATCCCAGTTGCGGCCGACTACAACAGCACCATCCTCCGGACGTTGCAAGCGACGGTTGACGCTTATGTGGCAAGAACCGCTACCAGTGCCTATCCGCGCCGGCGCCAGGTTTCGCATGGCCTCCCAGCCAACACCTGCGATGCGGTGAAGCAGACTACGGTCGTACGCTTCGACCACCTCTACACCTTCTGTAAACCAGGAGGTCCAGAAACTGCCGGTGACCGGTCCGGAATGAGTGTGGGTGTAACTCAGGCGGATGTGGGATCGCGGCAAACCGGTTAGCTCGACGACGGCCTGCTGAACTTTACTGGCTTCGGGCTCCCATAGATAGATCAGGTCGATGTCGATGATGACAACGGTTTCCTCGCCATCACTCAAGGCCAGTGCCGTTGCCCACAACGGTAGATCGGCACCGGCGGCGCGTTGGTGGGTCTGCGCGCCCCAGCCGGCATGGGCGATTCCGGGGGGAGGTGTGATATCGATGCGGGCGACACCGGCGGCTAGTTGCGGTTTCAAAAGTAGATCCACTCCTCGCCCTGCGGATACCGCCACCAGTAGGATTCATCGTTGGTCGCGCGCCACTGCTCGAACTGCTGCCGGGGTGTAATCGCGCGGCGCGACTCCTCGCCCTGATGCCACATCCACATCCGAAAAACCTGTGCCATCCCCTCCACCGAGAACTGCTCGAATTGTTCCTCGACACGTTTCCGCTCGTCGAGTTCGAAGGTGGCCATCACCTTCTCGATGCTGGCGGCCGTCATGTCCTGAAACGCTTGAGGCGTGTTGGTATCGTATCCCTGGACGCGCCGCAGCCCCGCTTTGAAAACGATAAGCGGGGTTTCGCCTCGGCGTTTTCCTTCCTCCTCGCCCGGCGGCGGATCGATGAAATCGCGACGAAACGCGGCGAGGTTTTCAACCGCGGTTTGCGGGCGAGTGCTACTTGGCTCCTCGTTGCCCTGTTCGAAGAGGCTGGCCGCATGAACCACGGCCGCACGTCGCACGACGAAACTAGCATTCAGCACCGAGAACTGGTTGAGATAACCTAAGAAACGCCCTTGTTCCGCAGCGGCGAACCCGTCCATCAGTTGCTGTGCGCTCTGGCGCAAGATACTTTTCCATTCCGCATCGGGGGTCGCCCTGGCAAGGTAGGTCTCCAAAGCAGCGTCGAGGGCGCTCCTGTCGCTCGTCATTTCTCCATTCCCTATCGAGTTCGTCTTTCGGCCGGCCAAGTGCGGCTGCCACCGTTGGCGCTCGCGCCCCGTTGCTTCATTCGATCCAATAAGAGTAGAACCGCGCTCGCCGCGTGGAGAACCGCAGCGCGACCTCGCGACCCTGAATCTTTTCCAGTTCGTCCTGATGCCAGGTCAGTTCCGCCGCGGGCTGGTCTCCACTCACCGGAAGGGAGCGGCATAAAGACTCGCCGTTCTCCCCAATCATCTCGGTCGTGAGCTCGCCTGCGGTCGCATCCACGTTAACAGAGACCTTCTGGCCGTTGAATCGGAACGGTCGAGTCGTTATCAACCCTTCTTCGTCGCCGGCATCCAGGGATATGAAGCCGTCTCGTCGCAGCACCGCCAGACAAATACCGCACTCGTCCCACCCCAGCTCCCGCTTCAGGGTCGGTCCCCCGTATTTCTTGCCAGCAGTGTAGTAGAACCAAAGCTCGTTTTCGCGTACCAGCGGAAACGACGGTCCGACAAGCCAACTCAAGTCTATGTCACCGCCACCCATCGGCGAGGTATCGAGGAACGGCCGCCGCTGCCCGAGACGTTTCCAGCTGTGAAGGTCGCGGCTCGAGGTCAGCTGCACGTGGTGAAACGAAGCCCAGTCGCCGTCGCGCTGATAAGCGGCGCGCTCATCTTCCGGGATATCCCAATCGGCAAATTCGGGCCAGGCCGCGGCGACCTTACCGGTCTGGTGATACATCATGGGCATGCCGATGTAGTGACTCTCATAGCGAAACGCGCCCATGTTGTAGATCTCTACCCGGTACGAGGGAGGAAAATCGAAATGAGGACTGCGCTGAATCGGATCCGCGAATCGCCGGGTTATATGTGCGCGCCCCAAGATCTGGTCAGGATCATCGGCGTAGAATATCAACTCGGGATCCGACCAGGTATCGAAGTCTCTGCTCGTAGAGAGCCAGACCGAACGCCCGTTGGGGCCGCGGTGTTTTACGGTGGCGATGAATAGCCTGCCCCGGGAATCGAAGGAGAAGTTGTGTTCATCGGCGCTGGGCACCGGCAGTAGGTCCAGCTTTGTCCAGGTCACGCCATCCGCCGAGACCGCCCGCTCGCCCGGTGAAAACGCCTTGAACCGCCGGCCCGGATCTTCATCCTCGGCGTCGTAGACTACCTCGCCAGGTCCGGCGTGTGGCCCCACGATTTCCCAGTGGAGACCGTCGGTACTTTCTCTTCTGCCGCCCCCGTCCCAGAGCTTGTATAACTCCGCCTCCGGATCCCAGATAGGCGCCGTGCGGATCTGCAGACAGGTCTGGCCCGAATCAATATCGGGGCGGATCACCGCCCCTTTCTTGATGGGCTGGTGCATGGTTCGCGTCAGGCCGTGCGAGCTGACAATGCCTACGTCATCCAGAAACAGCTGGCGGTCGCCATTGGACGGGTCGAATGTCAGCTCTGTGTTGCTCATAACGGCCTTAAGATGGACTTTCGTCGAGTGCCGACAAGGGCGTTGTGCTCCTTACCTGCCTAACCTACACTCTCCACCACCTTTCTATCTTACCTAGGAGGTTTCCATGTTGAACTGCACCAGGTGTTACTCGATTCCGGCTGTCGCCATTTCCATGACGTTCGCACTGCAAACGACACAAGCCCGCGAAAAGCCTGCCGCCGGGGAGGGCAAGATGGGACGTATGAAAACACTCATACCGCCTCCGGAATCCATCGACTTTATCCACGAGCTGGCTGATCGCACCGGCCGCATTGGGGTGACGGATGAACTCAACGGCGAAACGATTCAGTTCGTTGGATTCGTGAAGGTCGGTCGAAACCACGACCCTGACGCTCCTGGGCTTGTCCTGAGAGAAGGCCAGTCATTAGCGGTGTTTCGCGTTCCGCTTGAGCTACCCGAGGACAACGCGGCACGACTGGCTCGCCGTCCGACGAAAGGGAAGCGCCATGGGGCACGGGTTATGCCGCTCCTGACCGGAGAAGAGGCTGAGGAGGCGGGATTCCACCTTCTCGCCCTGCACCATGCCGAGATAGGTACGGCCTCATTTTTCATAGTGCGGCCGATGGGAGACGAGGAAGGCTCCAAACACGCTCAGAAGAGCGAGTCCGCCGATGGGCCGTCAGAGCAAGACGAGCAGGACCTGCAGGCTATCCAGGACATGGAGGACATGGATGCCATGGATAACATGTACATGGATCAGGCTGGCATCCCTGGCGGTGACAACAAGGATGGCGGCGGCGATGGTGGCGGCTCGACGAACGACGGCGACTCCGGCTCCGGTGGCGGAGACGGCGGTGGTGATTCAGGGGGTGGCGGTGACAGCGGAGGTGGGGGTGGGGATTCGGGCGGTGGAGGCAGCGAGTAACCAGCTCTGGAGGGGAGGAGACACATACGCTTGGCACAAACGGACAACCCGTTCCTGCAGACCGACGGTCTACCCGAGTTCGACCGGATGGCACCGGAGCATGTGGTGCCGGCGATGGAGAAGGTGCTGGCGGACGCAACCGCGAAGATCGAAGAGATCGAGGCCAAGCTGGTGCCGAGCTGGGATGGCCTGCTGAAACCGATGGAAGAGCTGGACGTGCCGTTCGAGTACTCCTGGCACTGCGTTTGCCACCTCATGTCGGTGAAAAATTCACCGGAGCTTCGGAAGAAACACGAGAGGATGGAGCCGAAGGTGGTGGAGCTTGGCCTGCGCATCGACCAGAGCCGGCCCGTCTACGAAGGTTTGATCGCCATCCGGGACGGTCACGTGTGGGACGAGCTGGACGAGCCACAGCGCCGCATCGTAGAGTACAAGATCCGGGCGGCCGAGAACGCCGGGGTCGGGCTCGACGGGAAGGCCAAGGAGCGGTTCCTCGAGATCTCCCGGGAGCTGTCGAGGATCAGCACCGAGTTCTCGAACCATGTTCTGGATGCGCGCAAGGCGTACGAGCTGATACTCACAGACAAGGTCGAGACCGAGGGATGGCCGGAGAGTCTCCGCCGAGTAACGGCAAACTCCTACTCCGAGGCGCGGGTAAACGAGGGATCCGCGGTGTCCGAAGATGCCGCGGAAGCGACGCCGCAGGACGGTCCGTGGCGGGTCACGCTAGACTTCCCCAGCTTTATGCCGTTCATGCAGCACCATCGCAACCGCGACCATCGGGAGGCGGTCTACCGCGTTCAAGTCACGCTGGCGTCTTCCGGTGCGTATGACAACACCGACTTGATCACGCAGACGCTGAAGCTGCGGCGAGAGCAGGCGGTGCTGCTGGGCTACGGGACGTTCGCGGAGCATAGCCTCGACTCGAAGATGGCCCCGAATGTAGCGGCGGTAGACAAGATGACGGACGAGCTGCGGGATCCGTCGCGCCCGCATGCCAAGCAGGATCTGGACGATTTGCGTGCGCTGGCAAAAGAAGGTGGCCAGAAGGAAGAGCTGCGTCATTGGGACCTGGCTTTCTGGGCGGAACGGCTGCGTGAAAAGCGATTCGACTATACCGACGATCAGCTGCGTCCGTACTTCCCGCTTCCGAGGGTGCTCGACGGCCTGTTCGGAATTTGCGAAGAGCTATTCGATGTGACGTTCGAGTCGGCCGATGGCGAGGCGCCCGTATGGCACAAGGACGTCCGCTACTTTCGGGTCAAGGATGGCGCGGGCAACTCCGTTGCCTCCTTCTATCTGGATCCCTACTCCCGTCCGGCGGACAAGCAGGGCGGCGCGTGGATGAATGACTGCATGAGTCGTCGCATCCATAGCGGAAGGCTGCGGCTGCCGGTCGTGCACCTGGTGTGCAACGGCACGCCGTCGGTAAAGGACACGCCGTCGCTCATGAGCTTCAACGAAGTCGAGACGCTGTTCCACGAATTCGGCCACGGCTTGCAGGGCATGCTCACTACTGTGGACTACGCCGATGCGTCGGGCATCCACGGTGTGGAGTGGGACGCGGTGGAGATCGCCTCGCAGTTCATGGAGAATTGGTGTTATCACAAGCCCACGCTGACAGGAATGACGAAGCACGTGGAGACGGGCGCGCCGTTGCCGGATGACCTGTTCGAGAAGATCGTAGCGTCGCGCACCTTCCGGGCGGGGTCCGTGATGCTGCGGCAGCTGGAGCTAGGCCGGACGGATATGCGCCTTCATGACACCTTCGATCCGGATGGGGACAACAACGCCGTTCGACGCGCGCCGCGCGGTGACGATGGAGATGTCGGTGTTTCCGCCGTTCGACGGCGACCGCCATCTTTGCTCCTTCTCCCACATCTTCGCGGGGGGATACGCCGCCGGTTATTATAGCTACAAGTGGGCGGAGGTGCTGAGTGCCGATGCCTGGAGTGCCTTCGAGGAAGCCGGCTTGGAGAACGAGGAAGAGGTCCGGGAGCTCGGGCGGCGCTTCCGCGACACGGTGCTGGCGCTCGGTGGTGGGCGGCATCCAATGGATGTGTTCCGCGACTTTCGGGGTCGGGAGCCGGATACCCAGGCCTTACTACGGCAGAACCGGCTCCTCGACGAACCGAAAGCCTGAATCTTCCCTCTGAAGGTTGGAACGCCTCGAACAGGGCGACAACGGTCGTTCACTCGTAAAACCAATCCACGGGGACCCTTGTCACCCGCAGGGAATGGATCGGCCGGTCCAGGAGCTCGACGTAATAACTCAGAACAGCGTCTTCTCCGAAGAAACTCAAGCTCGCGTAGCTGTACGCCAGGGAACGGTCCGCCTCCAGTTCCTTTGAATGCTCCCAGCTCTTCCCCTCATCGGTGGATATGGTGCACGTCAGCGGGGTGCGCATTCCCTGGTGATGGTGCTCCAGGTCGACCGTGGGATTGCGAATGAGGAGGATATCGCCCGTCGTCGGGATCCGCTGCAATACAAACGGTGCCATCGGCGCCGCAATGCCTGAAGATTCCGTCTCGCTCCAGTGCTCGCCGCCGTTCTCCGAGTAGGTCTGATAGAGGGTGCCCTGGTCGGTGCGCAACAGCATCCACAACCGGCCATCCTCGAGTTCCACCACCTTGGGCTCCATGGCTCCAGACTCGGGCGCGAACACCGTGTTGCTCGAACGCCATGATGCTCCCTCGTCGTCAGAATAGAGACAGCCGGCCTCCAGCCTGGCGGGTGTGCCGGCGGCCGCCATGTTGACGGTATAAGGCAGCAAGAGGCGTCCGCTGGTAAGCCGCAGGGCGCTGTCGTTACACAGGCAGTGGTAGCGGTCGGCGGAGGTCAGGAACATCGCAGGGCCAAAGGTTTCTCCCCCGTCAGTCGAAAGGCGAGCACAGATTACGCACGACCGCTCCGAATCCTGACGCTGATAAAACAGGAAGAGCCGATCCGGCGGGAGCTGCAGCATACTGACTGCCGCCACATTCTTACGACCCTCGTTTTCAACCACCAGCTGCGATTCGCTCCACGAACGACCACCGTTCGTGGAACGACGGCTGAGAATTTGGGCCGCGGCGTCGTCTTCCCACGAGCGGAAGTGGGTGTAAGCCATGAACAGGCTGCCATCGTCGTTCTGGACGATATCGGCTTCTCCGGTGCGCATGTTGGTCTCGTCACCGGGCACAACGTCAACGAATTCGGGGTGTGCTTTCATGATCTCCAATCTCCCTTGACCTGAATACCAAAGTAATCCTTAATGTTTCGATTGCACGATCCAGTAGCCAACCGAGCCATCGCAGAAGCCAACCAGAAAGGAAAGCTACGATGAAGTGGACGTTAGCACTTGCGGTGTGTTTGTCGCTAGGAATCGGCGCATGCGGCGATGACAAGAGTCCCACCGGTTCAAACGACACACCCGGAGCCCAACTCGTGGGTGCCTGGACCTTCGAGAGTTCCAATATCGTGGAGGTCTTCGGGGAATTCTTCAGACGGTTTCTGGCTGCTTTGGGGTTGTCGGAGGAGCAGATCGACGCGGCACTCGAAGAGCTGGCCAATAGTCCACCGAGCAGCGGGCCCATCCAGGAACAAGTGGTTTTCAACGCTGATAATACCTGGGCAGGAGGCGAAGCGAGCGGAACCTGGAGCGTCGAAGGCGATCGCCTGACCATTTCCCGGACCTCGGAAGAAGAAGGGGAAGAAGTGACCCCTTTTACCTATTCGATCTCCGGCGACCGGCTAACCCTGACGCTCGACGTGGAGGAATTGCTGGCGGTAGTGAGCGCAGAAGAACAGCAGGCAATGGAGCAGATGGGAATCGACCTGAGCAATTCGTTGGTGATCGTCCTGGTCAGGGCGGACTAGCGCTGAATCTCATCGGTCGGTGTGCTGATAATGCCATAGGTTTCGGGACGTCGATCGCGGAACATGAAATGCAGGCGACGGGCGTACTGCAGGTGCTCCCGGTCCAGGACGACTTGCAGCACCTCCTCGCGATCGTAGCTGGCAATGGCGATCTGCTCTCCCAGCGGATCGAACGCGATGCTGTGCCCACCCATCACGATCGGCATGTCGGGAGCGGGGGCGTGACCGATGTTGTTAGCGGCCAGGATGTAGGCAATGTTCTCAAAGGCCCGGGTGGCAAGCAGCTCGCGCCACAAGGTTTTCTTGGTGTCGGAGATTCCGAACGGCGCAAGAACCACCTCGGCCCCCGCCAATGCCAGGCATCGTATGGCTTCCGGGAAATAGGTATCGTAGCAGAGAATGATCCCTACCTTCCAACCGTCGATGGCGAACACCGGATAGCGAGAGCCGGTGCGAAAGTATATCGATTCGATGCCCAGGTCGGTGACCAGCTCGCCGTCGATGACGATATGACGCTCGCCGCCGATATGGGTCTTGCGGTATTTGCCGACGATGGCTCCGTCCGGACCGACGAGTATTGCCGTATCGTAGAACAGATCGGTGCCATCCCGTTCAAAGATGGTCGCGACGACATGAACTCGGTGCTGGGACGCCTTCTCCTTGATGGCTGACATCGCCGGTCCATCGTCTGGGGCCGCTAGGTCGTATTTCCGGTAGTCGCGGGATCCGGGGAAGAACCCGGTACTCCAGTATTCGGGAAGCAATATCACCGTAGAACCGCCGTCTACCGCTACATCTATCAAACGCGCCGCCGTCTGCATGTTGCGCTCCGTCTCGCCAACTACACTTTCCATCTGGATTACGCCCACCTGCATGACTGTCACTCCTTTCCTGGACTCTCGCGCGGCACAAATGACTTGCACAGAATTAAGGTCAATATCTGGGCGCATCCAGGGTAGCTACCCGCCGCCTTTGCGCCACCTGACGGCGATTAGCTTGACCCCAATACCGGCATCGCGGTTTATTAACCGGCACTTGGACAAGAGATCATACAATCGAAGCTTCCGGAGGATGACATGATCAGAGTTGGCTTGATTGGCTGCGGTGGCCGTGGCAAAGGCGAGTTGCGCGAGCTAGCGACCTTCGAGGATGTCGAAGTCGTAGCGGTCTGCGATCCCGTGCCGGAGGCGTTGGCACAGGCAGCGGATGAGTTCGGCATTCAGCACAGGTACGAGTCGATCGAAAGGATGCTGGATGCCGGGGTCGTCGACGTCGCTTTTGTTACGACGCCGGCTCATCTGAACGCGCCGTCGGCGCTGCCCTGTCTCGAGGCCGGGGTACACACGCTGGTGGAGAAACCACCGGGGATGCGCGTGGAGGAGACGATCGAGCTGCGGGAAACCGCGGATCGGACCGGGGCCAAGGCGATGGTCGGTTGGCAGCGGCGTTTCAATCCTTTCATCGTCGAAGCGCGGCGACAGATCGAGGAACGGGGTCCTATCGTGCAATTGGTTGGAGAGTTCCACAAGAATCTAGCCTGGTTCGAGCAGGGAGGCTTCCCAAAGATCGTCTTGGAGAATTTGCTCCTGGAGAGCCCGATTCACACCATCGACTGCGTCCGGGCGCTGGCCGGCTCCGATGTGGCGGAGGTACACAGTGTCGTGAGGCGCCGGTTCTCGAAATACAACGATGTGCACGCGGCCCTGGTCTTGTTTGAAAACGGCTGCGTGGCGCAGATCAGCTCCAACTATACCGCCGACGCGCGCCTGGAACGCTACGAAATACACGGACGGGGGATTTCAGCCTATCTGGAAGGGGTCAAAGGCGGCACCGTGATGGCCGACGGCGAGCGGTATGAGCTGAAGGTTGAAGGGGATGCAATTCACGCCAAAGACGAGTTCTTCTTCGACTGCATCCGCAACGACCGGCCGGTTGGTCCCCCCGGCGCCAGTCTCGCCGAAGCCGTCAAGACGATGGAACTCGCCGAAGCTATACTCGCCGGACTGAGAGAGGACTGATTTGGATAGATCTATGGACACAAAGTACCGGGAATCCGTGGGTCTTCTATTGCAGGAAACATTCAATGAATAAGCACGAGACGAGACCCGAGGTAGTGGCGCCTGCTGATCAGCATGTTCTCTGGTCGTACGGGAGCGGCAACGTAGGTGTCGGAGACGGCGAGCTTTCGGGTCCGCACACGGCCGACGAAAATCCTCTCAACCCCGACGAGATCGTGGTAGCCGAGCAGTACGGCAACGACATTCTGGTTATCAACCGCTCCACCGGAAAAATGAGGGTGCTTTACGGCGAAAGAGGCATCGCCGGCGAAGGCAAACGTCTTTCTGCCGCGCATTCGGCGCACTTTATGCCCTCGGGTCCCTATCGCGAGCATGTGCTGATCACCGAGTACCGCGGCGAACATCGGATCATGATGCTGCATCGCGATACGGGGGAAGTGCTCTGGTCTTACACCGATCTCGAAGCACCGCTGGAGGCCATTTACTGGGACGACGATCACATCATGGCTTCGGATCGAGACCACGGCGTCTTCAAGATCCGCCTCAGCGACGGAGCAAAAGTGTGGCAATTCGATCCCCAACCCCGCTGCCGTCCATTTTACCTGCAGAGACTCTTTCCGGAATTCTGTGATTCTTACGGCGGCGATCTGCTGGTCGGGTACTGGGGGGGCAATACGGTCGTGCGCGAGGTCGATACTGAGACCAGCGAAACGGTCTGGATCTACGGCGACAGCGAACAGGGTGCCGGAGATCTCTACAACCACCTGTATTGCGCGGTGCGCGCCCTACGCTACGGGACCAACGAACGCGGCGGCGGCTTGACCATCATCGTGGACGAAAAAACCCGCATCTTTTGCGTCAATCAGGACAAAGAATTGATTTGGGAGTTGGGCGGCGCCAGCGGTGAAAACCGGTATATATCAACGCAGTACGGTATGTCGCCGACCTACGTTCACGTGACGCGCCGGGGGACCCTTCTGATCACAGACTGGGGTCGCAACATGATCTACGAGGTAAGCCCATTTTGTATTCCGCCGCGAATGGAGAAAGACGCGTACCTGTTCAAAGATTATTCCACCACCGATAATTTTGTCGATAGCGGAATCATGGAATCCCGAGGCTACCGCGACAAGAATCTGCAGATCTTCAATACGGATGCCACCGCTTCGCTGCAGTGGCAGTTACTCGGGTCTCGCAACGCCCGGGACTGGCAGCTGATACACGAGCCAGACGAGGCGCTGGGTCCGAACCGAGATACCTACCTGCTGGTCGATGGACCGTGGAATTACATCATGACACGCGCCAGGTCGGCGGCGGCAGGCAAACCTGCAACCATCGATGTCTTTGTCACCATGCGGCGATAAGAGCATCGCCGACGAAGCTTGAAGGGTTCGCCAATGAATCAGTATGACTGGATCATAAGAGGTGGCCGTGTCATCGATCCGGCCAACGACGTCGACACCGAGCTCGACGTGGGCATCTCAGCTGGAAAGATCGCCGCAGTCGCCAAGGGGCTCGATGGGGCGGCGGCGGATCAGGTGTACGATGCGTCCGGCAAGATAGTGGTGCCGGGTTTCATCGACATCCACGCGCACTGCTACCAGGGAGGCACTCCGTCGGGAGTGGACATCGACCATTACGGCCTGGGACGGGGAGCGACGACGTGCGTCGACGCCGGCAGCTCCGGCTGTGATACCTTCGACGACTTCCGCGTCAACGCGGTGGAGCGCTACGACTCACGGGTGGTGGCCTTTCTCAACATCTCACGTGTGGGCTTGTCGGTGACGCACACTGATGACGGCCGTGAGCTGGAGCATCTCGGGCGGCCGGAATACATCAACCACGCCGATTGTGCGAAGTGCATCGAGTCCAACCGCGACGTCCTCGTCGGGGCGAAGGTGCTGTTGTCAGCAGCGCTCGCCGACGACGGTCGCAACGAAGCGCAAGCCCTGCGCGAAGCGCAGGAGGCGGCAGCGGCCACCGGCCTGCCCCTGATGAGTCATCACGCTGTCTCCACCGTACCGCTGGAAGATTGTCCGGGCGGCATGCGAGAGGGCGATATCTATACCCACTGCTACCACGGATTCGAGAGCACGATCATCGACCCGGAAAGCCGCCAGGTGCATCGCGCGGTGCGCGCGGCGCGAGAGAACGGCGTCCTCTTCGACATCGGTCACGGCATGGGAGCACTCAACTGGACCGTGGGAGAGATCTGTGCGGCCGAGGGTTTCTGGCCGGATATCATCGGAACCGACCTGCACACGGGCACCTTTGAGGGCCCGGCCTACGACATGCCCACCGTGCTGACGAGAATGCTGTATCTGGGCATGCCGCTTGGCGAGGTGATCCGGGGTGCGACGGTCGCCCCCGCTGAAGCGATCGGATGGTCCGACCGCATCGGCACGCTGGGCGTTGGTCGCGAGGCAGACGTAGCCGTGCTCAGCCTCGACGATGTGGACATGGACCTGGAGGACTGTCAGGGTCAGATGCGTCGCATCAAGCGGCGCCTGATAGCAAACGCGGTCTGGCGCGCCGGCGTGTCCGCCGCAATTACGGAGCCGCGCTGTTTTCCCAATAAGCAGAGGATCGCGGAGCAGAGGGAGAATTGGCCGAATCTGGTGATCAGGGATGCCTCGCTCGATTGAGCCCGATTCTCTTTCCGCTTAACCTGTGTCGAATTTGATGGTGAAGACCTTTCCATTACGCGGCGTTATCGGCATTGTTGCCAACGCAGCCAGTGAACTCGATCTGGCTGCATCCAAACGACTGCAATGCGTTGAGGTGCGGGCTGACTTGCTACTGGACTCGGGGTTATCGTTGGACAATGTCATGGGTATCGTCCAGCAAACACGGGCGCGGGATCTGGCCTGTCTGTTCACGCTGCGCCATCCAAGCCACGGCGGCAAGTTCGATGGCGACGAGCGACAGAGGGCTGAAATCAATCGCCAGGCATTGGCGGAGGGAGCTGACCTTATCGATCTGGAATGGGGTACCGAAGCGGCCGAGCAGCTACTCTCGGAAGATACACCGATGGTACTCAGCCATCATGATTTCGAGGGCATGCCCGACGAACTTGAATTGACCGCGTTAACCGAGAGTATGACTAACTCAAATCCCAGGGCCATAAAAATAGTGCCAACCGCTACGACCCCGGCCGATGCCGCCCGCATCTTGCGCTGGGTGGCGGATGCCGATGGGGTTACAGTGCGTATCGGTTTTGCGATGGGAGCGGCGGGAGCTTGCAGCCGCGTTCTGACCATAGCATTTGGAGCACCGATTACTTACGCGAGCTTTGGTCGACCTGTCGCGCCTGGTCAGGTCGCCATCGACGATCTGCTGGAACTCTACCGCTAAAAACCTTCAAGATTGCCAGTTGGGAACGGGGCCCAGGCGTCACATCCACGTGTAGAAATTCAATCGGCCAGCCGTAGCTATGCCCCAGGGAGCCCATTCCGAAGTATCAGACATTCTCTGGCGGCTGACAGAACTACTGATAGACCAGATACCCAGGTGCGTCGACACCCCGGTATCCCCGAAACGGCTGACTCCACTCTATCGCGCGGAAAAAACGGGGTACGTCCAATCCCGAGACGTCACCGGGAACCGGCGGCGGATGGTATTTGGGATCCCAGCGAAGCTCAAGTTCGACGGACCAGAAATCGTCGCCGACATAGGCAGCCGCGGTCGCGTCCGCATTCCAGGTGAAGTCCCGCCGGTTGCCTTTACTGCGGTCATCCCAGCTGTCCCGTATGTATCCTTCGCTGTTTATCAGGATCACGGCGAACGTCTTTCGGTCCAGGTTTCGATCGAAGAACCATTGGATGATATCTTGACGCCGGTTGGAGTCGTCTTTGTCTTCGAGCGGTAGGACGACGAGGCTTTCGGGGTGCGCGTCGAAGCAGCGAATCCCCCAATACATCGCCTCGTCGGTGTAGCCCATCAACGCATTGGTCTGAACGCGGGGCGGCAGCGTCGTGAGCGATCTTGAATTCGTGTAAAACGAATCAATTCTACCGGCACCGGCCCAGATCGGGTCATCCAATCGTCCGTCGATCTGCGGAGCCGATGCGAACCTGGGCACGTCGACCAGCAGGCGGTGTTCCCGCAACAGCTGGAATCCGCGCTCGCGCTGGCCGTTCTCGTAATAGAATTTTCCAAGGTAATAGTTTGCCTGTTTGCTGGTAGGGGCATAAGCCAGTGCTACGTTGTAGATCGAGTCGGCTAGGGACACGTTGGCCTTGAGAACCTCTTCACGCGCCTTCTCCGCCAACCGTGCGACGAACTCTTCCACCAAGTAGATTGCCGCTTCGCGCACAGATTCATCCCGAGCCTTCGCGCCCTCGCTGGCGAGTCGGCGCAAGGTTTGACTCTGTTCGTCGGTCAGCTGGTCGAGCACGTTGCCCAGGGAGAGCAGCGCAGGGGATTGCACAGCAGGTGACGGATCGGAGACGGCCTCCAGGAAAACGTCAAAGTAATCGGAGCGCAGGTGAAGCCCGAGTTTTTCGGCGATGCGGGCGCGCACCTGCGAGTCGGGATCTTCCAGAAAGTGATTTTTGAGCACGGACCAGATTCGCTTGTTTTCCGATCGCAGGAGCCGGGCCACCAGCACCTCGGCTAAATCTGGCCGGACCTCGTTGCCATCCTGCCTTTCCAGCGCCGCGATGATCGGCTCGACGTATTCGTCCCCAGCCAGGATGAGCTCGTGTTTGCCCATGGCCCGCTCGTCGGGTCCGGCACCCAGCTTTTCGATGCTGTCTTCTATAGAAGGTCCGCACGCGGCGGGGACGAAAGCCGTGACACAGATCCCGCTCATCGCGGAAGCGGCTGTCGAGCGGAATCGATGGTGGGGGATTAAAGGATCTTCGATTGCCATGGTAGGGCTACGTAGCAAGATCTTACTGATAGACTAAATACCCCGGTGCGTCGTTACCGCGGTATCTGCGAAACGGCTGACTCCACTCGATAGCTCTAAAGAAACGGGGAATGTCCAACCCCGAGATGTCGCCGGAAGCGGGCGGGGGATTGTATTTCGGATCCCAGCGGAGCTCGAGTTCGATGGACCAGTAATCCTCGCCGACGTAGGTAGCCGCGGTCAGGTCCGCATCCCACGTGTGGTCCCGCTGTCGGCTTTTGTTGCGGTCATCCCAGCCATCCCTTATGTATCCTTCGCTGTTTATCAGGATCACGGCGAACGTCTTCCGGTCCAGGTTCCGATCGAAGAACAACGCCACGACATCTTGCTCCCGGTTGGAGTCGTCTTTGTCTTCGAACGGCAGGACGACAAGGCTTTCGGGGTGCGCGTCGAAGCAGCGGATACCCCAATACATCGCCTCGTCGGTGTAACCCATCAACGCGTTTGTCTGGGCCAGGGGTGGCAACGTCGTGAGCGATCCTGAATGAGTGTAAAACGAATCAATACTGCCGGCATCTCCCCAGATCGGGTCATCCAACCGTCCGTCGATCCGCGGAGCCGATGCGAACCTGGTCACGTCGATCAGCAGGCGGTGATTCCGCAGGAGCTGAAATCCGCGCTCGCGCTCGCCGTTCTCGAGATAGAATTTTCCCAAGTAATAGTTCGCCTGTTTGCTGGTAGGGGCATAAGCCAACGCTACGTTGTATATGGAGTCGGCTAGGGACAGGTTGGCCTTGAGAACTTCCTCGCGCGCTCTCTCTGCCCAGCGTGCGACGAACTCTTCCACCAGGTATAGTGCTGCTTCGCGAACAGATTGATCCTGAGCCTTCGCCCTTTCGCCGGCGAGTCGGCGCAAGGTTTGCGTCTGTTCGTCGGTCAGCTGGTCGAGCACGTTGGCTAGGGCATGGAGCGAGGGGGTTTGTACCGCAGGTGACGGATCGGAGACCGCTTGCAAGAATACCTCGAAATACTCGGCACGCAGGTGAAGCCCGAGTTTATCGGCAATGCGGCCGCGTACCCGCGAGTCGGGATCATCCAGCAGGTGATTCTTGAGAACGGACCAGATCTGCTTGCTTTCCGATCGCAGGAGCCGGGCTACCAGCACCTCGGCCAAATCTGGGCGCACCTTGTTTCCGTCCCGCCTTTCCAGCGCCGCGATGATCGGCTCGACCACTCCCTGGTTCGCAAGAATGAGCTCGTGTTTGCCCATAGCTCGCTCGTCGGGGCCGGCACTGAGCTTGTCGATACTGTCTTCTATGGATGGTCCACAAGCGGCAAGGCACACACCCGCAGTCAAAACACGTATCCCCTTCAGAGCGGACGAGGTTGTCGCGCGGCAGCGGGGACGAGGAAACAAAGGTTCGGTCATCACGATCCGGCTTTCGATGTATCGTCGAGGGTTGAAAATTACCGCCGATGCTACTGATAGACCAAGTAGCCTGTTACAACGAGATTGTCATACCCAGGAAAGGATTGACTGTATTCGGCAGCGCGGAACATGCGCATAACGTCTATACCCGACATGTCACCAGGTACCGGAGGGGGGTGGTATTTCGGGTCCCAACGAAGCTCGAATTCGACGGACCAGAAATCGTCGCCGACATAAGCCTCTACGCTCCCCTCAGCATCCCAGATGTAGTCGCGTTGCTGGCTCGTGTTGTAGTCGCTCCAACCGTCTCTCATCACTCCCGCGCTGTTTACAGTCATATAGGATATTGTCTTAGTGTCCAGGTTGCGATCGAAACGGAACGAGACTCTGTCGTGGCGCTCGCCACCCGTTATGTCATCGTATGGTACGACCATCAGGCTTTCGGGGTGGGCGTCAAAGCAGCGTACTCCCCAATACAAGGCTGTGTCCGTGTAGCCCATGAATGCGTGGGTTTGAACTCGGGGTTGTAGGGATGCTCGCAAGTTGCCGGCGTGGGTGTAGAACGAATCTATCCTGGCGGCATGCTCCCAAACCGGATCGTCCAGTCGGCCGTCAATCCGCGGTGCTGCCGGGAACCGGGGCGCGTCCACCAGCAGGCGATTTTCCCGCAACAGCTGCAGCCCGCGTTCGCGGTCGCCGTATTCGAGATAGAAGCTACCCATGTAGTAGTTTGCTTGTCTGCTGGCAGGTGCGTAGGTCAGTGCCACGTTGTAGATAGAATCTGCTACAGACAGATCCGCCTTTAGAGCTGCTTCCCTAGCCTTCTGAGTCCAACGGCCAACAAATTCCTCCACGAGGTACAAGGCGGCGTCGCGGACGGATCGCTCTTGGGCTCCGGCGCGCTCGCTGGCGAGTTGCTGCAAGGTTTGGGTCTGCTCTTCATTCAGCCGGTCGATCACGTTGGCCAGAACATGCAGCGCGGGAGTTTGCACCAGCGGCGAGGGATCGGAAACCGCCTGCAGAAAAACGTCGAAAAACTCGGAGCGCAAATAGAGTCCGAGTTCTTCAGCAATACGTCCGCGCACCATCGGGTTGGGATCGTCGAGTAGATGTCTCTTGAGCACACTTGCGACTCGCTCGCTCCTCGAACGCGCCATTATGCCCACCAAGATATCGGCCACCTCGGCACGGGCCTTGGTGTCATCTCGCGATTCCAGCACGGCGATAAGTGGCTCAATGGCATTGTCCGAGGCTAGAGTGAGCTCGTGTCTTGCGGCGGCACGCTCATCGGGACCGCTGGAAAGATCATTGATACTGTCATCAATGGATGATTCGCAGCCGGCCAGGCACAGAGCGACGGCTGGGACGCAACCCACCCTTAGTGCGAATGCGACTAGCGCGGGCAGGCCACGGTGGGGCATCAACGGATATTCGATCATTGTGAGACGACCGCCGATTTCATTGATAGAGCAGATAGCCGGGTACGTCGTTACCGTCGTATCCGCGAAAGGTCTGACTCCACTCGGCCGCGCGAAACAGGCGGTGAAAGTCTACGCCGGAGACCTCACCGGGAACAGGTCGGGGATTGTACCGGTCCCAGCGGAGCTCGAATTCGACGGACCAGAAATCGTCGCCGACATACGTGGCGGCGGACCCTCCCGCATCCCAGCTGTGATCGCGCTGGCTCTTGTAACCATCCAAGCCATCTCGCACGGCTCCCGCGCTGTTTACCTTCATTACGGATATCGTCTTCTTGTCCAGGTTCCGATCGAAAAAGAACTCGACCAGGTCCTGGTATCTGGAGTTGCCGACTGGCTTATCGTCGTAAGGCAGAACGATCAAGCTTTCGGGGTGGGCATCGAAACAGTGAACGCCCCAAAAAAACGCCTCGTCGGAGTAACCCATCAACGCGTGGGTCTGCGCCACAGGTTGAAGCGTTGTACGGGAATCGGGGGAATGGGTGTAAAACGAATCTATCCTGGCCGCTCCTTCCCAAACCAAATCGTCCAACCGTCCGTCGATCTGTGGAGTCGACGCGAACCTTGGCACGTCGATTAGCAGGCGGTTTTCCCGCAGTAGCTGAAGCCCCCGCTGGCGGTCGCCTTGTTCGAAGTAGAACGTGCCCAGGTAATAGTTGGCCTGTTTGCTGGTAGGTGCGTACGCGACCGCCTTTCCGTAGATAGAGTCGGCTTCCGATAGATTTGCTTTCAGGGTTTCTTCCCGGGCTTGTTTTGCCCAACGTGCGACGAACTCCTCCACCAGGTACAACGCCGCCTCGCGGACCCCCTGCTCCTCTGACTTCGCACGTTCCCTGGCGAGCAGGCGCAGGGTTCGAGTTTGTTCGTTACTCAGCTGGTGGAGCACGTTTCCCAGGGCGAGCAGGGCGGGGTTTTGCACCGTGGGCGACGTATCCTGAACCGCCTGCAGGAAAGCGTCAAAATACTCGGAGCGCAAATGGAGCCCCAGCTTGTCGGCAATGCGGCCCCGCACCTTGGGGTCGGGATCCTCTAGCAGGAGCTTCTCGAGCACGGCCCAGATCCGCATGTTTTTCGAGCGCAGGAGTAGAGCCACCAATACCTCCGTCAAGTCGGAACGAATCTCTTTGACGTCCTGGGTTTCCAGCGCGGCGATAACCGGTTCGATGGCTAGATCCCTGGATAGAATGAGCTCGTGCTTGCCCATGGCTCGCTCGTCGGGCCCGGCGCCGAGTTTCGCGATGCTCTCTTCTACGGAAGGTCCGCAGGCGGCGAGGAATAAAGCCGCAACGCAGATCCCACTCATTGCGGAAGCGGCTGCCGAGCGGAATCGATGATGGGGAATCCAAGGATGTTCGATCATCATCGTCAGGTAATGTCGTGACGAAAACCTATTGATAAACCATGTACCCGGTTGCGTAGAGATTGTCGTACCCGCGAAACGGTTGACTCCACTGAGTCCAGCGGAAAAGGCGGACAATGTCAATGCCCGAGATCTCACCCGGAGCGGGTCGGGGATGATATTCCGGTTCCCAGCGAAACTCCAGCTCGACGGACCAGAAATCGTCTCCGACATAGGTGGCCGCCGTCGCGTCGGCATCCCAGGTAAAATCGCGGGTGTAGCTTTTGTTGAAGTCATTCCGGCCGTCTCTCACGGCACCAGCGCTATTGACCGACACTTGCACGATCGTCTTCCGGTCGAGGTTGCGATCGAAACGGAACATGATGTTGTCCTGGCGTCCGTCAGCCGATCCGTCGTCTCCGTACGGCTTGACCATCAGGCTTTCCGGGTGGGCGTCGAAGCAGTGCACGCCCCAATAGAGCGCCGTGTCGGAGTAGCCCATCACCGCATACGATTCGACCAACGGCGAAAGCGTAGTGCGGGATTCCGCGTGGACGTAAAACGAATCGATTCTCACGGCACCCTCCCAGGCTTGATCGTCCAACCGGCCGTCGATCTTCGGAGCCGACGCGAACCTGGGGAGGTCGATCAAGAGTCGATTTTCCCGCAGAAATTGTCACGCCCGCCCGCGGTCGCCATACTCGAAGTAGAACGTTCCCAGGTAGTAGCGGGCTTGTCTGCTATTTGGCGCGTAGTCTAACGCTACGTTGTAGAGCGAGTCCGCCTTGGAGAGGTTGGCCTTGAGAGCTGCCTCGCGGGCTTTCTTTGCCCACCTGCCAACGAACTCCTCCACCAAAAACAAGGCTCCTTCGCGCATTTCCGATCTTCGGATCTTGCGTTTTCGCGGGCAAGCCGACGCAACGTCCGAGTCTGTTCCTCGTCTAGCTTGTTGAGCACATGTTCCAGGGCGAGCATAGCCGCGGTTTGCACCGTAGTCGAGGTGTCGGCGACTGCCTGCAGAAAAACGTCAAAAAATTCGGATTTCAGGTGCAGACCGAGCTTGTCGGCGATGCGACCGCGTACCCGGGGGTCGGGATCGTCAAGCAGGTGATGCTTGAGTGCGGTTTCGATCCGGGGGTTGTCAGATCTTAACATCATGCTCACCAGTACCTCGGCCAGATCGGGTCGGACCTCCGCCCTGTCCTGCGACTCCAACGCGGCGATAATCGGCTCGATGGCTCGATCCTTGGCAAGAATGAGCTCGTGTTTGCCAATGGCTCGCTCGTCGGGACCGGCGGCGAGCTTGTCGATGCTGTCCTCGATCGACGGACCGCAGGCGGCAAGGTATGCCGTCGTTGTTAAGGCACAAACACCCTTAAGCACGTATGCTGCCGTTGCGCGGAAATGATGGTGCCGAATCAACCAGCGATGGATCACTATTTATAGACCACGTATCCGGTTGCCCTGAGGCCGTCATATCCGCGAAACGGCTGGCTCCACTCGATCGCGCGAAACAGACGGTGAAAGTCTACGCCGGAGACCTCACCCGGAACGGGCACGGGATGGTATTTCCGGTCCCAGCGAAGCTCGAATTCGACCGACCAGAAGTCGTCTCCGACATAAGCTGCGGCAGCCCCTTCCGCGTTCCAGGAAAGATCGCGCTCGCGTCTAATGTTGTAGTCATCCCAGCCATCTCTAACGACTCCGGCGCTATTCACTTTCATCACCGAGATCGTCTTTCTGTCCAGATTGCGATCGAAGAAGAACTCGACTATGTCCTGATACCTGTTGCGTTCGGAGTTGTCGCCGTATGGCAAGACGATCAAACTCTCCGGATAGGCGTCGGAGCAATGCATACCCCAATAGAGCGCCTCGTCAGAGTAACCCATCAGCGCTCGGGTCTGAACCTTGGGTTGAAGCGAGGTGCGGGAATCGCCTGAATGACTGAAAAACGAATCAATGCTGGCGGCACCTTCCCAAACCGAATCGTCCAACCGGCCGTCGATCTGCGGTGTTGATACGAACCTGGGTAGGTCGAACAGCAGGCGGCTTTCCCGCAGCAGTTGCATCGCGCGCTCGCGGTCACCGTATTCGAAGTAGAACGTACCCATATAGTAGTTTGCCTGTTTGCTCGTTGGTGCATAGGCCAATGCCACATTGTAGATCGAGTCGGCGCTTGAGAGATTCGCCTTGAGGGCTTCCTCGCGGGCATCCTTCGCCCAACGGGCGACGAACTCCTCCACTATGTACAGCGCGGCTTCGCGAAGGTCCCGATCTTCGGAATCCGCGCCTTCGCGGGCGAGCCGGTGCAAGGTCTCAATCTGCCCGTCAGAGAGGTGGGAAAGCGAGTTACCCAGGGCGTTCAGGACGGGGGTTCGCACCGAGGGTGATGTGTCGGAGGCGGCCAGCAGGAATACGTCAAAAAACTCGGATTTCATATGAAGACCCAGTTTATCGGGGATCCGGGCGCGCACTCGGGGGTCCGCATCATCAAGCAGGTGTTTCTTGAGCGCGGCTTCGATCCGTTCGTCATCCGCGCGCAGCATCATGCTAACCAATCGTCGGCCAGGTCGGGCCGGACCTCCTTTCTGTCTTGCGACTCCAACGCGGCGATAATCGGCTCGATGGCTAGATCCCTGGCCAGAACTAGCTCGTGTCTGCCCATTGCTCGCTCGTCCGGTCCGGCGCCGAGCTTCGCGATACTCTCTTCTATGGATGGTCCACAAGCGGCGAGGCACAAAACCGCGGCTACGCCACAGAGCCTTTTCAGCGCGGACACGGCTGGAACTCGCGAACCATAGTGGGGATCCAAGGTTGTTCGATCATCGTCGTCAGGTTACGTCGTCACGAAAATTCTATTGAAAGAGGGCGTACCCGGATGCATACACGTCGTCGTACCCACGAAACGCTTCACTGTACTCCACCGTGCGGAACAACCGGGTAAGGTCAATGCCCGAGATCTCACCAGGAACGGGCTGGGGGTGGTATTTCGGGTCCCAACGAAGCTCGAATTCGACCGACCAGAAGTCGTCGCCAACATGGGCCGCTCCGCTCCCGAGTGCGTTCCAGGTGTAATCGGGGATGCGGCCAATGCTAAGGTCACGCCAGCTATGTGTCACGGCTCCCACGCTATTTACGGTCATGTAGGAGAGTGTCTTCTTGTCGAGGTTGCGATCGAAGCGGAAGGTAACTCGGTCGTGGCGCTCGCCACCATATTTGTCTTCGAGTGGTGTGACCATCAGGCTTTCGGGGTGCGCGTCGAAGCAGCGAATGCCCCAATACAGAGCCTCGTCCGTGTAACCCAGAAATCCGGTGGATTGAACCCGGGGTTGAAGTGTCGTACGGGTTCTAGGGAAATGGACGTAAAACGAATCTATCCAGCCGGCACCTTCCCAAACCTCGTCGTCTAACCTACCATCGATCCGTGGAGCCGACGAGAACCGAGGCACGTCGACCAGCAGGCGGGTTTCCCGCAACAGCTGTAACCCGCGCTCCCGGTCACCGTACTCCAGATAAAACGTACCCATATAGTAGTTCGACTGCTTGCTCGCAGGTGCGTAGGCCAACGCCACATTGTAGATCGAGTCGGCTTTTGAGAGATTCGCCTTTAGAGCTTCCTGGCGGGCTTCCTTTGCCCAGCTGGCGATGAATTCCTCCACCAAAAACAAGGCCGCTTCGCGTGCTTCCCCATCTTCGGCTCCTGCGCTTTTGCGGGCTAGCTCGCGCAACGTCCTAGTCTGCTCGTCGCTCAGCTTTTGGAGCACGTTGCTCATGGCCTGCAGGATGGGGGTTTGAACCATGGGCGAAGGATCGGATCCCGCTTGCAGGAAAATGTCGAAATATTCGGGGCGCAGGCGAAGCCCCAGCTCGTCGGCAATGCGACCACGCACTCTTGGGTCGGAATCGCTAAGGAGATGTTTCTCTAGCACGCCCCAGATCCGCTCGTCTTCCAAGCGCAGCAGCAAATCCACCAACACCTCAGCCAGGTCCGGACGAATCTCGGGGTTATCTAGCGACTCCAGCGCAGCGACAATTGGTTCGACGGATCCCTCTTTCGCGAGAATGAGCTCGTGCCTTGCCATGGCTCGTTCGTCTGGCCCGGCGCCGAGCTTCTCGATGCTGTCCTCGACCGAAGGGCCGCAGCTGCAAAGCGCGATGGCTATCGCAAGGGTCGCACAACATCTCACAACGAAGCGTGTCTCCCCCGCATCTATCAAGTCACGTCGTAGCGCAGGAAGAAGAGGTAGGACAGCATGAAGAAGAGGACATTGAAAATTACCATCAGCAGGATGTCGCCCATAGACGAATTGAGGGTGTCGTCGAGGTGGGCGTCAGCGAAGTTCATCGTCGGCAGCTGCCCGTCCTGGTACCAGTTTTCATCAAGTCCATCACTGTGGAATTTCTTGTGCCAAGCCTCTCCCCATTCCTTGAACTCCGAGTCGAACCGGTGGAAGGACCTTTTGAAGTTGCTGAAAATTCCGATCCCGGTGTTGGCGAGATCACTGCCAAGGTAGGTGAAGCTGGCAGATGGAGAGATGCGCGAAAGCGTCCGCGCCAGCTCGATCTGAGTCCGCATTTTGGTGTCATAGAATACCTCCAGCGACTGCTGATCTCGTCGCACCTCGTCGCGAACCTTCTCCACCTTGTCCAGGGCGCCTCTCTTCCAGAATATCCCCTCCCGGACTTCACCCTCTTGCTGGATGGCGATCTTCTCCGCATCGATGACAGCTCGGGGCGGAATCGGCGACACGATGCGCGCCGCAACCGGCGCCAGGTTCGGGACAACGAGGACCCAGCAGACCCACACGAACAACGAGACCAAAAGAGCGGTCGATGCTTTGTGAGTGAGGGTCGAGATCATCATTCCAAGCGCGAAGAACAGAAGGACGTAGAGTAGCGAAACGCCTGCGATCCAAGCGAATCGCACTAGAAACGGCTCGGTGAGCTGAATAACGCCGGTCCAATATATCATGATCAGACCGCCGAACAGGGCGACGAGGAAAGGGACCGCTAGTGAGACAAATCCACCGATCCATTTGCCGAGGAGCACGAGATCACGAGGAACAGAATTAGACAGGAGCAACTTGAGCGTACCCCGCTCCTTTTCGCCGCAAATCGCGTCGAAGACGAACAGCAGAGAGAGCAGACTGACGACTATATTGACTATGTAGCTGTAGTCCGGCGTGGCAAACAGAGCCAGCAAAGGGTTGCTGTAGAACTCGCGGTTGATCGTAAACGAGTCGTTTCTGAACGAAGTGTTTACTTGAACGGGCAACCTATTCACCAGTCCGTGCACGAAGATGCTCAACGGTTGTGGCGGGACCGAATCGTAGATCCCCTCGCCGTCAATGATATCGTCGTGAAATCTGCGGTTGAAATCCTCGAGACCTTCAAGTCTGTGGATATGGTCGCGTTGCGCGGATCTGCTGGCTTCGTAGGTTGCGGCATCCCTTCCATATTCACCGCTCAGAACGAAAATGCTCACCTGTATCAGCACAAAGAACAGCACAAAGGTGACCATGAAGCGCAAGCTGAGCACGTTGGCGACGATCTCTTTCTTAATCAGTGTGAGCAACATGCCTGTATCTCCCAGTGCAATAGTGTGGCAATCGTCAGCCCCGGCGGCGGGGCCACGCGAATGACTCTATTCGAAAAGCAAATAACCCGGCGCCCTGTTTTCGTCATAATCGCGAAATGGCTGGCTGTATTCGGCGGCGCGAAACAACCGGTGAATATTCATTCCCGCCAGATCGCCCGGAATGGGTTGGTGAAGCTGCTCCGCGTCCCAACCGATCCGCAACTCAATCGACCAGAAGTCGTCACCCACAAAGGCAGCGCCGCTGCCGTCGAGATCCCACGAAAGATCGCGCGTGTTGCCTTTGCTGTAATCGTTTCTTCCGTCCCTGACCGAGCCGTCGGTGTTGATTTTGACGACGGAAAAGGTTGTCTGGTCCCTGTTGCGGTCAAAGAAGAACTCGACCAGATCCTGGCGCGCGTTGCCGTAACTCGCATCATCGAACGGTTTTACGACCAGGCTTTCGGGATGGGCGTCGTAACAACGAACACCAAGGTAGAGAGCCTGATCCGAATAACCTACCAGAGCATGACTTGGGACTCGGGCGGGAAGGCTAGTGCGGGAAAATCCATAGCTGTAAAACGTTTCGATCTTGGCTGCCTGGTTCCAGATCGGGTCGTCCAGTCGACCATCAATCTTCGGGGGTGAAGAGAATCTGGGCACATCCAGGAGGAGGCTGTTCTCGCGTAGTAGCTGGAAGCCCCGTTCGCGGTCACCGTACTCGTAATAATAGGTGCCCATGTAGTAGTTGGCTTGTTTGCTCGTCGGGGCGTACGCCAGCGCCCGGTTGTAAATCGAGTCGGCCGCCGACAGGTTCGCTTTCAACGCTTCCTCCCGCGCCTCGTGCGCCAATCGAGCAACAAACTCCTCCACCAGGAAGAGGGCCGCTTCGCGTACGTCCCGGTCCTCATTCCCAGCGTTTTGGGCGGCCAGGCCACGCAATGTTTGAATCTGCGCTTCACTCAGCTTGTCCAACACGTTGCTCATAGCGTTCATGGCCGGCGCCCGCACTCTTGGCGAAGGATCGGTGACGGCGCGCATGAAGGCCTCGATATACTCCTCTTTTATGTGCAGCCCCAACCTGTCGGCAATGCGAGCGCGAACCCCGGGATCGGAATCATCCACCAGATGTTTCTTGAGCGCTGCTGCGATCCGGTCATCTTCGAGCCGCAAGGAGAGGTTGACCATTACCTCGGCGAGGTCGGAGCGTTGTCCACGATCTTTCTCTGCCAGTGCAGCGATGACCGGATCAATCGCTTCAGCCTTGGCGAGCAACAGCTCGTGTTTGCCCAGGGCGCGTTCATCCGGGCCACCGCTTAGTTTTTCGATACTGTCTTCGGAGGATGGACTGCAGCCGGCCAGCCACGTCGATGCCAGGAGGACTGTGCTCCAAGCGCGAGCATGGGTAACCAGTCGTACGGGATCACGCATTTTGCTCTGCGAGAGTTGGGCGGGCGAATTCCAGGAATGAAGAACATTTCAGCCGGTTGGCTGTCTCCGGTTAGTCGGCTGCGCCGGATTTGCATGCTGTTGCACCAGACCGCCTCCACCAGAGCTATGCCCCGAGGTTAACAATGTCAACGTTTTTGGCTCGACACCGGAGGCGAGGCCAGTTCGGTTCTCGACTAGACGCCAGCGGTCAGACGAAGCGGCTTACCGACGGCTCACCTTGATGCTAGCGACAGCTACTCCCACGACGAGAGTGATGACCGCGCCGATTATTAGCGCGTTGCGAATGACGCTGGCTCGGGCCTCGACTCGAATAGTCAGGTCTTTTTCCGGTGCTTCAATCTTTTCGACGCCAACGTAACCGGCGGCCTCTACACGGATCCCATACTCGCCCACTCCCATCTCTTCGGGGGGCACGAATGTTATGTTTACGGGCTCCTTTTCACCCGGTATGATCCTTGCAATGGTGTCCGGAACCACTTCGTAGGTCCAATCCAGCGGTGCGGTAAGGATCATGTGGGAATCTGCCACCTCAAGGGTCCCGGTGTTGAGCAGGTCAACGCGTACTGTGACCTCTTCGCCGACCTTGATTTCCTGATACCGGTTGGCGATGATGGTTTCGAGGGCGCCCTTGCCCCGTGGAACGAGCTCGAAGCGTTCTTTGTTGCCCTTCACCGTATTTATATCCTCGAGCTCCAGCCGTTTCGTTCCGTACTTCTTGTTCAGCTTGCTGATCTGCTGGAATCCTTCCGCGTCGGTCACGAAAACGTAGAATTCAACCGTCTGATCTACGAAATGGCGGCTCAATTTCTCCGGAATCTGAATCTCCAATTCCAATTGCTGACGGGTAACCTGCTCGCTGAATTTCACCTGGGTCAAGCTGGCGTTTGTGGCCTTGTCCAGGAAAGCAAAGTCGATTTCACTCGGCAGATTTACTACGGCCAGGCGAAAGGTCTTTTCGTCTTCCGCCAGTCGTTCCAGAATGATATCGAAGTCCACCTTGGAGTTCAGATCGCCCTCCTGTGAGAACTGGACCGAGTTGATGGTGGGTATGTCCTGCAGCGACTCCTTGCGCAGAACTATGCGTACGTCCTTGCGCTGGTTGTCGCGAAGCGTGAGAGACAGTTTGACCGATTCGCGGTCCTTCAACAGGCGAAACATGAGCTTGCGCCGGGCGCCCAATTTCAAAGAAGGAACCAGCACCTCGTAAGGCTCGCCAATGATCAAGTTGTCCCTCTGGCGCAAGGAGACCTGTACGTTCTGGATCTCCAGCAGGTCGCGCACCTGATCGAGGCTCTTGTCCGGATTGAGGGAGGCTGCCTGATTGAGGTTGGAAGCGTTTTCGAGGGTGATCTCTACCTTTCGGTATCCTTCGGGCGTTTTGTACTTCTTGGCTTCTATTATCGAAATGTGGGTGGCGTCGCGCAGGAAGGAGAGGCGTCTGGACTCCAGGTCGATGACGGCATGGTCGTATTTCAGCCTGGCCTGCTGCGATTTGCGTCGCGCTTCGTTCAAGCCGTCCAGCGTGCCGATCTTCTGGTTAAAGAGATCCTGGATCTCTTCGTAGTCGCTCAACTTGATCTCCATGTCGAGCCTGGCGTTGTCCACCTTCCACTGGGCTTTGCGCAGCTGAATGTCGTACAGGCGCTGCTCCTTGGTCCGCAGATCCTTGGCGCCGGCATCGAAAACCGCGAGCAGGAGAACTGCCGACATGAGGACTCTACGAAGCGCTGGCATGATTACTTGCGACTGATCTTGACGCTGGCCACACCTATACCCACAACCATCAACACGAGAACCCCGATGAGAATGGCATTTCCGGTAATGTTTGAGCGGGCACCGATGCGGACGGTGATGTTCTTTTCCAGAGATTCGATGTTTTCCGTACCAACTTGTCCCTGGGCTTCGACCCCCACTTCGTAGTCTCCTACAGCGATGTTCTCGGGCGGGCGGGACCAGATCGAGATGGGACCGCTCTCCCCGGGCTCAAGCAGCTTGAGGAGCTTCGGCTCAACGCTGCTTTCCCATTCATACGGTAAGTCGAGCTCGGCGCGGATATTCTGCACCGCCACCGTGCCGCGGTTGAGGAATTCGACGCGAAACTGCAGCTCCTGCCCGACTTCGGTCTCCAGGTACCGATTGGAGATCAGCACCTCCAGTTTGCCGATACCCTTGGGAATCAGCTCGAGACGAACGTAGTTGGCTTTGAGTAACTTCACGTCTTCTTCCTGGACCTCGTTTTCGCCGTAGCGAGCGCGGAGCTCATTGATTTTGGCATACTCGCTGACGTTCGTAACCAGAGCGAAAAAGGTGCGTGTTACCTCGACCAGTTTCCGATCCAGCTTCTCCGGGATATCCATTTCCAACGATAGTTTCACCTCCGAGGTATTTTCGTCGAATTTTATCTGATTGACTTTCGCTCCCTGATTTACGAAGGCGTAGTCGATCCGCTGTGGCAGCCCAATCACGGCGAGGGCGAAGTCACGTTCCTCCTCCGCCAGGCGCTGGAGCGTTAGACCGAACCTCACTGTTTGATTGAGCTCGCCTTCCTGAGAGAACTGCGCCGAGTTGATGCTGGGAAGATCCTGCTGGCTTCCCTTCTTGAGGATCACCGGCTTCTCGTCTTTGATATCCAGATACTTCAGGTTGACGTAGACCGCCTCTTGGTCCCGAAGCAGGCGGTAGGTGATCTTGCGTTGCTCCCCCACCTCCAGCGACGGGATGCGGATCTCGTATGGCTCACCCACGATCGGACCATAACTAATCGAAGCAAAGATGTGCTCTACCTTAAGGAGAGTGCGCAACTCCTCCTCCGTCAGAGCCGCGTCCACGAGCAATGCATCGCGAATGTCGGAAGCGTTCTCAAGAACGACGTCAACCATGAACTTGCCGTCTTCGGTCTTGTACTTACGTGCCTCCGAAACGATGATGTGCGTCGCTGTTCTCAACAGTTCCAGCTTGGCCTCCTCGAGTTCAATCTCCGCCCACTCGTAATCGAGGCGGGCCTGCTCGAAACGATTGCGCGTTTGTTTGAGCTTCTGCAAAGCGACGAAGCCGCCGTCGAAGAGCTCTCTCGTCGTCTGCAGCTCTTCTCGGTGGGTCTGCAAGCTTGTACGTCGTTCTTCCAATGACAAAATCCGCTCTCGTAGTTTCAGCTTGTTCAGTTGCTGTTCCTTGGTCAGGCTCTGCTCGCCGAAGGCCGCAGCAGCAGGCACTAATAGCAACAGAAGAAGGATCCACTGGGAGATCTTGCGCTGCATCATTCGAAATAACCCATGCGTTTGCGCAGGTCGGCCTGACGGTCGATGAAGGTGGCCTGGTTCTGGAACAAGATATCCTGGGCGGCAAAGAACTGGGTGCGTATCTGTTCCAGCTTGCTTTCGTCTGCCTGCCCCTTGTCTTTGAGAATCTGGTTGATCTCCAGGCGACGCCGGGCAATGCGAACCTGCTCCTCCTGAATCTGCTGCCGTCCCTCTGCTTCCAACATCGACTGATACGCCTGTCGCACCTGGAGCTCGGTGGCGGCCCGCAGGTCCGCGACCTCGACCTGTATCTGCCGTTCCCGAGCCTTCTCCAAGCGTTCGCGCCCAAGCCGCGATCCTCCTTCAAAGATCGGAATGCGCGCTTCGACGCGGGCAAACCACTGAGTCTCATTCTGCGGGCCCGGCTCGGTTTCCTGCTCACTCAACCGCAGCCGGGACTCCACGTCCACGCCCCAAGTTTCGCCATCCTTGTCGACGTTGACGCTGGCGTCGCGCCTGCCGTCTTCCACACCGGCGCCGAGCTTTAGATCCGGGGTGTAGTCCCAGCCGATCTCGCGCACCACGCGCTGTTGCTCTTCTAGACGTTTCTCGGCAAGCGCCACCTGGACGCTGTTTCCCATCGCTACCTGGACCGAACTGTCGGGATCGGCGGTGAATCCCACCTCGCTGGATGCAAGCTCCACCTGCATTCCAATGGGGCGTCCAATCAATCGCAGCAGCGTCATCTTGTTGTTGAATTGGGCGCGCTCCACATTGTTTATGGCCAGCTCTTCGTTGAGCACATTCAAATAGGCGGTGAGAACCTCCTCCTCATCGGCGAGCCGGCGCTCGAACCGGGCTTGCTTGCGCTCATAGACCTCCTGAAACCCCTGGCGGGATTGTTGGCGAATGGCAAGCTGGCGATCCTGCAGCAGAATCAGGTGATAGGTGCGCCACACCTCCGAAAAGACAGCGTAGATCTGGTCCTGGTAGGAGTAGATCGCCTCACGGAGGTTGGCGCGCAGCTGCACTTCGGCCGCAAGGTCGGGGCCGAACTCCAGCAGCCGTTGGGTGAAACGCAACCTGCTGGAGATCTCATCCTCCGTCACGCCCCGCCGATCCGTACGCAGGGCATCGTAATTTGCAGTCAGATCCAGGTGGGGCATGAACCGTGAGTGCACGACAACCCTGCCGCTCTCCTCCTCCTTGATCTTCTCCCGCCCCTGCACCAGGGTGCGATTGTGCTCCAAGGCCGAGTCGAGACAGAAGCTCAGATCGAGCTGGATGCGATCGTCCGCCCACGCTGCGGAAAAAAAACAGAGGCCCAAACCGCTTAAGAACCTCCTTGCGCCGTAAAACATAGTTAGGACTGTTAGTCGGTTTCTTTTCGGAATGGAGCTTAAATTCGGGGTTTGTGGCCAACGTTAGCGGGCAAGGTGCACCATGTCAAGCCTGATTTGTTCTGGGAGAGGTCTGTAAGTCGCAAATAAACAATTACATATGAAGCTGCGCTCTTTCCAGCTGTCGGCCGCAATGCACAAATGCAATTGACATTGTTAACTCGGCCGTCACATCGTATCCTAAATAGTTACTGGCGCGAACCCCTGCTGTTACCTGGCACCAACCCTTTCAGGCCAGTTTTACGGAGGCAACAATGCTCGAGATCCAAGGTTTGACCAAGCACTACGGCGATGTCCGGGCGGTGAACAACCTCGATCTGACCATTCAGCCAGGCGAGATCTTTACCATGCTGGGCGCCAACGGGGCCGGCAAGACCACGACCTTGATGGTTGCCCTCGGTTTTACCGAACCCACTGCAGGGACGGTCAAGATCTGTGGCATCGACGTAGCCAAGAATCCGCTGGAGGCCAAGAAACACGTGGCCTATGTGTCCGAGAATGTCATGCTTTATGGAAATTTTACGGCACGGCAGAACCTGGACTTCTTTGCAAAACTCGGCGGTCGCAAGGATAGTACCGATGCGGAGTATGAACAGATAATGGAACGCGTCGGTTTACAGCGCGATGCCTTCAACCGGCGTGTGAAGGGATTTTCAAAAGGCATGCGGCAAAAGCTGGGGATCGCGATTGCCATCGTAAAGAATGCCGAAGTGATCTTGTTAGACGAGCCTACCTCGGGCCTCGATCCAAAATCCGGAGCTGAGTTTCTGCAGTTGCTGGCCGATCTTCGCGGCGAGAACAAGGCAGTGTGGATGACCACCCACGATATCTTCCGGGCAAAGGAGATCGCCGACCGCGTGGGGATCATGGTCGAGGGTAACCTGGTGCGCATCTTCACCCGCGATGAGCTGGCGAACGAAGACCTGGAGCGGCTCTACGTGGAGTACGTCAGCCGAGAAGTGGAGCAAGCTGCCTGAGCCTCCGGGCGCATGACCCTCCTCTACATCATTCGTAAAGAAATCGTCAACAACATCCTGAGTTTCAGGTTCGTGGCGGCCTACGGAGTGCTGGCCCTGTTCCTGGGTTGCGGTGATCCAACGTCGGACGCCATTGACGATGTGATCTCCGGGGGCGAGGACCGCGAGCGCGCCAGGATGGATCTGGTGCTGAGCGATGCCGAATCCCTTCCGGCGATCCTGCAGGCAGCCGCCGACCCCACCAAACCTGTTTCGGGGCGTGTGGATCTCATAGATGTGGTCGGCCGCATCTACCAGCGTGAAGCTACACAGAGCATCCTCGTCGCCTTGAAGCAGCTGGTCCATGACGAGGAGCTGGAGGTGCGCGCCATTGCTGCCAGCCGGCTTGGCAACTCGGGCAAGAAAGAGGTGGTCCACGACCTCGTGCGTCGTCTCGCCATCGAAACCGAACCCAAGCCCCAACTGGAGTTGGTGCGGGCTATCGAGTTCCTCGGAGGGTGGCGGTCAAACAGAATCGGCACGCGGGGGGCCCATCGGATCGTAGGCGGCGAGGAGTTGAATGAGGCGGAGCTCAAAGAGCTTGCCGAAAAGACTTCAGAGATCTACGCCGCGACCAGTGACGATACCCTGCGCCGCCACACGGGGGAGCTTATGGAAAAGATGGTAGCCCAGATAGTTCAGGAAGGGGACAAGCTGGTGCTCAAGGCGAATCTCGAGGGAGCCGAGGAGCTCTATCTGCAAGCCCACAGATTCAAGCCGGACAGCAAGAATCCGACGATGCGGCTGGGGAAGTTCTACTTCAACAACGGCCAGCGTCAGCGGGGACTAGACCTTCTGGAGAAGAATCAGATGGCCCTCCGCATCCCTAGGCTGCAGGAGGCGGTGAAGATCGACGGAGACCTCAGCGATCCAGCCTGGGGAAAGGCGCCGCGCATCGACCAGTTCTACAAGATGGTCAGAGTGATGAGCTCTATCCCCGGTACGGGCCGCAGCGAAGCGTACGTGGCGTATACCGATAGCAGCTTGTTGGTAGCGGTCAAAGGGTACGAAGAGGACACCAGCGATCTGCAAACCTGGTCAAAGGAGAAGGACGACGGCCTGACTCATCAAGACCCATGTATGCAGATCTTCATTGACGCAGACCGGGACGAGTGGGCTTTCCATCATATCTACGTAAACAGCATCGGAGTGGTTGGCGATCGCAGCATCGGCTTCGGCAAAGGACCCTCCCTGGACTGGACGTGGGACGCCAACCTCAAGAGTGCTACGCAGGTAAATCCTCAGTCCTGGTCAATGGAGTGCGAGATCGTATTCACCTCAGTAAGCGATGTCCCTGCCCGGAAAGGAGACGTTTGGGGTTTCAGCGTCGGCAGGCTGCGAAGCGCCAAAGACTCGGAGCTTGCGATGTGGACGCCAACCTACGGACTCTCGCGCCGGCCAGACAGGTACGGCTGGATAATATTCGACTGATTCGCGCCCATAAATGCTAGTCTCCCTCATCATAAAAGAGATCGTAAGCAACATACTGAGTCTGCGTTTCATGGTGACTTTCGTGCTGTTCATCGTGGTCATTCAGGCCAGCATTTTTGTCCTCAGCGAAGAGTATGCCAGGGCGCTGGCCAGCTTCGAAGCGGGTCGCTCGGAACACCAGAGCGCGATTGACTATCTCTATTCCGAGAGTAAGGATGAACAGGAGTTCAATCGCAGGTTTCACGATGAAATTCTCTACGGCGACGGGAGCTACCACGGGCGGACACCGGGTCGTTTGAGCATGTTCGCCCTCGGGCTGGAGCGTAAACTGCCGACCCAGGTGAACGTCTGGCTCAATGGGGCTCGCAAGATCAACGAAGGTGTCTATCGCAATCCCTTACTCGCTCTGTTCGCCACGCCCGACTTTATCTACGTCGTCAACATCGTGGTCAGCCTGTTGGCCGTGCTCTTTGTATTCGATACCATCTGCGGTGAAAAGGAGCGAGGAACACTCAAGGTCGTTCTCGCCAATTCGGTGCCGCGCGACCTGGTGCTGCTCGGCAAATGGATAGGGGGGTTCGCATCGCTGGTAGCCCCGTTCCTGGTGGCGGTGTTCGGGGGCATTACCTACGTCTATCTGAGCGGCTCGTTTCAATTGATCGGTGACGCGGGGGAGCGCCTGATCTGGATACTTGCCGTTTCGCTGCTCTACATCTCGCTGTTCTTTGCGTTGGGATTGATGATTTCAACCTTGACCCATAAGGCATCTACGGCCCTGCTGGTGTCGCTGTTCGCATGGATCTGCTGGATTCTGGTCATACCCAATCTCACGCCGGTCTTTGCGCGCGTTCTGTCGCCGATCCCATCAACGCAGAAGATCCGCGCGGAAAAGGCATCGATCGACCGGGAGACAGGGTTGCGAATGAATCGCCTCAGCGCGAGCATGTATTTTTTCGGTACGAAGAAACAGGAGGCCCGCAACAAGGTTCGCGAGGAGGGCGAGCATCAAAAAAGGAAGCTGGATCAGTACTACCGGGAAAGGTTGCAGCAGCAGATCGACCTGAGCAAGATGTTGTCCCGCATCTCGCCGTCAGCGAGCTACACCTACGCGACCACAGGGCTGGCAAGCACGGGAGTGGATCAGTACGATAGATTCCGCAGCGCCTACTCCCGATTTCGAAGTGATTACGATCGTTGGGGCGAGGATTGGGTTGACAGGTTTCGTCGGGGGGAGGGATTGGCCCCACATTGGTTTCAGAACGAGGTGATTCCCAGCCTGACGATGGTGCCGGCGCGCGTCGACGACGCCATCGATGAGGTGATGATCGACATCCTTGTGATTATCGTTCTCAACGTGCTCTTTTTGATGTTGTCGTACCTGTTCTTTCTACGTTACGACGTAACCTGAAACATCGGGAGGTATCGATGTTATTTCTGTTGGTTCGCAAGGAGCTGCTGGAGCAGCTGTTGAGCCTCCGCTTTGCCCTCGCGTGTATCATCTGTCTGGTGATCATGCTCTCCAGCGCGTTCGTGCTGACGAGAGATTACAAGGAGGCACTGGCAGATTACCGGACCAATCTCGTCATGCATAAAACCGAGATTGAAGAGTCGAGGAACCTGCCTTTCGACGGCATCAAAGTGGACAAGCCACTAAATCCCATGCAGATCTTCTTCAAGGGCATCAACGAAGAACTGACCGTTACTGCGAAAGTAAGTGGTGTTCGCGAACCCCAATTCGAAGCCGATTACGAAGGCAATCCCGTATCATACCTCTTCCCGCCTATCGACTTGCTATTCTTCATCGGCATCGTGATGAGCCTATTGGCCATAGCCTTTAGCTATGATTCCATATCCGGAGAGAAGGAGTTGGGCACGCTGAAGCTGTTAATGTCCTACAGCGTGCCGCGAGACGTCGTGATTCTTGCCAAATGGATCGGCGGTTACCTCGCCATGATCGGTCCGTTTATTATCTCGCTGCTATGTGGCCTCGTGGTTGTCGTGCTGTTTCCCACCGTCGAGTTAAACGAGGAGCACTGGGCGTTTCTCGGCCTCATTCTTCTGGTGTCACTTCTGTATCTCTCCGTCATCTACACCCTAGGGATGTTTGTCTCCTCGCGCACTCATTTGGCCTCTACCTCCATAACCATCCTTCTCATGGTTTGGGTTCTGATTGTTCTCGTCATTCCCAACACTGCGCCGTACATCGCTTCACAGTTGACTTCGGTACGATCGTTCGTGCTGGTCGAAAAGGAAAAAAACCAGCTCAAGCGAGAGGAGGAGAAGAGATTTCAGGAGGAAGTCGATGTGTGGGCGGAGGCGAATCCCGACATTCCAAGGTGGTACGGCTACAAATGGTGGGCCAACTACAACACGATGCAGAAGGATCACCTGCCGAAGGTGATGGACATACAGGATCGCATCAACGAGCAGTTCCAGAAGTCCATGAATGCCCAGATTGCGTTGGCACAGAACATCTCCAGGGCGTCGCCATTTGCTTCTTTCGCTTACGCCGCGTCTGATCTAGCTGGAACCGGTATTCGCGACCGCAACCTCTTTCTCGATCAGCTGCCGCAATATCGTCGGGATATTACAGACTTCGGGTTGGACGTGTATATCGAAGCGAACAAGCGGGACGACTGGCGTTCGCGGAACATCGAGGGATATCCACAGTTTACCTACGAGGACTCGGCCATCTCAGATCGGCTCAACTGGATCGACATTCTCATCCTCTGTGTCTGGAATATCATCTTCTTTCTGGGAGCGTACCTTTCGTTCCTGCGCTACGATGTGATGTAACACAGTGTACGCTGCAGCTACCTAACGCGTTTTGACAGCCGCCCAGCTCGAGGTTTCAACAGATGTGGCGGTTGGCCCCAGGCCGTATCGAAACTCCTGTTCTTGAGATGAACCGAGTACGCAGCGTACTGGAGATAGATACATGACGACTATAAACGAGGCGGCACGCGCTCGCTTCGCCGAGGATGGCTATTTGATCTTGCGAAGCCGGCTCGATCCGAGGCGCGACCTCGCACCGCTTCGCCTGGAGTACGCGGCGCTACTGGACGAGGTTGCTGCGCGACTCCAGCGCGACGGGGTCGTCTCCTCTACGTATGCGGATCTGCCGTTCGGTGAGCGTTTCTGCGCCCTCGTCAAGGAAATGGGTGGGGCGCTGATGACCCATCTTGATATCTGCCTGCCGCAAAAGGGGGTGACAGCCGACACGCCGGTCCACTGCGGTCCGGGCGCTTTCGGACTGCTCACCAATCCACGCCTCCTGGACGCGGTGGAGGCCATCGTCGGCCCCGAGATCTACGCCAATCCGACCCAACACGTGCGGATCAAACCACCGGAGAGCTTTCTCACGCACGACGGCACGATCGTCCCTGAGATCTGCCAGACCATCTGGCACCAGGACCTTGGGACGGTAATGCCGGAAGCAGACGAAAGCCGGATCCTGACCGTGTGGATCCCGGTCACCAGAGCCACCAAAGAGAACGGCTGTCTGCTGCTGGCACCGGCTAGCCACAAGGGAGGCCTCGCCACCCACTGTCACGACCCGCGCGCAAGCTACAGCCGGCAGGCTATACCCGAGCGGCTGGTCGGCGACCGCATCCCGTTGGAGATGGAGCCCGGCGACGTGCTGTTTATGACCAAGCTCACCAAACACGCCTCGCTGCCCAATCTCAGCCAGGACATTCGCTGGAGTGTGGATCTGCGCTATCAGCCTATCGGAGAACCCACCGGCAGGTCCTGGTTCCCCGGCTTCGTCGCTCGCAGCCGGAGTAAGCCGGAGACCGTGCTGCAGGATGCCGCAGATTGGGCGGAACTCTGGCACCGGGCTCGCGAGAAAATCGCGGCCGAGTCTGTCCCATCCTTTCAGCGCTGGCCGGAGGGAAGTGTGGACTGTGCGTGACGACCTTAAAACGACTGGTCGGAACGCTTCCGACTCGGACTACCGCTCTGTCAGTTTTGCTTGACTGATGTGCCAAGTAGTCTTAGCGTTTAAAGCATGACACAGGCCAAACAAGCACCTGAAGTCGACGGCCTCGACGACGGAGCGGCGAGCAGAGACGCGCGAGGGGAATGGATGCCGCGCATCCTGGGCAAGGCGATGCCGTTCGCCTGGCCCGTCCAGCCGAAGAAGCTGGTCGAATTTTTCCTCGGGTTTCCGGGGTTTCTCTGGCCTTTGGGAGCGGCGCTCCATTACGGGGTGGCGGCTCTGACGTGGTACTATCTCCAACCCGGGGCGGACCAGCTGAGCAACTTCAGCCAGCTGAGCGTCGGTTGGGTTCTGCCGATGTACGCGCGCAATGTGGCGATGCTGCTGCTGGTCGCGGGCACGTTGCACGGTATGCTTTACTGGCGTCGCGTGCAGGGTACCCGCTTCAAATACAATTCCCGATGGCCGAGCACCTCCAGCAAAGCGTTCCTTTTCAACGACCAGGTCAAGGACAACATGTTCTGGAGTGTCGCCAGCGGCGCCACTGTCTGGACGCTGTACGAAGTATTCATGCTGTGGGCGTACGGCAACGGCTGGGCACCCTTTATCACGCTGCGAAGCAACCCGTTCGTGTTCGTCGCGTTGGCCATCGTTCTGCCGTTCTGGCAAGACCTCCACTTCTATATAGTGCACCGAATATCACACTGGAAACCGATCTACGACGCCGCACATTATCTGCATCACCGCAACACCAACGTGGGGCCATGGTCCGGTCTGTCCATGCACCCTATCGAACACATTCTCTATTTCACACGCTGGATCATCCTGTTCGTCGTGCCCTCACATCCGATCCATATGTTCTACCTGATGCAGCGTCCGGCGCTCAACCCCGCGCTGGGGCACACCGGTTTCGACCGTATCGTCCTGAAGAAGGACGCCGAAGGCATGTCCGTCGACTCCTACTTCCATTATCTGCATCACCGCTTCTTCGAGTGTAACTACGGCACTCCGACAGTACCGTTCGACCGCTGGTTTGGCTCCCTCCACGATGGAACCCCGGAGTCATACGAGAATATGCGGTTGAAGCGGAAAATGCCGGTGGAGACAGAGACCCGCCCGCAGAGCGTCTAGTGTCACTAGCGAAGCACGGTGCATGTACCTGCGCCGCGTTGCATCTCGGACTCGATGCTGAGTCCCCGTCATAGATTTCACCTTCCCCTCCCGAGAACGCCGCCTCTTCCGTATACCATATTAGTAGATGGGAGCTAGACAGATGGAGATTGTCGAAAGTGGCATTCTGGCGCGCAGCGAAGCGGGAACCGCCCGCGCCGCGCTAACCTTTCCCGGTCTTGTTTCCTTGTCAGACGGCACCCTTCTAGCAGCTGTGCACGCCGGTTCGACCAAGGACGCGGCGGACGAGGCGGTCGAACTCTACCGGTCTCAGGATGGGGGGCGCACCTGGAGTGAAGCGAGCCGGCCTTTTGGTGAAACAGAGGTCAACGGTGTGGTTGGCTCGCTCAGGACCGGTTATCTGACCGAGCTCGAGCCAGGGCACCTCATTGCCAGTCTAATGTGGATTGACCGCCAGACCTTTCCGGGCATGCCGCTGTTCAATGAGGAAACCGAAGGTTGCCTGCCCATGGCGATCGTGCTGGCTGACTCCGCCGATGGGGGTGAGACCTGGTCGCCACTAAGGGTCGTGCCCATACCTGCCTCGATCGGACCGCCGAGCCTCACGAACCCTGTACTGAAGCTGGCGGACGGCACCCTGGTACTGAGCATCGAAACGAACAAGCAGTATTTAGACAGCACCGAGTGGTACCAACGCGTGGTGTTTTTCCACTCCAGGGACGGTGGCAAAACTTGGGAAGACCCTATCACCGTCGGGGAGGATCCAGGCGGGCGCATCTTCTACTGGGACCTGCGCGCCGGCGTCGCCCCGGATGGCCGGGTCGGCATTTTCTCCTGGACCTATGACAGCCAGCTGAACAAATATCTCAACATTCACCGCCGGATCAGCGCGGATGGCGGCCGGGCCTGGTCGTCGTGGGAGGATCTTGGCTTCACGGATCAGGCGGCGCATCCAGCCATCCTGGCGGACGGCCGCGTGGTGCTGGCCTGGGTCGACCGCTTCGGCAGCGAGTCCATCAGGGCGCGTCAGGCGAGTGCCATCGATGCACCGTTCGAACCCGATACGGAGGTCGCGGTGTACGAACACCAGCTGGCAGCGACGGCTACCGGCAACACCGGCGAGCTTTTGAGCGACATGAAAATCTGGAGCTTTGGCCTTCCGTATGCTGAAGCGCTACCGGATGGCGACGTGCTGGTGACCTATTATGCCGGCACGGAAGCTTCCATGGATATCCACTGGTCCCGATTGCGCCTGGATGGATGAGCATCAAGCCGTCGGGAACCCTGAATATCGCTGAAAGCGGTGCCCGCCAGACCCCGCGATTCGCTGCAGCCTAAAGCAGCAGGTTTGAATGTTCCGGGAATCCGACCAGGGTGCGTACAAAGAAGGAGAAGGTGTCGAAGTTGCCGGCCGCTCTTATTGCAGCATCAAACTCCTTGGCGTCGCGGACCAGCCCGGCAATGGCGTACAACTCGTACCCGAAATAGCGCGATCGGTTGGTCAGCGTAGCGATCAGGGTGCGGCGCTTGAAGCTGTCTAAGGGGCGCTCCTCGTCGGCGAAACGGTAGTGCACAGGTCCCCATCCCTGAATTCCCAAGCGGGCCGAAGTCCGCTGCATCAGCGGCAGGTGAAAGAGCAGGATTGGTATGGTTTCGTACTCGAAGCGCATGGTCTGGTCCTGCTCACGATCTACGAACCTCAGCATTTGAAACTTGAATTTTGGTATCACGCTGAGCTTTCCCAAACGCCAGGTGTAGTCGATCCGGTTGACTAGGGTCCAGTGATCCAAACGGCGTTCTCGTCCAAGGAATCCCGCCGATTGGCGCCCTCCCTGTTGCCAGTTTACGCGCAGGCGAATCTTCTGCACCAGGTTGAGGGTCGACCACGGTTGCAGCCAGTTCTCGAGGTAGGTCTCGTTGACATAGCTGTTTTCGTACCACAGGGGATCCTGACGTGGCCTGCTGATGAAGGCGCGATTGCCCCAGTAAACGGTGTGCACAAAATACCGATAGTCTCCGGTGAACTGGCGATCCTCCGTTAAGATGTTGTACTCGTCGGGAATGCCGTCGTGTACGCGCCGGAAATGGTTCTCGAAGAATATTCGACGAAGCTTCCCGGGGTCCTGTCTGCGATACGTGAGCATCGCGTAGGTAGAGCGGTTCACGCCGCTGCCCTCGAGCTCTTCGAGGTCATAACGCCCCAGGCTCATGGTCCAGCGGGGGCTCAGATTAGTCTGTGCAAACAGGTGATATCCACGCTGGTCCGGATCGTACGGCGTATCCGGATCCCAATCGTCCTCCTTATGGTCGGGCTCTTCGTTGTTGTTGCGATCGAGGCCGTAGGTGTAGTCGTTGGACTCGGCTTCGTACATCAAGAAGGGCTCGACGTAGTCGGGCAATGCATCGCCGTTGCGGTTGATGTCCGGATACCCGTCGTTGTCCGCGTCCTGGCCGATATACACCCCGTCCGGATCTATCCCGGTGACTTCGATGCCATCGTTGCGAAACCAGCTCCCGGTGATGTAACCCGGGCGTTTGTCCGGAAACTGATCGCCGTCTTCGTTGTCCTGCACCAGGTCCCAGTAGATGGTTTCGTTGGAGAGTCCCTTGATCGTGCTGCGCCGATCCGTCACGATCGATTCGTTTTCTACGAAACTACGCATGGTAGTGGTGAAATCGGGATTCATGGCGAAATATTCGCCGCCGAAGTGCCAGTTCTGGATCCAGCGGGTCGCATTGATGAAGTAGGCGGAGCCGCGGTCCGCAAAACGCGAACCAAGGTCGAACACGGGGACACCCGAAGTCTCTGCTGGAAAACGGCGGTATACACTGGAACGCGCGTACTCGCCGCTCACGTCGAGACCCGCCAGCTGCAGATTCAGATCGGCGCTGTAGGTGAAGATGGCCGTGTCCTCGCCTATGGAAAACCGCACCCGCTTAAGGTTGGACAGGTCCTGAACGTTGCCGCGCGCGCGCAGCACCGTACGGTAGAAATCGCTTTTGTAGGTGCCGTATCCCTTGCCGCGAGGGCTGTCCGCCCAGAGGGTGGCCACGTCTACTCGATAGTCGTTCCCCACCATGGCCTCCACTTCGATCGATTCCAGGAACGGCTCCTGGGAGACATCAAACAGGAAGGCAAGCTGCTCATCGCCATCGGCCTGCCGGATCTCGTCGGCAGGTTCCATCACAAACGTGGAAACCAGGTCGTCGAGGTTGGTCTGCTTGCTAACATCCTTGCCGGCCTCGTGGTCGATGCGAAAAAGATAATCGGCATACAGGGCTATCTCTCCGCGTCCGCGATAGTAGGTCGAGAATCCGGCTTTCGGGGTGAAGTACGGCAGTGCGAAGAAGTCCCCCGTCACCCGGGAATAGGCGCCAACCTGGGTTCTTACGTTCGCCCGGTGACGGATCACATGTGGCACGATATCCGACCGCGGCTCGCCATTGACGATCAACACGACATCCTGAATCACCGCTCCATCGCGACCGTCACGCGGCGAGTCATCCGAAAAACGAACGACCACCCAGTCCACCATGGGCTGACTGGGCCTCAATCTTCCCTTCAGGCTGTTGCCCGTCCGCTCACTATCGTAGACGTGAAGGTTGGCGAGGTTCAATCCGAGCCTGGCGTTGCCCACATCTGCCTGCATGCGGCCGCCAAGCAGCAGCGACGAATCGGCCGCGAACAGGGTATTGCCCCTATGGAATCCGGAACGGCGAACATAGTCGAATCCACGCGGTGCATACGGACGCTGTATGCGACTAGCCAACGTCGTGAGTTTGAGGTAGGGGCTGGAGAAATCGAAACGCAAGCCGCTAAAATCGACCCGCGATAGAGTAAGCGGTGTGAGACGCGCCGTAAGACCGTCCCCCACGATGGCACTATAACCCCACTTTCCGTAGCCGTCGCGCGCTATGGCTACGTACTTGAAAGCCTCGGTCCAATTACCCTCGTTCTTGTAGATGGAGCTGCCCCACTGCAGCTCCGGTTGGCGCCGCTCGTGCCAGCTGAACAGATCGTAGCCCGTCATGAGCTGGTTGCCGAAACCGTCGTAGAAGGAGCGCGGGTAGAAAATCTCGTCCGCTCCAGATCCCTCTGGTTGCGGGAGTTTGTGATTCTGGTAGTTGCTGTAAAGATCGAAGGCGTAGTTCTGGTAGGATCGTGCCGGCCGCCGCAACAACCAGTTGGAGGATAACGTTGCTTCCAGCGATATCCGAGACTCCTGGCTGTAGCATATTCCGGACGCGGCGCCCATCAAGGCCAATATGACGAGAATGCGCTGCATGGTCCTCAATCTAAGCCGCATCAATGCGTCAGCACAAAGATCGTCTCATGTCGTAGCCGGGATTAAAAAGGGGAAGCTGACAAGCAGGCAGGCTCAATCCGATTGGCAAGGCGCAAGCCATCCTGAGCTGCAAACTAGGAGCGTGTCCGAGTATCCCATTTGGGCTGCAGGTGCGTCATTGCTGCCGCTGTCTGCGTTGCGCTTCTCTCTCTGAATTCCCCAATTCAGATCGCTCACGCGCCTTGCCATCAACAACAATGACGCCCCCTCGCCTGTCAAAGCGAATACCCAGACACGCTCCTAGAGCCAGTAGGCAAACAGCTTTGCTTGAAACATTCTCACGCGAATAGCCGCCATCTCGCCGACTCTGGAGATATCGCTGTCTCCCTTCCAGGTGACGACGTGGTCTTCCTCATCGCCCACCAGACGGTCGCACTCGTCAAAGGAAAAACCCGTAAGGGGGTTCGCATCTACGGCTTGCATCGTAGGTATGTACCGCAGCAGTTCGACCTGGATCCAGCCTCCCGGAGCACAGCGATAGTTCAAGCGTAGCTCGTTTTCCCGGCGATACACCGTGGGAATGGTGAAGCGCCCTTCCGTTTCCGCCTCGACGCCGCACAGGCGATGGGGACGCCAGCGCGCCCACCGGGACTGATTCACCTGCATCTCCGGAAACAGGCCGGGTTTGTGCTCCTGGGGTGTGGTGTGCAGCGACGAACGGGACTGATAGGACAAAGCCCAGTAGCCGTCCGGAAGCTCCACCAAACCGTTGCGCCAGGGATGGAGCTGGCCCTCCTCGCCGCTGCCCCTCGGCCCTACGCTGAGTACCGCGCGGCGCTCCGGCCGCGTCCACACGAGGCCGTCGCGACTGAAGGCGAGCTGCAGGTCCAGGTGGTCGGTTGTCATGTGGAACACCGGAAGAACCATGGCGTGGAGTTCCTGGCGCCCTGGATAAGGGAAGTAGGCGGCCCCGTAGAACGAGATGTCCAGGGGATCCTGTGCGTCGGGATGGATCAGGAGCTTGGCTGCGGGCCAATGGCGAAAGTCTTTGGTTCGGGCGAGGCCTACGGCACGACGCACCACCTCGGTTTCGGGTATGCTGGCGCCCATGCTCTGGGGTTCGACGGGAGCGCAACCCTGGGGCTGGATGTAGGCGAAGTAGGTCTTGTTGTGTGCGTCATAGCCGGGGCAGATACCGCCGTTCACCGAGTAGTCGGCAAGCTTCTCCTCGATCTTGGTCCAGTGGAGGCGATCCGGAGACGTGTACCCGACCAGCGCCCCCTTCAAGACCACCTTGCGACCGGTATACGCTTCGCCTTCGTACTGCTCAGCGCGCCAGTGCCCGTCCGCCTCCTCGGGGTCCACCTTTTCGCCGGAGTCGCGGTCGAGCCAGAAGCCCTCAGCTCCCAGCATCTTGAACCGTTCGGCGGGCGCCGCCGATGGATCCTCGAGGACGCTCCCCTGTGCCCCTGCCTTGAGGATGTTGTTGTCGGTGGAGCTGTTGAACTCCGCCTCCCCCAGCACCGGCCGTTCCCAGTTGTAACCGTCATCGCTGACAGCGTAGCAGGTTTTGTCTCCGGCACCGTAAAGCAGGTGGAGCTTCCCATCCTCGTGCCACACCTGATAAGCGCTCAGGTCGCGGCCGATTTCCCACTCCTTTTCGGGCATAAGGAACGGCTCGGATCTGCGCGCCTCTTCCACTTTCAGCTTTACGCCGATCGGTCCGTCGAACAGCTCGTAGCTTCCGCCACGCGTGGTGCTGCGGTGGCCCGTGAAGATCTCCATCACGTCCACCATCGCCATCCAGGTGCCCGGATTGAATCGCGGACGCACCCAGTCGCCGGGGAAATAACTGCCCCGATCCAGAATCTCCCGTCGTTGGCTATCCATCCAAGCCTCCAATTTTCAATCTTTCCTCCAGATTTCTAGATCGGTCGTCCGAACTCAGTAAATCCTAAGAGGACCCTCACGAAAAAGGTCCGCAAGTGAATATTGCGGTCGTCCTGAAACGCCGAATCGTATTTAATCTTGTCGGCGTTGAAACCCATTGTGGTTACGAGATCGTAGCCGAAGTAACGCGAGGTGTTGGTGAGAGAAACGAATGCGGTGCGCTGTTCGAAGCTGTTACGATTTGAGGTGTCGTCCCGGCGCCGATAGGGAATGGGTCCCAGGCCCTGAATTCCGATCCGTAGGTTTGTTCGCGAAAGGAGCGGATATTCAACGCGAAGAATCGGGATGGAGCGCAGCTCCGATTGCAGGCGTACCTCGCGGTCCCTATCCACCAGACGCAGCAGCATAAGCTTGTACTGGGGGGTAACCATCAGCTTGCCCCAGCGCCACACGTACTGGATGCGGCTGGCCGAGGTCCAGAAATCGACCCTCCGTTGGCGCTGGAAGATGCTGCCGTGAACCTTGCCGCCTTGCTGCCAGTTGAAACGCCCGCGCAGTTTCTGCACGAATTCCAGGGACGACCACGGCACGATGCGGCCTTGCACATAGGTGTCACTGACGATGCTGTCGCGGTAGAAGAGCTGGTCGGGCAGGAAGTCGACGACCATGTGCACCGGCAGGCCGAAGCCCTGTAGAACGGGTCGGCTGTAGGCGATGCCGCGGCCGCCGAACTGCACATCTCGCGGTCCGGCGTCATCATCAAACACCATGATCTCATCGCGGATGTCGTCCTGTATCTTGCGCAGGCCGCTCTCGAAGAAGAGGCTTCTGAGTCCTCCCTGTCCCTTTCGGCGGTAGCTCACTTGTCCGTAGGTCGAGCGGTTGTGGCCGCTTCCGGCGATCTCGTTGATGTCGTAGCGACCGGCGGCGGCGGACCAGTGTTGGGTCAGCTTCCACTGGCCGAACAGGTGGTAACCGCGCTCGTCGTATTCATAGGGGTAGTCGACTTCGGCATCGTCCTCGCGTGGGTCCGGTTCGTCATTGTTGTTGCGGTCGAGCCCGTATACGTAGCTGTTGGGCTCGACATCGAACATGAGAAAAGGCTCTTCGTAGTCGGGCAGCCGGTTGAGATTGCGATTGGTGTCCGGAGCGCCATCGTTGTCGGTGTCCTGATTCACCCAGACCCCGTCGAGGTCGGTGCCGACGCGGTCGCGAGGTACGCCCGGGGCATTGCCGTACTTGATGTCCGGGTAGCGATCGCCATCGTCGTTGTCATCGACCGTCTGCCAGTACATATAGTCGTTCAGAGTACCGTCCAGATGGCTCAGCCAAAAGCTGTTTTCGAAGTGCAGAAAAGTGCGCATTTCCGTCTGGAACCCAGGATTGATGGAAAACAGCTCGGCGCCGATCAGTCCGTGTCCAAAACGTCGAACGGCGTTGAGGAAGTAGGCCGCTCCGTGATCGGCGAAACGTGGGGCGCTGTCGAAGGCGGTCTGGCCGTCGATGCGGGCGGGATAGCGGGAATAGACACTCGAGCGCGCGTATTCGGCCGAGATCTCGAGACCCGAAAGCGTGAGATTGGCGTCGGCGCTGTAGACGAAATTACCGGTGTTTTCCCCGACATCGAAGCGTACCCGGCGCAGATTCGAGAGATCGCGAATATTGCCTTTGGAGCGCCGCACGGTCTGGTAGTAGGTGCCGGAGAAGCGATCGGCGTAGAAGTTGGCCGTTGTGGATTTGGTGTAATGGCCACGTCCACCAGGTAATCATTCGCCAGCAAGGCTTCCACGGCCACCGACTGGACGTCAGGCTCGCGGGAGATGTCGAAGAGAAATACGACCTGTTTCTCGCCATCCGCCTGCAGCATCTGCTGTGGAGATTCTACGGTATAGAGAGACTCGAGGCCCGGGATATTGCCCTGTCTGCTGACATCGATGCCCGCCTCGTGATCCAGGCGCGCTAGGTAGTCCGCAAACAGCGGGAAGTCGCGATTGCGGTAGTAGAATTCGTTGAAGTAAGGGGTGGCGGCCGAGGAAGCACTGAATCGGTCGTAGCCCAACGGGGTAAAATCGCCCGTAACCGCCGAGACAAATCCCACCTGAATCGGCGGCTCGCCGATGTGGCTGATCACCTGGGGCACGAGGTCGGGTCGCACCTGGTCATTGATCACCAGCTGCAGATCCTGCACGGCCGCACCGCCGACGCCATCATCGGGTGAATCGTCTCTGAAGCGCACCACGATCCAGTCCATGGTGGGCTGGTCCGGCTTCAGCCTTCCCTTGAGGCTGTTTCCGGTGGTCCTCGTGCTCTGGTAGACGTGCTGATTCACCCAATTCAAGCCCAGTTGCAACGCGCCGAATTCCGCTTGCGCCCGAGTACCCAGAAGCAGCGTGGAATCATCCGCAAAATGGGTCAGGGGTTGAAATGCATCGCCGACCGCTGAGATTTCGTCTTTGGGCCGCTCCTGTCGCGATGCGACACCGGTAAATTTCAGGTGCGGAGTGGCCAGATCGAAGCGCATGCCGTTGAAGTTCACCTTCGAGAGGGTTAGCGGCGTGAAGCGTGCGTCCAGCGCGTCGCCGACGATGAGATGATAGCCCCAATCGCCGTAACCGTCGCGCCCGGCGACCACGTAATCGAACACGTTGATCCACGTGAGGCTGGTTCCAGCCGATTGTTTGAAGATGGAGCTGCCAAACTTCAGCCCCTCAGTGCGGAGTTCGTTCCAGCCATAGAGGTCGTAGCCGGTGATGAGATTGTTGCCGAGGGCGTCGTAGCGGGCTTTGGGAATGTCTCGATAGGGAAAGGTGTGGCCGAGGTAATTCTGGTAGTGCTCAATTGCATAGTTGTCGTACGAGGGGCGCTGCAAACGCAGGTAAGGCCGCGGCTGATCCACCTCGTTGACAAACGAGTCACTGCCGTCCGCCTCTCTGCCTACCAAGGCGAGTGCAAGCAACAGACCCCATCTTGTCCGCCACATCACGGTTCCTCCTAATGTATAGGGGGATAGCGTCCTGACTCTGAAGCTTATTTCGAAGATTTGCTAAAAACATTAATTACGCTAGAGCGTGATTAAAGAACAAGATTAATTTCTCGCCGCCGTGCTCGAGGCTCTCCGCGCGAAATTATTCGTTGTGGTGTAGTCCGGCACTGTGGTAATAGATATATTGCTAAATATCCACCTAGAAAGGCAAAAAAATGGACATCCTCGAACGGTATGTCGCCATCGACAACAAATGCGCCTGGCCAAATCTGACCCTCATGCCGGATGGCGCTATCGTAGCCGCCATCTTCGGCGAGCCCTGCCATCAGCTATGGGAAGGGTCGTCGGAGTGCTGGATTAGCCGGGATGGCGGTAAGCTTTGGTCTTTCCTCAGCGTTCCTGCCCACCACGAACCGAACCGCACTCGCGGTGATCTGGCAGCAGGTTTGACCCACGAAGGTGCTTACGTGGTACTCTGCAGTGGGCGCAAATTCGCTCCGCCGCCGGGAGAGCCGCTCGACCGGCCGAGAACAGAGGATGAAAAGGGCAATCAAGAAGCAGTGGTCTGCCGCACCGAAGACGGCTGCAAGACCTGGACTAGCTCGGAGGGGCAGTTCACGTATCCGCCGAACGTGAGCAATGCCGTGCCGTTCGGTGATGTAGTGCAGCTCCCGGGAAGTCGCCTCGCCGTTTCCTGCTATTCGGCACCTGCAGGCCAAATCGAGGACGAAACTGCCGATGGTGCCTGGATCTACTTCAGCGACGATGACGGCCGAACCTGGGGCGATGCCCGGCTTATTGGCGCGGACCGATACAACGAGACCGACCTGCTGGTCCTGGGCAAAGGCAGGATGCTCGCCGCCAGTCGGACGGCGAGAACCGCGGAAACCGAGATCTTTGCCTCCGATGACGGCGGGCAAACGTGGACCTGTCGCGGCCCAGTGACATCATCGCGGCATATGCCGGCCCATCTGCTGGAGCTACAGGACAAATCGATCCTGCTCACCTACGGGGTACGCCTGAGGGGTATGCTCGGGGTTTGCGCGATGATCAGTCGCGACGACGGAATCACGTGGGACGACCCCCGGGTACTGTTCAATACGAACATCTACAAGTCGAATACCTCACCCGAGGGTACGGATGGGGGATACCCATCCAGCGCGCAGCTCGCAGACGGCACAATTCTCACCGCCTACTACTGTCAGCGCATTCCCATGCACCAGCGCTATCACATGGGTGTCGTCCTCTGGCGGGACTAACCGTTGCGAGAGGATCGTGCGAGGATGGCCCATTTCCCGAGCGAACTCAGGTTCCGTTCCGTTTAAAACCCGATGCGACGCGGAAAATCCTACCTTGCGGCGCTGCTTGCTGTAGTCGCCTCAGCTGCTATCGGTTTTGCCATATTCTGGCCTCCCCAACCTCCGCCTCCCACCCCGCAATTACCGACTCTTCTGCAGGGCAAAGACCCTATGGTGGTCGCGCTGGCGAAAAAAACGCTCGATCGGGTTGCTGCTGATCCCGGTGATTCGGGACCATGGATGCGTCTGGGTTATGTCTACGAAGCAAACAACCTGGACTCACTGGCCCTCGAGTGTTACGAGAATGCTGTGGCGATGGACGGCACCCGGCCGAATTGGTGGTATCGTCTGGCGCGGATCAAGATGCAGCTGGGCGACCGCCCCGGGGTCCTTGAAGCGGCCCAGCGTGTGATCGAGCTGCAGGCAGACTATGCTCCGGTGCACTGGCGGCTGGGATTTCTACATCTAGAGCAGGATGCGCTCGAACTGGCCCGCCGGCAGTTCGAACGCGCGGTCGATCTCGACGCTAACGACCCCGCCGGCAAGTGGGGTTTGGCCCGAGTATGGCTGCAGGCAGGTCAACCGGAAAAAACCGTCGAGATGCTTGCGGCGTTTGTCCAGGTGCGTTCGGATTATGCCTACTCCCACCTGCTCCTGGGAACGGCGTATCGTCAGCTGGGGCAGTGGGAAAAAGCCAGGTTCCACCTGGAGCGGGGACAGGGTGGTGAGCCCGAGTTTCGGGATCCATGGGACGAAAGACTGCAGCCGTATCGGGCGGGTCTTCCCCACAAGATCTTTGACGCCATCGCACTAGTCGATGCAGGAGAGCTGGAAGAGGCAGCGGCCTTGCTGGAAGAGTTGCGCCGTCATCATCCCGATGATCTGACCGTCCTGAACAATCTGGCAGCGGTGTACGTCGCCCGGAACCAACTGCGGCGGGCGTTGAAATTGTTCGACGGCGCCCTCCAGACCCACCCCGACAATGCCTATCTCCATTTGAACGCGGCTTCCGTCTATCAGAAGCTGAACCAGTTGCCTCAGGCAGTGGTGCACCTCGATCATGTGATCGAGCGGGATCCGCAGCTGGGTGATGCCCTTCGAGAAAAAGGCAACCTGCTGACCGTCATGGGCAATCACGAAGCCGCTGCTGCCGCCTATGAAACAGCGCTTGAGAACGATCCTCACGATGTGTCGCTGGTGGTGAGCCTGGGCCTTGCCAGGCTGGAGCTCGAGCAATGGGAGGCCGGACTCGCCAGCTTCCGCCGCGCCGCGGCGCTGGATTCGACGCTCGGGCAGTCGCACGTGGGCATTGCCGTCGCGGCAAAGAATCTGGGCATTTTAGGAGAGGCGGAAGCGGCGCTCGTCCGGGCGGCAGCACTCAGCCCCAAAGCGCCCAAAATCCAGTCCATGTTGGCGCAGATTCGCAATCTGGCCGCTGCAAAGGGAGGTCAGAACCGACCCGTTGAACAGGATTGAGTCCAACATAAGAGGCCGGGCTTCTGTCCTCGGCCTGGGCGCGGTCTGCCTCTTGATAGGGGGATGCAGTGAGCGCGAGGAAATCGCGCCTGCAGCCCTGCCAGAGAAGACGGTGCCCTCATCCGCGATCTGGTTCGAGGAAGTGGCCACGGAGCGCGGTATCGACTTTCGCTTCGAGTCCGGCCATCTCGAAACTTACTACATGCCGGAGATCATGGCCGGGGGAGCCGCCCTCTTCGACATGGACGGCGATGGTGACCTGGATGCCTACCTGGTGCAAGGCGGGTCCCTGACAGCCGCGCACAGCTCGCGCCCATCCAACCAGCTGTATCGCAATGACGGCGTCGGCGACTTCGACAACGTCACACAGCAGAGCGGCAGCGCCGACAGGGGGTACGGCATGGGAGTGGCCGCAGGCGACTACGACAGTGACGGCGATCCTGATCTCTATGTCACCAACGTGGGAGCCAACGTTCTGCTGCGAAACGAAGGAAACGGCCGTTTCCGCGACGTGACCGCCGCAGGTGGCGTCGGTGACGATGCCTGGAGCGCCAGCGCCGCATTTCTGGATTACGATGCCGACGGCGATCTCGACCTGTTCGCCACCAAATACATGAACTGGTCAACGGCGCTCGAACGGTCCTGCTTTTCGTCCTTGGGAGAGCCGGATTATTGTTACCCGCCGGTCTACAATGCCGAGGCGCCGGATCTGCTCTATCGCAACAACGGCGACGGCACCTTTGCGGAAATCGCCTTTGAAGCCGGGCTCCACGAGGCCTATGGCAACGGTCTCGGCGTGGTCAGCGGAGATTTCAATGCCGACGGCCGGATTGACATCTTCGTGGCCAACGATGGCTCCAAGAACCAGCTGTGGGTCAACCAGGGGGACGACAGGTTCGTGGACGAAGCGCTGTTGCGAGGATGTGCGGTGGACGAGACCGGAAGGGCAAAGGCGGGCATGGGCGTGGATGCCATCGACGTGGACGACAATTCGACGCTCGATCTGCTCATCGTTAATCTGCGCGAAGAAACCAACTCATTCTTCCTCAATCAGGGACAGTACTTCGTCGATGCCACCGCCTCCTCGGGATTAACTTCAGGAAGCGATCTGCTCACCCGTTTCGGGGTGGCATTCGCCGATTTCGACAATGATGCCCTGCTGGATCTCTACGTGGCTACTGGGCGGATCGCCCAGAGCAACTCTGCTCACGACGATCGTTTTGCCCAGCCGAATATCCTGTTCCAGGGCTCACCTGGGGGCCGTTTTGAGGAGGTGAGACCTATGGGGGGTACCGCCGAACATCTGGTAGCAACGAGCCGGGCAGCGGCTTTTGGCGATGTGGACAACGACGGCGGCATTGATCTGTTGGTGGTCAACCGAGATGCTCCGGCCTATCTGCTTCGCAACGTCGCTAAAAGCCGCGGCCGCTGGATCAGCTTTCGCGTGCTCGACGAGCACGGTGGCGATGCCTTGGGTGCCACCGTGACATTCGCGGTCGCGGACGCCGCGAAGACCCGGGACGTCAGGTCTGCATACAGTTACCAGGCTGCCAACGACCCCCGGATTCACTCCGGTTTGGGCGATGTAGACCGAGTTTCGCAGGTCACGGTGCGCTGGCTTGATGGGCAGATCGAACACTTTGGATCCTTCGAAGCCGATCAGATCGTCAACTTGCAGCGGGGTGTGGGCAGCACCCCGGGCCCCTAGAAAGCCGGCAGCGAATTCTGCACGATCCGCACGAAATTCTCTTGATTCATTGTATTAACTTTATATATTTACCCAGGTAAAGCTAGATTAAACAATCCGTGACTTGCATCTATTTCCCGATCGGACGGGACGCGATGATCGGTCCACCTTCGTGTTTCCGCAGAAAGGAGCGCAGTTGTAAACGAACGTGATTTGCAGTAAGTAGCAGTTAAACCATGTACTTCGGTGAATCTGAGAGATCGTTCGCCATCCCTTAAGGAGTTATCACAGATGCAGAAATCTCGTTACTTAACGTTTGCAGTGGCGATAGTCATCTTGGCTATCGGCACCGTTGGCGCGGAGACATTTCCGTCTTCGGCTCCGGTAGACGAAAACTTTGACTCGCAGGCTCGCGTACCGGATCGCTCCGGCGACCCGAGCCCCCTGCGTATCAGCACCAATGACGTATCCTGGAACGGCAGTGGTCCCGTGGGCATTAGCTTCAATATGAACCAGCGTGCCCGCGTCTGGATCGCGATCTATGAAGTCGGCTCGAACCTGACCGGTCCATATGGTCCCAACGGCGCGGTCGCTCGCCAAGTACCGCAGGACAGGTTCGTTGCTGTGGCTCCCGCTGGCGGTGCCGATCTCGAAGCCGGCAACAATACCATTACCTGGGATGGTCGTGATTGGGAAGGCAATGCGGCTGGCGCCGGCAGTTATTCGTTCGACGTCATCGGCTTCAACCTTCTCGATCCTGCGACGTTGATGTATGGTGGAAATGGCCAGTTCGACGACCACGAAATCGACATGCGCGACCAGACCGTGTGGACGCATCGGCAGGGTCGGTTCAGGGAAAGTAATGGCGACGGTCCGCAGAATGTGCACGTTTTCCATCTGGGCACCGATTACATTGCTAATCCCGACGGCTACGATACTTGGGATGCAAGCGCTGTTTGGGAGGTCGTGGAAGAAGCCGGTAGCCGCGGTGGGCCGAAGCCCGATCCCGATGATCCCAATATCATCTACCTGGTCAACTCGAACTGGGAAAATGAGTTCACCGGTATCTACAAGGCGCGGAAGAATCAGGCTGCGAAGAGCCTGGAGAGGGTGACGGACTGGGGTGCCAACGGTTTTGCCGACGTCCCCGGACCGACCTCCGAAAACGCGATGCAGATTCTGATCTACAATGACCATGTAATCTCGCCCAATTGGTCCAACTCCGATCCGCCCGCCAGTGGCCTGAATTTCTGGGACAAGGCCACGGGCGAATTCAATAAGGCATTCGACGTGCGCGAGTTCTTCCTGCGCTGGCGCGTCGATGACAACGGCAACGAGACCTTCAGTGGTGGCGGACCGTCTTCTGTTTCTGCCGATGATACGGGTCTGTGGCTTTGCGGTTGGCGGTCGACCTCGATCATCAAGCTGGACTGGGATGGCAATCTCATCTGGTTCAATGGTCCTGGCGATCTCTACTCCGACCAGTTCTCCGCCGAACGCGCTGCCAATCTGGGCCTTACCGGCCCGGCCTCGGATGGTTCGTTCCAGCTGTCCATCCGCATAACCAACGACCGCTCGGGACACCTTGCCGTGTACAGCCCGCGTCACAACCAATTAGGCAACCAGTACTCGGTACTGGGTCGCGACGGTGCGGGTATCTTGCGGCTGTTCATGGATCCGGGAAGGATGGGTCCGTTCAAGCCCTCTCTCGGTACCCACATCTCCTGGGTCGACGAGAACCAGGGCCGGGTGAACGGCCATTGGATCGGTCCGGATCGGCGCGACGGCCCGTTCGACGGCATCTACCTGGACGCCAAGTGGGATCTGTCGGTCAACGGTCCGGCCCCGGAGCGTGAATCCACCGACATTGGTGGTTTCGACCAGAAGTTTCATGTGCCGTTCGACCTGGCAGTCGGTCGCATGGGCGCCGGTGTAACGGCTGTGGAAGCCGACGCCAGCGCGGGCACGCCCGACAGCTATTCGCTGAGCGAAGCGTATCCGAACCCGTTCAATCCCGAGACCACCATCGATTTCAGCGTGCCGGCAGACGGCCACGTTTCGATCAACGTGTTTAACACGGCTGGTCAACTCGTGACCACCCTGGTCGACAAAGAGCTGAGCGCGGGTGCGTACAAGGCAACTTGGGATGCCATAGATCAGCTGGGTCAATCGGTATCGAGCGGTGTTTACTTCTATCGCATGCAGGCTGGCGATTTCTCCGCCACGCATTCGATGACCTTGCTGAAGTAAGCTCGACCAGTTCAGCTGTTTGATTGATGGTAGGGGGGTAGATCGCGAAATCTACCCCCCTACTTGTTTTGTTCTGATCGATGGAGGACGTAGAGAGATGCGGCGCGAGCGATCATTCTGGCACAGATACGCAAATCTTGAATAAAAACTTCTTGATCCACTATGCCTTTTGAATATATTCTTTCGACTAAAAGCAGTCGTCGGGCTTGGCAGCACCTTGATCCGTCTGTATTCAGCCCTGACCGGAGGGGGTTTAAGGACGGCGAGTTGCCAAACACCCCATCAACTCACCTGATCGGTTCACGCGTGATTCGCTCCGGAGAAAGGAGTAGGGCGACGATACACGATCCAGTTTGCGTAAATTGCTGTTAAATCAAGTCTTTCGGTGAATTTCAACCTCCGTTCACCACCCCCTTGAGGAGTCAACTTAGATGCAGAATCTACGAAGTTTGTTGCTTGGCATGGCAATAGTCGTGCTGGCTATTGGCGCCGTTGGCGCGGAAACCTTTCCGGGCGCAGCTCCGGTAGGCGAGAATTTCGACAGTGAGGCTCGCGTACCGGATCGCTCCGGCGACCCGAACCCCCTGCGTATCAGCACCAATGACGTATCCTGGAACGGCAGTGGTCCTGTGAGCATCAGCTTCAAGATGAACCAGCGCGCCCGGGTCTGGGTCGCGATCTATGAAGTCGGCAGCAACGAGACCGGCCCTGCTGGACCCAACGGCGCGATCGCCCGCCTCATACCCCAGGACAAGTTCATTGCTGTAACTCCCGAAACCGATTTCGAAGCCGGCAACAGCACTGTTCGGTGGGATGGCAATGACTGGGAAGGCAATCCGGCCGGACCTGGCAGTTATTCGTTCGACGTCATCGCCTTCAACCTGCTCGATCCCGCGACGTTGATGTTCGGTAGCAACAGCGATTTCGATGACAACGAAATCGACATGCGCGACCAGACGGTGTGGACGCATCGGGTGGGCCGTTACAACTCCAACAACGGCGACGGTCCGCAGAATGTGCACGTCTTCCATTTGGGCACCGACTACATTGCTAATCCCAACGCCTGGGATACTTGGGACGCCAGCGCTGTTTGGGAGGTCGTGGAGGAATCGGGCAGCCGCGGTGGACCGAAGCCCGATCCCGATGATCCTAATATCATCTACCTGGTCAACTCCAATTGGGAAAACGAGTTCACCGGCATCTACAAAGCGCGGAAGAATGCGGCCGCCAAGAGCCTGGAGAGGGTAACGGACTGGGGTGCCAACGGTTTTGCCGACGTGCCCGGACCCACCTCCGAAAACGCGATGCAGATTTTGGTCTACAACGACCATATAATCTCGCCCAATTGGTCCAACTCCGATCCGCCCGCCAGTAGTCTTAACTTCTGGGACAAGGCTACGGGCGAATTCAACAAGGCGTTCGACGTGCGCGAATTCTTCCTGCGCTGGCGCGTCGATGACAACGGCAACGAGACCTTCAGTGGCGGCGGACCGTCTTCTGTTTCGGCTGATGACACGGGTCTGTGGGCTTGCGGTTGGCGGTCGACCTCGATCATCAAGCTGGACTGGGATGGCAATCTCATCTGGTTCAATGGTCCTGGCGATCTCTACTCTGACCAGTTTCCCGCCGAACGCGCTGCCACTCTGGGCCTTACAGGTCCGGCGGCGGAGGGGTCGAGACAGCTGTCCGTCCGCGTAACCAACGACCGAACGGGACACCTTGCCATGTACAGCCCGCTCGCCAATCAGATCGGCAACCAGTTCTCGGCACTGGGTCGTGACGGCACGGGTATCTTGCGGTTGTGGATGGATCACACCGTTATGGGCCCGTTCAAGCCCAGAAGCGGCCGCCATATCTCTTGGGTCGACGAGAATCAGGGCCGGGTGAACGGCCATTGGATCGGTCCGGATCGGCGCGACGGCCCGTTCGACGGCATCTACCTGAACGGCAGCTGGGAACTGGAGGCCAACGGTCCGGCGCCGGAGCGTGAAAACACCGAGATCTACGGTTTCGACATGGTGTTTCACGTTCCGTTCGATCTGGCTGTGGGTCGCCTGGGTGCCGGTGTAACGGCTGTTGAGGCGGACGCCAGCGCGGGCACGCCCGACAGCTATTCGCTGAGCGAAGCCTATCCTAACCCGTTCAATCCCGAGACCGCTATCGACTTCAGCGTGCCGGCCGACGGCCAGGTTTCGATCAACGTTTACAACGCGGCTGGTCAGCTAGTGGCCACGCTGGTTGACAAGGAGCTGAGTGCGGGTGCGTACAAGTCAACTTGGGATGCCCGTGACACACAGGGTCAACTGGTGTCGAGCGGTGTTTACTTCTATCGAATGGAAGCTGGGGATTTCTCCGCTACGCATTCGATGACCTTGCTGAAGTAAGCTCGACCAGTTCAGCTGTTTGATTGATGGTAGGGGGGTAGATTGCGAAATCTACCCCCCTACTTTTTTGTTCTCTGATCGATCGGGGACGTAGAGAGATGCGGAGCGTTGTACGGGACAAGCAAACAAATATCCTTCAGGTGTGGGGCCAGCAGCTGGGATCGACCAAGGTGTGGACGCCGGAGCTTGTTCCGAATCAAACGCTTATGATATTGTTCTGTCTGGAACTTCGCTTGTGATTGTGCACGAGCAGAGCGAGAGAGGATTGGTCATGAGATTCACCAGTTTGGTTCTGTCTTCAGCCGTCGCCGTATTGGTCGTAGGCAATGTTGTCGACGGACAGGAATGGGTGCCGTATGAAGGCGAAATGCCGGCAAGCGCCTTCATGCCCACGCCCGACAATCCCAATGCGGGTGCGATCTGTCGAATGACGGGACCATCCGATGTTTTTCAGAGGCATTTGGTGGGTTCAGTAGAAGAAAAAGAGGGCGGATTAGTCTGCCGTGGCGTCACGTATTCTGCTGGCAAACACACACTCGAAAGCGATCGTAGAATCGTCGCCGATCCGCACTTTGACGTGCTCGTTTTTGCGGCCGCACCAGCCGCCGTGCGACAGGCTACAGCGGGCATGGTGGCGAAGGCGGAGGTAGATGCAGCCGGCGAATGCCCGTGGGGCACACATTACGAGGGGCATTTGTTTTGTGAGGGGTCGGTCCAGTGGGAGAATCTCAAACCCAAAGTGGGTGTCGAGGAGATTTGGCAAGGGTTGCTGTGCGTCAAGGCGTTGCAAGACTGTGGGGAAAGGGGGGGTAACGGCAGCGTAGTCTGCCGGAGATGGGATGCCCAGTGAACGAGCCGTGTCCTTGCCGCCCCGGAGGACGGTTTTAGTCGTTCGTTCTCAATCGGCTTCTTGCATCCGCTTCCCCCGCATTCCTCCTTCAGTTTCGCCTTCGATGACCGTCACTGTCTGATCGGCGCGCACCTGGAGCATCAGATCGCTGTTGCCGCCGGTCCAGTTAATTTCCAGGCTGTCCACCTGCGTGGCCGTTCCGAGGCCGAAAAGCTCTTCGCCGAGGGCGTGCTGGGAGTAATAGGAGGACGAAGCTCCCACCTCACGGTGAAATTCCCGCTCACCCACCACCGCCCGAAGCCTCACATTCAGACCATCCCGATTGCTGTCGCGCCCCTGCAGCCGGACCTTGAGCCAGTGGTTGCGCACCGGGGCGTCGTTGCGCAGCAGTCGCGCCGCGCCGCCGTTGACCACGATAAAAGCGTCGGGGTCGCCATCGTTATCGTAATCCCCAACCGCCAGGCCGCGTCCCACCTGCTTGCTCTCGAAAACCTCACCGCTGATCAATCCCACCTCGAAGAAACCTTCGTCGCGCCCCTTGTTCCAAAACAACAGATCGCGCATGGCGACCAGCAGGGTCGGATCGTCTCGCCGCTCCATGGTGCTACCATTGACCACCAGAATGTCCTGCTTGCCGTCGTTGTCGTAATCGAGAAAAGCCGTCCCCCATCCGACATAGTTGAGGGATATGCGGCCCAGACCCATCTGGTCACCGATCTCCATAAAGCGCAGCTTCGGCCCGTGGGTGCTCATGCCCGCCTCAGCGTACTCCTGTGTCATGTTGTTGTAGAACGCGTTCTCCTGATTCGCCCAGTTGGTGACGAGGAAATCCTGGTCGCCGTCGGCATCCCAGTCGGCTACCGCCAGACCCATACCGCCCCGGTAGTCGGCGACCCAGGCGCTGTGGCTGATATCTGCAAAACTGCCGTCGGCCTGGTTTAGAAAAAGGGCGTTCTCGGAGACGTCGTTGGCGACGTAGAGGTCGATCCACCCGTCGTTGTCAAAGTCGCACCAGGATGCGGAAAGGCTGCGGCCGGCCATGTTGGTTACGCCGGCCTCCGCGCCGCGCTCGGTGAATCTCTCACCGTCGTTGCGGTAGAGAAGATTGTGCTCCGGCATGTAGGTGGCGGGGTTCAGGGAGGCGGGAATCATAGCGTCGTACTGTTTCGTTGACGTGCGCACGTGAGCCGGCTCGAAATCGTATTTCACGTAACCTGCCACGAAGAGGTCGAGATCGCCGTCGCGATCGTAGTCGCCCCACGAAGCTCCCCCCCAGAAGCCGCGCATTGCTCCGACGTCCGTTGTTGCGGAGACGTCGGCAAAGGTTCCGTCGCCGCGATTGCGGTAGAGCAGGTTCGCGCCGTAGTTGGTTACCACCAGATCGACAAAACCATCGTTGTCGTAATCACCCCAGGCGGCAGCCTGACCGTAACCCCGGTAATCGACTCCGGCGACACCCGCCACATCAGCAAAGGCACCCGACCCTTCGTTGTGATACAGGGAATTGTGGGCTGGTGACAGCGCCAGTTCCGCTGCATCCATAGTCAGAGGGCCGGCCATGTTGACCGCGTAGAGGTCCAGGAGACCGTCGTTGTCGTAGTCCGCCCACGCGGCGCCAGAGCCCATATCTTCGGGCAGCTGCTTGGAGCGCGTGCCGTGGAAGTGCCCGAAATCGATACCTGCTTCCCGCGCCACCTCAACGAACTTGATCCTGGGATAGTCCGGCGGAAGCGAGTGGGCGAGATTCTCGGCGAGCCTTTCGACCGTTTTGACGGGGATGTCCGGTTTGGGAGCCGGTTGGAACAGCGTGATTGCCACCGTCGCCAGCACCGCCCCCGCGCCTACTGCCGCTGCTACCAACACCAGTTGCCGGCGGCGCGACCGCGATGCGGGCATGCCGGTATTCCTCACATCACATCAGTCGACTTAAAGGGGTCGCCCAAAATCGGTGAAACCGATCACGCTTCGCACAAAGAAGGTCCACAAGTCTAGGTTTCGATCTTTCTGGGAGATCTCATCGAAACTTACCTTGTCTTTGTTGAACCCGACGATCGTCACCAGCTCGTAGCCGAAATACTTCGAGCGATTTCTGAGGGAAACAAAGAACGTGCGCTGTTCGAAGCTCAGTCTTCTGTCCGCATCGTTTTCGCGCAGGTACGGCACCGGGCCTATACCTTGAATGCCGGCTGCCAACGACGTCCGGCGCAAAAGCGGATACTCCAGTCGCAGAATCGGAATCGAGCGATATTCCGACTGCAGCAGCACGTCGCGCTCCCGGTCGACCGAGCGCAGCATCATGAACTTGTACTGGGGCGTCAGGCTCAGGCTGCCCCAATACATGGGATACTGCACCTTGCTCACCCAGGTCCAGAGATCCAACCGGCGATCGCGCTGGACGTCGCCGTTGTAGAGCTGTCCACCCTGCTGCCAGTTGAGACGCAGGCGAAGCTTCTGCACCACATCCAACTTCGACCACGGCCTGAGATGGCCCTCCAGATAGGTTTCGCTCACGAAGCTGTCCCGGTAGAACAGCAGATCCGGTCTGAAGTCGACGAATGTGAAGACGGGTAAGCCAAACCCGGCGCCTGCCCCTTGTGCGTAGAAAATCCCGCGCTGACGGTAGGCGCCTGTCCGAGCCCCGACGTCTGGATCGAAGGTCATGATCTCGTCAGGGATGTCATCCTGCACGCGCCGCACTCCACTCTCGAAAAAGAAGCGCCGCAGCGAGCCGCGGGTTGCGGGTCGGAAGCTCAGCAGCCCGTAGGTGGAACGGTTGCGACCGCCACCGGCAATCTCTGCCACCTCGTAGCGGCCCACCCCCACGGACCAGCGCGGCGCCAGCTCCCATTGGCCGAACAGATGCCAACCGTCCTGGTCATAGTCGTACGGATAGTCGACGTCGCCGTCGTCTTCGCGCGGATCCGGCTCGTTGTTGTTGTTGCGATCGAGCCCATATACGTAGCTGTTGGGCTCCACATCGTACATCAGAAACGGCTCGTCGAAGTCGGCCACCCGATTGAGATTGCGATTGACGTCGGGAGCCCCATCATTGTCCTCGTCCTGATTCAGCCAGACACCGTCGAGGTCCGTTCCCACCTGGTCCGGACTGATGGCCACCGGATTGCCAAACTGGCGGTCGGGATCGCGATCGCCATCGTCGTTGTCTTCTACCAGTTGCCAGTACATGGTATTGTTGACCACGGCCGAAAACATGCCCAACCAATGAGCGGGCTCTTCGTGCAGGTAGGAGCGCATCTCCGTCTGAAATCCGGGATCTATGGAGAACAGCTCAGCGCCCACGAGCCCGCGCCCAAACTGATGCACGGCGTTGAGGAAGTAGGCCGCACCCCGATTGCTGAAACGCGGCGCGTCATCAAACGCGGGTTGTCCACCCACCCGGGCCGGGTAGCGCGAGTACACACTGGACCGCGCGTACTCGCCGTGGATCTCCAACTGCGGCAGCAGCAGCTGCACGTCGGCACCGTAGACGAACTGTCCGGTGTTCTCCCCCACCGAGAACCGCACCCGTCTGAGGTTCGACAAATCCCTTACATTACCCTCGGCGCGCAGGACGACGTGGTAGTAGGTGGGCGAAAATAAGTCGGTGTAGGAAGCACCAAACTCACTTTTGCTGTACAGCATGGCCACGTCCACATGGTAGTCGTTACCCAGCAGTGCTTCGACCTCCACCGATTGGACGGCCGGTTCGGCCGACAGATCGAAAATGTAGACCAGCTGTCTTTGGCCGTCGGCACGGAGCTCGTCCCCAGGCGAATGCACCTCGTAGTTGGCTTCCAGGCCGGCGACATGGGCCACTTTGCTCACGTCGACGCCGGCGGCTTGATCGAGGCGCGTCAGATAGTCGGCAAAGAGCGGATAATCGCGCTCGCGATAGAAGGTCTCGTTGAAAAAGCCCGTACCCCCGCCGGAGGCCGACAACAGGTTGTAGGGCAAAGGGGTGAATCTCCCCGTGACCGCCGAAACAAAACCTATCTGCACGGGAGGATCTGCCAGATGGCCGATTACCCGTGGCGCCACGTCCAGCCGCGCTTCACCGTTGATCACGAGCCGGACGTCCCGCACCACGGCACCGCCCGTGCCGTCGCCCGGAGAATCGTCCGTAAAACGGACGAGAAGGTAGTCCATCATGGGCTGGTCCGGTTTCAACCGCCCCTTGAGGCTATTGCCGGTCTGGGTGCTCTGGTATACGTGTTGGTTCACCCAATTGAGACCTACCTGGAGACGACCCAGATCCACCTGGGCTCGACTGCCCAGAAGCAAGTTGGAATCGTCGGCAAAATGGGTTTTTGCTTCATGGGCCCTATCGACCCGTCGAATTCTGTCCTTGGGCCGCTCCTGCCTCGATGCCAGACCCGTGACCTTCAGATAGGGTGTGGAAACATCCAGGCGCACGCCGTTATAGTTCACTTTGGATAGAGTCAACGGGGTGAAGCGGGCGATCAGAGCGTCGCCAGCGATGATGTTGTAACCCCAGCTTCCGTAACCACCGCGGCCGGCCACCACGTAATCGAACGCGTTGGGCCAGGTACCCCCCGCCTCATCCACACCAAATTCCTTGAAAATGGCGCTGCCAAACTCCTGACCCAAGACGCGCGTCTCCTCCCATTTGTACAGATCGAACCCGGATATCATGTAGTTGCCAAGGAAGTCGTAATGGGCTTTCGGGATATCTATAAAGGGATAGGTGTGGCCTTCGTAGTTGGTGACGTTCTGGTAGGCGTAGTTGTGGTAACTAGGCCGCGTCCAGCGCAAAAACGGGCGCGCGCTGGTCACCTCCTCGAGGAGGCGCGCCCGCTCAGACACGTCGGCGTCGGCATGCGTGATTGCCAAGGAGAGGAAGAGGATTCGCGACAGTCTATTCATGGAGTTCACCCATATGCGCCAGTTTGTACCTATAAAACTCGGATGCCACTCTCAAAGTCGATGTTCTAATCCAGTACAGACACCTAACTACCCGATTCGAAGCAAGGTGGCACATTCGTCGCTATTTCTTCGGTTCGGCCAGAAGGCACGTGGTGTCGCGCAGGCAAAATCACGGCTCGATGGGGTCAGTCTGTCAAGCAGAAAATTCGAGCTCATCCCGAGGCACGGCCACGTTGACCTGCGACCCCTACACGCGTATGATGCGGTAAGCTCGTAAACGGAGAGAGCCCACGGTATTAGTAGCTGAAGAATCTTTCCAGGAGGAGCTCGACGATGGCGCAGCCAAACCTTCTGTTGGCTGCACCGAGTGCGGACGGCCGATCTAAGGAAACCTCAATGGAACGAGATTACGATTTCTTCAAGGACAACGGTTACCTGTCGCTTGGAAAGATACTGAGCGATGACGAGGTAACCCGTTTCGCAGATCTTTTCGACCGCAATCGACGGGACTTCGACCGTTTCTGGACCGACAACGGCACCTGGCAAACCCAACACTGTGAGTCGCTCCTGACAGCGCCGGAGTTTGATGAACTGATTCGCCATCCCAAGGCCATTGAACCTCTAAAGGGCCTGATGGGCGACGAGGTCTGTTTTTCGGAGATCAGCCTGCGGCACATGGGGCCGTACGCGGGCGAGCCGCTTCCCGGAATGACGTCGTGGGAAGGGTCCGTAGGGCGACGCTGGCATCGCGACAGTGGGGACCTCGTGTGGCCGGAACATCCGCTGCGAATCTGCTATGTCCAGATGATGGTCTACCTAGAAGATGTGGATGATACAACCCATAGTTTCGCCGTTTCGCCCCAATCGATCGATCAAGAGATGCTGGATACGGAAGCTCAGCTTGAGTGCGGCGGCATCCACGACCAGCACGGCGTTGCGGGAACGGCTATACTGTTTAACCTGTCTCGTGTACATACGGTTACCGTGCGTCCAACGCAGTCCGAACGCAAAACCGCGCAGATCTACTACGGCCACCGGCACCGCGACTACCTCAGCGAGAGTACCTACATACCCACTCGACTATGGCGGGACCATCCCGACGAGGAAGTGCGTGGATTCTACGGCGTTCTCAATGGGAAAACCCTGGAATATTTGGAGCGTACAGCCGCCCGAGACGAGGTCCCTGTGAACGAGGTGCTGGAAATCTTGGCCGATATTGGGAAGAATGTGAACCTGCCGAGAAAATATGGACCCCGCTGGCGTTACACCGTGCGCGGAACGAGGAGGAAACGAAAGGAATCATGGTAACGGATCCGACAACTGGGAACCCGACGACAGGGCCGCTGCTCGACTAAGGTCGACGAGGAACAACATCATCACTACGAAATACGCTCGCATCTTCGAAGATCCTTCGGCGCCACCGGAGGAGCGTATCAAGGCGATAGGAGCCAGGTCGGGCTTCTACGCTCGCGAGCGGGACGCAGATGGCAATTACGTCGAGGTCCACCTGGACAAAAATACGGTCGCTGGCTTGAGTGACCCGGATGTTCAAGATCAACTGCGACTTCAGGAGTGGAAAAGGGAGACCTTCCAGGGCGAGTGGGGGACGTTGAAAGCTTTCATGACGGGTGCCTTCTCACCTGACGGGCTCAACTGGACAGATCTGGAGGAGCTGCTACTCGAGGAGTTCGTCGATCGGGACAAGGTTGTCTTCGACGACGAGGTGCTCGGAAAATACGTTGCAGCTTCGAAGACTGCGACGTCCTCCAGGGAGACGAGGTGAACCGCGTCGTCACCTGGAACGGCAACGACAGTGTGGCCGGGCTCTCGGATTCGCTGGCGATCCGCATCGAGATGTACAAAGCGACGCTTTTCGCGTTCAGTCTGTAGGAATCTTAGCCGCGATGGAATCGAAACGAACGGTCGGCGTACGCCAAGCTGAGGTCAGCGACGTCAGGCATATCAAGATCCACCATGACGAACATCTGTACCTGTTCGCCCCGAACCGCGGTGGAATTTGGAGTTTCGGCGACGGTGAGATCGCCATCGCCTACATCGCCGTACCCATGAACTACACAGACGACCTGCCGGCGGGGTACAACCGCCACGGCGGGGGAGATCGCTCCTTTCGAGGCGCCCACGAGAAATGGGGCACCGAGTCCGGGGTGATGTTGAGCCGCTCCCTCGACTGGGGCGAGACGTGGCCCGAGAACGAACGCCAGTGGATTTGGAACAACAACCGAACGATCGACGAAACCCTCGACTGGCTGCGCCCGCGCGACAGCGGCGAGCGCGAGGAGATCGACCTCGGCGATCCAGACTCGATCATCCACTTCTGCGAAGCCGAGAGCAGCGTGAAATTTCCGATCGGAGGCTCGCCGCACCAGCCGAACGTGGGGATCAACTTCCACCTGGGCAAACCGAAGCACTGCGTGTCGTTCTGTGTGCGCAGCACCGACCGCGGCCGCACCTGGGAGAACACGCAACGCTGTTAGACGCGCCCAGGTGGGCGCCGGGCGGCGGTTTCCTGTCGGTCAACCTCGGCCACGTCCGCTTCGACAACGGAGTGCTCGGCATCGTCGGCGGGATCTACCGGCGCAATATCTGCGCCTATTACGCCAGCTACAACAACGGCGTCAGCTTCGAGTATGTCAGCAACGTTGCCCGGATCAGCCCGAACATAACGCCCGTCGGCGGCGACATGCTTGCCGGCTACAACTACTCGGGGGTGCACAAGCTGCCGGACGGACGATTGATGGTCTGCATGCACCAGCACTGGGGGGCAACGCCTGACTTCGAAACGCCCTGCGTCGCATTCTCTACCAACCACGGCATGACCTGGTCGGCTCCTGAATTCGTTACCACGCCTGGCACGTTCGGCGGTCCGGTCACCGGTCCGCGGACGCAATCGGCGCCGCGCAACGAGGAGGGGATGAAAGACAACTCCCGACAACGCTGTCCGGTGGCATTGGTCACCCGCGACGGGCGCATCATCGTCCTGTTCGCGAGGCGCACAGCGGATCGAGGATGTCACGGCATCATCGGCGTCGTCAGCGATGACCTGGGTCAGACGTGGAGCGAGGAGTTCGTGGTCCGTGGCGACGCCTATTGCTGGGATCTGGGTTATCCGGTGCTAACGGAACTTGCAGACGGACGGATTCTCACAGCCTACTGGTGGACGGAGAAGGAGGGGGAGGAGCCGATTCCCGAGCCAGAGCTGGTGCGCTTTATCGCGGGGACGACCTTTCGATAAATTGAGACCCGTTCGCGCGGCCATCGTTTCGCTCACCGATTGGCCTTGGTCAAGCCGCCGCTACCTCGCCAACGTGCCGCTTGATCACTTCTTTCATGTTCAGACTGAGCCCCTTCTGCTTGAACGCCATGAACTCGAGGGTATCCTCCTCGAGATCGATTCCGTGATTGCGCGCTTTTTCGAGCTCCCCCTCCAGGGTTTCGCTGTAGATATCCTGCGGCGCATAGGAGTACATCATCACACGCCGATCGCGGTCCTTGGGGACCCACTTGTGGGCCGCGTGTACCAGGCGCAAAGGCATGATAATCATGTCGCCGGCGTTGACGGTAACGGTGACGGCACCCTCCATGTCGAGAGGAAAGGGATTCTCCTTGGGATAGTAGAACTCGGACTTGTGCGAACCTGGAATTACTACCAGGCCTCCATCTCCGGGGTGCACGTCGGTGAGATAGAGAAAAGCCGTGAAGAGGTCGCAGAAAATCGAGCGGGTGCCGTAGCTGGCGAAGAACCCGGGGGCGTTCTCCACGCGGTAGCGGTCGATCTCCTTTTGACAGTGGAATTTGTGATCGGCGTGTTGAGCTCCGTTGATCATCATGGTGCCGCCGAGAAGGCGGGGCATGTTGTTCAACAGGGGACAGACATAGTCGAGCATGTTGGGACAGCTGGCGCTCTTTTCCAGCGTCTTGTCGTACAACATTGCGTTGCCGTACTTGTCGCCGTAAACCGCGTCCTGATAGAGACTCTGATAATCCTTCACGATGCGCTCCGAGGCCTCGAACGCCTTTTTGGTGGTCGCCGTATCGATGACCTTCTCCACCTTGAGATATCCAAAGGTATCGAAGAAATACAGTTCCTCGTCTGTCATGGGTCTGTGACCTTTCCACGTGGGCTGGTAAAGCAGCCGTGTCTTCGTCGGCCCCTGCACGAAGCAATCTAAACAACCGAGTTGTTGGGAAAAGCCTTCGCGCACCGCGAGGCAAATCAGTGGCGGACATAATCCAGGGAGGTTAGCTTGACCCGACTCTCGATAACATTCTGCTTCCTATCCGTGACTCCTTCTCCCAATAGGGGCAACTGAGCCATCCTGCCCCGCGTGGGAAGTCAGCGACGGATTCAAAGGAGAGAAATAGATATGGCTGAAACACGTGTTCTGAGCGGGACGTGGCAAGGGTTTTATCCCGGTGACTGGGTGAGGCCGCGAAGTAATCCCGGTACCTGGATAGCCCTTGTGGATGTCTCGGAGGTTTTTCCCGGCAACCGGGCCGTTTCGCGAAAAGGGATATACAATCTATACGATGCTCCCCTCGGTGTGGAGCTAAAGATAGAGGAGGCCACCAGAGCGCCCATGACCTTCGATGGCGCGGTGGAGTGGGAGAGTGGTGGGCTTTCTCCAGGCGACCTTTGGTACGAAGAGGGTCGCTACCACATGTTCTACCATGCCATGGGGCAGGGCACATGCTACGCGGTCAGCGATGACTGCTACCACTGGACTCGTCCCGACCTCGGTGAGGTGGAGTACGACGGCTCGAAGAAGAACAATCTCCACGCCAATCACCCGGAAGGGGGGATTTTTGAGGATCCCTCGGCACCTCCGGAAGAGCGCTTCAAAGCCATGGGGTCAGGATCTGGATGGTTCGACCCCGACAGCTGGGAAAAGCTCGACGAGGAAGAGGCCAACAAGCGCTGGGACGCCATGCAGTACGAGGGGCTCGACTATAAAGGCCCCAAGGTAGTTCTACGGGGATGGATGGTCGGCTGGACATCCCCGGATCGCTTCCACGGCTGGAAGCAGATCGAGGAGCCGCTGGCGGAATACTCGGTCAACGGGGGTGTCGCCGCCGGGTACGACCAGGAAAGCGGCACCTACTTCGCCTACATGCAGCCGCAGGGGTTTCCTCCGGAGGATCCGAAGGGCATTGGAACAGGCGTGCAGGAGGTAGAGATGGTGCGCCGGGCCAACGGCTTTTGCAGAACGAAAGACTTTCGCCACTGGCCGGCGTCCAAGCTCATCATGCACCCTGACTCGCAGGACGACCTGGACATCGCCTTCTACGCGCACAATTACTTCCCTTACCCGGGACGCACGGACCTCCATGGCATGCTCACGCCCGTATTTCATCACATGACCGGCACGATGGATGTACAGATCGCCTTCAGCCGGGACGGGCTCATCTGGTCCCGCCCCGAACGCCGCCCCATCTTGACGGTGGGAGCCCCGGGCAGCGGAGCGGATGGCATGATCGGCGCTTCTGGCATCACGGAGCTGCCCGACGGGCATTGGGGGGCCCAGTACTGGGGGGAATCCAGACTCCACAACGTCAAGGAGGAGTATTCGGTCTCTCTTTTTCCGGAGAAGCAGCAGAGAACGATGGGTTGGGCCCTGTGGCAACCGCATCGCTTCTGCGGATTCGAGGCGCAGACGGAAGGCCAGTTCACTATACCGACCATCTACCGCCGCAACAACGAGCTGCGGCTGAATTACCGCTACCAGCTCGGTGGGTGGGTGAGCGTGGAGCTCATGCGCTTGATGCCTTCGATGTTTCATGGAGACGTCGACCCTCTTGCCGGTTTCACCTTTGAGGAATGTGACCGGCTGCAGGGCGATTCATTTGATCAGGCGGTCACCTGGAAGGGGAACAGCGACATCTCCAGCATCGGCGAGATGGTGGCTATCCGGCTGAGGATGTTCCAGGCGAAGGTATTTGCATACCAGGTGTGACCACCGCGTAAGATCGGCGGCCGCGTTCTTTAGAAGTCGAGCCCTGAAGATTTCAATTCATACTCCAGCTGCTCGGGACATTCGAAAGCGATTACGCTCATACCCAGCATCTTTGCCGGCTCTAAGAAATGAGGTTTGTCGTCGACGAACAGGCACTCTTGAGCGGGATGAGAGCTCTTTTCGAGCACCATTTCGTAGATCTTCGGATCTGGCTTTCGAGTTCCGGCCAAATGTGAGAAGACGCCGTCCTTGAATCTGTGTCTGAAAGGGTACTTCTCCTCCAGATACTCGATCCTTTCCTGGACATTGTCTGATAGAAAGAGCATCTCGTACCCAGCCGTATTGAGGCGGTCGACGATTTCCACCGTGCCTTGAATCGGTTCATAGGCTTGAATCCACATGGGCGCGAGCCGACGGTTCTCGGCGTCGATACCCCAAGATTCCTTGGCGCCGCTCCAAAACTGATCCGCCGTAACTTTGCCGATGCGATATTCTGTTCCGAGGTCGCCATGCAGCACGTCTGTCACGTTCTGCTCTGGGACACCGTAGGTCGTACTTATATCTTTGATCACTTTAGAGGTGCCGTCGGTGAAATAGACCCCCCCAAAGTCGAGGATAACAGATCTGATCATGGGTCAGGACCTTTCGTGTCTTAATTTCTTCTCAAGCCGAGGCTGTCGATCACACGGCCCCCCCGAATCCATAGACGAATCTCCCTAATCTAATGTTCTTGAGGTGAGGAGTCTCGGGGACACGTCTAGGACTCCCACCGTTTTAGGGCACGCGCTAGGCAGGAAGGATCAACGATTGGGAAGGATCTGGATGCGACATCTGCAGAAATGGGCGGCTGCGGCCGTATGTGCCTTGGCCATGCTCAGCTCCGCCAACGCCAGGTCGCCACTGCGCGGGGAGCCTGCCCCGGACTTTCGCCTGCAGGTGCTGGGAGGCGGAGAGTTGTCACTCAGCGACCTCCGGGGGCAGGTGGTACTGATCGACTTCTTCGGTTATGGGTGAGATTTCTGCATCTCGGAGGCTCCGAGAATCGAAAAGATATGGCAGGAATTCAAAGGACCCGACTTCCAGACCATCGGGGTCGATGTCTGGGACGGAGCCCCCAGACAGTTGGAGCGGACCTTCCAATGGAGGACCTTCGTCACCTTCCCGCTGTTGATGAAGGCGAGCCCGTTGAAGCGGCTGTACGGTTTTGGGCAGACCAACTTCGTCGTCGTCGATCACGAAGGCATTATCCGCTACCGATCCCGGGACAACTACGAAGACACGGCGGATGTGCCCGCCATTCGCGCCGGCATCCAGGAGGCCCTGTCCATCCTGGCTGCGGCGCGCGCCGGACAAGGGTCCGCTACCTCGGTTGCGGCTGACTTGGCGCTGCCCGCCGGCTTCTCGCTGACGGCGAATTTCCCGAATCCGTTCAATGCCGCCACCCGTATTCGCTACTCGGTGGGCACTGAAGGTCCGGTGTCGCTGGAGGTGTTCGATGTTACTGGCCGCCGGGTACGGCGACTTATGGACCGGCAGTGGTCGGCGCCGGGCGCCTACGATCTGCGCTGGGATGGAAGGAACGAAGAGGGCGTTGAGGTCGCCAGCGGGGTCTACATCTATCGTCTGTTCGCGCGCGATCAAACGGTGAGCCGCAGGATGATGTTGGTTCGCTGACAGGCCACTTCAGCCGATCGCCGTGCACCTCATCTGAGACATCCTCGTTCTAACGGTGGGAGAGGATGGTCCACACCTCAATGGTTACAGGTCTATCTCGACATGCAGCGATTGATGGTTGGACGCTTGCGTTTCCGTACCCACGTGTGCCGACTGCACCTTGTCTGCCAGCCAGGCGCTGAGGAAACAGTAGTCGATGCGCTTACCTTGTCCGTCGGTCGAAACCGTCGCCCCCTCCTCCTCCTCGTGTCCGGCGGCGACCCAGGCGTCGGCCAGACCTGCCACGTTTACCAGCCGCCCACGCTTCGAGTCGTAGGGGCCGACCATCCGTTCGTACTCTACGGACTGACTGGTGAAGTTGAAGTCCCCCAGCAGGATCGTCTCCGCCGGCATGGGCGGTGCGGGTTCATCGGTCCATCCGGCGGCAGGGTTGTAATGGTTGCCACACCAGACCCCGCCTGCCCGGGGGGCCTGCGCGATCACCTCGAGTAAGGTGTCCACCTGTGCCAGGCGCAGGTCGCGGGCGAGGTGGTGCAGGTGCAGGGTGTATACCTTAACCGCCCCCGAGGGAAGCGCGATGACCCCTTCCAGGGCACTGCGCTGCAGACTGATCTGGTCTACCGTGCCCCATTTTGGCAGCAGATGGTTGCGTCGGCTGAGGATAGGATATCGGGAAAACAGCATGTTGCCGAATTGCCGCCGACGATTGTCGACCTTTCCGTCGGGGGAGACGATACTGGCGTCCACGTCCAATCCCTCGCCGTAGATCCAGTAATACTCCGGCAGCAGGGCGGCGAACTCCGCCACCTGGTCGATCATCCCCGAGCGCCTAAAGAACCGCTCCACCTCCTGCAAAGCGACGATATCCGCCCCGCGCACCACGTCGGCGATCCGGGACAAGTCGTAGCGAACGTCCATGCCCAGTCCGAAGTGGATATTGTAGGTGACTAGTTTCATGTCAATGTGATCCCCTTGGTTACCACCGCGATCGCGGTAAACGACCAGCGAATTGTGTCATTGAAAGGTGTCGCTTCCCTTCGCCGATTTCAGCTTCAATTGCTCCAGTATGCCGTAGAGTACTAGTGAGATCGAACACAACAGAAGCATCGATGCCAACCCATAGGTAATCATGCGGGAACCGAATTTCGGTATGAGGAAGAAGGTGGTGAACAGGATACCGAAGATATTGCCGATGGTTGAAACTGCGTATATCGTTCCCGATACGGTTCCAGCTTGACCACCGCGGGCCAGCACCAGACGAATGCCGAACGGAGTGAAGATCGCCAGGCACATCAAAGGAGGAAAGAGTACGGCGCCACACGCTAAAAGCCCTCCCATGGCGGGGTCTGCCACGAGCATGGCAACCTTCATACAGATCGCATCCAGGAATCGGGGAATGAGCGCCACGTACCCGAAGGCTAGGAAAATCACACCTCCCAAAACCTTCGTGGACCCAGATCGATCCGCGAGATGGCCGCCCAGGAAATACCCTATCGCGAGGGCCGCCAGTACGGTAGAGATCAGCGCCGCCCATATGTGAATCGTGTATCCGAAATAGGGTCCCAGATAGCGGCTGCCGAGCATTTCCAGGGACATAAGCACGGCGCCCAGAATGAACGCATTGATGTATACGAGCGCTTTCATAGTCAAAACGGATGGTCAAATACCGCGTTATCGGTCGTGGGGTCAAGTAGAGCGCCATCTTGACCCGAGTGCCTATGGCGCGATTATTTGACCGCACCGAAAAAAGGGATGCTTGATGAATCGGCCAGCACTACTGGAAGAAGTCAGACACTACTTTGCGGATTCGGATCAATGGCACCGGTTGTGCGCGGCATTGCCAGATCCCGACCCCCAAGGCAGTCACCTTCACGCTTATGTGGAAACATCGGTGCACCCGGACTCCATCGAAGCTATTATGGTAGGCTATTTCGAGAGAGTCGGATGGCCATCCAGCCGCAAGATCGACCATATGTCGCCCAGGGTCGGCATGGGAAGCCTGCACGGGATAGAGCCGGAGGGCAAACTCCACTTCGACTACAACTGGTTCTTCCAGAAAGGCGTGGGGCTGCGACCATTGGATGGCGGAGAATCGGGCTGCAACCTGCTGGTTTGGAATCGCTGGTATATCAACCAGTTCTACCGCCCATTTGGCTTTCGGGAAGCCGGTGCAGAGGAGAAAAACGAGCTACAAACCTACTTCAAATCCGATCACTTCCTGAAGGGATTGGAGTTTCCGGTCAAGCAGACCACCTGCCACATGCACATTAACGTGCATACCAGCATTCATCCCGATATAATTCAGCCTTGGCCGCCGACCGCCACGGCCGGTTTGCCCCTGGGCGTTCCAGGCTCGTGGGATGCCCTCGCCGTTTGGGCGGCTCGGGGGGCAGCTTCCTCGGCCGTCGGCTGGCAATGAGATCCTGGAAACGCATCGGCTCGTGGGCCACGGCCAGCTCGAGCACGCGATAAAACACCATGCCGCGGCTGCGGGAGCGGCGGCGATTGAAGCGGAACACGAACTCGTTGAGGTAGTGGCTCATGTGGGTACTGTCGGCGGCCCCTTGATGCGTTCCCAGCAGCCACCGCTTGGCCAGTGAGACAACGCGGTGCACGGCGGGCAACAGCTTGTTGGGATCATCGCCCCGAGCGCGGGCCGCGCCCTGGCTGCGCCGATCGTGCTCGTAGCCGAGCTGAGCCAGTCCCTGATAAGCGGGCCACCCGTCGGTGATGATCGTCGAGCCCGGCTCGACGTGATCCATCACGAACGCGTGCAAGGTCTCGGCAGAGGCATCGGCCAGTGGCGACATGCGGCACCGCCCCAATCCTCTCGGCTCATGAACCTCAACTGCGATACCGGTCAGCACCTTCTTGCCCCTAGCGCGGCCACCGGCCAGCCCAGGCTCGGCGCCGCCGATGTAGGTCTCGTCCACCTGTACCGTCCCGCTCAGCAGATCCCGACCGGGACGTACCAACACCGACCGCAGGCGGTGCAGCATGGCCCAGGCAGTCTGGTAGGAGCTGATCTCCAGTACTCGCTTCAAGCTCAACGCCGAGATCCCGTCTTTACCGGTGGCGAACAGCCAGCAGGCGGTGTACCATATCGTCAAGGGTGTCCGCGTCCGATCGAAGATCGTACCGGCCGTCACCGAACTGCGTGTCGAACACGCCGGACACATGAAGCGGCCATCGCCCAAGCGCCAACCGCCTTCGTGGCCGCAACTCGGACAGACGAAGCCGTCGGGCCACCGCAGCCATTCGAGGTAGTCCAGGCAGTCCGCATCGGTTCGAAACCAGGCTTGAAACTCGCCAACCGAGCCCGGGTAGTGCTTGCCAGCGCGAGGATACGCCATGCACTGAACATATGGTAACTCCGGTTAAATGGATACCCCCAAATTCAGCCTTATGCCGAAGAAGCCTTAGATCGCGAAGGATTCAAGATCTACTACACCTGTCCCAACGTATATCTGGTGGACGGCAACTACCGCGGCAAGCTGGTTTTTATGGGACAAGACCCCGAGGTAGTGTTCGACATCGGCTGGGAGTTTATCCCGGACGTTATAATCGCACCCGCCTGGGAACCGTGGATTTACGAAGATCATCCCGGCTACGATGTGTGGACGTCGGCCATGTTGGCCGAGGTCATGAACCAGGATTACGTCCGGTTGAGCGACGCGGAGATATCGGATGTGTTGGACGCTTGCTGCTTTCCGACGTAAGGACAAAGCGTCTATGGGTAACCTGAGGCACCACCGAGTTGGATAAATCATGAGTGGAGGCGAACTGACATGGTGACGAACCGTTTCGAAAACGGGCCGCAGGGCTGGTGTTCCTACGACTACCACGCGACTGTTAGGGCTGGTGATGAAATCTTTGTGTTGACCAGCTGGAGCTCCCGCGGCGGCGTCGACGATTCGGGGTATGTCCGGGCGGACCATCACCGGTGGAGCGCCGATACCCCGGAAAAACCGATCTCCATCCTTCCGTTGATACACTATCGCAGCTGGGTCGACGCCGGTCCGGTAGACTTGAGGGGTGCTGCGGTCTCTTTCTACCTGCGGGGGGACAACCTGAACATCAACACGGCGCAATGCTACTTCTGGGCGCACACCCACGGCAACCGCTGGCATTGCCACGGCCAACCGATCGTCATCCCCGAAGGCAGGTGGAGCGACGAACCAACGGTAGTTACAACATCGGCGGATGAGAGCCAATGGTATTGCAGCTGGCAGAATCCCAGTCACGAGCCCGCCCCGTTGCAGCAGGTGCTGTCTGGGGCCCACAGCTACGGTTTCTCCTTCGTCGGTTTCGGATCCGAGGTCAGTGGACGGCTCTCCCTATCCCGGTTCGAGATTCGCACTTGAGGTCACGTTGCGACACTTGCAAAGCGATTCTGGACGTTCTCGATCTCCATCCTGGCATTCAGCAACCTTCAGGTAACAACATTCCTTCCATTCATTCGATGAGATGATAATATGAGCAGCTCAACAGTTGATCGGTCCTTCATGAAGGGGCTCAGATGGCGAAACATCGGCCCGCCGCGAGGAGGGCGGACGAGCGCGGTCGTCGGCCACCCGACCGAGCAGGCGGTGTTCTATTTCGGCGCCTGCGGCGGCGGCGTGTGGAAATCGGACGATGCAGGGACCTACTGGGAGAATGTCTCCGATGGCTACTTCACTTCGGCGGCGGTGGGTGCCATCGCGGTAGCCGAGTCCGATCCCAATGTCATCTATGTAGGCACGGGGGAAACGGCGATCCGAAAAGACGTTACCGGCGGCGACGGCGTTTACCGGTCGGCGGACGGCGGGGCGACATGGGAGAACGTGGGGCTGTCGGACTCGAGGTACATCGGCAAGATTCGCGTTCACCCGCAGGATGCCGATCTGGTCTACGTGGCGGCGTTGGGACACATCTTCGGTCCGAACGGAGAGCGCGGAGTCTTTCGCTCCAAAGATGGCGGCAAAAGCTGGGAGAAGGTCCTCTACAAGAGCAACAAGGCCGGGGCAGTGGATATTTCGATGGATCCGACGAACCCGCGCCGGCTCTTCGCTTCGGTGTGGGAGACGTCCAGATCGTTCTGGGACCTGTCGAGCGGCGGTCCGCACAGCGGGCTGCACCGCTCGACGGACGGCGGAGATACGTGGACGGACATCTCGAACAATCCCGGTTTGCCGACGGGAATGAAAGGCAAGATCGGGGTGGCAATCTCACCGGCGCGTCCGCTGCGGGTGTGGGCGATCATCGAGGCGGATAACCACGACGGTGGTCTCTACCGCTCAGACGACGGCGGCGACACATGGACATTGATGAGCGATAAACGGGAGCTGATCGGCCGGCCGTTCTACTACTGCCACGTATATGCCGACCCGCAGGACGCAGACACCATGTACGTCCTCGACTTCAAGATGTGGAAGTCAACGGATGGCGGTTCCGGCTTCACCGAGATTACCACGCCTCATGGCGATAACCACGACTTGTGGATCGATCCAAAAAACACCCAGCGCATGATCGAGGGAAACGACGGCGGCGCCTGCGTTTCGCTCAACGGGGGACGCTCATGGACCACGATCTACAACCAGATGACGTCCCAGTTCTACAGAATGGATGTGGACAATCAGTTTCCGTATCACGTCTACGCCACCCAGCAGGACAATTCGAGCATCTGCGTACCCAGTGCCACGGAGCAGGGCACGATCACCTGGTCCCGGTGTTATGCACCGGGGTCCGGCGAGAGCGGCGATATCGCCGTCCATCCGAACGACGAGAACATCGTCTACATCGGCTCGATCGGCAGCTCTCCCGGGGGCAGCGGCGTCCTCCAGGCATACGATCACCGCACCAAACAATATCGACTGGCCTCGGTGTGGCCGGAGGAGTATTTCGGCCGCCACGACAGCGATCTGAAATACCGCTTCAACTGGTCCTATCCGATTCTCATCTCGCCGCACGACCCGTCCGTGCTCTACGTGGCGGGTAACATCGTGTTTCGATCCACCGATGGCGGCATGAACTGGGATGCGATCAGCCCCGATCTAACCCGCGACGACGCCGAGAAGCAGATGGCCCCGGGCGGGCCGATAACGATCGACGCCAGCGGCGCCGAGACCTACTGCACGGTGTATGCTCTGGCAGAATCGCCCTTTCAGCAGGGAGAGCTGTGGGCCGGGAGCGACGACGGCCTCGTGCATATTTCGAAGGATGGCGGGAAGAGTTGGACAGCGGCGACGCCGCCGGAGCTGATCGAGTGGTCTCGTATCGGGTGCATCGAGCTGTCCCGCCACAGTGCGGGAACGGCCTACGTGGCTGCCTCGCGGCACAAGCTGGACGATTTCAGCGGTTATATCTACAAGACCGAGGACTTCGGCCAGAGCTGGCGCGTTTTGAGCAGCCGTTTTCCCGCCGGCGAGATTTCGCGGGTCATCCGTGAGGATCCGATTCGCCCGGGGCTGTTGTACGTCGGTACGGAGTCGGGGATCTGCGTCTCGCTTGACGACGGCGACAGCTGGACGAAGCTGGAAACCAACCTGCCGGTGGTGCCGGTGTACGATCTGAAGGTGAAAGACCATGATCTGGTCGCCGGCACCCACGGCCGGTCGTTTTGGATCCTGGACGACCTGACGCCGCTGCGCGATCTCGCTGCTGGGGGAGCTGAGGGCGGAGCCCGGCTATTCCCGCCCATGCCGACCTACCGCCGCTCACTGGACTGGCGCTCCAAGGAACCACGGCTGACCAAACGGGGGGACAAGGCCTACCTCCTCGTTCTGGGCTGCGACGCGGCTTGGCGCGATGAGGAATCCGAGGACGGCGAGGTGGTTCGCACCTTCATCGATGCAGGCGAGAATCCTCCCTTCGGAACCATCGTCTACTATCTCCTCGACGACGAGCCGGCGGACGGGGTCGTGCTGTCGTTCCTCGACTCCGGCGGCGAGATCATCAAGAGCTTCACCAGCAGGCCGGCCGCAGAAGTACAGGACGACAAAGACGACGGGGAAGAGAGAGCGGACGAGCCCACGCGCTTTGCACCGGCAAAGAAAGGGCTGAACAGGTTCGTGTGGGACATGCATTACGAAAACGCGACGCGGTCGCGGGAAGACAGTCCAATCAGGGACACCTACGAACCGCTGAAGAAATCTCGACCAGGCACGAACGGTCCGCTCGCGCCGCCCGGAACATATCGGGTGGAGTTGACCGTCGGCGAGTCGGTGCAGACCGAGCCTTTCGAGATCCGTCCCGATCCGCGATTGAAAATCAGCCAGGCGGACTTCGACGCGCAGTTCGATCTGCTGAGGAGGGTTCGGGACAAGCTCTCGGAGGCGAACGCTGCGATCGACAGACTGCGTCGAATTCAGCGCCAGAGTCTGGAGGCATCCCGACGCGCCAGGAAGGCGGAGGCTGTTGGCGCACGCGACCGCGAGGCGATTGCGAGTGCGGCACGGGAGCTGAACGAGAAATTGGAGGTTGTCGAGGCCGAGCTTACGCAGATCGAAATGGAGGGTCCGTCAGACGCGGTGCGGGTCCCGGTAAAGCTGGTCGATCTGCTGAGTGGCCTCGTCGACAGCATCGCACTGGGAGACGCAGCTCCGACGACGCCGATGCTGGAGCTCTTCGAGCATCTGTCGGAGCTGGTCGACGAGCAGCAATCTCGACTTCAGTCGGCGGTCGACCGGGACGTCGTGGAGTTCAACGAGCTCGTTGCCGACGCGGAGCTGCCGGCTATTTCGCTGTAGCATCGCGCATGGGGCCGGAGATAGACAGGGCAAGGAGTATTGATGAGCCAACGGGAAGTCGGCATCGGCGGATTCAGCTGGCATAAGGATGCGGATACACTAGCACGTGAGGCTACGGCAGCTAGGGAGATCGGTTATCGCTGGGCCTATGGCGATGGCGGTGTGTGGGCTGAAGGCGCGCTCGAACAGGCGCTCAGCGTGTTAGGTCAGGAAGGTTTGAAGATCTGGTCGACGCATGGCATTACGGGGATCAACGAGTGGGAGTTCGATATTGACGGTGCGGTTGAGCGGATGGGTGAACAGGTCCGCCGCGTCGGTGGGCTCGGGATCGAGAACGTCACGTATCACACCATGGTAAACGACACCAATCGAGAGCCCGATTCGATCGTCGCTGTTAGAAGGGATAAGTTCACGCAACGCTTCCACGAACTTTTCGGTCGCCTTGCGCCGCTGGCAGAGTCCTGCGGTGTATCGATGAACGTGGAAAATATTGACGGCACTTTTGACAGCACATACCGGACCGCTGACGAGATCTTGAGCATCACGGAACCGGTGGGCAGCCCGGCGATGGGCGTCTGTGTTGACTCGGGCCATGCGCACATGACGGGCTTGTCGCCGGCGGAGATGATCCGACGATTTGGGCCCCGGCTGACGGAAACACATTTTCACGATAACCGTGGCGATACCGATGATCATCGGCCTGTGGGTATAGGCACGATAGATTGGGCGGACGTGATCATGGCGTTGGATGAAGTGGAGTTCTCGAACCCGGTGGTTTTTGAGTGGGCGGGTACCTATTGGACCGAGCTGCAGTTCGCGCCTATAGCGAGGACGTTCTATGCGACTTGGCGGCAGTTCGAGGATTACGCGGACAGCCTCAACGCTCTAGATGCCTAATCCGATCACTCCTGAGCGCGTAACGCTCCACAAATTTGCCGACGACGGCACGATCCCGAACAGCGAGCTGCCGCTACTGGCCTATCGGTCTGCTTTAAGTGACGATGAGGCTGATCTGGCGCGTGCCTTCGAAGCGCTTTTTGGTGCCAATGGATGGAGCGGTTCGTGGCGCAACGGCATCTACGCCTTCCGCCACTACCATAGCGATGCACACGAGGTGCTCGGGATCGCCCGCGGCCAAGCCCATGTCGAGTTCGGCGGCCCCGGCGGTGAGGAGCTCGATGTCGTTGCCGGCTACGCCGTTGTCATTCCGGCGGGGGTCAGTCACTTCAATCTGGGCGCCAGCGACGATCTGCTGGTGATCGGGGCCTATCCGGCGGGCGGCGTTCCGGACCTGTGCCGCGATTCACCGGGAGAGCGCCTGGCGGCGTTGCCAAGGTTACAAGAGTTGAGCATCCCGGCGACCGATCCCGTCTACGGCACTGACGGTCCGTTGGCCCGGGCATGGCGGTCTTGACACTTCATGCCTGTGGTTACCAACTGGCCGCTTGCTTCGCATCCATACTTCTGGCGTTATGTTCACCGCTCATGGGCCAGGAATCTCCGGGTATCGAAGTGACCTCAGCCCGGCCGTTCCTGCGCTGGGACCGTCCCGCCTACCGCAATTACGCCATTGAACACTATGGAAACTATCCCAACCACACCGCTCCCTATCGGGACGCGCCGCGCACCTTCTACGGTCCCATCGGCAACGAGCTGATCACGGGATACGATCTCTATTCGTGGAACGAGACTGGCGAAGCGGGTATTTCGGCTACGAGCTCGTGACCATCGCCGGCGTCCGCAAAGATCACCGGGATTTCGACACAAAGTTCCAGGATACGCGAGATTTCGACTTTCTGAGTTTCTTTATTCGCGGCATGATCGGTTTTACCGAATTCGGCCCATTTGACGCGGCGGCGCCATCAGTCAACGAAGACAGGAGAAACATGAAGATCACCGATGTTAAGACGTATCTGGTCAACGCGAACGAGGGCTCGTCGATGAATACGCGGCCCCGCGGACGGAACTGGCTGTTCGTCAAGGTTCTTACGGATGAGGGTGTGACCGGCGTGGGGGAAGGAGGCGGTTGGCCGTATCTCGTGGAGAAGGCGATCCAAGAGATGAAACACTTCCTGATCGGCGAAAACCCCTTCCAGATCGAGAAGCTCTGGCTCAGGCTCTACGACATCCTGCATGGCCACGGGGTCACGGGGTCGGTACGGGGCGGTATGATCAGCGCTCTCGATTGCGCACTCTGGGATATCAAAGGCAAGGCGCTCGGGGTTCCGGTTTGGGAGCTTCTCGGTGGCAAGATGCGGGACAGCATTCCGGTGTACGGACACGCCAGCACGCCCACCCAGGCGGAGCAGCTGATCGACCGTGGCTACCGATTCTTCAAGTGCGAACCCAGGATCGAGACGCTCAGGACGTTGCGTGAGACGGTCGGCTACGACGTCGAGATCGGGGTCCACTGTCATGCGGAGATGACCCCGTCCGCCGCCATCCAGCTCGGCCGGGGATGCGAACCGTATCGCCCCATGTTTCTGGAAGATCCGGTGGTGCCGGAAAACGTGGAGGCCTTCGCCAAGGTAGCGGAGAAGGTTGCGATTCCGCTGGCGACGGGAGAGCGCTTCGCCACCAAGTGGGCGTTCGCGGAGCTGTTGGCGCGCAACCTCGTGGATATCGTACAGCCGGAAACGACCCGTCTCGGCGGGATCACCGAGCTCAAGAAACTGGCGGCAATGGCCGAAGCGCAAGCGGTAACGGTGGCCCCCCACGACGGCTCGGTAGGGCCGATCATCGAGATGGCCAACGTCCACGTGCTTGCGTCGATCCCCAACTGCATCTTCCTCGAGCACAAGGCCGACGACGTCGCGTGGCGATACGATGTGGCGCCGGGTTGTGTCAAGGAAAAGGGGGGAGCCATCCAAGTGCCTGATGCTCCCGGCCTGGGTTGCGACGTGGATGAGACGATTGCCGCGGCTCACCCGATTCCAGACATTGATGCGTTCGAATACACCCACCGAACGCCGGAGCAGATTCAGCAGTCTTTCGTTCGTTAGTGCCCTGTTCAACAACCATCCTTGTATTTCGCCGCCGAATGCATCCCGGTCCGCTGCGTTGTGCTCACTCGCCATATCCACCAATATGGCTCGATCGCGCGCCTTGCGGTCCGGGCGCCTCAGCGCCGCAATTTACAAGGCCAGTTATTGAACAGGGCACTAGTCCGGGCGCAAGGGTCTCACCACCCATGCACGTAGTGGGCGTCGGCGGGAAACCAGATTGCATCTGCGATCATCGACAAACCGACTCCGACGGCGTACGCCAGCGCCAGGCCGTAGAAAAACGGCTTGCCTTTCAAATAGGCGCGCACTCCGCCGAACCGGAGCAGGGCATATTTGCACAACCACACCAGCAACAGGCTGAACCAGTAGAGACGGGTGCCGAAGGTATCCTGGAAAGCCAGGCCGATCGGGTGCAGCGGGAACCAGTGGAATCGAGCCCGCAACACCGCCATTGCCGCCGCTTCGCAAAAGCCGAAGGACCACAGAGCCCACTTGGCCAGACTGGTGGTGGTGCGGTGGTCGATCATAAACGCCATGGCGTCGAACACCCAGGTTGCCTTCCTGTCCAGGGTGATTTCGCCGCCGAGCCGGTAAGCGCGCTCGACGGTAGCGCCGAATGACACCAGGTATCCCGCTGTGAACGCGACGATGACCACGAGAACCACCGCCAGCGGTTGCCGATTCATGGTAAAGATGCGCAGGTGGTGGGTGATGGCAGGCCAGGCGGGCATGCAGAAGTTGCCGAAGAAGGCGTTGCTGGTGAGCACTTTGAAGGCGATCAGGCTGCGGGGCGCCAGATATTCCGTGCCCACCAGATCGCTCACGAACGACTCGCCGCGCAGATGAGGCCGGTTGGGAAACAGGTAGGCAAATCCGGTCGCCGCAATCAGCTTGATGACGACGAAGTAGGTGAGCCAGATCAACACCAAGACCCCGGCCGCCAGGGGGAGACTCATTCCCAAGCCCACGGCCCAGGCGAGCAGGTAGATCCCGGACCCCGCGAGCCCGAGGAGCGCCAGCCGGTAGCGCCGAACCTCACCGGGATCGCCCTCGGCGGTCACCGACTGTCGCCATATCCGGCGCAGATGGCCCCGCGCCACGTAGATGGACCAGAGGGCGACGAACAACAGGGCGCCGTAACTCTCCATGTTGATCATGAGCCGGTGCTCCGACAGCATGCCGGTCGCGCCGACGGAAGAAAGACCGGGAAGGGTGAACCCGGTGCGATGCAGGAAACCCTGCTTGATCACCGACAGCAGGTAGAACGCCAGAAGGCTTCCCATGATATCCAGAGGGCAGAGGTAGGTCACCGCCATCATGGTAGGCAGCAGCCGGATGGTAAGGTTGCCGAACGGTTCTGGAAGATCCAGCGGAATTCGCAGGGAGTACAAATCCACAGCTGGCAGTCCGGACATGAAGTAGGCGATGACGTTGTACCCCATGGGTGCGAATACCACCATAAACCCCAGCCAGAACAGACGGGAGCGAAACAGCCTGGGCACCCGACGGGTGCCGGCGAAACCAGCCGTGAGATCCAGCGGCATCTGTGCCAGCGGGAAGGTCAGTTTTTCCGCCCGCTCCCACTGGCGCTGAAACAGCAGCATGAGGCAGAAGCCGAAGACCACCATGCCCAGGGAAGCACCCAGCCACTGAGCCAACACCCCCAGCCAGTGGTGCCAGGGAATGGCCGCACCTTCTTCCAGACCGAACCAGAACGGCTTTATCACCTCGGCCCTGGGGGGAGCAAAGACGTGCCAGGGCAGATAGTCGAAGATCTGGTAGGCCCATTTGTTCTCGGCGCTGGCGAAATGCGTCGGCGCCGCCGTAATCGATGCCCAGAACTGGGCCCACATGGGGATGGTGCCCACCACCCAGAGCATGGAGAAAACAGTCAGCAATTCTCCTTGTCGCAGAGACATCGTTGGCCATATGAGAAGGAGCACGAGATTGAGTAGGAGAAGCGCCACGAACGGCATGAAGGCGGCCAGCGGAAACTGGGAGCGGACGGCGACGGTCACCCAGTAGAAACTTGCGGCAATGATGAGGACGCCTATCACCACGGCTCGCAAGGTAATTCTGGATGCGGCTGGAGCGTTCGTTGTCATTATTCGTGGGGGTGTATGGGAGCGCCTTTGTATCGGAGCGGGCCCGGTTCAGCTGAGATCCTTGACCCGAGCACCGATAGCCGCACATTGGCGATGTTTGGCGCCGCCTGTTAACAAGCTACGTTTGCAAAAGAAAAGGACCAATCTATGAGCAAGTTGGCGTTTGATGCGAAGAAGGTGGTGGGTTTTTCCCCGGACGGAATGGAGGAGACATTCGTCTCTCGCCTCCTGGTAGACCGGGAGAGCGTAGGTTCCTCCACTATGGTGGCAAACCACTTCACCCTCAAGCCGGGCAAATCCACCGACGCGGGAAGCCATCCCGCGCCGTACGACGAGCTATATTACGTGCTGCGAGGGACGGGAGTCGTCTATCTGGGCGATCTGGCGGAAGCGACTCAGATCGGACCCGACTCAGTGGCATTCATCCCCAACGGCACGAACCACTCCCTGACGAATACAGGCACCGAGGATCTCGAGTTGCTGACGGTCATGCCGGCGCAGCTGGTAGAGGGTGGCAACCCGCTTTACGACGCGCGCCTCCGCGCCTGGGGGACGAGCTTTCGAACCGCCGAGTAGTTGCCTCGCGGCTTCGGCAAACGCGGGATCCTGTTCATCACGCTCAATTGGAGAACATAATGACCTACAACCTGAACCACGTTCACCTGAAGTCGCTCGATCCCGGCAAAACCGCGAACTGGTGGGTCGATAACTTCAACTTCGAGATCGTCGCGGACTCTACCCGAGACACAGGTGATCGCTTCATTCGCTGCCGCGCCGAGAACGGCGTTCCGGTGAGCATCTCCGGCCCGTTGAGCGGACAGACGCTCCCCGAAAACGACGCGGGCGTGAAGCTGGGTCTTGAGCATCTCGGGTTCGAGGTTGACGATATCGACGGCGAGATCGAGCGGCTGGCACGACTTGGCGCGCCGCTCCTGGAGGGGCCGAATCAGCTTCCGAACGGCACTCGCATCTGCTGGGTACAGGCACCGGACAACGTGCGTGTAGAGCTGATCCAGTTGCCTAAATAGGGCGGCAATTGACGCGGCCGGGCGACGATCAGGTGGTTGTGTCTATCGCTGCGAGATTCGGGATAACATTTGCCTGGCGACGGCGTTGCCGGGATCGATCGCCAGTGCCCGTTGGTAGGCGGATATAGCGCCAGCTATTTCACCCTGGGCCGCTAGTGTACCGCCCAGATTTACGAGACCTGCAACCTGGTCAGGCCGCAGGTCGACAGCCCGCGAAAAAGCGTCTTTTGCGTCGTGGAGCATCCGCGATTTGAAATATATATTTCCCACGACCATGTGGTTGTCGTAACTGTCTGGGATGAGCCGCAGCGCGATTTTCAATTCAACCTTGCCGCTGGCGAGGTCCCCCGAGGCGATCAAATCATTGGCTAGTGCGATTCTTTCGAGCGGATCTTTGGGTCGAATGCGCACATCGTTTCTCGCGATGTCCAGCTTAGAGGGATTGCCATACGTGTCGCGATCGATCAGGTAATCGTACTGGCCCAAGTTGAGTTGGATGATAGCCAACAGCCTTTGCATGTCGAATAGTGGGCCCCTCGTAATCAGCTCAAGAAGCTCGTAATATCTGCTAAGGTTTTCGTCGACGATCCGATTTTCGCCGCTGATGTGGGTGTCGACATATCCCTCCGGGACGATCCGGTGCAGATGGCCGGGCTCCCACTCGGGATCGTAATATGGCGGGATTCTTGCAAGGAGTGGATCCGCGATTGCAATCGCGTCGACAATATGAACTTCGGGTCCGGCGTAGAAACCGCTTACGCCCACAGCCCTCCACAAGGTTATGACTCGACCGTCGTTCGACCGGGCGACGAAGTAGCCGCCGTGGTTTTTACCGATGTCGCTATTCGGATCGCGCAGGTAACGCCCGGCTGCTGCCCAAGGATGGTCCGGAAAGGGTTCGGATCCTCCTAAATCCAGGGCGCGCCGTAGGCTAGTCGACGTATGAAGCTCGCCCTGAGCTTCGGTGTTTTTCCCCAAGATCGGGCTCTTCGGAGAGGACAGGTTGCAAGCAATAACGGCCAGCGACAAGGCCGCCAAATGCCGCGTTGAGCGGATGGGAAACGTAGCGGCTAGCAGGCAGACGGCGGCGAAGAACGGCGCCGATAGAAAGCGTCCGCTCATATACCCTCCGCCGATGGCGACAACGTAGGCGATATACAGCACGAAAGAGACGCCGGAGAGTTCCGTGCGTCGGGTTAGCACGGGCGCAAGTAGGCCAGCGGCGATGACGGGAATTGTGACAAAATCACCGCTCAGTGATTCTCCTAGATACTGCAACCCTCTTAGGGCCAGTTCGGTAAACGGGAGGTTGGTGTATAACTTGGCATAGGCCGTATTGGGGAACGGGAAACCATAGTAGAGAAGGGCAAAGACCTCCCATAGCGCGAAAGGGGCGAATCCTGCCAGCAAGATCCTGAGGCGAGCAGTGCGGAAGATCGTGCAGAGCGTAGGAAGGAAAATCAGTAGGGTGTCCATCCGGTTCAGGGTCGCCAGCCCCGCCGTAATTGCCAGGATGAACGGAGATCCGGTCCGTCGGCGGACATAGCACAGTATGAAACCGGCCAGCAGCAGGTGTGTCATGGGGTTCTCAAGGCCGGAGGTCGCGTAATCGACATATGCCTGCGATGAGCCTAGCGCCAGCAGCGCAACGGCGCCCGTCGGCCTGGACGTAGCGATCCGATACGCGAGAAGCATCGCGCCGGCGATGGAGACGGCCGTCGAGGCGAACATGGCAGAGTAGTAGCCTTCGCCCGTAGCAAAGGCGCTCGTTGCCAACACGAAGATCCAAAGGGGATGGGTGTAGGTCTGGACGCGTTCGGCGATATTCCAACGCAGACCGTGGCCGTGCAGGAAGTTGTCGACGGTTCTCAGGGTGATAAAGGCGTCTTCGACCACCCAAGCCGTCCAGCAAAGCAACGCTAATAGACCTAGGGCAACCACACCGAGGCAAGTTTGTCGCATCAATACTCAGCCATTCTTGCGTTTTCCTGCCGCAGGCGCGCCGGGAATTTTCTGAGTTAGTGTAATATCCACTCCAGATTGTCAATATCTTCTAGAAGCCATAGATGAATGTATATTTTCATGATGTGAGCTCGCCGAAAGTCGTGATGGTCGACAGAGATTACACACACTCGGATCGTTCCACCATATTGAGGAACAGAATGACCTACAGCCCGAACCGAGTACCCAAATAGGAGCGAGCACGCAAATGGACACATCGACCTACGAAAGAGACGGATTTCTGACCGGGATCGACATCTTCTCCCCCGAGGAGATCGCTGATTACCGGCGCCAGTTCGATGAGCTCGAGAACCGTCTCGGCAAAGAGACCACCTCTATCGGAATGGTGTCGCGACACTTCGAATACGAGTTCATCTGGCGACTCGCTTCCGACGAGCGTCTCCTCGACGTCATGTCCGCCCTGTTGGGCGACGATGTCATGCTGCTGGCAACGCACTTCTTCTGCAAGTACCCCGGCGCGGAGGAAGGCAAGAAATTCGTTGCCTGGCACCAGGACGTGACCTACTGGGGGCTCGAACCGGCTGAGGCACACTCGGCGTGGATCGCCATCGACAGCGCGGACCGCGACAACGGGTGCATGCAGGTCGTGGCGGGCTCCCATGTGAGCGGTGCCATCGTCACCCATGGAAAGTCCACCCGTGACGGCAACTTGCTGAGCATCAACCAGGAGATTCCCGATGATCTCATCGACAAGTCAAAGGTCAGGCACATGGAACTAGAAGCGGGTCAGATTTCCGTCCATCACGGCAAGACCTACCATTGCAGCAACCCGAATATCTCCAACCGGCGACGCTGCGGCTTGACGGTCCGCTATATCACACCAGAAGTGCGACCCGCTGCAGAGTGCAAAATGGAACACCGGCCGATCCTTCTACGTGGGGTCGATTCTTACAAGAACTTCGAGCCGACACCACCACCTTTCGCGACTTAGGTCCCCAAACCACTCACGCGGCGCAATTCGATAAGCGAGGATAACTGATCATGGCACGTCTCGGAGTACTGCACCCCGGAAGCATGGGTATTTCGCTGGCGGTATCAGCCAAGGCAACCGGACATGATGTCTGCTGGGCTGCAGATGGCAGAAGCGATCAGACACGGGCGCGTGCCGAGGAACACGGCCTCACCGAGATCGATTCGGTTGAGGAGCTTTGTGCAAAGACCGAGGGAATCATAAGCATCTGTCCCCCGCACGCGACGGAGCAGGTGGCCCGGGAGGTGGCCGGCCATGGCTTCGCAGGGCTCTACCTGGATGCCAACGCGATCTCCCCGGCGCATGCACAAGGCATTGCTGCCACGATCGCCGCGGCAGGGGCTCAATACGTCGACGGCGGTGTTATCGGAAGTCCGGCGTGGCAGGCGGGCAAGACCTATCTGTATCTCTCCGGCGAGCGCGCCGCAGCCGTAGCCGATTGGTTCCGCGATGGATTGCTCGCGACCCAGGTGGTTGGAACCGGAGTGAGCGAAGCGTCAGCACTCAAGATGTGTTTCGCCGCCTACACCAAAGGCACGTCGGCCCTGTTCTTCGGCATTCTGGCCACGTCAGAAGCTTTCGGGGTGCGTGAGGAGCTGATAAAAGAGTGGTCTAGACACCCCGGATTGGCGGACATGGCCGAGCGCGCAGGAGGGAGCGCCGGCGGCATGACCGCCAAGGCCTGGCGTTGGGTCGATGAGATGGAGCAGATCTCGCAGACCTTCGAAGCGGCCGGTCTGCACGGGGGATTCCATGCGGCGGCGGCGGAGATTTTTCGTCGCAGCGCACCGCTGCGCGACGTTGACGACCCCAGTGTCGAGGTTGTCTTGCGGTCGTTGTTGGGAAGGGATGCGCCTGAATAGCCCCTACTTTGCGCGACATCGCGACCAGCAGCTCAGAGGGACTGACGGTTTTTTCCGCGGATCAATATTAGACCACCAGGAGGATGGTATGGAACGGTTGAGGCTGACCGCACAGCAGAGGAGCTTCTTCGACACCTTCGGCTTTATACACCTGCCCGGTCTGTTGGCCGACTGCATCGACGAAATAACGAATGCCTTCGAGCAAGTATGGGATGAACGGGGAGGCGGGCACAACGGACAACCGCACGACGGGGAGAGCCGATCTTGTATTGTGCCCTTCATCGATCAGCACGAGCGGCTATGTGCGTTACTCGACGACCCCAGAATCGAAGGATTGCTGAGCAGTCTTCTGGGCGATGACTTCAATTACACCGGCTCTGACGGGAACTATTACGCCGGCGATACGCGTTGGCACTCGGACGGTTACGGGAATGAGCTCCGCTTCGTGAAGATCGCCTTCTATCTCGACAAGCTGACCCGCGACAGCGGATGCCTCCGAGTTATTCCCGGCAGCCATCGGCGGGGTGAGGGGTACGCGGAGGCGTTGGAAACGGAATCTCGCGCCTCGGAGGAGCATTGGGGGCTAGAGGGGGCGGAGGTGCCTGCCGCTGCGATCGAAACCGCACCAGGCGACATATTGGCTTTCCAGCACAACCTCAAACACGCTGCCTTTGGCGGCGGCGGTTGGCGCAGAATGTTCACGATCAACTGCAGCGTTCGTTTCAGGGACGACCAAATCCCGGTGCTGCGCAAGTATCTGGAGGGGATGGCTCGCTTCTGGGTAGACCGTATTTATGGTGAAAAGATGATCGCCACGGCTACAGAGCAGCGTTTGGTCCATCTGGAACAGGTGATGGCCAATGATGACCACATCGCCGCGCTGGGCGCCAAAGCGCGCGCAGAAATGCCCGAACCTGCCCGTGGATAGTTATCGGCGATCGACGTTCTCTTTGTTCCATGTCAACGCCGAAACCTGACCCTGCCGCGCATAATCCACGGCCTCACCCAGGATTCTCGCCGCCTCCTGGGGTGCATGGAATCCCATCGAGTTTTCGGCCGCGATAAAGTCCAAGCGCCATTGTGCCCGGCGCTGAAGCTGTAAGGTTGCCGCCAGGTCCTGGCCGGACGCACCGGCCTTTTTCGCGTTCGCGATGGCGTCAAGCTGATCCATCAAAGCGGCTCCCGCGCGCTGCAGCAGATCGAAATTCGTCTGTTGGATTCCCGCCACCCGCTCTCTCAATTCGTTTTCTGAGAAGTGATGGCACGTCTGACAGGCGCGATTTACATTGAGCAGCGGACTGCGCACCCAGTGGTCTGAGACTTTGCTGGCCCCATCGCGCATATACGGCATATGACAATCGGCGCAGGACACGCCGCTACGGGCGTGAATACCCATGCTCCAGAGCTCGAACTCCGGGTGCTGCGCCTTCAGGATCTTTGCCCCGCTCTCCTTGTGTGTATAGTCGAAGAACTGCTGCCCGTCCGAAAACGTCGTCTCGTCCCAAAACTGCTCCAGATCTTCCGCTTTCAAGCCGTTTCCCCACGGAAAGGTCAACTTCATTTTGCTGGCGCAGTAATACTCAACGTGGCATTGGGCACAGACGTAGGAGCGCATCTCGCTGCGAGAGGCGTCGCCGTTCGGATCGTAGGAATCTGTCCTCGAGCTTTTGCGCCACCTCTCAACCGATGGCAGGTGAGGTGTCGGGGCGTCAGATGCGGCAAGCGCTCGAATTCCCTGAATAAAACCGGGACGCGACACACGAAGTTCCATGGTTTCGGGCGTGTGGCAATCGACGCAGGTCACTGGATGCGCGTGCCCCGATTCGTGCAGCATCCGATTCAGGTCTTCGTAGCTGTATTCATACGACTTCTCGAAGCCTGCCGTGGCGTCACCGTCCCCAAGGCTCCGGTAAAGCGGCATGATCGAGGCGTGACAGTGAAGACATGATCCGGATTGAGGTTTCGATTGGCGCTCCGTCTGCTCCTGGTCCTCGAGCATGTAAGCGTGACCACGCCGGTCTCTGTAGTCGATGGAGAACGCGTATCCAAGGAACATGCGCTGCAGCCAGGGATCCCGCTCGATCTTCTGTTCGGGGAGCGCTTCACTGCCGCCATGACCACCGAAGCGCGTGCGCGTTGCGATCGCTGTACGTCGGTAAGAGTCGAACTGCCGCGGCCAGTTAGCGCCCCACAGTGCAGGATCGGTCGTATCCTCGGTAACTTCCACCGGCCGCACATACGGATCTCTGGCTTCCGATTTTCGCTCGACGATATTGACGAGCAGTGCTGTAACCAGGGCACTCGCCGCGGCGACGCCGACAACAATGGCGAGCAGAGTCGACCTCTTTGGACCCTTCGATGTCGTGTTGATCATTCTCTCCCGTCCCCTGTTTCAAGGTATTTCTCGTCCCTGCGATTCTCCGGCCCGCCCAATCCTACGGCCTCGCCGTGGCCGACCGCTCGATGGCAGTGTACGCAACGGATCGAGCCGACGGTTCCGCTCTCAGCGGCGATTTCGTGGACCAGATCGCGGTGGCATCTTAGGCAGTTCGATTGCAGAATCTGCCCGTTCTTGGGTGTGATCTTGATCGGCTCGTGGAAATTCTGGAGCGTAAACGCCTTGGAATGATTCCAGCCGTTCTCCGCCTTCGAGAGGTACTTGCTAAAGAATTCTCCAGGTAGGTGGCAATCCACGCATCCCGCAGCCGTGTGGTGGCTCGCCTTTTGCCAGGAGTCGAACTGTGGTCTCATGATATGGCAGTTCGTACACGCAGCGGGGTTACTGCTGAAGTAAGACAAACCCTCACCGTAGTACCCGGTGAACCCGCCAACGCCAAGCAGAATTCCGACCAGTACGGCTATCAGGACGCCGCCCGTCGCCACGCCGAAATTACGTTCTATGTTCAATCCCCACACTCCTACTTGCCAATCCGCTCTGTGCGTGACGTTTGCCGCGAGGGCAGCGCGTCCCAGAGTAGCTCACGTCACTTAGGGGAGGGGACCCTCGATCTGGTCGATCAGACGCATCGTGTGGATGACATCACGTAGATCGCTTTCGGGTAGGCTGCCGTTTCTAATAGAGTCGAGAAAATGCTCGTGCATGGTGAGGGTGCCGTCGTAGCGGCGCACATCCTTCTCGTCGACACCGTCGACTTCCCAGCCGCCCATTACGGCGCTCTTGTCGTCTTCGACGATTTCGATCTCTTCGGGAATCTTCGTGTAACAGCCGATGCCCGTACCGTGCAGCTCGGAACGCAGCACGCGACCTCCCGAAGCGCGGTTGCCGAAGACGACGCCGGTAACGCCGTTGTCGAAACGGATAAACGAGGTGTAGCAGTTACGGCTTTCGCTGCCAAACGAGTCGCGGTGGGCGGTCACCTCGGTCGGCTCGCCGCCGGCCAGGTAGCGCAGTAAGTCGACGACGTGGACAACGTCGTTCCACAGGGTAGTGGTGCGCTCGGTGCCGTCGCCGCCGAGCATCTGCTTGTTGAAGGTGGCGGTGGCCATCGACGTCGGACCTTTTTCGGCGACGCGGCGCATTGCTTCCTGGGTGACCGAGGCGTAGCGGCGCTGCAGACCGACACAACAGTGCACGTCATTGGCGATGGCGGCGTCGAGCATTTGCTGGGCTTCGGCGGTAGTGGCTCCGGGCGGTTTTTCGACGAACAGGTGTTTGCCGGCATTCAGGCAGTCGAGCGCCGGCTGCAACAGGACCCACTCGCGCATGACGCAATAGATGACATCGAGGTCGACAGTTGCGAGCATCTCGCGGTGATCCGTAAAGGTTTTTTCGATGCCGTATTCGTCGACAACTATTTGCATCCGCTCCGCATCGAGCTCACTAACGGCAACGATCTCGACGCCGTCGATGCAGTCGAGGGCCGGGTAATGGGCGCTACGGCCGCGGCCTCCGGCGCCGATGAATCCTGCTTGAAGCATGTAGTCATCCTTCCTTTAGGGTTGCTTTCTTGACTCAAGAACGGCATCCTCGTGGCTGACGGCAACGGCGGCGTCAACATAGAACAACAGGGGAGAAAACCATGAAAATCGCTCTTTGGGGTCGGGAAGACGAATCCCAACTTCGTTATGCGAGCCAACTGGGCGCCAAGGGGGTCATTCACGGGGGAATGACCCCCAGGCACGGCGAGGATGTGCTGAACTACATGGACCTGGTGCAACTGCGTGAGAGGTACGAGAATGCCGGATTGGAGCTCATATCACTCGAGAATCTTGGCGAGCAACCCCGTTTCTACGACTCGATCATCCTGGGCAGGCCGGATCGCGACCGATGTATCGAGCAGATCGCCGGCTCCATTCGCAACATGGGTCGCGCCGGCATTCCGTACTTCGGATATCACTGGATGGTGGCGCCGACGGTAGCGGGGACCAATCCGGTGTTCAGCACATCCAGCTCGACCCGTTGGCGTGGTGGTTCGCTGGTTCGCTCATTTTCGATGGACCGGGCAGATCGTTCGCCGCTGTTCCGGGATCGGGAGTACAGCGAGGACGAGATGTGGGACAACTATGCCTATTTTCTGCGGGCCATCGTGCCGGTGGCGGAAGCGTCCGGGGTCACCATTTCGCTACACCCCCATGACCCTCCGGTAGAGCGGTTCGGCGGGATCCCGCGGCTGTTCGTAAACCTCGACGCGTTCAAACGGGCGATGGAGATCGTTGACAGCCCCAATTCAGGTCTGACGTTTTGTCTTGGGAACTGGAGTCTCATGGGGCCGGGTGTCGCCGAGGAGGGTCTGCGTTATTTCGGCGAGCGAAAGCGGATATGCTACCTGCATTTTCAAGCCGTGCAGGGCACGCCCGAGAAGTTTGTGGAGTGTTTCTTCGAGGAGGGGCAGCTCGACTTCCTCAACATCATGCGGATCCTCAAAGAGATAGATTTCTCGGGGTATGCGATGCCCGCTCACGGGCCGATACTTGAAGGCGAACCTCACGGCGAGGCCGAGCGCACCATGGCCTACAGTGTGGGTTATCTGCAGGCTTTGAGGAAGATCGTGTCGACGGAATAGATGCGGTCCCGCCCTGTTCAAGGTAGAGGACCCTCGATCTGGTCGATCAGCCGCATGGTGTGAATGACATCGCGCAGATCGCTGACCGGTTGGTTGCCATTTTTAATGCAGTCGAGAAAATGCTCGTGCATGTCGAGGGTGCCATCGTAGCGGCGCGCATCCGTCTGGTCGACGCCGTCGACTTCCCAGCCGCCTATGACGATGCTCTTATTGTCTTCGAGGATTTCGATCTCCCTGGCGATCTTCACGTAACAGCCGATACCCGTACCGTGTAGCTCGGCACGCAGCACGCGACCTCCCGAAGCTCGGTTGCCGAAGACGACACCGGCTACGCCGTTGTCGAAACGGATCAACGAGGTGTAACAGTTGCGGCTGTCGCTGCCAAACGAATCGCGATAGGCAGTCACCTCGGTCGGCTCGCCACCCACCATATAACGTAACAGGTCAACCGCGTGGATGACGTCATTCCACAAAGTGGTGGTGAACTCGGTGCCGTCGCCGCCGAGTATCTGTTTGTTGTATGTGACGTTAGCCATCGACATGGGGCCTTTGCCGGCGACGCGGCGCATTGCTTCGCGGGTGACGGCAGAGTAACGGCGTTGCAGCCCGACGATGCAGTAGACGTCGTTGGCGATCGCGGCATCGAGAATTTGCTGGGCTTCGGCCGTAGTAGCACCGGGCGGTTTCTCGATGAACAGGTGTTTGCCGGCGTTGAGACAGTCGAGCGCCGGCTGCAGCAGCCATTTCTCGTGGGTGATACAATAGACCAGGTCGAGGTCAACGGTGGCTAACATCTCGCGGTGGTCGGTAAACGTCAGTTCGAAGCCGTACTCGTCTACCACTGCCTGCATGCGCTCTTCATCGAGCTCACACACCGCAACCACCTCGACGTCGTCGATTCGGGCAAGGGCCGGGTAGTGGGCGTCGGTGGCGCGGATGCCGGCCCCGATGAAACCTGCTCTCAGCATTTGTGTTTTCCTCCCGTGACCTGAGTACCACAACGGTTGTCGAGAGCTCAGTTAGGCGGGCACAGACGTCCTAAGCTTCTCGTGCATCGTGCGTCGCTTCCGTTGCTTCAACGGGACAGGTGTATCGGCGTCGGAGTCAGAATCGCTACCTGTTTCGCGGTCCAGAAAGAGCGGAAAGTCTTCGTCAGGCGGCTTGGCCCGGTGATAACCGTAGGAATAGCTCCGCATAACAATGCGCTGTTCCCGATTTAGCGTCTTGAGCCACTCCGGAGAAGACGCGTACCGGTCGCCCTCACAGATCCACGAGGGGCAGTAGGACAGAAAGATGTTTTTCCGCACCACATCGCTCTCGTTGGGTTCTACCCGATGCCAGGTATTGCACTGCGTCAGCGTTATGGTCCCCCTCGGAACGCAGAGGATTCTCTCGCCTTTCGCGCTCTCGTGTGTGTGGTAATGCTCGGAGTATTGCGACCGGTGACTTCCCGGCATGTAAACGAAGTTACCCATTCTGGCACGGGGCAGATCAGTCAGCCAGTAGCTAATCTTCACCTGAAGAGGCAATTCTGGAGCGAAAACCGCATACGGCACAACGCGGGGGCCGTCGCTATGCCAATGGTGCGGAGACTTTTCACGCGGACGAATGAAGATTTGTGATAAGTGCAGCTTCAGCAGTTCGCCGTAGATGTCGTACATATAGCCGACGTGCCGGGGGTGATCGATCAACTCTGCGAAAACTGGGTCCCTTTCGACCATATTCTCAGTCATGTGGAACTTGCCGGGGTCGTATTTCGCGTCAGTTGCGCAGCAACGTTCGATGGCCTCGAGATAGGTGTCCACCTCATCCTGAGAAAGGGCGTTCTCGATCACGAGAAGTCCCTCTTCCATGAATTCCTCCCACTGCTCGGGCGTGAACCCCTTGGGTGCCACGCGGTAGGTCTGGTCCGACATGGAGTCCTCCTTCTGAAGTGCTTGACCGGGCCAAGGTCGGGGCCTGCCGAGGGGATGTGTTGGAGAGGAGAACCTAATCGCAACCTCAAGTACGGGGTAGAAGAGTCAGAGGTAATAGAGGGTCGCGTTGGCATTGCCGCTGCCTGGAGTTCAAAGATGCCGCGGCCGGATCGGGGGTCGGCATCAGTCTGATCGCGCCCACGGCACGTGTGGACGGGCCCCTGGCGATTGGCTAATTTTCGCAGCCATTTCCCCGGTAGCCGAAAGCAATTGATGCCTCAGTCATCCGAATTCGATCCTATAAGGTTCGAGGTCATTCGCAACGCCCTGGTGGAAGCCACCGAGGAGATGACCATCGCCCTGCGGCGTTCCGCGTACTCCACCAACATCAAGACCCGGGCTGATTTTTCCTGCGCCCTGTTCGACCGCGATCTGCAGGTCATTGCCCAGGCGTCAGGCCAACCGGTGCATCTGGGTTCGCTGTCTATCTCGGTTCCCACCGTGATTCGCAGCTACGGCCCCGAGAACCTTGCTCCCGGCGACGGCATCCTGGCCAACGATCCGTATTTGGGTGGGGTCCACCTCAACGACATTACCCTGATCTCACCCGTTCATCATAATAATGAGCTGTTCGGCTATCTGGCCTGTCTGGCCCATCACGTCGATGTCGGCGGCGGAGCGCCGGCCAGCATCGGCGCTTTCCAGGAGGTGTTTCAGGAAGGTATCATCATACCTGGTGTGAAGCTGGTGCGCGAAGGTGAGATCGACAACGACGTCTTCAAGCTGGTGCTGTCGCAGATCCGTTCGAAAAGGGAAACGGCTGGTGATTTCCGCGCCCAGGTGGCGGCTAACAATACCGGCCTGCGGCGTCTGCAATTGCTGATCGGACGGCTGGGACCGGAGACGGTTCGCTTCTACATGAAGGAGCTGCTGGACTACACCCGGCGCCGCACCCAGGCGAGCATCGCCAGGCTTCCCCAAGGCAGCTTCTCCGCCGACGGCTACGTGGACAACGACGGTTTCACCGATCAGCCGGTGCACCTGGTGGCAAAGGTGACCATTGCCACAGGCAGTGTTGAGTTCGACACGACCGGCTCCGACCCTCAGCGCCGTGCTCCGGTCAATTCCACCTACGCCCAGACCTACGCCGGTTGCGCCTACGTGCTCAAATGCCTGATCGACCCGGACATCCCGGTAAACAGCGGATTCTACGACGCGGTGATGATGCTCGCCCCCGAAGGCTCGGTGACCAATTGTCGACACCCGGGGCCGGTTGTCGGTGGCTGGGAAACCCAGACCCGGCTGGTCGACATCATGCTGAAGGCGCTGTCCAAAGCCGTCCCCGAGCGAGTCCCGGCGGGCACCAAGGCGTGCATGTTCCAGGTGGGTTTCGGGGGTGCTGATCCGCGCAGCGGCGAGTACTATGCGTTCTACGAGGCAATCGCCGGCGGCTACGGCGGTCGTGCCACCCTCGACGGCGACGACGCGGTGCAGGCCCATGGCCAGAACACCGAGAACGCTCCCATCGAGGAGATCGAGATTAACTACCCGCTGCGCATCATCCGCTACGAGTTGGTCGACGAGTCCGAGGGCGCCGGCAAACAGCGGGGCGGCCTCGGTCTGCGTCGCGACTACCTGTTTCCCGACGAAGCTTCCTTTACGATCCTGGCCGACCGCGATCGGTGGGGACCGTGGGGCTTGTTCGGAGGAGAGGAAGGGCTCAAGGCCCGGTTTATTTTGAATCCTGACGGCGACGCCGTGGAACTGGGCTCGAAGACCACCGTGACCCTGAACCCCGGCGATGTGATCAGCTACCGCACTTGCGGCGGCGGGGGTTATGGCCCGCCCAAACGACGCGATCCGCGGGCGGTGCTGATCGATGTTCGCGACGGCAAGGTCAGCTTGGAGCGTGCCCGCGATGTCTACGGCGTGATGATCGACCCGCAGGCTTGGACCGTTGACGAAGCGGAAACCGACCGCCTGCGCGATGGCGTATAGACTCGGCATCGATATCGGCGGCACCTTCACCGACGCTACCTTGCTCGACGAAGAGTCGGGTGAGCTGCGCATCGGCAAAGTCCCCTCCACGCCTGAGGATCCGTCTATCGGTTTCATCGAGGCTACCGATCACATCTTGAAGGAGGGTGATGTAGGCGCCGGTGATGTGACCTACATCGTGCACGGCACCACCGTCGCCACCAACGCCATCATCGAAGGCACCGTAGCCCGCACCGGTTTTGTTACGACAGATGGCTATCGGGACATGCTGGAGATCGCCCGCCAGATCCGGCCTTCGCTCTATGACCTGCAGTTTCAGAAACCAAAACCTCTGGTGCCCCGTTATCTGTGCTTCGGCGCGCCCGAACGCCTCGACGCGCAAGGACAGGTGTTGACGCCGATTGACGAGGAAGCCGCGCGTCAGATTGCAAGGCGGTTGAAGCAAGAACAGGTCGAGTCGATCGCCGTCTGCCTCCTGCACGCCTATATCAATCCGGCACACGAACAACAGCTAGCCGCTATCATAAGAGGGATATTCCCTGAAGCCTTCCTGTCATTGTCCTCCGAAGTCGCACCGGAATTTCGCGAGTTCTACCGCGCCAGCACCACGGTCATCAACGCCTGTATCCGGCCCGTTGTAGCGCGCTATCTCGAACGCATCCAGGACAGATTGCAACGCCAAGGACTCGACGCCGAGCTACTGTTGATGCAAAGCGGTGGCGGCGTCTTCACCTTTGCCGAAGCCCGTCGCAAACCGGTCTTCATGGTCGAGTCCGGTCCCGCCGCGGGCGTCATCTCTGCAGCCCATCTCGGCGAGACCCTCGGACACGCGGATATCATCTCTTTCGACATGGGAGGCACCACCGCCAAGGTTGGCCTTATCCAGGACGGATCGCCTACAGTCACGAAGGAGTATGAGGTGGGCGCAGCCGCCCGTGCCGGCCTCGGTTCCCAGCGCGGTGCTGGCTATCCGATCCGCACACCGGTGATCGACCTTGTCGAAATTGGGGCCGGTGGAGGTTCGATCGCCTGGGTAGATTCGGGCGACATCCTGCGGGTGGGACCCCAAAGTGCCGGCGCCGACCCAGGTCCGGTGTGTTATGGACAGGGTGGCACCGAGCCGACTATAACCGATGCCAATCTTGTTCTAGGCCGATTGCAACCGGATCTATTCCTTGGCGGTAGGATGCAGCTAAATGTGGACGCGGCGCGGCAGGCGATCGAAGAGAAATGTGCTCAACCACTGGCCATGGATGTCGTGGAAGCGGCCCACGGCATCGTCGAGATCGCCAACGCTGCCATGGTCAACGCGCTGCGTCTGGTTTCCGTGCAGCGGGGGTACGATCCGAGAGAGTTCGTGTTGGTCGCCTTTGGCGGTGCCGGCCCGGTGCACGCCAACCGGTTGGCGGCTGAAACCGAAATGCCAACCCTGATCGTGCCCATGAGCCCCGGCACCTTCTCATCTCTGGGATTGCTGGTTACCGATCTCAAACACGATTTCTCTACCACCTGGATCCAGCGTCTCGACGATCTCGATGCGGCGGCGCTAGAAAATGCCTATGCCGGGCTCGAGGAGCAGGGAAGCGCCGCGTTGAAGCGCGAAGGAGTAGCGACTCGAGACCGCGAGTTCGCGCGTCAGCTCGATGTCCGCTTCGTCGGACAGAGCTACGAGCTCTCGATTCCCGCACCCAATCGGCAGCTGTCACCGTCCGACGTCGACGAGCTTTTGGATCACTTCTTCAAGGAGCATGATCGAGCCTACGGATTCAGCGCTCCGGATGAACCGGTCGAACTGGTGAATCTGAGACTGACCGCGATTGGCAAGATCACGAAACCCAAGCCGCGGGAGATGGGATCGGTCGGGGGCGATCTCGATGATGCACAGAAGGGAATGCGGTCGGTCTACTTCGCGGAAACCGATGGCTACATCGATTGTCCAGTGTACGATCGGTATCAGCTGCAGCGGGGGCAGCTGCTGGTGGGGCCGGCGATCGTCGTTGAGCTGGACTCGACGGCGGTGATCCATCCCGGATATGAAGCCCGCGTTGACCGCTTTGGCAACCTGGTGGTCACCGCTAGCAAACCGCCATCCTGAAGTTTACGAGTTATCGAAGATGTTGGGGCGTGGGCTTTCAGCGCTGGCGGATTCAGCCGTCGATCTCGTAGGTTTTGATCTTCTGCACCAGCCCCCAACGGCTCATTCCCAACCCCTCGGCGGCGCGCGTGCGGTTGCCGTCGTTCTCTTCCAGGGCCTGGATGATCATCTCGCGCTCGACCTGGGCAAGGACATCCTTCAGCTTGCCCTTGCGCTGCACGTGAGCGGCCGGCCCGCCAGCACTAGCGATCGTTTCGGTGAGATGGCTGACGTCGATGCGCTCCTCGGTACCGCATAACAGTGCGGCCCGTTCCACCTCGTTCTGCAGCTCGCGGATGTTGCCGGGCCACTCGTACGCCCCGAGGGCGTCCATGGCATGGGCGGTAAATCCCTGGGGACCTGCGCCCTCCCCATCCTTCTTGCCCAAAAAGTACAGCGCCAATTCCGGAATGTCCTCTTTGCGCTCGCGCAGAGGGGGTAGTGTGATGGGAAAGACGTTGAGGCGGTAGAACAGGTCCTCGCGAAAGTCGCCCTTCTCTACTTCCGCTTTCAGATCGCGATTGGTCGCGGCGATGACGCGCACGTTCACCTTGCGGTCGCGGTCTTCTCCGACGCGACGGATCTCCCTCTCCTGGATGGCGCGCAGGAGGCGCACCTGCAGGGCGGCGCTGGTCTCGCCGATCTCGTCGAGAAACAGGGTGCCGCCATTGGCGGACTCGAAGAGGCCGGGACGATCACTCACCGCGCCGGTGAAGGCGCCCTTGCGATGGCCGAAGAGCTCGCTCTCGAGCAGCTGTTCGGTCATGGCGCCACAGTTGACGGCGACAAACGAATTGTCGCGCCGCGGACCTTCCTTGTGAATGCAACGGGCGAGGACCTCCTTGCCGGTGCCGGTCTCGCCGCCCAACAGCACCGTGGTGTCGCTGTCCATCACCTTGGTCAGCAGGTTGTAGACCCCTGCCATGGCGCGGCTCTTGCCGATGACGCCGGCGAAGTGGGTGCGGCCCTGGACCTCCTGGCGCAGGGAGAGGTTTTCTTTCTCCAGGCGGGCGATGCGCAGCACAGAGCGGATGCGGGCCCAAAGTTCAGCCTCGTCTATCGGTTTGGTCACGTAGTCGTCGGCGCCGGCGTCCAGACCGGCAACCTTGTCCTCGGTGTCGCCGCGGGCGGTGAGCATGATCACTGGCAGAGTGCGGCACTCGGGGGTGGAGCGCAACTTTTCGAGAACCTCGATGCCGCTCATCTCGGGCATCATCCAGTCGAGGAGGACCAAGTTGGGCTTGTGCTCGCTCAGTATCCGCAGGGCTTCGGCACCGTTGGAGGCCGCAAGGGTGTGGTAGCCCTCTTCTTCCAATTGCTGCTCCAGCAGGTCGACGTTGAAGGGCTCGTCGTCGACTATGAGTATGGTGGCGGGTGCGGCCATGGTCGCTTTCAGGCGAGGTGCTTTTCGATCTTGCCCCAGAGTTCGTCCTCGTCGATGGGTTTGGAAAGGTAGTCCTTGCAGCCGTACTCGTAAGCCCTGTCCTCGTCGCCGGCCATGGCGTGGGCCGTGACCGCAATGATGGGGATGTGTTTGAGGGCGGCGTTGGCTTGGATCTTCTGGGTCACTTCCCAGCCGTCCATTTCGGGCAGCGAGATGTCCAAAAGGATGAGATCGGGCTTTTCCTGTTCAGCCTTCTCCAGGCCCTGCTTTCCGTTTACGGCCTCGACCACTTCATAGTCGTCTTCAAGCAGCTGGACGAGGAGGTCGCGGTTCATCTCTACATCTTCAACGATCAGGATCTTCTTCATAATACGCTCTCTTTGCGGGTGAGGCCCCTAAAAGGCGAGTCCCTACGGTCTCTGCGGCTGCGCCGGTGGCGCCGACATACTCTTGAGCGCCTCTTTGAGTTCGCTCAAGAGGTGCTTACGGTCCAGGCCGTTCTTCTCGATAATCCGGGTGGCGTGGAGCCTGAGCTCTTTGCGCTCCTCTGGCGTGAAATCCTTGGCGGTAATGATGATCACGGGCAGGTCCCGTGTTGCCGGCGCCTCGCGCAGTTGTTGGAGGGTGGCAAAGCCGTCCAGGATGGGCATCATCAAATCCAGCAGGAGGACGTCGGGTTGCTCGCGGGCGATCTCGTCGAGCGCCTCTTGGCCGTTGGTGGCAGTGCGCACGCTCCAGCCGTGCTCTTCCAAGAGCTGGCGCACGAGCTCGACGACCGCCGGGTCATCATCGGCGACGAGGAGCTCGCGACCCTGGCCTTCGACGCGGCGCAGGGCGTTGAGGAGGGCTTGTTTGTCGATCGGTTTGACCAGGTATTCGTCGGCGCCCAGGCGAAAGCCCAGCTCCTTGTTTTCAACGATGGAGAGCACGATGAGAGGGATGTCGCGGGTCTTCGGGTCGTCCTTGAGGCGGGCGATCGCTTCCCAGCCGTCCATGCCCGGCATCATGATGTCCAGGGTGATGGCGCAGGGACCGACCTCCTTCGCTTTCTCGATCCCTTCGATAGCGCGGGAGGCGCCGACGACCTCGTACCCTTCCTCCTCCAGCTCCTGGGTAATGAGGGAAAGGACGTTAGGGTCGTCGTCGATGGAGACCACGATGCGCCGCGAGGTATCGGGTGGCTCTGCAGGGCTTTCGGCCTCAGCAGTGGGTGCGGGCTCCGCCGCGGCGTATCGAGTTGGCAGCGTGACGGAGAAGGTCGATCCTTTGCCGACCTCACTTTCTACCCGAATCGTACCGCCCAGCATCTCGGTCAGCTTCTTGGAGATGTTCAGACCCAGGCCGGTGCCGCCATGCGTGCGGGTAGTGGAGCCGTCCACCTGACGAAACTCCTCGAAGATGTAGTTGCGGGCTTCTGGCGGGATCCCGATACCGGTGTCCGCTACGGACAGCTCTAGCCGGTCGGTCGGGAGCGCCCGGGCGGACAGGGTGATGCTGCCGCTTTCGGTGAACTTGGTGGCGTTGCTCAAAAGATTGATGAGCACCTGGCGGATGCGCGCGGGGTCGCCGAATACCGAGCCGATTTGTCCGGTGCCTTCGGCACTAATCTCCACGCCCTGGCGGACCATCGGTGTGACGGTGTTAATGCAACCCTGCACGAGTTCATGCAGGGAGAACCGCTCCGGTTGGATCTCCAGGCGGCCGGCCTCAATCCTCGAGAGGTCGAGAATATCGTTGATCAGGTTCATCAGGATGTCGGAGCTCTGCAGCACCTTCTCCAGGTTCTCCACCTGTCGTTCGGGTAGGATGCCCCGTGCCTTGCGGTGCACGATTTTGGAGAAACCTACGATGGCGTTCATCGGGGTGCGGAGCTCGTGGGACATGTTGGCCAGAAACTCGGACTTGAGACGGTTGGCTTCCTGGATCTGCTGGTTGGCCGCCGTGAGCTCCTGGTTGGACGCCTGCAGGCGGCGGTCGCGGCGGACCACTCGGACGCTCTGCCAGAGGATCAGCAAAACGGCGACACTCAGAGCAGAGATCCAGCCGATCAGCACATACGGGGGATGCACGTTCAAGGTCACGGCCGCGGGTTCGGAGTAGTTCAAGTCGCGGTCTACCGCCTTCACCTGAAAGACGTAGTCGCCACTTGGAAGATCGGTGTACTCTACTTCGGTTGTGCGCGTCGTGCGCCATTCGTTGTCGTAGCCTTGCAAGCGATAGATATAGACCATACCGTCCGGCGGTGTGGTCATGCTCCTCCCCTGGAACTCGAAGGAGATAAACGGCTGCGATGACGGTAGGCGCACCTCGTGGACCGACTCGTAGAGGCGGTCGGCGACCACGTCGGTGAGGTGAATGGCCGGGGCAAAGGTATGCTGTGGACGATAGCGGGTGAGACCGGCGGCAGTGGTGATCCAGAAATCGCCGTGAGAGTCCTGGTGAAAATTGCGAACCTCATTATTCACCAAGCCATCTTTCCTGGACAGGGTTTGGAACACCTTTCCATCATAGCGACTCACGCCGCCACCCCGGGTCGCGAACCACAGCTGGCCCTTTTGATCCTCCGCAGCGGACCACACCCAATCGTTCGCTAACCCGTTCTCGGTAGTGAAAGTCGTTACCCGCTCTCCGTCATAGCGACTAACGCCCGTCTGCGTCGTGAACCACAGATGCCCTTGACGATCTTCCAGTATGGAAAGTACCCCACTGTCGACCAAACCCTCCTCGGCCGTGAAGCGGGTGCCGTCATAGCGGCTTACGCTTGTGCTGGGCTGTGCTGCGCCGAACCACAGAGTTCCTTGTCGATCCTCCATGATGGAAGACACCCAATTGCCTTGCAGGCCATCTTCGGTGGTGAAGGTGACAAACTCTTTCCCATTGTAGCGGCTTGCGCCGCCATCGACAGTGCCGAACCACAGATTTCCTTGGCGATCCTCCAAAATGGACCACACCCTGTTACCGGCCAGGCCGTCCTCGGTGGTGAAGGTGACAAACTCTTTCCCATCGTAGCGGCTTACGCCGCCGCCAATCGTGCCGATCCACAGATAACCCTGCCGATCCTGCAAAATGGAGTGCGCATAATTATGCGCCAGACCGTCTTCGGTGGTAAAGGTGGTGACCTCCTTTCCATCATAACGACGCAAGCCACCTCTCGTCGCGAACCACAGGGTTTCCTCCCGGTCCTCAACAACGGACCACATCCAATTGCTTTGGCCGTCTTGGGCGGTGAAGGTGGCGAACTGGGCTCCATCGTAGCGACTCAGACCGCCACCCTGTGTCCCGATCCACAGAATTCCTTCCTGGTCCTCGCGTATGGCATTCACCGAGTTGTGCGCCAGGCCATCTTCAGTTGTAAACGTCGCGAAGTTTTTTCCGTCGTAGCGACTCACGCCCCCTGGGAATGTCCCAAACCACAAATGGCCGTGCCGGTCTTCCCAAATGGACCGTACTGAATTGGTCGCGAGGCCATCTTCCGTGGTGAAGGTGACAAACTCTTTTCCATCGTAGCGACTCACGCCTCCTGACCGTGTTCCAAACCATAAATGGCCGTGCCGGTCTTCCCAAATGGACCGTACTGTATTGCCCGCCAGGCCCTCTTCGGTGGTGAACGTCGTGAAATCGGTTCCATCATAGCGGCTCACACCGCCACCTTCCGGAAGAACAATAGGGGCTCCCGTGCCAAACCACAGATGCCCTTGCCGATCCTCCACAATGGTTGCCACCCAATTGTCCGCCAGGCCGTCTTCGGTAGTGAAGGTGGTGAACTCTTTTCCATCATAGCGACTTATTCCCTTAGTAGTCCCGAACCACAGATTCCCCAGTCGATCCTCCACTATAGACCCCACACTATTATTAGCCAGTCCGTTCCCAGTAGTGAAGGTGATGAACTGTACTCCATCGTAGCGGCACACCCCCCCCTCCTGTGTTGCAAGCCACAGATAGCCTTCCCGATCCGACAGGATTTCAGCTACGAGCGTAGACGGGAGGCCATCGGGGACAGTGAAGCTCTGCCACAAACCCTGCCGAAAGCCCGCACCGGCCAGAACGCTCTTGCCGGGTCCGGCGGGTGTCGTCTGGCCCGCTCCGGCCGGTGTTGTCTTGCCCGGTCCAGCCGCTGTCGTCTTGCCCGGTCCACTCGGTGTCGTCCGGCCGGGTCCCGCTACTTCCTTCCGTATGCCCGAACTGGCGCTCACAGTGGTTCCCGGACCGGCCAGCACGGTCGTACCGGCTCCCGCCGGGGCGGTGTAGAGCCCGAAACCATGGCGTAAGGTATCGTCCGCTGTGGGCATAAAGGTCCTCCCCAAACCTCCCAAGAGCTTCTGCCAGGCCGGAGCGTTCTGGAGCGCTTCCGTTTTCTCGCTCCACTCGGCCGGTGTCTCGAACACGAACAACCGGTTGAAGACACTGTCCACCGTGGCGCGACCGCGCTGTGGGGATGCCACCAGGCCGTGTTGCTTCAGAATGGGTACAACCTGCTCCTCGTACGCGGCGTCGAACTCGGCCATGTGCTCCGGCGGTACCCAGAAGGAGAGCCGCGCCAGGGTGGGCTCGGCTGCGTTCGCGGACGCCGACAGGAGGAGAAGCGTGGTACAGAGGGGTAGCCAGCCGGCGCGATTGAAATAGCGTGTCATCAACAAAGCCTCCTATGAGACGAACTGTTTTTCTCTGCCAGTCTGAGCATTGGTTTCATGGTTCATAGTCTTTGAGGCGCAGGGTGAAGGTCGTGCCTTGTCCCACTTCGCTCTCTACCGATAGGGTGCCACCGAGAAGCGCTCCTGACTTCTGGGCAATGGCCAGCCCCAAGCCGGTGCCTTCCTGCATGCGACCGCCCGGGCGGTCCACCTGGTGGAACTCGTCAAAGATGTGCGGCAGCTCCTCAGAGGAAATCCCCACGCCCGTATCGGCGACCGCGAGTTCCACCCAATCCCCGGCCGCCTGCACGGACACCGTAATGTGGCCCTCCTCGGTGAACTTGACGGCATTGCTCAACAGGTTCATCAGGATGCGGCGCAGCCGATCCAGATCGGTGCGAACCGGGGCGACGTCCTCTACGTGCTGATCTAACTGCACCCCGGGTTTGACCAGCGAAGAGATCGAAGTGGTGCACTCGGCGACCAGGTGCTTCAGGTCTACCTGTTCGGGCCGAATCTCCATGCGGCCAGCTTCGACCTTGGAGAGGTCCAGGATGTCGTTGATCAGGATGAGGAGGTGGTCGGCGCTGGTCTGGACGTTTTCGAGGTTGTGGTACTGGCGCTCGTCGATGGCGCCGCTGAGCTTGCGCAGGAGGATGCGGGTGTAGCCGATGATGGCGTTCATCGGGGTGCGCAGGTCATGGGACATGCGCGCCAGGAAGTCGGATTTATGGCGGTTGGCCTGCTGGATCCGCTCACTGGCTTGTTGGAGCTCCTGGTTGAGCCCAAAGAGTTCGTTGTTGGCCTCCGACAGTGCCGCATTGGCTATTCGCAGGCGGCGGTCGCGGCGGACTACACGGCCGCTCTGCCAGAGGATCAGCAGGACCGCTATACTCAACGCTGAGATCCAGCCGATCTGCGCATACGGTGGATGCACTTCGAGCGTCACGGTCGCGGGTTCGGAGTAGTTCAGGTCGCGGTCCACGGCCTTCACCTGAAAGACATAGTCTCCCCGGGGCAGATCGGTGTATTCCACTTTGGTGGTGCGCGCGGTGCGCCACGTGTCGTCGTACCCTTGCAGCTGATAAACGTAGGCCATCTTGTCCGGGTACGTGGTCATGCTGCGCCCCTGGAACTCGAAGGTGACCAACGCCTGTGACGACTGTATTTCGAGTTCCTCGACTGAACCGTAGCGGCGATCGGCGGTTACCTCCAAGTGAATGGCCGGAGGGATGGAAGAAGGGCGGTAGCGAGTGAGACCGCCTGTGGTAGCAAACCAGAAGGCGCCCTCGTTGTCCTCGTGGACATCAAAGACATCGTTGTTCGCCAGGCCGTCTTTCCTGGATAGGGTCTGAAAGAGCAGACCGTCGTAACGGCTGACGCCGCCACTCCTGGAGGCGAACCAAAGGTCCCCCCGACGGTCCACCAGAATGGACCACACCCAATTGGCCCCGAGACCGTCCTCGGTGGTGAAGTTGCTAAACTGCTGGCCATCATAACGCACTACACCCGCTCTCTGAGTGCCAAACCAGTAGTTCCCTTGCCGATCCTGCGCCATGGAAAGCACTCCTGCCTCCCACTCCGCCATTTCCTGCAGCAAACTTTCTTCGACAGTGAAGGTGGTAAAGCGGCCGCCGTCGTAACGAGTTACACGCCCCCGTCCGGATGGGTGAGCAAACCAAAGAGTTCCTTTCCGGTCCTCCAGCATGGACCACACATAATGGCCCGCAAAACCGTCTTCGGTCGTGAAGTTGACAAACTCCTTCCCATCGTAGCGGCTCAACCCGGCGCCACCGAACCACAGATGCCCTTGCCGGTCCTCCAGAATGGACCTCACTTCATTTTTGAGGCCATCTTCGCTCGAAAAGGTGGCAAAAGTCTGCCCATCGAATCGACTTGCGCCTCCCCAAGTCCCAATCCATAGTGCTCCGAGCCGATCACCCCCGATGGATCGCACTCTCTTGTGCACCAGCCCGTCTTGGGTGGTAAAGGTGGTGAAGCGCTGCCCATCGAACCGACTGACACCCTCGTCTGTTCCTAACCACAGGTTGCCTTCCCGATCCTCCGCAATGGACCACACATGATTGCCTGCCAAACCGTCTTCGGTGGTAAAGGTGGTGAACTGAGCCTTATCGAATCGACTCACCCCGCCTCCGTACGTCCCAAACCATAGCCTTCCGTGCCGGTCCTCGGCCATGCATTGCACCCGGCTGTGCGCCAGGCCGTTTTCTGTGGTAAAGGTGGTGAAGTTCTGCCCATCGTATCGACTTACACCTCCCCACGTCACGAACCATAGGAATCCGTGCCGATCTTGCGCAATTTTCACCACCCCCCGATCGTGTGCCAGGCCGTCTTCGGTGGTAAAGGTGGTTAAGTGGTGCCCGTCATAGCGGCTCGCCCCTACGTACGCGCTGAACCATAGATTTCCGGCCCGATCTTGGATAACGGACCTCACTCTGTTTCGCGCGAGTCCATCTTCGGTGGTAAAGGTGGTGAAGCGCTGCCCATCGAACCGACTGACACCCCCCTCTGTTCCAAACCACAGGTTGCCTGCGTGGTCCTCCAAAACGGACTCCACTTTGTTGTGCGCGAGTCCGTCTTGGGTGGTAAAGGTGGTGAAGCGCTCCCCATCGAACCGACTGACACCCCCGTCTGTTCCTAACCACAGGTTGCCTGCGTGGTCCTCCACAATGGACCGCACCCGATTGCCTGCCAAACCGTCTTCGGTCGTGAAGTTGACAAACTCCTTCCCATCGTAGCGGCTTAACCCGGTGCCACCGAACCACAGATGCCCTTGCTGGTCCTCCAGAATGGTCCACACAAGATTACTCGCCAATCCGTCTTTGGTGGTGAAGGTCGTAAAGTGCACGCCATCGAGACGGCTTACGCCCGCTATCGTCCCAAACCACAGATTCCCTTGCCGGTCCTCCAGGATGTCGAATATGTCGTTGGAGGGCAGGCCGTCCTCAGTACGAAGGTTCAGCCACTCTCCGTGCGGAAAGCCGGCACCGGCTGGTACGGATTTCCCCGGTCCGGCCAGCACGGCTTTCCCCGCTCCCGCCGTTACGGTTTTTCCCGCTCCGGCGGGGGTCGTCTTTCCTGGCCCCATGAGTACAGTTCTTCCCGGTCCGGCTAATTTCTGCGCGAACCCGAGCTCCACCGTCTTGCCGGCGCCGGCGACTGCCTTATACAGGCTGAAATCGCTGCGAATGAGACTGTCTGCGATGGTAGAGAAAAGCGTGGTCGTACTGGGTCCGGTGGCGCCAAACTGCGTTCCTAAACGGAACCAAAGCTTCCGAACCGCCGGATCGTTCTCAAAAGTCTCAATTTTCTGGCGCCACTCAGTTGGCGAATCAAACTCGAATAGCCGGCTGAAGACGCTGTCGACGGTGGCGCGTCCGGGCTCAGCAGAGGCGACAAAGCCCCGTTCTTGCAGAAACGGCGCCACCTGCTGCTGGTACGCGGACTCGAACTCGGCCATGCGCTCCGGCGGCACCCAGAAGGAGAGTCGGACCAGCGTCGGCTCGGTGGCCCATCCCCGGGTGGTACCCAGCACCAGTACAAGACCTGCCACAGCGAGCGAACGGATCAGATGGGTATCGAGTTTTTGCATCTAGGAATCTCTCGTTGAGGTCACGCTGCTAAGGTGAACCCGCGTTGATCTGGGGTGCGACCGGCCTTCCCTTCCTGCCCAGCGCACAACCTGCGGACTGCCGGGAAAACTTGGGTGAGAACACCGATATCGCAATGCCCCCAAGAGGGTTTTAGCTCATGAGCGAGTCGACGTGCGTCAGTACGGCGCACACCCACCCAATGATCGCCGTCACCCCAACGAGGGCTGTGATCCGTTCGCGGGTGCGCATAGGTTTGCGGCTGGAAGACCTTTGAGGCCACAGGCCGAACGGGTCTGAGGGACATCTACGTTGCACGGAAGGACCACCCACTCGAAGATCGCCCGAGGCCACAGCGATGTAGTGGTCGAGGCCGAAGTCGCATTCACGTCTTTGATTTCTCATTTTGCACCTCCAGGCATTGGGTTTCTGGTAGGGTCTATCGCAATGGCGGTGCCAGGCCGGGAGCCGGGCGGAAACGGATGTGCCGAGGAGAGGTATATGTTGTTTAGAAACAGAGAGTTGAAATTTTCGGACGAACCTTGACGGTAAGCGGGCAGAGGCAGGCTGTCGGGCTCGGAAGTGCCAATTAAGTGGACAGTCCAGACGGCAATATTGTGTAAGTGTTTCATTATTAAGAAATTAACGTGGGTGTCAAGATACTTGTCGACGGTGCCAAAAAAATAGTCGGCCGTGCACCTCGCCGCCGGCGTATCTTGAAAATTTCAGCATTGAGCCCAGACTCAGCGGTGCCACAGATAAGAGATCTTGGCCAGGAGCCGTCGATCTGAGGCAACGAATCTCTGCAGACTGTCGTCCCGGGTCTCTTTGTAGGAGAGATAGAAGACGCTGCCGGGATGGAATTCATAACGCACCAGGCTGTTGAGCAGGTAGCGATCTTCAGCGGTGTTCCCCTGAAACAAAACCCGCCAGTAGAGGTTTGGCGCGAAGAGATAGTCCACGCCTAGGACGGTGATGAGGTGGGTGGACGAACGCTCGGCCGCCTCAAAGGGATCGCGGTGCAGGTGGAAAGCCTGGCCGGTCCAGGTCATCCTGGCCGTCGGTTTGACACTGAGGCTGGTCTCGACGAAGCGGATGGCGCTGCCGAAGTTGTTGCCTGTCCGGTAGGTTACCTTGCCGCGGAAGCGCGGATAAGGCCCGACCTCCAGCGAGAAGGCGCGCTACGTATTGCGATAGCGCTCGCCGTCCTCGGGAAAGAAGAAGCGGCTGCGCTCCAACTGAAGACCGGGCCGTATACGCCCCCAGGTTTCAACCGAGAATTTGGTCGAAAAACCGTCCTGTACCCGCGCCGTACCGGCGTGGTTGTGGAAGTACCACGCCTTCTGATCAAGGGCGATCTGCTCGAGACCGCGGCGCTTGATCGCGTTGTGGTATCTGATCCAGGTGCGCCCTCCCCGCCGGTCGAGGTGAGTGTTGCGGATGAAGCCGATCTCCTGGATGTCGAAGTCAGCGGTGACGTCTTCCAGGGTTGCGTCTATAACGAGGTTGTCGCGCGCATTTAGCAGGCGGCCTGCATAGCGGAAGGCGAGGCTGCCCGCATAGCCTTCTCCAGCAGCGGCATGCTGACTGCGGTTGAGATTGGCCACCAGACGCATGGTCTGGCTGAGCTGGAGGTTCAGATCCATGCCAGCCGCCCGGTTGAGGTCGTGGCGGTTTTGCGCAACCGCATCCTTGCTCACGGCCAGAAGTCCGATGCTCGAGGAGCCGAAGAGATCCTGCTTCAGGCGCAGGGCGGTGTGGTTGTGCTGCGGATCGCGGCCGTCGCCGGTGAGGACATCCATGAAGCCAAAGGCAAGCGAGCCGGTCTTCCCCAAAAGCTTGCCGCCGGCGAGCATCTCTTGATCGCCCAGTCCGATGCGGCGGGTATAGAGCAACCGGGTGGGAGTCTGGAAGAATTCTGTGCCCTCGATAAAGAAGGGGCGCTTCTCGGGGAGGAAGAGCTCGTCGATACCCAGGTTAAAGAGGAACTGGTCGGTCTCGAGGGTGGCAAAGTCGGGATTGAGAGCCAGGTTCATGCGTAGGGCGCTGGTGGGGCTGTAGCGCAGGTCCAACCCCAGGCCCCTCTCCCAAGTGCCGGCCCGGCGGGCCGCGTCGGGTCTCTGGTGCTGGCCAAAGACCGAGCCCTGCGTGAGGTAGGGCAGGAAGACGACGGGCTGGCGGGTCGCCAATCCCTTCAATCCGGTAAGGTGGCCGTAGCGCGATACCTTAACGGCGCTCTTACCGTAATTCGGCCAGATGATGCGCTCCCGGGCGGCGATGGTGCGCGCCGAGGCGGCAAACCCCCAGGTGCCGTCCTCTGTTTCGCGGAAGCGCAGTTCGCGTAGAGGCAGGGCGATTTCTCCCGACCAGCCGTCTTCTAGCAAGTGGATCTCGACCTGCCAGATGCCGTCCCAGTTGATATCAATGCTGACGCCCTCGTCGCCAACCCGTCCGTCGAGCCGCGTGCCGGCGGGGTTGACGACGAAGAAGTAGGCATCGCGGTGGTCGTGAAAGGTGTCGAGCGCGAAGATGAAAGCATCGTTGTCCCGCATGCGGCCGTCGCGCTGGAGCACCGTGGCGATCAGGGACGAGGGGTCACCGGAGTGGATCTCAAACCCGACGTAGAGGGTGTGCGCATCGTAGGCCAGGCGGACGGCGGCGGGAAAGCCGGGGGCAGCGCCCTGGTTGGGTTGCTGCTGGACGAAGTCGGCGATGGGCTCTGCGAGCTGCCAGCAGAGATCGTCCAGGCGGCCGTCCATGACCGGGGGTTCGTCTATTCGCAGGGCTCTTACTGTCGGCACAGGTTCCCCGGACGCAGCGGGCGCGGCGAGAAGGGGCAAAGCGACGATGAGCAAGCTCAGAACACCAAGGTGTGCAAGGGCGTTCTTTGGGTTGAGCGATCCTGGTGCGTTCATGGTCAGCTTTCCTCCTAGGCACCAAGAATGGCTTTGATTACGAAGATCAACGTGACCGGAGCCGCCACGAGTAAATTGACGAAGCCGAACTCGACCAGTTCGCGTTTCGCGTCTTTTGAGTTTCTGATGATATTGGTGTTCATTTTGGGCCTCCAAGGTTGATGTGTGTGCCATGCTCTGGTATGCTCTATCGCAACGGCTATGCCAGAAGGAAGCCCCGGGGTGAAGCAAGTTTTTTTTGGAAGGGTTTATGCTGTTTAAAAACAGGTATTTGGATCTATTGCGCTAGACTTCGATCGCAAGGTGCTGCCGATCTTCTCTTGGTCCCGAAAGTGACCACAAATTGGACAGCATTAAAGGAGGAAGTAGGTAAGGTCTGTATCTTAACGGGGTTACAGAGGCGACAATATACTTGGCAGCACTCACAAAAAAATAGCCGGCAGGAGGAGACCCAACCCATGTACGCTAAACCCGTCGAAATTCCAGGAATGGTAGAGATCAAAGCAGCGAAGGTCTCGGCGCCGCCGGCGTGGGCGCTCATGGAGCGGAACCTGATCAACCTGATGGAACGCTCTGCCCGCCTGTTCACCCGGAAGTACACCGAGCGCGGGGGCGGTACCCTCCTCGCCGAGGATCTCGACGACCTCTACGAACAGTTCTACAACTACGGCCTGTTCTACGCGATCGGCGCTGCCGACGATCTGCTGGACCTCCATCTTCAGCAGTGGAACGCCGCCACCCGCATCAGCGATGAGAGTATTCAACATCGTCCCAACCTGCACGAGGATTTCATCAGGGTCTACATGCCCTCCATCCACAACGAGTTTTGGAACCTGAATGCAGCCGCGGAATGGCACCATCTCGGAGAAGGGGGTACGGGGTTCTATAACATGGGTCTGGGCGATCCGACCATCTCCGAGAACTTGCGTCGAGCCAAACGCTTCGCGGCCATGTTCATCGGCGAAGATCCCGAAGCCCCCAATTGGGACCCCGAACATCGAATCCTGCGCTCCCCCTTCCATTCCAGTCAGGGCCCCAAGCTGGAGGGAGATGCGATCTTGGCCAACGTGATGCTCCTGGGTGGCCGCCGGCTGGGAGACCCGGGCAACTACTACGGCGTGCGGGCGAGTCTCTACCCCCACATCAAACACCTCGAAGCCCGCTGGTTCGAGAAACCCGAGCGCAGGCGGCAGATCCTTGACCTCTTCAACAAGATGGTCATGCAATGCGACACTCCCAGCAGCCTGGCTGCTACGGCGCTGGTGACCAACGCCTATCTCTACACAGGGGACGAGAAATACAAACAATGGGTTTTGGACTACACCGAGGCCTGGATGGAGCGCACAAAGCAGAACGGCGGCATCGTCCCGGACAACGTGGATGCGCACGGCGTCATCGGCGGCGGACGCGAGGGTATCTGGTGGGGAGGGCAGTACGGCTGGACCTCCTTCAAAGGCTGCAGCATCATGTTCAACGGGATCAACATCGCCGTCGAGTGTGCCCAACTGCTTACCGGCGACAGCGGCTACCTGGATTTCCTGCGCTCGCAGCTCAAGGTTAGACTCGACAACGGAGTGCGGCGCGAAGACGGTCAGCTCGTCGTGCCCTACCGCTATGGTCTGGATGGCTGGGAGATGGGGGAGCCAATCGAACCTTACGAAGACGACGGCATTCCGATGGGAGAGTGGTCTTACTCGCCTCCCGGTCCCATGAACGCGCAGGAGATGATGCACCTCTACCACGCTTCCATGTCCCGGGAGGACTACGAATTGATCACCCACGTCCGCGATGGCGAGGTGGAGCGGGATTGGAACGAGGTCGGCTCTATTCTGGGCGAGAAGAATGGTGGGCAGACCGAGTTCGCCCGGTTCCAGTATTACGATGGCAAGAACCCAGACTGGCCTGAGAAGATCCTCGGCGCCGAGTATCAGCACGCCCTGGAGATCTACGAGCGGATTCGGCTCGATGAGCGTACCCCACAAGAGATGATCGCGACCAACGAGTTCCCGTACCAGCCCGTGGTGACCAAGGGGCTGACCCAGGTCACGATGGGGGCACCGCAGACCATCTATACCGGCGGACTCCTGCGCGCCACGGTGCGCTACTACGACCCGGATCGCGCTCGTCCGGGACTGCCGTTGGACGTGGCCGCTCTCGTGGACGAGCTGGGGCCCGAGGTCGTGGGCCTTCAGCTCGTAAACACCCATCGAAGCGAGGCGCGCAATCTCATCGTGCAGGCCGGGGCCTTTGGCGAGCACCGGTTCACGCAGATTCGATATCACGAGGACGGCCAGGGCGATCACACGGTCACACCTGTCAACGCGAAGTACTTCGCCGTTGGGCTTCCGCCGTCCACATCCATACGTGTGGAGGCCGGCCTGGACCGCTTTGTCAACACCCCCAGCTACGCCTTCCCCTGGCACGGGGACAAGATTCCCGTACCGTTCCAAACCCCTTAGCGGCGACCAATGGCGGCGGGACGGTAACGATGACTGATGAATTGCGCCTGGTAGCGATCAATGGCATGCTCGGTTACGGCTACGAACTGACCAGCCTTGAAAACGGAATCGCTGCCGAGCCGCATCTCTTGGGCGTTGATGCTGGGTCTACCGATGCCGGGCCGTTCTACCTTGGTCACGGCCGTTCCCTGACTTCGGCAAGGCAGGTGGAACGGGATCTCGATGGGGCCCTGCGAGCGGTCAAAAAGGCTGGCGTTCCGTTGGTGATTGGTTCGGCAGGTTTTGGCGGATCCTCCGTGCACGTGGACTTCTGCCTCGAAAGGCTGGCGCAAGTAGCCGGCCGGATGTCGGAAACTTTCCGGTGTGCAGTCATCCGTTCTGATCTGAATCGCGAGATGGTCAAACGCGCTATCATCGAGCAGAAGGTTCGCCCCCTGGGCGGTGCACCGGAGATCGGTCCCGATGATATCGACGATTTGACGCAGCTTGTCGGCCAAATCGATACGGAGGCCATCGCTGTGGCCCTGGCTGAGGCGGAGGTGGAGATCGTGGTTGCCGGTCGGGCCTGCGATACCGCCGTCTACGCCACGCTTCCCATCATGAAGGGTTTTGATCCGGGCTTGGCCCTGCACATGGCCAAGATCATGGAATGCGGCGCCCAATGCGCCATCCCTCTGGCTCCCAATGATTGCCTCTTGGGGATCATGCGAAGGGATTCGTTCCTCATTCGCACGCTGAACCCAAATCGAACCGTAACCCCCGAATCGGTAGCCGCTCACTCCCTTTACGAGCAACCAGATCCATACGAGCTCCACGAACCCGAAGGCACCGTGGATATGATCGATACTCTTTTTGAGCAGATCGACGACCGTACTGTGAAGGTATCGGGCAGTTGTCTGCGACCCAAACCAGGACCCAAGACCATCAAGATGGAGGGCGCCAAGCTGGCCGGATACCGCGCCGTGACCATCGCCGGCGTCCATGATTCGGGTGTGATCGAGAATCTGGACGCTATCTTCGCAACCGCGAAGGAGATGGCCGTCGCCAACCTGTCTTCCGACATGGATCCCGGGGTCCTCACGGCGGACATGAGGGTCTACGGTCGTGACGCGGTGTTGGGACATCTGGAACCCAGAGCAAGCGTAGCGCCGCGGGAGGTGGGCGTACTGTTGGAGGTCATCGGCCCCACGCAGGAAGCCGCCAGTGCCTTTCTGGCATTGCTCAGGTCTTCGATGCTCCATTGCCCTTTCGAAGGTCGCAAGACCACCGCCGGCAACCTGGCTTTCCCCTTCTCTCCTTCGGATCTTGAGGGCGGACCGGTGTATGAGTTTTCAGTCTACCATCTTTTGGAGACAGAGGACCACGGGTCACTGTTTGCACCGGAATTCATCACCATCGGAGGCTGAACGCATGGCTTTGCTCAGCGAACTGGCGTCGGTCTTCCGCAGCAAGAACGCCGGGCCCTTCCTGGTGACCATCGATCTGATGTTTGGCACCGAGTCAACTTTTGAGCAAGTGGCGAATTCTGGCGTGTTGAGCCCCGAAGCGGTTGCCCGACTCTACCAGATCAGCGCTGAGGAGGTTCGTGTCGTGCCTTACGCCAGGGCCAAAGCGATCAAGGTGACGCTGCCGCGCCTGTGGGGCAGAAGTGGGGCCGGGTCGCCTGGGGATCGCGACGTGTACGGCGCCCAACAGCATGGCCCACTAACGGACCTGGAGATACCCTAATGCCCCAACGTCAAAGTAGAAGCGGTCATGGACATTGAGTTCCCCGACGCCGTAGCGGCCGCAGTTGAAGACAACTTGGAACGCCACATTGCGCGCCTGCAGCGCTACATCCGCCAACCCTCGATCTCCGCGCTGGCTCAGGGCAATGCGGAAATGGCCGCCATGCTGGCCGCGGATATCCGCGATCTCGGGGGGCAGGCAGATGTGGTTGCCGGGGTTGATTTCCCCCTGGTCTACGGGCGTGTGGATGCCAACGCCCCGCGCACCGTGCTGATCCACAGCATGTACGACACTACGCCGGCCAGTGAACCGGGGTGGGTGGCACCGCCTTTTGCAGCCAAGAGAGTAACGCTAGAGGGGTTGGGCGAGTGTATTGTAGCTCGAGGCGCGGAAGATACAAAAGGACCCGTATCCACTGTTCTGGCCATGATTGATTCCTATCGACAAGCCAATGTCGATTTGCCGGCGAATCTGATTCTGCTCTTCGAGGCGTCCGAACTCGGCAGCGCCTCCCTGCCCGAGTTTATCCGTGATCGCACGGACGAACTGAAGGAGGCGGACGTGGCCTACTGGCCCTGGCACACCCAACGATCCGACGGCACGGCCGTGGCCTGGCTGGGTTGCAAAGGTCTGATGCTCTTGCAAGTCACGGTCTGCGCGGGCGCCTGGGGTGGGCCCCTTGAAGCGGATTTGCACGCCCAGCATTCATCCTGGATCGCCAACCCGATCCACGAACTGACAACGGCGTTGGCGAGCCTGAAAACGAAGGGTGATTTAGAGGTTGCGGTCGAGGGCTTCGCAGGTGACAGTCCTCCACCTAGCCGAGAAGATGATGAGTTGGTTCGCCGGCTTGCCGCTCGCCTCGATCCCGACTTGCTTTTGTCCGACATGGGTACAGCTCGTTTCAAGCACAACAGTTTTCTCGACGCCCTCAGGGCCCACGTGCTCGAGCCCGAGCTGAACGTCTCCAGCATTCGGGGCGGTTACGCAGCTGAAGACGGTCACAAGGCGATCATCCCGCACGAGGCTTCCGCCAATATCGAGATTCGCCCTGTTAGCGGCATGTCTGTCAGCCAGGTCCTGACCTGCCTGCGCAGGCATTTTGAGGAACACGGTTTTGGGCATGTGGAGATCGTGCCGCGCAGCGGCTACGTTGGCGGGCGCGTATCCTCCAGCAACTGGGCGGCTCAATCGTTGACGGCGACCTACCGCGAGATGGGTTTTGATCCTGAAATCTGGCCGCGCACGGCCACGGCTATTTCCGTTGATCTCTTCACTGAAACCCTGGGGATCCCGTGGGTAGGTTCATGCCTGGGACATGCCGGCGGCAAACATTCCGCCAACGAGTACCTGTAGCTTTCAACCTATCGCGGAGCTATCGAATTTGTTAGCCGTCTCATGTGGCGTCTGGGAAAGGTTTCGGTACTTGCCAACGAGGCGCCTCCCTGAACCCCCGTCATAGCGAAACGAGAGGTGCCCCCCATCATGCCGATCGGTGGGCGATTTCGACCCGCAGGCCTCGAAGGGCGCTGGCAGTGAGGCCACGAACTTTGTGCCTGTATGACCTTTGGAAAGAGGAGATTTACTATGCAAGAAGTAAAGCGACAATTGGAGAAGTGTCTCGAAAAGTTGCGTGCCGGAGAGCTGGTTGAGCGCGACCTGCAGCAAGCTCTCGAGAGTGCGGATGCCCAACTCGCGGCTTCAACACCCCAACTACTCTATCTTCAGGCTGGCGCCACCACCGTTACCTCGCGGGTCTGCGGCATGTCGCGATTTGATGCTGACGGCCAGCACGACAGCGTCGACGAGACAGGAGCGTGGGTCTACGAGACCGTGCTCGACGCCATGCGCGACGGCTGGCGTATTGTCAAATTTCCGGAGATGGCGCTGATGGTGGCCGGAGAAGAAGAGGCCTACGGGCTCGGCTGCGAATTTATCCTCGAGAAATAAATTCACGGAAAGGACAGATCATGCGAGGAGAGATATACGATTGCGAACCGACGCTGACCGACCAGCAGGTGATTGAATTCTGCAAGAATGGCTTCACGATGCTCGAGGCCGTGGTCCCCGACGAGGTCAACCGCCGCACGACGGAATTCGTCGACAGGAATCCCGAGATTGAGCCGACCGCCATCATGAATGAAGAGTGGTTCGACGACCACGTCACTAAGAATCCGCTGGCAGCGGGGGCAGTGCGCTCGCTCCTGGGCAAAGATTTCAAACTACCCATGCTCATGAGCAACCACCGCGTCGAGTGCCCGCTAGTTTCAAGCGGCGGCTGGCACCGCGACGGCGGGGCGGTCGATTCGCCGCGGCTCGACAGCCTGCAGGTGTTCTACTACCCGCAGGATACGCCCGCGGAGCTGGGTCCAACCGAGGTCCTGCCCAGCTCCCACTTCTTGCGCATCAAGCGCCGTTACATGACCCAATACGGCAGCATTCGCCAGGCCATACAGACGGTGGCGCCGGCCGGATCGATCTTTATCACCCACTACTCGATGTGGCATCGCGCCAGCAGCTCCACGGCCAGCGGCATCCGCAACCTGCTCAAATACAACTACCGGCGCACGACCGCGCCGAGGCGCGACTGGGTTGTCGATCCGCGGTGCGATTTCACCAAGATCCCATTCGGCACAGACCGCGCAATGCCCGAGAAATGGCATGACTCCGTCCGCGTGGCGCGTATGTTCCTGTGGCTGTGCGGCCGGGAAGACTTCGTTTTTGAGGGCGGCCAGGCCTGGCCGATGACCGCCGGATCGGACCACGACATTACCTCAGGTATGCCGCTGGAGCTCGACCACCACAATCTGCCGTAGCTTCGATCTGCCAGAGTTGGTGGCAAATGGGGGCATAGTTCTGGAGATGGTGCTGGTTCGCCGATCGGTGCGCCTGGCTAAGTTCGAATCAAACCGGAATGTCGGGTGCTGGGCTACGTGCCGTCGTTGCCATCGGAACAGTGACTGACCAGTTGACGCTGAAGATCGTCGACAACCTGGTTTGATCCGGACGCCCCTACCAGGTTGTAGAACTCGCCGCAATCCTCGTTGAGATCGTACAACTCGCCCGGAACCCCCGCGTACAAATTGAGTTTCCAGTCGTCGGTGCGGATCATCTGCAGGTCGTTCACTTGAGCGAACACCGATCGGCGCCAATCTGCAGGCGCTGTATCAGGTCCAAGCAGCGGGGTCAACGTCCGACCCTGTACTGAGTCGGGGACGGGCGCCCCGACGAGGTCGCTTATGGTGGGGAACAAGTCTACATGCTCCACCAGCTGACTGCGATCCGTGGGCGCGATGCCGGGTACACTGACAAACAGCGGCACGTGGACCGAACCCTCGTACATACATTTTTTCAAGAAGATTCGATGGTCCCATAACTGGTCACCGTGATCCGAGGTGAACAGGACGATCGTCTCTTCCTGTACGCCCAGACGCTCGAGCGCGTCGAGGATGAGACCGCAGTACGAGTCGGCGAGGGAGGCCAATCCGTGGTACGCGGCTACCATTTGCCGAAGCTCGACGTCGGTGAGATGGGCCCAATCCCGTTGCCTGGCTACGATCTCTTCAGGGGGAGTGGCGTCGGCCGGCTGCTTCGGCAGCTGTATCGCGCTCTGATCGATCGCTTCGTAGTACTCCCGCGGCGGGTAGAACGGAGGATGGGGCTCAGTTACATCCACCCAGCAAAAGAAAGGCTCGTCGTCTTCCACGGCTTTTCGGATCTGTGAGATGGCGTTTGTCGCCACGAACTTCCCCCGGTACTGATCCTTCGTGCGCGTGCTGGGGCCTCCCGTCGTGCGGCGGGTGGTATCCTGCCACTCCCACTTATACCTGTCGAGCGCCTCAGAAGACACCTGGTCGAACCAACCCTTGCTGTCGACGGTGACGTCGTATCCCGAACCGATGGCGGGGTCGTTCCAATGCGGCCGTCCTATGTCGATGCGGCGATAACCCAGCGGCTCCAGGGCGTGAGCGATCTGTGGGAATCCCGAAACGGGATCATTGCTGCCGATCCGGCCGTGAGCGTGAGGGTATCGACTGGTCGCCATCGAGTGGCGAGCCGGCGCGCAAGAGGGCGCCTGGGTGTAGCAGCGATCAAAGCGGACACTGCGGCCGGCGAGCCGGTCCAGGTTGGGGGTCCTGGCCACGCGGCTTCCGGTGCATCCCAGCGCATCCCAACGAAGCTGGTCGCAGGTCAAGACCAGCACATTCATCGGTTTTTGCGTTTGACTTCGCATGCTCGATACTCCCGAAACTGGCGCAGGTAAACAAAGCCTTCATCTCGCACCGCGCGCGTCGGCGCGATGTTCATCCTACAACTCCGTTAGTCGAACCAGTACGAATAGAGCTCTGCGTTCCTGAGTGTGAACCGCAGACGTACGGGTTTTCCCGTGTGTGCAGAAAGGTTTCCATTCTGCCACTGGACTTCGACACGCCGCTCGTCTTCCTCGATCAGCACCGATGCGGCCACCGCCTCATCGTTCCCGATAGTGACCACCTCGACGCGCAGCTGTCCTTTCGCCGCGTTCGCATTGAGCCAGAGTTTGTCTGCGGGAACAATGAAGGGCTCCGTGGTGACGCGGCCGTCCTCGGAAGCGGCATCGAGGGAGACGAAACCGTCTCGCCGCAGCACTGCGAGACAGACGGCGGCGCCGTCGAGATCCGGCACTGGGTAGATGGAGTACTCCTTGCGTCCCGAGTAGTAGAACCAGAGCTCGTCGCCGCGCACGAGCGGACAGGAGGGCGGCATGTTCTTGTTGAGATCATAGGCGCCGGAGCCTCCTGGTGACCACGGGATGAAGGCCTGTCGATTCGCCACCCGCTCCCAGTTGTGGAGGTCGCGGCTCGACCACAGCTGGATATGCGTGAAGCACAGACAATGGCTTGTCCAGCGGGCGCCCTTCGCATGATAAATCGCCGGCAGGGCAAGAAAAATCCCCTCGTAGCGGAAAACGGCGGTGTTGTAGATGTCCACGTTCTGCCAATGCCAGTCTGGCGTGTTTGGAAAGGGCTTGAGATAGTCGGCATTCGAGGTTTTCAAGTACTCCTCGATATGGAGGCGGCCCAGCTCCTGATCGAGATCGTCGGCCTGGATGGCGAGGACGGGATCCGACCAGCTTTCGAAGTCGGAACTCGTGGTAATGGCGTGCGAGCGACCGTAGGTACCGCCGCGCTTCAGGGAGACGATGTACTGTTTGCCCAGCGGGTCGTAGCTCATGTTTTGCTCGTCCGAACTGGGTAGCGAGCAGTCCAGCTGGCTCCAGTTCACGCCATCGCCTGAAACCATGAAATCGAGGAACCTCTTGAATTTCTTTTCGGGCCACGGCTTGCCTTCGGGATCGACGATCTCGGAGCTGTCTTTCACTTCCAATCCCGTTTCCTCGTTGACGACGTGCATGGCGAAGCCTTTGTAGCGCCGTTGCGGATCGGGATCGGATGGCTCGTACAAGACGTGACCCCAGGGCGCCCGCTCCTCTTTGAGTGTTGGCGTATCATCTCGGGTCCGGTGCAGTCCGTCCGGGCTCTCATACCACTTGCCGACAGCGAGAACCCGAAAGCGGTCCAGCTCGTCGTTCCAATGCGGCGTGCTACGGGTCTGCATCGCCTTTTCCCCCAGCGGCGGTCGGATGACGGCCCCCTTCTTGGAGGGCTGATGCAATGTGCGAGTGAGGTTTTCGATAGTGTCGACGCCATGATTGTCGATGAACAGCTGCCGCTGTCCTGCCGACACCGTGAATTCCGCGCTTTCCGTCATGAATTCTCCTCGCGTCACTTCGATTGGCGCCGTAGAGTCGGGGCGCTCCACGCCGTTTCCTGGAGCGGTTTGAGAATCTTCGCGTCCTTTGACTTGAGTTCCTCATATAGCTGAAGAATAGGGCGAATAAACGCCATTGGGGGTATCCATTTAACCGGAGTGCGTCGCGACCCCCATCAGTGTTCGGCCGCCGACCGCCACGGCCGGTTTGCCCCTGGGCGTTCCAGGCTCGTGGGATGCCCTCGCCGTTTGGGCGGCTCGGGGGGCAGCTTCCTCGGCCGTCGGCTGGCAATGAGATCCTGGAAACGCATCGGCTCGTGGGCCACGGCCAGCTCGAGCACGCGATAAAACACCATGCCGCGGCTGCGGGAGCGGCGGCGATTGAAGCGGAACACGAACTCGTTGAGGTAGTGGCTCATGTGGGTACTGTCGGCGGCCCCTTGATGCGTTCCCAGCAGCCACCGCTTGGCCAGTGAGACAACGCGGTGCACGGCGGGCAACAGCTTGTTGGGATCATCGCCCCGAGCGCGGGCCGCGCCCTGGCTGCGCCGATCGTGCTCGTAGCCGAGCTGAGCCAGTCCCTGATAAGCGGGCCACCCGTCGGTGATGATCGTCGAGCCCGGCTCGACGTGATCCATCACGAACGCGTGCAAGGTCTCGGCAGAGGCATCGGCCAGTGGCGACATGCGGCACCGCCCCAATCCTCTCGGCTCATGAACCTCAACTGCGATACCGGTCAGCACCTTCTTGCCCCTAGCGCGGCCACCGGCCAGCCCAGGCTCGGCGCCGCCGATGTAGGTCTCGTCCACCTGTACCGTCCCGCTCAGCAGATCCCGACCGGGACGTACCAACACCGACCGCAGGCGGTGCAGCATGGCCCAGGCAGTCTGGTAGGAGCTGATCTCCAGTACTCGCTTCAAGCTCAACGCCGAGATCCCGTCTTTACCGGTGGCGAACAGCCAGCAGGCGGTGTACCATATCGTCAAGGGTGTCCGCGTCCGATCGAAGATCGTACCGGCCGTCACCGAACTGCGTGTCGAACACGCCGGACACATGAAGCGGCCATCGCCCAAGCGCCAACCGCCTTCGTGGCCGCAACTCGGACAGACGAAGCCGTCGGGCCACCGCAGCCATTCGAGGTAGTCCAGGCAGTCCGCATCGGTTCGAAACCAGGCTTGAAACTCGCCTACCGAGCCCGGGTAGTGCTTGCCAGCGCGAGGATACGCCATGCACTGAACATATGGTAACTCCGGTTAAATGGATACCCCCAAAACGCCATTATCGTTGGTCGCAGCAAGGATCCGAGGTGTGGCTGCGCGGCGGATTTTGACCCCAACGCAATTGCTCGTAGCGCATTCGTCCTTTCACGCAAAAAGTTAATTTTGTGCTCTTTTCTCATTAGCAGCGCACCTTCCCTTTTAACTGCTAGCACCTATTAGCAGGATTGCGCCCGACGAGGGACAGCTCAAACAGTGGGCCTATTTCTACTAGGAAAGGAGCTTGAATGAGGGCTGTTGGCGATGAATCGTGAATATGGAGGATGCGGGGAAAAACTATCTAGCTGATTGGATGATGCTATCTAGATATTCGTTGGAGTCAAGCGAAAACCGAACAACACACTATAGTACCGGGCTAACCACATTTAACGAAAGCAGAGGCTTTTTGTTTGGAGCCCATATAATGAAGCACCTTATTAAACATACGACATTCTGATGAAGTCAGTTTTGGATGAAGTAAAAATAGGGGCGTAGAAATCATGAGTACTGTTAGCAGTATGGGAATAAGCACGTACTTTAAAACAGAAAGGTTTAATTTGTAAATATCAAAAAAGAGCAAGATGATAGATGCTGCTAACATGATGATGAAATGGAGTATCCAGCCCAGGCTGGGGTGCCAGGCATCCATAATGGTTGTTCCTAATTGGCCATGACGAAATAATGGCATAGCCAGTTCGGTAATCGGGTGTGAAAACGCATCCGGAAGGTCAGGAAATGTTGCTGCGGCAATACCAATCATAACAACAGATGGGATCGCCAGGATTTTAAAGAGGGATTTTTTCAAGACCGCATGGTCACTATTGCGCAGCAATCCCCCAATTCCTACCAACAGAAAAGGAAGAGTTGGAACTAAATACCGCATTCCCGTGGCCCATCCTCCTGTATACGTTGTTGGTTTTGTCAGCATAAGAATATTCGCAATAATAAGAAGAGGGCAAAGAATGGCATCCATTCGAAATTCCCGCTCACCCCACAACTTTAAAAAACCAATGGGTGCAAGAACAAGAAAAGGGGAAACGTAAGCGAGTCCCCTTGCCGCATCGAAAAAAGCATACCGGGCTATCTCAAGGATTTGAGCAAAGGTAGAGTTAAAAAACTGACTTTGATACCGTTCGCTGACAAACGGATCATCATAAAAAAAAGAGGCAAGCTGTAAGGGGTGATCAAAAAGGAGATAGTTCATGACCATCAAATAAAACATAGGCATGAACGACCCGAAGATAAGACCAACGATACCTTTAATATTAGATCTTAATGTCCATAGAGCGTAAGCGGCTAAAAGCAAAGCAGATAAAAAAAGTAGAAAATCGGTAATGAATGCATAGGAAAGAATGAGGCCGGAAAAAAAGGATCGCCAGAAGCTTGCCGCATGTCGCAATGAGCGGATGAGCAAATAGGAACAGAAAAAAAGAATTGCTGCTGGGACATGAGTAAATAGGTGGGTAGCGTAGATGAGAAAATTGGTGCCAAGAGCGCCTGCAATAATCAGCGCATAGGCATTTCGTTTGGAGCCGCTAACTTTTTCCCAGAAAGGTAAGGTTAAAAGCCAGAAAAGGATGGTGGGTAATGCTAAACCAAAAACGCGAAGCGCATAAAGGAGTTTAGGATATTCTGGGAGAGGATAAATCGTATGGCGTAAAACCCATGCGATAGGAATGAGTAAAGTGGAAAATCCAGGGGCTTTGTCCGAATAATAATAACCTTTATAGATCGATTTATCTTGAGAATCGCTATAGTTCTTAAGGCATTCGTCGATTTTAAATGTTCCAAAATCGACCATAGACATCGTAGCGCAAAAATTGCTTGTTACATTTGGATTACGAAAATATTTGGGAAAATTGATGTCGAGCGTGTGGGCTTGTGCTAAAAGGAGAAAAATAAAAGGGACGCTGAAGAGCCAATTAAGCTTTAATTCGCGATTAAACAATGAGCGCTTTATTCGGATGCGGAGATCCACAAACGGTGGAACATCCCGTATTGACGGTCGTTCCCATCACAAGACATCTCTTTTGCGGGGAGACCTTCAATGGTTTTAAGTTCGCGATGCGTGTAAGCGTCTTGATCCAGCACAGCCGTAAGACCTGAGGATAGGGCGAATAAACGCCATTATCGTTTGTCGCAGCAACTGGCAGGCAAGCGGATTCTCACCTCACGCATTGCGTGCCCTCAGTGGCACCCTGGGACACACGAGCGTGAGCTAGGCCTCTCGGCTGCGAGCCTGGAACTGTGGCTTTATCCGGCGCCTACAATCGGTACGCAAACAGCTTTGTCTGGAGCATGTTGACGCGAACGACCACCGATTGCCTACTTCGGTGATTTTGCTGTTTCCTGGCGGTTTTGGCGATCAGAGCGTGTAAGATCCAGCTAAATCATGAGGTTAGGACGGTGCTAAGTTTGTTGTCGGTGGTGACAATAAAGATGGCGGTTCTAAAAGCCCGATAAGCGGCCCGGCTCAGCCGGAGTTTCGCATCTGGCGCCGCATCAACACCTGTTCCTTTGGTTCAACCCGGTTATTAGATTCAAACCATGGTAACCGCAGTAACAGATTCCCAGACTGTACTTGATCAGTTTCACCCGGCGGTGCAGGGGTGGTTCAAAGAGACCTTTGAGGCTCCGACTTCCATTCAGGAGCGCGCCTGGGCGGAGTTCGCCAACCGCACTCATACGCTGATCGCTGCCCCAACCGGTTCAGGCAAAACACTGGCCGCTTTTCTTGCTGCCATCGACGATCTGGTGCAGCAGGCGGTGGCGGGCACTTTGTCGCAAGCAACCCAGATCCTCTACGTCTCACCACTCAAAGCGCTCAGCAACGACATTGAGAAGAACCTCCAACTCCCGCTTCGCGGAATCGTGATTGGCAAATCAGAAAACTCTCGGCGAAAAACTTCCGCCCGCAAACCCCGGCTAACGCAATTGAAAAAATGAAGCCGCGTTCTCCGAGCAGATTTTTCGCGCCAGTCGGCGCGCGTCCGCCTCGTCGAAGTAACCCGCGTCCACCTTGGCCTGTAACGCCGTCCCGATCAACTTCCGGGCAGTTCGAAAGGTCCCGTAGCTCTCCTCCGCATGCCAGTTGTCGCCGCCCAACATCATCCGCGACTCATCCGGCAGGACTTCGATCGCCTCATGAAACGCCCGCGTGAAATGCGTCGGACTCAACAAAAACGACCAGGTTAAATCGATCCAGACATTGCGATAAACAAAAGCCATGCCCAGCAGCTCCGAACTCCAGGGATAAGCCAGGTGCATCAGCAAAAAACGCGTGCGTGGATGCCGTTCGATCAGCCCGGCGGCGTTGAGCGGATGCGAGCCTCGGATCAACGCCGTGCCAAGGTGCATTTGCATCGGAACGTCCCGCTCACCCGCCAGGGCGCACAATCGATCGACCGCAAAATCGCCAAACGCCTTGCGCTCCTCCGCCGACGGATTCGCGGCGCCCCAGGCCCTGCGGGCCAGCGTTTCATCCGGTTCGTCAAATGAAATGTCCCGGTCATAGGCGAGCGCGTTTTTCAACGCCACCTGATTTCGTTCGCCCATCGCATCGACGGCTTTTCCAGCAGCGCTTCGAAATCCTCAAAACTTTGCAGCTTCGCTCCCAGCCGTTTCGCGAAATCAAACGGACTGTTGCCGTTGTGATCTTTCGCGTCGGGATGCCACCCCATCGCAAAGGCGTTGATGCGAAACACAGAACGGTAATTGTCGCCAAACGCCTCGCGCGCATTCAGCAAAGGATTGGTATAGGGATCGGTGATGACGTTTGACACATGTGCGCGCTTCATCACCTCGGCAGTCCATGCTGGATCGACATGCCGCACGCGAATCTCCCGATCCAGATCCCGCCAGTTTTCCCGGGTCACCCCGGCGCCGCCCAGATCGTAAAGTTCGTCCAGCGCGACGACGACATTGCGCACAAAACTGTTGGATCCGCTGCCCTCCACAAATCCCGCGATCTCCTCCCATCGAGCTTCGCCGGCATCAGCCAGCATGGGATCCTCATCCCGCGACTCCGTCGGCAACGAATACGGCCTCGCCTCCGTCCAGCCAGCATAGCTTTGCCGCAACAATTCCAGCAGACCGACCTCGCGGTTGAAAAACGTTTCAGGGATGTGGTGTTCGTGAACGTCCAGGATCGGAAGCTCGTCGACGTAGTTTTGAATGGAAACGGGCATGATCAATTCTCGGCGTTCACAATGGCTCCCATAAAGCCCGGTCAAGGAACGAAGCAACTTCCAGCTCGCCCCGCTCAGTCGTCGCATTCAAAGGCGTTTTCATCCGTGTAATCCGCGGTCAAAAAAAGGCTCAATCCACAAATACAAACTCGTTTTGTGGCGTCGACGGGCGCGGTCCAACGAAGCGCCGCTTGCAATTTCGGATTGTCGCCGGGATGGCCGCCCTTTTCATTCCACAGCAGATAGCCGAGCGCCGGATCGGGTCGGTCCGGTCCTCCCTGCCATCCACTTCCATTGAAATACGGCAAGCGGACAAATTCAAGCAAACGCTGTGTCTTCTCGTCGAATCCACCGTAACCGTAGGTCCACGTGTTCGCAGGCGCTCGCTTTGCGAAATCCACCCGCTGCGCCTCGACAAAATGCGCCGCCGCTTCCAACTCGTCCTTCGTCGGATGCCGTTGCACAACCAGTTCATACAAGCGAGTCGCTTTCGCCGAAGTATAGGACAAATAAACACCGTTATCGATAGTCGCGCCCAGGGTCCGTGCCGCTCTGGTGCGGTGTTTTGGGGGGCATTTGCAGCGTCTAGTTGGCTGGCCATGGGAAACGCCCCGAACCGCTCGCGCGGATCTATTTCGGGTGCCTGAACGCCGCTTTTATGCAGCCGTTCAAAACGGGTAGACACACTTCGCCCGCAGAGGCTCAGTCGTAGTCGAATTGCGGTTGGGGATCTGGTCGCGCCGGTGCGATCGGCGGCGCCCGCGCGGGCAAGCGCATAGCCTGTAGACAGCGGCGGATCGAACTGGGGTCGGTGAGGACGGCGATGATCTTCATACGACCACCACAGTCCGGACAGTTGGTCACATCGATGCGAAAGACGCGCGCCAGTAGTGTAGCCCAGGAGCGGCGATAGGTGGACGTCTGACCCTGCCCCCCGGAATGTCGTCCGTTACAGGTTTCCTCGCCTGGAATTCTCACCTGGCATGGTTTCGCCCCGGAGGCTAGGCCTCCCGGATGTAGATCGGATTCGCGAAGGCTTTCCGGTTGTCCCTGGCGAAGCACTCGACGCGGATGTAGGATGTCCCGCTCCTGAATCTCAATCTGTGTGTTCCCTTGACAACCTGCTCGTCCTTGGGCCAGATCTCCTTGACCACCTTGCCATCGGCGACGATTCGTACCTGCTGCAGTCCCATGCTGTCGACGCACTCGAAACGCACTTCAACGCTGCTGCCCTTCCGCTTCCTGACCGTGTCGCCCATTTGACTTCGGCCACACCTCAAATTGATGAACGGCGCGTCGGAAGCGAAGAAGTGGCCTGCCCAGAAGGCGTCCAGCACGTTCTTTTTGGTCAAGCGATCCACGGAGACGCCGTTCCATACATCTCCGATGGCTTGCGGCAAGTGCGCATCCGTGTTTCCCATGCCTCGGACCACTTTGCCTTGACAGAGAAATCGGTCCCAAAGCTCGACGGACCACCTGTCGGTGATATCAAAGCAGTCGAAGATGTTGTTGGCGCCGTTGATCAGTTCCATCGTAAAGTCGTCTCCAAGCAGATTCAACGAGTCAACCTGCTGCTTGGTGTAGCGCCGGCGCGGAAACCAGCCGTTGGGGTGGGGGATGAAAGGAAAACCACCGCGCGCTATGACCGCCTGGTAGTCTTTGACCAGATCTCGTTTCACCGTGTACTTCCTGTCCAGACCGAGGATACCCAGGTGGTGATACTGTGTCCCCGGCTCCTGACCCCACCACATGTTCTTGTATTTGACGCATTCCGTCTTCTGCCGAACGGTCTGGTGGTCCGTCAAGAAGAAGAAGTCCAGTCCCGCCCTGTCGACCCAGCTCGCGATCTCTGGCACGTTTCCGATTCCATCGCTGTAGGTCGAATGGCTGTGACAATCTCCTCGACGGACTTTGAAGGAGGCCAGCTTTCGAGTCGCATCGATGCGGTCGCGCATCGCGTCCTTCCAGAAGCCGATAACCTGGTCGGGATAGGCGGCGCGCTTGCGGGCCAGGGCTTTCTGCTTTCGTTCCTTGTCGGTGAGTTTGGCCATGTTTTTGATCTCCCGGAGAATGGGCTTCGTTTCGAACGCCTCGTTACAGATGTTCACATTAAACAAGAAGAGTCGGAGGAGCCAGCGGTGCTGAGCAACCTTATTTCGGGAGACGGATTTTGAATTCCGGAGCAGCCTTCATCGTTCTGATAGCTAGCGCAGAGGATAGGGCGAATAAACGCCATTATCGTTTGTCGCAGCAACTGGCAGGCAAGCGGATTCTCACCTCACACATTGCGTGCCCTCAGTGGCACACCCTGGGCACACACGAGCGTGAGCTAGGCCTCTCGGCCGCGAGCCTGGACTGTGGCTTTATCCGGCGCCTACAATCGGTACGCAAACAGCTTTGTCTGGAACATGTTGACGCGAACGACCACCGATTGCCTACTTCGGTGATGTTGCTGTTTCCTGGCGGTTTTGGCGATCAGAGCGTGTAAGATCCAGCTAAATCATGAGGTTAGAACGGTGCTAAGTTCGTTGTCGGTGGTGACAATAAAGATGGCGGTTCTAAAAGCCCGATAAGCGGCCCGGCTCAGCCGAAGTTTCGTAACTTGCGCCGCATCAACACCTGTTCCTTTGGTGCATTCCGCTTATTAGATTCAAACCATGGTAACCGCGGTAACAGATTCCCAGACTGCACTCGATCAGTTTCACCCGGCGGTGCAGCGGTGGTTCAAAGAGGCCTTTGAGGCCCCGACCTCCATTCAGGAGCGCGCCTGGGCGGAGTTCGCCAACCGCACCCATACACTGATCGCTGCCCCAACCGGTTCAGGCAAAACACTGGCCGCCTTTCTTGCCGCCATCGACGATCTGGTGCAGCAGGCGGTGGCTGGCACTTTGTCGCAAGCAACCCAGATTCTCTACGTCTCACCGCTCAAGGCGCTCAGCAACGACATTGAGAAGAACCTTCAGCTCCCGCTTCGCGGAATCGAGGAACGGCTGTCTTCTGACACGGCGCATCAGGAGATCGAAGTCATGGTCCGCACCGGCGACACGCCTCAGGCGGCGCGAACCATGATGGCTAAATCGCCGCCGCATATCCTGGTCACCACCCCGGAATCCCTCTACCTGCTTCTGACCAGTGAAAGCGGGCGCAACATGTTGTCCACGGTGCGAACGGTCATTGTGGACGAGATTCACGCCGTCGTCGGCAATAAACGGGGTTCGCACCTGGCTCTTTCGCTGGCGCGGTTGGACAGATTGGTGGAGGGCGAGTTGGTCCGCATCGGTCTGTCAGCGACCCAGCGCCCCATCGAAAGGGTCGCCGAATTCCTGGTGGGCCGTGCGGCAGCGGGCGATGAGGTCTCCTGCACCATCGTCGATGCGGGTCACCGCCGCCAGATGGATGTCGCCATCGAGGTGCCGCTTGCGCCGTTGACTGCGGTTATGCCCAACGAGGTCTGGGATGAGATCTATGAGCGGCTCGAGGCACTCATCCTCGAACACGAGACGACCCTGATCTTCGTGAACACCCGAAGGCTGGCCGAACGGATGGCCTACAATCTGAGCGCGCGGTTAGGTCCTGAAATGGTCACAGCGCATCACGGCAGCATGTCGAAGGAGCACCGCCTGGATGCCGAGCAGCGGCTGAAGAGCGGCTCGCTACGGGCGCTGGTGGCCACGGCGGCGCTGGAATTGGGCATTGACATCGGCTCGATCGATCTGGTCTGCCAGATGGGATCACCTCGCTCGATCGCCGGCCTGTTACAGCGTGTCGGCCGCTCCGGGCACACGGTGCACGGGACGCCGAAAGGGCGCTTGTTTCCCCTCAGTCGCAACGATCTGGTCGAATGCGCGGCTCTGCTTCAGGCGACTCGTTTGGGTGAGCTGGACCAGACGACTATCCCACAGAAACCGCTGGATGTGCTGGCCCAGCAAATCGTCGCCGAGCTGGCCTGCCGGGAATACTCCGAAGATGAGCTGTTCGACCTGGTACGTCGGGCCCTTCCATACGCGGATCTGACCCGGCGGGAGTTTGATGAGGTGCTGGCCATGTTGAGCCAGGGTTTTTCCACGCGCAACGGTCGGCGCAGCGCCTACGTTCACCACGATATGGTCAATCAGCGCGTGAAGGGAAGGAAGAATGCCCGCCTGACCGCGCTGGTCTCGGGCGGAGTCATCCCCGACAACTTCGACTGCGACGTCATTTTGGAACCCTCCAACACCTTTATCGGAACCCTGAACGAGGATTTCGCCATCGAGAGTATGGCGGGTGACGTCTTTCAGCTGGGCAACAATTCGTGGCGAATTCTCAGAACGCAGATGGGCAAGGTTTTTGTTGAATACGCCCAGGGGCTATCACCTTCCATTCCGTTCTGGCTGGGTGAAGCACCCGGCCGCACCGACGAGCTCTCGTTTGCGGTCTCGCGCCTGATGGAAACTGCCGACAAAACGCTGGCGACTGCAGCGGTAGAATCACCGGAGGGGAGCGAGAAAGTGGCCACCCAGCTGGTGGTGGAGACCGGGGTCTGCCGGGAGGGAGCCGAACAGATCGCCGCCTACCTGGCAGCGGGGCGGGCCGCACTGGGCGCCATGCCGACCCACGACCGAATCGTGATGGAGCGGTTCTTCGACGAAGCCGGCGATATGCACCTGGTCATCCACTCAGTGTTCGGTAGCCGCCTCAACAGGGCGTGGGGGTTGGCGCTGCGCAAGCGCTTTTGTCGCAAGTTCAACTTCGAGCTGCAGGCGGCGGCGACCGAAGAGGGCATCATTCTATCGTTGGGTTCGACCCACAGCTTCCCGCTGGAAGAGGTTTTTGATTATCTGAATCCGGCCACGGTGCGCGATGTTCTGGTCCAGGCACTGCTCGACTCGCCGATGTTTCAGATCCGCTGGCGCTGGAATGCCGCCAACGCTTTGGCTATACCGCGGCGCCGCAACGGCAAACGGGTAGCCCCCATCCTGCAGCGCATGCAGGCGGAAGATCTGATCGCCGTCATTTTCCCCGATCAATTGGCCTGTCTCGAAAACATCACCGGGGAGCGCGAGTTGCCCGATCACCCCCTCATCAACCAGACCATCGGCGACTGCCTGCACGAAGCCATGGACGTCGAGCGATTGGAGCAGATCCTCACGCGCATGCAGTCGGGGGAGATCGAGGTCGTGGCTCGAGACCTGCGGGAGCCATCCCCGCTGTCGGAGGCAATGGTCACCGCGCGCCCCTATGCCTTTCTGGACGACGCGCCGCTGGAGGAACGCCGCACCCACGCCATTCGCAATCGCCGCTGGATCGATCCGGCCGAGGCGGCCCAGTTCGGCATGCTCGATGCGGCCGCCATTGCCTCGGTTCGGGCTGAAGCCTGGCCGGAGGTTCGCGATGCCGATGAGCTTCACGACGCTCTGGTGCTCTGCGGTTTTCTTTCTGCCGCGGAAGGGGCACGCGGAGACCGCGACCAGAGCTGGCAGCCTTTCTTCGAGCCGCTCACCGAAACGGGAAGAGCAGCGTTGTTTTCGGCTGCCGGTCGTCAGTATTGGGTCGCCACGGAACGCAGCACCCAACTGAACGATCTTCACCCCAAGGGCGCCTTTGAGCCGCCGTTGGTTGTGTCGGAGCGTCTGCGAACGCAGACAGCGGATCAAGACAGTCTCGTCGAAATAGTGCGATCGCGCCTAGAAGCCCTCGGCCCTGTTACGGCCGAAGAGCTGGCGCAGAGCATCGGCCTGGCCTCCTCCAGGATCGAGACCGCCCTGCGGGCGCTGGAGAACGAAGGCGCCATCTTCCGCGGGCAGTTCACCGGCGGCCAGCAGCAGGAGTGGTGCGATCGTCGCCTACTGGCGCGAATCCATCGGTACACCCTGAACCGCCTGCGCAAGGAGATCGAGCCGGTATCGCCCGCAGACTTCATGCGTTTTCTGTTCTCCTGGCAGTGCCTCGGCCCCGATGCCATGAAAGGCCCCGCCGCCGTGCGCAAGGTGATCGATCAGCTGGAAGGATACGAGGCGCCGGCGGCGGCGTGGGAAGGGGATCTCTTGCCCGCTCGTATCGGTGACTACGATTACGCCTGGCTGGATGAGCTCTGCAACTCCGGGCAGCTCGTCTGGGGGCGATTGCACCCGCAGAGCAATGGCAAGTCGCTGGCCGGACCGATCAAGACCACGCCCATCTGTTTTGCAAATCGACCGAATCTTGCCACCTGGCTCGGCACCGCACGTAGTGAAACGATCGAAAACCTGACGCATCCGGCTCGACAGGTCCTGGAGCTCTTGAGTTCGCAGGGCGCTCTGTTCTTCGACGAAGTGAGAGTACGAGCAGGGCTGCTGGAGGACCACGTAGAGCAGGGAATCAGCGAGCTGGTGGCTCGAGGTCTGCTGACCTCGGACAGCTTCGTCGGCCTACGCGCCTTCCTCGTCGACTCCAAGTTCAGGTCTAGCCGACGGCAGTCGCGGCGCCAGGTCTTCACCATGCAGATGGCCGGCCGCTGGTCTATCCTTCCCGAGCCCCCCGAGGAGAGAGACGCCGAATCTCTGATGGCCATCGCTCGCACGCTGCTCCGCAGATACGGAGTCGTCTTCCGCAAGCTGGCGGCGCACGAAGGAAACGCCGCATGGCGCGACCTCGTGCGGGCGTTCCGGACCATGGAAGCCCGCGGGGAAACTCGCGGGGGTCGCTTCGTAGGCGGAGTCTGGGGAGAGCAGTTCGCCTTACCCGAAGCCATCCCTCGGCTACGAAAGATCTCACGAGAGCGGGAAAGCACCGCCCTGGTCTCCCTCAGTGCCGCTGATCCGCTCAATCTCACGGGCGTCATCACACCCGGCGCGCGCGTGCCCGGTATCTTCAGCAATCGCATCCTCTACCGGAATGGCGTGCCGATCGCCGCCAAGGAGGGCAAGGCCATCCGTTTCCTCGTCGAACTGGCCCAGTCCGAGCAGTGGGAGCTGCAAAAGAAGCTGGTGCAGCGGGAGATCTCCACGAAGATCCGGCCTCATCTGGGGCGCGGAGTGGGCTGGAGCTGAACTAACAGGCCAAGGAGAACGGATATGTTCCACAAGATTTCCGATCACGTATACCGATTCGAAGACACCTGCAACGTCTATGTAGTCACCAATGGTTCGAAAGCCGTTCTGATCGACTTCGGTAGCGGTCGAGTTCTCGATCATCTCGGCGAGCTGGGCGTTACGCAGATCGACTGGATCTTGCACACCCACCACCACCGCGATCAATGTCAGGGCGACAAGCTGGCCAACGAGCGAAACATCCCGATCGCGGTGCCATCCCACGAACAGCCGTATTTCGAGGAAGTCGAGGTCTTTTGGGGTTCGCGGCAGATCTACAACATCTACAACGTGCGCCAAACCTTCTTCACTCTCGCAGAAAGCGTGCGGACCTCACGCACGCTTGACGACTACGAGACGTTCGAATGGGGCCCGTACCGTTTTTTCATCCAACCCACACCCGGTCATACCCTCGGTCATATCGCGCTTATTGCAGATATCGATGGGGCGCGGGTCGCCTTCAGCGGTGATCTCATTGCCAAGCCAGGAAAAGTGCAGACCCTGTACGACCTGCAGTATTCCTACGGGTCCGGAGACGGATCCGATTACATGGTGTATTCCCTGGCCAAGATGCGTGAACAAGAGACGGACCTGCTTTGCCCCTCTCATGGTGATCCCTTCAGCGATACCGCTACAGCGCTTAATGATCTGGAGATCAAATTCAGAGCATACCTTGCCCATCGATGGGGAATCACCACACCGACGCACGATATCGCGCCCTACGCCATTTCTCCGCACCTCATCCATATACCAGGTTGTTCGAACACCTGGATCGTCGTCAGCGACAGTGGCAAGGCGCTCTTCGTCGACTACGGCTCGCAGAGCCTCACGTTCATGTACTCATACACGGTGTTCTTCGAAGCCGGCAATCGGCTGCGTATGCAAGAGCACAATCTGGATCTGCTGCGTGAGAAGTTCGGCGTAAAGCAGATCGATCTGGCGCTTCCCAGCCATTATCACGATGACCATGTCAACGGGCTGCCGTACCTGCAGAAGCACCACGACACACGAATCTGGTGTTACGAGAACATGGTCGACATCCTCCAACACCCGCATGGCTACAAGCTGGGCTGCACCCATTTCGAACCCCTTACCGTCGAGCGTGGTTTGGGACAGGGCGAGACGTTCAAATGGGAGGAGTACGAGTTCCAGGTTTTTCATACACCCGGACATGCCGACTATCACATGGCGATGTTCGGCACCATCGATGGCAAGCGGGTAGCGTTCTCCGGCGATGAAGTTGGATTGCGAGATGGCACATACAAATCCAACAACATCTGGCGCAACCATGTCCATGCCAATTCACATGAGATTACGGGCAAGCTGTATCTGGAACACCAACCCGAGCTTACATGTCCTGGTCACAGTGGACCTTTTGATATCGGTCCTGACGACTGGCAGAAGTATCATGACTGGTGCATGAAGGAACAGCAGCACTGGCGTGGTTTGGCCGCACCCGAAAACTTGGAAGAGGCAGTCTATCCGGACTACGTGTTCCTCTACCCATATCAGCCACCGGCTGAACCTGGGGGAGAGGTTAGGATGCAGGTCTGGTTCGAGAACATCTTCCCCGAGTCCGCTACGTTGGACTACCGTCTCGTCTTGCCGTCCGGATGGACCGCGGAACCCGACAGCGGTAGCCTGACCGCATCTGTGGGGGAGAAGGTCATACAAGATTTTGTTCTTCGTGTCCCGGCATCACAGCCCACGTCTTATCGGCGGCAGGCGTTCACTCTGGATGCCACGATAAACGGGAAGCCGATGGGGGAGCTGGCCGAAGCCGTCGTAGACCTGCGTCCCGACCTCGACTGGGGCACCCGCGGGCAAGCTCCGCGCCGATCCGCCGCCGACGCATAGGTGGCGATCTCGGAGCGTCGGCTGAGAATTCGAGTCAACTAAGGCTGGTGCCCGGCCGGAGGACGTAAATCTCTTCGCCGTCTACGCTTCCTGACCGATCTCTACCAACGACACTGCAGCGACAAAGAGGATCCGTAAAGAATGAAATACCTGTTCATCGATGACCACGACATCGACGCGATCGACAACCTTGCTCGCAAGCTGCACCAGCCGGAGAAGTTCGTCGGCAACGCCGTGGTGAGACCGGAGTACCGCTGGGAAAACGAGGCCGTGCAGATATGGGGCATGCCCACGTGGGATCTGGACGAAGGTATCTTCAAGATGATCTACCACGGATCGGCCGAGCAGGGCAACGGTGCCTCCACCGCTGATTCCGGTATCGGCGGCAGTTTCATGTGTTACGCCACCTCCACGGACGGGGTTAACTGGGACAAGCCGTTCCTTGGCCTTTACGACTACCCCGGATTGCTGTGGAACGGAAAACCCATTGGCATCGACAACAATATCCTTCCCTCGATCGACGGCCATCTCCGGGGACATGTCTACCACGCGGCGGATCCCGATCCGGAGCGGCGCTACAAAGCGTTCGCTTTGCGCGGAGGGCATCTCTATTCGTTCGCGTCGCCCGATGCCATAACCTGGCGCGAATTGGATGTGCCGCCCCAATCCAGTGCCGACGTGTCGGAGCTATACCTGGACGATACCCGCGACCTCTTCATCGCCACGGTCAAACACAAAGGACCGTACGGCCGCTCCTTCTTCTTGAGCACCTCCGGGGATTATTCCAACTGGAGCGAGCAGGAGCTGATCTTCCACGCCGACCAGACCGATCAGGAGATCGGCGCCGAACGGACGCAGCGGTTCTTCGACGATCCGGACTACCTTACGCCTATTTTCAATCGGCGCGAGGAGTGGCGCACCGATGTCTACCACTTTCCAGTGTTTCGCTACGAGGGGCTCTACCTGGCGCAACCGGTGATGCACCACTGGACCGGTAAACATCCTCCCATGTTCGAAAACGTGAACAGCCGTAAGACCGTCGAGCTGGCATCCAGCCGGGATCTGAGGCAGTGGAACCGGGTGGCAAGCCGTGCACCTTTCATGGAGCTGTCCCCGGTGGGTGACGGCAGCGGTTACGACACCGGCCAGATCGGCACGACTAATGGGGCGATCCGGCGCAACAATGAGCTCTGGTTCTATTATATGGGGCTGCGCTACCGATCACTGACGTTTGCCGAGGAGAAGAATCGCGCTTCTCTCGATTCCAGTGCCATCTGCATGGCGCGGTTGCGCCTGGACGGATTCGTCTCCCTGAAAGGCGGCGTCGAGTGGGGTTCGGTGCTGAGCAAACCAGTGGAGGTGGCGGGCACGGAGCTGCGTGTCAACGTGGATTCCTGGGGCGGCAAGGTGAAGGCGGAGGTAATAGACGCGGAGGATGGCAGCGTGATACCGGGTTACGGCAGCGACGAAAGCATCCCCGCCGTGATCGACAGCGTCGACGCACCGATGAGATGGAAGGACAGATCTAACCTGTCCGAGCTGCGGGGAAAGACGGTGCGCATCCGCTTCTCTATCTGGCAGGGTGAGCTCTACGGATTCTGGTTCGCGGGCTGAGACCGGGCCTTATCCGGCCGCGTTCATACGCTCGCGCTCGGCGATGAGCAGCTCCATCCAGTGTTTCATGTATTTTCCATGGTCCATCCATGTACGGCCGCTGATCAGGTTGCCGTCGATAACGCACGGTTCGTCGACGAAGGTGCCGCCGCAGACCTCGAGGTCAAACTGACACTTGGGTACGGTGGCCATGCGGCGTCCCTCAACACAACCAGCGCGGGCGGGGATCTCGACCCCGTGGCAGACGCAGCCGATAGGCTTGTCGTGCTCGAAGAACCAGCGGGTGACGCGGATCAGGTCGGCATTGTCGCGGATGTATTCAGGGGCGCGGCCGCCGGAGAAGAAGATGCCGGCGTATTCTTCGGGCACGATGTCGCGGAAGGCGATGTCGGCCTGGATGGAATAGCCTTCGAACTCGCGCGTGATGTCCCAACCCTCCGGTACTTCGTGCAGCACCATCTTGTAACGGCGGGCATCGGGGCCGGCGACGACGGGGACGAAGCCATCCTCCTGGACGCGGAGAACGGGGTAGAGGGTGTCGACGGTTTCAGTTGCGTCGCCGATGATGATGAGGACTCTGTCACTCATGGTTGACTCTCCTTGGACGAACGTGTGGTTGCGAAGATAGGCTGGGCAGGCGGGCGGGGCGACCCCTTGATCCCAACGTCCTGGCGCTCATTTACAACCCGTGCTTATCAACCCATTCCAGATAATGCTTCGCACAAAAATCCAGGTTTTTCTCTCTGCCACCGCCCCGCAAGGGAGAGCACATCTCGAACGTCGACACGCCGTCGAATCCGCCCTCCGTCAAACCCTGGAAGAATCCCGCGTAATCGATGAAGCCGTCACCAAAGGGCACGGCGCGGACCATGGTCGGCTCGGCCGGCTGGTAGTTGACCGCATCGGGCCGATAGTGAAAGCGCGGCAAACGTACGTAGTCGGCGCTGGTGGTTATGGCTGTATGCGGGGCCATGCGTTTTGCCACTTCGGCGACATCCTCTCCCCGCAACGCGGGGGACCAGGCGTCAAATCCCAGCTTGCAGTTGGGTCGGTCTATGTCGCTAAGAAGCTCCAGCAGACTGTCGCTATGAACCCCAATGTCGTGGTGGTTCTGAATCGCGATGGTGACCTGATGCTCTGCCGCCCTATCGCTGCACTCTTGCAGGCTGGTGATCACCCGGTTCCATACCGTAGCCAACGGCTGCCCCTCTGCCTCGTAAGCGGTGAACACCCGAACTACTCGAGCGCCCAAGCCAGCGGCTGTGGCGGCCAGTGCCTCGACGTAGCCTATTTGCATCTCAAGGGCGGGAATGTCGGACGGCCCGGCCCCCGAGAAGTCCGTATAACCTGCGATCACTTCACAGGTGACGCCTTCCTGGTCCAGATGGGATTTGATCTCGCCAATCAGCTCCGGTGTTGAATCCAATGGCGACAGATGCGGACGTTTGCCCGCGATCATCACACCGTCGTAGCCCAACGCCGCTGCCTTGCTGATGAACTCGGTCAACTCGAGGCGGTGCTGTCCCCAGAACCCGGCGTAGCTTATGGAAAACAGGCAATGTTTCACTTGGCAACCTCTTGGCTGTTATGAAACCAGTATCGAGGATCGAATATCGCACGATATTCTGTTTTTATACATAGTTTGAGGAATCATCTCAACATCCCGAGCCACCAATGGAGCAAGCCATTCGTTCAGAGACCCTGATCGCCATCTTCTCGGACATTCTGGACTCCGTCAAGCGTCACGGGATCGCCAAGCTTACCATCGTATCCGGGCACGGGGGGAACTGGTTCTTGAAAATGATGGTGCGGGAGCTCAACTACCGACACGCCGATTTACACGGATCGATGGTTCTATCCCGTGCTTTCGCAGATTGGGGCGGACAGCGCCCGGCGGCGAGCGGACCCAGACGACTCGGAATTGGTGGTCACAGCTCTTAAAACAGAACCTCAACACCTTTTTGCATCAGACCCCTGGCGACGACACCGCGATGGATCTCCGAGGTGCCGTCGTAAATCCGCGCGACCCGGGCATCGCGATAGATCCTCTCGATCGGCAGGTCTTTGCAGTACCCCATACCTCCAAAAAGCTGCACTGCTCGATCGGCGATATTCCCCAAGGTTTCTGCGGCATTCACCTTGACCATCGACACCTTCTCCCGCGGATCCCTGTCCTGATCGATCTCCCAGGCCGCTTCCAGCACCAGCAAGCGCGCGCAATCGAGCTCGATGGCGCTGTCGGCCAACATGGTTTGTACCATCTGGAAGTCGCCGATCGGTTTCCCGAACTGGTGTCGCTCATTGGCGTGATCGATCATCATGGACAACACCCGACGCGCCATGCCAATGGCTCGGGCGCCGATATGGAAGAGACGAATGCGGCCTAGGGTCGATAACAACAAGCCCAGACCACGACCACACTCGCCGAGCAGGTGCTCCGGTCCCAGCTTCACGTTCTCGAAGACCAGCTCGACGAAGCTGGTGCCACGCAGCCCCATCATCGGCATGTCGCGCGCTACGCTCACACCTGCCATGGCCTTGTCCACCAGGAATAGCGAGATGCCCCGCGACCCCTCCTGCGGCTCGCTGCGTGCCGAGACTACAAAGAAGTCGGAGAAGGCGCCGTCGCCGATGGGGCGCTTGCAGCCGGTCAGGATCCAGCCATCCCCGTCGGGTTTGGCGGTGGTGACGATGCCGGCGGCATCGGAGCCGGCATCGGGCTCCGTCATGGCGATAGAACAGGTCCGCTCGCCACGCACGGCGGGCAGCAGCCACTCCTCGCGTTGTGCTGCGTTGCAGGCCAGGAGCACCTCGTAGACGTTGCCGAAAGCACGGCGGATTAGAATGTCGGTCGTCTGTCCCATCTCCAGCTCGATTTGACTCATCTCCACAGCGCTGAGTCCTCCACCTCCAAACTTTCTGGGGATGTTCATGGCGTAGAAACCTAACTTGCGTGATCTCTCGAAGATCTCACGGGCTTTGTCGGGTTCAAGGAGCCCTTTGGTTTCAACTTCCTGTTCGAGAGGCTGCAGTTCTTGTTGCACGAACTGGCGCACGGCTTCCATCTGAGAGCGTGTCTGGCTGCTAAGTGAAAAATCCATATGAAGTCCCTTGAGAGCTCGAACGGTTGCAGAAATAGTATAGCGATCGCTTCTTGTTAGTGCGATTTGCGTTCCGCATCGCAACCCCGGAGGCCAAAAACTTGAAAGCCATCATGGTAATGTTCGATTCCCTGAATCGACGCATGTTGCCCCCTTACGGCTGTGACTGGGTGCAGGCGCCTAATTTTCAGCGCCTCTCTGAGAACACCCTGACCTTCGACCGCAGTTACATCTGCTCGATGCCGTGCATGCCAGCGCGGCGCGATCTGCATACCGGCCGCCCCAACTTCCTGCACCGCTCCTGGGGCCCGCTGGAGCCGTTCGATGATTCGGTGCCGCGCATACTGCGAGACAATGGGGTCACCAGTCATCTTGTGAGCGATCACCAGCATTACTGGGAAACTGGCGGTGCAACATATCATACCCAGTACAGCACCTGGCAGTTCCATCGCGGTCAGGAAGGGGATCCGTGGATGGGGCAGGTGGCCGATCCTCCAGCGGTTCGCGCCCACGGCCGCAACGCCATCAATACAGGTGTAGAGCGCCAGGATCGCATCAATCGCCAGTTCATACAACGGGAAGAGGACCAGCCGCAGGCCAAGACCTTCGCCTCGGGCCTGGATTTCATCCGTCGCAATCATGGCGAAGACAACTGGTTCCTGCAGATAGAAACTTCGACCCACACGAACCGTTCTTCAACCAACCGCAGTATCAGGACTTGTACCAGGAGTTGATGGGAGACCGTACGGCACCGTTGTTCGACTGGCCTTCCTACGGCAAGGTTACAGAAAGTCCCGAGCTGGTGGCGCAATGCCGCGGACATTACGCCGCTCTGGTAAGCATGTGCGACGCGCGCCTGGGGGAGGTGCTGGACGAGATGGATCGACTGAATCTGTGGGAGGACACCATGTTGATGGTGTGGACCGACCACGGATTCCTCCTGGGCGAGCACGACTGGTGGGCGAAGCTGCGTATGCCATGGTACCAGGAGCTGGCGAACACCCCGTTTTTCGTCTGGGATCCGCGTACCGGTCAACGCGGCGAGAGGCGTCAAAGTCTGGTGCAACCGTCCATCGATCTAGGACCCACGCTGTTGGATTTCTTCGGCTTGGAGTCGACGCCGGACATGCTGGGTAAGAATCTGCGCGAAACGATCGCCGCGGATGCAGCTGCTCGCGAGAGTGCCATTTTCGGCCATCACGGCGGCCACGTGAACCTGACAGATGGCCGTTACGTATATATGCGGGCGCCGGCAAAAGCGGACAACGAACCGCTCTTCGACTACACCCTGATGCCGGCCCGCATGAAGAATATGTTCCGCACCGAGGAGCTCAAAGATGCGGAGCTGGTGTCGCCGTTCTCCTTTACGAAGGAGTGCCCGCTGTTGAAGATGGGTCGGCCCAACCTCGAGCCCGATCCGCATGCTCCCGGCAAGTTGCGGTCCATCGGTACCGCCGATGTTTTCGAGACGATGCTCTTCGATCTAGGCAGCGATCCGCAGCGGCTGCAGCGAATCGATGATTCGGATCTTGAAGCGAAGCTGGCTGCGCAAATGGTAAAGCTTATGCGTGAGTGTGACGCACCAGAGGAACAGTATCAGCGACTGGGACTGTGAGCATTTTTATCATCGATTAGGGAGATTTTCGTGACCACTACCGCAACGCTGCCCCTCGATCAGTTGCTGGCTACCTACGAGCAGAACAATCCAAACTCCAAACAGCTGTTCCAGCGCGCCCAGAATTCCCTGCCGGGCGGGAATACCCGCACCGGTGCGTACTTCCCACCGTTTCCGATCTACATCGAGCGCGGTGAAGGGCCGTTCCTGATCGATGCGGATGGCCATCGGTTAATCGATTTCGTCAACAACCAGACGGCGCTGATCCTGGGACACGCCCATCCCGACATCGTCCGCGAGCTGCAACAGCAGGTGGCGAAAGGAACGGCGTTCTCGCGACCTACGCCTCTCGAAGTGGAGATGGCGGAAATGCTGCGGGAAAGGGTACCCTCGATGGAACGGGTGCGTTTCTGCAGCTCTGGCACCGAGGCGGTAATGAACGCCTTCCGCGCGGCACGAGCATTCACCGGGCGTATGAAGATCGCCAAGTTCGAGGGGGCGTACCACGGCATGGATGCGCCAGCCATGATCAGCCATTCGCCGGGCGCGGGATCACATCTGGGTGAGGCGATGCGTCCGAATTCGGTAGCTTCTACGGCTGGACTTCCACCCGGCACTGACCGTGAGGTGCTCGTGCTTCCGTTCAACGATGTTGCGGCATGCGAAGCCCTCATCGCCGCTCACGCCAATGAGCTGGCGGCGGTGATCGTCGATCCGGTCTCTTCAGGTGCAGGCCTTGCGGCGCCTCAGGACGGTTTCCTCACCGAGCTGCGAGAGATGACGAACCGCGCGGAGATCCCCTTGATCTTTGACGAGATCATCAGCTTTCGCGTCGCTCCAGGCGGCGCCCAGGAGCTCTACGGGGTTCGCCCCGATCTGACGACCTTAGGCAAGGTGATCGCCGGTGGTACGGCGGGTGCGGCTTTCGGTGGCCGCGAGGATATCATGGCGGCCTACGATCCAACCGCGGGCCGTCCATCCATTCCGCACAACGGCACCTACAACGGCTGGCCCCTGGCCATGGTCGCTGGGATTACCACCCTGCGACATCTGACACCGGATGTTTACGAGAAGTTGGGATCAGAGGTGGCGCGCATCGGCTCCGCGCTGAATCGCGCTTTTGAGGCCGGCGGCATTCGCGCGCGGGTCGCCGTCATCGGTTCGATTTTCCGGATTCACTTCACCGACGAGCTGCCCACGAACTATCGCGAGGCGGCGGCCGGCAACAATGAGATGCACCGGTGGTTGTTCTTCTGGCTCTTGAACCACGGCATCAACTGGGCGGAGCACGGGAATGTGTCGATCGCCACCGAGTCGGAGCAGGTGGATCGGTTTATCGAAACGATCGTGGAGGCTTTGCCGCACTTAGAGGCGCTGCAGCAGGACGTGCGCTAACAAACCCACCTGGATGGCGGGCCGGCGATGCGGCTGTCGTCACTCGGAAGCAAATTTCTCTCTCAGCAGCTTCGTTCCCTCGCACATGGCAGCCAGCTTCAGGTAACAGCGGTCGAGCAGCTCGCCGCGCCCTGCAGTGGTGGCAAAACCGCAGTCCGGGTTGATGGTGATCCGCTCGGCGTCAACAAACTCCAGCGCCGCTTCGGCTCGCTGAACCACAACCTCCGGGGTCTCGACCTCCTCGTCGCCGGGCACCACGACGCCCAAACCCAGGATCTTGTCGGTTGGGAAATCCTCGAGGGATTGCAGGCTGCGGGCAACAGTGCTGTTGAACTCCATCGCCAGGCGGTCGGCCTTTAATTCTTCGACCGCCTTCTTCATCAGATCGGTCCCCTCTGGAAGGCTGGACCTGGGTTCGCCGTGGCCGTGGCACAAATGCACGGTCATGAAGATATCGTCCAACCCTTGGGTGACCCGGTTGATCGTTTCCACCGACAGTGCCACAACCTCTTCGGGAGTAGCGGATTCATTGCCGTAGACGGCGGGGTTCGCCAGGCGCGGCAACAGCGGTTCGTCCAGCTGCACCGCGCCGACGCCCATTCTGCCCAGATCCTCGATCTCCTCGCGGATGATAGGCGCGCAAGCCAACACAAAACTGCGTTTGGTGGGATAAGCCGTAGCCGAGTGCTCCGGATGCCACATCAGATCGGCCAGAGTGCACGGCGCCGGCAGGGTCACCAGGGTTTTGCGGTCGGTGTTCTTCAAAAGGAACTCCGCGTCGTCGGCCGCGATGGGACCCCTTCGCTCGAGCGGTTTTTCCACGAAGGCGAGCTGGGTGAGCGGTCCGCGCTGAACCCGCTCGCGTCGGAAACCGCCCACCTTGTCCGCAAACACGCGGACGTAGTTCTCCCGTCGCCACTCGCCGTCGGAGATGTAATCCAGGCCGGCGCGTTCCTGCATGCGGATCGCACTCAACACCGCGGTATCGAGAAGGGGATTGGCTTCCTCGGGGGACAACGCACCGTTGGTCCGTTCCTGGATGATGTCCACCACCCACCGGGGGCGCGGCAGGCTGCCCACAACCATCGTGGGAAAGAGTGGGTTAAACCTCGGTCTGGCCATACTTGCTTTCGATGCCCAGGTCGCCGAGAATGCTTTCGATCTGGTGCCAGACAGGTCCTTCGATCGGAATGCCTTCTGCTTGCCGCCGCGCCCGTTCTCGGGCGGCCCGTTCACCGGGAATCAGGATCTCATCCACCCCCGGTGCCCGCTTCAGCTGTTTTAAGCTGGTCGCAAATCGCGCCACCTGCTCACGAAAGGCGGCCTTCGTGACGAATTTCTCCGGATCGATGACCAGCACAAACAGACCGTTGACATCGGTCACGTCGACCTTTCCGGCGCTGCAGCCGGCTCCGCTCAAGCCGCCGGCAAGGATATCCACCAGCAGCGACAACGCGAATCCCTTGTGGCCGGCGATGAGGCTTCCCAACGGCAGCAGAGCGCTCAACGGGGGAGACTCCATCGCCGGTGCAACCTCCGTCGTTGGCCTGCCGTCCGCGTCGATGAGCCAACCGTCGGGGGCGTCTTTGTTTTCGGCGGTGAGCATCTTCAGCTTGCCCCCGGCTGCCACGCTGGTGGACATATCGATGACGATCGGCTCCTCGTCTTTCCAGGGGATCCCCGCGGCGATCGGGTTGGTGCTGAGGAACGGTTCGACACTTCCCCAGGGCGCCACAAACGGATTGCCGCCGGCATCGTTGACCATCAACACCGCGACGAGCCTATCCAGTGCGGGGGATATCACATAGCTGCCGAGGCGAGCGACATCGGTGCAGTGCACGACGCTGAGACAGCCGATGCCGGTCACAGAGGCCTTGGCGCTCGCCTGGCGAATCGCTTCGACCGCGGTTACCGGTCCGAAACCGAAATGTGCGTCCAGGTGCGCCACCGACGGCGTTTCACTGAGGGTCTCGAGCCGCGCGCCGGGAACAATAGATCCGCTGCGAACACCCTCGACGTAGAGCGGCAGGCGCATGAAACCGTGGGAATCGTAGCCGGAGAGGGATGCTTCGAGCAGGGTTTCGACGACGATCTCGCACTCCTCTGGTGAGACCTTGAGACGCGAAAAGATGTCTCGCATCAGGTCGGAGAGCGAGGTGTGCGAAAGTCGAACGGAGGGTGCTTCAGGCATGGGTGACTAAGTGTTGGCGTCGCGGGTCATCTTGAGTGCTGCCACAGGACGTCCTTCGGGAAGAGCCCGCAACCAGACGCCGTCGAGGAAGAAATCTTCACCGCGTCCGGTAACCTCGAACCCCAACTGCTTGAACAGCTCCTGCTTCTGTTCATCCTCTTGCGACACCGTGACGACGAGCTGGTCGGCATTGCGCTGGCGCGCCCAATCCATAGCGGCGCCGATGAGCTCGGTCCAGTTCTCCAGATAATACGGATGCGTAAAACCGTCGACGGAGCAAACTTTTTCATCGACGAATTTGGCGCTTGAGAGACCCACCACCTTCTGCCTGTCGCCAGCTCGCGCCGCGAAGAAGGTAGCGGCGGGATGGTCGAGCATATCGACATAAGCTCCGCACTGCCCGGCGAAGCTGCGGCGCACGAAATAACGGGTGGTGTAGACTTTGGCATTGCAGTCCATCACCTGCCAGTCGTGCGGCGTGTGCACCAACGGCACCGCCGGAGTGCGGTCGTCTGCCTCGCCCGGATGTATCGTCGCCGGCCCCAGATCACGGAAATAGTCGGTGAAGTAGGCCTCCGGGGATTCGCCCGACATCGCCTGTATCAGCGCATTGGAGCCGACCAGTTTCGAATAACCCAACCGGGCGTAGATGCGGTCCGCCTCCTGGTTGCCGCCGCCCATGACGATCGCTTCGCCGCCGGCCTCGCGGAATTCAGTGACCGGTTGCTCGAAGAGGACCCGGCCTATTCCGCGGCGTCGATATTCGGGATCGGTTCCCGGCATGCCAAATTCGGCGAGCTTGGGATCGCGACGAGAAACCCACAACATGGAGGTTCCTACCAACAGGCCATCTACCCGGGCGACATAGAGCAGCTTGCGATCTTCCGGTCGGTCGCGGTCGTTGAGGGTTGCGATGTAGGCGGACAGGTCCGACGACTGGCCGATCTGCTCCGGCACCTTGTTCCACAGTTCGAGGATCTCCCTGGCCAGGGCTTCGTCTTCGATGGGAGATTCGAATCGGGTAATCTGGAATTCACTCGCCATTGGCTTCCTTGTCTCCCGCTTCAAATGGCGCGATGGACGCGACCAGCTTCAGCCTTCGTTCACGTAGACCGCATACAGATGGGTGTCGTCCGGCCGTTTGCCCAACCAGGTGACCTTGGTGCGGATGGTCTGACCCGCCAGGTCGACGGACTGCGAGCCGTTCCATACGGCCGTCTGACGTAAACCCGATTCGCGGATAGCGGCGGCGTTTGCTCCCGAGAGACCTTCAATAGGACGGTACTGCTCGTCCAGCAACTCGAGGGAGAGGTAGGAGTCCTCCGAGATCCCATCCGCGTTAACCGAGACACTTGCCGCAGTACCATCGATGCGAATGGGGCATGAAACCGTGTGGGGATCGGTCTGATCGATCGGAATGTCCACGTGCCGGCCCCAGAACATGGTGTGGGTGTCTTCGGGCATGAGCAAATTCGGCTTGGGGTCTGCCACCACCTCGAAGTAGCCCAGCCGATCGCGGGGCCAGCGGGCGACGCAGATGAAATCGCATTCCCAACCCCAGTACCATATGAGGGTCTCGTCGCCGACGTTCTCGTAGCCCTGTCCTTGTTCCGCCTTGGGGGCGTGCACCATCTCTTCCCGTTCCTCCGAAAGGAGCTCGTAGCCGGAGATGATGTGGAAATCCGGGACCGGTTCATCGAAGTAGAGGGCGTCGTGGCTCACCACTAGGCCGAGGTCCTGGGATACGAACCCGCGATCATTCGACTCGCCATGCCACGGCCCGTAGAGGCCGAGAATGACGTTTCCCCGGTTCCAGTAGCTGGCGCCCAGATGCACCTGCTCTCCCGCGTGCGGTCCGGGCATCGCCGGATAGGGTGGTATGTCTTTCCGTAGACCGACGGCAACCGCGTCGCTCCAGTGGTCGAAGTCGTAGGATATGTAGGTCACCAGGGCCCGTTTGGTGCCGACATTGCCTCCCTGTCCGGACAGATAGAAGCAGCCGTTGGGGGTATCCATTTAACCGGAGTGCGTCGCGACCCCCATCAGTGTTCGGCCGCCGACCGCCACGGCCGGTTTGCCCCTGGGCGTTCCAGGCTCGTGGGATGCCCTCGCCGTTTGGGCGGCTCGGGGGGCAGCTTCCTCGGCCGTCGGCTGGCAATGAGATCCTGGAAACGCATCGGCTCGTGGGCCACGGCCAGCTCGAGCACGCGATAAAACACCATGCCGCGGCTGCGGGAGCGGCGGCGATTGAAGCGGAACACGAACTCGTTGAGGTAGTGGCTCATGTGGGTACTGTCGGCGGCCCCTTGATGCGTTCCCAGCAGCCACCGCTTGGCCAGTGAGACAACGCGGTGCACGGCGGGCAACAGCTTGTTGGGATCATCGCCCCGAGCGCGGGCCGCGCCCTGGCTGCGCCGATCGTGCTCGTAGCCGAGCTGAGCCAGTCCCTGATAAGCGGGCCACCCGTCGGTGATGATCGTCGAGCCCGGCTCGACGTGATCCATCACGAACGCGTGCAAGGTCTCGGCAGAGGCATCGGCCAGTGGCGACATGCGGCACCGCCCCAATCCTCTCGGCTCATGAACCTCAACTGCGATACCGGTCAGCACCTTCTTGCCCCTAGCGCGGCCACCGGCCAGCCCAGGCTCGGCGCCGCCGATGTAGGTCTCGTCCACCTGTACCGTCCCGCTCAGCAGATCCCGACCGGGACGTACCAACACCGACCGCAGGCGGTGCAGCATGGCCCAGGCAGTCTGGTAGGAGCTGATCTCCAGTACTCGCTTCAAGCTCAACGCCGAGATCCCGTCTTTACCGGTGGCGAACAGCCAGCAGGCGGTGTACCATATCGTCAAGGGTGTCCGCGTCCGATCGAAGATCGTACCGGCCGTCACCGAACTGCGTGTCGAACACGCCGGACACATGAAGCGGCCATCGCCCAAGCGCCAACCGCCTTCGTGGCCGCAACTCGGACAGACGAAGCCGTCGGGCCACCGCAGCCATTCGAGGTAGTCCAGGCAGTCCGCATCGGTTCGAAACCAGGCTTGAAACTCGCCAACCGAGCCCGGGTAGTGCTTGCCAGCGCGAGGATACGCCATGCACTGAACATATGGTAACTCCGGTTAAATGGATACCCCCAAGCAGCCGTTATACTTCATGAGGCCGCCCGGTTCGACGGCGTTGTGTTTGAGCACCGGATTGTGGCTCGACTCGGTCCAGACCAACCCGTCCGGACTGAACGCAGCGATGGTGATGAACGGGTGAACCTCGTTGACGAGCTTGAACCGGCGGTTGGGGTCTGGATCGTCGGGATCGTGGACCACGAGGATAGAGGCCATGCTCTTGTTGTGTTCGCTGTCAAACCGCAACAGGTTGTTCTTCGTGCTGCCGTTGAACTCCACCAGACCCAAATCCGGCTTTCCCCAAGTGATGCCGTCGGTGCTGACGGCATAACACATCCGCATCCCTTTCTCGCCGTTGTCCTCCCCCATGCCCCCGTACCACATCCGGAGCTCGTCGCCGACGCGAATCACCGTGCCATAATAATGCAATCCGAGACCGTCCGGTGACTTCGGGTCCCCGCTGAGCATCACCTTCGGGTGCGGCTTGTACGGATTCGTCGCGCTTACGAGACCGTATCGCAAGCGATACCGGAAGGGCATGCTCCACTTGTCGAAGGGGAAGAGGACTGCTTCGTCCAAAACGATATCGGGTCCACCATTCTTTACGATCATGCTAGATTCTCCAGTTTTTCAGTATTAGCTGCGTCATCGCACACACCCGTCAAAGCTGCGACCGCAAATCGGGTAGTGCACAGGTCCCTCCCCATCTCCTGTATACGTAGATCTGGCAGACATGTAGGACAAGGCGATGGCGCGACGCCATCTCTCGGAATGGTTGGGGGCAGTGTAGTGCGGCAACAGCGAGTGAAAGAAGAGCCCTCCCCCAGCCGGCACCGGAACCAAAACCATGTCGTCGAAATCGTAATGACCCTCGTCTACGACAAAATCATCGGTTACATTCACGTGCGGCAGCGGACCGTTCTTGTGAGCGCCGGGCAGGGCACCCATACAGCCGTTCTCCTCCGTGGCGTCGTCGATGGCGAACCAGCAGCTGCAGAGATCCATCGGCTCGATCGGCCAGTAGGGTGAATCCTGGTGCATGCCCTTTTGCGATCCCACTTCGGGCGGTTTCAACAGGAGCGAGTTGCGGTGCATCTTGATATCCGGACCCAGGATCTGCTGGAACATGCCCAGAATATTTGGATGGAGAGCCAGCTTGTTGTAGAGCTCGTCGTTCTCCACCAGTCCGTCGATCTTGCGGATTCCGTCTCCAGGGTGTTCCACCGACATCTCCCCCCGTTCGACTCGGGGTTCGATCCAAACTCTCACCTTCTCCGTGGAGCGCCCTTTATGGGTGTACTCGCGGATCCGCGCCTGCAGACCGGCCACTTCCTCGGCCGAGATCAGATTCTCCACAACGACGAAGCCGTCACTCCGGTACGTCGCAAGCTCGTCGTCGGTGAGCAGGCGTGGTTCTTTCAAATGAAACATTCGTGCAAATCCTTCAACCAACGTACACAGCAAAAAGCTGAGCGTCCTCGGGGCGCAGGCCGTCCCAGTTGACCCGCACCCGCACCGGACCTTCGATTCCGGAAATGCGATCCCCCTTCGTCCACGAAACCCGCTGGCGTAAACCGGGTTCGGCGATCGCGATGCAGTCGTCCCCGGAATAACCTGGAATTGGATAGAAGGACTCGCTCAGCAGCTCGACGTTGAGCCGGCTGTGCTCGTGCAGCCGGTCGGCGTTTATGTACACGCTCAGTCCGTCCTTGTTGAGCGAGATGGGGCAGGAGATCACGTGGGGTTCCACGGCTACATCGCGGTAGCCCTGGCCCTGGAAGATCGGCGCTGAGATGGCGGAGAAGAACCCAAGCCGGTCTCGCGGCCAGGTGGCAACGCGAACCATGCCGCGCGCCGGGTATTCCCAGGTGGAGTAATAGTGCACCGTACGCTCGCCGATGTTGGCGAAGCTTCCCTGCACCAGCTTGGAGCCAGCGCCCCAGCCGGGATGTCCGACAGGGTTTTCCTCAAAACAGCGCACGATCTTGAAATCGGGCACGGGCTCGCGGAAATGCATGGCGTCGTGACTGATCACCAGCCCGATGTCCTGGGTGGCGTAGACCCGATCGTTGCTCTCATTGTGGTACATGCCGTAGAAACCTATGATCACGTTGCCCCGGTTCCACACCATCGCACCTTCGTGAACCTGCTCGCCTCGATGCCACTCGAAGTCCATTATCGGTTTGGGCGGAATCGGGTCTCGCCGGAAGCTGGGGACCGCAGCCAGGGTCCACTTTTCGAAGTCATAGCTTGCCCAAGTCATCATCTCGCGCTTGGCGGCGCCATCTACAGGGTGGGGAATGGTCTTGTTGAACGGCCCTGGACCGCCCTGACCGTTGACGTACCAGCATCCCCGGAATTTAAAAGGCGGGGTTCCGGGCTCGATTCGCTGGCCCACCGCCTTGCCTTTGGTCCAGGTCAATCCGTCGGCACTGTAGTGTATATTTAGTCGCATCATCCCCCCGATGCTGACCATCTTGAAACGTTTGTTCGGATCGGAATCTTCCGGATCGTAGGCAGTGAAACGCAGCTCGCCGCCGTCCTCATCCACCAGGTTGTTCTCTTTGGAGCCGTTGTACTCCACCAAGCCCAGGTTCGGTTTTGCCCAGTTGAACCCGTCCTTGCTGATGGCGTAGCCGATCCGGCGGCGGTTGTCGATTGGGGGTCCGCCGGAATAGTAACAGGGAGAGGTGTCATCGGAGGAATCGCCACGGCAGGTGTACCACATGCGGAATTCATCGTCCACCTGCAGAATGGTCGGGAAGATGATCTCCGTGCTGTCCGGGGTGCCCGGCCCGCCGAGCTGAAGCACCGGGTCGCCGGGATGCTGCTGGTCTTCGTAGGGCCCCCCTTCTCGGTGTTCGCCGGGCCCGCGAGCCCCCGGGATCAGGTTCATCAGCACATCCTTGCGGAACGGTATACTGCAGTCATCGAACGGAAAGAGAACCGCCTCTTCCACCTCGAAACTCGGGGTGCCGCTGTGTACTCCGACGGCCAGATTTGTTGCGGTTGCCATAACGTTTCTCCCATTGAATTGTTCGATTCCATTGCCGGCTTCAAAGGCTGCGCAACCAGTGGTAAGCTGTCAATTCGCGCCAGGACCAAGCGGAGATCCCATCAAGCTGGAATGACCGAGAGCTAGCTCAGCCACTCACCTGACCGGCCACGAAAGGCGTGCGCGGAAATTCCATGAGTTTTTCCGTCCCTTTTTCGCTGACGTGGCATACATCCCCCAACGGCACGAACATCTTGCCCGACTCGGGCAGCTCGTAGGAGGCGTGGACCACGAAGGTCATGCCCGGCTCGATCGGGGTTGCGGTCGTTTCGGCTAAAGCCGGCAGCTCGGCGTAGTCCATGCCCATGCCGTGGCCGTAGCGGCCGCCCTGAATCCCCAGGCCCCGCGGCTCGGCATGGGCGCGGATGGTCCGGCCGATGGCGCCGATGGGCGCGCCGGTTTTGATCTCGGCCAGCCCGGCGTCCTGGGCTTCCCGGGCCAGGGTGCACAACTGGTCCAGCTCGGGGGAAGGCCGGGCTAGCGTGCCCGTGCGGTGGCCGTGGCACCAGTAGCCCTTGTAGAGCACGTAGGAGCACGAGGCGATCAGATCACCCTCCTGCAGCACGCGCTCGTGGGGCTTGAGGTCCAGCCGGGTGCCGGCCCAGTCGGGCGGCGGGCCCGAGGCCATCCAGTACTTGGCGTGGTCGGCGCCCTGGAGGCGGACGGCGCGTTCCATTTCGGCGACTAGCTCGATGCCCTGCATGCCGGGGTGGGCGATCTCGAGCATGGTTTGGAAGCCCAGATCGCTTAAACGCGCCGCCTGCCGCATGAGCACGACCTCGGCAGGGCTTTTGATCGCGCGCAGCCGGGCGACGATATCGGGGATGCGCGCCAGATGCGAGCCCAGTTCGCGGGCGAGGGTTTCGTAGAAGGGCGCCGACATATTGTCGATCCCGACCACTCCGACCCCTTTACCCTCGAGGCCGTTATCGCCCAAGAGAGCCAGGGCCTGGCCGGCGAAGGTGCGAGGGGCGCCGTCCTCGGCGATGGCGGCCACCGCGTGAGGGTCCACCGCCTCGACCAGGCGCAGATCGCGGATGCAGGAGACCTCGGCGATCTGCTCCAGCATATAGGGCATGCCGGCCAATAACAAGGCCGGCTCGCCCCTGGCGGGGACGACTACCGCCGAGTCGACGATGCGGTCGTGATTGTCCCAGCCAGCAAGGTAGGACACGTGCCCGGTTTGGCCCCACTTGTGCTCTTTGGGCGGCGAGTAGGCCAGAAGGCCACCAAGGTCCTGCTCCTGGAGGAAGGCCTGCACCCGGGTCCAGCGCTGTGCGAATTCCGCGGGACTGCATCTTTCGACGGTCATGATCACCTCCGTCCCCTGTCTGTTGGCACTGCGTTTCGTAGACCTTAGGTAGGTATTGGAATGGTAAGCGGCCTTCTATCGGTAGTCTACAACGGCTGAGACATGGAACGGTATCATGCCCGGCATTGATCCGGCGCCACCTGGATCGGCAACAGAGACATCTCGGAACAGGTTGTAGGAGCGGGCCGGTTCCGTTTGACCACGTGCAAGCAGGGATCTGCAGATTGAAGCGGGGGTGGACCCGACTGACGATATCGTCGGCGAAGAAACGGCTGGTCGCGTGCCATTGCTGCAGTGCAAGCTCCAGCACCTGTTCGCTCGCCCCCATGGCGCAGAACAGGTCCCAGTTTGTGGGCGCACTGAAAGCTTGCTACACTGACGAGCAAACAGGAGGGAAACGAGATGGCCAAAGAAAGACAGCTTAGCGGCGAGTGGCAAGGATTCTATCCCGGTGACTGGGTGCGGCCGCGGAGCAACCCCGGCACCTGGACACCGCTCATCGATGTCCACGAAATCTTCCCTGGCAACCGGTCGGTTTCCCGCGAGGGGGTATACAACCTGTACGATGCGCCCGTGGGTGTCGAGCACACGATCGAGGTAGCTACCAAGGCACCGGTAGTTTTCGATGGCGAGGTGGAATGGGAAAAGGAAGGAACTTCAGGCGGCGATGTCTGGTACGAGGACGGTCGCTATCACATGTTCTACTACGTCTTCGAACAGGGAACCTGTTATGCCGTAAGCGACGACTGCTACAACTGGACCCGTCCCGAGCTGGGCGAGGTAGAGTTCAACGGCTCGAAGAAGAACAACATCCGTGCCAATCATCCCGAGGGCGGCATCTGGGAAGACCCCTCGGCACCCCCCGAGGAGCGGTTCAAAGCCATAGGCTCGGGATCCAGCTGGTTTGACCCGGATACCTGGGAAAGGCTGGAGACCGAGGAAGCGGAAAAACGCTGGGACGCTATGCAGTACGAGGGGCGCGACTACAAAGGCCCGAAGGTGGTGCTGCGCGGGTGGATGGTCGGCTGGACCTCTCCGGACCGCTTCCACGGCTGGAAGAAGATCGAAGAACCATTGGCCGACTACTCGGTCAACGGCGGCATCGTCGCCGGATACGACGAACCCAGCGGCACCTACTACGCCTACCTGCAACCCCAGGGGTTTGCGCCGGAGCCGGTGGGGATCGGCACGGGAGTCCAGGAAACGGAGATGGTGCGCCGGGCCAACGGCATCGCCCGAACCAAAGACTTTCGCAAATGGCCCGCGGCGAAGCTCACCATGCACCCCGACTCACAGGACGACCTGGACATCGCCTTCTACGCCCACTCCTACTTCCCGTATCCGGGCCGGCCCGATATGCACGGCATGCTCACGCCGATCTTCCATCACATGATCGGCACCATGGATGTGCAGATCGCTTTTAGCCGCGACGGCCTGGTCTGGCAGCGGCCGGAACGCAAACCGATCATCACCTTGGGACCTGAAGGTAGCGGTGAAGACTGCATGATCGGGTCGTCCGGAATAACCGAGCTTCCCGACGGCCGCTGGGGCGCAAGCTACTGGGCGGAATCAAGGCTGCACAACACCAAGAAGGAATACGAGGCGAAGCTCTTTCCGCATAAGCAAGTGCGGAAGATGGGTTGGGCACTATGGCAGCCGCACCGGTTCTGCGGTTTTGAAGCGGCAACCGAAGGGCGCTTCACCATTCCCACTATTTATCGTCGCAACGACGAGCTGCGCTTGAACTACCGCTGCAAACCGGGTGGTTGGGTGAGCGTGGAACTGATGCGGATGATGCCGTCGATGTTCCACGGTGATGTGGATCCGTTGAAAGGCTTCACTTTCGAGGAGTGCGACCGGTTGACCGGTGATTCTCTGGATCGAGCGGTGACCTGGAAGGGGAGCAGCGACATCTCCGGCGTCGGAGAGATAGTGGCGATCCGGTTGAAGATGTTTCAGGCCAAGGTTTTTGCGTATCAGGTGTGACATGCCGGGCGCCGCGCTTTCCAGCGAAAGTTAGAGCAGCTGTCCAAATTCGGTAAAGCCGACCAGGTTGCGCACGAAAAACGACCACCCGCAGGCGCAGCCTCTGCACCAGATTCAGCGTCGACCAGGGTCGGAACGGACCAGCGCCGGTTCAGATCCAGCTGCCCAAAGAGGTGAAAACCGCGCTGGTCCGCATCATAGGGATAGTCCGCTTCCCAATCGTCCTCACGCCGATCCGGATCGTCGTTGTGGTTGCGCCGCTGGGTCCGGTTTTCAACTCGATAGGGCAGGGCCCCCGAGCCCTACGTCCCGGCTTGCAACACCGTCCGGCTCATGAGGGGATACCTCAGCTTACGCAGGTTTCCAATTGATTCGGCTGTTCCGGCATGCCGGATTGTTTATGTTTTGGGCGGACTTCGTCAAATCGCGATCCGGGAAAGTCATAGGCGGAAGGAATGGATGATGTTGGAACGCCGCGAAGTCACAACGAACACATCAAAGGTGTTCGTCGTCGGATCCTTCCTTGATCCCGCCACCCCCACATTCAAAGCCAACCTCCATTGCCACAGTACGCACAGCGACGGCAAGCTGTCTCCACAAGAGGTCGCCGAGCTCTACGCTCGCGCGGGCTACCAGATCCTCTGCATTGCCGACCACACCGGCAATGGCGACCAGGACGGTGACGGTGTCCACGACTGGAACCTCGACGGCGTTGTCATGCCGCGCGCCCGTCAGATTGGCAAAGGCCATAAGCCGCATAAGGCCATCCCCGAGGACTACGGTCGGGAGGCCTACGTTCGCGATTACACCCGGACCTCCGCCGAGCAGGGCCGACCGTGGGTCGAGGAGAACTGGAAGATCGAGCGGGAGGGCGAATTGCTCATGCTGCCCGGTTTTGAGGACCACCACACCGGCCCTCACATCGTGGTAAATGGGTATCCCATCCACACCCAGGGGAGCGATATTGCTCGTTTCCGAGGCACACTCGGCTACCGCGAGGTGACGCAGCAGGCGGGCGGCGTGGTTTACCTGCCCCATCCGCACAGCTGGGACGACGATCCAGCCTTCTTCCTCGATCACCCCGAACTGCGCCGATTCGACGGCATCGAGGTCGTCAATGGCCACGCCATGCGAAACGGGAAGCAGGAGGATCCCGCCGGCGCGGGGGGATTCGCTCGCCGCCTGTGGGACGGCATACTGAGCGCTCGGGTCAGCTGTTGGGGTTATGGCAACGACGACATGCATCGTCTCGACGGCGGCGCCGAACCGTTTGTAGCATGGACTGATCTCTGGTCCGAATCGCTCAGTTTGGCGGACGTGCTCCGCGCCTTGCGGACCGGGAGTTTCTGTGTCAGTACAGGCGTCTCGGTATCGTCGCTGACGCTTGAAGGCAACCGCATTTGCGTCACTACGCAAAACGCATCGCGCATTCGCTTCATCGGGCACGAAGGCAGGACCCTCCTCGAGACCGAAGACTCGTCCGCCCAGTACCGCATTGTGGGCGATGAGGGTTACGTCCGGGTCGAGTGTGAGAACGACGGGCTTCGCTGGCCGGACGAGCAGCCCGAGCTGGGCCAGTGGGCCTTCTGCCAACCGTTATGGATCCTCGAAGAGACGCAGGAAACGCCGGAAGGATTACTACTATGAACAAGCATATTCTACTTATCACCATCGACTCACTGCGCGCAGACCATCTTGGCTGTTACCAGGAGGTGGACATCCAAACCCCGAACCTGGATGCTTTCGCGGCTTCTGGCGTTCGCTTTCAGCACCATCTATCCACCCAGGCCACGACCCTGCCCTCACATACGAGTCTGCTCACCGGCTGCGTGCCGTCCGTGCATGGCGTCAACTGGAATGGCGTGGAGACCCCACGCCGCCGAGCTACCCTGGCCGAGATCGCAAAGGCACAGGGATACGCCACCACCGCGATCGCCAGCTGGGGTGGTTTTCAGTTCCAGAGTGTGCTCGGCTTTGAGGAGGCCCACAGTGAAGAAGGCGCCGGATCCCTCGAGAATAGGGGGGACCGAACCATCGAGAGAGTGGAGGCCTGGCTGGGCAAGGTCGATGCGAGTCGGCCGCAGTTGCTGTGGGTTCACTTCATCGATCCCCACACGCCGGACAACTGCCCCGATCCCTTCCCGCAGACCTACGTGGGCGAGGTGGAGTTCATCGATACCCTCATCGGTCGGTTCATAGCCGGCTGGGACGGACGATTCGGTGCCGAGAACACCTTCGCCGCGATTACCGCCGATCACGGCGAGCACTTGAACGATCACGGCAAAGAGCGCGGTCACGGCACGCAATGGATCACGAACCTGAGAATCCCTCTTCTGATTCGTTGTCCCGGACTCATCCAACCGGGCTCCGTCCCCCAAGAGCTCACGCGGCAGATCGACGTGCTACCGACGATACTCGACTACTGTGAATTTCCGATGCCGTACGATGTTCAGGGCATGTCCCTGCGGGGATTGATCGAAGGCCGGGACACCGGGATGCGGCTCGTGCACCAGGGACAGGCGGTGCGCGACGATGGCGAAACCGTCACCGTGCGAACCGCGCAGTACGCGTTCTTCTTCGGCGATGATGGAGATCTCGTCCACATCTTCGATCGCCGGATCGATGAGGGTGAGGAGGAGGACCTCTGGGAGCGTGGAGCTGCAGCCACACAGTCCGTCGAGCACTCCCTGCGGGACGGCAGAGAGAGCTAGTAGATCGCCAGCGGACGTGAGGATGAGACATGCGGTCGAGACGAACCTGCAGTTGGCCTGCCGGCTTGTAGGCACGCAAGAGTAGCAGTTGATCCGGCTGTTCCGGCGTGCCGGATTGCTTATGTTTTTGAGCAGATTTCGTCGGCTTGCAGCACGTTGAGGCACAGTTGAGGGATGACAGCGCGACAACTCCACAGTCAATCTCCGCGCTCACGCTCTTATACATCCAGAAATGTGGCAACGCCAGCTTGAGAGCAAAATGAAGGAATTGTTGATAGATTTCGACGCGCCGACCTGTCAGTACTACCGCATGGGATTGTAACCGGAGACAGACCATGGACCTGCAGCTAATCGAACCTCACAAACACCGTCAGATGTTCGTGGACGACGCCGCGTTGGAAACGGGGGCCGGCGCACAAAACCACGGTTGGACGCGGACCATGCATCCACCCAAGAAGTGCGGCCCCGTCATCCGTCCTGATCTATCCCGTGGTCAGCGGTCGCTGCAAAGCCGTAGCGCGCCGCAATGGAATCCCGAAAAGGGAGTCTGGGAATGGTGGTATTTCGGCGAGCACGTCTACTATGCAACCTCGACCGACGGTGAGAACTGGGATCGCCCATCCCTGGGGCGTTACGAGTGGGAGGGTTCTAAAGACAACAACATCGCGGACGATCCCGAAACCGGCGAAAACCAGCGATTGACCCACGTCCTTCGCGACGAAGCCGAAAACGATCCGCGGCGACGCTACAAAGCGCTCTTCACCCGCAGAGCGGTCATCAATGCGAGTAGCCGCTTCCTGGCAACGTCCCCAGACGGGTTCGACTGGACCATTCTGGATCGCCCTCCCATACCCAGCAGCGACGAATGCCACTTCACCTACGACGAGTTCGGCCAGCAGTACCTGGCGCTCGTTAAACACGGTACCGAATGGGGGCGCTCGGTTTTTCTTTCCACCAGCAAAGACTTCGAGCAGTTCACTGAACCACAGCTCATCTTTCACTCCGACGAGCTCGACCGAGCGAACTGCCGGCGACGTGTGCGCGAAGTGATCGAAGACCCCGACTATATTACACCGCCCATCGTCGACGATGTGGACTACATAGCCGAAGTCTACCAAATGGCCGTCATGCCGTACGAGGGATGTTATTTCGGGTTCCCCGGTCTGTTCAATCCGTTCGGAGCCATCGCCCCACCCCTCGGGAACTTCACCCGCATCAACCAGGTGGAACTGGCGTTTTCCCGCGACCTCCACAACTGGGATCGGCTCGGGGATCGACAGGTGTTTGTCGGCCTCGACCGGTGGGACGGCGAAAGCTACGGCACGAGCCAGATCCTGTTGACCGGCCGTCCGGTTGTGCGCCCCGATCTTGGTGAGATCTGGGTTTATTACAACGCCCTGCGCATGCCGGGGAACCGGGAACAATACCAGCAGCTGGACCGCAACCGGGAACTCTTCAGACTCAATGTGGATCTGGAGCTCTTCGAGGACGGGGGCGCCCTGTCGTTGGCAAAGCTCCGCCTGGACGGTTTTATCTCGCTCGACGGAGGCGAGTCGGCGACCATCACCACCAAACCGTTCATGCTAAGAGGTGAAGAGGTATACATCAACGTCGACGCCAAATGGGGGGCGATCTTTGCCGAGATCGTCGATGGGGAAACCATGAAACGCTTCTCTTCTGGCTTCACCGTCATTGGCGAACCAATCAGCGGCGATCACCTGCGCGCAAAGATAATTTGGCAGGGAGAGCACGACCGGGTCTTCGAGCGGCCTGTTCGCATCATCTTCGACCTGCACCAGACGCGCCTCTACTCCTTCTGGCTGCAAAAGGAATGAGGCCAGCCGGACCGCGTAGCGCAGCGATGCCGGCGGCGTTTCGACCGGCGCGGTGCGCTTGACCGGCGGAACCGGTTCTGAACAAAGGAGCTATCATGACCGTCTTGAGTACTCGCGATTGGGACTTCTGGGAAGAAAACGGCTACGTCGTCGTACCGAATGCCGTCCCTCAGGAAAACCTGGATGCCGTCGTTGAAGCCATGCAGGTGTTCTGCGGTCGCGACTTCTCGAAGCCGGAGGAATGGTACGGCATTCCCCGCAACCCGGGCAGCAGCCTCATCAACATGATGCGCCACCAAACCCTTTGGGAGAATCGCCAGTGTCCGCGTATCCACCAGGCCTTTGCTGAGATTCTGGGCACCGAGGCGTTGATCGTCTCGCAGGACCGGGTCGCCATGAATCCGCCCAACCACGACGACTGGCAGTATAGCGGGTTCATACACTGGGACATGGATTCGACTCAGCGCCCCATCCCACTGCAAGTGCAAGGTGTCCTCTACCTGGCCGATACCGCCGCTAATCAGGGAGGATTTCAATGCGTGCCCGGTTTCCATCGGAAGCTGGAGGAATGGTCGAAAACCCAACCACCCGACCGGCATCCCAAGTGGCCCGAGGATATGGCAGCCTTCGACGTTCAGTCCATTCCCGGGGAAGCCGGCGACCTGCTCATATGGCACAGCGCCTTACTCCACGGCAATGGCGCCAACTGCTTCAGTCGCCCCCGCCTGTCCCAGTTTATGCTGATGACGCCGGCCCGAGATCGAACCGGCAGCGGCGTGTTGCCCCTGGCTCGTACCCACGAGGAGGTCGTCGCTGAAGCCCTCGGCGCCCCGCAGGTTTTGGTGGAGCGCTGGTTGGCCGAACATCGCGGCAGTGACCTGGTGCATGCGCGGATCGAGGAGATACTCGGGGAACACCCCAGCTACCCGGCCTGGAAGATTCGCTCCAACGGCGACCTGTTCGTCGCCAAGAAATCGTTGGTAAAGCCGGTAGACGAGACCACCGTGGAGCTTACTCGCGCCGATGCTCAAAGTTTTGGTCTGCCAATCTTGCACCACCTGGAAGAAGGCCTGATCGAATCGATCCTGCGCATTCCGCAGCCGCAGCACGAACCGAAACTCAGTTCCGACCAGCTGGCTCGCTTGCCCGATCTACTGCGACAGACTCCGGCCGCTTTCGACCTTGGCGACAGCACCATCTGGAATGAACACCATTGGCAGCACACGATTTGCGGAGGAGCGGCCTTTGGATGCGGCGACGACCGCATCTGGAACGAACGGGATGTCGCCTACCTGATGCACGTCGAGTTCGGTCTAGAGCTCGACGTCCGGGACGCCGTGCTCACACTCTTGGGCCGCAAGCTCGCTGGTGTCGATTCCTGGTAATCGTAACTTTCCTGCTCCACGCCACGAGCCGGGATGGATCGGCGGCAGCATGTCAGCCAAAGTGGACGGCCATTCCTTATTATCAAACAGAGTCGAGTTCAATCTAAACCCCAACTGATTTTGATATTGGGAATACCAGCTGAGAGGAAGCCCGACTACGCGCGCGCATGCGACGACGCTGAGGGCAGAAACTGACTCCGCCACGCAAGCGATATGGCTGGCAGACTAGATGGGAAGGTGATTCTGATCACCGGTGCCGGCTCGGGTATTGGACGGGCGACGGCCTTTGCCTGTGCACGCGAAGGGGCTCGCGTCGCTGTGGCCGACATCGACGAAGACGGTGGCTCCGAGACGATGCGTTTGGTCGTGAAGGGTGGAGGAGAGGCGCAGTTTGTCCAGGTTGATGTGACCAAAGCCGGCGAAGTGGAATCCATGGTCGAGGAAGTGGTGAGCGCTTTCGGGCGTCTCGACTGCGCTCACAACAACGCCGGCGGTGGTAGCTCGATCCGGACCCCCATCCACGAGTATCCCGAGGAGGACTTCGACCGCATCATGACCTTGAACGTGAAGGGGGTCTGGTTGTGTTTGAAAGCGGAGCTCAAGCAGATGCTGTCCCAGGGCGGCGGTTCTATCGTCAACACCGCTTCCATAATGGGGCTGGTGGGCACGCCGTTGGGAAATCTTCCGTACACCGCCAGTAAACACGGCATCGTAGGCATGACCAAGACCGCAGCCATCGTCTACGCTGACCAGGGAATCCGCATCAACGCGGTTTGTCCAGCCTACATGCAGAATGCCCTGGAGGAAGGGGGTGGTGACACCGAGGGACGGGCGAAGATCCTGGCGCGCCATCCCATGGGACGGGTCGGTAGGTTTGAAGAGGTGGCGGAAGCAGTGGTCTGGCTCTCCTCCGATGCCGCGTCGTTTGTCACCGGACATTCTTTGCCTGTAGACGGCGGTTACGTCGCCCAATAGATGCCAATCCCGGCGGGCTCGAGACTCCCCACCTGAAGAGGCAGGCTGCTATTCGTCGAACTTGCTCCGATACCGTTCGACGTTGGTATCGCGCCGAGCGGCTTGAAAGAGGAGCAGATAGAAAACAACCAGAGTCCGGCATGGGGTCTTCGTGACGTCGTGAATCACGGATAACGGACAGCCCGCATTGTCTGTCTTGGCCGCGTCGGCGTCGGCGAATAGGAGAATGGGCGTCCGAGCGAATCAGGACCAGCTTAGTGTGCGGCCACAGGGGTCAGCGCGAATGGGAGGTTGGTTCGCCGATTCACAACACCACAGACGATCCTCTTGATCTGGCTCACTTCATGGGAGACAGCCATGGGAATCGCCGTATACGACTATAGAAATCCGGAACACGTGAAGAATCTCTTCGTCACTTCGGAGATGAGATCGCGAATTCTACGTCTGGAGCCGGGTCTTGAATTCAACGAGCGTCACAGTCACGACCTGGGGCACGAGGTGTTTCTCATACTGCAGGGCGTCGCTGAGTTCGAGATAAACGGCGAAATCGCCCGTATCGAGCCCGGTCAACTCTGCTTTGCGGCCGTCGACGAACCCCACGCGGTGCGGGTGGTGGGTGACGAACCGGTGATCATGTACCTCTCGGTGACCCCGCACATCCTGCCAACGCACACCATGCTCACCCAAAATGGAGAGCGCAAGCCGATTCACTTCGCCGGGCCGGATGCCTACGATGTTGCACTCGATCCCGAAGTATCCCGCGCTGATCGTGTCGAACGGCAGCGACGGGCGGTAAACGAGTTGGCCGCGCGCGCAAATGCGCTGGCGGAAACGCACTCGAAGGTATTGGACGAGCTGGAATCGTCAGAGGCGAATGCCGAAGAGATACGTGTCAGGCTTTGGGAGGATGTCTATCGCGTTTACCGGGACGTGGCGGAGTTCGGAGAGAGTTGGAACGACCTGGCGTCCGATCTTGGTGCGGCAAGATAGACCAGACGTTATTTGCCGAGATCTTGGCCCGAATCAAGCGCTTACGTTATTGTTCTGTCTAGAACATCACTTTCCAAAGTAAAGCAATGGATACCTGTCTCTAATCAGTGAATGTGCACGTGCAGATCGTGATAATTCGGAAGAACAAGGCCGTGCTTGATGCAAAAACATGTGCGTGGAGCAAAGTGGAAGGCCATTTCATATTCTCAAAAAGAGTCGTGTCCAATCTAAACCCCAACTGATTTTGATATGGGGAATACCAGTTACATTTGCGCCGAAAGCTGGAGGAAGCCAATGTCCGAATTCGTTTTTCCCGAGCTGCAAGGCATAAGCGACGCCTACGATCGGGACGGTTACGCCATCGTACGTCAGGTCCTGGATTCCGAGCTGTTGGAGGAGCTGAACCGGCATATCGACTGGCTCATTGAGCGGCACCCTGAGCTCGAGCCGGAGGGCCTCGGATGCCACCTGATAGCCGACGACCCCTTCTGGGTCCGTTTCCTGAGCGATCTCCATCTGCTGGATGTAGCCGAAGCACTGATAGGTCCCGACATCGCCCTTTTTGCGGCTGACTATATCTGCAAACCTCCCGGAACCGGAAAAGGCGTACAGTGGCATCAGGACGGCCATTACTGGCCCCTTGAACCGCTGGATGTAATCACCGCCTGGTTTGCCGTCACCGAATCTGTTCCACAAAACGGCGGCGTTCGTGTTATTCCCGGCAGCCATCTCATCGGCCTGCAGAAACATGCGGCAACGCGGGAAGATCACCTCCTGCTCAAAAAGGTCGATCCAGCTGTTGTGGACGAAAGCAAGGCGATCGATATCGAGCTCGATCCGGGAGACATATCGGTGCACCACCCGCTGATTCTTCACGGCTCGGAGCCCAACACCAGCGATCGTTGGCGGCGGGGAGGATCTATTCAGTACATGCCGGCCACGACGTTGGTCACCAAGCAGGATTGGCCCTGCCTCTTTCTATTCCGTGGCGAGGCGGTGGACGGCATCAACGAATATCGCTCATGCCCGCCTTTCAACGCCGATCGGCACATGGAATTTCGCAGCTGCGAAACCTGGTTGCAGTGATCCTTCCCTACGGCTGCTCCGTCCCTGTGCTATCCTATTCCACGAGTCCGAACCCCTCTCTAACGATCAGTAGACGATTCACAGACAGATCGGCGATGCGGTCCACGGTCCCTGAGGGCCAGCGCACTTCGACCGTGTCCACCCGCGTCCGTTCCCCCAGCCCAAAGTGGGCGCGCATATCGTTCTGCGACAGATAACTCGACCCCGAACGAATCTCCCGCAGCTGCACCAGTGAGTCCACCCGGACCCGGATGCGGGCCCCGATGCCCAAACGATTGCTCTTTGTGCCCACCGTCTTCACCTGCAGCCAGTGGCGGTCATTGCCCCCCTTGTTGCGCAGAAGATTGGGCTTATCGTCGATGTTGAACACGGCGATATCGATATCCCCATCGTTGTCGTAGTCGCCGAAAGCCGCGCCGCGACTGGACTGCACCAGGGCCAACCCTGGACCGGCCTGCTCGGTGACCTCTTCAAAGCGCCCTCCATCGTTGCGAAAGAGCTGGTTCGGCTGCCGGTAGTGCTCGGCGTGTCCCTCTACCGCATCGAGCTGCGGGTATATGTGACCGTTGGCAATGAACAGGTCGAGATCCCCATCGTGGTCATAGTCGAAAAACGAGGTCCCCCAGCCCAGGGTCGCGTAGGTCGGTTTATACAGACCGGTGGCAGGGGTAATGTCGTCGAAGTACTTGCCCTGGTTCGTGTACATGGTTGAATAGTCATTGGCAAAATTGGTGACGAAGAGATCGAAATCTCCATCATTGTCGTAGTCGCCCGCACCGACCCCCATACCCGCCTGCGCTACCCCGTGCCAGGAGCGCCCTGCGCTCATGCGTGCCCCCACCTCTTTAAAGGTCCCGTCCCCGTTGTTCCGGTAGAGAAAATTCTGATGGATGTCATTGGCCACGTAGATGTCCGGATCGCCGTCGTTGTCGTAATCCGTGAGACAAACCCCAAAGCCGTAGGAAGGAACCCAATCCTTCAGTCCCACTTTCTCGGTTACATCGGTGAAGGTGCCGTCTCCGTTGTTGTGGTAGAAGACATCGGGGTCGCCTTTGAGCCCGCGAGGTCCCACGAGGACGTTTCCGACACCCCTCCAGACCAAACTCCGCTCTGCCTTGAGGACCTCTTCTATCGGGTATGCCACGTAGTTGGCCACATAGAGATCCAGGTCGCCATCCCCGTCGTAGTCCACAAAGGTCGCGCCGGTGCCCCCGCCGTCGTCACCGACTCCGGCCTTGTTCGTGACGTCTGCAAAACTACCATCACCCCGGTTACGGTAGAGCAGGTTCGAGCCGGTGTTGGTCACGTACAGGTCTGGGTGCCCATCGTTGTCGTAGTCGCCAACGATGGCGCCAACACCCCAACCCCGGTCCCCGACTCCCGCACGGGTCGTTACATCCTCAAAGCTTCCATCTCCCCGGTTGCGGTAGAGCACATTGGCTCCCCTCAGCGTCACCCTCCGGTCTTCGATCCTCCAGCCATTGACCACGTAGAGATCGAGATCGCCGTCGTCGTCGTAGTCGAAGAAAGCCCCTCCGGTGCCGCTGGCCTCCTGGATGTGGTTCTTTTCCAGACTGCCGCAGTAGGTCACCACATCCAGGCCGGCCTGGGCCGCCACGTCCTCAAAGACGACCTCTGCCCACAAAGCAGTCGAGAGGAGCACTGCTACCGCAATCACACACCAGACGTGCACCATTACTCTACCCTTCGACTCGTTTGATCCATGTCCGCCGCCAAAAGTCAAAACGCACCAAAAGCCTTTGTTATATTAACAACTATTGACAACGACAGCGCTTGGCCGGTCGAGAAGATGAGAACCTAATGTTCAGGAGGAAGCGCAGATAGAACGGTGGCTAATGGCCCTGCTGCTGAGCGGCGTGCACAGCGCCTCGGCATGGGCCCAGAACGTTGACTTCGAGACGGCGCGTACCCAGGCAGTAGTGCTGGAGGGCGACTTTGCGATTGGTTCCCAAGAAGAACTCGACGGGCTGATCGCTGCTGCCGGAGACAGGTCCTTTGTCATTACGGGCAACCTGACCGTGGAGCAGTCTCCTCTCGCTACCCTGGCCGGTTTGGAAAATCTCATCAGCGTCGGAAGCCTGGTTATCGACCGCAATGCCGCGCTGACCAGCCTGTCGGCGTTGAGCAACCTCACCCGCAGCCGTAGCCTGACCATTCGCTGGAATGGGTCTCTGACCAGCCTGGAAGGCCTGAACAACCTCACCCGCGTCGAGGGGTACATGGCAATCGCGAACAATGCTGTGCTGACGAGTGTGGCGGCGCTGAGTAACCTCACCCACGTCGGGGGAGACCTGAGAATCAGTGGCAATGCCGCTCTGACCAGCTTGGTGGGGTTGAGTAACCTCAGCGGCGTCAAGAGTCTGACTATTCGCTTCAATGGGTCTCTCGCCACCCTAGAAGGCCTGAACAACCTCGCCCGCGTCGGGGGGGACCTGGTCGTCGAGTACAGTGTAGGTCTGGTGAATCTGGCGGCGTTGAGTGATCTCACCCGCGTTGCGGGGGATCTGGTCATCGACTTCAATCCTGCTCTGACCAGCCTGGAAGGCTTGAACAACCTCACCCGCGTCGGGAGGGACCTGGTAGTCAAGAACCATGGGTCTCTGACTACCTTGGAAGGTTTGAATAATCTCACCCTCGTCGGGGGGGACTTGGTAGTCAGGATCAATGGCGGTCTGACGAGTCTGTCGGCGTTGAGTACTCTCACCCGCGTCGGGGGGGACCTGGTAATCAATGATAACTCAGTTTTGCCAACCAATTCAGCTCATGCCTTTGCAGACAGGCTGGTTGCGGGCGGCTTTACAGGTCAGATCACAATTAGAGCGAATAAACCATAACAGGCCGAGTAATATTTGCTGTTACTGCGTCCATTGGAGCAAAGATGTAGAATTCCCGCTGGATGGCCTGTCGGCACGCTGACCGTGACCATACTGTGGCTGGACATCCACGGCGTGGTGGTGATTGGCAGTTGAGGTGTTCGCCTCATGGGCCCGGTCAAACCAGGTAGTTCTTCTGAGGCGCGGAGAAGGAGTGTCGACGATGGACAACAGCAGGAGGATGTGATGCGGCTAAGTCCAATGGTGGGGATTCCGAAAGACGGCGCGGCCAGGGATTCACTGGTGCAGACGGTAGATCGTTTCTCGGCGAAAACCATATCGACCTATACGGGCGGTGACTGGTCCGAAAAGGATGTGATTCAGGCGCGCAGTATTCTGGACGAATGCGGGATCTCGGTGGGCGAATTCTGCTGGATGAGGGTCGATCTGAATGCCTCCCTGAGTGAGCAGACGGAAGAGTTCAAGCGGCATCTATCTCACGGTGCGCTACTCAAGGCCCATTGCGCCGGTTTTGCCATGAAACCAGAGGGAGCCACTCCCTTCGATCCGGTGACGGAAAAGAACTGGGACCGCGAGACCTGGTTGCGGTGTCTCGATCGCGTTGCGGTTCTGCTGCAAATTGCTCAGGAGCAGGATATGGTGGTTGCCGCACATCCGCATTTGCTCACGCCGTTGAACTCCATCGCTCGATACCGGGAACTGTTGGGAAGCTTCAACACCAGACACCTGAAGGTGCTCTTCGATCCGGTAAACCTTGTCCATCCGGAGGATGTCTTCAACACCGCTCAGGTTATCAACGACCTCTTCGATGCCCTTGACGAGGACATCGTGGCCATTCACACCAAAGACATCATCCTGACACACGGATCGGGGGGATTGCTACAACTGGAAGAGACCGTACCAGGTCGCGGCGTCCTCGACTACAAGGTCCTGCTGCGGCGAGCCAGTGCGCTGGCGCCCGAGGTGACGATGCAAGTGGAGCATTTCGAGGGGGACGACATCGTCGAGGGTCAGGACTATATACGGCGCGTAGCCAGAGACCTGAATCTCACCATCGGTTGAAGTCAATGACAACTCAGTTTTACCAACCAATTCAGCTCAGGCCTTTGCAGACAGGCTGATTGCGGGCGGCTTTACAGGTCAGATCACAATTAGAGCGAATAAACTATAACAGAGTAATATTTGCTGTGGGGATGTTGCGTTTCCGAATAGAAATAGTCGCTTTTATCGCCGGGGCGGTAATAATGACATTCGAGCTCGTGGGTTCGCGTGTCATGGCGCCGTACCTTGGGACTTCGCTCTACGTATGGACCAGCCTCATCGGGGTTATTCTGGGCAGTCTCAGTTTCGGATACTGGTACGGGGGACGGCTTGCTGATAGGCCCGCATGTTCGTCGCGCGGACGAAGAAAAAGTACGATGTTGTGTTCTTAGATGCTTTTAACTCAGCAGCGACCATTCCGTTTCACCTTACAACGCTCGAATTTACCAGAGAGCTCGTGGGCGTGCTCGGGCCCAACGGCGTTCTCATTACCAATGTCGTATCTGCGATTGAAGGCGACCACGGCCGGATGCTTCGCGCTTTGTATGCAACGTACCAAAAGGTGTTCTCTCAGGTGCACCTGTTCCCGGTGGACAAGCCGAGCCAGGGTACAACGCCGCAGAGCGTAATAGTCGTTGCTTTAAAATCGCCCGGTTCGATTGAGCTCAGCAGCGAGAATGAAGAATACCAGGGATATCTCGCTAATCGCTGGACGTTTGCGGTCAGGGACGATGTTGCAGCATTAACAGATAATTATGCCCCCGTAGAGCAGTATTCGAAGGGCGTACTTCAGTACTACTATGAGATGTGGTTTTGAGTAAAATCTGAGTATGAAATACTTTGCTCCAGCCGCGGAACGCGGCGGCGGCCACTGGCGCCCCTTCGCGGTTCTGAGACGCACACCGCTCTCCTCGCACTCGCCGCGCGCCTTTGGTCATAGGAACTGGATGCTCGAGGGGCACGTTGCGCTGAAAAGGATGTACGCAGCAGGCCTGGCGCGATGACCGCACCACGCCGCAGCTCCGCCTTGCTCGCCGGAGCGTTGTTCACGCTGTCAGGGGCGCTCGGACTGGGGTACCAGCTCGTGTGGATCCACAAAGCAACCCTGGTCGTGGGCGCAAGCCAGATCGCCCTGGCGACAGTCGTCACCAGCTTCTTCCTGGGGCTTGCTCTGGGCAGCCTGGTGGTGGGGGCGCACCTTCGCAGCCGGCGTTTCTCGCCGCTCTACATCTACGGATTTTTCGAAGCAGCCATCGGCATCTACGCGCTCGCATTTCCGCTATTTTTCGAGTGGGTTGAGGCTGCGTACGTGGTCCTGTATCCCTTCGTTGCGATCAGCAGCGAGGCGCTCTTCCTGTTGCGCTTTGGACTGCTGTTCCTACTGTTCCTCGTGCCCACCTTCTTTATGGGAGGCACGCTGCCGCTGCTGCTGGACGGCCTCGTGGAACGAGACGCTGCGGTCGGCTCCCTCACCAGCCTATTCTACGGCCTCAACATTGTGGGCGCCGTGCTCGGCGTCCTGTTAACGGGCTATCTGGCGATCCCCGGCTTGGGTATGAACGGAACCTGCCTTGCCGCCGGCATCGGGAATCTCTCCATCGCCGCATTGGCCCTCGTCGCCTTTCGGCGTGCCGCACCGTTTCACATTCCGTCCGAGGCGGCCGAACGCCTGCCGGGACCGAACGCCTTCTTCTGCGTTTTGGCCGTTCTCTCAGGGCTCGCGGCGATCGGATACCAGATTGCCTGGATGCGCTATTTCTCGCTTTTCAAACCAGCCAGCGTGTACCTCACCACGATCCTGCTGGCCGTGTACCTCGCCGCGCTCGCCGCCGGGAGCATGATCATGGCGCGAGTGCTCGCGAGCGGCATTCACCCTCTGCGGGTCGTGGCCCTGCTACAGCCGTTGGCCGCCTTGCTCGTGCTCTACAGCCTGGATTGGTGGACCCTCGCAGACTACGAGAACCCCTCGCAGACGGCGACGGGGCGACCGAGTTGGTACTTTGTTAGCGAAGCCGCCGACGCCACCTTCTTTGCGCCCCTCTTCCAGATCAGCCTCGTGGTCTTTCTTCCCGTGACGCTGCTAGGTACTGCGCTCCCCGGTATCATCGCCGCTGCCACGCGACACAGCGCCGAGCTACGGAACGCGGCAGGCCGCCTGGTCTTCTGGAACACGCTGGGCGCGAGCGCCGGAGGCTTCGCGGCAGGCTATCTCCTGATTCCAGCGTTGGGCCTCACCAGCACGCTGTTCGCTTTGACGCTGCTGACTCTGGCACTGGGAATTGCAGCCCAGAGCCGGCTGGTGAGCGCAGGCGGTCGTTCAAGGCGATTCCCCTTCGGTCTGGGTCACGGCTTCTGTATTCTGGTACTGGTCGCCTGCTTTTTGTTCTTACGGCGCGACGTGACCCTGCATACGGTGCGCACCCATGGTGTGGGTAAAAGGTTCAAGGATGCGCAGCTCATCGACATGGTGGAGGGACCGATCGCGACGGCTTCTGTCTTCGCCGACCCAAAGAACCGCTACATCGCATCGGGGGATCAGGTCCTGGCGGTGGTGCGCGACGGCGTGCTCCCCGTCCAGGCGATCGAGGGCCACCTGCCCGCGCTCTTCTACCCGCGGCCCGGAACGCCGAAGCGCATCCTCGGCATCGCCCTCGGCTCCGGACAGTCCTTCGGGGCCCTGCTACACTATCCGATTGAACACATGGACGTGGTCGACATTTCGCCTGAGATAGTCGAGCTGGCCCTGGAACATTTCCGGGAATTCAACGGTGATCTAGGCAACGAGCCACGGGTATCCGTGCACCTGGACGACGGACGCCACTTCGTGCAGCGCGCTGCGCCGGCCTCCTACGACGTCGTCTCCATGGAGCCTCCACCACCTACCGCGGAGGGGGTGCACGCGCTCTACTCGCTGGAGTTCTACCGCGGTGTAGAGCGCGTCCTGCGCGAAGACGGTGTGCTGATGCAGTGGGTGCCTCTGTACTGGCTCACGCCGAATGAAGCGCGGGGGGTGGTGAAGACGCTGGCGGCCGTCTTCCCCCACACGTTCGTAGTGCGCACGGGCGCGGTCGACTTCATGACGCTGAGCTTCAAGCGGAAGGACCCGCCTCGCTTCAGCACCGCATGGATCGAGGAGCGCGCGAAGATCTTTGCACAGGAGCGTTGGGTGAAGGCCAAGCGCTGGACCGAGGAGTGCCGTCACGAGACCGCGTCGCTGGAGGGCATCCTGGCGCTAATCCACGCTGGTCCGGAAGACATCGCACGCATGCGGGCACCGTACATCTATCGGGATGACGACCAGCGCCTGAGCTTCTCTAGCGGCGATCGCCAGCTGTTGCGGCGCTACCCGTTCAAGCGTCGGATCTCCTTCACGTTCGCGGCGCTGCCGCTAACGCCGTTCCGCGAGCTCCAGCGCTACTTCGTCGAGCCCATTCCGGTGGCCGAGCTCGACGAGGAGCGGGCGCGGGCGCTGAGGGCCGGCCATCACCTGGCCTCGCCCGCCGAGGTCGCCGAGGCAGAGAAGCGATTCCGCAGCGCCGCAACGCCGGCGGCTCGCGCGGATTGGGCGCTGCGTGTCGCCGAGCTGCGGCGCCTCGATTTTGAGGTGAGCCTGGCCTGGCTGCGCCGGGCCATCGACGCTCACCCTGCTAGCGGTACCGATCGGCGTGCCAACGCGGTTGCGCGGTCGCACGTACACGTTCACGCGTCAGAGCTGCGGCACTGGATCGACGCACTCCCGCCGCGGGCGCGGGCGTCGCGCCTTGTGCACGCCGTCGAGAACGAACTCAAAAGCTACCTGGAGGACGAGCGCGAGCAGCGCTCGGCGTACCTGTGGCACAAATTGACGCAGACGTTGTCGGTGGGGACGACAGAGTCGGAGTGAAGGAGGAAAACGCGGGAGAGCAGCCGCTTGGCGTTCGCTGCGGACTTCCTCACGCACTACCCAAAAAAATACAGGGGCAGATCGTTACAATCTGCCCCTGTACGGTTTAACGGATCGATCAGATCGGGACTATTTCAGCAGGGTCACAGAGCGGGTGGCCGAAAAATCGCCGGCCTCCATCCGGTAGAAATAGGTCCCGCTAGACACGGCCTGAGCGCTCTGATCGCGGCCCTCCCACACCGTCTTGTAGGCCCCCGCACTCAAGGTCTCGTCCACCAGCTTCGCCACCCGCTGGCCGGCCGCGTTGTACACCTCGATCTTCACCAGCCCAGCGGCACCAGGCGGAACGGTGAACTTGATCGTGGTCGCGGGGTTGAACGGGTTGGGATAGGCCTCGTTCAACGAGTAGCTGTCGGGCGTGCCTGCGCTTTCGACCTCTTCGACCACGGTCACGCCAGCGCCCAACCTGCGGGTCTGTATATCGAAGGGAATGTGCAGCAACATGCCCGGAGGAAAGAAGTCACCAGAATCGCCGAGTCCAGTATGGCCATCCAGTCCATATCTGCCATTCCAATACATGCCGTCCCACGGTCCCGGCTGGCCCGCATTTCTGCCCTCGTAGGGATCGCCGCCGACTCTGGATCTGTTGTTCTGAACGAAGATGTTCCACTTCGACCCAGACGGCACGAACGGACCGACCGTATGGCTTATAAAAACACGGTACATCCCGAAGCCATCCCGGGAATAGGCGTTCCATTGGTGGCCCAATGGGTTGTGATTTTCGGCGCCCAAGACAAACTTTCCAGTCAGGTCGACCGAAAACCTGGTTAGTGCGGAGAACGAGCCCGACGGATTCCCAAACCTGGCGGCCAGTTCATCGGGGATCACGTCGCCGTAAAAGTCGCCCGGGCCATTGGTCCAGATGGGGTCGCCGTTGTGGTCCATCTTGAGAAAGTGTTGGGACCCATGGCCGTGCACGTAGATTCCGCTGTCGTCAACGATAATATTGTCCGGTCCACGGAGAGTATGTGTCTCATTGCCATCCGCATCAACATTGATCCAATCGGAGAACTCGGTGACGTCATACTCTTGGAGGAAGGTGCCGGAGGTCCGGTCCCAGACCTGGACCGTGCCCGTCGGTGGCTCGGATTTGGTGTTGTTCGCGTTATAGAGCTTATCCTGATAAATTTCAAGCACCTTAATTCTTTCATTCTCCCTACCCTGGGCAGTAGAGAACATGACACCATCGGCGGCCCAATCCGTGACCAGGTCAAACGTCCTGCCGGCGCGATTGATTTTTAGCTTCAAAATGGCCGGACCCGGTTCGGGCCTCGACACGACCATCCAGAAGATTTCTTCATCGTCGGGATCGGGACGTATACCGCCATCGCTCTGTTTAGTGCCTTCCCAGGGGATCTTGCTATGAAAGTCCCAGCGTTCCCAGCCATTGGGATTGGCAATGAGATCCGTACCAAACTCTACGCGCGCCACATTGCCAACCTCCAGACCGAACAACGGTTCGTCGACCTCCGTGGTCCAGTTCTCGGGAGGATCCTTGCGCATATCAATGATAGGGTCGATGAAGCCCGTGCGAGGGGCTGCTCCCATCAGCACCGGGCTATCCAAAACATTGATCCCGATCACGTCGAATTCGTAGTTGCCGGGGCCGACCGCATGACCTTGCCAATCCCGGCCGTCCCAGGTCACCACGTTGTTGCCCGCTTCCAGATCGGCACCCGGAGTGTTGTTCAGGTACAGGTCCTGCGCCTGAAACCTGTGTATGGAGCCGTTGGGACCGGTGACTCCCGTCACGTTGGAGCCGATCTCGTACACCGAGATCCACACCGTGGCGCGCTGGCTCAGGCTGATCGGAATGTCCACTGAGCCACTCCCGTTCCATGACACGTCCGAAGCGGTAATACGCAGCGGGTTCGGAGTCCCTGATTGCTCGGGAAGCGCTGGATTTGTGCCTTCGGGAAGCGAGGGCTGTGCGGGAAAGGTTTGCGAAAATGTGGAGCTGGCGGCCATAAGGACTACGGCGAGCGCGGCTGCCAACACAAATCGTAATTTCTGCATGTCGTTTCCTCCTGATTTTTTGGGGTTGTCTGAAAACAAACCCTATCGGTCAACAGCTCAGGTGCTTGGAATACCGAATATCATAATATAATGTTTGTTGGGTGTCAATATTTTTATCGGTCGGGCTCGGGTGCAAGCGGGAGGCCTCCTGGTCTCGTAGGCACATGTTTGTCACTTCGGCCATCCGTGAACGTAATGCCCGGCCGCGGGAAACCAGACGTAATCGACCGCGGTTGACAGTATTACCCCCAGCACGTAGGCGATCCCCAATCCATAGAAGAAGGGTTTTCCCGCCAGGTAGGCACGAACTCCGCCGTAGTGCAGCAGGGTCAGTTTGATGAGCCAGATCACGAAGATATTAGCCCCGTACCACCAGGTGGCATGGGTGGACTGGAAGATCAGACCGATGGGATGGATCGGAAACCAGTGAAACCGGGCGCGCAGGAAGGTGATGGATGCGGCCTCGAAAAAGCCGCTCCACCAGATGGCCCACTTGCCCCAGTGGGGCGCGATCGGATTATCGAGCAGGTGGACGATCCCGTCGTAGAAGAACACAGGGCTGCGGCTGCCGCCCGCACCGTCCGCATAGGAAAGCTCGATGACCCCCCACACGGCCACGCCAAAGCCGACCACAAACGAGATGAAGACGGCGGACGTGACCCGCGCGGGCTGGAGCCTGAAGGAAAAGATCCGCAGATGGTGAGCGATCGCCGGCCACGCCGGAATGCAGAACCCTCCGAAAAAAGCGTAGCTGGTGAACATCTTGTACGGCACCAGCTTCTCGGCCGACACGTAGACCGAGCCGATCAGCTCCATGGAGAACGACTCTCCCTTCAGATAGGACCGGTTGGGGTAGACGTAGGCGATGCCGCTGGCGGCCACCAGCTTTACAGTGACAAAGTACACCATGCTCATCAGCGCAAAGGTCCCAATTGCCATGAGCGGGCTCACCCCCAGATGCATGGCCCACGCGATGACGTAGACCGCCGCCAGCACCATGCCGGCCACGGCCAGGCGGTAGCACCGGACCTCGCGGGGATCGCCCTCGCCGCTCTGCACCTGGCGCCACACCTGCCGCAGGTAGCTGCGGGCGATCCAGATCGACCACAGCCCCACGAAGATCATGGCCCCGTTGCTCTCGGTGTGAAGGATCATCTGACGGTCGAGAAACTTCCATCCGGAGAAGTCCAGGCTCGGAGTGCCCAAGTGCTTCATCAGACCCAGCTTGATAGTGGCGATCCAGTGGAAGAGCACCATGCTGCCGAGGATGTCCACCGGGCACAGGTAGATGACCATCAGCATCAGCGGCATCAGGCGGATATATCCCACAATGAGACCGTCGCCGAAATTGTAGACATAGTGGGTCCAGAATAGGTCGAACGACGGCAGCCCCGGGGTGAAATAGGTGCCGATGTTGTAAAGCTGGGGCAGAAACACCACGCCGCAACCAATCCAGAAGAGTCGCTTGTAGAAGATTTCCGGGAAGCGGCGCTTGCCGTCGAAACCTTCGGTCATGTCCGCCGGCAGCTGTGCCAGCGGATAGGTGAGTTTTTCGGCGTCCTGCCATTGGCGCTGGAAAACCACCAGAAGACAGTAGCCGAACGCCACCATGGCTACCGAGAGTCCCATCCAGTTTGCGATTGGTCCCAGCCACCCGTCCCAGGGAATGGCCATACCCTCGGGCAAGCCGTACCAGAAATAGTCGATCACCCGCGAGGTCGTGGGGGGCAGGACGTGCCAGGGCAGGTAGTCGAAGAAGCTCTCGGCCCAGCGGTTTTCAGCGTCGGCAAAATGGGCCGGGGTCGCCAGGATCGAGGCCAGGGGCGGGATCCACACCGGGATAGCGGCCACCACCCAGGTCATGGAGAAGAGGGTCAGCATTTCACCCCGGCGCAGTGCCAAGCGCGGCCAAACGAGCTTGAGTGCCACGTTGGCTACGAGCCAGAGTACGAAGGGCATGAACGCCGCGATGGGGTACTGCGACTGAACGTACCGACCCGAACCCTGGCGTTGGGCGATCAGAATGATGTAGTAGAACATCGCCGCAATGGTCAACACGCCCAGGACCACCGCGCGGACGGTAATCAGGGGCGGGTCCGACCGAGCGGGCCCCTTTATGTCTTCCGAAGTCGCCAACGCTGGCAGTCGCCTTCGAACCATGACGCGCAACTCAAGTTTGATTGCCTCGGTCTGTTCCTACTTGAAAGCCGGCATCTTGCCAAATATACTCGTGTTCATGGCGATGCTACTCTCTGTAGTGATGATATGTTGCTTCCTGGGTTTTGCTCAATGCTCCAGTGAGTCGAACCAAAAGAGCTCCTTCGACACCGGCGAGGGACCACGCTTCGATCTCAAAACAGCCGCGGCGTACTACGAACTCGGCACCAGGCTCCACTCGCAGGGCGACATTGCCGGCGCCATGCGAGCCTTCCAGCAGGCCGTTCGTATGGATCCGGAATACGCCCCTGGCTACTACGGAGTGGCTACGATCTTCTACAACGGCCACGAGTTCGATCGCGCCATCGAGGCGTATCGCCAGGCCATAAGCGTCGGCCCCACCCACATCAATGCCCATTACAACCTGGGGCTCGCCCTCAAGAAAGTGGGTGACCTTGCCGGCGCCAAATGGGCCTTTCGCCAGACCATTCGCCTGGATCCAAAATTCACCCGCGCGCGCAGCAGTCTGGGTTCAATTTTCCTCGAGCAGGGACACGAGGACAGCGCCGCGCATGAATTCCGGGAAGGGCTCCGCTACGACCCCGATAATGCCAGCCTCCACACCAACCTGGGTGTTGCGCTTTGGACGGATCGCGATCTGGACGGCGCGGTAGAGGTGCTGGGTGCGGCCCTTCGCCTCGATCCCAACCATGGCAGAGCCCACTACGTGCTGGGCAACATCCTGAAAGAGCAGTACGACCCGGACGGGGCTGTTGAGCATTACCGTGCAGCCATCCGGCTAGCCCCGGCGTACTCCGCCAATGCCCACTACCACCTCGCTCTGGTACTCATAAAAAAGGACGAGGTGGACGAGGCAATCCGTAGCTTCCGCCACGCCGTCCGGCTCGATCCCGGCCACAGCCGCGCCTACAACAACTTGGCCGCAACCCTTTACCAGCAGGGGAACAGCAAGGCAGCAGCCCGCGAGTACCGGCAAGCCATCCGCATCAAGCCCGATTTCGCCGGTGCCCGTCTTGGTCTGGCGACCATCCTCATGGAGCAGGGACAGAGGGCCGGTGCCATAGAACAGTACCGCGAAATCGTTCGCGCAGGCGACGACCAATCCCTGCAGGACATGAGCGCAAAGATCCTCCGCTCCCTGGGCGAGCGGTGAGTAACCTGAACCGTCAGACCCACCCTAAGGCAGAGCGCCGAAATTGGGAAAACCTATGAGCGCTCTAACAAAGATCGACATGCCATTCAGCCCCTCGGTTCGCCGCAGGAGATCGTCGAAAGTCGTCTCGTCGCGAACAAAACCGATTATTGTCGTTAGATCGTAGCCGAAATAGCGCGACCGGTTGGCCAGGGTGATGATGGTGGTTCGTCGCTCATAACTAGAGGACGGGTGCGCACGGTCCTCCAGGCGATACGGCAATGGTCCAATGCCCTGTATTCCTGCACCCAGGGTGGTGCGGGGCAGCAGTGGATAGCTCAGCTGCATGATCGGGATCGTCTCGAACTCCCAGCGAATGGTCAGGTCCCGCTGTTGGTCGACGAAGCGCAGGAGCTGAAATTTGAATTTCGGCTGTACGCTCAACGCCCCGAGATTCCATGTGTAGTCCACCCTGCTGACCGTGGTCCAGTGATCCAGCCGGCTATCTCGCTGGAAGAGTCCTCCGCGCAGGTGCCCGCCCTGCTGCCAGTTGACCCGCAGGCGTAGCTTTTGCACTACATTGAAAGTCGACCAGGGCCGCAGTCTTCCCTCGAGGTAGGTCTCGTTGACAAAACTGTCCTTGTAGAGCAGCGGATCCGCCCGCTGCCGGCCCGGAAACACTGGAAAATCGAGGATACCGCCACCGCGTAGGTATTGGGAGTGCTGGGTTTGAGTAAAATCGCGTCGCTCCACAATCGAGTTGTATGCATCGGGGATATCGTCCTGGACCCGGCGAAAGTGGTTCTCGAAAAACAGCCGTCGGACGCGATCGAGCCCGTCCCTGCGGTAGGTCAGAATCGCGTAGGTGGATTTGTAGCGCCCCGCACCGGCGATCTCCTCCACCGCATGGCGCCCGACGGTCGCGGACCAGCGACGGCTTAAATCCATCTGTCCAAAGAGATGAAATCCGCGCTGGTCCGGGTCATACGGATAGTCGGGGTCCAGGTCGTCTTCGCGGTGATCGGGCTCGTCGTTGTTGTTGCGATCCAGGCCGTAGACGTACTCGTTCGGCTCTACATCGTACATCAGAAACGGTTCGTCGTAGTCCGGTTCCAGGTTGTGGTTGCGGTTGGTATCGGGAAAACCGTCGCCGTCCTCATCCTGGCTCAGATAGACCCCGTCCGGATCGACGCCGCGCGTGTCGTATATGGAGGAGGTTAGGAATTTGCCGATCCTCTTGTCGGGAAACGCGTCGCCATCCTCATTGTCCTGAACCAGATCCCAGTAGATCGTGTTGTTGACCACGCCATTTATGGGGCTGAAGGGATGTAAGTCCCCGCCATCCGGCCGCAGGAAATTGCGCATCGAGGTCCTGTAGTCCGGATTCATGGAGAAGTACTCGCCGCCCAGCCGCCAGCGCCCGAACCAGCGCGTCGCATTGACGAAGTAGGCCGAGCCGCGATCGGCGAAGTGCGGACTCTCATCGAACAGGGGTTCCCCTGATCTCCGCGCCGGATAGCGGGCGTAGAGGGCCGAACGCGCGTACTCGCCGTTGATCTCCAGACCGGCCAGTCGCAGGTTCACATCCGTGCTGTAGGTAAAGATCGCCGTGTTCTCCCCCACCCTGAAGCGCACTGACTTCAGGTTCGACATATCCTGAACATTTCCTTCGGCGCGTCCGACGGTGCCATAGAAGGTGCTCTTGAATCGCTTCACATAGTCAGTGGAGCTCGGATTCAACGTGTACAGGGTCGCCACCTCCACTCGGTAATCGTTGCCCACCAAAGCCTCCACCTCTACCTCTGCGACGTGGGGTTCCCTTGAAACGTCGAATAGGTAGACCAGTTGTTCGTCTCCGTTAGCTCGCAAAACCTCGTCGGGCGATTCCAGTGCAAGATTGGCCACCAGTCCCTCGAGATTCGTCTGGCCGCTGACATCGATCCCGTTGGCGTGATCCAGGCGGTAGAGATAGTCGGCAAACACTGGAATCTCGTCCCGACCCCGGAAAAAGAGAGGTTGTGGTATTACGCCGCCACCCGCATAACCATAGTTGACCGCTTCGTACCCATTCGCGCTAAATGCTCCTGTAATCCGTGAGAGCCTTCCCACCTGGGATTGCACGTTGGCGATATGGCGTATGACTACGGCCTTGATATCCGGCCGCGCCTGACCATCGACCACCAGCTGCACCTGCTGCACTACGGCACCACCCCTGCCATCCGCAGGCGAGTCGTCCGCAAAGCGCACCAGGATCCAGTCGATCAAAGGCTGGTTGGGCCGCAGCCGGCCCTTGAGACCGTTGCCCGGCTGCGTGCTATTGTACACATGCAGGTTCACCCCGTTGAGACCCACGCGCAACCGACCGACTTCAGCCTGCAAGCGACCGCCCAGGAGCAGACTGGAATCCTCGGCGAACTGGCTTTGCTCGCGTTGCCACGGAGCTCTCGCCGAGGTGCCGGTTGGTAAAATGAAGTGGGGCCTCTCGATACGGGATGCCAGGGCGGTGAACTTTAGATAGGGAACGGCCCCATCCAGCCGCATCCCGCTGAAATCGGTCATCGACAGGGTCAGAGGCGTAAAGCGCGCCGTGAGCGCATCCCCTACCACTAGACTGTAGTTCCAACTACCGTACCCGTCACCCCCTACTACAACGGACCCGAACAAGTCGCTCCAGGTAAGCTCTTCTTTGAAGGTTTGGCTGCCATAGACTTGACCGGGCCTGCGGCGCTCAAGCCAATTGTACAGGTCGTATCCCGTGGTGAGATAGTCCCCGGTATGGCCGTAGAAGGACTTCGGAGTATCTTCGTAGGGAGACGCGTGGTTTGGGTAGTTTTCGAACGGTTGAAACGCGTAGTTGCGGTAGGACGGCAAGTTCTGCCGCAGAAAGGTCCGTGGCGGATCAATTCCACGTAAGGATAAACGCGGCTGCTCCTCTGCGCTGCTCTCTGATTCGACGATCCAGGTTGCGAGCAGGAAGAAGCATCCAACAACCGTGCGGACCGGGGAAGATACCATAAACCCAATCCTCTACAAGCGAAACCTCAGTTGCTGGCGAATGTAAGTTCCTTAGAAAACTAATGCAATTTCCCGGACGTGTACATCATACTGAGGAGGACTCATGTTGACTTCAGATCAAGTTGAAATCTACAAGGAGCAAGGATACCTCATCTACGACCAGCCCGTGTTTTCACACGACAAGTTCACGGCGCTCAAGAAGCATTGCGAATCTCGCATGGCGGCGTGGAGTGAGGCCCTTGGCAGACCGCTCGAATCAATCGATCGCTCCCACTTCATCGATCCGAAGTTGAATGAGTGGCTCCTGGCCGATGCAGTGCTCGATCTTGTCGAGCCGATCATCGGTCCGGACATCGTCCTCTTTGCCAGCTCCTTCATGATCAAGTCCGCGACTGTCGTCAAGCGAGCTCCCTGGCACGAAGATGCGTCGTATTGGGGCAAGCTGGCGGATCCCGTCGAAGCGTGTACAATATGGCTCGCCATCGACCCTTCTGTGGTCGAAAACGGCTGCATGCGCGTCATCCCCGGTTCGCATCTCGAACCGAACCGCGAGCACGTCTACTTGAGCGATGCCAGTCAGTCTTTCCTGAGCAGGGAGGCTAAGCCGGATACCTTCGATGAATCGAAAGCCGTCGATTGCATTCTCGAGCCCAACACCTGCTCACTGCATGATGCCTATTTGATACACGGCTCAAACACTAATGCGGGCACCATGCGCCGTTGTGGATTTCAGATGCGCTACATGCCGACAACGGTCAAGGCGAAAGATTACAAAGGGCATCAGATGTACCTGGCTCGCGGCAAAGATCACGCCGGCAACGACTACGGCGATCCGACGAAGGTCAACGAGCAGTGGCTCGTAGAGAATCCTGAGCACATCATGGCCCGTATCAGTCAGGAGATCAGCTGAAGGAAGACGAGGAATCGCGAGGTTATCTGAAGGATGGTCCGCGAAGGTGAGTGAGACATGGCCTCGTCGATGTGGCACGGCATCAGATCGACGAGGGATACCGGGTTCGGCGCAGAGAATCCCAATGCCGATGCTAAGGTGCAACCCTTTCGCGGGCTCTTTCGAGTCCAGCCTTCACCGTGACCATGCTAGCGACATGCTCAGCAGTATCGATGCAAAAACTGACAGCGCAGTATGGTTGCTTGGGGCGCTCATTTTGTCCTCCTTATAAACGTGGTTTCGAGAAATTTGGCAGAATTGCCTGCTATTGAGGGGCAGTTGAGGGACAGACGAGAGATGACTTCGTAGGCCAGAAGTCGTAACCTCCTTATCTAACAAGGGGATAAGCAGATGCTTGAAATGACCGAAAGAGAAAAGTTTCTCTTCGACCTGCAGGGATTCCTCCACATCAAGGGTTTTCTTACCGCCGAGGAGGTAAAAGCCCTCAACGACGCAGTGGATGCCAATGTCGTTCCGATGGAGGAGTACGAGTGGAAGGGACCCAGTACCTACGGTGGGGGCATGGGTGGGGAGTACAGAATCCGCAGTGTGAGCGGGATGCTCACCTGGGACCAACCGTGGTGTCAGCCGTTCCGCGACCTGCTCGCCCATCCCAAGCTGATTCCGTACATGAACTCGCTTTTCGGGCGCGGATGGCGCTGCGAGGGCGAGCCAGGTCTCATCACGGCCCGCAAAGGATGCGGCGGGCACGGCCTGCACGGTTTCACCAGCCGGCAGCACGACGGATCCCAGCATTACACCTACGCCAACGGGCAGTTCCGCACCGGCATGTCGGTGATCCAGTACCAGCTGCACGATATCGAGGAGGGGATGGGGGGCGTGACGGTTGTGCCCGGCAGCCACAAAGCCAACTTCAAATGCCCGGAAGATATCATGCTGTACGAAGCCGACAGGGAAGTGGTGCGCAACATCGGCTGCAAAGCGGGCGACCTGGTCATCTTCATGGAAGCCACCATCCACGGATCGTTGCCCTGGAAAGTGGATTGGGAACGGCGTTCGCTGTTATTCCGCTACAGCCCGAAGCACCTGTCATTCGCCCCGGGGATCTACGAGACCGAGATGCCTGCGTGGTGCGACGAGCTCACCGAGGTTCAGAAAACCGTGCTCGAGCCTCCGTACGTCTACAGCCGGCCGCTCATCGAGGACGACGTCGAAACCCTGGTCAGTCCGTCGAACGAGCCCAAGGATCACATCCCCCGCAAACGCCACGAGTATTAGTGCCCCAATCCACAAAGCAGAAGTCCCCGAACATTGTCCTGATCGCGATTGATTCGCTGCGCGCCGATCACATGAGCTGTTATGGGTATCATCGGCTCACGACCCCCCACATCGATCGCTTCGCCCAGGCGGGCACTCTGTTCGAGCGCACCTACAGCGCCCACATCCCCACCACCAGCGCCTACGCTTCTATGTTCACCGGCAAGGATTGCTTCGGCACCCAGGTGGTGGCGCTGCGCCACAAGGGGGGATTGCGCACCGACATCAAGACCCTGCCGGAGATGCTGCGCAAAGAGGGGTACAGCTCAACCTGCGTAGGTTTTCCGGACAATCCCTCGTCGCGGGGATTCGACAACTATCTGGATTATCCGGCATGGGGTAGCTGGGGTGAGGGACGCAGTCCGAAGGCGCAGCTGCTGAACGAGGTTACGTTGCCGGAGCTGGATCGTCTCGCTTCGGGTAAGGATCCGTTTCTTCTCTTCCTGCGTCATATGGATCCCCACGCTCCGTACCTGCCTCCCGAACCGTTTGAACGGCTGTTCTATCACGGCAACGAATGCGACCCGAAGAACAGGTCCATGAAACCGGTGATGTCTTTCAAACCGTTCTGCGATTTCTTCGCCAAATGGATGCCGCCGGGGAATCACGGACAAGGAGTACGTCATCGCCCAGTACGACGGCGCCATCGCTTACATGGACGCCTGCATTCAGAACATATTCAACGCCCTGGAGGCGCGTGGCATTCTTGACGAAACGATCGTCATTCTCAACGGCGACCACGGTGAAACTCTATACGATCACGAGTGCTGGTTCGACCATCACGGCATCTACGACGTGTCCCTGCACGTGCCGCTGATCATCCGCTATCCATCCGTCATTCCGGCGGGGAAGAGGATAGCCGGGTACAACCAGCACAAGGATCTGGTGCCGACCATTCTCGAGCTGGCCGGGATCAAGAAACCCCGAGGCACGACCTTCGACGGCCGCAGCCTGATGCCGTTGATTCACGGCGAAGTAGCTTCCCACGAGAGCGAGTTCTACATCAGCGAGTGCACCTGGATGTGCAAACATGGTTGGCGCACGCCCCAGTGGAAGCTAATCTTGGCGCTGGAACCGGACTTCCATTTCAAGCCACCGGTGGAACTGTACAACCTGGTCGAAGACCCTGACGAAAACCAGAACCTGGTGAACGATCATCCCGATATGGTTAGGACGCTGAAGAAGAGGATGCAGGCCTGGATCAAGCTTCGAGAGGAGCAGACCGGGAAGAAGAATCCGATGTTGAACCAGGGCGCCTGGCACGGCCACAAGGGGATCGGGGCGTTCAAGACTTCGAAGCAAGCCTATGACACCCTGCATATCGGCAACGCAGGTGAGGCGCAGAGGCTGCAGGCAAGAGGTCGGAAGTAACCCATGAAGCGCGGCCTCGCGCCATAGTTTTGAGCGGGCGGAGTTGGTCAACGAACGACACTTAGCGGATCAAGCAATGAAACTGGGCGCCAACACGGTACTGTTCGGCGGGTACGACATGGAGACCGCCTTCAAACATCTGGCGCTGGCGGGGTACGACGGGGTTGAGGTGTCGGCGATCAACGGTATGAGCGAGCATCTCGTACTTGACCGCTGGCAGGAGATCGCACCCGACGTTAACCGCCTCAGCAGCGAGTACGGACTTGAGCTGCTGGCGATGGAACAGCCGTCGCAGGATCCGCAGATCATGGAGGAGGCCTTTCGCGCTGCGGTAGAGACCGGGATTCCGATCGTGAACTGTGGTCCGGGTGGGAAGACCGGCGACGAGGCGAGTTTTCAGCAGTCGATCGATTCTCTGGGGAGCTTGGCGGCGATGGCGGAGAAATACGGCGTAATCCTTTGTGTAAAAGCGCACGTGGGTGCTTGCATCCACGACACCCCCACCACGTTGCGGGTGATGGAGGCGATCGATTCCCCCGCCTTCGGCATCGACATGGATCCGTCCCACATCCATCGAGCGGGCGAGAATCCCGTGGAGGCGATCGCGGCGGTGATCTCGCGGGTGAAACATGTGCACATTCGCGACTGCAAAGGGAAGCAGGCGGGACCTGGTAATCCTGAGGATCAGGCGAACGGGCGGGGGGACATCGATCTGGTGGGATACGTCCGGGTGCTGCACGAAAATGGCTACGATGGACCGCTCGATCTGGAGGTGATCGGGGCTAAGGAGTACTCGCTGGAGCAATGCTGTATCATTGGCGCCGAAACCCGCGGTCACATGCAAGCCTGCCTGCAGGCGTGCGGAGCGAGGTAGTCATCCGCGCGTGTAGGTTGGCCAACGGGTTTCGAAGGCGAGCGGCCGAGGAACACCGGCACTCGTAGGCTCCGTAACTCAGATATAGATTCTGTACCTATTGTAGATGTGCAGTACGTACAGCACTTCCCGCACACCTGTCTTCCCACGAGCCGGTGATGGGTCGCCGGGTCAATCCCTCTCCCGAGAAAGCTCCTCCGCGGTGATGAACCAGCCCTCGACTTGCCGGGCGGAAACGGCGGCAGCCTGCTGCAAGGCCTCATCGATGTCCGCACCTTTGTAGAGGTGGTAAGTCAAGTAGGCGGCGAAGAAGACGTCGCCGGCCCCCGTGGGATCAACGACCTCGTCGACGTTGGCGGCGCCAAAATCCTGGCGTTTCCCGGCACGGTTCTGCAACCAGCCACCACGCTTTCCATCCGTGGTGAGCCACTGCTCGATGCCGTGGACCTCCATTATTGGTTCCAGCTCCTCACCGAAGAATTCTGTCACCGCAGCGGTTTCGTCGCGAGAAGCCGTAACGACGTCTGCCTGCTCGAGAGCAAGAGGCAGATTCTCCGAGACTTCGGAAAGCACGTCGGTTCCCTCGATTTTGCGGGTGTACCCCTGGATGTCAAGGCTGACGCGGTCGACACTCCGCAGCGTCTTCAAGGCCTCGGGTTCGATGTCGAGCGGATGCAATGGCCCTAGATAGACGTGATCCGCGGTTGAGGCGATGCGAGTCAGCTGTGCTTCCGAGATGGCGGCCGAGCGCGCCAGCAGCTCCTGGCGTCGTTCGTCCCCGGTTACATGATTGACAAACTCGGTGGTGGCATCGCTGTCGCCAGCTTCAACGGATATTCCGTTCGCCGCTAGCAGATGCACCAAAGCCCGGTCGCGAGCGGCAACATTGGTCAGCACTCCCGTGGGAATCCCCAACCGGGAAAAGGTCAGTCCGGAGTAGACCACAACACCGCCCCACTTGCGGCGATCGACCCCACCAAGCACCACCCGATCTCGGGTAGCGGGTCCGATGACGGCTACCTGTGCTTTCAACGATCAATGCCTCGTCCGTCCGAAGGGGATTGGAGCTGATGGTGTCGTTTGGTGCGCGGGGCAACTCCGCGCCCGCTCAGTGTGAGCCACGAATCTCGCCGCTCCTTCAGAACTCGAGCTCGAACCCTCCGATGGGAAGCAGTTTCCATTGGTCGATTCGATCCACTTCCCGATCTTCGTTGTCCCAATAGTAGGTGAAGATGTTCGCTCTATTGTAGGTGTTCAGCACGCTGAAAAATAGCACGAGATTATAGTCCGCATAATGCCGGCGGTGATCGAAACGCAGATCCAGACGGTGATAGGCATCGTAGCGCTGCGAGTTTACCAGAGCCGGATCGACTATCCCGGTATTGAGGGCGGTGGAGGTTTCCACGTCGAAGGGAGTGCGGGGTCTTCCACCGGCGTAGACCCAGCGCAAACTGTACTCCCAACGGTCAGACGGGCGGTAGCCGGCAATGATCGAGACCAAATGGCGATTGTCGAAATTGCGGTGGCGTTCCCTGCCCAGCAAATCGGTGTAACGCGAGCGGCTGAACGAATAACTGGCTGTTCCGTACAGGGACTGAGCCAGCTTTTTCTGCAGCAGGAGTTCGATGCCATCGGATTTGGCCCTGCCGCCCCCGATGAGGCGACCAGGAACGGGTGAACCGAAATCGGCATAGGCGTCCACCACCGATATCGTCGGATCATCCGGGTCGTAAGGCAGCTCCTGGTATTTCTTATTGTAGGCCTCAAGAGTGAGCTGAGTGCTGGCAGTTACCTGCCGACTGAGCCCCACGACGAAGTGATCGGCGCGGGGATTCTCCAGCAGTCGATTGTCCGGGTGTTGGACCAGGAGGGAGGAGGGCAGGTTCTGGTAGTAGATTCCCCAGGCGGCATTGAGCGAGGTGACGTCGTTCAGTTTGAAGCTGGCGGCCAAGCGCGGGCTCCAATCCACTTCCTCGTTGTAATCGAAATAGTCCAAACGCAGGCCTGCCCGCAATTGCGCACGAGGGGACAGCCCCTGTTTCAGGCCGATGTAGCTTCCCAGCTTGGTCGTGGAGACATCGTTTTTGATCCTCAGCTCTGGGACGAAGACGTTGACGCGATTCGTATCCGCGGCAACAAAAAACTGAAAGTCGGAGCCGATGCGTTTGATGTCGAATCCACTCTCAACGGCCAGCCCCGACTTTGGACGATAGAAGGATTGATTGCGCAAGGTGATCTCGCGTTCCTGAGAATCGTTGTCGAAGAGCCGAACCCGGGTCGGATTGTCATTCACCCGTATGCCGAAGTCATTGGAGGTGAGCGCCAGTGAGGTTTCACTATAACCCGACTGGCTAAAGAGCCATCGCCAATTGGCACCGGCCACGACCTGGTTAACGTCCTGTTTGAAGAAGTCCTCGCCGTCGACCGCGTCGTCGGCATCCTTCGGCTTGAGCTCTATCAGATCGAAGCCGGCGACACCCAGCAGGTCGAATTGGTGCCGCTCATTGAAGTCATAGGAGAGTTTTCCCTGGAAGTCGCTGTAGACCGGAACGGCGCCGGGCGGAAGCCACCCAGGAGCCACGGCCACGGGAGAGAGGGCCTTCGAGGATAAAACCAGCGCCGGCCATGCTCATGTTGAGCTCCGCATCGAATTCCTCGCGATTTCCGTCGCGCATGCGGATCTCCAAGACGGAAGATAGACGGTCGCCAAACTGAGCTCCGAACCCGCCGGCCGAAAACGTGGCGTCTTCAATCAAGTCGACGTTCAATAGACCAATGGGGCCTCCAGAGGCTCCCTGGGTCGGAAAATGGTTGATGTTCGGTATCTCGATGTTGTCTACGAGGGTCAGGTTCTCAGTCGGACTCCCGCCGCGCACTACCAGATCGTTCCGCTGATCGTTGTTCATGTTAATGCTGGGTAGGGCCTGCACCAGACGGGAGATATCCTGGGCGGAACCTGGAGAGCGGCGAATCTCCTCGAAATTGAAATTCACCGCACTCACCTCTTCGGTCAGCTCCTCCGAGAAATAGCCGGCGGTTACAATCGTTTCCGCCAGTCCGAGGGCCCGCTCCTGCAGGCGGACCTCGATGGCGGTGACGCGGTTGGAGCGAACCACCAGATCAGCGCGGATCTGCGCCTTGTACCCGATCATGGAGGCGCGCAGTTTGTAACTGCCCACGTGCAGACCACCGAGCACGAATCGACCATCGTCGCCGGCAATTGAACCCGCCGAGGTGTCGACGAGAACGATGTTGGCGCCGGGCAGCGGCTGTCGCGTATCTCCGTCGATAACGATGCCTCGTATCGATCCGGTGTAGACCGTTTTCCCCGTCGCCGGCGCGCCGGCGACGAAAACCGCAGCCATGACAAGAAGCAGAATTAGTTTACGCATGTTAACCTCCTTGGCGCAGCTTTGTGAAATGGCGGTTTCATTGACCGCCTTTAGTTCGTCGAGTTCAATGAAGTGGGGTCAGCGAGGCCGCGACAGAAGCGCTCGCAAGAACGGTTGTACAACTCCCTGAAGGAGTCGGTGTCGTCACCGAATTTTCCGGTGAAATAAAGGGTGACCAGGCCGTGGGAATGGGCCCAGGTGGTGAGCGCCGCCTCGGTCGGATCGTCCCGCCGCAACAGCCCGGCTTCCATACATTCCGCTACCCGATCCACCAGAAACTGAAAGGTCGCCGCACGGCGCGCATCGAGGTCGGTGCAGTCGCCGATGTCCTGTCTAGCCGAAGACATGAAAAGGGTTTCGTAATATCGCGGATGCTCGAGGGCGAAGCGCAGATATTCCTGGCCCGACTTCTGGAAACGTTCCCAAGGCGTGGAGGCGGCAAGGGAGCGGTTCAGATAGTTCGCGAAGACATCCAGACCTTGCTCGATAACCTGGGTCAGGATCTCCTCTTTGTTCGAGAAATGTCGATAGAGGGCGGTGGCCGTGACCCCGACACGGCCCGCGAGGGTGCGCATGGTGAGGGCATCGATTCCCCCTTCCAGGTAGACCTCTCGAGCAGCTGTGAGGATATCGCTACGGGAGGTGTTCATGTTAACTAGTGTAAACAATTCCGGTCGAACGTCAAATGCCGCCGTGGGCGCGACGCACCCCACGCTTGGTCCAGTTGCGGCACGGGTTTAGCTTCGATACCTAGTGATACCCGCACTTAGTAAGGCAGCAAACGCAAAGGAGGCTGTTTTTGACGACCATGACCGGATACAACCCGGGAACCTTCTGCTGGGTGGATCTGGCGACGATGGATGCCGCCGGAGCCAAACAGTTCTATCAAACTCTGTTTGGCTGGGAAGCCGTCGACATTCCGATCGGAGAGGATGCCTTCTATACGCTTTTGAAGCAGGACGGTAAGAAGGTCTGTGCACTCTACAAAATGAGCTCAGAGATGATGGAACAGGGTGTCCCGCCTCACTGGCAAAGCTACGTCTCGGTAGATAATGCTGATGCCAGTACTGCCAGGGCGCAGGAGTTGGGAGGCGCTGTTGTGATGGAGCCCTTCGATGTAATGGGCGATGGTCGCATGGCGGTGATAATGGACCCGGCTGGTGCCAGCTTTTCTGTTTGGCAACCCAAAGAGAGCTTTGGCGCCGAGCTGGTCAACGAGCCGAACAGCTGTTGCTGGAACGAGCTCATAACGTCGGATGTTACCGCATGCTCTGCTTTCTATAGCGGTCTCTTCGGATGGGCATGTGACAAGATGGAAACGCAGTTCGGGGATTATTTCATGTTCAGAAACGGCGACCGCCAGAGCGCCGGTATGATGGCGATACAGGAGGCGTGGGGCGCCGCGCCGCCCAATTGGGGGGTTTATTTCGCCGTGTCGGACTGCGATGCGACGCTCGAACAGGCTGAGTCGTCAGGCGGTGATATCGTTTCCGATCCGATGGATCTAAAGGTCGGCCGCTGTGCCGGTCTCGTGGATTCCCACGGGGCACTATTCTCAGTAATACGTCTAGCGGATCCCAAAGGGGGACAACAATGAGTAACCGCAACAATTACGTCCCCGAGAAACTCTACGACTACATCCTGAAAAACACCTTGCGGGACAACCCGCGATTCCAGGCTCTCCGCGACGAAACCCGCGATCTTCCGGGTGCTGTCATGCAGATTTCACCGGATCAGGGCCAGTTCATGGCGTTGCTGATAAAGCTGATCGGCGCCGAGAGAGCGATCGAGGTGGGCACCTATACCGGATACAGTTCGTTGGTCGTAGCCGCTGCCCTGCCTGCGGACGGCAAACTGGTTGCGTGCGATATCGATCCGGAGATGCCCGCTATCGGACAGCGCCACTGGGAGAGCAGCGGTCTGGCGGCCAAGATCGATCTCCGCATCGGCCCGGCATCCGAAACCCTCGACGCCATGATTGCTGCGGGCGAAGCGGGTAGCTACGACTTCGCATTCATCGATGCAGACAAGGAGAACTACGGGCGATATTACGAGCGGTGCCTGGAGCTTATCCGACCAAGAGGATTGATCCTGATCGACAATGTCTTGTGGGGTGGGCGCGCAGCGGATCCCGCGAACAATGATGATTCGACAGTTGCGATTCGAAGATTGACCACACAGATGCAGGCGGATGAACGGGTGGACTTCTCGCTGATTCCAGTCGGGGACGGTTTGTCTTTGGCGGTCAAGCGGTGATCGAGGTTTTAGGTGGAGCTGTCTGAGTTCCTCGGGCTTGAGGCGCTCGTGACCGGCTTGATCACCGCTCGCTAGGTGCGGTTCGCACGGTCAATACTTAACAGACGGGCGCAGGTGCCGCCCATTATGAGTCCAACCTCGGCATCGGTCAGACCAATCGCATCGGCGCACGGTATCTCGAGCCACTTGCGAGACTGTCGATAGGTGCAGAATCGATTTTGAAAAGGCATATCGGTTCCCCACAAGAGATGCTCGGCTCCGATATGTTCCACCATTGCTTCGAGAGCCGGCCACACTTCGCGGTACGGATAATCGAACAGGTCCCCGATCCGCACGGGAAAGCAGACTTCCAAATTGCAGTTCTCCCCCCTGAACGGCTCCCACATTTCGTCGGGGAGTTCGAAGCTCCCGTTGTCGTCGAGAAAGGTGCGCCACAGAAAACCGTGGGTGAGGCTGCAGATCACCTCGGGGTAGCGCTCCATCCAGCGCATGAGGATGGCCTGCTCGCTCAGGTAGCCGTGACGCTGCTCCGTCTTGCTGGGATCAGTCCCGCGGAAATCCTCCGGACCGGAGCCCAAGGTGAAGAAGACGGGCACGCCAAGCTGAACCACCGCTTCCCAGAATGGTCGGTAAGGTCCATCGTCCCACGGCTCGTCGCTGGTTAAATAACAGAGGGGCGGGATGAATTTAATGGCGTGCAACCCGTGTTCTTCAATGGCACGAACAGATTCTGTGATTACGGCATCTGTCTCGCCGATAATGCGCCATTCATCCACCGGAGCCATGGAATAGAATCGACCTGGAAACGCCTTCACAATTTCGCTCAGGTAGGAGCTGTCGCGTACCAGCATGGGGTCGGTGTGCATGAGCGCAGCGTCCACACCGGCGTAATGCATCTCGCAGTCGAGGCTGTACGGCGTTGACTCGCAATTGCGCTGGTTCGGCGGCATGAAGTACTTGGTGTATTCCTGACCTTGCCACTTCCAAGTCACGCGCCCCCTTTCTTTGTCTAGGCCGAAATCCACGTTGGGTAACTTGGCTAGCTCGAAGGTCCCGCGAGGGTCGAGAATTTCGGATGGTCCATCGGTGCCGTCGGAAATGCGCATGGCTGGCTGATGGTGCGAGGCGTGACAGCCCTGCACCCACCCGAGGTGTTCATCGGCACAGGAATATCCGCGGGCACTGTCCAGCGCTTCGAAGCAGTAGAGGTGGGAGTCGATGATCATGTATGGCCTCTTCGATCAGGTGTTTGGTAGCGCGGTGTCGGGCACCAGCGCGAGTCATCGCGATGTGCCTGAGCGATGCGACGCGGAAACTACAAAAGGAGGGCCGATCGATCCACTGGACGAAGCCGGTCTCCTATGAGACATTAAACGTCCTCACAACCACCTGGAGGAGCGAAATGAGATCCCTAACCACGGCGCTGAAGATTTTGGTAGTTGGCATGGTTGCACTGAGCCGGGCTGCGCCGGCGGCCGAAGTGGACACCAAACGCCTCATCGAAGCGCGCAGCGAACCGCAGAACTGGCTGACTTATGGCGGCACCTACGATGCATGGCGCTACAGTCCCCTGGATCAGATCGATCGCAAGAACGTGAAGGACCTGGTTCCTGTATGGATCTTCCAGACCGGCAGGGACGATGGCGGGTTTTCGTGTACTCCATTGGTGGTGGATGGCGTCATCTACATCACCAGCCCGTGGAACAGGGTGTTTGCCATCGACGCCGTTACCGGCAAGGAGATATGGCACTACTACCATCCCGAACCAAAGGGGTTTGGTCTGTTATACGGTCCCTGGAACCGGGGGGTCGCCATCGGCGACGGCCTCGTATTCATGGGCACAATCGATAACCATTTGGTCGCGTTGGACAGAGAAACCGGGGAAGTGGTCTGGGACGTAAACATAGAAGACTGGGAGCAGTGCGGCTGCAATATTACGGGAGCTCCGATGGTTGTGAAAAACAAGGTGATCGTCGGGGTAACGGGCGGCGATTCCGCCCATCGCGGCTACTTGAATGCGTTCGATACGAAAACCGGCAAACACGAATGGCGTTTTTGGACCATTCCGGGGCCCGGCGAGGAAGGGAACGAAACCTGGAAGGGGGACAGCTGGAAATTTGGAGGCGGCGCCACTTGGTTGACAGGATCCTACGACGCTGAACTGGATCAGCTCTACTGGGGGATCGGCAACCCGGCGGCCGATTTTTACGGCGAAGACCGGCGCGGAGACAACCTTTATACCGACTGCATCGTGGCGCTGAATCCGGATTCCGGTGAACTCATCTGGCATTACCAGGAGATACCCCACGACCTCTGGGATTGGGACGCAACCTACGAGCAGATTCTGCTGGATGCCAAGGTCGATGGCAAGGAGCGAAAGCTGCTCGTCAACCCCAACAAGGGTGGGTTCACCTGGGTACTGGATCGGACCAACGGTGAGTTCATCGGCACCTGGCGGTTGGCGGAGAACATCAACTGGACAAGCGGCATCGACGATAAAGGTAATCTGCTCGACCGCCTCGAACCGGGGGTCAACGAACCCACGCTCATCTGTCCTTCCATTGGCGGGGGGCGCAGCTGGAACCACGCTGCCTATAGCCCGAAGACGGGTTTGCTCTACACCGTGGGCATAGAGTGGTGCCAGGAACTGACCGTGCAGGAAGAAGACCCGGTGCCCGGTGCCACCTTCCTGGGCGGACTATTCGAGCTGCGAGGAACGCCCATTGGCGATCCGGGTAGTCATTTCGATGCCTACGATCCGGTGACGGGCGAGAAGAAGTGGAGTTACTGGTCGAAGTATCCTCTGCTGGCGTCGTCGCTGGCTACGGGAGGCAACCTCGTGTTTACCGGGGACCCTGAAGGCGATTTCATGGCGTTCGACGCGGAGACTGGCGAAAAGCTGTGGAGGTTCAACACCGGATCCGGGCACCGGGGGTCGCCGATCAGCTATGCCGTCGACGGAACCCAGTACATCGCCGTGCCTTCGGGTTGGGGGTCGGCGCTGGCCGGTCTGATCCCCCAGCTGTGGCCCGAGGCGGAGGATTTTCCCGGCGGTGGGGCGTTGGTCGTGTTCGCGCTCAAGCAATAACGGAATCCGAGTGACGACAAGCGAAAACCGAGCGCGAACCGCCATGGACCGGTGGTAGCGAGTTGTTAGAGCTTTTCAACAGTGCAATCTATCCAATCGCACTGCGCTCAATTCGCCGGTATTTGGCGCTCGCCGTCGTAATGGCAGCATCTGCGGTCTCCCACGCCGAGGTTTGGCCCAGCATCGATCTGACCGAACCCGTCGTCATCGATTCCGGTGGCGCTACCTTCGCCCGGTCTTGTTCGGTTGGTTATTGCCATGGCAAGGATGGCCGCGCCGGCAGAGGGCCGCGTTTTCGAGGTCGAAAGCTGGATCGTCAGCATATGTTCCCGTCGATCGCCGAAGGCGTTCCGGGCTCTTCAATGGCGAGCTGGAAGCCAGCTCTCAATGACGCGCAGATCTGGGCGATTATCGCCTACATTGAAACCCTGTCCGAACTGGACCCGGGTGTACCGTCTCTTTCCGGTGAAGAGGGTGAATCCAGACAGGGGTTTGCGCGCTGGCTTCCTGAGCTTTTTGCGTCGTCCGTTCCGCAACAGGTACAGAAGCGAGGGACCGTCGCCGACCGTCCCACTTCCATCGCGGCTTTGAAACGCGAGGTTGGATGGGATTTCGGCGCCGCCCTCGTTGGGGACCCTCAAGAAGGCGAGAACCTCTTTTTTCAGCTCAGCGAGACACCCACGTGCGCAGCCTGTCACAAGCTCAACGGAAAAGGGGGAGAGATCGGTCCTGATCTCAGCCGTAGCTCCAGCAAGCCAGCCAAAGAGCTCTTCAAGAACATCGTCGTGCCCGATGCAGAGGTAGTTCCCACGGGTCAGCTCTTCGAAATGACTACGACATCGAAGGAGCGCCTCCGGGTCGTCCTCGCCGGCGAAAGCGCCTCTCGCATCAAGGTGTACGAAGTCAGCGGCATGCCTGTATTTCGCTCGATCAAGAAGAGCGAAGTTATAGCGCTCGCAGCGGGAGGAAGGTCAGCGATGCCCGCCTCCTTTAGTAAAGTGTACACCCTCGAAGAGTTGCTCGATATCGTTGCCTTCTTGAAGAGCAGCTCCGCCGACTCGACGGTATCGGTTTCTTTAGCTGATCTGCTTTGATCCGCGCCTCCAAGACGATGATACCTGGCACCCAATTGTCTCTTCTCGCGTTGATCCTGGCTTCGGCATCCGTGGCCGACGAGATCGTGTTGCCCGAAACCGTGGTCAGAGCGAGCCGTGCCGAGCAATCGCTCCAAGAGATTCCAGCACATGTTACTGTTTTGAGTGACGCCGAGTTGAATCTATCGCCGGCTCAATCCACCGACGATCTGCTGCGCCAGATACCCGGGTTCAGTCTCTTTCGCCGCTCCAGCAGTATCGTTGCCCATCCGACCTCTCAAGGGGTCTCGCTGCGCGGCATCGGCGCCAGCGGAGCCAGCCGGGCGCTGGTTCTTCTGGATGGGATGCCGTTGAACGATCCGTTCGGTGGTTGGGTGCAGTGGAGCAAGGTGGACCCGTGGAGTCTCGAGCGCGCTGAGATTCTGCGCGGGGGAGGTTCCCACATCTGGGGCAACTATGCCCTCAGCGGTGTCGTGAATCTGGCCACACAGATGCCACGCAATCGCTCCGTGCGGTTGCACGGGGGGCTCGGAAATGGCAGCACAAACAAGGTCGGCGTTTCCCTGGGGGACCGGGTCGGCCGAACAGCCGTCAATCTGGCTGCGAGTTATTATGACACTGACGGCTATTTCGTATTGCGCGACGATCACCGTGGTCCGATCGACGAACCGGCCCGGTCGGAGCACGGGGTTCTGAGCGCTCGTCTGAGCCGACCATTGGGGAACCGTGCTCACCTCTTCTTCCAAGGCGGCGTCTTTCAAGAAGAGCGAGGTAACGGCACGCCGCTCACGGGAAATAGCACAGACGCCGGGTACCTGAATATGCGCACGACCTGGACCGGCCGGTCAAAGTGGACGTTCTCGGGTTTCTTCCAGAAGCAACGATTTGAGAGCAGTTTTTCGTCTCAGGCAGCTGACCGAGAATCGGAGCGACCGGCTCTTGATCAGTTCCGCGTTCCCGCAACCGCCGTCGGGTTGACCATCGAGTGGCTGCGACCGACAACCGGTGACCACTCTCTTGTCGCAGGGTCCGATCTGCGACAGTCTACCGGGCAAACGAATGAACGTTATCGAAATCTTGGCGAAGGCTTTACCAGACGGCGGCGCGCAGGGGGCACGCAACAGTTCGCGGGGTTTTTCCTGCAGGATGTGCTTCGATGGAAAAATCGCTGGCAATTCACGCTGGGAAGCAGAATCGATTTTTGGCGCTTTTCAGACGGATCCCGGCGCGAGTTCGAGGATGGCGGTATTCTGCGAGATGACGACTACGATCATCGCACGGGTCTTGCACTTGGCCCAAAGGCGGGAGTCCGCTACCAGGTGAATCCAAGGTTCGTGTTGAGATCATCGGCATACCGCACCTTTCGCACGCCTACCTTGAACGAGCTCTACCGGCCGTTCAGGGTTCGCAACGATATTACAGAGGCCAACCGCAGGCTCGAACCGGAAAAACTGATGGGTGGAGAGGTTGGCATTGATGCGAACCCCGCGTTTGTGAGCGTACGGGTCACAGGATTCTGGAACGAGGTCGAGAATGCCATCGGGAATCTCACAGTCGGCCTTGGCCCTGGCCAAGTGTCCCCTTGTGGATTCGTTCCCGAAGGTGGGAGTTGCCGGCAGCGAGGGAACCTTGAGCGCACGCGAATCCGCGGTTTGGAAGCAGATCTGAGCGTCTTAGATCGAAACGGATGGTCTCTGTCGCTGGCGTATCTTTTCAGCGACAGCGAGGTTCGTCGTGCCAGCGAAAAGGAACTGGAGGATAAGCAGCTGGCACAGGTGCCCAAACACCGGTTCCAGTCGACGCTTCGCTATATCCGTCCGACTATCGCGGAATTTTCGCTGGGATTGCGTTACGTCGGCAAGCAGTTCGAGGATGATCTCAATTCCCTGGAGCTGTCCCCCTACGCCACCGTCGATTTGGCGGTGTCGAAGGAGTTGTCACGACACTACGATCTGTTCGTCAATCTGGAAAATCTGTTCGATACCGAAATAGAGGTAGGACGATCCGGCGACCTGGTGGCCATCGGGGCACCTAGGCGAGTATTCGCCGGAATCCATGCCAAGATAGGAACGAGATGACCGCGCTTTCGATTCAGCCCGGACCGACCTATTTTCTAACATCCGTCAGTGTAGAAGACAGCTAGACAGAGGATAGCTAGATGTTGACGCAGCAGCAGATCGAGGAGTATCACGAAAACGGGTATCTCGGTATTGAAAACGTGCTTTCGGCCGCGGAGATTCAGGAACTCCGCGACGTTACGGATGAGTTCATCGAGAAATCGCGCAACTTCACCGACCACGCCGACGAGTTTGACCTGGAGCCGGACCACACGCCGGAGTTCCCCAAGGTGAGACGTCTGAAGATGCCTCACAAGATTCATCCTACCTACGCCAAGACGCTGCGGAACGACTCGATTCTGAAGATTGCCTCAGCGCTGGTCGGCACCTATGCGATGCACTGCAATGGCACCAAGCTCAACATGAAATCGGAGGAGATCGGCAGTCCGGTGCACTGGCACCAGGATTGGGCGTTCTACCCATACACCAATGACGATCTGCTCGCGGTTGGGGTAGCGATCGACGACATGACCCGTGGGAACGGCTGCTTGCTGGTTATTCCCGGCTCGCACAAAGGGCGGATCTACGATCACCACCTGGACGGGCGTTTCTGCGGCGCCGTAACCGAGCCCGACTTCGACGATTCTACCGCCGAAGCTATAGAGGTGAAGGCGGGCGGCATCTCGATTCATCACGTACGCACGCTGCACGCCTCGCTGCCCAACAGCTCGTCCAATCCGCGCCGGCTGTTGCTGCAGCAGTACTGCGCGGGTGATGCGATGCCGCTGCAGGCGGTGGCGCAGAAACCGCTGAATTGGGACGAGTTCGTGGCGAGTTTCGTTCAGGGCGAACCGACTCTGGATATCCGCATGGAACCGGCTCCGGTGCGCATGCCACAGCCTCCCGCGCTAAAGGGGGGATCGATCTACGAGAACCAATCGGTGTTGAAGAGCTCCACCTTCGGCAAAACCGCTTCCTGACCATTTCGTAACCAAGGACCCCGCCGTGAAGATTACCGCCTCAACTCCCTACGTCATATCCGTGCCCACCGGCCAGCAGATCCGCGACCCGGGAACCGGAGAGCTCATCTGCAGCGCGAAAAAGTCCTGGATATTCCTCAAGCTCGAGACCGACGCCGGTATCGTCGGTTGGGGGGACGGGGGAGGGGAATGGCTCAGCCCGCAGGTATCGGCGGCGCTGGAGCAGGTCAAGCCGTTGCTGATCGGCAGCGATCCGCTTCAGGTTGAGGCGTTGACCGCCGACATTTGCACCCGCAGCCCGTGGAAGGGGGGACCGATCATCGGTACCGCGGCAGCGGCGATCAACATGGCGCTCTACGACATCGCCGGAAAGGCATGGGGCGTGCCGGTGCACACGATCCTCGGCGGCAAACGGCGGGACAAGGTGCAGATCTACGCCAGCGGTGGCCTCAGCGAAGGCTCTCCGGAAGAGGCGGTGGCCAAAGCGAAGAAACATATGGAAGAGGGGTACTCGGGGGTCAAAGGGAATCCGCTTGAATCGCGCACCTGGCCGATGGACCCGGCGGCGATCGCTCGTAGTCTCGAAAGCATAGCCGCGGTTCGGGAGGCGCTCCCCGATGCGGCCATCCTGTTGGACACCCACGGGAGCCCGCAAGCGGAGCTGAGCATAGAGTTTGCTCGTCAGGTGGCGCCGTACGCGCCTCTGTTTCTGGAAGAGCCGGTCAAGGTAGGTTCGGTGGACGCGCTAGAAGCCGTGTCCCGCAAGAGCCCGGTCCCGGTCGCCACCGGGGAGAAGCTGTTTTCCGCGGCAGAATTCGAACCCTTGATTCGACGGCGAGCCTGCTCCTTCCTGCAGCCTGACATCACCCATTGCCATGGCATCACCGAGTTCAAGTTCATCGCCAAGAAGGCGGAGGAGCAGCAGATGCTGATGGCGCCCCACAACGTCGCCGGTCCGGTAGGGTGCGCCGCCGCCATTCACGCCTCGGCGGCCATTTCCAACTTCCTGATTCTGGAGATGAGTCCGCACTATTTCCCTCACTTCCACAAATACGCCGATCACGATCTGTCGATGGCGGGGGGGTACGTCAACGTCAGTGACCGGCCCGGTCTGGGAATCGACGTGAAAGAGGCGGACATCGCCGCCATGGAGCACGAGCCGATGCCGTACCGCCAGTACCGCCACGCCGACGGCAGCTGGAAGGGCTGGTAGCTGCAGACAGTCGCAAGGGTTCGCGGTCTCTCCGACGTAATTCCGTTGAAAAGAATGATTTCGAAGAAGCTTCCGGTTCGTCAGAGGAGAGTATGGCGATGGCACAGCAAAAGAGTTTGAGCCTGTCGGTGATCGGTCAGATCGCCATGGGGGTCAAGGATCTCGACCGGGCGGTGGCGTTTTACCGGGACCAGCTGAGTATGAAGTATTTGTTCCAGGCGGGGGAGCTGATGGCATTTTTCGATTGTTCGGGGGTTCGGCTGATGCTGACGCTGTCGGAGGACGGTTCAGATCATACCTCCTCTTCTATCCTCTACTATAAGGTAGACGACATCGACGGTGCGTACGAACGGCTGCGCGCGGACAACGTGCAGTTGGAGGGTGAGCCGCACATGATCGCGGAGCTGGAGGATCACGATCTGTGGATGGCGTTCTTCCGCGATTCCGAAGCGAATCTGCTCGCGTTGATGGAGGAAAGGCCCAGGAACTGAGCCCCGCCACGCCGACGGCAGCTGCCACCCACCCGGCTGTATCTACAAACATCAAGTCAGCGATAGAGGACCTCGTCGTGGCGACCGGCAGCATCACCCGCATCCGAAAAGCCCACGGGCGCGGTTTGATACAGAGGGTCTGCCTCGAGTGGACCGGTGTCCTCTGGAGGATTTCCAACCGGCACGATGTCGAATGCTGGCCGGCGTTGGTAGAGAACGGTGAACCGTCCGCCCTTTCTCACGCGCTCGACGATCTGCTGCAATCTTTCCTGCAGCTGATTGGCGTTGATCGTTTCACTCATCGTATTGCTCCATGAAGTTAAACTTAAGATAAACCTTGAATGAATCTGCGTGAACGTGAGAGACCGGGATAGAGGTGTCATGTCTTGCTGTGTCAGGGATATTTCTGTACCTCTGTCGACATGACCGACAGCAGGCGCAGCATCATCAAGTCGCTGGAACGAGAATGACACTCGCCGACCAGGTAGCCGTCGTGACCGGCGGCGCACGCGGCATGGGCAAGCGCATTGCGTTACGGCTGTCGCAGGAGGGAGCCGCCGTAGTGCTGGCGGCGCCCGAAGAAGACGAACTGGAACAGACCACCCGGGAGATCCGCGGCGATGGAGGCCGGGCGTTTCCGGTTCAGATGGACATCACGCAGGAGGATCAGGTGTCGCAGATGGCCGCCCAAGCACAGGGCGAGTTCGGGCGCATCGACATTCTGGTCAACAATGCCGGCATCGCGGGCCCTACGGCGCCGGTTCATGATATAAGCCGAGCCGACTGGGAGGAAACGCTGGCGGTCAATCTCACCGGCGCGTACCTGTGCTCGAAGGCGGTGCTGCCGGAGATGATCGCCCGGCGGTCCGGCAAAATCATCAACATCTCGTCCGTCGCCGGCAAGATCGGCTACAAGTTCCGCAGCCCCTACGCCGTCTCCAAGTGGGGTTTGATCGGCCTGACCCTGACTATGGCCAGCGAAGTCGGCGAACAGAACATCCAGGTCAACGCCATCTGCCCCGGTCCGGTCGAAGGCGACCGTACCAAAGCCGTTTTCGAACACCGGGCCCGCGCACTGGGCCAGACGTTCGATGAGGTCCAAGAGAATTACCTGGATCAGATGGCACTCAAGCGACTGGTCCGGCCCGACGACGTGGCCGCCATGGTCGCGTTCCTCGCATCATCCGAAGCCGACAACATCACCGGCCAGGCGATCGAGGTATCGGCTGGCTGGGGACTGTAGGATCAGCGATCGTCGACGGCCATGGTCCGTCGCGCCCATCGAACGCATACACATCAGAAAGAGGTAACAGGTTTCCCATGTCACTTTCCGAACGTCACGAACGCGGCCTGAAACTGCTGCAGGAAATGCTCGGTGAGGAACAGGCCGAGAAGACACGTCAGCACTGGCAGGAGATCTGTCCGGATTTTGAAGGGTATGTCACCGAGTTCCTCTCGGGGGAAATCTGGAGTCGTCCCGGGCTAGACCGCCGCACGAAGAGTCTGGTCACGATCGCCGCGGTTGCCGCCCTCGGCCGCACGCGGGCCCTGGAACTGAACATCCGCATGGCGGAGAACAACGGAGCGACGCGCGAGGAGGTGGTGGAGACGTTGCTACACATCGCGCCGTACGCCGGTTTTCCCGCCTGCTGGGAGGGGTTGGCGGTGGCGGATCAGGTGTTTGGCGGTGGCGGTGGAGGGGAGTGAGGGTGCTGCGGCTTGGGTGGAGGACGGAACCTTGCCATAAAGCTTGCAAACCTGCCATAGCGACGGCAACCGCCAACAGCTGGCCGAAGAACTGGCAGAGTGGGTCCAGACTGTGCCCGATTCATGGCCCCGCGTTCCCATGCCCGAGCGCGAAGTAAAGCGCTAGCTAGCGCTTCTTTGCCTGGCGCAAGTTGCGGCAGGTACGAACAGCAAGAGGTAGCAACCAGGAGTGAGAGCGTATGAGCGCCAATGACCAACTGTATCGTTGGCCCCCGCGAATCCTGATGAATTTTGATGGCTGCCAGGCTTTCAAGTACCTGCGGCGCCGCCATCCCGAGGATGTTACCGAGGTGATGATCCCTCTCGCCGACACTGGGGTCGACGTGATCTGCGCCCTCGTCGGTGTGGACGACGACCTCAGCTGGCGCGGCAGCCCGTACGGCGAGGTTTGGGGCGACACGCTTGGTTACAGTATCGACGATCTGCTCACCGAAAACGGCGAGCCGCGTTCGGCCGCTGCCCTCAATCTCGAACCCAACGACCTGCTGCAGATGGGTCTGCGGGCGATGGTCGACGACGGTCACGACGTCTACCAGTTATACGTCGATCGCGCCCGGGAACTCGGTTTGGGGATCTTCGCGTCATTCCGCATGAACGCCGCCAACGCCAACACCGAACACCGCATGGCCGACGGCCGGCGCTCCAGGTTCGCGCTGGAGAACCAGCATCTCATGATCGGGGCCGGAGAGCTCAAGGGGAACGGCCGCGGATTCAACTTCTGCTGGCAGTGGAACTGGGCCCTAGACGAGGTCCACGACCGCTTCCTCGGGCGCTTCGACGAGGTGTTGACCCGTTACGAGGTCGATGGACTCGAGCTGGATTTTTGTCGCAACTTCCCTTTCTTCAGGCGCTTTCAGGGATTCAAACATATCGGCACCATGAACAGGGTCATGGAACGCGCGCGCGAGATCGTGCGCGCACATGAAAAGCGCAGAGGAAGCGAGATCAAACTTCTTTGTCGGATCGCGTCCAGTTTTGACGCGTGTGCCGAGCAGGGTATGGATGCGGAGCACTGGATCCGGGAAGGTCTCGTGGACATGGTCGCCGTTTCGCCCATGGGCAAGCTGGAGAACGATGTCCCGCGGGCGGTGGCCGCCGCCAAGAGCACCGGAGCCCTGGTCTATGTCGGCTCCACCGCGGTCCCGCCCGCTTCGCCGCAGGAAGGGTACGAGTCAGGCCAGCCAACAGTCAGGCGAGGTATCGCCCTGAATGCGTATCGTCAGGGCGCTGCTGGCGTGCATCTGTTCAACTACGACTACGGCAACGTTCGGGCCCTGCCAGTCGATCCCGAGGACCCGTGCGATCTGCCCGAGGTGGAATACCCGCCGCTGTTCAAAGGGCGCATGGGGGGGCACGGATCGGACCGTTTCACCCGCAAAGATCTCCAGCTGTTGCGCGATCTCGCCGATCCAGAACGCTTGTCACGGCTGAACCGTTGCTACAACCTGTGCGCATTGAAGCATGCCGGCGACTTCGAAGCACAGATTCCGTTCAAGGTTTCGATTCGCGGACGCGGCGCCGGACCGCTTCACGCCATGCGTCTGTGTGTGGCAGACGACGTCGAAGAAGGGCTGGCCAGCGGCCGCATCCGCAAGACCGAGCTCCGCCTGCAGCTGCGCGAGCACGAGATGAGTCTCGATCGACTCACCTGCGAAGTGAATGGAACCAGCTTCGACCTGGGCGCGGCGCGGAGCATCGAGAACTCGAGCGGCGCGTCCTGGTTGATCGTCGACGATCCGCCCTTGATCAACGGAGAAAACCGGGTGCTGGTCCTTCTCGAAGGCATCCAATCCCCCAGCGGCTGGCACCGAACCGGACCCGGGGTGGGACCCAATTGGCCGACGGTGGAAAAATGCGAGCTGCTGGTGTTTTGTTCTGAACCATAGCTCGGACCCGACCGTCCCGCAAAGGCTGCCAGCGTCCGGCGGCAAGGAAGCGACCGCCGCCCCGCAACGACCCCGTCGGTTGTTGGCATTGCCCGCTTGCGTTTGGAAGATCAGATTAAGCAAACGGTTTAGGATGATCATCGACACCCATATACATCTCTACGATCCCACCCGCCCCGAAGGGACGCCCTGGCCCGACGAGAACGACCCGATCCTCAACCGGCCAACTCGTACCGGCCGCTGCAAGGAGCAAGCGGTGCCCGTCGGTGTCGACGGCGTGGTAGTGGTCGAATGCAGCGCGTGGGTAGAAGACAACCAGTGGGTGCTCGACCTTGCCCGAGACGATCCCTTCATCGTTGGTCTCGTGGGCAACTTGGACTGTCACCACGACGCGTTCGAATCGCATCTCGATCGTTTTTCGAAGGACCCGATCTTTCGCGGTATTCGCGCGCGGTTGTGGGAGCCGGATGAAATCGACAAGCTGCGCCTGCTTTCGGATCGGGATCTCTCCCTGGATATGGGCGGCAACGAACGAGCCCTGGAGATTGCCGACGCCATACCCGAGCTGCGCATCGTCATCAACCACAGCGCCGAGATTGCGATGGACGGCGGCGGACCAGAACCGGATGCCGTCGATCTGGTTAGACGCGCAGCTGAGCGCCCCAACATATTCTGCAAGCTGTCAGGCATGATGGACCTGCGTTGCACCATCCGCCCGGCGCCAACCGACGTCGCCCATTACGCTCCCTACCTGGATATTTTGTGGGACGCCTTCGGCGAAGACCGCATGATCTTCGGCAGCGACTGGCCCGTCTCTGACAATAGCGAACGCAGTTATGCAGATGTCCTGAAGCTCGCCCAGGATTATATCCACCCGAAGGGCGAAGCCGTCACTCAGAAAGTGTTCTGCGACAACGCCAGGGCGGCTTACAAGTGGGTCGAGCGGAGCTAGCAGCATGAGCAACCGGCGACCGCAAGGAGTTCAGTACCCATCATGACTAACGGTGAGCGATCGCGACCTTGACCACCCGCCCGCAGATCTTGTTGGCTTTCAACAAAAGGGTGCGAGACGGCTATCTCGATCCGGCGGAGCTCGATCGGCTCGAATCCTTCGCCGACTGGGAGTGGCTACCCTGCGAGGGGAAGGGGGACATTTACGAAGGCAACGACGATGCAGAACTGGCCGGCCGACTGCGCGACCGCCTCGCCATCATCGATGGCCTGGTCATCTGCCACGGAGCCCCGACGATCACTGCCGATCTGCTCGCGGCTGCACCCAAACTGAAGGTCATTGGCGAGCTGGAAGGGGACCGATTTGCCGCTCGCATCGACCTGGAGGAGGCCTGGGCGCGGGGGGTGCGCGCCGTCGACACCACTAACGGATCCTCGTACCCCGTAGCCGAGTGGGCGTTGGCATTGATCCTCGTTTCGATGCGGCAAGGCGGTAGCCATTTCCGTCGCATCATCGCCGGCGACACGGCTGAAGACCGGCCAGACGACCTGGCCATTGCCGGCAGCCTGCACGGCAAGCGGGTCGGGCTCATCGGCGGCGGTCACATGGCGCGCAGGCTCATGAAACTCCTACGCCCATTCGAAGTGGAGCTCTGGGTCCACGATCCGTATCTGCCGGCGGAGCTGCCGGAGGCGATGGATTTCGTGCATACCTCCCTTGACGTGCTGCTTTCCAAGTGTCCGGTGATCGTCTGTCTGGCGCCGCTCACGCCGGGCACGCGAGGTTTGCTGGGTCGGCGCGAGCTGGACCTGATTGCATCAGGATCCGTGCTGGTAAACGTTTCTCGCGGCGCCGTGATCGATTCGGCGGCGCTGATCGCCCGGCTGCAGCGAGGTGACATCGCTGCCGGCCTGGACGTGTTTGATCCGGAGCCCATACCCCCGGACAGTGAAATCATCAACCTGCCCAATGTTTTTCTGAGTCCGCACATCGGCTGGCGCAGTGGCAGTAGATATCCGCTGTTCTTCTCGTTGATGGTCGACGAGCTGGATCGATATTTCGCGGGACACCAGACGTATTTTGACCTGACCCCTCGATCGCTGTCCAACCGGCGCGGGGATGCCGTCGGGTAATGACGATCGGCTCCATGCTCCTATACTTGGCGACGGACCGTCTCTGTAAATTCTGCCCCGACCATCGATCCTGCGCCTTGCGGTTCGTGCCCTTGCGCCCGAATCCCCCGAGGGACCGTGGGAGACACGGTGTTTTGAATACGCCATGAAGCTGCTCTTCGACGACGACGCCATCGACCGGACCGCCGGCGTCCGCAGGGTGCTCGGCTCCCCGAAGAAGGAGCCGGACCCGATTCTGGAACCGCAGATGCCGTGGGAGACCGCCGGCAGCTCCGCCTTCCACGCGGTGCTCCGCGACCGGGCCTCCGGTCGCTTCAGGCTCTGGTACCGCGCTTCCATCGGCGGCGCGGACCGGCCCGCCGGCGAGGGCGACGGGCCGGAGCGCCACTTTCTCTGCTATGCGGAAAGCGGTGACGGCTTGACCTGGGACCGGCCTTCTCTCCGGCGGCTGTCCTTTGCCGGGAGCCTGGAGAACAACATCATCCGGGAAGTCGACGCCGGGGATACGGTCTTCCATAACATCGTCGAAGATCCGGACGACCCGGAGATATAAAGCCCTGGGGCACACGACCCGCGCCGCGGCCGGCCTCCCGGAAGGGGGTGGCACCGGGGTGACGGTGAGCTTCTCCCGTGACGGCTTGGAATGGCCGGAGGAGCCGATCCTGGTGATGGGGTTCGAGGAGATCACGGACGCCAACTGCCTGCAGCCCTACCGGGACCCGGACAGCGGGAGCTGGGTGGCGTTCCTGCGACCGCGCACCCAGCCGAAGCGGCGCTTCGTCGGCCGCGGCACCAGCGGCGACTTTCTGCGCTGGACCCACCCGGAGATGCTCCTCACCCCGGACTCCGAGGACGACGAGTTCACCGAGTTCTACTCCCTGTCGACGGCCGTCGTCGGCACCTTCCACGTCGGCGCCCTCTGGGTCTTCCACGACCACCCGGAGGACTCTCCCATGACTACCGAGCTGGTGTACTCCCGGGACGGACGGAGTTTTCACCGCGCCCTGCCGCGGGCGGAGTGGATTCCCCGCGGTCCCGAAGGCTCCTTCGACAGCGGGCAGGTCTGTCCCGTGCGGCTGCTGCCCGTGGGAGAGGAGCTCTTCGTCTACTACAACGGAGTGGACCGCCACCACCGCTTGAAGCGCGGGCCCAAGCCGCCGGTGGTGAACCCCAAGACCGTCGGCGCCACCCGCCGCCACCGGCCTGGCGCGACTGCCGCTGCAGGCCCTGTGCGGTCTGCGGGCGGATCACGACGGCGTGGTGGAGACCCGGTGGGTCTGCAACTACGGGCAGACGGGGGTGCAGGCCGTCGCCGACGTCGACCCCGGGGGAAGTGTGCGCGCGGAGATACTGGACCCGTTCGGCAGCGTGGTGCCCGGTTGGGACCGCGCGGCCTCAGGATCGGTCGCGGCAGCCGACGGCCGCCTGCGCCTGTGGTGGGAGAGACCGGAGCTGCGCGGAATCCCCGGCCAGACCAGCGACGCCGGGGGAACGGTGGGGCACGTGATGAAGGTGCGGTTCCACCTCCACCGGGCTACCCTGTTCGGCTTTCAGGTCGGTGAGGAGACCTCGTTCCCGGGACAGGCGGACTGAGCGGCCAGTCACGAAGAGCGGGTGCGTCGCCGGGTCGGCCCGGTCTGGGTATCGAGTGAAGGAAGCGGACATCGCCGCCATGGAGCACGAGCCGATGCCGTCCCCCGTTTTCGAACATCGGGCCCGGGCCAGACGTTCGACGAGGTCCAACAGAATTACCTGGATCAGCTGGCACTCAAGCGACTGGTCCGGCCCGACGACGTGGCCGCCATGGTCGCGTTCCTCGCATCATCCGAAGCCGACAACATCACCGGCCAGGCGATCGAGGTATCGGCTGGCTGGGGACTAGGATAGCGATCGTCGACTGCAATGGCCGGTCGCGCCACCGAAAGCATAAACATCAGAAAGAGTCAGCAGGCAACCCATGTCACTTTCCGAACGCAAAGAACGCGGCCTGAAACTGCTGCAAGAAATGCTCGGTGCGGAACAGGCCGAGAAGACACGCCAACACTGGCAGGAGATCTGTCCGGATTTCGAAGAGTACGTCACCGAGTTCCTCTCGGGGGAAATCTGGAGTCGTCCCGGACTGGACCGCCGCACGAAGAGTCTGGTCACGATCGCCGCGGTTGCGGCGCTCGGCCGCACGCGGGCGCTGGAACTGAACATCCGCATGGCGGAGAACAACGGAGCGACGCGCGAAGAGGTGGTGGAGACGCTGCTGCAGCTCGCTCCGTATGCAGGTTTTCCCGCCTGCTGGGAGGGGTTGGCGGTGGCCGATCAGGTGTTCGGGGAGGGTGGGGAGAAGTGAGAGGTTGAGCGACAGATTGCGCAGGGAGGCAAAATTGTCCGCGGACGTTTTTGCCTATAGGTGAAAATGTACGTATTTCGGCCCATGAACTCCGGCATCTCGAAAGCCAGTTCCGAGTCTGCCCGGCGCTGAACCTGCCCCGACAGCTGATCTGATGGTCACGGCGCCTGGAGCTATGGATAATCTGGAGAAGAAGCTCGACCAACTAGAGCGCGAGGGATTGCTCATCATCCCCGGTGCCCTGGAACCTGGTCAGACCGAGCAGGTGCGGGTCCACATCAACCAGGCGCGGGAGAAGGGTTGGGCAGACGGACTGAATGAAGTCGGCAATATGTGGTTTGACAGCCTTCTCGACCGCGAACCGGAGATTTTCGGTCCTCTCGTCGGTCACAGCAGCGTACGACCTGTGCTCGAGGGCTTGATGGGACCGCAATGCCAGCTCCGCAGCTTCAGGGCACACATCAACCCGGGGCCGTACCACCAGGAGTGGCATCTCGATTTCTACGGCTACTGGCAGGAAAAACGACGTGCGGAAACGTATCGACTCGCCGTTTCCCCCCGTCGGCGTCAACAGCACCTTCTACTTCCAGGACAACGCCCTCGGCGTTGCCCACCTCAAGTTCATCGAGCGCGGGCACACCTTCGAGCCCGAGCACGTGGAGCCGTTCGACAGACCTCTGTTCGAGAAATGGTGTGAAGCTCAGCGGCACGTGGTCATCCATCCGAAGGCAGGAGACTGCGTTGTCTTTTTCAGCCACATGCCTCATCAGGGTGTGAAGGAAGACGACAACGTCGAACGCAGCAATGTTGTCTGTCACTACCAGCTGACCCCGATGCACGAGGGCACCTGGTTCGTCTCAACTGCCCGCGGCTACCAGGGTACCTTCCCCTTCGCCCAAGAGGGGAGGCCACCGGAATCACAGCCGCGTTTCAGGCGGTGAGGAGTTCGCCGTGCTATCTGGAATTCACCAAAAGCTGCCGAATACCCCGTTATGCGTGCTTACCGACACCGCGATACCACCTTGCCCCGGCCTATTCCAGCGGATTTTCGTATGTGCAAGAAGGAGTTAGGAGTTGACGCCAGGGTTGCGCTAATGCATAAGTTAATTGAGGATTTGGAATAGGTATCTGCCGGGTTGGGCGCAAGAAGAGTACTTCCAGATAAGTAATAGTTGGGGGTATCCATTTAACCGGAGTGCGTCGCGACCCCCATCAGTGTTCGGCCGCCGACCGCCACGGCCGGTTTGCCCCTGGGCGTTCCAGGCTCGGGGGGCAGCTTCCTCGGCCGTCGGCTGGCAATGAGATCCTGGAAACGCATCGGCTCGTGGGCCACGGCCAGCTCGAGCACGCGATAAAACACCATGCCGCGGCTGCGGGAGCGGCGGCGATTGAAGCGGAACACGAACTCGTTGAGGTAGTGGCTCATGTGGGTACTGTCGGCGGCCCCTTGATGCGTTCCCAGCAGCCACCGCTTGGCCAGTGAGACAACGCGGTGCACGGCGGGCAACAGCTTGTTGGGATCATCGCCCCGAGCGCGGGCCGCGCCCTGGCTGCGCCGATCGTGCTCGTAGCCGAGCTGAGCCAGTCCCTGATAAGCGGGCCACCCGTCGGTGATGATCGTCGAGCCCGGCTCGACGTGATCCATCACGAACGCGTGCAAGGTCTCGGCAGAGGCATCGGCCAGTGGCGACATGCGGCACCGCCCCAATCCTCTCGGCTCATGAACCTCAACTGCGATACCGGTCAGCACCTTCTTGCCCCTAGCGCGGCCACCGGCCAGCCCAGGGCTCGGCGCCGCCGATGTAGGTCTCGTCCACCTGTACCGTCCCGCTCAGCAGATCCCGACCGGGACGTACCAACACCGACCGCAGGCGGTGCAGCATGGCCCAGGCAGTCTGGTAGGAGCTGATCTCCAGTACTCGCTTCAAGCTCAACGCCGAGATCCCGTCTTTACCGGTGGCGAACAGCCAGCAGGCGGTGTACCATATCGTCAAGGGTGTCCGCGTCCGATCGAAGATCGTACCGGCCGTCACCGAACTGCGTGTCGAACACGCCGGACACATGAAGCGGCCATCGCCCAAGCGCCAACCGCCTTCGTGGCCGCAACTCGGACAGACGAAGCCGTCGGGCCACCGCAGCCATTCGAGGTAGTCCAGGCAGTCCGCATCGGTTCGAAACCAGGCTTGAAACTCGCCAACCGAGCCCGGGTAGTGCTTGCCAGCGCGAGGATACGCCATGCACTGAACATATGGTAACTCCGGTTAAATGGATACCCCCAAAGTAATAGTTATGCCTCATAGACGGTAGCCAACGCAATGGATGATCGCACCGCGAATCTTAGCTGGATACAGTCTGCGTTCTTGCTGGGCTTTGAGGAGGGACGCAAAGAATCCGCCGGTGTTTCCGACGCCGAATTGCAGCGTCGCCGCCACACGCTCTACGCAACAATCATCCAAGCGGGCGTGGATCGTCTCGACCTTCAGGGACTTGGCACGGACAATGTTAGAGGTCCACTAGCCAAACGACTCGTCGACACAACACTCGGCAAAGCGTGGGCCGAGTACTTCCTGATTGTCAACGAAGCGTTCGGACTGCTAGGAGATTCAGAGCAACTGGTTGGCAAAGACGACATGCTTAGGGGTTTCCTCGCCGACCTGCTCTTCGCCCTACATAACCGTCATAGCCTCGTGATGCTTTCTGGTCTACCCAACGTATCCGAACTTCAGAGCGAACTCCCTGTGGAACTCTTTATTCCCGTTCGCAATCTGTTCAGTGCCATTACTACCACTGACGATGAACTGCCTGGCGTCCGTTATGACGTTTCCCCCAAAGCTGTCGTCCAATACGAGGAGATTCTCGCCAGTTCACTGTACATCGATTACAAAGCCGCTTCTAAAGGGCTGGAATCATCAACGCACCCCCAGCAACAGGCGCTACAAGATGTGCGGACAACAGCAGCGCGTTTGGCCAAGCGAAACGCTGCTCTGCTTACCCCAACCAAGTCTCGGGTTAGCATCCTCCAGTTTACCGCAAAGATAGTTGACACAATACTAGGTGGACTCCCCGGCAAGTTGGCCGGGATTGCCGCCGACCTCGGTTCAAAGGCCATGGCACAGGAATACCGATTCACCATTTACGACTTTAGCGGAAACATTCGCGACATCTACCGAATTCACAGGGCGTCGCACGATTCGGCGGAGTCCACGCAGAAAGAGGCATAACTAGCGGATGAACCCGACGTGGGCTCGCCGTCGCGCGCTGCCGCGTGGTGTACTTTGTTTGGGTTTTTTGGCTATTCATCGTTTTCTCGCGTGGCCCGCCCATGCGGGTTATCCGTAACGTTATGCCTAAAAGACGAATATCGCGATGCGACATGACGGGTAGAGACAACCTACGCCTCGATATGCTCGACTACTATGGCGTAGACCGATTTCCCGAGCCGGTTCCCCTGAACATGCGGGTGCTCTGGAAACGGACGTTTCTTGAGTACGAAGAGTGGAAGATCGAGTACGACGTAGAGACGCCAGATACCATGCCCGCTGAAGCTGGCCGGAGCGTCCCTGCCTACCTGCTGATCCCTCGTAGAAAGTCAGAGAACCCGCTCCCCGCCGCCATGTCTTTTCACCAGTGCGCCATCGATTGCGCCATTGGCAAAGAGGTGGTTGTGGGGAAAGCCCCATGGTCTCCGGGGTCGGCAACCATGGCAGAGGTATTGCGGCCAGCAGAACGGGTCTCCTACGATCGAACAGATCAGGCATATGGCCACGATCTGGTCCACAATGGATTCGTCGTATTGGCGCCGGATTCGATCAACTGCGGCGAAAGGAACATAGAACAGATACGACTCAAGGGTCAGAACAGAGTTTGCTTTGACATGATCGACGATCAACTTGGACGGCCTCACATGATCAAGCATCTCTTCGACAACATGAGATCCGTCGACCTGCTGCAATCGCTCGAATTTGTCTACCCTAACCGAATTGCTGCGGTCGGCCACTCAATGGGCGCGGGCGATGTGTTTGATCTTATGGTGGTCGATCCAAGAGTCAAAGCCGGAATCCTTAGTGGGGACGGACCAGCCGACGAACCGCCTGCCAAATTCATACCGCTCATTTCTCCACGGCTTTATATCGGTATTCGTGGCCTGTATGACGGTCCCCCAGAACGCTTACAGGCAGTTCACGACATGCACGCGGCAGCCAAACCCGCGTACGCTGAGGATGGGGCACCATCGAATCTCGTCCTCCTAACCGCGCCGATGGGCCACAGGTTCTCGGAGCCGCTGAAGTGGAAAGCTTACAAGCGTCTCAAGGAACACTTTGGAACAATTCCGCCGCGAGAGACCGTCACGCTGGAGAGTATCGTAATGAAAGCCAGAGAGAACAGCCGGTGGTTCTGGCTCGACGACGAACAGGGTGATTTTGCCGACCCAAGGGTCGAGTCAGACTGTCGAGTGGCAGTCAACCTCGACGAAATGGTCGCCGCACTGACGGGCTTATTCTTCGACCTGTTTACTACGGCAGCGACGGTCCGGTTGCAGTCCACAATTCGTGAGGAATCCGGAAACTGCATCCTCGATCTTTGCATTCCTGGTGACCATGACTATGGGGGTGGCTCCCCCGTCGCTGACTTTGCGATGCAAAGAGATTTACAGCGTGCGCTTATCGAGCACAACGCCAACCTTCACCACCACCGGAAAGGCAAGGAACTGCACTTTTCCATAGCATTCCCTGCTGAGAATTTGAAAAGCATAACAAGCGATCGAGCAGACCGGACTGACGCTGACCCTAATACTCCAGCGGTGTCGCGATGCCAATCGGGACCGTCGAAAGACGGGGCATTAATCAGAGCTGCTCATCGCCACGTTATGTGTGCGGAATCTCTTGAAGGGGAAGGACACCTATGACAGAGTGGCGAGCCTGCCCGATGATCGCAACAGCCGTTGCCGCACTGGTGGCGATGGTCGGCGCTTCTAACGCGGCAGTTCCAGGATCAGTTGACGACTACGGGCGATCCAATCTCGGAGGGTCACAGGGTTCGATCGAGTGGGAGACGCTCCTCCATGGCGAGGGTTTCGATGGATGGGAGGTGAACGGAGATCCGTGGTCAGACGATGCGTGGAGGCGTGAGGGCGACACGATCATTTCCGAAGTGGCGGACAGCCCTCGCGCGCGAATCGTGACGGGAGATGAGACGTGGCGGTATTATGAACTAAAGGTGCAGATGACCATGGTGAGAGGCGGCTCCGCACAGCTATGGTTCAACATCCACGACAATAAGGACCACCACTTCGCGCCCCTTATGGGCTGGCAGACGGCAGCGATCATGGCACCAGACCACACGAAACTCGACGTCGTCAATCACGCTTTCGAGCGAAATAGGGAGTACGACGTTGTCCTTGCAGTACGTGGTCGATCTGTGACCACGTATATCGACGGCGCTCTCGTAAATCGTCTGACGCTAGACGACGATCCTAAAGGCGGGATCGGCTTGGCGATCTGGGGTCGCCACACTGAGGCTCGGTTCCGAGATCCGAGGGTCCGGCACTACTACCGGGAGCATGATCATTGAGTACTCGATCTCGACGGAGCGCTCAGAGGGTTTGATCACGAGTACATAACGCATGATCGAGCGGACCGACCAACGGGTTCGACGTGGCATTTTCGGGCGCACCCGGTGCTGACAGAGCCGTTGATGGCACCGTACAAACCTAGCCGCTCATCATTCCGTTAGGCGATTAGTTAACCATAATCAAATCCATAGATGTTAGGAATTGAAAATGATGGAAATAGTATCTTTACTGATAGGGCTTATTGGAGTTGGCCTGTCGGTGTACTTCTATACGAAAAGCAAGAAAATTGATGAAGTATCTAGAGGTTTTTATCGAGCAATTGCGCGTCAAGCTGATTCAATACTTGGCGAGTTAATGGATGCAGAGGAAATCGAAAACCCTGATGCTTTCCAGACGCTAAAAGCAAAAACGTCATCAATTAAGACTCATGTCTCAAGTCTGATGAATACAATTATGACTTTTGATGACACAATGTGGAAAAAGAAATAGATCACCTAACAAGGCAATGAACTCGGACATTTTAAAGCATGCCTCCACTGCGCTGCATCACGCCTTAAAATGTCGGTTATCGCGGCATTATGCAATGGAGGACAATGTAGAACTGATCTATTGGTGAGTGAGGAGCGTCGTAGTTGTCATACCAAACAGACGAACGACTGAAGAGCTACCTGGACACGAACCAGCTGGGGCGGGAGCAACTATGTCGCTCTGTACTCGCCCTTGATCGAAGGTTCAGTGAAGTTCGTCCTCGACATCCCAGGGGTGGGCCCGACGGAGGACGCGACATTGATGCAGTGTTCCGACAGACACAGAGGACGTTCTGCGCGGTAGGATTCGTCAATCAGGCCAACGACTCTGCGCAAGAAAAGAAGGCGATCCGCAAGAAGTTCCAGGCGGATCTCAAGAGCGCACTTGACGCGGAGACCAAGCCAGAGGTCTTCGTCTTTCTGACGAACATAAACCTTACCGTGAGAGAAAAGAGCGCTCTCACCAAGCAGGCAACGAAAGCCGGGCTCCAACATGCCGAGGTAATGGATAGGGAGCGCATACGCATCACTCTCGACAGTCCGGATGGCTTCGCAGCGAGATTCCAGTATCTCGACATATCGCTCTCTGAGGAGGACGCTAGTTTCTTTGCGAAATGGGGAGACGACATCCAGTCAGTGGTCACAACAGGTTTTCAGCGCGTCGAGGGCACTCTTGATCGTCTCCTTTTCCTTCAGGAGGCATCGAATGTACTCTCGTCCTTGGTTATCGTCTTCGAGCTCGACAAGAGCTACCCAGCAACAGAAATCGGGCACTTCCGTGCCTTCTGCTATATGACCTTGAAGGGGCCAAAACATAAGATATTCGCAATCCTTTTCGGCTCTTCCGACAAACAGGATCGCCTGCGGGATGACATACCGAGCGCGAAGAAGCGAGACGAGCCAGGTGGGATAAAATTCGGCATAAGTGGTGGACAATGGGAACAGTACCTTGATCTTGACTCTTTGCCGTCGAGGGACCGAGAAGCGAAGCCCGGGCAGGACGACAACCTCAAACTGGTCTCGACAGGTTCGTCCTCCCGTATTGGCATTGATCCAGTAGAGAACGTGATCATTCGGTACAATCATGACTCGTTCATAAGGTTCGAACCCAGGCTGAACCTCCGCGACCTTGATCAAGCCATGTTCTTGCCAATGCTCAACGAATCGCTAGCGACAAGGGTTGCGGCAATCCATGCGTTTGCTAGCGGTTACAAGCTGCTTCAGATCAATCAAGACGACATGGAGATTGATCGAACCGAATTTGATGCCGGCGTGCCTGTCCAGTTCACCCAGGAAGAAGAGGCCGACCCATGGATTCGCATTCGACCGAAGCAGGCATCTGCCTTCCGGCTCTCATTCTTCGACGAGACACCAAGACGCATGTCGACGCCCAGCAAGACCGAGCACGATTTGTGTATCGGGCACAACTGACCTGGATTCACATGCAATGGACCAGACGGCTCTTGCGGGAATTCACGATCTGGATCGATGATTCGCCGAATGATGTCGGTTGCTCAATGCAATCGGTGAGCCATTCCGCAGGTCATTGCTGCGTTAGAGCGATGTAGTATCTCAACGCGGATCGCAGAGGCTCTATGAACCAGGTATAGTGAGTCATGACAGCAGCCAAACGTAGACGAAGGCGGCCGAAAGCTAGAGAGAAGCGGGACCACAACGACCTAGAGCAGCTTCCGCTGCATCTCTTCAAGTACTGAGGAGCGACTCGGTTGGCTCCAGCGCTTGATCGAGGGGGAGGAGATCTACTTTCCGTCACCTAAACAGTTCAACGATCCCCTTGATTGTAGGATTCCCCCGTCATACAACTCATCAGACCTACGAATTCAGCAGTACTGGAGGGAGTACCTCCAAAGGAACCCTCTCCCTCCTGGAGTCGATAGGAAGGCACGGGTACGCGAGTTGATTGCCCAGGCCAGATCCCCAGAGGGAAGAACGCGCCAGACAGAGCAGTTCTTCGACAGCGTCAACAAGAATGGAGTCCTTTCTCTGAGTTCCGATCACAAAAGCATGCTGATGTGGTCATACTATGCTGAAGGTCATAGTGGGGTTGTCGTCCGCTTGAAGACGGATGCCCAGACTTTGGTACGCATACCTGCAGAGATGTTCGCAATCGAGGTACACTACCAGACTGAATTCCCAGTGCCGGTCTTCTATGAAGACGATCATCGCACCCTGCTAAGGACTGTCTTCGGGACAAAGTCGAAGGACTGGGATCACGAGAAGGAGTGGCGGTTCGTCCTAGTTACGAGGACTGGTTATCTGACGTTACCCACGGGGACCGTTGATGGTGTGGTCCTCGGCATGAGGACGACATCCGAAGTTGAGACGTCCATTCGCGACTGGATTGGGGACAGGGATATTGAGCTCCGAAGGATCCAAAACCGCGAAGGTACCTTTAAGCTCACATCTGTAGCTGCTTGAGGTTGTGCCTATCGCTCTAACATCGCCTCGACCTTATGGACTTGATCGGTGACTCTGGAGTAGCTAATCGGTGGCTCGCCGAACAGATTCGGCATCTCCGAGTCGTCGGTAGTCACCCCACAGGTCAGGCCTGTGTTAGCTCTTCAGGATATAGGATTGTCAAATGTCAGTCGATAAAGATAAACTGTTTTCGAATCTGGCTTCTGAAGGCGAAAAAGCCGTTCGTGAAAAACTAGCCCAAGGAATCTATGGCTCTCAGAAGGAGCAATTGGTTTATGAATGGTTAAGGCAGCAAGATGAGGTTAGGAATAATGAGGAATTGAAAAAAGAACGAGATATCAATCTTCAGTTCTTAAGTGCAGCCAGAAGTTCTAAGAACGCAGCCTGGATGGCAGCAATTATCGCATTTCTCTCATTTGTCGCATCAATATATGTTTTTGTATCAAGTACCCAGAAGAAGGATGAAAATGTTCTTTTCAGGGTGGGGAGCAGGCATGGCAATTACAAGACCGAGGTTATTGAAGGTCCTAACAAGGATTATCCAGCAATGATCCCAAAGCTCTGGAAAGGCCATTTGGTTAACCACGAGACATATACGGTAACCTTAATGAAATACAAATTAGTTCAAATTTCTGATGAATTCCCAAAAGCAAATCATAACCTTGGCCTATCCGAAGATGAAGAAAACTTTTTGCGTATGCCTATTTCACTCAAACCCGGTGAACCCCGAACGATATTTCTGCAAGCAGGAATACTGGTTGATAAGCATGTTTACAGGATTCTCAAAGAGAAATACCCAATTGGTTCAAAGACTTCGAATGGAAGGATAAAGTCTTTTCTTGCAGACCATCGTATAGATGTAACGGGCAGGCCAATTGAATATACTAAGTACCCAAATGGTGGAACATCTTACCGAAGATTACCTCCATCTGAAAAAGATAAACAGCAGATCTTTCTATCGACTTTCAAGAATCTTTCTATCGATCGAGGGGGAACAACATTTCTGCAATGTTCACTGAGTTTAGACAGTTTTGAATACGCAAAGCTAACTATTGCATTCACCAGACTGTACAGTGACGGTAATTACCTGACAGTTGCCCCTACTGGGCGCTATGTTATGCAGCCTTTTTTCCCGATGTATTCGGTGTCTTCTCAGGCCGAGATTCCAATCCTTTCTTGAAGGCTGCCAGTGGTGTCGTTCCGTTCATATTCCTGCCCTGATGTGGGCGTTTCTCGTTGTATTTGACCAGGAAAGCATCCAGATCTTTTTGCATGTCGTCAACGGTCTCATACCACGTCTTTCGACCGACGACGCGGAAATGCTCATCCAGGATGGTTCGGTGCAGCCGCTCGACGAAGCCGTTGGTCTGGGGTGATTTGATCTTTGTTTTACGGTGTTCGATATCCTCGAGCTGCAGAAAGAGCTCGTAGGGGTGCTGATCATGACGACCACAGAATTCGCGGCCGTTGTCGGTGATCACGGTATGCACTTGGGCCTGGTACTTTTCGAAGAAGGGCAGGACATCGTTGTTGAGCACGTGGATGGCGGTCACCGGCAGCTTGGTGGTGTAGAGCCGGGCCCAGGCATAGCGGCTGTGGCAGTCGATGACGGATTGCATATAGACCCGACCGACGCCTTTGAGCGTACCCACATGGAAGGTGTCCACCCCTAAAAGCTCTCCTGTGTAGGCCGTCTCGATATGTCGATCACGAAACTCAGGGCTGAAACGTTCCAGGAGTCGAATCTGCTTATCAGTGAGTTCGACCCGACGTCCCTGGATATGTTTCTCCAGGCGCAGAAGCCGCTCATGTTTAGACAGCAGCTGAGGACGGCTCCAAACACCACGCACTCCACCCGAGCTTACGTGAACACCCGAGGGCCAGTTCTTGAGCGACTCTCGTGCAACCCTGGGTGGGTTCGTCGAGACAGTGGTGGAGGATGGCTTTCTCGACCTCTTCACCAACTCTGTTGGGGTGAGGACCTCGGGCGCCAGGTAGACGATCGATGAGCCCGTTAGCACCGTAGGTCTGGTAGTTTCGGCGGATCTCGTAGAATTGTTGTCGCGAGTATCCCATGAGCCGACAGGCTTTACTGACGTTGTTCATCTCTTGGGCCAGTTGTAGCAGACTGAGCTTCCTTCGTGCTATCTTCTTGGTGGTGGTCATTACTGCCTCCTTGGGTTTGAGGTGCTTGGTCGTACCTTAAATACCCAAGCAGGGGCGGTTTTGACCACCGCTACTTCAATGGACTACTGTCAGGTGAATACCATCACGACACAACCAGACGGCAAGAAACGCGGCGGCGCTGACGCGGCAAGTTTGGGTGGGCCGCTGGTGATGCAGGTCGTTAGGTGGGCAATTCCGTGACTGACGACATCCAGAAGATCCAGCAGTTCGTTCGGGACTATGTCGGCACGCTGCAACAGCTGACAAGCCGGTTCACGGACCGCGAGACCATCTTCATGCCCCATGAGCTGACCCCCTTCAAGGTCGATGCCTATCAATGCTCAGATGGCGTCCTAGTCGACTTCATTGAGCCACACGACGACGGACCACTCTCTGTAAGGGACACGAGAGGTCACACAATGGGGGAGGTCCTCAGGGCAGTCAGCTTTGGTGGCTTCAACTTCACCGCCAAGGTGTCGACGCGTGCAGAGATCGTACCTGCCTTCACTGTCGCACGGCTAACCGCTCGGAACAGTCGTACTGGCGAAGAACGGCGCGTACATGAGATCCAGTTATGGTGGCAACGTGATGTCCAACGCTGGACCGAGGACGTTCCTCAAAGGCTAGCTGTTGAACGGATCCAGCAGCATCTGTTCATGTACTCGCTGGGCTTCGGTGCAGACGCTGGCCCATCGCCGACTACCCGTGCAGATCTCGAGTCGGTCTGCAACGAGTATCAACGTCTGATCGAGGATGAGAGCGTCAGAGAGGAAGCCCTTCAGCACTTTCTCCACGACCATCCTATTCTTCTGTCGCCAGCGCATGAAGCCGTTATTCCGAAACAAGAAATCGGTTGCGGACGAGAATATGAGATTGACTTCGTCATCCGAGAGCCGGCATCACGCTACCTGATCGTTGAGATCGAGAAGCCTTCGACGCGCATCATGACCAAGGCTGGGAACTTTACCGCGGAGTTCAATCACGCAGAACGGCAGATGCTGGACTTCATTTCGTGGATTGAATCAAATCTTCATACCGCCCGGACAGCCATGCCGGACATTGCTACACCACGAGGGGTCATCGTTGTAGGGCACACCAAGCAGCTGGACGACTCCGGTAGAGCGCGCATGGCTGCGAAGTCAGCTGCAACTCGGGCAAAGTACGAATTCTTCTGCTTCGATGAGCTACTTGAGAGAGCCAGGCGTCTTGCGAACCTGCTCCGGCAGTACTAGGGGTGAGGAGGCGTGAGATCGGCCAGGCGGGCCACAGGATTGGTGGCGAAGACGAAGATCACCTACGACATGGCCTCGACCTGTCGGACTTTTTCGGACAGGCGCTCAACAACAAGCTCAAAGCCCTCGGCGAACCGCTGATGGAGCTGACGGCGGCGCTGGCCGAGCAGAGCGATGAACCGGTGCGGCTTTTTGACCGCTTCGAGTATCAGGCCAAGAGCTGGCCCCGACCGCGCCAGATTATCTACAAGGCCGAGATCACGCAGCGCAAAGCCAACCCGCGCTTCGTGGTGACCAATATCCGCAACCGCACCCCCGAGTTTCTATATGAGAAGGTCTACTGCGCTCGCGGACGGTCGGAAGGCTTCATCAAGAATCACAAGACCTACTTGCAGTCCGACCGCACCTCCTGCCACCGATTCTCGGCCAACCAATTTCGCCTCTTCCTGCACAGCGCGGCCTACGTGCTGCTGCACACAATCCAACAGATTGGCATGCGCGGCACTCAATGGACGACGTCCAACTTTGACACGATCCAACTCCGCGTGCTCAAAGTCGGCGCCCGAGTGCGGGAGCAAGCCACCAAGGTCCGTTTTCACTTTCCGACATCGTACCCGCTCAAGGATCTGATGCGGACCGTCGTCCTCAACCTCGATACCTCATAATGCTTTGCGATGTCGCCCACCACAGCCACGCACACGCTCCACTAAGGGGCCCGACTGTCCCAATGACATCCAAACGAGGCTCAGATCTCCAGAGACAACACCTCGACGACCGACAGCACTCGATCAACCCGCTACCAAAACGTCCAGCCATTGACCAGCGCATCGAATTCGTCCGCTTGGTGCGGATTCATGAATAATTCAGGCTAACATGGCCTCGACCTGTCGGACTTTTTCGGAGGAAGGGAATTCTGCATGGGTGATTCGCCGGCTGGATCAAGAGCTCGGAATCGACGGTGAATCTGGCCACAGGTCAGGCCTGCGTTATCGCCTGGGAGCGTCATCGGCAGCGCCGACGTCAACGCTGGTCTGCATAGGAGATTGAGTCAGTGGCACGTTTGCCTACACCGGAGGAGGTAGCGGCGAAGATTCTGTGGATGTTTGTTGAGCGCTTCAACCTCCGTCCAGGGGAGGTTCTATCCCTTTCCAACGTCTTGTCCGTCTGGGATGAAACCGGCTACAGGGACTCAGACCGGAAGCCTGGGTTTGACTACGCGGTGTCTCAGGGCTGGATAGAGTACACCAATCATGGATGGTATTGCAGACTAACTGAAAAGGGCTTTGTGGCCGCAGAGAACCCTCGAACTCCGCCCGCGACCACAGCCGGGCCCGCGATGGGAGCGCCAGAAAGGAGCCTCATGGAGCGAGCTGTCGAGCTTGCCAAGCAGTGCAAGAGTGAGCCTGGTAAGATCTCCCCGAAGGTCGCCGCCGTGGTCGCGAGAGATGGAGTTGTGTTGGGCAAGGCTTTTCGGGGTGAATTGGCCCCTGGCGAACACGCTGAATTCACACTGCTTGAGCGGAAGCTAGTGGATACGACGCTCGCTGGAGCTGATCTCTACGTGACACTTGAGCCGTGCACCAAGCGGAATCAGCCGAAGATCGCCTGTGCGCACAGGGTGGTTGAACGACGCATCAGGAGGGTGTACTTAGGCATGCTCGACCCCAATCCTGAGATCCTGGGGACAGGCGAGCGGCGACTCCGCAGTGCCGGAATCGAAGTGGGACGCTTCGACGCTGACCTTACGGACATCATCGAGGAGATGAACCGCGAGTTCATCAGACAGCACGATATCGGAACTCAGAACCGACCTACCAGGCAGGTCACGGAAGAACCGATCGAGCCCGGAAAGATGGGTCCGAATGGGCACGCTCTCGGTTACACCGAGGACGGAGACAAGGTAGAGTGGATCCCAGACGATGAAGCTCCGGGCGAGTTGTGGCCGCTGATTCTACGCCGAAGTGACAAAGCTATCCACGAAACGTATGACGAATTCTGGGACAAGGTGTGGTGGAACCGCCACAAGCATTGGGTATCCAGGATCGAGTCGGGCGAGATAGAGATCTCCGACGAGCAGAAGCCCATCCTGGAGACTGCAAGAAGCAAGGCTGACCGCATACAGGAGAAGTACGGCCTCGATCAACTAGAGGTGGATGATTTTGAGTGGGGTCTCCTAAATGGTCGACTCTCAGCTCTTGCGTGGGTCATGGGAACTGACTGGGAGGAGTCCCTCGACACATAGCACCGTGATGAGGCTATAACATGGGATGGACCAGACGCAATTTGACAGTGGACCAGGGACTACCTGATCCCTGCGCTGCAAACAGCGATTCAGAGGGACCGGTGATTCCTCGCAAGTCATCCCCGTGTTATCCATACAAGGCACATCGCTAGGAGGATCATGGTGGCAGATCAAACACGCGAATTCGCCTTCTACTACCCGAATCCCTACTTCCACGATGCCGATTGGGTCAAGAACCTCATTCTGTTCTTCGATGGCCTTGCGTTACTGATCCCCGAATACATGGCGGATCACTCTGACCTTGACGACCTCGCAATTATCCAAGGTCTCAAAGAACACGACCTGTTCACAGTAATCCGTCCCGAATCGACGGTGGACAAGGACGCGACAGCAAAACTCGCTGAGGCACTAACCGACGTTATCGCTTCCGGCGCGCTCGACGACCTCACAAAGGATGGCACCGACTTTCACGAACTATCGATGTCTCGCCTTGGCTATGCTGGTGATCGAGAGCTAGCGCAAATGATTTTTGAAGAATTGAAATCAAGAAATCTGGCGAGGGACTCTCAAGATGGTGTCTCAATCCCAATGCATCCAGTGGTCCGTTCACTTGTTCTCGTGTTGCTTGCTCAAATCCTACGACCGTGCGGGGCGTCGCAAGGGATTGAATTGTCGCCCGCAACTGACCATCCACGGCTAATCAAGGCGCTTACCGAGTTATTGTCATTGCCTCAGGCTCCCTCTGTTGGAAATGTCGTGTCATTTGATATGGGGGTCGTCGGGACTGATCTGTCATCGGTGGATATCGCCGAAGTTCTTGCGTTTCGCGATGAAAACCGTGACCTACATCGCAACTATGTTTTGTCAGTCCGGCGATTCGTCCGCGAGTTGTCATTGATGGAGGAAGAAGAGCGTTCAGCAACCTTTCAAACCCGACAACAAGAGATTGATGATATTGCCAATGACATCCGCAAACTTTCTCGCGCTGCTTGGAAAACACCGGCTTCCTTCACGTTGGGAATTGCTGGTGCGGCATGGACATTGTATTCAGGTGATATTCTGGGTGCCGTGCTCGCCGGCGGCGGCGCATTGCTCGGACTCAGCGGATCGGAGGGTGTTGATGCTGGTGCCTATTCGTACTTGTTCAACGCCCGCTCAATGTATGGATAACAAAGCGATGCACCGGAGCGGGCTACGTTTTCGGTTTTTCGACGTCGTTTGCTTCGTTTAAGGTTTTTCGTTGTTCAAAGGTCACTCGCGTTGGTCCGCCCGCCCGATGATCTTGGTCGTTATATGTCCTAGTCAAAAGGTTATATGGCAGAACACATCTACACGGACCAAGATCGATTTTTTGTTCCCCTATGCACTGCCCTTGCTGGCCTGTATTCCATCTCAACGATGCGGAATGCTCAACTAAGCGGCGCAGCTTCGTCGGTCAAACCAGGCGAAACGGCAGTCCTGTTCGGAAAACGTACTACGAACGTGCGGTATATGTACTGAGAAGGCGCGCGATCGACTGAAGGAAAGCCTTCGGCAGTTCAAGCCCGTCCGGAGTAGGGTCGCGCCAGTCCCGCATCGAGGAGCTGGCGGTTGAGGCATAAGCCGTCGGAGAGCACCTCGAGGGGATCGATCGCGTCCGGCAGGTAGAAGAGGTCGGCGAGATAGCGGCCGTACTTGTCGCGTAGGCTTGTGCAGACCACCATGAACGGTACCTGGCTCAAGGCCTCGCGTACAAAGTCGCGTGCCTGCTGACCGGCACTGGAGTAGAGCTCGGGGGTGTCGATGCCGCGCAAGCGCAGACGTTCGGTGCGCCAGATGTGAAAACCGAGGTCGAGGCGGACGAGGAGGGTGTCGCCGTCGACGACGCGCTGGCACACCGCTCTGACGGTATAGAGCTTGCGGCCGCGGTGGCGGTTGACGGCGAAGCGATAGGCGGGCGCGTTGCCGCGCCGGTGTTTCTCGGCGGTGACGATCATGCCGGGTTTGGGATCGGCGATGCCGTCGATGGGTCCGCTCCAACAAGTGTTGAAACCGAGATCGACGACAAGGCCGTCGGCCGCAGTCTGTTCGGGCATCGAGCGGATGAGGCGGTAGGTATAGAGCTTGCCTTTGCGCGGTGTAAGGGAAGTCTCGTCAGTTTGGTCCAGCGGGCGGTAGGCGGCGGAGCCGAGCTGGCGAGCTTCGTCGAAGAGATCGCTCTTTACCTGCTCTTTGAGCTGACGCACCGACCAGGATTCGTGGCTGGCAGCGCGCTCGTAAAACTCACGCTGCTGTTGGGTCTCGAGGGGGATGATCTGGACATAATGCGACCAGGTTAAATGTGCAAACGTTTGCACATTTGGCATGCCGCGACGGAAGCGAAGCATGAGGTAAATCAATGTTTTAGTTAAGTTTAAGTCATTCGAAAGGCGGTCGAAGAACGCTTCGCCGTAGGTGGTTTTGCCCTCGTTGGCGCGAAGATGCTCATGAAGGGCGTCGCCGATCTCCCAGTAGGTGCGGGCCAGGCGCCGGCCGCGAGTCTGGGTGCCGAGGTCCTTACCGGCAGCCTGGATGTCGTCGATGCCCTCGAGGAGGGCGCTGTAGGAATCGAAGAGCATGGCCTGATGGCTGGAGTTGGATGGGTCGCGCGGAAAAACGACAGACGGGGAGTGCGTGACCACCGGTCTACATTATATGTATAGTCAACTCAGGCAGGGTCGGGCGCGAGATTGGTCGGCGAACCGGCGTAGTAGTTCACCACATTGTCGATGGAGATGTCGTAGAGCCGATCGGTGGCCTCGGGGGTGTTCCAGGCGACATGCGGGGTCAACACGACGTTATCCAGCTGGAGTAGGGGATGGTCGGTGGGCGATGGCTCTTCCGGCAGGACGTCCAAACCGGCTGCCGCCACATGCCCCGACTGCAGCAGCTCGGCCAGGGCATCGCCATCGATCAGACCGCCTCTGGCGCTATTGACCACCAACACCCCCTTCTTCGTTCGGGCCAGCTCTTCGGCGCCTAGAAACCCTTCGGTTTCAGGCTTGTGGGCCAGGTGCATCGACAGCACATCGCTCTCCTCCAGAATCTCATCCAGCGATACGAGCTCGAAACCGGCCTCTTTGGCGCGCTCGGGGCTCGGATGGGGCGTCCAGGCGCGTACCTCCATGCCCAAGCCCTGGGCCAGTCTGCCAAACAGAACCGCGATCGTGCCGCATCCCAACAGACCCAGCTGCTTACTGTGCAGCTCGATGGCCGGCAGGGCGTGGTTCCAGTTTCCGTTGCGCACATCCCGGTCCAGCCGGGGAAGGTGACGCGCCGCCGCCAGCATCAACGCGACGGCGTGCTCGGCAACGGTGGTCTCGGCCGCACCGGGGGCAATGCAAACGGTGATTCCTAGTTCCTTGGCCACGGCGAGATCTATGTAGGTGGCTGCGCCGCGGCCGGTGAACGAGATCACCTCCAGGTCCTTCGCCTGCCGCATCACATCCGCGGGGAACACGCACGGCCCGCCGATCATCATGGCGTGCGCGCCAAGCACCCGCTTCAGATATTCCTCGTCGCTCTCGGGATCGCCGTAGTGGATCGTGAACTCGCCCAGGTCTTCGAGGCGCTGCCGCCGCGGGCCGACGAGAACCACGTCCACCTCCGGGCCGGCGTCCGCGAAAATCAGCTTTCTCATTAGAATTCCATTCCGTTTGTGAGCGCTCATTTCGCGCTTAGGGGACCCCGCCATTTTCTTTAACAGGGTCGGTCTCGCCTTACGCAGGAAGCGCAGTTTTTGCGGGTCGGTCTCGCTTTACGCCGCTGAGCGCCGGCGGGCCGCCCGTGCCGTTTGACTGACGCCACTCAGCCGTCAGGCGCCAACCGGTTCGCCGACGACCAGATCGCAAACAAGAATCTCTTCGCGTCCCTCGCGATTTGCCTTCGCCAACACCATTCCCTCGCGATCGTAGACGACGCTGCCGCCGCTGGTGCATACGGTCCAGGACATGCCGACGCGGTTGGCGGCCACCATTGGCGCACCCAGGTCCCTGACCAGCTCGCCAAACTCGGCGAACTGGGGCATGGCGCGGCGATTGTTCGGGTAGAATACAACCTCGGGTTGCAGGTTCCGGATGCGCTCGAGGCAGCGGGGTGAGTCGCCGTCCGAACAAATGTAGCAGGTTGCCCGAACGCCATCTATTTCGAAAAGCGCGGGCCCGGTACCCGGATCGTAGCGTGCCCATTCGTTGCGGAAACCGCGATCCCTTAGTTCCGGCCAGATCCAGGTCTTGCGGTAGCAGTAGAGCAACCCCTTCGGTCCGACGAAAACCTGGGACATGTAATAACGATCCCCATCGACCTCGGACAGGCCGAAGGCGATGACGCAGTCGAGCTCTCGCGCCAGCTCGATAAAGACGGTTGTGGATTCGCCGTCTGGAACCGATTCCGCGAAACGATCGGTATGCTCCGAATAATCGCAGAGGGCGCCCTCGTGAAACAGGATCCATCGTGCTCCGCTGGTGCGCGCCCGGCGGGCAAACTCGACCATGCGGTCGCGGTTTCCGACTACGTCCTCCGGCTTTGCATCGAATTGCACTACGGCTACGCGTACCTTCGCCATCAGGCGCAGTCGGCGTATTCTTGACCGCGGAGCAGCGGATAGTGCGGTTTCTGGGCGGGATCACCCACCCACTGGGAGCGGGAGCTCATGTAATGGGTTGCCAGGCCCCGACGATGCTGCTCGGTGAGGTTCGGTCCGGAGCGGTGGAGCAGGACACTGTGGTGGAAGGAGCAGCTGCCGGCTTTCAGGGTGATCGCCACCTCGCGCTCGCGGTCGAGTTTTTCGTCGGGGACCATCATGTCCTTCCGGTCGCCCACCATCCACTCCTGGCTGTGGTCGACGATGCCACCCGTATGACTGCCAGGGATAACCCACAGGCAACCGTTTTCCTGCGTCACGTCGTCCATCGCTACCCAACAGGTGATGATCGCCTTTGGTTCGATGGCGAAATAGGCTGAGTCCTGGTGGTAGGTCTTCTCGCTGCCTCCGGGAGGTTTAATGAACGCCTGATCTCCAAAGAGCTTGATGTCCGAACCCAGCAGCGACTCGATAATGTCGAGTACGGCAGGTTTGGAAGCGTGTTCGACGAAGAATTGGTCATGCTGGGCACAGCTGTTGATCTTGCGCAGGGTCATCATGCCGCGGTCCTGCGGTTCGGTCCCCGGCTCCCATTCCAGAGACTCCTGGGGGAAGGGCAGGCGGCCAGCGGCGATCTGCTCGGTGTGTTGCCTGAGCTCTTCCACCTCGGGCGCGCTAAGAAGGTCCTCGATGACGAGGAAACCGTCCTCTCCAAACTGCTTCACTTGAGTTTCATCGAGTTGCATCGGATCGCCAGCTCCTTATTCCAGCCAGAAGGAATACAGTCTGGCTTGCCGCATAATAAAACGTATCTGCACCGGTCTGTCAGTGGGCGGTTTGGCATCCTCTTTCCACGCCAACCGGTGACGTAGGTGGTCTCCGCTCACCGGTTCGGTTTGCCCCCGATGGGTGACGAACCCCTGTATGGCACCGAAGGTATCGGGGCCAACGGATCCCTGGGGATCCGCCGGCAGCTTCTCCGGATCCATGATCTCAGCATGGATCTCGCCCCAGCGCGCATCGGCGTTTACGTAGAGCTCCTCGCCCTGCCACATGAACGGTTGGGTGATGATCCAGCCGACCTTGGGACAGGAGACAACTCCGCATCCATAGAGACGAACCGGTCGCGAGGAAGCTTGGCCAGCAGAAGGGCGCTAGCGTCGTCGAACGCCCCCGGGTCCACGTTCAACCGGAAGAGCTCGCGGTTGCCGTTATGTTTTTCGTACATCTCGCGACTTCCGGGAAGGCGGTTACCGTCGTAATAAACCCAGATCTCGTCCCCGCTTACCACCGGTCGCCCGCAGGCTGACACTTGATTGGTGTCGTAGCTCTTCCCATCCCAGGGCTGCACCGGCAAGAAGAGTGCCCGATCGGCAACCCGTTCCCAGTTTCTCAGGTCGCGTGAGACCGCCAGCTCGGTCTGGCTCTTCCCATCCCAGGGCTGCACCGGCAAGAAGAGTGCGAGCAACCCGTTCCCAGTTTCTCAGGTCGCGTGAGACCGCCAGCTCGGTCTGGTTGATGCGAGAAAAGTTCATGTGGGGGAGGAATTGCGCCGAACGGATTGAAGATCAGCGGAAAACCCACATAGAGGCCTTCGTAGGGGAGGATCGACATCATGTATAGCTCGGCAATGTAATCAACGTCATCGATGACCGGCGGCGTAATGTAGGCGGGATTCTCGATGATCTCCCGCACGCGCTTGCGGCAGTTCTCCCAATCGATCTCGTCGGTGGTGAGAATAAGCTCGGGCTTGCTGAACTGACCGAACTCCTCGCAGGTGCTGAGCCAGACGGAGCGTCCCCACCGGGTACTCTGCTTCACCGTGGCCACGTACTGGCCGCTGGTCTCGTCGTAGGTGAAGTGGGAGGTGTCGGCGCTGGGAATCGGCGGAACATCGAGCATAGTCCAGTTGAAGCTATCCGGCGAAACCGCCGATTTCCGCGGTCCGCCGCTGAACAAGGCCTTGTAGCGCCACGCGGGATTCTCCTCGCGCTCGTCGCGGATGACGTGGTACAGCGCATCGCCTCCGGGGGGATGCGCGACATTGTTGTCCTTGCTGCCCTGCCATTCGTGCACGCCCACCGACGGGCTGTCCCAGTTCGCTCCGTCCTCCGAGGTGACGTAGAGGCACGGAGACCCTTCCGGTCCGCTGGCCCAGTACCACCATTCCCACAGGTTTTTCTCCGAGTTCCACTGTGGCGTGCTGAGGGTCTGGACGCCGGTTTCACCTCGGGAGCGGTCGGCCCGGATCACGGGTCCACAGCGCTCCGGCTGGTGCAGCGAACGGCGGATACCGTGTGTCCTCCATACAACGTGATCGTCGAGGAAGAGCTGGCGATGTTTCTTGGGATCGATCAGTTGCTCGGCCAATTAAATGCCCCCGTCTGTTACCGCCGTTGTAGGTGTTGCTGGCACGCCCTTGCCACGCGCCGGTTGCCGGCCGCTAGCGCTCAACATCCTGTCCACCTGGGCATCCCAGGTGCCCTCGACCCGTTTGCCGTACTCCCGTTCGCCACCGGTCTCTTCAGGTCCCACGAGGTGGACCGGCTTCCAGTGGTTATCCGGAGGCACGAAATCGGCGCGCAGGAAGTGCAGGGCCAGGCCGGCGTGATCGCCGTCGGTGTTGTTGGCTTTGGTGCAGTGGGCGATGCCGAAATTGAAGAACGCAGCGCCACCGGCCTTGAGCTCGATCGGCATGGCACGCTCTTCGGGCACCTGGCAGTGGATGTGGTGGTTGCTGCCCGGGTCGCGACCGTGGTCGTAGCTTTCGCGATGGCTTGATGGGATCACGTGCAACGTGCCGTTCTCGAGGGTGGCATCGTGAAGGGCTATCCACATGGCCGTGCCTTTGGTCGGATCACTCACCTTGAAGTAGGCGTTGTCCTGGTGCCAGTTGGTTCCCAGGCCGATCCGGGCCGGCTTGAAGAAGATCTGGTCCAGGTAGAACACGAACGGCTGGCCGATCAGCTGGCCGACGGCGGCCACGACCTTCGGGTGAAACTGCAAGGACCGGTAGAAATCGCTTTGGGGGCTGATAGGACAGATCTGAAGGTTGAACTGAGCGTCTGATGGCGTCTTTCCGTCTCCTTCGGTCGCCACGTTGCGAATCAGCCCTTCTTCAAAGAATCGAGCGAGCTCCGCCCGCATTGCAGCCAGCTCCCGTTCCTCGAAGAGTTTCTCGATGAAGGTGAATCCGTCTTCGCGAAACTGTTCCACGCGATCGTCCGGTAAAATCTGGGTTTCGGTAGTCAACGTTTTCTTTCTTTCAGCCGGCGGTGGTAAAGATGGCGTCGTCTCCGTAGGTGACCCCATGCTGGTTGACGCCCACCAAACGATAGTGATAGGTGGTGTTCGGTTTCAAATCGGCCAGGTTGTCCACCACGGTGCGCATGGTCTGCTGCAAGCCGGCGTAGGTTCCAGGGAGAGGCAGCTGAACCGCCTGCGGCGACTCTACCAGCGGTCGTTTGCGACGTACGGTGGCGACGGTGGCGTGTCCGAACGGGGTGTCGCCGTAGTCCAGGTCTTCGCCGTACTGAAAGAAATAGTGGGTATAATAGCCCATGGCGTTCATGCGTCCGTCCAGCTTGGCCGTCGTAGTAGTGACGCGGGTGGCCACTCCCGTGGTTGCCAGGGGTTTGGGGGACGCGGGCACCACGAAGCAGCCTTCATCACCGCAGCTTCTGCCGGATTCGTTTTCAGCCACCAAGCGGTAGTGGCAGGTCGAGCCGGGGGTGAGCCCACCGATATCTGCTCCAACATGCTGCTCGACGTCGTCGTGGGGAAGCTCGGCTCCGGATCCGAAGATCTCGACTTCGCCCAAACCCCAATGTTGATCGCGGTACCCGGACAAGATGCGGAGCTTAAGGAATCGCGCCTGGGCGCGCACGTCGCGCTCCAATTTGTGGGCTCTGTTGGGTCCATCGGGGCTGTTCTCGCGCATCGTCCTATGAGGGTCGCCTAGAATCGGAGTGTAGTCGTTTCCGTCCTGGGAGGCGAGTATTTCCACTTCCTTCGCCGGCCATTCCGTGTGTTGATGCAACTGGATCGCCTCCACCGTTACCTCGCGGTCGAATCGGTATACAAACTCCTGCGGGTTTGTCGGATTGGCGGCGCTGCGCCACATGTGGCCCTCGCCGAAACGCCAACCGTCGGTCAACAACCCGGGATCGTCCTCCGAGTCGCGGGGCCAGCTCACCAACTCGCTGCCGTTGCCAGGATAGACCAGAGACTTGTTGCAATAGGTGATCTCCAGCTCGTCGAAATCCACCGAGCCGGTGGGCGGGTTTTCCGGGTTTACGAAATTCGATAGAAATAGGGCGTTGCAGTTGGCATGGGCAAGGCACTGGTCGATCGGCCAGTACTCGTAACGCACGGCGCTGGGGCCCTGCTGGATGCTGTTGTTACCACCGTAGGTCCACAGGGTCGAATCGTTGATCAGGTCGAACTCGACCTTGTGCCACTCGCCGTCCATCAGGTAGTCCGTTAGCAGGCATCCGCAGTAGGAGTTGTTGGATCGTCTCCATCCTAGATTGTTCATCAGCTCGATATTGCTCTGGCACTGTAGCCAGAACCCGAACTCCGATCCGTTCGGTTGCCAGTCGTTGCCACGCAGATAGAGCGATACGTGAGCATCGCGCAGATCGCCATCCCCGGCACCCAATACGACAGCCTCCGGATTCAGGGGACCGGTCTCGATACCGGTCATTAAGTGGAGAACCCCCGAGGCGTCATGATTGAAGTCGTTCACCAGGGGTTGTTCGGTGATCCGCAAATACCCCTTCGAGGGGCAGTCTCCGGTCATGTGCTGACAATCGCAGCCGAAATGAGCGTACCAGCCAGCGATATCCTCGTCCCAGCTTTCGGCGTAATGGGCAGCGCGGCGCGCGGGGAGCGGAGTGGGTTCGGTGCGCCAACCGTAAGAGGAGTTGGTCCCGTATTCAAAGTAGCAGTGGGTGTACTCGTCGTGGGGATGTACGACGCCGTTGGCAGTGAATCCATTCATGCCGATCGCTGTGGCGGCGCCGGTGATCGTCTCAGGTTTCATTCGCGCCTCTTCGTTCAGGTCACTCGAAAGGAAAACAGCCGGGCGTCCCTCAGGTAGAATCGCAGACGTACAGGTTGCGACAGAGTCCCAAGTTTTTGTCCGCCTTTCCATGCTACGACATGATCCAGACCATCCGTGCTGATGGTGGCACAATCGGCTCGCGAAAAACCCGCCATCGGTTCACCGTATATCGTCAAAGCCTCGACCTCCAACGCGCCCCTTGCTGCATTCGCGTTTATCCGCAGCTCATCGCCACCTTCGAAATGGAACGGATTAGTGGTCAGGGAACCCTCCTCTTCCTGGGCGCTGATCGAAGCGAAGCCATCCAGCCGTAGGGTTGCCATGCCCAGCGCGTCACCGATCAAGGTTTGACCGTTCCGCTCGGTGCCCATGAGATCGCCGATGCCCCTGTGAGGGATGTTGGAGCCGCGGTAATAGAGCCGGATCTGGTCGCCGACCACCACCGCGTCGTCGAGATAGATACGCTTCTCGTCCCAGGTACCTGGTGAACCCACCATGAACAGATGGCGGCTCCCCACCCGGGTCCACTGCCGGCCGTCGCGGCTGAACGTGAGCTGCGTATCCATGGTATAGTTGAACCCCTCCATGAATCGGTCGTCGCCGGTGAACTCGTGGTAGACATTGAGAAAACCGACATAACAACCCTCGTACGGCAGGACCCGCATGTAATAGAATTCGGTACCATCCCCATCGCGTCCGTCCGGAGAGATCACCTCCTCGATGTCGGTCCAGTTCAGAAAGTCGATGGACTCGCTGCGCCCGATCCGGCGAGTGGGAAAGGCCGACAGGTCGTAGGGCACCCCCTTCTTGGGCCAGTGGCGCATTACGTGCCGGCCGTTGGGTCGCACGTACATCACGTAGCGGCCGATCTTCTCGTCCCAGAACGACCATTGTGAGCCGTCTCCCGTCGGCGAAAGCACTGGATTGTCGTCGTTGGCGGACCATGTGAGGCCGTCCGGGGAGAATGCGACCCCCACGCCGCCTTTGGTGTAGTGGATCATCTTGTAGCGCCGCTGATCGTCCTCGTCGTGATCATCCTTGAGCACCGTCTTGTCGTGGTTGAACCCTTCGGGGAGGCGCACCAGATTGTTGTCGGTGGAGCCGTTGTATTCCACCAGGCCGAGTTTGGGGCGCTCGAAGTGGATTCCGTCTTCGGACACGGCGTAACACATGCCTGGGTGGGGCTCCGGATATACGGCATACCAGAGCTTGTAGATCTTCTCGTCGCGGTCGTGTACCAGGTCGCAGTAGAGGAATCGCTGCCTTTCCCACGGCTCTTCCATGACGAAGACCGGGTTGTCCTTCCGTTTCGCAGGCTGGTGTATGAAGCGCGAGACGTTGTCCATGATGGCGATGTGGTAGTCGTCCACAAAGAGCTGGCGTTCGTGCCCGATGGTGCGGATGGGGGGTAAGCGGTCGAGTGGGCTATTGCTGGTGAGGGTGACCCCTCTGGCGGCGTCCGTGGCCATGGTCCTCCGTTCGTCGATTCGAATGTGTCGGCCACAGAAGGTAATACAGAGAGAAATCCAAGTCAGGCTGCGCCCAGGAAATTCCAGGGTTTCTCCCCAACGCCCGGTGTCGGTTTGTTAGCGAACTTGACGATGAACGCAGATTGAAGCTAGCTTCGGCTGGTTTGACGAATCGTCTACAAGGCCATGGCTAATCCACTCACGTTGTGCCTCGGCTATGTCTGCCCAAACACGCGAGTAGAGCAGTGAAGAAACCTTCTCATTAAAGTAGGTTGACTACTCTGTTGCTTCCGACCAATGTGACAACGCACGGTCAGTCGTGCTCAACCGATCGGCTGAGCCGCTTTGAGGCGATATTGCTGTACAACTCGCAGCCGCCGAAATTTGCCATCCCGGTGGCAGATCCCGAGAGCCCATGAGCCTGACAGATGAGGAGATCCGCCGAAGGTTCGGGTGGGCGGAGATCGATCCCGCAACTTCGGTTGTAGCCGGCTCGGTCGGCACCTGGCGAATCACATACCACGCAGGGAGCCAGGGAGTGGACGACGGCGGTGGTCTAAAGATCTCCTGGCGTGATGTCAGCGATTGGCAGTCGCCTCAATTTTCCGACGGCGCGGCTTCCAACTTCGCCTCCGTGACTTCTACCGGAGCCGCGTCCGTGCGCGCTCGCTATGAGCGGATGAATTACCTGCGCCCGTGGAGGTCGGGTGTAACCATCGACGTCTTCGACGATTCGCTGGTGGAAGGCGACACCGTTACGCTTACCCTCGGTGATCGGTCGTCGGGATCGTCCGGAACTTTCGTGCAGACCTTCTGCGCCGATGGCTTCGAATTTCGCACTGCAGTGGATTGGTGCGGAACCTGGGTGTGGACCGAGGTGCCGTCGCCCAAGATTTCTATTGTCAGCGGTGACCCTCACCGCCTGGTCGTAGTGTGTGCCTCTGAGGTCGCACCGGACGTCGATACCTGGGTCGGGGTCAAGGCCGAGGACATGTGGGGAAATCCCTGTTCCGGGTATCTCGGTGAAATCCAGATCGACGCCGATCGGCTGCAGGGAATGCCTCCAAGCTACCGCTTCCGATCGGAAGACAACGGCGTCGTACGATTTCCCACAATCACCGCTCCCGAACCTGGAATCTACCGCGTCAAAGTGTTTGATCGGGACACCGGTTTCGAGGCGGAAGGCAATCCCCTCCGTTGTCTGTCCGACACCGCCCAGAGTCGCCGTTACTGGGGGGATCTGCACGGGCAAAGCGGGGAGACGGTGGGCACCAATACGGTTGGGGCCTACTTCCGCTTTGCGAGGCATAGAGCTTGGGTGGATTTTGCCGGACACCAGGGGAACGACTTCCAGATCACCAAGGCAGTCTGGCAAGAGATCCGGCACCAGGCCAACACCCAGAACGAAGCGGGAGCGTTTGTCGCCTTGGTAGGATACGAGTGGTCGGGGAATACACCACTGGGTGGGGATCACAACGTCTATTATCCGGGAGAAGACGGCCCTCTACATCGTTCCAGCCACGAACTAATCGACGACAAGTCCGACAGCGACACGGACTGTCCGCACGTACTCGACCTCTACCGGGCTCTAGAAAAACAAGACGCGCTGCTCGTTCCCCACGTGGGTGGCCGCTATGCCAATCTGGAATGGCATGACCCCCGATTGGAACCGGTCGTCGAGGTGTATTCCAACTGGGGTGCGTTCGAGTGGTTTTTACGGGAGGCACTCGACAAGGGTTACCAGGTAGGTTTCGTCGCCGGCAGCGATGACCACAAAGGGCGCCCCGGCGCCGCCCACCCCGGTCGCGGCGCGTTTGGATGCTACGGCGGCTTGACGTGTGTTATGGCGCGGGAACTAACGCGAGATGGAATTTTCGAGGCGTTGCGGGCGCGGCGGTGCTACGGTACTACCGGTCCGCGAATCCTCCTGGATGTTAGCGCTGACGGACACCCGATGGGTTCCGCGATAAGAACCAAGGAACCTCCCGAGCTCAAGGTCGAGTGTATTGGAACGGCTCCTATCGAGCGGGTCCATCTGATGCGCGAGACGGAAGAGGTCTACCGCTTTCCGGAACATTTCGCGCGCGACGAATCGAGGGTGCGGATCTCCTGGTCAGGCCAACGCATCAGGGCGCGGAACCGGCGCATCGTTTGGGATGGATCTGTGAAGCTGAGTGCGGGTCGGATTCTAGAGGCGGAAGGGCACGCCTTCGATTCGGCGGCCGAAGGGATACGCGAGGTGGGGGAGCAAAGGGTGAGCTGGGAATCGGTGACCACTGGCGACGAGGACGGAGTCGTGTTGAAGATAGATGCACCAGATGAGGCGGTGCTCCACTTCGAATCACCGGTGCTTGTCCACGACGTCAGTTTGCTGGAAATCCGATCGGGACCCTTGGCGGTCGAAGCGGAGGGCATCGACGTGAAAGTTGTCTTCGAGCTCTTGCCCAGGGGGGTGGGGCGCGAGGTGAATTTCACCTACCGTGAGCCCGATCTGCCGAATGGTAGCTATCCGTACTGGGTCAGGGTGGTTCAGGTAGACGGTGCCAAAGCGTGGGCAAGTCCGATCTACGTGACGATCGAATCGACTTGAGTGACATCTGCAGCGATCGCGGCCTAACTCACTTCGAAGCCACCTGCGACTTTCGTATCTGACGGCGCGAATAATTCGTTTCGAAGGAACTCCTACGCCCCTTTGATCTCGGTCTCGGCCACCAGCTCCTGCGCCTCGATCATTTGGCTGTAGAGCCCGCCCCGAGCCAGCAGCTGGCCGTGGTTGCCGATCTCGGCAACACGCCCCTCGTCCATAACAATCAGACAATCGGCGTTGCGAACCGTCGACAGACGGTGCGCGATGACTAACGTGGTCCGGTGACTCAGCAGCCGGCTGACGGCCTGCTGAATCAACAGTTCCGTCCGCGTGTCTACCGACGACGTGGCTTCGTCGAAAATGAGAATAGGGGCGTCCTTCAGAAGGGCGCGGGCGATGGACAAGCGCTGCTTCTGACCCCCCGAAAGCCGCATCCCGCGTTCCCCGATAACGGTATCGTAGCCATCCGGAAGTTCCCGAATGAACTCCTCGGCGTTGGCCGCCTGGGCCGCCCGCTCTACGTCAGCTCTGCTCGCTTCGGGCCGGCCGAAGATGATGTTGTTGAGTACCGTGCCGTGAAACAGGAAAACGTCCTGCTGCACCGAGGCGATATTTTCGCGCACGTAGTCCAGCGGCAGTTTGCGGATGTCGTGTCCGCCGATCAGAATGCTGCCCTTTTGCGGATCGTAGTAGCGGGGCAATAGGCTCGACAAGGTGGTCTTGCCCGCCCCCGTATGTCCCACCAACGCGACCACCTGGCCCGCGCCAATGTTGAAATCCACCTCGTGCACGACCGGATGGTTTGAGTCGTAGCCGAAGGTGACGCCGCTGAAACCTACGTCCCAATTGTGTTCTCCCGACGGGATCGCCGCATCGGGGGCATCGACGATGTCCGATTCAACCGCCAACAGCTGGAATACGCGATCGGTGCTCACGCTCGCTTTCTGCAGCACGTCGTTGATCGATGCGAGTGTCAGGAACGGCTGGTAGATATGGCCGACGTATAGGATAAAAACGAACAGGTCGGCCAGCGCGATGCGACCCCCTAGAGCGGCACTGCCGCCGCTCAAGATGACGAGCACGATGCCGATGCCTCCCACCGTTTCGATGAGACCTGAGGGAATCAGGGAGATCATGTTGGCTTCGATGGAGGCGTCGCGAAAGGCACGACTATGCCCCTCGATGCGGCGGTCGGCTGCCGACTCTTGCACGAAAGACTTGATGACGGTAATGCCCGAGAGGTTGTCATGAATCTGGGCGACAAGCTCAGAGAGCCTCGCGCGCACCCTGTGCCACTTGCTGCGAACCTTGCGCACGTATCTGTACACGAGGAAGCCTGCCAGCGGTATCGGCAGCAGGGTGATCAGGGCGAGCTCGGGATTCAGCGAGAAGAGGATCGCTATCATCGTCGTCGGTATGACCAGCGCGAGGACTGTCTCGGGAACTCCGTGGGCGATAAAGTCCTCCACGGCTTCCACGTCGTTGACCGAACGGGCGATCAGGTTGCCGGTGCGTTCGTTAGTGAAAAAGCGATGAGGCAGGCGTTGCACATGACGGTAGGTACGCACCATCAGATTGTGCAGCACCTGGTAAGCTGCTACATGGGAGAAGCGTCCATAGCCATAGCGGGTCAATCCGCGGACGGCGTAGATGGCCAGCAAGGCGACGGTCAGCTCGATAAGCCCGGAGTCGGCGTCGGTGGGAACACCTTCCGTGAGCCAGATTATGAGCTGCCGAATCAGTAACGGTGGCAGCAGATTGGCTCCGGCAAACGCCAGGCCACATCCTACCGAGAGCACCAACAGGAGCCGGTTGCCCTCCAGCAATTGGTAGAATTGGCGAAGAAATTTCATGGCAGTTTCTTTGAGCTCGGGGAACCAAAATGGCGGGGAAGAAATGAATATAGGCGCAGGCATGCGCCATTGCCATTCGCGCCCGGTCGCCAGGACAGAAAGCCAGTGCGGGCTTGGAGTGGTCTTCACTTCTGTCTTTATTGGTGAACGATATGAGCATGAATCGCGAGCGCACCCTGGGAATCACCATTCTCGCCGACTACATTTGTAGCGAAGGTGTCGAGTCCGTGCTGCGCAACGTCATCGAGCGCCTCGGCGCCAATGCGGTCGCGCTCAATCCCACCGTGTCGGCACCCGCTCCGGAAGGCACGGGCAGTTTCCAACCCCCCTCGGATGCCGGCACGAGCCCGCGTGTGTTTGATCGGCCGCTATGGGGGGAAACCTCCTTGTGGGTGCGGTCAGCCCCCAGCTTCGAAGCGAATCGATCATTTTACGCGGATACACCCTACGAACCGCGCCAAGCCGACGAGCTGACTCGTCAGCATGGTGGGATCATTGAGCAGTTCATCGATGAGGCCCTGGGACGCGGACTCAAGGTCTATCTGCAGATCAACGCTTCTACGCCCCCAAAGCTGCGAGCCGATGATGTGCCGCAGCTTCCCAATGGGAAAAGACCCAAACGGATGGCGGAGATTGGGAGTCTCGCCAGCCCGGCGATCCGCGCCTACACGCGAGCGTACTTGCGCGATCTGCTGGCGCGCTACCCGCAGATCACCGGGTTTCGTCCCGATTGGCCCGAATATCCGTGTTACATGCTGGAGGAGGCGTTTCAGGACTTCGGGCCCCACGTAAGAGATTGGGCGGAGTCCCGCGGCTTCGACTTCGAACGGATGCGCGTCGAGGTGGGGACCCTTTTCGACTATCTACATGGGACGTTGACGACGAGTGATCTTCAGAAATTTGCTGCTCCCGACCTCGGAATATCGCCGCGTGCAGAGTTGATGCAGCGTTTTCCCGCCGCCTTCGGGTGGCTTCAACTCAAACGGGCCCTCTCTCTCGATCTGCTGTGTCACTGGCGCGAATCCATTACCACCTACGGTGGAACCGACAAGGAGCTCTCTGCCAACGCGTTTATGCCGCCTCTTTCCCATCTGACTGGTTTCGATTTCTCCGGAGCGGTGCAGTACTGCGACGCCGTTTCGCCCAAACTTTACACTATGCACTGGACCGCGATGGTCGACTTCTGGGGCACCGAACTGTTGGCTCAAAACCGGGATCTGGACGAACCGGTTCTGGTGGCGGCGCTAACTAACCTGTTCGACCTGGGTGCAGGCAACACTGCCAAGCGAATATCCGATTACGGTTACCCGGAGCCTCAGGAGGATCATCCCGTTGCGGATGAGTGCCAAGCTCGCAGAATCGCTCAGGTGCAAGCCGATGTAGACGGTGGCTGTCAGGTTACGCCCATTGTGCACGGCTACGGACCGTTCGACGATTTCTGTCGGCGTTTTCGAGTCGCTGCCGCGAATTCTCCAGACGGGTTGTGGATCAACCGTTACGGATATCTGAGCGATCCAAAGCTCGATGCAGTGGGGGATCTTTGGGAAGCCTAACATCCGTCGTTAGAACCCCGCCGAACCGATCTGCCTCGTGAACAGGAATCCTCCCGAGACCCTGTCAACGCCCCGGGTTTCGCTGGCCGTCATCGCGGTCGGTGTGGCGAGTCTTCTGCTGCTTCAGTTTCGCACTCTTCCAAAACTCAGCGCCCTCGCCGCCTCCTACTCGAGCTTTGCGTTGTTCAAGGGAGACTTCGATCGCGAGATCCAGACCAACAGCGAGGATCTCTTGTGGCTCGCGTGCCTACTCATCTGCGTTGTTACGATGGTGTTGCTGGAATGGCGGCTGATGAGCCTTACGAAGCTGCTCAGATGGATCTTCGCGACCGAGCGACGGACCTGGGTCGCCATCATGATGCTTGCCGCCATGTGGGTGAGATATTACTGGGCGCCTGGTGAAGGTCGATGGGTCGGTGATTCTACGGCCCACCTCGCCTACATGATCGCTGCGGTGCATGCGATTAAGTCGTTCGAGCTCCCGATATGGTCCAACCTTATCGGCGTTGGAACGCCCTACCTTCAGTATTACGGATTCCTCTACTTCTATCTCGCGGGCGTGCTCGATTTCTTTGTCCGCGACATCCACACAACCACCAAACTCTCCTTATGGCTCGGACACATGGCTTCGGCAGCCGCCATGTATCTATTCACACGCCAGCTCCTGAAATCGCGTTCAGCCGCGTTCGTCGCGACGCTGGCTTATGTCGCGAGCTTTTGGCATGTCCAGCAAGTTTTGCTAATGGGGCGTTTCCCGCTTTCCCTTTTTTACGCGTTGCTGCCACTGCCTTTCTACATGTTTGAGCGACTCATACGTGGTGAAAAGCGGATTTACGCAATCGGATTGGGGGGCATGGCGCTGGGACTGCTGCCGATGGTGCACCCTGGTTATGGTTTTTGGGCGACGGTCTTCTTCCTGTTGTATGTGATTCTGCGTCTGCTGACTGAACCCGGGAACCACCGAGGGACGATTCGTCTGGTGACCTCGATGACGATTTGCGGTGTCGTATTCGGAGCTTACATAACCCTCGGCATGTGGCTGGAGCAATCCGGAACCGGGCTCGAGCACGGGATCGAGCTCTCAGTTGTACCGGATCCCTCCTGGAAAAGGGTGTTCCTGTGGTCCAATCTCTTCTTTCCCATGGTCCCTCTGGATCCGCAAGAGGCTGAGTGGTACGGAGGCTACTTGGGTGTTTCCCTTCTCGTTTTGGCCGCCGCCGGCGTCTTGCAAACCCGGTTCTCCAAAAGCTATGCTGGAAACGCTTTGCCGGCCGTAGCCTGTCTCGCATTGAGTCTTCTTCTGGTCTTTGGCTACCGTCTGAGCCTACTGCAAGCCATCCCGTTGGTAACCGCCCTTAACGCCGGACGGTATCTCCTCTTTACCGTGTTTTTCCTTTCACTAGCTGCGGGGTTCGGTTGTAGAGCACTGGCAGATCTGAATTGTCGGCGCGAGCGGTGGTCGATGGCGACTATTCCCATTCTGGCGATTCTCGTCGATCTGGGCCCGACGACCTTCCAGCAACCTTACACCTTGAAGGTGGGCACGCTGATAAGGGGATCGGAATCGTTCGTGGACAACCTGACGGATGCGAGATTCGACGACGGTTTACCTGTGGGAGAGCTGCCACCCCACCGCGTGTTCATGAACCTCGATACCTTTCACCCCTTCCTGGCGTCGACCTGGCTGCTGGAGCGCACGGGCTGGCCATCTCCATTGGCTGAGCACCGCCGCATCCTTCCGTCCATGATGGTCTTCGTAAGTCCGTTCGAGCGTTATCTCAATCGCGTTTTGCGATTGCTCGACGATCCCGAGGCGGCAGGTTCGATCTCGAAGTCGAGTACCGTAATAGGTGGTCTTCACATGCTCAACGTGCACAGCCTCATCGCGGTTCAGGAAGGCAACAGTGGATCGCGTATCGTGGAATGGCGTCGCGCATCTCCCATACTGGTTTCGCCCCAACTCCAACCGCGACCGAGCTTAGCTGAGGTGTCGCCGTCGGAACGGGTCGTGGACTGGGCGTTGGCTCGCTTTTCCGATAGGGATCCGATGCAAATACTGCAAGAGCTCTACCCCGTGGCACAGCTCATCGCGGACACCGCTGTGAATGCGGGACGCAACGCATGTTCTCGAATATTCGTCGCCGACCTGGAGACGCCGGTGGATCTTGGCACCGAACCCGAAGCGGTCGTTCGCTCGCATCGTGTCTGGGATCAACGCGTTGAAATTGAAACGACCGTTAGCGATCGCTGTTTCGCCCGCTTGGCATATGCCTATTTTCCCAGTCTCAGCGTCAGCGTAAACGGGAAGGGTATCGACGCAATGAAGTCGAGCGGAGGATTCCTGGTCGTCCCTCTCGAGCCCGGAGAGAACCGAATCGAGATTGCTGCCAGGCTTTCGCCGCTCCGTCGAGTGTTGCTTGGACTTGATTTCCTGATCGCACTCGGTACTGCTTGGTTCTGGAAACGAGCGCGGCGGACATCTGCGAGTCCGACAAAGGAGAGAAAAGATGGATAAGCTAGGGCGTGGTCGGACCGGAGGCAGCAAAACCAAACCTGCAGATCAAATCGACATTCGCTACGGCGCCGGACTACTCCGGCAGGACAGCGCAGCGTGGCCGGCTTACGCGGTGGTCGCTACCCCTACGGCTTTGGAGACCGCTCAGCCCCATCTGGCAAAGCCGCCCACAAGCGTTGTTCATGCCGAGTGGCTCGATTCGGGGCACCAACGCGATCTTGCAAGCCTGACCTCCGATGACGTGGAGCTCGTCGTCGGACTCGGGGGAGGACGCGCTCTGGACGCTTCGAAGTTCGTGGCGTTGGAAAAGGAGGTGCCCTTGATCATGGTGCCTACGATCGTTTCCAGCGGTGCCATCATCCATGGTCACGTGGCTACCTGGCGCGGGCGTCGGCTCCACGGCGGCGTCGACGACTGGCCATGGGTCGACTGCGAATATGTTCTCGTGGACTACGGGGTGGCGCTCGCAGCAGCGCCAAATCTTCATACGGCAGGGCTCGGCGACATACTCTGCGGTTATGCCGGTCCCATCGAATCGCAATGGCGCGCGGACAACGGATATGGACCGCCCGTAGACACTGGTGCATTCGAAGACTTCGACCGCTATCATCAAGGATTAGTGGAAGGCTTTCGCCAGACCCTCGACCAACAAGGCAACCTGACCGCCGGCAGCGTACGGCAGATCATGACCGCGTTGCAGATGCGAGATTCAGCGCGACCGAAGTCCTCCGGGGGCAAGAGCGGCGACCATCCGTTTTGGATTGCCCTGGAGCTCATCAATGACCGCACCTGGATCCACGGCGAACTGGTGGCTTTGGGCGGCGTAATCATCGCCTGGCAAGCGGGCGCTGACCCGCAGACACTGATCAAAATGCTGGAGGACTGCCAGGTGCGTTTTAGACCGGAGGAGATGGGGTTGTCCTACGCCGAGTTACGCCGCGGGTTGGAAGTCGTTCCGACCTACATGGCGGAAGAAAGAATCCACTCGGTTTTGCGGCACGAGCCGGTCACGGAAAAGCGGTTCGACGAATTGTGGTCCTTTCTGCACGACAATTAGCATGATAGCTACGAACGAAGTGGTTAAAACGAAGGTTGGCAATCATGAGTAGGCGAGAATCGTCGGGCAGACCTTTTGTCGATTGGTACGGAATATTTGCAGGGCACGGCGGCGTTGGCAAGGATGGTCTGAGCTGGATCCAGGACCCGCCGGTGGGCGATCTGCGCCTCACCGTGCAACCGGGTGAATGGTCTGACCGCTTGTTCGCCACCGTCGAGAATCCTTGGGAGGCGGGTGGCATCATTCCGAACCAGATTATCCATCAGGATGATGCCATTAAGATGTGGTACCGGTCGGTCGGTGAAAACGGTGTGACCTACGTCGCCTACGCCGAAAGCGAAGACGGTTTCTCCTGGCGGCGGCCGGAGCTTGGCCTGGTGGAGTACAACGGCTCGACAGCGAACAACCTGCTGCACAACGCCGAGTACTTCGGTCTATACAGCGTGTTCAGAGATCCATCGGCGCCGCCGGCGGAACGCTACAAGGCGACCATCCCTCGAGGTCGATATTACGTGGATGGCGTGCCCGATCCGGCGATAAGCAAGGAGCAGTTCAAAGAGATGCGCCACGCCATGCAACACGAGGGGTTCAGTCCGGATGAGATCAGACAGAAGCTCGTGATCCACCAAACCATCATTGGAGCCACATCTCCGGACGGCTTTCGCTGGACCGTGTTGGACGAACCGCTCCGCGATCTCGGCTCGCGCACCCTGGATGGCGAGTATTCAGTTCACTACGATGATGAACGCGCCGAGTACGTTGCCTATCACCGTGGTCACTGGGAGCGCCGTCGATCCATCCGTCGCAGCACCGCGAAAAGGTTCGATGAATGGAACGAACCCCAGTTCGTCTTCATGCCCGATCCCCAGGACCCGATCGATGCCGACGTCTACAGTTCCGGCTACTGCCGGTATCCCGGTGGCGATCTGCATCTGATGTTCTTGCCGTTCTATCATCGCAACACATCCACCGTCGATATCCAACTCGCAAGCAGCCGCGACGGTCTGCTGTGGAGCCGGCCTCAGCGAGTGCCCATTGTTCAACGCCAAGAGTACGGCTGCATTTACCCCATGCCCGACCTCGTGCCTCTCAACGACGACCAGTGGGGGATTATGTTCATGGGAAACCCCGGCCGCCATGACTTCAGGACCGACCCGACGGATGATTCGCCGCGGGAGACGGCCGAGTGGCGCTGGGCCACCTGGAAGCGCGAACGATTGGTGGCGCTGGAAGCGGAGGGGGAGGCACGGTTCACCACCGTGCAACGGGAGTGTGAAGGTGGCGAGATGAAGATCAACTACGAGACCGAGACCGGGGGTTGGGTCCGGGTGGAGCTGGTGCATCCGCCGGTAACGCCGCCGCAACCGGTGGAAGCATTCTCGGGGTTCGGCGCCGACGAAGCGGATGTACTGGTGGGGGACGAGTTATCTCGTGGTGTGAGCTGGAAGGGTGGGACGGATCTATCGTCGTTGAAGGGTCGCCAGGTTTCCATCAGGATCCACATGGCGAGGGCGAAGCTCTACGCCATCTCGATTTGACAAAAAGGCGCGTGCCGGGAACGGACGGGCGGCGGTTCCTATTTCGAGATTACGGGCAGCAATAGGTGAGAGGGCCGCTCGCCGTCGTGGTAGATGGTCTGTTCCGCGACCACCATCTCGGTGTCGCTGGTGATCGAGTTTCCGGTGTTGAGATTGCGGTCGTAGCGCGGAAAGTTGCTCGACGAAATCTCCAGCCGAATGCAGTGCCCCGCCTTGAACTGGTTGCTGGTGTCCCACATGTCGATATGTAATTCGTAGATCTCGCCGGGCTCCATCAGCTTAGTTTGATCGGTGCCGTCGCGATACCGCCCGCGGCAGATCCCCTCACACAGAATGATCGCGTTTCCGTCCGGCTCAACATCCACCAGGGCAGCGGTTAGATCAGTATCCGCTGAGGTGGTGGCCAGGTAGATCACTGCCGAGACCGGGCCGGTGACCTCCAGATCGTCCTGCAGCGGTTCGGAGTCGTAGACCAGCACGTCGGGTCTTTTTTCGATTTCGCGACGATCCCGTGGACCGCACAGATCGAAGCTCTGGTACTGGGCGCCCCACGAGGGCACCGGATCTGCAGGATCGTAGGTGAAGCGGTCGATATCTGACTTCCTGGGACCGCCCGTGCCCTCAGCATTCAACCGGCCGCCCTCAGCCGTTGCGTCGCCATCCGAAGCCAGGAAGAATTTCGTCCACCGGGTCCGCGCCAGCGGCCACTCACTCTCGAAGCGCCACGTGTTCGCACCCATGACGAACAGGTTGATGGGTGGTTCGTCGTCGATGCCGGTATCGATGCCTTTCAAACGCTGGTCGTACCAACGGGTGTGCATCTCGACGATATCCCACAGGGCGCCGTCGCCAAACTCGCGATCCTGATACGCCCCGTTAGGTCCCATCGGTACCCGCCCCCAGGGCGAAACCTGATGACTCCAGGGACCGACTATGAGCTTGGTGCGCTCGCGCGCTTCCGCGGTTCGCGCGCGGCGGGTCCAACCGTTGAACAGCTTGAAGTTTTCGTGTGACAGAGAGTCGTACCAGCCGGTGATAAACATGGAAGGCACCGCCACCTCGCCGTAGCGATCGCGTAGACTGTAGCGGCTCCACCATTCATCGTAGGCTTCGTGCTCCAGTACGCCACGATAGTACGGATGCGTATTGGTTACCGGCTCCATCGCCTTGTCCAGCGGCAAGTGGCGGAAGAGAGCGTGTTGATCCAGGTGTTTCAGGGATTCGCTCTGCATCGATCGTCCCAACATGTTGAGAAAGGTCAAGGCAACGGCGAGGTGAATGACGCCGTCGATGCGGTGGTGCCCATAGTTGTCCTGCTGCGAAGCGATGGGCGCGATCGCCTTCAGGTACTCGGAGCGCAGGGTTGCCGGGAGTGATTGGGTGAAGCCCGGATAGGATAATCCGAAGGGGCCCACCTGGCCGTCGCACCAGGGTTGGCGGCCAACCCATTCGTGGGTGTCGAAGCCGTCCTCGAGCTCGCACATGTACGGATCCCACTGGCCGTCGGAGTCGCCGCGGCCGCGGCAGTCCTGCATGACCACCGCGTATCCGGCAGCCGTGAAACCGCGGGTCCAGCGGATGTAACGCGCTTCCTGGTTGTCGTAGATGGTGCGCAGCAACAGCACGGGCCAGGGACCGTCGCCTGCGTGGGGGAGCCAGACATCGGCGGAGAGGTCTACCCCGTCCCGCATGGGGACTTTGATGTCGAGCAACAGCCGGCCGGGTGGTACCAGCGGCGATATCTTTTCGGTCATGGTTGCTTGCTGCTGGAGATCGATGCTTTATCCGGCCATGCCCGGCTCACGACGCGTGGCCGTTCACCCTTGCTTTAGCGGGACCCAGGCACGGAAGAGATCGCGCTGAGCGGAGGTCCAGCGATCCAGAGTCGATTCAAGAATATGTTGTGTCTCGTCCATGGTGGCGACGTTCTGGGACATCATCCAATATGGACCGTATCCCACATGTACCGTCTTGCGCACCTGGTCCGATCGGTTGGTGCGCCCCCCATGGCGTAGCGCCTCGGTAAAGAGAATGGCGTCGCCCGCTTTAACCTCCAACGAAACCGTACACGGCTCGGTGTCGGGATCGGTTCCGTACGGGCAGGGAAGCTGGCTCTTGTGGGTGCCGGGAACAACCGTGAACGCCCCCTGGTCGGTTGCGACATCGTGCACGAAATAAACCATGCGCACCATCATGCAGTCGATGCGTCCATCCGTGAAGCTGTAGCGGTACTTCTGCGTCTCCGGACGATGTAACCCTGGCGGTCGAATTCGTACTGTTCGATTTCAGTCATATTTTGGTTTGCACGAACGTGTTTGGAAAATCCGGCGGATTGTGTACTCGTGTCGGTCAAGCGCAGGGGCTATTCGCCAGAACCTAAACAACCGCGCCTGGCGTCCATAGTGCTGCAGGTTCCGAGATCGCGATGAGGGCGAAACTCGATGTGGAATAGAGGCCCAATCCAGATGTTCTTCTTGGATAGCCTCAGAATATTCAATAGGTTATCGAATGCAAAGTTGGAAAAGCCTCTGAATAGTGGCATGGAGCGGACGAAGAGCAGGCGCCGTTCGTTGAGGTTATCAGCACATAGCCAAACACCTTGAATACCCGGTTATGCGGACGTTGCGGGAACTGTCTTGACCGCGTTCCAAGGAGTTATCCCTTTGGGAAACAGAGGGTTATGCGTCGGGAGCGGCGGGGTCGGCCTTCAGGCGATCCGCAAGGATTGCGCACCGATGGCCGGAAAAGCGAACTGTCGGAACCGCCTAATAGGAGATCTGTGGCCAAGTGTACGCCATAGCAAGCGCCAGCAACTGGCTCATGTTGCGCCATGCCATGGGCAGGATGATTCTTTGGACCTTCAGAGGGCAACGGGAGGCGAACTGGGGGCTCTCAACGAGCCTTGAGCGCGCGGCGCGATCCAGTTTGCTGACTACGCTTGCGCCGGGCAGTGGCAGGCCCGGAGTACTTCGCAACCGGGAGAACTGGATTCTTCAAGAGTTCCGGAGACGTGCCCACCACTACATAGATGCCCCACCTCCCCTCGAAGACAAAGTGGAGTGGCTTGCTCTTCTGCAGCACCATGGGGGTGTCACAAGGCTCCTCGACTTCACTCACTCTCGGTACATCGCGTGCTTCTTCGCGTGCCTTGATGGGGGCAGGAACGAAGCCGCAATCTGGGCACTGAATATGGTAGCGCTGGGGCGAGGCGCCGAGGCCTTTGTTGGCAGTCCACCGGAGGGAGACACCGTCGACAAGCAACGGGAGCGTCATGCTTGGGCGGCCAACTCCATTCTCAATGAGGAAGCCCCGAATAAGGGGGTCCTCTCAGTGGAGCCGTTTCGTCTCAATGAACGAATGGTCGCGCAGCAAGGTGCATTCATGTTCCCGACGTCACTCGATGCCTCGTTCGAGGCCAACTTGACCGCGGCACTAGGGTTGAAGCACGAGACACTCGATGAGGAGTTTGCGGTTCCACTTGCCACGGATGAAACGGGCAAGTTTCTGATCGACGACGTAACGATCGTGAAGATCCGTCTTCAGCCGGCCATGCACTGGGACGCGATTCGTGATCTTTGGGACATGAACATCACTCAGGCGACACTCTTTCCTGGGCTCGATGGGTACGCACGTAGCCTCTCATACTACGTTCTGCCAGCCCAGTCGCCGCCACGGGATTTGTCGTAGCGCAAGACAGCCAGTTGCAGTACTACAGGACTGGAAAGTTTGGCATAACATTGGATCTCAGACGTTCCGTCGCGATGGGAGCTATCTTGGCGCTGCTTCGCAAGGCCCTCGGTGACCCGGAGCTGACAGGAGAACTTGTCGCAGGTCATCTTTGTGTTAGGCAGACAAGACGACGAGGAAGAGGCGACACCATGACACTATCTCAGATAACGATGGACCTCACGCTGAGATGACTTCCTCATGAACCTGTCCAGGCGCACACTGTCTGATCTTGCAGAGATTATCTGTGGTTCGGGCGGCGGCGGGGGATCACAGTGGACGTGGAACAACTTCCCGTACAGATCGAGCATGTATCTGACGGAGTTTTTCAGGAACTGCGATTTGGAGTACGTCCATGATGGTTCGACGAGGAAACAGTGGGTGGTGGAGGTCCTAGAGGAACTGAACAGTGGTCCGTCCTCGAATCCACAACTTCCGTCTGATGCACTGATACGGGTTGCGCAAGAACTGCTCGACGCTGGTGAGTTCGGGAAGGAAGGGTTGAACCGCACCGCAGCACTCGCAGATCTGAATGGAGCTCTCAGTAGAGACGGACTTGAGATCTACCTCGATGCGATCGGTAGCCCACACGTCAGAAGCTCGGGTACAGGCTCATCGTCGGCTGGGTTGAACCTTCTGAGACGCAGTTGGACTGAGGACGAACTCCGACGACGAAAGGAGTTGTCAGACTTCCTAGATAAGTCGTCGGAAGACGAGTTCATCGAAGAAGTGTTGGTACCGATGTTCTCTCAACTCGGCTTCAGGAGGATTTCAGTCTCAGGGCATAAAGACAAGGCGTTGGAGTACGGGAAGGACGTCTGGATGAAGTACCAATTGCCGACCAGCCACTTCCTCTACTTTGGCGTGCAGGCCAAGAAGGGCAAACTTGACTCAGCGGGCCGTTCAGGTGAAAGGAATGTCGCCGAGGTTATGTCCCAAGTGCGGATGATGCTTGACCATCCAATATGGGATCCGGAAACGAACAAGAGAAATCTCCTCGATCATGTCTTTATCGCGTGCGGTGGAGAGATCACCAAGCAAGCAAAGGACTGGCTTGGCCAGCATCTTGATCAGGAAAGTCGTCGCCATGTCATCTTTCTGGACCGCGATGAGGTCCTTGATATCGCAGTCGGAATGGAGCTATCAGCTTTCCGGACGCGACCGGAGACGAGCGATGACCTGCCGTTTTAAGATTGGACATTGTGGATGCCCAACATGTGTTGGAGCAACGACGGATTGTCGGTGGATCAAAGTTAACGGTGATTCACCCTTCCTGTTCGGCAGTCCTAAGTCGAGCGGGTGATCTGTCCGCGGCTCAACCCTGCGTTAGCGAGATAGAAATGAAGTTCTACATTATTGCTGCCTATGATGGGTCAGAGACCAAGAAAAGGAACTCATATCTCAGATCAATGGCATCGGGCATTCAGTCGCGGTGGACTTGACACCTGATGGGCGTTTAAGGGACAGATCGCGACCCCGTTGATGAGCGCGGGCACGTGATGCCCCGCGATAGCACTCATACGACAGTTGCGCAAGTCATCAGCCGAAAGCGAGAATACGCCATGAAGCACCTAGTATTACTCATACCCCTATGTCTCTGTTGCTCCAGCCTGGCCTCGGGTCAGGGTTCTTATCGGCTAGGTCTGGTCAATGTGTCAAAGAGCCGCTATGTCTCGCTGCGGAAGGATCCGCCATTGTCCACGGCCTCCCAATACAAACTGGCTGATCTCATTTGCTATATCGGAGGACAAAGCAAGGTACGAATACTGTCAGAAAAGAAGACATTCAACAGGGAGCTTTGGTACCAGGTAATAATCGACAGCCTGGGAAACGCTAGTGGCTGCTCGAGTGTCACAGGAGAATTGGAAGGTTGGATGATTGGCAGAACCAAACGTGGGTACATCAGCATCATGATCGAGGAGGACACCACTGCTGGAGATATCGAAACACCTGAAACATCTGAAGCAGATTCGGTCCACAGTAGAGATCAACCAACGGAAGCTGAGTACCAAGCTCGACCAGCGGATTCAGCCGACATCAGCACTCAATCAGAGGTAAAATTCGAGGAACCAGAAAGCAGTTTTCAATTAACTCCATTTCGGGCTCTGCTCATCCTCCTCGCAATAACCATCGCGGTCTTCTATTTCCAAATGGAACGCAGCGGCTTCACACGTATTCAGTCATGGCCCTGGGGTGTGATGGCTGTTCGTACTTCGGTCCTAGCATTAGCGAACTTTTCCGCTTTCGAAGTCCTCGGTAGCATTTACCGGGCGGATGCAACATCTCTAGATAGTTGGTACGTAAGCGTTCTTGAGGCCATAAGCCATACGGATTTCGGATTCTTCGTGCTGATGCTCCTGTTTGCTCTGTGGCTTTTGCACATAAGCTCTAGTTTCAGGGGAAGCCTACCGAAGTCTTGAACAGAATAGTTGGGTGTTTAGTGTGAGTTCGTGGGGCGGTCCAGCGATCTAAGCCATTCTCGAGCAAGAGAAGGTTAGCGAGATAGAAAGACACAAACTTCGCCGTGCAGGAGTTGGCGAAGGGCGCTAACAAGGCATTCACCTGACGCGCTTCGCTTGCAGGTGATGCCCACGTTAGCGACCCTGACGCCACGATGTAGAAAGGAGCATGAGGTGAAAGCACAACCCAGGAAGAGGTACGAACACCTACGCACGTGCTTTGGGAGCTGCGCCTGGCTTCTCTTCAACACACTCGAAGACTTCCTTGAGGATCTGGTTGTCTCACAGTTCGTCTATGCAATCGACAAGGGAGAGCTGTGTGTCATCTACCTAAAGGGTAGTACACAGATTCGGTATGGTGGACTGACTGAGCTTGCGACTTTGCTTGGTGTGCCGGACATAGCGATTGAGGATGTGGTCGAACTCGTCGATGGCCACGAACGGGTCATGTCTCATGAAGTCAAGGACTACCGAGATGCCGAGTACGTCGAGTATGTGATCGTCATGTCAGAACCGCGTCTTGCAGTCCTTGATCAAGGAGACCCATCGATCTCAGAAGCGCTGTATCTCACGATCGTACAAAAGCTGATCGAGCCATCCTTCAGGGCTGACGAGGGAGATGTTCTGATGTACAGCCGTGATCTCCTAGGTACTGTTCTCGATGCCTACTTCTTCTTCCTGGTAGACAGGCTTTCGGGTAACGGGGAGATTGGACTACATGAGACCTTCTCGTCCCTGTCCATTGCGCCGTATGAGGGGCAAGCAACCAACGGCACCATCGTCTTGGGCAAGCCGGAGACACTTGAAAAGCGAGTCTCTCTTTCAAGGATCCGGTGAGCCTGGAGGACGAGCGTAGCGTACGTAAGCTGCTCGTGTGCTCGAGCAAGGAGTGTGCGCTGATCAGCAATGGTAGGGAGGTTACTGGATTTGGTACCACGAGGCAGATCGGCAACAACTTGTGCGCGACGGTTAAGTTCCTTGGAAGAGGAAGATGGGATGTCTCTATCAATCTTCCGTCACCTGTGCGCATTGCAGTCAACCATGGCCTCCCGACCATGAACAGCGACGCCCTCCGAAAGGATGCCTTCGCGGCGGCTCTCAAGGCCACTTATGGCGACGTTGACTCGGTGCAAATCCAGCAAATCTGGCTTGTCGTTGAACAAGCTCTGTCGGAGCGAGTTGGGTGCGTGGTCATCGTCGATGCGGCTGCGGAGAGCGAAGCCGCACGCTTGGCGACAAATGCCTTCCCTATAGCACCTGCGCAGCTTCCTGACCCTGGTCTCTCAGGGATCTTCGGAGTGGACGGAGCGGTCTTGGTGGATCGGCAAGGTGTCTGCCATGCTTTCGGTGTGATTCTAGACGGTACTTCGCGCAGGGGAGTCGGCAATCGATCCCGAGGCGCTAGATATAACAGCGTTGCTAGGTATGTAGATTGGCGGGCGGGGCAAGCTATCGGGCTCGTCGTCTCTGACGACGGAGGAGCGGAGGTATTGACTGCCGAGAACGCCCCGGCAGCATCACAGATTCGCTAACATTGCATGCACCTGACGGCCCTGCTTGGTGGTTCGCACTCTGGGTAGTTCTTCGCCGGGCCTCGGCGACCTCGGTGAAGTCAATTGGGGCCCCTGCCCGCAGGTGATGCTCGCGTTAGGCTTCGATTCATAGGAGGCGGATGCTCTCGCTAATAGACTACATGCTTGACCATCCGTTGGTGAAGCTCTGCATTGCTCTTCTGGCCCTCTTTGGGGGTCTAGTTGCGTCGCTTCGCTTCTTCTGGAACATAGATTCTGCCCAGGACCTCAGGGCGAAGATCACTCTTCACTGGCGCGCCTTCAAGCGCAGAATGGTTGTCGCCGGGCGGAGAGGAGCTGCCGTACTCGCGTTGCGGCTCTTGCTGCTAAAAAGTACACTCCTTACAATCTGCACTGTCGCCCTCATGGTGGGAATCGCCTACACGGCCGGAGGTCATGTCAATAGGTGTGTAAATGAGATCAGGCGGCCTTCTTCTTGAACCCTTCCTTGGAGGAGGCGTCCTCTCTTTGAATTGGTTTTCCGTCCTGGTATTGATCTCCAGCAAAGACGTCGGCGAGCAGCTCCGGCGCATTGAGTTTCCGAAAGCGCTTCTCAGCGACCATCAACACCCGCCAGATGAGTGCGGTAGCCCCTTGGACGCGCTTGTAGCGTTTGCCAGCGTTGGTGCGCAAGCGTACAGAAGCGAAGGGGCTCTCCACCGGATTGGTCGTGCGCAGGTGCTTCCAGTGTTGCTCGGGAAAATCGTAGAACGTGACCATGCGCTGCCAGTCGCGCTCGAGGGTGGCCACGGCCGCAGGATAACGCTCTCGGTAACGGGCCGCGAACGTGTCGCGTCGGGTTTCGGCCTCCTTTCGCGTCTCGGCCACGGGAATCTGCGTCAGCAGCGCCCGCGCCTTGCCCTGCACGCGCTTGGGCAGATCGTCGAGCACGTTGATGATCTTGTGATTCCAGCACCGTTGCTGCGCCGCCTCGGGCCAGACCTGCTCGGCGGCACTCCAGATGGGCAGACCGCCGTCGGCCATCAACAGCACGGGTGCACACAGGCCACGGTCACGCAGGTCACGCAAGACCTTCAGCCACGACTCGGTCGATTCGCGGTGACCGGAGCGGATCGCCAGCACCTGCTTGCGTCCGTCGCTCATGGCACCGATGACCACCAGCAACGCCGCTTTGTCCTTCTCCAGCCCGGCCTTGACGTATATGCCGTCCGCCCACGCGTACACCAGCTCGCGGTCGTCGAGCCGTCGCTCCTGCCAGGTCTCAAACTCTTCTTCCCACTTGGCGCGCAGACGGCCGATGGACGAGGGCGACAGGGGAGCTGCGTCGCCCAAAAGCCCGCGCAACGCCAGCTCGAAATCACCCTGAGACAGCCCGTGCAAGTAGAGCTCGGGCAGCAGCTGGGTCACCTCGTGGGTACGGCGCAGGAACAACGGCAAGATACGGCTCTCAAACCGCTCTTCCAGGCCGCGTACCCGCGGCCGTTTTACCTCGATAGTGCCCGACATCAACGACAACCGTCGCCGCTTGCCGTGTCCGTTGCGGGAACCCGGACCGCTGTCCACAGCCGACCGGCGTTCGTAGCGTGTGCGTCCCAGCAACTCCGTCACCTCCTCCTCCAGGACCCGCTGCAGCAGCGCCTGGATCGACGATCGGGTCCAGTCTTCCAGCGTTTCCCAGGTGGGCATAGACGGCGCTACCGATTCCAACGTAGATTCCTTCATGGCGACTCTTTCCTTCCATGCCCGGCTACCACCGGGCGGTTTGTGGTGAATTGCTATAAAGGAAGGTTAGGGTCGCCCTTTCTCTTTTTCCACACCTATTAAACGTAGCTCCACGGCCGTCAGACAGGTGACTCAACCGCTGGCAAAGCGAAACACAGTCTGGATTGGCGCGCTGACACTTCCGGCAGACTGGGCGGGAAGCCCCTTTGACGCTACATGTGTGATCGACGAAGCGCTGAAGGAGGCGAATGAGACCCGCGGTCCCTTTGACAAGAGAGTCGATGCTCTTGCCCTGACTGTGGCAGGCGCGCTCGGGGGGTATGATGCCGCAACCGCTGTACGCAGCATGCTCTCCTCAAACCAGATCGCCGCCATCGTAAATGCAAGCACATCGAGCACCGCAATGGCGATTGCCCCACTTCTTGCCGATGAAGGGGTTGTGCAGGTGACAGCGATCCCGTCTTCGCCCATGATCGCCGATCTGCCAGGATTGACAGTTCGCGTAGGTCCAACTGACGATGTTGAGTTACGTGGCCTAGGAGCATTCGCTGCTGAAGCGCTCGACTCGATTGTTGTCGTGTACGGGCGTCAAACCCGTCCTCTTGCCGACGCCTTTTCCGATGAGTTCCGGAGGAGACGTGGCGAAACCGTTACTTCCCTGGAGTTGCGTGGTCGGAGGGGTGTTGACAGTCTTCTCAATAGCCTAGACGGGCACTCGCCAGACGGGCTCGCCGTCATCATACAGGACGACGATGCCCTCGTGTCGATGCTGAGGCATGCATCGGAGCGCAAGTGGCAGGTGCCAATCTACATTCCATCGTGGCACATGGAGACGGCTCGTGACCATGCGATCGCCACCCGCGTGTTTTTTGCCGAAGTCGATCCGTGGGAGGTCGATTCGACTGAGCCAGGTAGGCGTTCGTTTGTCAAGCGTTTCAGGACCAAGTGCGGCCGCGACCCAAGTAAGTACGACGTCTACGTCATGGATTCGATCGGGTTTCTTACTCGTGCCCTCCGAGACCATCCAACGGCCACCGGCGAGGAGTTGCTAGCTGTGATGAAGGAGCAGGGGCCCTATGATGGGATCATTAGGACGCTTGAATTCAGCGAAGATGGCAGCTTCAGCAACTTGACCGCGCAAGTCAGTGAGATAGAGAAGGGAGGCAACAGCCCCGTTGCGGAGGTACAGATAGCTCAGGACACAACAATGGTGACTGACGTGTCACCGGCAGTGCTCTAGTGGCATCACTCAACAGCTTAACATGTGTTGCAGCCGTCGGATGATCGATGCTTTTTGAGCTGACGGTGATTCACCCTTCCTGTTCAGACATCAGAAGTCGGGCGGGAAGTCTGTCCGCGGCTGAACACTGCGTTAGAAGGACATAGAGAGAAGAGTGATAGCATGCCGAGTTAGGTCGAGCACGCCCGTTGTCGAACGAGCGCTGATAAGTCGGCTGCGCGGGATGGTATTACAAGAGAGAGACAGCATACACGCACCCATCATATAGAAGAATCTACTATGGCAAGTGATGAACTGCGCAAGGCACGTCGGAAGGCGAAGTTTGTTGTCGAGCTGCGATTCGAGCCGATGCCCGAGGCATTTGATCGACGCGGGGAGGTGTTGAGAATACTCCATACTCGATTCCAGAAGAAAATGAAACACTGGAGTGGCGAGAACGTTACGGTAAAGGTGACGGATGACCTACAGAAGCCCTCCAAGCAAATCTTGGTCGAACATCGACGCTTTGCCGTCACATACGAGGACCCAGGAAGCTTCTCCGAGTTTGTAGACGATGCCGAAGAAGCCATGTGCCTTGTTAAAGACGTGTTCGGCACGGCCATGACCAATGTCGAGAGGTTAGGTGTCCGGTTCGTATCCATACTTGAATCGGAGAATGCCCACTCTTACGACGAAGCAATGGCAGAGGTGCGGGGTGTCTATCTAGCACCCGACCTACCTATCTCAATCGCCCCGAACGACTTCAATGTGACTCTGCGACACGAAGCCGGTCAGTTGATCATTGGTCCTGTAAAGAAGGGGGAGGAATGGATTGCGCAGATGTTCGCGCATCCGGAGCAGAGAGTGCCCGATTACGGAATCGGGACAGACGTTGACAGCTTCGCGTCAACCGTAACTGCAAAGGATTCCGGCGAGCTAATTTCCACGTTTCGAAAGGTCCTTGCCCTTACCCAAGCCTCCGAGATCGAACTAATCGGAGATTTGATCAATCGGAGCAGCTAATCCGTGTCGAAGAAAGGACAGCGCAAGAACCGGAGAAGTACCGCAGAGCCAAGACTCCAAACCACCAAATCGGCCTCCCAGCGGCTCGCAGACGTCAAGCGGCTGACGGCAAGAAAGAACGTGGCTCATCAGGAGCATGTGACTTCAGGTGACGCGGCTCGCAGAGGCCGAGTTGTCATGGACAGTAGCCCGGAGCCACTCCCGCGCCAAACCGATGACAAGGTGACGCAAGCTGAGGAGGAGCAGCCTTCAGCCACTGCTCCCGCCGCTACAGGGACTGCTCCTCAAGCAGTCGATCAGCCGTATAAGTGGATTGCAGGCCTAATGTTCGGCGCTTTGGTAGCTGTCGGACTGACCGTCGTCGGTTGGCTGTGGCCAATTTCCCACGAAGTGACGCGCAATACGACACGGCTTGGTTCTATCGAAAAGCGTCTGGACGAATTAAAGGCAATCCTTGTTGGCACTTCGGGGACGAACGGAGGAGTGCGGACGGACAAGATATCAGACATAGATGTATCAGAACCGACCAAGACCGAAAGCGATGCAGATACGTCACCTTCAGAGTAGGTCCTCTTCGCATCAACTTTGTAGTGCAACAGTTGGGGGTTCGTAGCACTCCTGAGGAGTTCGGTAACCGAGTCGTTTCCGAGGTCTGGTGTTGAGCTTGCGAGCGATGGCGTTGCAGTGGTACTGGGTGAGTGCGGCCATGATCTGTCGCTTGGGGAGGTATTGTCGGATGAGTCCGTTGGTGTTCTCGTTGGTGCCTCGTTCCCAAGAATGATGGGGCGTGGCGAAATAGAAGCGGGTGTCGGTGACGCTTTCGATGTCGGCATAGCCGTGGTGTCGGCCGTGACGGTGCGTACAGGGCGAGGTTGCCGCTGGATGAGCTGAATGGTCCGTCGGCTGAGCTGCTGCGTGGTGCGCGCGTTGAGCTTTCCGATCTGCACGTATCCGGTCTTTCGTTCGACGAGGGTCACCACGCAGGGCTTGCCGTCACCGAGCATGGTGTCGGCTTCCCAGTGTCCGACGCGGGAGCGGTTGTCGGCAGCGGCGGGTCGGACCTCGATAGGCCTCTTTCCGGCCAGTCGCCCTCGAGAGTCGTAGGTACCGTGTCGTTTGCGTCGCAGCTTGGTGGCCCCGCGCAGGTGCTCGTAGAGGGTGCCGCCGCGTCGCTTGTCGGCCCAGACATGGAGATAGATGGTCTCATGGCTGATCTGGAGCCGGTCTATGCGTTTCAGCCGCCCGGCGATCTGCTCGGGGCTCCAGTCGATCTTGAGCAGCTTCTCGACCAGCTCCCAGTCCTGGTCGGTGATGCGGTAGTTGCGCCGTGATCGCGATCGTCGAGTCCGGGCCCAGCTGTCGGCCTGCTGGGGCCTGTAGAAACCATCGGAGCGGCTGCAGTTGCGCCCCACCTCACGGTAGATCGTGCTGCGATGCCGCCCGAGCTGCCTGGCAATGTCGCCAGCAGATTTTCCTTGCCGTAGTAGCATCCAAATGACTATTCGTTCCCATGGGGTGATCTGGTGATACGCCAACGTCAGCCTCCCTTCTTTCGCGAGTTAGGAGACTACGGTATCTCAGATCACCCTCTGTCGCACTTAGTATGTGAATTCGCGCGCGATAACATGGGATCGACCAGACGGTACCCAGGCGTCTCAGGTAGCTTGATCGCTGATTCGCCAGGCTACGTTGGTGAGACGACGCCAGCAGTGATTCTGCCAGCCGGTCATCCCTGCGTTATGACATAAGAGGGGAAGGGAATATGAAAGATGTGGGATCCGTCGAGTCGTTTGGCGGCATCGATGCAGATGCTGACACACTGCTCGACGAATGCTTCCAGGATCACGAGGCCTACAAGGCCATACTCACCCATGAACGGTTTCTGATTGTCGGCCGGAAGGGCAGCGGCAAGACGGCGATTTTTCGGAAGCTGATCACCACACATGCTCATGATGTCTTCCCTTACGGTCATACGTTCGCTGACTATCCCTGGCACTATCATGACCTCCAGTCAACGATGGGTGTTCCGGAGGAGGACCGCTACACACACAGCTGGCGCTACCTCATATTGCTCACCGCGTCGAAAATCGCGCTAAATCAAGACAACTCGATTCCATGGTGGTCAGATGACGCTCTCGACTCGATGGGGAAACTTGAGAGCTTCGTAGTTGACTCTTACGGCTCTCGAAATCCTGACCTCACGCAACTGTTCCAGCCTGAGAAGAGGCTTCGCATTAGTCCGACGCTAAAACTGCCGGGGACGGCAGCGCAAGTGGTCTTTGCCAGGGGGCAAATTGGAGCCCGGTGAAACACTTGCCGAAGCCCTTGTCCGTGAGATGCATGAAGAGACGGGGCTCTCGGTACGGATAGTCAGACAGTTGTATCTGTGCGACAAGCCAGACGACTGCATCCTCCATATTACATTTCTGTTGGAAACTGACTCGATCGGCGGACTCCGGTTGCCTTCGAACGAACTGGAGACGAATCCGATATCGGCGATCGAGTTTGTCACCCCGGCAACCTCCCGCGATACGGATTCGACCCGAAATGGGCAGATCTGGTATCTCAAGGTTTTCCAGACACACCGATGTATGCCGGGCCCAAGGCCAACATCGGGCTAACTTGAACGGGCCATGCCGAATCATCCAGGCGATTCGGGGAAAGCGAACGTGCGGATGGTCATTTTTGACTATGGCCGCACACTGCATGACGGACGCTCAGACCATCTCTTCCCGGATGCGGCGACTGTTGTCAAGCAACTTTCACGCCGGTATCGTTTAGCGATCAAGAATGCGCCACATAGTGAATCTGTTGCCGCCGCGGCGCCCACTACTTTCTGTACGGCCGCGCGAGTCCCTCTTCGAGGAGCTGGTGGTTGAGGAAGAAGCCCTCGGTGAGCACGGCGGCGGGGTCGCTGGAGCCGGGGAGGTAGAACAGGTCGGTGAGGTAACGGCCGTACTTGTCGCGGCTGCCGGTGCAGATGACGATGAACGACACCTGCGCCATGGCCTTGCGAACGAAGTCGCGAGCGCGCCGGCCGGCGGTGGAGTAGAGCTCGGGGGTATCGATGCCGCGGAGGCGCAGGCGCGCGGTGTGCCACATGTCAAAACCTTGATCGATATGGGCGAGGAGGGTGTCGCCGTCGATGACCCGTTCGCAGACGGCTTTGACGGTGTAGAGTTTGCGCCCCCGGGCGCGGTTGAGGGTAAAGTGGTAGGCGGGATGGGCTCCGCGGCGGTGTTTTTCGGCGGTGACGATCATGCCGGGTCTGGGGTCGTCGATGCCGTCGATGGGTCCGTGCCAGCGGTTGTGGAAGCCCAGGTCGACCACGAGGTTGGGGGCGGTGGTCTGGTCCGGCAGGGATTGCAGCAGGCGGTAGGTGTAGAGCTGGCCTTTTCGGGGTAACAGGGAGGAGGAGGTGGTCCCGTCCCCGGAGCGGTAGGCGGCGGAGCCGATCTGGCGGGCTTCGTCGTAGAGGTCGCTTTTGATCTGCTGTTTGAGATCGCGGACGGTCCGACCTTCCCGGGCGGCGGCGCGTTCGTAGAATTCCCGCTGTGTCTGGGTCTCGAGGGGGATGATCTGGAGGTAATGGGTCCAGGTCAATTGTGGAATCAGTTCTACATTTGGCATGCCGCGGTGGAAGCGCAGCATCGTGTAAACCAATGTTTTGTCTAAGTTTAGATCGCCTGCGAGGCGGTTGAAGAAACCTTCGCCGTAGGTGGTTTTGCCTTCAGTGGCCCGGAGATGGGTGTGGATGGCGTCGCCGATCTCCCAGTAGCGGCGGGCGAGGCGCCGGCCGCGGGTCTGGGTGCCGAGGTCATTCTTGGCGGCGACGATCTCGTCGATGCCCTCGAGGAGGGCGCTGTAGGTATCGAAGGGCAAGGGTGCGTCGGGGTGTGGTGTGGGTACAGAAAAAGGGAATCCGGATGCGTATTATCAAGGTCCCTTCATTTATATAAGGATACATGGCTGGGGAGCAGGCAGACGTAGCTTTCCCAGTCTTCAACCTGTTTTCACTTCACGGGAGCTAGAATGATTCGCAACAGCTTCGAAAAAGGGCCTGAAGGGTGGTGTTCCTACGACTACCATGCCTCCATGGTGGGGGGCGGCACCAACATCTTCGTGCTGACGACCTGGGTGCGGAACGGGGGACCGGGAGATTCGGGGTACATCTGGGCGGACCAGAATCGCTGGAGTGCCGACACGCCCGAACAACCGCTATCGATCCTGCCTTTGCTGTTCTACCGCAGCTGGATCGGCGCCGATCCGCTCGATCTGCGCGGCGCCGAAATGTCGGTCTACTTGAAGGGCGAGAATCTGGCGCTGGATGGCGCCCAATGCCTGTTCTGGGTTCACGGCGATGGCACCCGGTGTAGCCACCCTGGCTTCGCAGCCGCTTGCCATACCGGAGGGGGTCTGGGCTTCGGAGCCGGCGCGGGTGACGCTGGATGTTGACGAGGCGCGCTGGCATCACAGCTGGTCTGCCGATCCCGGGAATCCCACCCCGATCGAGGATTTGCTGGCCCGCAGCGCGAGCTACGGATTCTCGTTCGTCGGCTTCACCGCCGAGGTGACCGGCAGGATGTGCATGTCCGAGTTTTCGATCGCGCCCGCCTAGGAGCCTGTCCGCGCTGCCCTCCGGGCTACTGGTGTCATTGCCGCCGCTGCCGGGGCTCCAGGCGCTTTATCCTACTCGATCCAGAAAGAGAACAGTCTGGCCTGGCGCAAATAGAAACGCAGCCGCACAGGTTTCTCGAAGACCATATCGTGGGGGTGCTTCCACTTGATTTTCGCTTTCGTGCTGTCTCCGGTGAATGGGGTTGGTTCCTCGACTGGCACCCAGAATCCGTCGTGCGGCTTTCGCGTTTCCCCATCGACGATCTCGGCGTAGATCTCGCCCCAGTCGGCGTTGGCATTGATGTAGACATCCTCACCCTTGAGCTCGAACGGTTTAGTGAGTATATGTCCGCACTCTCCACCGTCTATCGAGACGAACCCGTCCGGACGCAACTTGGCGAGGGATAGGGCGCCGCCATCCTCGAAGGCTTCCGGTCTTATTTTCATGTCGAACAATACGCGGGCGCGGTCGTACTCCTTGTACTGGGCGATAGTTCCGGCTAACCTCAGGGCGTTGTAATAACACCAGATCTCGCCGTCCTCGCGCACGATCGGGTGGCCCGCCATGAGCAGCTGGCAACAGCCGTAGTTCTCGTTGTCGAACGGCTCAATGCCGATGAACACATCCCGATTTCCGGCTCGTTCCCAGTTGTATAGATCGCGGGAGGAGGCCAACTCTATCTGGTTGATGCGAGTGTGGTTGGTTCCCGGTGGGGGCGCGGCGCCGAACGGATTGAAGATGGTGGGGAAGCCGATGTAAAACCCCTGGTAGGGAAACACCGCCATGTTGTAACACTCGGCGATGTAGTCCTCGTCGTCCCTGATCGGTGGCGCGAGGTACGCCGGATTTTCGATCACCTCCTTCACTCTCTTGCGGCGGTTCTCCCGGTCGATCTCGTCGGTATGAAAGATCAACTTTGGCTCGGTGAACTCCTGGAAGTCGGTGCTGGTCGAGAGGAAGACGGAACGGCCCCATTCGGAACTCTGCTTCACCATGGCCAAGAACTGGCCCGACTCGACGTCGTGGGTGAACTGGGACTCGTCGGAACTGATGATCCGTGGAGTATCTACGAGGGTCCAGTGGAAGCCGTCGGGCGATACCGCGGGGAAGCGGTCGCCGCCACTTAACAATCCCTTGTAACGCCGGTCCGGATCCGGATCGGTCTCGTCGCGTACTACGTGAAAGGGTCCGCCGGGTCCCCCGGCGGAGCCGGCCAAGGTAGGGTTGTCCGCATCAAAATTGCCCTTGTTACGTGGCTCCCAATGCTCGCCGTCTTCGGAAATGGCGTACCCACCCATATACCACCACTCCCACAGCTTCTTGTCCGAGTTCCACTGCGGGTTGCTCCTGCTCTGTACGCCGCCCTCGTTGATCAAGGGCCCCCACTTTTTCGGGGAATGCAAGGTCCTGGAAGTTCCCGACGTGGTTTCGATGACATAATCGTCGACGAACAATTGGTGATAGGTCTTGGGATCGATCATCTCGAGGCTCATGGGATTTCCCTTCAGGTCGGTTGACTGCGCTCCTCTTTGGCCACGGGAGTAAGTGGAATTCCGGAGGCGCCGTCAATGGACGAAACCTATGCGGGCCAGCATATTATCGACCTGCAAACGCGGATTCCAGGTATGGAGAGCGCGACAGAAATGGGGAAGATATGATCCAGCGATTCGGCGACGGTCGCGACTGGTTTCTCGAGAAACGGTTCGGCATGTTCGTTCACTGGGGGTTGTACGCCATCCCCGCCTGGCACGAGCAGCACCAGTGGCGCGGGCAGATGGAGCGCGCCGAGTACGGGAAGCTGGCGGCTCAGTTCAACCCGACCGATTTCGATCCTGAGGTTTGGCTGGATGTGATGGAGGGTGCGGGTATCGAGTATATCTGTTTGACCACCAAACACCACGATGGTTACTGTCTTTGGGATACCAAACAAACCGATTTCAAGGTGACCAATTCTCCGTACGGCAAGGATATACTCGCCCTCCTGGCTGCTGCCTGTCAGCGCCGCAAGATTCCGCTGTGCCTCTATCATTCGGTGGTCGACTGGCATCATCCCAACTATCCGAACCAGGGACGTAGCCACGAGCTTGCCGGTTCTCTGCCCGGAGATGACCCCGATATGGAGCGTTACACAAGGTTTCTGCGGGAACAGGTACGCGAGTTGTGCACCGACTACGGCCAGATTCACGGTTTCTGGTGGGACATGAACGTGACCGGGATTCGCGACACCTCGATCAACGAGATGATTCGCGAGCTGCAGCCCGACGCGGTCATCAACAACAGGGGGTTCGACGAAGGCGACTTTGGCACGCCCGAGCGCGACTATGACAGCACGGCCGAAGAAACCCGGCGATTCGAAACCCGAACCGAAGCATGCCAATCGGTGGGCAGGGAGAGCTGGGGGTACAAGGAAGACGAAGACTACTATTCGGTGCGTCACCTGATTCGAAGCGTCGACCGCACCCTGGCGAAGGGTGGGAACTATCTGTTGAACATCGGACCCAAGGCAGATGGAGCTCTCCCCGAAAAGGGGGTCCAATTACTGCAGACCGTAGGCGATTGGTACACCCGGGTGGGCGAATCGTTTGACCGTGCCGAACCGGCCTCCGAGCTGACCCACAATCGGGAGGTCCTGCTGACGCGCAAGGATAACAACCTCTATGTTCATCTCGTACGCGACCCAACCTGCGCCCGGGTGGTGCTCGATCCAATCGCAGTGGCTCCCAAACGCGCGGTGCTGTTGAACAAGAACGTAGAGGTAGAGACCCGGGTGGATCTCCTTCCGACGCGGGTCATGAGTAAGGAGGGTATTCTTCGAGCGGCCGAGCCATGCCTGAGGGTTCGCAATCTGCCCATAGATGAGCTGGCCGGGGAAACCGTTGTGGTACGCCTAGAGTTCGAGTCGTTGCCCGAATAGATCGCGTAGAGGCGTGGAGACATCCGTGGAATTCGGAAACGTTACAGGTGTCGACAAACCGATAAGTCGTCTGGTGCACGGAACCATCATGCTAGGTGGGGAAGAACTGGAGAAGGGCTTCGAATTGCTCGACGCCGTCTTCGCGGCAGGCTGTCGTTGTTGGGACAGTGCTCATCTCTATGGCGGCGGCGAGAGCGAACGGGTGTTGGGGCAGTGGAGCGAAGCGAGAGGCAATCGGGACGAGATCGTCATTCTCACGAAGGGGTGCCATCATACCTCCGATCGTCGGCGAGTGACGCCATTTGACCTGACCTCCGAGCTGCATGATTCCCTGGCTCGCCTGCACACCGACTATATCGACATTTACGTCCTGCATCGAGACGATCCGAACGTGGCAGTGGGACCGATGGTGGAAACCCTAAACGAACACCGCGCCGCCGGCCGCATTCACGCTTTCGGCGGGTCCAACTGGAAGCCCAACCGCATCGAAGAGGCAAACGAATACGCCGATAAACATTCGCTCGTGCCGTTCGCGGTCAGCAGCCCAAACTTCGGGCTTGCTGAGCAGGCGAAAGAGCCGTGGAAGGACTGCGTGACTATAAGCGGTCCGCAGAATGCAGCGGATCGCGCCTGGTACGCAGAAAACAAGATGCCGCTGTTCCCTTGGTCATCAATGGGGCAGGGTTTCTTTTCCGGGCGCATCTCACGCGCGAACTGGGAAACAGTGAAAGAAGATTTTCCCGAACCGGTGGAACGCTCTTACGCCCACGAATCCAATTTCCAGCGGCTCGATCGAGTCGGGGAGCTGGCGCGCGAAAAGGGAATGTCGGTACCTCAGGTAGCCTTGGCCTGGGTGGTTCAGCAGCCCGGGTTGGATGTTTTCGCCCTCGTAGGCACCTTCACCGGCGCTGAGTTCAGCGAGAACCTGAAGGCATTGGAGGTCAAGCTGACGGCGGCTGAGATGGAGTGGCTGGACCTGCGCCGAGACGATCGCTGACGTTATTCGCGGCTGCTGGGAGCAGGGGCCAACGATGACGCTCAAAGATCCGGCGCATAGGTGATTTCTCTACTACCAGTTTGCGGAGAGATCCAGCGTATAGATGAGTTCCCTATTTACCAGTTTCCAGAGAGATCCGGTGATTGCAGCCGGAAACCAAGTCGGTAACCGCCTTCGTCCATGGCAGTCATCCACACCATGGAGCCGTTGTAAACGTGCTCTTGATCCTCGTCTCGCAGGGTCATCTCGAACGGCAGCGGCTCAGAAAACTCCAGGCAAAACCCTCCGTTGGAGCGATCCACCGCGCGCGCGTGGAAACCACCAAATCTGTTAGTCACGTCGACATCAGCCCTGAGCGATACCCTTGGATCGCGGTGCGGATGCAGGGTGCTGGCTCGAAGCTCGGTCAATTCGTTTTCCAATTCGACAATACGATGTTGCAGGGTTTCGATTTCCCGGGATTCTTCGGGAGTGTTCAAGGGCGCTTCTCCGTTTTTTCGAACGGCCGAATTCCGGGCGGTCCGTCCGGTTGGTTTGGGAGGCTGACACGGACGACGAGGTACAGGGATGGTCGTCGCCGGGAAAGATCAACGGCCCCCGATCGAGCGTCAAGACCGTAACGAGTGGAGCAAAACAGCGGTCTGCCATAGTTTTGGTCCCTTCCGGTGCGCCAGCTCAACCTACTGACCTTCACTTCGAATTGAAACCGCATTGAGTCGAGCCAAACTCACAACGGGTCCGGTATCCGGGGCGCTTTTCCGTCTGGCGATGCCGATGACGATAGGGCTGCTCTCGGTCATCTTCTTCAACCTGGCGGATACCTACTTCGTATCCCGGTTGGGTACTGAAAAGCTGGCCGCCATGAGTTTCACCTTCCCCGTGGTCATGGTCCTTTTCGGGGTATCGTTCTCTCTGAGTACCGGTACCACGTCGGTAGTGTCGCGGGCAATCGGTCGTGGCGACGAAACCGCCATAAAACGCCTCGCCTCGGACAGCCTTACCCTCTCCTTCCTCGTCGTAGGGGTCGTGGCCGCGGTGGGAATGTTCACCATCGATCCCCTCTTTACCCTGATGGGTGCTGGGCCGGACATCCTGCCGTTCATTGCTGACTACATGTTCATCTGGTATCCGGGCATCGCATTTCTAGTGGTGCCGATGGTTGCCAACGCGTCCATTCGTGCCGCTGGAGACACTAAGTTCCCGGCCATGATGATGGTTGGAGCAATGGTGACCAATCTCATTCTGGATCCGATCATGATCTTCGGCTTGTTCGGCTTTCCGGCCATGGAGCTCAAAGGTGCCGCCTGGGCAACGGTGATTTCCCGCGCCGGCACCATGGTTGCCTCACTTGCTATTCTCCATTTTCGCGATCGTTTGTTGGATTTCCGTACTCCAACCTTGGCGCAAATGTGGGCGTCTTGGAAGGCAATTCTGAGTATCGCGGTACCGGTGGCCGCCACAAATATTATGCAGCCGGTAGCGATGGGAGTTGTGACACGACTCATTGCACAATTCGGGCCGGCGGCAGTGGCGGCCTGGGGCGCTGGCGAGCGAATCACGGCGTTCGCGCTCATACCGGTGTTGGCCGTCTGTTCCGCCCTGGTGCCCATTGTGGGTCAAAACTGGGGAGCGCAGGAGTACGACCGAGTAAATGAGGCGCGGCGCTACGGTTATCTATTCTCTCTAGGATGGGGGGTGTTGGTTCTGGGTGGGATGTGGCTGGTGGCAGATTCAGTAGCGACTGTTTTCAGCACAGAGCCTGGCGTGCTTCAAGAAATCATGCGTTACCTGTGGATCATGCCGTTCGGCTACGCCCTGTACGGCGTCCTGAATGTCAGTGAAGAGACCTTGAACGCGGTTGGCAAGCCTATGGTCGCCGCGCTCCAGACCTTGATCCACATGTTTGTGTTCTACGCGCCCCTGGCTCTTCTGGGCGCGTATCTGCTGGGATTTGCCGGTCTGCTCTGGGGGGTGACTGCGGCCAATCTGCTTGGGGGCGCGGTGGCGTACGGATTGTCGCAATTCGTCTGTTTGCGTGGCGCCAGATCCCAATGTCGCGTCTCAGAAATACGCTAGCATTCTGTCGCCGAGCCATCCTGGCTTGCGAGTTGCCCTCGAAAGGAGCAGAACGCCTGCACGGACCAGCGGCCGCACCACGAGGCATGCCAATGGCGACTTCCCAAGATCATCGGTCGTGTCCCTCTGCTGCGCGAGGATATTCCACCACTTCTCGCAACGCGACATTTCCGTCCCTTTGGCGGATCTGCAGTTCGACTTCAAGGGTCCGTTCCAGCCAGCGAAAGTCGAGGATGCCGTAGTTGAGCTGCTTGTGTAGTGCGCCCAGTCGATGGCGGTTAGGCTCCTCATTAAGGCTAGTGTAGCTGTGAGTCATTCCGCTGGAGGTGACTTCGTAGAGCGGATAGTCGATGTCAGGGTGTGTAATACGAGAGATCTCGGCGAGGTGACGGTCGCCGCTTAGGAACAGGACTGCGGATGTGTGGGCGCGACCGATGGTGCGGAAGAGTCGCTCCCTGGCTTTCGGGAAGTTCGCCCACTTCTCGTAAGGATGTTCCTCCGGCAATACCTGGATGCTGGACGCCACGATATGGAGGGCGGCGGCACTTTCGGTCAATGTTTTTTCCAGCCAAGCCCACTGGGCTTCTCCCAAAACATCGGCATCGGGACCCGGTTCCTCCCGGTGGTACCGGGTGTCGAGTAGAATCACCTGGATTCGCCGTTGTGGCGGACCGTAGCTGTAGCCGGCATACACCCCTTCCTGGCGGCGACGCTCGCTTGCGGCCGGTTCGCCGAGAAAGTCGAGCAGCAGCGCCTGACTCTCCCGTTTTGCTTCGAACTCTTTTCCACCATCGTTCTTTCCGTAGTCATGATCGTCCCACGTACCGATGACTGGGCAGAGGCGCAATAGTTTCTGGTATTCAGGTTGCTGGAGCTGGGCGTTGTATTTTGCCCGCATGACGTTGGTATCCGCGGTATCTGCGTAGATGTTATCTCCCAACCATATCCAAAGATCCGGATTGTCGGCTACGACAGCGGTCCATAGCGGCTGCGGACGGTCCTGGCGATTGCATGAGCCAAACGAAATGCGATCCACACCTGCATCGGCTTCGTCAGCGCCCGACAGCTTCGAGACGCTCGCGAGGTGCGTCGCCAGGGCAATACCAAGAAGAGTTGTGGTAGCAAACGACGCATATTATTGACTTCCTGTAGCGGAGAATTTGGTGCGCCAGCGCAGCCAGGGACACCCACCAATCTCCAGAGTCATCGCGAGGGCGATGATTCCGATGCCAACCGAAAACGGCGCACGCACGCCGAATTTCGAACCGATCAAACCTCCACCCAACGAACCTATCAGAAAACCTACAGCAAGGGTTCCTTCGTGCATGCCACTGGCAAATCCCCGGCGATGAGAGAATCCGGTCGTTGCATAGAAGATTCCGGAGAAATAGTTGTAACCCATCATAACTCCGATTAGCGTTACACCGACGGTGAGCAACGGAACAGATTCGGCCCTTGTAACAATCAGAAGCCCTGCCATAGCTACCGCCTGTGCACACAAACCCGGAGCCAGACGATAATGCCAGAAGCGACTAAAATACAACCCGAAGTAGGTGACAACCACGAGAATGCGGCTAGTCATGACCATGGAACCGTGAACCGGCGCGCTGATCTCCAGCGTGGTCATCAAGCGAGGCAGCAGGAAGATAATCAAACCCATGCTTGTGCTGCCGGCGATGTTTGCAATCCAGCTAAAAACGGCAAACATTCGCCTTTGCGTCGAGGAGAATCGCGGATCGGGATCTCGATCATCGGCGATGGGCGTATGGCGGTGTTCGATGCCGACAGCCCGGTTGGCTCTGCGCTCCCTCGCGGCCGACACCAGATTGAGCAAGAAATGGACCGCGGCCAGTCCGACACAGACCTTGATTCCGACATGAGACCCGAGGACGAACAGGAAGCCACCGGATAGCTGGCCGGAAACCATGCCCAGATTCCATGCCAGGCAGAACACGATCAGGGTGCGCGTGTGTCTGGAGGGTCCGGCATTGTGCGCCGAGGTTGCACTCAGCAAAGCGATTACCGCCGGAATGATGAGTGAGGATGCCAGACCCAGCAACACTGCCTGCAGGTAGATCCACGGCACCGCCAGAGACCAATAGGCGAGCACGTAGCTCGCACCCATCAGCGCCGAACCGGCGGCGATCATACGCCGTCGACCCAGGCGATCGGAAATGTGTCCGAAAACGGCGGCGCACAGGGCGACGGTTACGGAAAGAGCGCTGCCGAAGATCCCCAGGGTTACAATATTACCTTCCTGCTCGGCAAGGTGGCGCGTAACCGTGAAGATGAACAGAGACATGCCGCAATCGCCTATCCAGACCAGCAGATAAAGAGAAGGCCGCGGTCCAGACAGGCGTTCGATCGCCCCGCTCACAGCTGCCCGGAAATGGCCAGGGAAACTCGGCGCGTCGGGCGAATCTTGCGCTCGGTCAGCACGTAGTGATACTGCAGCAGATTGTCGACGCGAAGGTTTAATTCCACGGGGCCGACTCGCCTGCGGGCGAACAGATCGGTAAGGTAGACCGACTGGAAGTCTCGCCGGCACTCGGGAAACAGACCCGACACACGCTCGAAACGGCTCAGGTAGCGGAAGCCGCTACCGATCGTGGCGTTTCTCCAGGTCACCTCCAACTCGGTGGTCAGCTGATGGCGAGATCGATACGGCAGCGGGGCCGCACTTCCAGGAGTCAGGTCTGCGCTACAAAAGGGGGGCAAAACCACATCTTTGGCGAGGAACTCCACCGCGTCCAGGAAGGTGTAACCCGCTCGCCAAGACATCCCCAATGGCAGCGCGGCCTGCATTGAGAATTCGGCGCCGCGAACCCTGGCTTTCGAGAGATTGCGAAAACGGGCTACGGGCACCGGGGAATCGGCCAGGGGATCGGGCCGCGCTTCCACCAGGTCTTCGTACTCGCTCCAGAATATCGCACCATCGGTCGAGATCCGGTCGCCGAGAAGCTGGCGTAGGCCGGTTTCGTACGACCAGCTGTGTTCGGAACGAAGATTGAGATCGGCGCAGACCAGAACGCCCGATGCTTCGGCCTGGGTATGAATCTCCGAAACCGAAGGAGCGCGGAATCCGCGGCCGGCTGAGGCACGGAATGCGGTGCCGTCCGCCGGCCGGTAGGAAAAACCAATTTGAGGGCTTAGCCTCGTTTCGCTCCGTCTTCTCGCGCGACCGAAGTCTACCTGCGGACACAGGGTCCCATCCGTTCCTGCACCGCCGCGCCGATGATGGTCGAGACGCAGGCCCAAAGCTAGATCGAGATCCTTGCGAACGACGATTTCCCCTGCGAAAACAGGGCGAGGGTTGTTACCGTTCGCCGCCCCAGGAAATCTGCAGGTGACCGCACCATATCCACCGTAGCAAAACTTCCCGCGGTGACTTTAGCGTTCCGCCATCCGGTGTAATCTACCTGCAGTTCGGAGCCAATCTTGTGGGCCGAGGAGTTGAGGCTTCCGGCCGCAGCGGTGTTGTCGAATCCGGTGCGATAGTAGAACCCGCGAAGGCTATAGCTGGTGTTTGGGTTGACCAGGCGCTGTACCTCCGAGTTCAGGTTGAATTTCCAGGAGGCGGTGGACGCAGGACGGTCCTCGTTGGGGACCTCGAGCGGTTGTGAGCGGTCTTTCCATTGCAGGAAAACGCCGTGGTCATCCAGCGCCCACAACGCTTGGGTTGTCCAGGTGGTGCGCGTGAATCGATGCACCCCTTTGGCGTAGAGATTGTACCTTCTGAAATCGTCGTTTTCGTGGTAACCGGTGCTGCGCTTGAGTCCCATTGCAGCCACGAGACCGGTGGCGCCGATGGTGCGGTGGTGGCTCACGTCGGCCCCGGTGAGATACATCGGTTCGTCCCGCCAGCGCCATGACCTGTGAGCGGGTTGGCTGAAGAACCCACTGATCAGGCGATATTCGGTTTGAGTCTCTTCTACCGGCTGGCGCGTTATGAGGTTGATAACTCCGCCCAGCGCTCCCGTCCCGTAGAGGGCGGACCCCGCCCCTTTGATGATCTCCATGCGTTCGACTTCGCCCACCGGAATCGCATCCCACTTGATGTCCCCCAAATCAGCGGAGAGTAAGGGAAAACCGTCGATCAAGAGAAGAACTCGGCTGCCGGTTCCGCGACTGAACCCGCTGGAGCCGCGAATGTTTATTTGACCGCCGATCTGGCTGACTCCGGACTGATAGCGCAGCGGCGCGGCAAGAGTGAAGGAATTGTGGGCGGCAATCTGCCTGGCGCTGGCTACGCCCATACTGATCGGTGTTTCAACGAAGGTCTGGGTCCGTCGCGTTGCGGATACGATGACCCCGGGCAAGGTAATAGCGGATGGGGTTAGCTCGATTTCGACCGTGAGATCGCGGGTTAGATCGACGTTGATTCTGCGAGGGCTGTATCCAAGGCATGAAACCACCAACTCATAGGAACCGGATGGCAGGCGGGACACGACGAACCGTCCGGTAGAATCGGCGTAGGTTCCAGTTCCGACGCCAGCGACGGCAACGACGGCTCCGGCAAGGGGAGCGCCATCGTCCGTGCTAGCCTGAATTATTCATAAAAATGCGGTGAGCCTCTGTACAACTGGTTGTTTTGCCCTACGTTAGGGTTACCCACAAACAACAACCAATCAAGAGGGCCACCGCAGATGGAAACTTCGCAGATCGCGCTATCGTTTGCAAACATCTCGGGCAAAAAGATCGAAGCTGATTTTGACGGTGGCATGACCACCAGTGATGGGGGCGCCCTGCTTCTGCGACCAGCGGAAGCCCGCACCGGGATCGTCGACATCAAAGCTATATCGACCATACGTATACTGACCTCATCCGGCAGCGCGTATTCCAGATCGCCTGTGGCTACGAGGACGCCAATGACAGTGACGACCTGCGTTGCGATCCGGGTCTGAAAACCGCGTGCGACCGTCTGCCTCTGACGGGAGACGATTTGGCCAGTCAACCAACCATGTCTCGTTTGGAAAACAGTGTCAGCCGCTCGGATCTGTATCGCATCGGGCTCGCTTTGCTGGAAATATTCATCGAGTCTTACGACCAGCCGCCCAAGAAGCTCACCATCGACATCGACGACACGGACGATCCGGCACACGGCGCCCAGCAACTCACGTTGTTCCATGCCTACTATGACGAGTATTGCTACCTTCCGGTCCATCTCTACGAAGGGGAGTCGGGCAAATTGATCACGACGCTGCTGCGACCCGGTCGTAGAATGCGAGGCCGAGAGGCGGTAGCCATCCTCAAACGCGTGTTGGATCATTTGATCATGGTGTGGCCGAAGACGAAGATCACCTTACGAGGCGACTCACACTTCAGCACCCCTGAGGTGCACGACCTGTGCGACGGATACGGTATTGATTTCATTCTGGGACAGGCGATCAACAACAAGCTCAAGGCACTCGGCGAACCGCTGATGGAGCTGGTGGCGGCGCTGGCCGAGCAGAGCGATGAACCGGTGCGGCTTTTTGACCGCTTCGAGTATCAGGCCAAGAGCTGGCCCCGACCGCGCCAGATTATCTACAAGGCCGAGATCACACAAGGCAAAGCCAACCCGCGCTTCGTGGTGACCAATATCCGCAACCGCACTCCCGAGTTTCTGTATGAGGAGATCTACTGCGCTCGTGGGCGGTCGGAAGGCTTCATCAAGAATCACAAGACCTACCTGCAGTCCGACCGCACCTCCTGCCACCGCTTCTCGGCCAACCAATTTCGCCTCTTCCTGCACAGCGCGGCCTACGTGCTGCTGCACACGATCCAACAGATTGGCATGCGCGGCACCCAATGGACGACGTCCAACTTTAACACGATCCAACTCCGGGTGCTCAAAATCGGCGCCCGCGTGCGGGAGCAAGCCACCAAGGTCCGTTTTCACTTTCCGACGTCATACCCGCTCAAGGATCTGATGCGCACCGTCGTCCTCAACCTCGACACCTCATGATGCTTTGCGATGTCCCACTACATCCACGCACACGATCCACCAAGGGACCCGACTGTCCCAATGACATCCAAAAGAGGCTCAGATCTCCCAGACAACACCTCGACGACCGACAGCACTCGATCAACCCGCTACCAAAACGTCCAGCCATTGACCAGCGCACCGAATTCGTTCGCTTGGTGCGGATTCATGAATTATTCAGGCTAGATACCCTTCCTCTGATGCTTCGCAGCTCACTCGCCTGCGGCCAGCTGCTCCAGAAGAGCAGCAGGAAGAGCGTTGCGACAAATATTGGTACCGGCCGCATTCTCCTCCTGCAAGGTGGCAAAATCGATGGCGATATCAATTTCTTCCGTAATCTCGCCGCGTTCCACCTCAACCGGCGTCGGCAAGGTGTCGCCGCCTACATGGTAACAACCCAGGAGTGAGTTGAAGTTCCAGAAGCTGTTTTCTTCTCTCCATGCCACAACGATCCACCGATAGAGGCCCGGGCGCTGGACCGGAACCAGGTAGTCGTAGGTCGCAACGCCCACGGGCGTTTCGGTATCGCTGCCGGCAAGCGTGAAAAAGTCGTCAAGAGTTGAGGGCGCTTCTGCATAGACGGCGACGGCGATCTGGGCCAGTTCGTCGGGCCACTCGCCCGCGAAGGTGAGACGTCCCGATATCCCGGCAGGTCCTTCGGGCTTCGACGGTAAGCCGTGGTTGCAGGAGATCCAAGTGACCGAACAAATGAAACCCAATACAGCGAAGGCTCGAGCGATCGGCGACGGCGTCACGGTAGCTTGCAGCGCTACTCCTCTTCGTCTTCGCCAGCGGCCGCAAATAGATCGACCACCTCGAATTTCACGCCGTTGTAAATGACTTTGCCGCCCAACTGCGGGTTATCCGGCTCACTGCTGTCCAGGGTCATATCTATGTCCACCACCGCGTCCTGTGATCCAGAGATCTGCAGTTCGCCCTTTATGGTCAACGGCGCCGACACCACGCCGATAGCAAGCTCGCCGTTCAGCACCATAGCCCCGTCAGGAGAGTAGTCTTCGAAGGTCCAGGTCGTCAGTGTCACGATGATCTGTCCCGATTCACCTTCAATTACCTGGCCTTCGCTGGATGAAAACAACTGCGCGATATCGATGTCTGCGGTTGCTGCACCCATGGCGGAAACGACGGCCAGCACTTCGGCCGTTGTTTCCGGGTCAACGGGGTTCGATGAGCCTTTATCGTCGTCGCCGCATCCTGCCCAAAAGGCCACGCAGGTTATGACTCGTAGAACGCTCGTCTTGTCGAAGGGCATGCCGGTAGCTCCTGTCTATATGTCGATCAAACTCCCGCGCGGCGGGACTGCATAAATGGAATGAATGGCGCGAAACGAGTCGTCGCAAGAGGAGTGGAGTGACATGGTGCTATCCATCCGCCTCTGCCAACATCGCATGGGCCGCGTTGTGGCCCGGAGCCCCCGAGACCTCGCCTCCCGGATGGGTTCCAGCGCCGCAGAGCCAGAGCCCGTCGATAGGTGTCTTGTATTCGGCCCACCCTGGCAGGGGCCGGCGCGAGAACATCTGTCCCGGTATTGCATCGAGATGATGGATATTGCCGTCGGTCAGGTAGACCCTTTGTTCGAGGTCCAGCGGTGTGAACAGCTTCCAATCGCGAATGGCATCGCGGAAATTCGGCGCGTACGCCGAGACCGAATCGATCAGCGCTTCCCCCACCTCCTGCCTCCGTTCGTCCCAGGTACCCGAAGCGAGATGGACCGGAGCATATTCGCTGAAAATGGACAGCACGTGTTTTCCAGCCGGGCAGATCGAATCGTCGTAGATGGAAGGAATCTGGATCGACATGACAGGATCGCGCGAGGGCAGACCGGCGCGGGCGTCGTTCCAGGCACGCTCTACGTAGTCGACCGACGGCGAGATCCAAACGCGGGCGGTGATGTGTGGATCGTAGTTCTCCCCTAGATACGCGGAGAAGTCCGGCAGGGCGTCCATAGCAGCGTGAAACTTCAGATAGGCGATCTCCGTTTTGAGGCGTGCCACCTGAGAGCGGAAGTCGTCGGTGAGGTGTTGAGACTCCACCAACTTTAAAAACGTGCGCTTCGGATCGGCGTTGCTCACCACCATATCGCTTCTGATCTCTTCACCGGAGGTCAGCTCCACGCCCCTGGCCTTACCCTGCTCGACGATCACACGCCGCACTTCGCAACCGGTGCGAATGTTTGCGCCGCGGCTCTTGGCGTACCCGGCCATTGCTGCGGTGATCGACCCCATGCCCCCTTTGACAATGCCCACAACGCGGATTTCGGTGTCTATGTCACCTGGTAGAAAGGGGGAGGGATAGGCGCTGCCAACGGCGCGCGGGTTGCCGTGATCTCCCGAATGGATGACGGCGCCCTTCACATGCTCCGACTCGAAGAATTCGTCGACGATATCGGCATGGCAGGTGGTGAGCAGCTTTTCAAAGATCTGCTCGCCACCGGTCTTTCGTGCTTGCTTGAGCAGGTCGGTGATGGTGGGGGGAGCGGTCAGGCCGTAGGGACGGGTTATTTCGTGGGCCTTTTCCCAGAAGTCGTTCCAGCGCGGATAGCTTTCGGCATCTTTTTCAGAGAAGGAGCGGATCGCCTCCGCGTTGCGCTCCGCGTCGCGCCAGAAGACGAGATGACGACCATCTGGAAAGGGACGGAACTCATGGGGTTGAACGTCGAAAAGTTCGAAGCCGAAACGCCGTAGCTCCAGGTCGCGAACGATCTTTGGATGCAGCGCGTAGAGCATGAAGGAACAGCTGGAGAAGTGGAATCCAGGGAACAGCTCTTCGGTAGCGCAGGCGCCGCCGATGATGTCCCGGCGCTCCAAGACCAGCACTTGGCGGCCAGCGTTGGCGAGGTACCCGGCAGCCACCAGCCCGTTGTGTCCGCTTCCAATGATGATCACGTCAGGCATGAGAAACTCTAGATGTTGAATTCTTACCTCCTGGTCAGTATAGTCTGCATTTCCGGCGATGCAATTCGCCAGCCTCAGCTTGACAGCTATTCGGGCCTCAGTACTCTCTGCCCATGCAACTGAACATCTCGCCAACGACATGAGAAGCACCAATCTGCAGGATTGAAGAGCCGGCTTCGATTGTGGCGCGCGCTATTCACGACTGCCCCTGTAACCAACAACAGGTCTGGAGGAATGTGAGCCTTTCCACCCTGATACTCGCCGGCGTGTTGTTTGGTGCCGCTTGTGGCATCTTCCTCGGCGAGTACGCGTCCGGGCTTTCACTGGTGGGTGATGCCTTCATAGGCCTGCTGCAGATGACGGTGCTGCCGTACATCATTGTCGCCCTCATCTCCAACATTGGCCGGTTGTCGGTTGCCGAGGGCAGGCGTTTCGGACTCTACGCCGGCACCTTTCTGCTCGTGTCGGTGGGATTGACGCTCGGGGCTATCGTTCTTTTGCCCCTGGCCTGCCAGCGCGCGAGTCCGCGTCATTCTTCAGCACCGGATCGTTGCAAGCTCCGACCGAGGTGGATTTCCTCAATCTCTTCATCCCTTCGAATCCGTTCCACTCACTGGCCAACAACGTGGTCCCGGCCGTCGTTCTCTTCTGCATCGCCGTGGGTTTAGCGGTCATGACGCTGAAACAAAAACAACTCGTCCTCGATCCGTTGGATTTCTTGACCGACGCGCTGGGCCGCATCAACCGGTCGCTGGTCAAGCTGACCCCGCTGGGCGTCTTTGCCATCGTGGCCAGCACCGCCGGCACGATGCAGATTGACGAGCTGGACCGACTGCAGGCGTACCTGATTCTGTTCGGTGTGGCCACGCTGGTTATCGGATTCGGGGTTCTGCTCCCGCTGCTTTCGGTCTTGACGCCGTTCTCTTATGGACAGCTGCTGCGGGCGTCCCGGGCACCTGCTCTCACGGCATTTGCTACCGGCAAGGTATTTATAGTGCTGCCGATGTTGGTGGTGGCTAGCGAAGAGCTATTTCGCGAGCAGGATACGAATCCGGAGCGGTCTGTTTCTTACGCCCGTGCCGTAACGCCGCTGGTTTATCCCTTCCCCCATGCCGGGAAGAGATTGGCACTGCTGTTCCTCCCTTTTGCTGCCTGGTTCGTCGATCAACCGATTGCGATGCACCAGTATCCTCTGCTGCTTGGAACGGGGCTCTTCAGCATGTTCGGTAGCCCTCTGGCTGCCATACCTTTCTTGCTGGATCAGCTAAGGTTGCCGGCCGATATGTTTCAGCTTTTCGTCGTATCGGGACTCCTGGCCAGTCGATTAGGCGATCTTCTCGGCACAATTCACCTTCTGTTCGTATCGGTCCTGACTACCTGCGCATTGACGGGAAAGCTGCGTTTCCAGTTGCGCAGGATCGTGCCTGTCTGCCTCTTCATCGCCCTGTTCGGAGCCGGGGCCACAGGAGCGACGAGGGCATTCCTCTCCAGTACGCTGGACGAAACCTACGACAAGGACAGCTTCATTAGCGGCATGCCCTCGGCGCTCCACGCTTCGGTTCCGGCACGGGTCCACAAGTCTGTTCCCCTATTCGGAGATTCGGCCGGGCAAGCGACGCTCGAACGGATCGAGCAAACCGGTCGACTGCGCGTGGGGTACCATCCAAACAATCTGCCGTGGAGCTTCTTTAATGCCTCAGGGGAACTGGTGGGGTACGATGTGGATATGGCCCATCTACTGGCGCTTCACCTGCGATGCGAGCTGGAGTTCGTGCCGTTCGAATTTCGGGACATCTCCGCGCAACTGGAGCGAGACGACTTCGACTTGGCCATGTCAGGGGTAACTATGTTGCCGGCACGGATCGCGAAGCTTCGTTTCACGGAGCCGTACATCGACATTACGGCAGCCCTGCTCGTTCCCGATCATCGCCGCGAGGAGTTCGATCAACGCATGGTAGACAGAGACTTCGATGATGTGCGCATCGCCGTGGGGAGGACAAGTGATGCGGCACCGATCGCCCGAGCTCTGATGCCTGGTGCCGAAACCGTGACCCTGCCGTCGTTAGGGGAATACCTGACTTCAGGCGGAAGACAGGCTGATGCGATGATATGGACGGCAGAGAGCGGCGGGGCGTGGACGCTGGTACACCCGGAGTTCAGCGTGGTCGTCATTCGGCCCGTATTCAACGCGCCGGTCGGTTACGCAACCGCGCGTCACAACGAAGAATTCGCTAATTTCGTCTCGAGCTGGATCCAGTTCGCGAAGGCGGGCGGATACGGTGACCGGCTCTACGAGCACTGGATCCTGGGGAAGGACGCGCAACGGCGCACGCAGCGCTGGAGTGTTATCCGCGACGTTTTAGAGTGGGTGGACTAAATTTGCGACTTCGGTCAGGCGCTCAGCTCTCGATACTGATCCGGACTTCGTGTTCCGGCCGCTCGTGCAGATGCCCGCCGGCGCCGGGCAGTGCTATGCCAACCCGTATCGAAGGTCCATCACCTCTGGGAAAGATGTGGTGGAAGGTCAGGGCGGGGACATAGACGAAATCCCCCGCCTTGGCGTGAACCGGTCGGTCTTCGCGACCCTCGATGATCCAGTCGATTTCCCCCTCCATGACAACCCACCATTCGGCGAAGCTGTGGCAATGGCAGTCGTTCTCGTGCCCGCTCTCCTGGTAGATGACAGCACCGGCGATATGATCCGCCAACACCACGGGGTGAGACCAGGGTGGAGGACCTAACTCACGCTTGATTTCTTCAAGGCTGATGCTATTCAGCACGCCGCTCAGTATAGGACTATCAAGTACCATGGGTATCCCTCACTAGTTGACCGCCGGCATTTTCACGCCGAGCTCGTTTCCCAACTCTACCAGCTGTTGCCAAGTCGGCCCAGCTACGTCGATGCCTTCCGCGAGATGCTTTTTCCGGTTCTCCTCCTCCATTTCCCCCGGGGCATAGATCCTCTCGACACCTGGAAGGGGACGGGCCGACTTTACCCAAGCAGCCAGTTTTTCCACCTCCTGAAAGTGGTTTTCCATATCGGTGAATTGGGCAACGTCTAGCGCCATGATCGCGATGCCGCCGCCCCCACCGTCGCCGTCCGTGCAGCCGGCACCAGTCAGCGGTCCGACGATCATCTCGATCATCATTGCCAGTCCGTATCCCTTGTGCCCAAACTGTAATCCACCCAGGGGCAGTATGGCGTTGTCGTCCACATTTTCATACTTCGCGGCATCGTTTACGTACTCTCCGTTGCGGTCGATCACCCACCCATCGGGAAGGGGCTCATCGTGAACGAGCTTCTCCGCGATCTTGCCACCGGCTACCGTGCTCATGGTCATGTCCAGTACAAACGGCGAGCCATCCTTTCGCGGAATTCCTATGGCGATTGGCTCGGGGCGGAGCCGACGTTCGGCGCTACCGAAGGGTGCCAAGAACATGGAGCCGCCGTTCATCCAGACCATGCCGATCATTCCTTCGGCGGTGATCCGGGGCGGGTAATCTCCCAGTCGTCCTATGTGGGAAACGTTGCGCAGACCAACAAATCCGAATCCGCAGTAGCGTGCTTTTTTTACGGCGAGCTCGGTCAACCTTGTAACGGCAACGATACCGTTGCCCCCTTTACCATCAATAATCGCAAACGCTGGTGTATCCTTTTCCACGGATCTTTCCTCCCAGCGGACGTAGTGTTCGCGCCACTGATTGATGTAGTTCGGCAGGAAACGAACTCCATGGGAATCGTGACCCACCAGATTGCTGGCGGCCAAATGGTTCGCGACGATGTCTGCGTCTTCAGGAGGAACACCCGCAGCGACAAGAAGATCGCTGCCGAGAGTCCTCAATGCCTCGTGCTGCACGATGGGCATACTCAGGTCCTCTCATCAAGGTTGAAACGAATATTAGAAATGTCTGAGCGTCGCAGCAGGCGTTCCAAGACAACGATCTGGCAAGGCGCCTCCGCCGAAATGGGCGCCAATCAAGCCACGCTGATGGAGAATTCCTGTTCCAGCCAGCCGTCGCCGTCTTTTGCCCGCACTTTCAACCAATATGAACCCGCCGGTATCAGGTGATCATCCTCCAGCGCTTCCGACCCCAGGATATAAGGTGGTTTTTCGTAGCTATTGATCCGGCTGTCGTCCACCCAAAGCTCGACGGCCTGCCCGTCCACACCCTCCACCCAGACGCGAAGCCGTTCATACGGTTGGTAGGTTTCGTTTCTGTGGGCCGCCGACAAGTAGATCCCTTTGCTGTAGCGGCTTTGCTCTTGCGATTCGCGTTCTTGCCATCTTCTCAAGGCCTCCGGCGAGCCTGCCAGCGAGATATATCGCCGCGTGTGCGAACGGCTCACTGGTGCATCACACTGGTAGATGAATACTCCTTCCGCGCCAGCCTCGTAACAGTTGAGCAGCCGCTGAAACCAGAGCCCCGGTAAGGGCACGCAGGGCTCGACGTTGGGCAGGATCTTCGTCTTTGTACCTTTAGCGGCCTCCAGGTATTCGTCGATCTCGAAACATAGCGGGCTGTTGAAGATGTTGCTGGGAACCAGAAAATCAGCCAGCTCCTCAGCGATCCATGTTCCGAAATCCATACATTCGCTCATGGGTGCGCCGCGAGCTGGAAAGCGCACCAACACGGCGACCGGCCCGTCTTCCGCTGTAGAAAACCGGTCGGCCAGCTGGCGCAGCTGCCGCAGAAAAACGGTGACGGTTTTGTTGTCTTTCAAGGCATGGGGATAGCGGCACCAATCGACAGATATGTGCCGCGCACCCATCTCCAGCATCTCCCCGAACAACGAAAGGATATACTCGCGTACCTCGGGAATTTCGTACAGCAGCGCCGATTCCTCGTTCCAATCCGGATGCTCCCGGGAAAACTCCGACTCGAAGTTGGATCCCACATAGCAGTTGGTGGCGCCCATGTTGGCCCGCGGCTCGATGCCCAGCTGGCGTGCGTATTTGAATTGCGTTTCGAAGGGATTGGTGTATTGCACCATGCGGCCCACGTTATCGGTATGTGGAACCTCGCCCCGAATCGGATCGCCATGGGTTTCGGTTACGAGCTGCGTTCCGACTCTGGTTTCACTGACCGAAGAGGATCCACCCCGCAGGAACTGAATGTCCAGCATATCCACCTTGGCCTCGGCGAAGGCCAGTAGTGGTTCCCGGTGCTGTAGATTGCTTTCGATCTTTTGCGTAAAGGACCATCCATATGGTTCCTGATAACCGATCACGAGCCGCCGGGAGTCGTCGGCTCGCCATTCTTCTTCAAGGCGCCGCACATCCCCCTGCGAGAGTGGTACCAGGCGAATCGTATCGAGGGCAGCACGAAACTCATCTTCATATTCGTAAACCGTTCGGTACGGCTGCCTGATTATCAGGTTTTGCCAGGCCATGTCTGCCCACTTCCAGAACGCTTCCTCTCCGGGCCGAATGGCCGGGTCGGTCGGCTCAAGATCCAGATGGGAGGCAAACCCGAAGTCCTCAACGCGCTCGTCTCCGGACATCCGCAACTCTATGCCACACAGTTTGGGAGGCAGCGAAACAAACAAGGCGTGGGGTCCTCGCAGATCTAACGGATAGGTGAGTTGCGGCAGCTCGATGTTCTTCTCCCTGACTTCGAGCGAGCGTCCACCGCTGGGGGCATGATCACCGCTTTGTTCGGTTCGCCACCACCAGAGCGTTTCACCCGGAGCGGGATCGGTGGAAACAAATTTGCTTTGCAGCACCTTCGACCAGTCGTCCAACAGGACCACATCGCTGTTGTTCAGCTCAACGAGAATCTCGCCTGTCTCCAGCTGATCCGCGTCGCGCGACAAGGTGATTCTCACCCTCGCCGAGCGCCGATCAGCATATTGGGGGAACGGATTCCAAATCAAGGTCCGGGTCAATCCCGCGGCGCGCCGTTCGATCAGGCGGCCTTTGCGTACACCTGAGTGCCAATCATTGCGTGGCACCAGGGCACTGGCGGTAGGACTGATGTGCCTCCACACACTTGCGGGTTGCCAATCGTCATTCGGTTCAGGCTGAACCTCGCAGGTCACCTGCATCTCGTCCGGTGCGGCGGCCGGTACCCGGTAGGACAGAAACACGTAACGCGTGACCGGATCTGTTCGACTCTGAATATCCACTGGAGTGACCCTTCGTAAGGAGATTGAGATCGGCCTCGCGTTGAGCTCCCGCATTGACCCCAATGGCGGTTCGCCACATGGTTGGAGACCGCAATTAAAACATCGATGAGGCGCTTGGGCAACCCCAGGCGCCCACCGTGAGACCGGCCATACTCCTAAATGAATGGTGACGATTCCATGAATCATGACGATCCGATTCCCTTACCCTTGCTGGATCATCGCAGTATCTGGTCATCCCATCGCAGGATCGACGACGACGGTACCCTCTGGTCCGATGATCCGCCTGTTGGAGTGAAGTTGCGGGTCGAGCCGGCGCGGAAGTCGGACATCTTCCTGCACGCTGAGCGCCCGTGGGAAGAGGAAGCCAGGTTACGCGTCAACACGGTGCTTTACGAAGAGGGGCGATTTCGCCTGTGGTACGGCGCCGACAAGTACGAGTCCGACCTCGGCAGTTACACCTGCTACGCGGAGAGTGCCGACGGATTCGCATGGGAGCGCCCCGAGCTCAACCTGATCCCCTACGAGGGGTCGAAGAAGAACAACATCATCAGCCGCGACGGGGAACACTTCTTGCAATGCATTTTGAAGGATCCAGCCGCCCCCCCGGAAGCGAGATACAAATCGATCGGTCCCAAGGGCCGTTATTTCCGCGACGGCAAATACGATCCCAACATGACGCAAAAGGAGGTCAAGAAGCTGCTTGTGGATATGGACCTGGGAGGTGTCGCCCCCGAGGATCGTCGCAAGAAGATCCAGATCCATTCGGCGGTGCGGGCTTCGGTATCGCCGGATGGGTTGCGCTGGACCAACCTAGAAGAACCGCTCATCGATGTCGGTCCGACCGCGCTGGATACCCACAATCTGGTCACCTTCGATCCGTTCGAGGGTAGATACGTGCTTTACCTGCGCGGGGGCAGCGACGAGCGCCGGCGGCACGTGCGCCGAGCGGACAGCACGGAATTCGCCCATTTCGAAAACCTGCGTCCCTGTCTGGTGGCAGATCCTCAGGATGACATCAGCGATGATGTCTACAATCCGTGTTATTCGGTCTACCCGAATGGACTTCGCTTCTACCTCATGTTTCCCTCATTCTACCACCGCGTCGAGTCCCATGTGGACGCCCAGCTGGCCGTCAGCCGTGACAGCCAGCTGTGGCAGCGGCCGGAGCGGGTGCCGATCATCGATCTTGCTCACGAAGGCGGTGAATACGGCTCTCTCTACGCGGAGCCCAACTTGGTTGCTCCCGAAGAGGGCGACTGGCGCCTTGCGTTCGCCGGGTCTGAACGCAAACACGACTTTCGTGCCCGCGGCTCCGCCCCGCGCGCACCCGACAGAAGCGAGCTACGCTGGGCATTGTGGAAGCCGGACCGACTGGCCGGACTGGAAGCAGAGGGGGAGGGACGCGTCGTGCTGAATATGCGGGTCTGCGCCGGCACGAAGATGCGATTGAACTACCGGACGCAAGCAGACGGATGGGTAAAGGTGGAACTGGTGCACCCTCCGTCGACACCACCCCGCGAGGTGGAGGCGTTCGAAGGTTTCTCGCTCGCCGAAGCTGAGACGCTGACGGGCGACGAGGTTTCACGTGTGGTGCGATGGAATGGCAACAGCGATCTGTCGGCGCTCGAGGGCAGGGAAGTAGCGCTTCGGCTGCACCTGAACAAAGCCAAGATTTATTCCACCGCCCTCTAGTGCCCTGTTCAACAACCATCCTTGTATTTCGCCGCTGAGGCGCCCGGTCCGCTACGTTGCGCTCACTCGCCATATCCACCAATATGGCTCGATCGCGCGCCTTGCGGGCCGGGCGCCTCAGCGCCGCAATTTACAAGGCTAGTTATCGAACAGGGCACTAGCCTGAATAATTCATGAATCCGCACCAAGCGAACGAATTCGGTGCGCTGGTCAATGGCTGGACGTTTTGGTAGCGGGTTGATCGAGTGCTGTCGGTCGTCGAGGTGTTGTCTGGGAGATCTGAGCCTCTTTTGGATGTCATTGGGACAGTCGGGTCCCTTGGTGGATCGTGTGCGTGGATGTAGTGGGACATCGCAAAGCATCATGAGGTGTCGAGGTTGAGGACGACGGTGCGCATCAGATCCTTGAGCGGGTATGACGTCGGAAAGTGAAAACGGACCTTGGTGGCTTGCTCCCGCACGCGGGCGCCGATTTTGAGCACCCGGAGTTGGATCGTGTTAAAGTTGGACGTCGTCCATTGGGTGCCGCGCATGCCAATCTGTTGGATCGTGTGCAGCAGCACGTAGGCCGCGCTGTGCAGGAAGAGGCGAAATTGGTTGGCCGAGAAGCGGTGGCAGGAGGTGCGGTCGGACTGCAGGTAGGTCTTGTGATTCTTGATGAAGCCTTCCGACCGCCCACGAGCGCAGTAGATCTCCTCATACAGAAACTCGGGAGTGCGGTTGCGGATATTGGTCACCACGAAGCGCGGGTTGGCTTTGCCTTGTGTGATCTCGGCCTTGTAGATAATCTGGCGCGGTCGGGGCCAGCTCTTGGCCTGATACTCGAAGCGGTCAAAAAGCCGCACCGGTTCATCGCTCTGCTCGGCCAGCGCCGCCACCAGCTCCATCAGCGGTTCGCCGAGTGCCTTGAGCTTGTTGTTGATCGCCTGTCCCAGAATGAAATCAATACCGTATCCGTCGCACAGGTCGTGCACCTCAGGGGTGCTGAAGTGTGAGTCGCCTCGTAAGGTGATCTTCGTCTTCGGCCACACCATGATCAAATGATCCAACACGCGTTTGAGGATGGCTACCGCCTCTCGGCCTCGCATTCTACGACCGGGTCGCAGCAGCGTCGTGATCAATTTGCCCGACTCCCCTTCGTAGAGATGGACCGGAAGGTAGCAATACTCGTCATAGTAGGCATGGAACAACGTGAGTTGCTGGGCGCCGTGTGCCGGATCGTCCGTGTCGTCGATGTCGATGGTGAGCTTCTTGGGCGGCTGGTCGTAAGACTCGATGAATATTTCCAGCAAAGCGAGCCCGATGCGATACAGATCCGAGCGGCTGACACTGTTTTCCAAACGAGACATGGTTGGTTGACTGGCCAAATCGTCTCCCGTCAGAGGCAGACGGTCGCACGCGGTTTTCAGACCCGGATCGCAACGCAGGTCGTCACTGTCATTGGCGTCCTCGTAGCCACAGGCGATCTGGAATACGCGCTGCCGGATGAGGTCAGTATACGTATGGTCGATATAGCTTTGATGTCGACGATCCCGGTGCGGGCTTCCGCTGGTCGCAGAAGCAGGGCGCCCCCATCACTGGTGGTCATGCCACCGTCAAAATCAGCTTCGATCTTTTTGCCCGAGATGTTTGCAAACGATAGCGCGATCTGCGAAGTTTCCATCTGCGGTGGCCCTCTTGATTGGTTGTTGTTTGTGGGTAACCCTAACGTAGGGCAAAACAACCAGTTGCACAGAGGCTCACCGCATTTTTATGAATAATTCAGGCTAGGGTGAGTAGATCTCTTCGACCTTTGATCTGAATTTTAGCGTCCGAACTTAGAGAACGCGAGGCAAACTCGTACACAAGAAATGTCGTGTTTTCCGGATAGGATGTTCTAGCTTCCGTAAGAATGGGTTGCATGTCCTCCCCTCGACTCGCAACCATAATACAGAGCCGTTCAAACGTATCTTCAAGGTCGATGACGTCGCGGCTTCGGGTGACTGCCCGATTGAGTAAATCGATTCCGGTCGTGACATCGCCACTCGCGATATGGGATCTTCCTGACACATAGAAGGTGAGAGCTTCAGAGTGCTTCAGTGTCACGTAGCTAGATGCCATAACGCTAGTGAAGAGAATGCCGAACGCCGTTTTCCCCCAGATTGCGCCATTTTTTGCGACATACAGACTTGCGGATTTTATACCCCAAGCCAGTAACATTGAGGAACCGATATTCGCCATGTATAAATAGCGTGAAGTGCCGGTAGCCGGCATCCGAATAAACTCCTCCGTCAGTGCGACAAAAGGCAGCAGCGCTAGGATAACCCACACTGACCACAGCGCACCGGGGAAGAGCCTCTTCCACATCAGAAAAACTAGACCAGATAAAATCACGGCACCGAGGTACAGTTCCCACGTCTGCACCGCGTACCCTGTTACCAAATGCCAATGGGCGGTCGTAAGCAATCTGCTCGCGAGCCATAGCAGCATACGGATATTACCGGTTAATAGGGACGAGATATCCAGCTCCGTATAAGCATAAACTGATCCCCAGGTGCTGGTCTCCTGCCGCGTCAAACTGAGAATCAATACCAGTTCTGCAATCATCAACAAAGCCAATGGGAGAAGACTCTTCAGCGCTGTTTTAAGATTGTAACCCTTATACCAGGACAGGTAGAGGCAGAATGGCCATACTATGGCGCTCGCAAGATGAGTCAGGACACCGAGTGTCGTGGTCAGATAGAAGACCAGCAAACCGGCGAATTTGTGATGCGATAGGAAGTATAGGAAACTGACGACTGCGCAAAGACCAAAAGACAGCGCCAGCGGATAGTCCATTGCGGAAATCCAATGGACTGCTTGAAAATGGGCACTGTTTACTAAGAAAAGGATTCCACCCAAGAAACTGGATTCCCGATCCAACCCGAGTAGGCGTGCCAAGAGAGCAAGAAGCAAGGCAACGATAGTGTGGATCACCACCACGAGTACGTGAAACCAGCCGGCGTCGTTTCCCCAAATCACGAATCCGACCCATTTGACGAACTCTGCAACAGGTCTACCCGATCCTAGCCTGAATTATTCATGAATCCGCACCAAGCGGACGAATTCGATGCGCTGGTCAATGGCTGGACGTTTTGGTAGCGGGTTGATCGAGTGCTGTCGGTCGTCGAGGTGTTGTCTCTGGAGATCTGAGCCTCGTTTGGATGTCATTGGGACAGTCGGGCCCCTTAGTGGAGCGTGTGCGTGGCTGTGGTGGGCGACATCGCAAAGCATTATGAGGTATCGAGGTTGAGGACGACGGTCCGCATCAGATCCTTGAGCGGGTACGATGTCGGAAAGTGAAAACGGACCTTGGTGGCTTGCTCCCGCACTCGGGCGCCGACTTTGAGCACGCGGAGTTGGATCGTGTCAAAGTTAGACGTCGTCCATTGAGTGCCGCGCATGCCAATCTGTTGGATTGTGTGCAGCAGCACGTAGGCCGCGCTGTGCAGGAAGAGGCGAAATTGGTTGGCCGAGAATCGGTGGCAGGAGGTGCGGTCGGACTGCAAGTAGGTCTTGTGATTCTTGATGAAGCCTTCCGACCGTCCGCGAGCGCAGTAGACCTTCTCATATAGAAACTCGGGGGTGCGGTTGCGGATATTGGTCACCACGAAGCGCGGGTTGGCTTTGCGCTGCGTGATCTCGGCCTTGTAGATAATCTGGCGCGGTCGGGGCCAGCTCTTGGCCTGATACTCGAAGCGGTCAAAAAGCCGCACCGGTTCATCGCTCTGCTCGGCCAGCGCCGCCGTCAGCTCCATCAGCGGTTCGCCGAGGGCTTTGAGCTTGTTGTTGAGCGCCTGTCCCAGAATGAAATCAATACCGTATCCGTCGCACAGGTCGTGCACCTCAGGGGTGCTGAAGTGCGAGTCGCCTCGTAAGGTGATCTTCGTCTTCGGCCACACCATGATCAAATGATCCAACACGCGTTTGAGGATGGCTGCCGCCTCTCGGCCTCGCATTCTACGACCGGGTCGCAGCAGGGTCGTGATCAACTTGCCCGACTCCCCTTCGTAGAGATGGACCGGCAGATAGCAATACTCGTCATAGTAGGCATGGAACAACGTCAGTTGCTGGGCGCCGTGCGTCGGATCGTCCGTGTCGTCGATGTCTATAGTCAGCTTCTTGGGCGGCTGGTCGTAAGACTCAATGAATATTTCCAGCACCGCGAGCCCGATGCGATACAGATCCGAGCGGCTGACACTATTTTCCAAACGAGACATGGTCGGTTGACTGGCCAAATCGTCTCCTGTCAGGGGCAGACGGTCGCACGCGGTTTTCAGACCCGGATCGCAACGCAGGTCGTCACTGTCATTGGCGTCCTCGTACCCACAGGCGATCTGGAATACGCGCTGCCGGATGAGGTCAGTATACGTATGGTCGATATAGCTTTGATGTCGCCGATCCGACATCGCCGCCACGATTCGGTCGACGATCCCGGTGCGGGCTTCCGCCTGTCGCAGAAGCAGGGCGCCCCCATCGCTGGTGGTCGTGCCACCGTCAAAATCAGCTTCGATCATCTTGCCCGAGATGTTTGCAAACGACAGCGTAATCTGCGAAGTTTCCATCTGCGGTGGTCCTCTTGATTGGTTGTTGTTTGTGGCTAACCCTAACATAGGGAAAAACAACCAGTTGTACAGAGAATCACCGCATTTTTATGAATAATTCAGGCTAGCTGCCTTTCAGTCGGGGGCGCGAACAAGTAGGTGAAGTCTTCACTGATGGCAATGTTGTCACGGAATGATTCGTAATCATGCGAATGGAGTGGATGATCCTTTAGGCTGTGGAAGTAAACAAACGAAGACGCCACTACGAGACAGAGATATGCGATCCAGACGATACGCGACTCGCGCCATGAAAAAATCGAAGTTGGCATGACTAGTGAGGGCAAATCCTGTATGCGGGTGAATATTGCGTATTCATATTCGTCTGGGTGTCTGTGGTACTCGTTAAGGGGCGATCGCTTTGGTGATCATACCTGAGTGGGTGAACAGAGCGTTGATCATGAGGGATGTTATGACAACCATAATAATTGATTGGCAAGCCGGGCAACGGATCGCCGGCTCATCGCATCAAGGCGACGAGTTCGGTTAAATCCAGTTCCACCAGACCGGCAGCCGTAGCCCACGGCCCCTGTGCCGCCGCGTCGGGGCGATACGGTTTTCGGTAATTCGCCAGTGCGTTCCGCTCCTGGTCTGCTTGCCCTAGCTGCCGATGGGCGGCTGCCTGGATCAATTGGGCCGCTTTCATTTCCGGAAATTGCCGCAGTACCTGTTCGCTAGCGTTCAAAGAAACCTGCCACCGCCGCTGTTTGAAAGCGGATGCAGCGCCGCGGAGCAGGCCGTCCGCGCAAAGATCATTGTCATCCAGTTCCTGCCTCCATTCTTCCCAGTTGTCTACCGCCGAGGTTCCCTCTTCGCGCCGGAGGATCCAGGTGGTTGGATGGTCGAAACCGACGAATGCCGGCTCGGCGTCGTCGTCCTGAAGCAGAATGCCGGCAAGAGACGGATACACCCTGATCGTTCGCATGACTCGAAAACCTAATCGGCCCTGCAGCAGGCGGCCGTAGAATTCAGAGACCACGGGGAACATCTCCGGCACTGCGCGGAACTGGCGGTAGCGATTAACGTCCGTGACGGCAACGTAGTCGAGAGCAGCCACCTTCGCCTGCAAGAGAGACAACACCGGGGCGCACATGGCGTAACCACGCGCTCGGAACAGCTCGCTGATCTCCAGATGTGTCTTGTGAGAATCTTGATTGTGGATCAGCGGGCTCAGGGAAAAGGCACCCCCCTCCACGCCTATCTTGCTTCCTGGCGAAACATTCTCCGCCATCCAGCGAACGGCTTGCAGGCGGCTGTCCTCGATGGTGTAGATGCGGGCAAACGCAACGCCCAAAGCGGCCGTGATGCCCAGCACTGAGCCCAACCAGAGCACACCGATCAATCGGCGTTTGGATTTGATCCAAATGCAGAGATCGGCGGCAAAGAGACAAAGAATCGGGAGGAGCGGCAGCAGATAGCGTACATGTTTGGTATGCAAGGCGCCGATGACGGCGAAATAGAGACCACTCCAGATCAGCAGGAGCGCTCGGCTTCGATTGAGGTTGGTGGTAGACCAGAGGACGGCGGCATAAGACGTGATGGCTAGCGGCCAACCAACGGCCTGCGGCCACAGGTCTGTCAGCTGATGGAGGTAGGGTACGGTGTGAACGTCTATGAGCGACCAGGGGCGCAGGATGGTACCGCGAGCGACACCGACGGCGTTGGCCCGCAACTGGGTCAACGTCGAGGGCGTTTGCCCGGCGAGGTCGAGCTGCGTGTCGATACCCAAGCCGGCGATCACCATGGACAAAGCCGATGTCAACAGGTACGGGGCCAAGAAAAGTAGGGTTGCCGCGGCCACCCCCAGGGTCAGCAATATGGGTCCAAGCGGAATGCGGTCCCCTGCTTTTCCGGCCTTGGACCTTGCATGGTGCAGCGCGATCCCCAACCAAGTGGCTACGAAGACGGCGGCCAGCCCGATCCCCACGAGACGGACAGCGCTGGCGATTCCGATCATTGCGCCAGCGAGAGCGTACGGTTTCCAACTTTCGGACCTTAGCGCAACTGAGACGGACCACAGCGCACCCAGGCTCGCCGTCGCGAAGATGCCGTCGATGGCATAGAAATGAGCCTGCTGAATGGCCAGGGGCGCGAAGGACAGAAAACAGACCGCGACGACGGCACCAACCTCTCCACAGAGTTGGTGGGCAAGCTGATAGAGAAACCATAACCCCAACATCGAGACAACGACGGCCAACAGGCGCGCGACCACGAAGAGTCTCCACCTGCCCGAGGGTGAGGCGAATCCGGGAGTGGGATCGGTCCAGAATAGCGAGACTAGCTCCACCCCACCGCGCAGGACGTACTGTGAAACCGGGCCATAGGACGACAGTGGCGGAGCGAACGGATTCTCGAGATTCAGAGCGGTGCGGACAAGTCTGTCTTCGTCCGGATGGAAGTGGTAGAATCGTGGTGGATCTTCCCAGTCGCTGGATCCGCGGGTAATGCCGACCAGACGCACCGAGCCGGCGGCGATCACCACAACCCAGAGAAAAATCTTGAGGTAAAAGCGGGGCACGATCCGATTACCCTCCGGCAATCGCCCCGATGATGATGAACGGTTCTGCTCCGCATGCGACCGCCTCGGGCAATGGCGTGTTGACGGCGTCATGGGAAATGTCCTCCTCGCAGGCGAAGAAGCGGAGGAAGGGGCGCCGCGTCTTCGTCTGGTGGTCACGAATCGTTCCGCGCAGCATCGGGTAGGCGGTTTCGAGGGCATCTAACACGGAGCGCTGGGTAACCGGTCCTTCCACCTCGATTCGCACCTCGCCGGCATTTTTCGCCAACGTCCTCAGGTGCTGGGGCAGCGCGACCCGGATCACGGAAGCGTCTGAACCTCCACCGACAGCACGGCAGGGAAATCCCGAACAATGGGGCTCCAACTGTCGCCGCTGTCGGAGGAGGCGTAAACCTGGCCCCCGGTGGTGCCGAAATACACCCCGCAGGTGTCGAGGGAGTCGACGGCCATCGCGTCGCGCAGCACGTTCACGTAACAGTGACTTTGCGGCAAACCATTGGTGAGCGCTTCCCATTCGTTGCCGCCGGTTCGGCTGCGATATACGCGCAGCTTGCCGTCGGGAGGAAAATGCTCGGAGTCGCTCTTGATCGGCACCACGTATATGGTTTCCGCCTCGTGAGCGTGAACTCCGATCGGAAAACCGAAGTCGCTCGGGAGATTGCCGCTGACCTCGCTCCATTCATCGCCGGCGTTGTCGCTGCGCATCACATCCCAATGCTTCTGCATGAACAGCACCTCCGGTCGCGACGAATGCATGGCGAGCCGATGGACGCAATGGCCCACCTCGGCCGTTGGATCGGGTATGTAGTCGGAGCGTAATCCCCGATTTATCGGCTTCCATGTTTCGCCGCCGTCGTCGGTTCGGAAAGCTCCGGCAGCCGAAACAGCGGTGTAGATCCGCTGGGGGTTTTCGGCATCCAGCAGGATCGTATGGAGACACATGCCCCCGGCGCCCGGTTGCCATTGGGGACCCGTGCCATGACCGCGTAACGCGGGAAGCTCCTGCCAGGTCTTGGCACCATCGACCGAGCGGAAGAGGGCCGCATCTTCAACTCCGGCGTAAACAGTGTCCGGGTCGCCCAGCGACGGCTCGAGGTGCCACACCCGCTTGAACTCCCACGGATGGGGGGTCCCGTCATACCACTGGTGATTGCCCGCTTCGCCTTGGTATTCGAACTCGTTTCCCATCGTCTCCCAGGTCTTGCCGCCGTCGTCGGAGCGATGAATCACCTGCCCGAACCAATCACTGCATTGTGAGGCGTATAGGCGATCGGCGTGGGCGGGAGAGCCGGTAAAGTGGTAGATCTCCCATCCAGGGAAATGAGGTCCGTCGATAGCCCACTCCTTCCGCGTTCCATCGGCCGTCAGCACGAACGCGCCTTTCCGCGTTCCCACCAATACTCGAACACCGCTCATTGTGTCGCTCCCATTTGTGTTTTTCCAATGACCTGTATCGTCTAGCACGCAGCCAACCGTCGACATCTTCGCGACCTCCACTCCAGATCGCTAGTGCCAGCTTAGGTCTAATGTACAAATCGAGCTCACCCCATGCAGCCAAGAGCCGAATGTGGACGTGAGTTGGCCAGCGGCGTATATCTGTACCGCTCGAGCGCCTGCCTGCTCGTCCGAAATCGAGGAGAATCCCCGTGGCGGCTGTCCCCGCAGTATGTGGGGTCATCACGACTTCTTCCGACTGGATTATCCGGTCTCGGAATGGAACCTGCTAGTGGAAAGGGGCACGCCTGAAAGAGGGACGTCATGAAGGCAAATTCGGTGGAACAGCCGCTGAAAATCGATCTGGGTGAACGGCAACTCTTTTTGGACGATGTCGACGTTGCCGAGATTCGCCGATTGCGCCAGACCTTGCATCATCCCCAAAAACGAGGGGCGGTCATCCGCCCCGATGTGGTCTCGAACGGTGGGGGGATTTATCAGGTCCGCAGTATGCCGTTTTGGGATCCGGATAGGGAGCTCTACCGCTACGTCGTGGTGGAGACCGGCGCCCCAACCAGTTCCTGCTGTATGTGGGAAAGCCGCGACGGACTCAACTGGGCTGCGGAGCGGATTGGGGATGACGACAGCTTCTTTTTTCACACAAGGCTGCCCGACGGGGGTTCGTTTTCGCCGTACGTGCTGCTACGGGATGGGGACGACCCGGACCCGGCGCGGCGCTACAAATCTCTGCGCCATACCGGCCGCCATCTGCATCCAGTTACCTCCGCGGATCTCGAAACCTGGCAGGAGTGCGATGACACACCCATGCGCTCAGCGGACGAGTGGAACCTCTCCCACGACCCCAAAACCGGCCTCTTTATCGGTACCCCAAAGGTTGGTGGCGTGTATGGGCGCTCGGTCGGCCTCGTCACCAGCACCGACTTTGAACACTGGACCCAGAGCGAGTTGATGTTCCAGACCGACGAGCTCGACCAGGAGCTGGCACCGGAACAGATCCGCTGGTACATGAACACCCCCACCCTCTATTCCCAATCGGATTACCCCGATCATTGGGACTGGCACAATGTGGACATCTACAACATGGGGGTATTTCGCTACGAATCGATCTATCTCGGCATCCCTGCCTTTTTTCACCGCTTCGGCCCTGGCAAGGAAGGAGAAGGACCGCAGTTCGCGTTCACCACATTTCCACTGGTTTGCAGTCGCGACCTGCGCAGCTGGTCCCGCGTTGCCGAGCGACAGCCATTTCTGCGGCCGTCATATTTGGGTGGTGGAGCCTACGACACAGCGAAGAGTCAACCGCCGTCCAATGCAGTGGTACGGGATGACGAGTTGTGGTTCTACTACAACGGCCTGAAATATTCCGGCTGGTCGCCGAAACCGGACTTCCAGGATGCCGACAGCGGCGCCGTCTGTCTGGCGGTCCTGCGCCGGGATGGATTTCTGTCGTTGGATGCAGATGACGAGGAAGGAAGCCTCGTCACCCGCACGCTTTCTCTTCCCGAGGGAACCTCGAGACTCCGCGTTAACATGGCGGCAACCGGTGGCGAGCTTCGAGTTGCTCTTCTCGATCCAGCGGGGCAGCCAATTGCGCCGTTCGACATCGTCGAGATGGTGCCGCGACCCGGCAAGGGAACACGCAAGCACCACCTGCCGCGCCTCAGTGATCCGCTATGTGGAGACGACGTCGCCGCCGAGGTGGGCTGGGACGGAAAGACTAATATCTCACCGTTGGCAGGTCGCGAGGTTCGCCTCCGCTTCCGCAAGGCACAGCTCTACTCGTACTGGTTCGAATGAGAGGACGGGGTGTTCCTACCTGTTGTCCGGAGAGTCCAGAGCCGCGACGTGGTCGGCGCGCTGGCGGCGGTCTGGGGGGAACCAATCACCCTTGGCTGGGTGGGAAAGAGAGCCTGTGATTTTCCGATGCCAAGAAAGCCAAGGCTTGCGGAACCGGTCAGCACGATGTTTAAGGAGGCACGCCAAGAATGAACTCGGGATGTCGGCTCTAGCAACGCGAGAAGCTGCTTCACGGGTGACATGATCTGCAGCATTTACGCCAAGCTCGGTGCGAGTCACCGACGGCGGCATCCGGGACGTCAGCGGCATCCGGAAGCAGGCCCCGGGCCTTCAGGTCTTCGCGCCCGGTGTTGTGGTTTCTCATGGCAACGGCGCCAAGCTCGATGTCAACGTACCGGTCGACATCGGCGGAATGGAGATTCAGCCGGGCGACCTGCTTCACGGCGACGAGAACGGGGTGGTGAACGTGCCGATGGATATCGCCGAGGCCGTGGTGGAGGAGGCCAGGAAGGTACGGGAGACAGAGGCGAAACTGTTCGAGTACCTGGGCAGCCAGTCCGTGACACTTGAGGGGCTGAAAAGCCACGTCGGCCGTCCTACCAACGCTTGAAGACGGGACCCACGTTTTCAACATGTCCTGGCGGCTTCTGAAACAGCCTGCCCTGTTGTGCAGCTCATGCTGTCTACCTTCGAAGACCGCCAACGCCTCGATGTGGTGCTGCGCATCTTTTACCCAGACACCTCTCCCGGATAGCAGCTTGACGGTACTCACCCATGAGCCTTCTATTGCTGCAACGAGTTATGCTCGGAGCGAACGCGCCTACGCCAGGTTGGGAAGACGGTGCGCCAACCCTCTCGCCAAAGGACGGGCGGTCAACACACACTATGCGAAATATCGCCGCCGAACTCTACGGCGGGTCCCAATATGATTGTATCTGGTACCTCACCAACTGCGGCTTCGCGCTACGCCTGCATGGCAAGGTGATCTTTATTGATCCCGTACTCGCCCTAAGCAACCCGCATTACGAAGAGAACCGGCGTCGATTTGCTGATGGCGTCGACCTGCCACCCGAGTTGCGGCCGTACGCCGGAGATGACGTCTACACCCAAGAAAACGAGATCCCCTTGGCCGCCGGCGATGTGGAGCGGGTGGACTTGGTGCTTCTCTCCCATGCCGACAGCGACCATCTCGACGCCGAAAGTCTGCGGACGTTGGCGCCGTTGAAGCCGACCGTGCTGGCACCTGGCTACTGCCACGATGCCCTGCAGCGGGCTGGACTTGCCATCGAGTCGATTCGCGACGCCAAGTTCGGTGCCGACTTCCACTTCGATCAGCTCGAGGTGAAGATTACCTACGCCAAACACCACACCGAGGGCGATTGCGGTTATCTGCTCGAAACCGGCTTGGGCAACATCTATTATCCCGGTGACACCAAGTTCGACCACCCGCACAAAGAGGAAATGTGCGCCCTAGATGTGGACTACCTGCTGCTTCCCATCAATGACACGAATATGGGCGTCGGTTTTGCGGCGCAACTCACGCAGATTCTGCAACCTCGTGTCGTAATCCCCTGCCATTTTGGATTCTTCTGGCCACCGATTCGCTCCCAGGGAGGGCATCCTGCCGAGTTCTTGACTGCCATCGCAGCGCGGGGCTACCGCCTTCCCGATACCGACATTGCTGTGCTGAGACCAGGCGGCAAGGTGGTGTTGTGCTGAAAGAGACGGCATGAAGTGTCCTGCGCTGCTCGCCTAATCCGGTGGCGCTAAGCGGTTGGACACGGTGCAAAGGGTGAAGAGGAGATGGCGACCGCCAAAGTGAAACGCGTAGGCTCTACTGCCCAGAGATTAGAAGATCTGCCCTACGAGAAGCGTGTCTGCCGGCTGGAGGACACCGGTTTCCTCTTCTGGTCCAAAAGGTCCGGTCTCGAGTCTTCTCTTAAAGGCGATGTAGCTTTGCTCAGCGAGGTGGGCTTGGAGGTGCTCGTTGTAGGGTCAGAGCTTTTTAGAGAGTTGCCTCATTTCAAGTCAGACCTGATTCCATCTCCACCGAATGCCGCCCTAGATGTGATGCCAACGGGCCTGGAACTGCTGCACCAAAAGGGAATCCTGGTGCTCTCATATTATCCGATGAACTGGCCCTCCAAACCGCACAAAGCCACTCATCCCGAATGGGAAATGAAATATCTGGAGGATGGCCGCTCGATACCGGAGAGCCACGGAGTGGTATGTTTCAACTCTCCTTACCGTGACTGGCTGCCGGAGTATCTCAGCGAGTATCTCGACAACGTTGACGTGGACGGATTCTATTTTGACGACACGAACTGGGGCTCCCATCAGGGCGAATACCCCCAGATATCACCTGCACCACTTCGTTTCCTGCTGCTGCCCATACTGCGAGAAGCTCTTCCGAGAGGAAACAGGGCTTGAAATCCCTCGGAAAGTAGACTTCGACTCTTTGGATTTCCGGCATTTCGTCAACTGGCGCTACGAAAAGTTCAGGGATTTTGTGCATCACGTTTTCCATCGGGTAAAGGAAAGGCACCCCCACGCCATTCTCGACCTCAATTGCTACATGACGCAGGCTACGGATTGGGGACTGGGCCATCCGCTCGGCTCGCTTCATCTGGAGGATGTGGGCGGCCACTTTTTTGCGGAGTCGATAACTGGATCGCTACGCGAGATTTCCTTTGTCGGCAAGATTCTACGGGCAACCGGAACGCCGTTCGCCGTCTTTTGCAATAATGCGCAGACACTAAGGGGTTTTCGCGGTGCTCCCTATGCCGAACGGTATTCAGCAGCCGTGTTTTCTTTTTCGGCCATAGCCAACGGCGGCCATCCCTGTGGCGATCCCTTTGGTGGCATCTCGGTGCTCCGCAAGGACACCATGAAATGGGTCTACGGTGAACTCAAGAAGCGAAGAGACTACATACACGGTGAAACCGTCAAGTATATCGCCCTTCATCTGTCGCAACAGAACAGAGACTTTCGCCCCTCCGAGCTAGCCAAGAACACCGGCAGAATCCATCGCAGGCAGACGGCGCAAAAGGATACTCATGGCGCGTACGAGATGCTGAACAGGTCTCACCTCCTGCTGGACCTTGTGCTGGATGAGCGCCTCACCTACGAGCATCTATCGCAGTACCCAGTGATTTTTCTCTCCAACAGCGCCTGCCTCTCCGACCAGCAGTGTGAAGAGTTGAGGAAGGTCGTCGGGGAGGGCGGCACCCTCATCGCCACCCACGAGACATCCCTTTTGGACGAACTGGGTCAGAAGCGGGACGGATTCGCCCTCGCAGATGTTTTCGGAATAGACTATCAAGGCCCTTACGGCGGCGAAGATGATCACAGCGTAGTGTATGTCCCGCAGGAAAAGGAGCTGGCGAGTGAGTTAGGCGACGTCATCTGCTTCTTCGGACAGGAGTCGGCGGTCGACTCGCGGCCTGATGCCGATCTGCAGGTGTTGTGCACCCGAACCAGTTTGGTGAGTCTGGCGGGCAAAGACCTCCTGGAGTGTTTTGATCCGAAGAAAGAGTACGACTCTTCGGTGCCAACGGTGACCGCGAATCGGTACGGCAAGGGTCAGGCTATCTACATCGCCGCGGATGTTGGTGGGGCCTACCTGAACAATCCGTACCCGCCGTTGAAACGGTTCATTGCCAGGCTGGTACAGCGAACGAATCCACCCCTGGAGATCGAGGCACCAGAAGCCATCGAAGTCACCGCTGCCATCAGAGCGGTCCGACGCACCAGAAGAGACAGCTGATGATGATTCACCTGGTAAACAATGGGAACTATATACTTGACACCCCTAAAAAATTGCCTATATTAGGGGTATGGAAACAACAAGTTTCAATTCCCTTGTGGACCTGTTTGAAGCTTTTCCCAACGAGAAGGCCTGTGTTGACCACTTAGCAAAACTTCGCTGGCCTGTGGTGGTCATTTGTCCGCTATGCGGTTCTGCTCGCAAGGCTTACCGAATGAACAGGAAGAACGTTTTTCGGTGTGCAGACTGCAAGGATGATTTCTCTGTCCGCAAGGGGACCATCTTCGAGGATTCCCCTATCTCTCTTCGCAAGTGGTTTGCTTGTATCTGGCTGGTTACTGCCAACCGGAAGGGGATAAGTAGTTGCCAGCTAGCTAGGGAAATTGGCATTACTCAGAAATCCGCATGGTTCGTTTTGGGTCGTATCCGTGAAGTTGCCAGTAGCTTGAGCGGCTTTGGTGGGCCTATGGACGGTGGGGTCGAAGCGGACGAATCATACTTAGGCGGCAAAGAGAAGAACAAACATCACTCTAAGAAACTGAATGCGGGCAGGGGGCCTGTAGGAAAAGCGGCTGTGGCTGGCCTGAAGTCTCGTACGGGCAAGGTAAAAGTCAAGCGTATCAAAACTGCCGATCAAGAACACTTGCACACCTTTGTCTCTTCTAATGTCCAACCAGGGGCAACGCTCTATACAGACGACCATAAGGGCTATACCGGATTGGGGAGATACTACAGACATGAGATCATCAAACATTCTGTTGGGGAGTATGTCCGCGGCCAGGTTCATACGAACGGGATAGAATCCTTTTGGGCTTTATTGAAAAGAGGATACTACGGCATTTTCCATCACTTCACGTGGAAGCACATGCATCGGTACCTATCGGAATTTGAGGCCCGCTGGAATATGGGCAGGATGAGTGGCACTGAAAGGGTCAATTCCGTATTGGCGGCGGCTTCGGGACACAGGTTAACCTATTGCGAGTTGACGGAATGAACGAGCAACCCCTTCATGTTCCTCTTCCATTCGATCAGTTTCTCACGCAGTGCTCGCATCACATTCCCCGTCAAAATTTGGTGGATTGGTTGGGGAAGGTCCACCCGGGAGATTGCATTGAATTAATGGGCAAACTGCCCGTTGAATCAATAGGTCTGATTGTTACCAGTCCACCCTACAACATCAAAAACTCGACCGGGAACGGGCTCAAAGATGGTAGAAGTGGGAAGTGGCCGCGAGCGGCTCTTTTAGAGGGCTACGACAGCCATGATGACGCGATGCCCTACGAGGAATACGTTGAGTGGCAAAGAGACTGCTTGACAGCCATGATGCGGATTCTGCGTCCGGATGGAGCAATATTCTACAATCACAACTGGCGGGTGCAAAACGGGCTATTACAGCACCGGTCGGATATCGTTGAAGATTTTCCCGTCCGTCAAATACTGGTTTGGCACCGCTCGGGCGGCATCAACTTCAATCCTGGCTACTTTCTTCCCAACTATGAAGTGATTTACTTGATTGCCAAACCGGGCTTTAGGCTGGCTCCGAAGTCGAACGCAAAAGGCTGTGTGTGGCAAATCCCCCAAGAGAGTAACAATCCGCATCCCGCACCGTTCCCCGAAGAACTGGTACAAAGGTGCGTTGAATCGACGTCAGCCCAGGTAGTGCTAGATCCATTTATTGGCTCAGGGACTACTGCTCTTGCTGCCGAGACAGCTCACAGGGAATGGATCGGGTTTGACGTTTCGGAAGAATATTGCCGCCTAGCACGTGAGCGGATTAACGCCAGACGGGCTTTGCTGAAGAACTCATGAGCGCACCTAAGAACAAGCGGGAGTTGTTTCGGCGACTTGCAGAGATTATTGAGGGAAGCCCATATACAATGCCTGAAGAGAAATACACGGGCACTGGCGGACCGGGGCTCTACTTGGAGGATCTGCTGGAGCTAACAACCGGAAGCGCCGACATTCCTGACAGTATGGGCTGGGAACTCAAATACTACACCGACAAAACCAGTCTGATAACCCTGTTCCACAAGGAGCCTCAACCCGCCGGGGTAATTCGATACATGGTGAGCAGGTTTGGATGGAAAGACAGGAAGGACCGCCTGAGTTTTAGGCATACTATTGGCGGGAGGTCTGACCGCTTCAGAGTGGATGCAGACTCTTCCCAGATTACCGTGCGACCTATAAAGGGCAACGGAATGATACCGTACTGGACTGAGGACGACATTCTCAGCGCGGCGGGGGCAAAGCTACGCCGGCTGGTTCTTGTAAGGGGGAAGCGGAACGGGCAGGAAGTATCGTTTGACCGGATAGATTGCTTTGAGAATTTGCAATTAAGCTTTTTCATTTACGAAGTAGTTACAGGTTGCGTGAAGATAGATTTCGACGCCCGGGAGAGCACCCCCGGCAGTAAGGGGTTGCGGAACCACGGAACCAAATTCAGAGTATCCCCCAATGACATTTGCCGCCTCTATGCCAAGAAAGAACGGTTAATTTAGGGGTGTCAAGTATATAGTTCCCTAAATTTTGATGATCGGCTGCGACTCCCCTACTCCATCGGCACGGGTATTCCCAAAGGTGGTGACGCGGAGATCGAGGGGTACCTGCGATCGCTGCGAGTCCAGGGTTTCTGCGTCGTCGAGAGGGTGATCCCTGAGGGCGAAATCAGCACGGTGCGCGAGAGCGTGTACCGGGGGCGCCGGCTGTTGCAGCAGGACCGCGAGGCGGAGCGGAGCATACGCATGGAGCTGGAACGCCGCAGAAATCCCGACTCCCAGATTGGCAGAGGCCCTGGAGCGGCTTGAAAGAGAGCATTCGGACCCTGTTCGGCCGCCGATGGCGCCCCAGGCCGAGCTCTGCGACATCGCGCGGAACGAGACCTTCGCCGAGTACCTCGTGGAGCCGCGCGTGCTCCGGGTGGCCAAGGCGATGCTCGATACGCACGTCCGCATTTTGCAGACAGAGGTCAACAAGTCTTCGAAGCCGACGGGGGAGGCGTTCTCCGAGGAGCAACTGCTGCGTCGCCGCTGGCATTCCGACTGGCCGCATGATCTGACTGCATACCGACCGAGCAGCGAGGAGCCGTGGAGGCACGGCGGCGCGGTCGCCCAGCCATTCCCCGATGTCTGCATGGCGCTGTCCACGATCTGGTACCTCGGTCCGGAGGATGTGACCCCGTATAACGGCGGCACGTGGGTTGTTCCGGGGTCGCACATAGACCCGCGCAACCCGCGCGGCCCCGATGACGGTATCGACGAACGAGCGCCGATCCCGGGCGAGTTCCAAATCTCGGCCCCCGCGGGTTCGGTCTTTATGCAGGACACGCGGCTCTGGCACGCGGGCGCTGCCAACCAGAGCGAGCACGAGCGCACGACGGTTGTGTGCCGTTACGCGCCGTGGTGGCTGTCGGGTAACGAGTTCGGCAACCGCCACTCTGGCGGCAACACCCTCAGGACGTACGTGCCGCGGGAGGTGTACTCAAGGTTCTCCCCCGAGCTGAAGCTTCTGTATCGGCACCTCGCCGAGGGCGAGGAAGACGTCCTGCAGCCCGAGAACCAGCAAAAGGCGTCCCGCGCCCGGTTCGTCGACCAGGCGGCGCTGCGCGAGCCGGGTCGCTTCGGCGACAACAGCCACGTGGTCGCCGGCGCGATGAGCATGGAGGAATGGGAGAGCAGCCGCGCCAGGAGCAAGCGTTGATTGAAAGGCTAGCCGCCCTGATCCCGCTTTTTGATTTCCCATCCTCTTTACCATCAGACTCTACCACTGTCCCCAACAACGCCGCGATAAGCACCCGCTTCATGTGGTCCCCCTATAATTTTGCGTGTCTACCTTGCCGACTTTGGCAACACGATTAGCGTTGAGTGAATCTCGCTTGATGGCTGCGGCCATCCACAAGCAAAGCTCTGCATGGCCTTAGTTCAGCCAGCAAACATCCTTCTTCGGCGCACCCACCACAGCAACATCCAAATCCATCAGATCCAACAATTCCGCCATCTCCGGATGCCGCCATTGTCATGACCTCACCTATCAAAGTTGCCAGGATAGCGATAAATTCAGCAAATGGTTCCGAAGGCTTGAATCCTCCGGTTATTGAGCAGTGTGTGCGTGGGCTAGTGGCGTGTACCTGTATCGATCGCAAGCCCCTTGGGGTGGGCACGTAGAGACGCGCAAACTATTATTGTTGCGGTGAGCAGTAAAAAAGACCTCTCATTCCCATAGGAGCACATACGATGCGATACTTGGTTCCGGGCTTCATGCTCTGCTTCATCGGCTGCTACACTCCCATGCGCCGGGCGCTCCAACCCGTTCGCTACATCGATGTCCAAGCCCTGGGAGAGGTGAAGACGGAACCGGATATCGCGGACATCCGAATGGCCATTACGCGCACCGTAGCAAATGTTCCGACTGGCCGGGCAGTCGTCGATAGTACAGTCAGAGACCTGGTGCGCGAGGCCAGGATCGGGGATATTGAGCTCTTCGTCGAGCGCGGGGAAGCCGCATTCACGAACCTGCGCATCGCCGCGCTCCATGAGATGAGCTGAGGTGAACATGGTGAAGAAATCTGTGGCACTTGTGCTCGGCATTGCGGTTTATCCGCTGTTGATCGCGACCGCAATGGCGCAAGTGGCCGAACCGTACATCGTGCCGGCCGGGGAACGGCAACTGTTCCTGGACGATGTCCCCATCGCCGAGATGGACGGTCTGACGCGCTAGATGCACCAGGCGGTCAAGAAAGGCGCGGTGATCCGGCCCGACTACTTGGGGCAAGAACGCCATTTCTCGGTTCGCAACGCACCTAACTGGGACCGCGAGCACGAGGTGTTCAGATTTCTCGTGACTGAGGCCGCGGGGCCGAATATTTCGACTGTTTGGGAAAGCGACGACGGCCTGCACTGGGAGCGCGTGGGCACATCGGACATGGTGACGTACACCGTCGTCTACGATCCCACCGATCCGGATCCGTCTCGCCGGTACAAGTCGATGAATCGCAGGCGAATCGCCGTCTCGCCCGACATGCTCACCTGGGAGGTGATCGGCAATCCGAACATCACCGGCAGCGACGAGCATAATCTGTCGTTCGATGAGAAATCCCACGTCTTCTTTTTTTCGGTTAAGAGAGGCGGGCCGTATGGCCGCTATGGCCGCTCTCACGCCCTCTACACCAGCGAGGATCTGGCGCGGTGGACCAAGGTGCGGATATCGGGAGAAGACTCGCTCTTTCACGCCGACGACGAGGACCAGGAACACAACCGGGAAGCTATCACGGCACTGATGGAAGAGCTGGTCGCCGATCCGAGACTCGCGGAGACCGACTTCTACGCAGAGGGCAACTACAACGTCGACATCTACAACACGCCCGTCTTCCGCTACGAGAGCCATTACCTGGCGCTGCCAGCCATTCACCCCTCCATAACCATGGACCTGTCCGATCCCAGTGACAATATCGCCTTAAAGATTCCTCAGCTGTGGTGGAGCCGCGACCTAGAGAACTGGAGCAGACCGGAGGATCGCGAGGAGTTCATCACCCTGTCCCGTACGGAGAGCGGCGCCTATGACCTGGCCGTCGCGTTTCCACCATCGAGCCCGGTCATCAGGGGAGACGAGCTGTGGTTCTACTACGCTGGGGATGACGGATTGGGCTGGCCTCCCAAGACCGGTCTCGACCTCAGGAGGACGGATTGGAAGTATTATCGGCCGGACAGGTCAGCGATCTGCCTGGCAGTGCTGCGCCGGGACGGATTCATGTCACTCGACGCGGGGGCGGGAGGGTCGGTGCTCACGAGGGAATTCACCGCGCCCGGCCCCGAGCTGTTCGTCAACGTCGAGGCATCGGAGGGCCAGCTCGTCGTCGAAGTGATAGACGAGAGCGCAGTAGTGGCACGATCTGCGCCACTCCTGGGGGACCGCCCAACGCCGCGGTGGCCTGGCAGGATGGGAACATAGCCGACCATGAAGGGACGGCGGTGCAACTGCGTTTTGCATTGCGCGACGCGAGTCTCTACTCGTTCTGGTTCGAGGTACCGGAGGAATGAGAACATCATGACAGAAAGAGCGCACAGATCGATGCGGAGAGTCTGTCCCGAAGCCCTGGTTCATGGTACCATGACTGGGGACCCAGCATCAGCAAAGAAAGCCTTCCAGACATTTGATCGAGGCCGGATACGCGGATAGCGAACTGATCCATCGCGATGGATGTGCTACCGCTCGAGTTTGGCTTTTTCGTCAGATCACCCGGGCAACTGGTCCGTGCCCAATCTGCTGCCCAGCCGTTGCTCCCGGTCGGGAGCGGTTCTACATCCGGTAGGCGAACAGCTTCGCCTGAAACATCTTGATGCGAATCGCCGCCATCTCACCCGCGCTGGATATATCGCTGCTTCCTCTCCAGGTAACGACCTGGTCTTCCTCGTCTCCCGTCAGCCGGTCGCAGGTCGCGAAGGTGAACCCCTCGAGGGGCTCCACGTCGGGACAGTTCTTTGAGGGAACGAGCTGCAGCAGCTCGACGCTGATCCAGCCACCGGGAGCACACCGGTAGTTCAGGTGCAGCTCGTCTTCCCGGCGAAACACCGTGGGAACGGTGAATCGTCCTTTGCTCTCGGCCTCGACGCCGCAGAGCCGATGCGGGCGCCAGCAGGCCCGATGGTTCTGGATCGGCTTGGCCTTCGGGAAAATAGCGGGACCGGAAGTGTGCAGCATTGAAAACCCCTGGTAATGTACGGCCCAACAACCATCGGGAAGCTCCACCAGACCATGCCGCCATGCGTAAAGCCCGCAATCTTCGCCGCTTCCCCGCGGGCCAACCTTGGCGACGGCCCGGCGTTCGGGCCGCGTCCACACCTGACCGTCGCGACTGAAGGCGATTTGCAGATCCGTGTGGCTGGTGACCTGATGGAAAACCGTGAGGATCATGACGTGCAGATCCCGCCGACCCGGATAGACCGAGTAGGACGGCCCGTAGAACGATATGTCCAACGGGTCTTGTGCGTCCGGATGGATCAAGAGCTTGGGCGCCGGCCAGTGGCGGAAATCCTTCGTCCGCGCCAGCCCGATCGCGCGCCGCACCACCTTGGTCTCGGGGACACCGGCGCCCAGACCCGGCTCTGAGGGAGCGACTCCCTGGGGCTGCATAAACGCGAAGTAGGTCTTGTTGTCTTCGTCGTAGCCAGGGGAAAGACTGCCGTTGACCGAATAGTTGGCGAGCGGTTCGGCGATCTTGGTCCAGCACAGGCGGTCGGGCGAGGTGTAGCCCTCCATTACCCCCTTCAACACCACCTTGCGACCGGCATAGGCTCGACCTTCATACTGTTCGGCACGCCAGCATGGGTCTGCAGCGGCGGCGTCTACTTCCTCGCCGGTTTCTCGGTCGACCCAGACGCCTCTGCCGCCCATCGCCTTGTAGCGCTCGGCGGGTGGCGCTGAGGGATCTTCGAAGATGCTGGCGGGCACATGGATGTTGAGGATGTTGTTTTCCGTTGACCCATTGAACTCGGTTAGACCCAGCGCCGGGCGGTCCCAATGGTAACCGTCCTCGCTGACGGCATAGCAGGAGGTGTCGTTTCCTGTGCCCTCGTACAGCATGTGAAGCCGCCCATCTTCGTTCCAGATATAGGAGGGGTTCAAATGGCTTTCCGCTTCCCATTCCGTTTCAGGAGCCAGAAACGGTGCCGATTTCTGCGCCTCCTCCACCCGCAGGTTGACACCGATCGGCCCGTCGAAGAGGACATAACGACCATCACGAGTGGCGGCGCGGTGGCCCGGAAAAATCTCCGTCACGTCCACCATCGCCATCCAGGTGCCGGGATTGAATCGCGGGCGCACCCAATCGCCCGGAAAGTAACTGCCGCGTTCGAGAATTTCCTGCCGTTGGTCAGCCATTTCGATCTCCAGGTATTGCGTATCGTGAGATTCAGGTTTCCAGCTAATCGCTTTCGACCTGCCAGATTCGCGGAGCGTTCGGGCAAACCATCGCTCATCGTCACATCACCAGCCGCTAATAGACGCGGATATGATTGTATCTCACACCGGTAAAGGTATCCACCAGCAGCCAGAAACCCGCCGCCACGAACTGGCCCAGAATAATCCCTATGAAAAACGGCTTGGTTCGTTCGTAGAGCGCAGGTCCGCCATACTTCAACACCGCTAGCTTGATCAGCCAGGCCAACAGCGTCGACATCCACGTGGCGGTCAACACCCACGAGGTGCTGATGACAAAGCCGATGGGATGAAAAGGCCACCAGGCAAAGGTGTGGCGCGCGATCATCAGACCGATCATGACTGCCGCCCCGATTCCGGACCAGATCCACCCGACCAGGTTGGTCCCCGTCGCGCTAGCGATCCCGGCCTCGGCGAAGCGGGGTGCTGACTGCGAGTAGACCTGGTAATATCTGGAATTGAGGTTGATACCTCCGTGTTCGTACCCCAGATAGATCCAATACCAGGTACCGGCCGCGATGGCAATCGCCGAAGCCGCCATGATGGCGATCACCAAGGCCCGTCGATGCCGGGTGATCTCCGACCCCAGGCGTAGCGCGTTGGCCATGGGCGCGGTAACGAAGGTTAGAAAACCGCCCGCCCACACCAGCGTGTACCCTGCTGCCACCACCCCTTGCATGCCCAGAGCCGTTGCGCCGATGCTGGACATTACGAAGGTAGCCGGCCCCATGGAGGGCGTGACGGTGGGTATACCGGTCTCGGCGATGACCCGCGCCAGTCCGATCATGATTACCAGGATGGCAAAGATGAAAATGGGCGCGGCCCAGGCCGGAAAGCCCGATAGCCACAACCAGACGAACACGACAGCCGCGCCGCCCAGAAAGCAGAGTACGGCAGTCCGATACGACATGATTTCCCGCGAGTCGTCCACCGGTGCATCGCTGTTCCAGGCCTTGTGCAAAACATCCTTGAGGTGGGACCGTGCGGTCCAGAGCCCAAAGACCACCAGCACGATCAATGCACCCATCATCTGGTGGCCGAAAATCGACCCGCTGCCGGGACTCAGGCTTTGGTATGGATTGATGCCCAGGGTCATGAAGAGACCCTGCTGGGCGAGCTTGAGGAGGTAGAAGAACCAGATGCTGAAGGCGACGCCGGTGTTGATGAAATAGCCAAAACCCAGCATGAGAAAGTTGATGCGAAGTTGGATCTGGATCTGTTCCCGAAAAATCATGAACTCGGCTTGTCCCATGAAGGCGGGAATCCAGGGGAGATAGTTGTGCAGAATGTTGGTGCTGTTCATCAAAAAGCAGAAGAGGAAGCCGGCCCACATAACCGGATTCTTGAAGAACGGTTTAATGATCGAATTAGGGCTGCCGTTGTCCTGCACCATGGCCAGGGGCACCTGGGCCATGGGAAACGCCAAGCGCTCGTTTTCCACCCACTGTCGCCGCAGGATAACCAACGCGCTCAGCAGCATGAGGTGGTAGGCAACAATGAGAACAAACCAGCGCGACAGAACCGGCAGCCACAGATGCCAGGGAATCCGGTCGACGTCCCCGCCGTGGTACAAATCCCGGACTGCCCGGTTATCGCCGAGCGCGAGCCAGTCCGGCCGTATCAACTCGACGTTTTCCGTCCAGTTATTTTCGGGGGTGGCATAGAAGCTACTCCCTGTAACCCCGACCACGAGCCTCCCCGATACGCCGCGGTTGGGAATGTGCGTCGCCACCGCCATCATGCTGAAAATGACTACGAGCTCCCCGGGGCGTAGATGCCAGTTTCGTTTCAGCAAGGTGAGCACCACCTGCACCGTCAGCAGCACAACGAAAAAGAGGATGAATGCGGCCGGCGTGCAGGAGCTGAGACCGATGCGCGACCCATGGATTACGTTGATGGTGTAAGGCAGGATCAGCGCGATACTCAGGGCTGAGAATGCACCGATCACCAAGCTGCGGGGGGTGATTGCCCACCGATCGGTACGGTGCAATGAACCTGTCCTCGCGCTTTCGGGCATATTGGGACCTATTGACAGAGGATAGGGCAAATAAATGGCATTGTCGTTGGTCGTGGCCAGCGTTCACCCTGGATAAAGAAAAAAGAGTCCCTCAGTCAGAAATCAGGCGGCGCGCACATACAATAGCGCGCAATCGAGTGCGATCGGTGCCCCTGCAGAGTCAGCCCGTGTGTTCAGGCTGACTTCGAGCCTGTTTTCACCATGGAGGACCCGGTCGGGCTGTACCTCGCACTCCAGCCAGTGCGCGGCGGGCGCCGCGTCTAGAGTCTTCTGAGGTAGTAGACCATTCAATGCTACATCGTTGAATTTCACGGATATCTCATCGTTCGCAGTGAGCTCCCAGAAGTGCAGGCGAAAGCGAAAGGGGCCCTGCCTCGAGCTCAGATCTTCGCCGACCTGAAAGTGCGCCTTGGCAATCTCTCCGGGCCGCAGCTCCAGTTCACGGAGGCTCTCAAAGCTGTTGGCTCCTATGAAATCGTTGATACCGAAGAGCTTGTCCTTATTTGCCATCGTTTCGAGATCTCCGATCTCCATCCACACCTCATCGTTGACGAAGGCGCCGTTGAAGACGTAGATACCGTCGGCGCCGGCAGCGAGCAAGTTGGTCGCGGCTCCGCGCCAGGCGGGCAGCATGCCTTCCCACCTATTCATCTCGATCGTGAAGGACGAGCCCGTCTCCCTCAGGGATGCAGTCCAGGATTTGTACTCCCTGTACTCGCCGTCCGAGAGGTCGAGGAACGTCCACGGATGCCAGAACCCCCAGCTGATGCAAGGATATACGGGCACATCATGGCCGTGTCCGAGTTTGATAATATCTGCGAACGACTCGGTCATGTGCGACTCGACGTCGTCGCCGGGTATCAGCAGGTCCAGCAGATCCTCGCCCAGCCAGGTCTCCAGGTCCAGGCCGATGAAACGCGCATCAGCTACGTTGAACGGCGTGCGCGCCGCCACCAGCAGCGGCCGCCCTCGCTGCTGGCCGACTTCGTCGGCTAGCTTCCGCACCCGTCGCACCAGAGAGGTCATCATCTCCAGGTGCTCCGCCTCGACCGGAAGCATGTCTCGGGTCTCACGGAAAAACGGGTAGTGCCGGAAGAAATCCATCTCTATCCCGTCGACGTCGTAGTTACGCGCTACCTCATCTATATTGGCGAAGACGTGATCGCGGACCTCGGGAAAGCTGAAATCCATGCCCGACCAGATCTTCTTCCTACCGTCCTTCTTTCCCCAGTCCGCCGGCTCGCCCATGAGAAATTCCGGGTGGTCGCGTTTGAAGGGCGGCAGACTATAGGTCCAGTATTTCGACCCGTCAGGGTGGGAATCGTGTACGTCGTTCATGCGCAATGACCAGAAGGCTTCCAGCTCGTTCTCGTGACAGAAATCTGTCTGAATCTGCAGACTGTCGCGTCCGTAGGTTTCGACCAGCTCCAGGGGAATCCCCTCGCCGTGGAACCCACCTAACTTGGTATGGTGGGAGAAGCGAACACCGGCCATGCAGCTGCAATACCAGCTGCTGTCCACCTGCGTTCCGAGCAGCGTCCGGGCGCGGGCGTCGAGAAAGTCATCGATCAGCTCACCGCTCTCGCGCCCCGCTAGTCCTTGAGCGGCCTGGTTCGGCGTCTTTGCCTGGATTACATCGTCGCCGTCGTTGTTGTAAATGATCCGCCGTCTGCGCCACCGCGCGTCTCGTCTGGTCTGGTTCATCGATTTTTGCCTCTGCTGGTTGATGTCCTCGCGATTTGCTCTCTTATCAGTGGGTGTTGACTCCGTAGGTGAGATTGTCCCAGCGATGCATTAATAAATGGCGGAACAGAGCTTCCTGCGCCTCTGCGGTTCCAATGTTGAACAACGCGCGGACAGCCTTGCCGCGAACGTAGCAGTTGCAGTCCTCCAGCGCCATGGTAGCCCGAATGCGAGCCGCTCTGCGGAGTGGCCCAGCGTCCTTGCCAACGCCCCCGGAACATCAGCTGCCGGCGCGTCGATCAATCCGAGGGCTTCGGGGGCGTATCCCGCCACCTCATCTGCTGGGTCTTCCAGACACTTGACCAACTCCGGGAGAGCGTGCCTGGCCCGGTTGCCCATGTCGGCCAGCGCCTCGCCCGCCCCGGCACGGACACCCGCGACGATGTGCTTTCCGGCCCAGACATGGAAGTCCGCAAAAGGGTCTCACAAGGCTAACCTAGCGATACTGCGACCGACGAGTTCACCATCTACATCAGGGCATTGACCGCGGAGGAAGTCACAGCGCACAGAGGAGGAAAATGATATATTTTCGCACTTAATCTGCAACCACAGCTCAGAGAGGCTCATAAATATGTCGGTCGTATTTGAAGCATCAGCTGCAGCTATGAGGAATGCCTGCGGCTGGGGTCAAAATACCTGCGAGGTTTGCTCGGGGAGTTTGGAATGTGACGGCTCGGCCGTGTTCGGTTCGCTTTGATTGAAAGGGAATACAGATGAAAAACGGATATCTACCCACCTCGAATGCCGACGGCTTGCCTATCGTTCCGATGACGGCGGCGCAAAAGTACCCCTCAGATACGATCCGGAGTATTTGACCGTCTAAACCGCACGCCGAGGTTCATCAGTGCCACGGGTCCTCGGAAGCGAGCCTTCCCGAAGTGGTTCGGTAGATGAGCAAGAAACTGAAAGCGCCCTACTACTCCTACTGGTTCGCGTGAGGCGCGGGCGGAGCCAGGTAGTCTGACCAGAGTCACTTTCCTTCCTGCAAGTTTTGAAATGGATCAATATAGAAAAGCCGCGTACCAGGTCCTTGAAGCCGCTGATCTCCCTCGCGTCGATCGCGTAATCAGGCAAAGGGTTGGCATTGCCAACAAGGTGTTCAAGGCGGGCGACTTCGTGGTCAAGCTGGGCGCAGGAAGCGACGGAAGGCATTTCGGCAAGTCCGCCAGCATCCTGCAGGCGATCGAAGGCGGGATCAAATCCAACCGTCTGGTATACCTTGATGACACCCACGTGACGTTTCCGTGGCCGGTGATGGTGGTCACCTGGCTGCCGGGAAAGCCGCTTTGCCAGTACTGGAGCAAATTGGACGCGACGCAAAAGAAGCTCCGCCTGGTTCTGGTGCTCGACGAGATGAAGAAGCTGCACCAAGTGGATACAACAACTATCGCGCACTTTTCGGGATCGAAACCGTGGGTCGAACGCCGCAACCAGGAGTTTCTTGAGTTCGGTCAACAGGCCCTTGAGGATCCTGTAACGAGCAAAGAGATCGTGCAGTCCATGATGGCTTTCTGGACAGAGAACCAGCCGGTTTTTCTGCGCTCACCACCCGAGGTTTTGGTTCACGAAGACATAAACCTTACCAACGTTTTGTTCGACGCAGACCGGCTGACCGGAATTATCGACTTCGACGACGCAGATCTCTGTCCGGCTGAAATCGACTATTGGCAGATGGCGAGCGCGCTGACCGATGGACCTGAGGGGCTTGATACAGCGGCAGCGAAACGCCTGTTCGGTGGCTTCCATGCGTTCAAGGGTGAGGAAGCTTATTTAAGGTGCAAACTGGAGGCGTGCTACTGGGTCTTGAGGCAGATGGTAGAGCGGGTTTCCTGGCAGACTAGAAAACAGACATTGCAGGATGCGCGAGAGGACTATGACTTTGTCTTTCTGCAGAATGGGTTGAGAAAATGGTTTCAGTAGAGATGGGAGAAGAGCCATGAGCGCGACAAGACAGGAAACCCGCTGGCGCCGGAGGCGCATCATCTACAACAACGACGGCGACGATGTGATCCAGGCGGATAGCAGCCACGACAGGGAGGAAGAGTTGCTCGTCCGCGGCAAGGGTGAGCTGATCGATGAATTTCTGGATGCGCGTACTGCTCCCCTGGTTGGAACTCAGGTGGACAGCAGCTGGTACGCCAGTTGCATGGCGGGACAGACTTTCTCCCACAACACCAAACTGGGTGGCTTCTACGGCAAAGGCATTCCCCAAGAGCTGGTGAGCAAGTACGGACGCGACAGTCTGCAGATTCAGACCGATTTTTGCCACGAAAACGACATGGAGTCGTTCTGGTCGCTGCGCATGAACGACGGTCATGACTCCCATCCCATGGGATCGGCCAGGTGGACCTACGGTTTGGCCCCTATCAAGCGCGACCATCCGGAATATTTGATGGGTCAGCCGGGGGACTGGGAGAAGTATCAGGATGGACCAAGACATGCCTGGACTCATCTCGATTACAGCTTTCCGGAAGTGCGGGAGCATGTGTTCTCGACGATTGAGGAAGTGTGCCGGGGATACGACGTTGACGGGCTGGAGCTAGACTTCCTCAGGGCCTTTCCGTATTTCCGGGAAACGCTGGACATGCTTCCCGTGCGGGAAGATCACATTTCGATGATGACGGAACTGGTGCACAAGGTCCGCAACCTGGCCGATGCAGCTTCCGCGGCAAGGGGCAGACCCTTACTGGTGGCCGCACGCACCCCGTATACCCTGGAGGATGCCCGCTTTATCGGCCTCGACGTAGAGACCTGGCTGAAGGAAGATCTACTGGACTTGCTCATCCCCGGCGGGGGCAGCGAATCACGCATGAGTGAATCGTTCGCCGACGCCGTGAAATTGGGGCACCAGCACGATGTTCCGGTCTACCCCTGCATCGGCTGGGGTTTTTGGCACCGCTGGGCGTATCTAGATCTGTCCGAGGAACGGCATCCGACCCACAAGGACTGGGTGCAAGCCCTCCGCCAGGAGAAAAAATCCCATGCCATTGCCATCAACGGCTGGGCAGGTACGATGCCCAGCTGGCGGGGAGCCGCGGCGAATCTCCTCAGCGCAGGCGCCGACGGCATCTACACCTTCAACGATTTCTTTGCCGGATCCGAGGTCTGGAGCGAAATAGGGTCTATGGACACAATGGCTGGAAAAACGAAGCTGTTCGGCATAGATCTTATGGGTGGTGAATCGACGTTCGGCTCATCGGAAGATCACCGGCGGAAAGCGGTAAAGCAGGGCGCACCCCTGCGCGCACATTTTCAGGTTGGCGAGGATCCCTCCTCGCGCGCCTCGCTGACATTTCGTCTTCATCTGTGGGAGCTGACCGCTGCGGACCAGCTGCGGATCGCACTCAATGGCAGTTTTCTCAAAGACCTGAAACCCTCGGTCGATCTGGGGGCGTCCCCATCAGGTTGCTGGCTGGCAACTACTGTTGGCAACGACCTGGTCAGAATGGGGAACAACGATGTGGAGCTGCACCTGGACCGCCGCAACGAATCGCTTTCTTCAGACCTGATCCTCGACGGCGTGCAGCTGGAGATGCGGTTCGCCTAGTCGCGGCTTGCTCGGCCGCCGTCGCCGCGGGTGTTCTCAAATGTTGAAGGATTGCGCAACCCGATAAGAGGATTCTAGCAAGGCCAGTAGGGTCCGCTTTGCTCGTAGCGCTTGGCATACTCTTCTACTCGCCGGCGATCCAATTCGACACCCAATCCCGGTCGATCGGGCACGACAATATCGCCACCTTCGAACTCTATGACACCCTCGGGGACGATATCGGCTTCAAAGAGCTGATGCATGACCTGGTGGCCACGAGTCTGGTTGGGAATCGAGGCAAGGACCTGCAGCGACGCCAGGGTAGTGACCCCAGTCTCCCCCATGACCCCGTGACGGCATATGGGTAAAGCGGCGGCTCCGGCAACCGCGGCGAGCTTGCGCAGGCCTGAGATTCCGCCGGTCTCATGCAACCCTGCCACGATCACGTCAGCTGCTTTCCTTCGCACGACCTCCAGAGCCTCCTGCTCGGTAAAACAGCCCTGGTCGACGGCAATCGGCATAGGTACGGCGTCGCGAACCCGGACGAGTCCATCCAAGTCGGACCAGGCTACGGGTTGTTCAGCGAAGTCAATATCGTAACTCGTCAGAGCCCTCAGTTCCTGGATGGCCTCGCCCACCGACCACGCCATATTGGCATCCACACGGAGTTTCATCTGGGAACCGACCCGGTTTCTAATCGCCTCGACACAGGCGAGATCGCGCTGTCGGCCACGACCTACCTTCAGATAGAGCACCTCGAACCCACGCTCTTGCCACATGGAGGCGTCATCCGCAAGTTTGGTCGGTTCGTCACCCTGCAAGAAGCCGAAATGATTGATCCGATCGTGGAACATCCCGCCCAAGATCGCATGCACGGGCAGTCCCGCCGCCTTCCCGACGATATCCCAAAGCGCCATCTCGACGCCGGCCACCGCTTGATTGGCGAATCTACGCATGTCATCCCATTTCGCCTCGCGATAGAAGCGGTAGAGAAACCGCTCTATCTCGAAAGGGCTCGTTCCCTCTAGGATTCTAGCGGCGGCATGAACGACTCCCAACACGGCTGTGGCTGATCGGTCGCCGCACGCCTCCCCGATTCCCACCAGGCCCTCGTCTGTTTCAACCTCGATCAGAATGGAGTTTGCTCCCGTCGCCGCACCCTGGCTGTAGTAGTAGGTTTCTTTGAACGGGATAGATAGCGGAGTCGCTTTGATACTCGTTACTAGCAACTATCGTCCTCGTTTAATCCTTTACCAACCTGACCGAAGAATCAAGAGATCACCTCAGATGACGGTGTCGGGCAGATGGGCAGGTTGCTTTCCGCGCTCTTCAATCTACCAGAGACCGGGTTGGCCGTCTGCCACCTCGACTGCGGCGCTTGTGCGACTGACCCGGTGGGCAAGGAGCTCGATCGTGGTTTCTAGGATCTTGACGTAGAGTCCAGGGAGCGATCCGATCAGACCCCTTAGCGCATTTCGCGACAGGCACAATGCAGTCGATGGCTCGACTGCTTCAAAACCGACGAATCTCTTGTTTCCCGTCAAGCAGGCCATCTCGCCAAACGAGGCCCCTGGCAGAACCTGGCCGACCAGCTTTCCGTCGGCGTTGGTAACGTGGAGCTTTCCGGTAACAAGCACGAGCATGTCCACGCCGGGATCTCCCGGTTTCCACACGATTTCACCGGTATCGTATGACCGACGCTGGCATAACCCGAGAACATGCAGCCCCTCGTCTTCGCTGAGCTGGCGAAATATCTCCAATTTCTTGACAACTTGGATCAACCCAAACTTCTCGCGCGAGTTCATGTGGCAGCCTCCCGGATTGGTCCGCAGGCGCTCGTGCAGCGCCCTTGGTGGACATCTGACTTGGTGCGGACGCGATCCTGTTATCCTTTTTTCAAGACGACGATCGTCTGGTCGTCATCTTGCGTGACGTCAACGGCGAACCTTCCGATTTCCTCGAGCGTGTGATCTATCAGTTCTTCTGACGTCAATCCTCGCTTCTTCAGGATCGGCACGATCTGCCCTGCAAACGCCTCCTCTAGTTTCCCCATCCGCTCCGGGTGGACCCAGAATGACAACTGTTTCCCTCACATCAGCGCGATCGCCTCTGTCGGTGTCGCGGAGAACGATCACCGGCTACACCTGGCGGATTGCCAACCTGACCGGGGACCGACCAATTCAGCTGGTCCCAATATAGGAGGGATCCGCGCATGCCAAAAGCATTACTAGCCGGAGGTTGCTCGAATCAGGCGATCAAAATTACGTCTACCTTGATGATACTCCCGCTGCGCCTTACACTGGGAAAAAAAGCGAGCCAAGATTCGTGGATTCCTCCGACCTGACCGACACACAGTTAGCCCAGTTTCACGCCGATGGCTTTTTGCTGGTGGAAGGACTGTTCGACTGTGAAGAGATGGACCTCCTGCAGCAGATCGCCGAGACCGATGAACGCCTGACCGACGACTCGTACGTGCGCAAAGACAGCGACGGCGGCATCACCCGCCTGACGGCACGCACCGTGCTCGACGATGACGTCTATTCTGCCTTCGTGCGCTGTCCCCGCCTATTGGGACCCATCGAGCAGATTCTCGAAGGGGAGGCGTACCACTGGAATCACAAGATGATGTTCAAGGATCCGCTTGTGGGTGGAGCCTGGGAGTGGCACCAGGACTACGGCTACTGGTACGTGGAGCACGCCTGTCTTTTTCCACTGCTGGCAAGCTGCTTGATCGCCGTGGACCCGGCCACAGAGCAAAACGGCTGCATCAAGGCGATTCGGGGATCACACCGGATAGGCCGCGTTGAACATCACTACGTCGCCGGCCAGATGAGCGCCGATGCGGAGCGGGTAGAGGCAGCGCTGGAGCATATGGAACTGGTTAACTGCGAGATGGACCGCGGCTCGGCCCTGTTCTTTGACTGCAATCTGATGCACTGTTCCGATCACAATCACAGCGATCAGCGGCGCTGGGCGTTGATCTGCTCCTACAACGCCGCGCGCAACAGCCCGTTCAAGAAGATGCCTCGAGGAAATCCCGCCTATTCGAAGCTGGACGCGCAACCCGATGTCATGATCAAAGAGATCGGGCGCCGTCAGTTGGAAGCCCTGAGGAATAGCTAGTGCCCTGTGTCGGAAGTAGGCTTGTAAAATGAGGGTGTCGAGTCAGCTTGACCTGCAAGGCGCGCGATCGAGACGTATTGGTTGATTTCGTCGAGTGAGCGAATCGCCGACTCAACGCTTCGTTTCCATCATTTTTTTCAGGTGCCCACCCTATGGATCTGCTCCACCAGCTCCATGGTTTTGACGGCGTCGGCAAAGTGGGTCAGTGGTTGGCGTTCTTCTTTCACACAATCGATGAAGTGCCGGTTCTCATGCCAAAAGCCGGCCCAATGCAGATGGTTGTCCCCCGGTGCTCCTCCTGCAGTTCCAAATTCCTTGGACTCGTACACCTCCGATTTTTCGCGCCCGGCCTTGATGAACGACTGACCGTTCGCGTCCACAAAGCCGGTGATGTTCCTGCTGTGGAACTCGGCTCGAAACGCCCCGATACGCGTAGCGTAGCTGGAGTTGAGGATACCGACCGCACCCGTGCTGAACGACACCAGAGCGGTAAACTCGTTGGGCATCGGCCCCGGCACGTAGCGGGCGCGGACATGGGCGGCCACACTTACCACGTCGCCACCGCAAAGAAAGCGCAGGTTGTCCACCGCATGGACTCCATCCACCGTCAAGTTGTCGATCACGGCGCCATAGAGGCCGGCATGCGTGTCATAGGGAAAGTGCTGTCCACCCTTTAGAAAACTAACGGTTGCCTGGTGGATCGGTCCCTGTTCCTCGACCCGCGGCTTTAGCGCCGTCAGCGCCGGAATGTGCCGCCGCTGAAAACCCACCGCCGTAAGGCAGGAATGCTCATGGGCGAGATAGGCTAACATTTGGGCCTGTTTCGCCGTCATCGCAAGCGGCTTCTCGACGAAGAGATGCCGCCCCTGCACGAGGGCGGCTGCCGCCGGTTCGTAGAGATCCTGGGGCCTCAGAACGGCATAGACCACCTGCGGATCGGCCGCGGAGAGCATCTCGTTGTAGTCGGTAAAAATCAGCGGGATGCCGAACTCTTGCGCGGCCTCTCGCGCTTTCTCCTCAACCACGTCGCAGACCGCCACCAGCTCGACATCGGACAAACTGGCCAGGCACGGGAGGTGGACGTTCATGCCCATGCCACCGGCGCCGATCAATGCTACTCTCACCTTGTCTGCCATCAGGGCATCGCCTTTCTACGTTGTCTGCTCCAACGTGGGATCGGATCCTTCCTGCAGAATACGCTCGACCAGCTCCATACTCTTCACGGCGTCACCGAAATGGGTCAATGGTTGGCGGCTTTCTTTTACGCAATCGATAAAATACCGGTCCTCGTGCCAGAATCCCATCCAATTCAGGGATTCGTCGCCGGGAAGCCCGGCCTTGGTGGCAAACTCTTTGGACTCATAGAATTCCGCGTCGTCCTTACCCCTTTTGAGGAAAGACTCGCTGGCGGCATCCACGTAGGCGGAGCCGCCGCGGGCATGAAACTCCGTGCGGAATACGCCGACACCGGTTACGTAACTGCAGTTCAAGACACCCACGGCCCCGGTGCTGAACGAAGCTAGCGCGGTGAATTCGTTGTAGTGCGGTCCGGGTATGTAGCGCGCGCAGACATGGGCCGTCAGCTCCTCCACTTCACCGCCGCAGAGAAAGCGCATATTGTCGACGGCGTGAATCATATCACAGGTCAAATTGTCGATCACACCTCCGTAGATACCGGCCGGTTCGCTCAAATCGCGGCCTCCCTTGAGAAAACTGACGGTTGCCTGGTGGATCGGTCCCTGTTCCTCCAGTTTGGCTTTCAAGGCGGTCAAAGCTGGGATGTGCCGGCGTTGAAAGCCTACGGCGGTGAGACAGGAGTTCTCCTCGGCGAAGTAAGCGAGCATCTGGGCTTGTTTAGCAGTCAAACCCAGCGGTTTCTCCACGAAAAGATGGCGGCCCTGTTGCAGAACGGCCGCCGCCGGCGCGTACAGATGCTGCGGCATCATGATGGCGTACACCACCTGCGGATCGACCTCCTCCAGCATCTCTTCAAAGTCGGTGAAGACCCGCGGTATTCCGAACTTCTCGGCGGCCGCTGTCGCTTTCTCCTCGATCAAATCACAGGTGGCAGCGATCTCGACATCGGGAAGACTGGAGAGACAGGGATAATGCACGTTGGTCGCCAGGTTGCCAGCTCCTATGATTGCAACACGAACTTTTTCTGACATCGAATGCCTCTCCTGCTAGACTTTCTCTTCTTCTACCTGTTTGAGCAGCTTCTTTATATTCGCCGCGTTGATGCGCATGGCGTCCACGTTGGTGCCACCCGGTGGCTGGAAATGGGTTGCAAGGGAAACAAAGACGTCGCAATCGTGATCCCGCAGATTGCGGAAGACTGTCAGATAATCGGTGTCCCCCTCACCAAACGGACAGTATTCGAAATCGAGGCTCAGTCCGTCGTTGACCCGGAGATCCTTTATGTGCAAGCCGTAGAGATAGGGTCGAATATTCTGGAACCCGGCGGTGGCGGTGTCGTTTTCGCCACAGTTGGTGTTGTCGGCCGGTCCCCACATCACCTTCATCCGGGCCGATCCAACCCGCTCGGCGACGCGGCGGAAGTTGCCGGTCGTATTGGTGTAGTTCCACGGCATCATCGATACGGCGACATCGACCTTGTGGCGTTCGCCCTGTTCCATGATCAGCGAAAACGCCTTGACCAGCTTGTCCATGTCCAGATCGGAGATGATGCCACCGCGCGTCATCCAGCGCATTGGCCAGGTCTGCTTGCCCGCCAGCTCTCCGGGCCACAGAAAGGAGAAGACATTGACGGCCGGTACTCCGAGGTACGCGGCGATTTCCATGGTGCGTTTCAGCTCGTCTAAGTCGCGCTTGAAAGTCGGGTGCTCCTCCATATTGTCCAGGTCGAACTCCGTCAGGTGGATGCCTTTGAAATGAGGCCTGTTCAGCAGCAGAAAAAACTCCTGGTTGCGGGATTTTAGCTTGGCCTGCATCTCGTCGATCTCGCCATCACTCATGTCCACGAGGGGCTTGTCCTCAGTTCTGCCGCTCACCGTGCCGTTGCCCATGAACCAGAGATATTTTACTTCCAGTTCCGCTGCTAGATCGAGGGCCTCTTCGAAGGGTAGCTGTGGCTCTGTGAGAAACATGCCGAGCTTGAAATTGTGTGAGGTCATCCCTCCCCCTTTGCTTGGGTGAAGTTTGCGTATGATAAGAGCGGTGTCAGTCAGGTCAAATAAAAGTTATCGGCCCCCGGGTCAATGGGTCAGGGTCCGTTTTGCCGGATACTACTGTAGTCTTGCCCGCGATCAGCCCTGTCCACTTGACCGACCTTGTCGCGTAGACGTTTATGGACCCTGAGTGATCAGAAAATGGGTCGTTAGCTAACCCTCTGGAGGCAGTGTGGCACATAAAACGAGCTCGTGGACCTTTCTGCACGCTTGCGACAGTCATCTCGGTACACCCCGATCCTATCGCTTCCGGCCGGCGATCAACCAAAGGTGGGCAGCCATCAACCAACAAATGGCAGCGATCGAAGCCGCCTTCCTTTTGCACGGAGGCGATCTGACCCGGGATGGAGAGAGTCATGAGCACGAATACAAGATCGCCCGAGATGACCTGGACACCCTGCCCTTCCCGACGTTCGTCATTCCGGGCAATATGGATGTGGGCAACAAGGGGGCATCGGAGCGTGGCACGCTGCATTACTGGGACGACAGGGCGTTGAATGTCACCCGGCGGCGGCTGGAGCTGTTCGCGTCCTGGTTCGGACCCATTCACTGGACCTTCTCCTATCGAGACGTTCGCTTCACCGGATTCTTTGCGGCCGTGGCCGGGACCGGGCTGCCGCAGGAACAGCACCTGTGGCGCATGCTCGACAAGTTGCCGCATCTCCCTCGCGCCAGCCGCCACGTGGCGGTGATGCACTACTGGCCGTTCATGGAGCAGTTGGACGAGCCGGCCTGGGATATCACCGCCGATGATCAGTACGACAATTGGTACTTCTCCATAAATCCACCCCACCGTCAGCGGTTGTGGGAAGCGCTAAAGGCAGCCCAGGTCGAAATTCTCTTCTGCGGTCACGTGCATACAGGGCGACCGGTTCAGTTGGTCGACGGGATCCGCCTCTACCGATCGCCGCCAGGCGGCAATACTGCTCAACTTGCCGAGCGCTGGGCCGATGCGGAGACCCGTTGCGGATTTCATCGTTGCGACGTGAGCGCGGACGGAATAGATGTGACCTTCGTGCCCGGAGATGATCAGTGCGACGAATTCGATACCTTTGGTCCGTGGGGCCATCCGGCCGTAGAAGATCGGGACTACAGCGTCGCCCGCGAGCAACCACCCCTCAGCCCCGACGACCACAGCGGTCCGTGAAAGGCGATAGCGCCATCGATGATGAATGAAGAATCCTTCGTCCAATCCCTATGCTCATCGGGAGGACCATCTTGAAACTCACCTTTCTCGGCAGCTGCAGCGGCACCGAACCGATGCCTGATCGCTTTCATACATCCTATGTCATTGAACACCACGGCGGTGTTTACTGGTTTGATGCCGGTGAGGGGTGTTCCTACAACGCGCACCTGATGGGCATCGACATCCTTGCGATTCGCTCTCTTTGCATTTCGCACTGCGATCTCGATCATGTGGGAGGGCTGGTTAATTTGTTGGGCACCATACGGAAACTCGAGGGCCGCAATGATGATCCGACCCGCAGCATCGCCGGGCGCACCCTTCCTGTTCGCATTCCCAGTCTGCGCGTGTGGCAGGGCGCTCTTGATGTGCTCCAGGGGTCTAAGGACACGCTTCTGCTCCCCTTTGAACCCGACCCACAAGCCTATGTAGATGGGACTATCATTGACAGCGAAGGATTGAAGGTAACCGCGCTGCACAATGAACATCTCGGTGAGCCGGCCCCCGGGCACCCGTGGCAATCCTTCTCCTTTCGCATAGAAACCGACCACGGATCGATCGTCTCCTCAGGCGAACACGTGAGCGAAGCGATGCCGCTCATTGGCCAGGGCTGCGACCTTTTTATCATGGAAACCGGTCACCATCAGGTTGATGAGGTGTGTTCCTGCTTGTTGGAAAACGATGCGCCGTTTGGGCGCCTAGGTTTCTTTCATCACGGTCGAGCCATCCTTGCAGACCCCGAAGCTGAATACAAGAAGGCGCGGTCCATCGTTGGCGACCGTGTTTTTATCGCCGACGATGGCATGACCATCGATCTGATATGAGACTCGGCGCTTCGACCATCCCGTTCAAGCAGGAGCCCCTGACCAGCGAGGTGTTTGAGACGTTTCGAAAAGCAGGCGTCGAGTCGCTGGAACTGTGCGACTATCACCCCAACTTTGCGTACGAAGACATCGATTTTCGCGCCTTCCTCCGGCGGGCATTGCACGACATGGGTTTTCACCTCAACTCTATCCACATCCACATGAAACACCGGGATCCGGCGAGCGATCTAGCGAACCTCGATCTGACCCAGCGCGATAAAGCCGTGGCGGATCACAAACAAGCGGTGGACCTGGCCGCCGAGGTCGGGGGTTGCATCCTGGTGACTCACGATATCGCCATCCCCGAGCCGGACGAAAAGGAAGGACGCGAAAAGCTGGCAGCTTTTGTAGAGAACATGGGGGAGGTAGCCGAATACGCGGCGGCGGCCGGCGTGCGGCTGGCGCTGGAAAACATGGGCAGAGGAGGTTATACGTGCGAGCCAGAACGTCTCCTAAAGCTCATAGAAAATCTCGAGGCGCCCAACGTAGGCGTGGTGATCGACGTTGGCCACCGCAACCTTGCGGGTGACCCGGTTGCGGCGCTGCGCACTGTCGGGGAGCATCTAATTACACTCCACCTGCACGACAATCACGGTGAGCAGGACGAGCATCTGCTGCCCGGACGCGGGAACATCGCCTGGCACGAAGTGAACCAGGCGTTGGGCGACATCGGCTATGACGGAGTATTCATGTACGAGATAAGCCGGCGAGAGGATGTGCGAGAATTGGCGGAGAATGCAGCGTGGGTTCAGGGATCGTGAGTGCGGGCTCCAGACGTCGGCGCCAGTGCTATGTTTTCCGCCTCATTCCATTCGGGTTTAACTAGCAGCCGTCGCGGTCCGGCGAGCTTGCTGCCTGGCCTGCTCGGCGATGTCCACACCCACTGCCTCGCTCCACGCCGCCAGGAGCCGCTGCGTTACCGGGCCCGGGTTTCCGTCGCCGATGTCGCGGCGGTCGACCTGAGGGACGGGAAAGATTGCGAAAGGTGTGCTGCAAAAGAACGCCTCGTCAGCCGTGTAGAGATCGTACGGTTGGAGGTCCTCTTCAGTGGCCGATATCCCCAACGTCTCGGCCAGCTCTAGAACCATGTCACGCGATATGCCGGCCAGAGTGGCGCGATCAGTCGGTGTGCGCAGGGAACCTCCCGCAACCATGAAAACGTTGTACCCCGACCCTTCGGTTAGATTGCCGTCCTTGTCCGAGAGGATCGGCCAGGCGCCTTGATCCACGTCGTTGGCCTCGAGCTCGGCCAGCGCCATGTTGATCCGGCTCTGGTGTTTGACCTTGGGATCGATGCTGTCGGGGTCGTAGCTGCGGATCTTGGTGATCACTCCGTGCACACCCTCAGCATAGTGGTGGGCCCAGGCGGCCATGTTGTTCTCACCAAACTTGATGTACACATTCGGAGGTCCGGCTGCCCATGCCCTTGTTCCCGTGCCGCGGGTTACGAGCTGGGTAATCCTCAGGTCGCTATCCTCTGCAACCAAGGGCCAGTTCCGGAGAATCCCTTCCTCGGTGATCTCGAGCATGGCCTCTGGGGAGATTCCCGGGTCGATGCGCACATACGCGAGAGACTTGTAGAGCCGGTCTATGTGTTCTTTGAGCTTGAATCCCTTGCCGCCGAAGGTTCTCTCTACATCCACAACCTGGTCGCCCAGCTTGGGGCCGCGGTCGTCGGGGTCCAGTCTGAACTCGCTCTGGAGGATCCAGTCTCCGTTCCGGTACCAAGTGAATTTGGTCATGGCGTCCTCCCCCTGTCGTGCCATTTGAAGCACGGCAAGCTCAAATCAGGTTGTGTTCATACCTCACGCGGGCGCAGTAAGGCCACGTCCACAACGTGCAATCCCTTGCCGATTGAAGCAATAAACGTTCTTCGTCGTGCTGAGTGGCCCACAATCCCCCAGGAATCAGAGCACGAGCAGTATCGATCCAGCTCCGATAACGGCACCGATCGCCGTGAGAAAGGAAAGGTGCTCCCGCCAGACGAAGTGCGCGAATAGGTTGTCCAGGATGACGATGGCGCATCCCGACACCGGGAAGAATTGCGCGCTCTGGAAACGCGCCAGTGCTGCTAGAAAGATGACCAGGGCGGCGACATTGAAGACACCGATGCCGGTTCCCATGCGCAAACTGGGCCAGTTGACCGGGCGTCGAAGAACGATAAGGGAGGCGACGCCTATAAGGCCCGCAGTAGCAGCGGTCACCAGCAGCACCTCCATGTGACGATCGTCGAGCCCGGCGTGATGGACCCAGCGAGCGCTGGTGTGGCTGACGCCTTGCATCGAACACACCGCGATAGCTAGACCTCCATGCCTGAACAGGGCTCCGCCGGCGATGGCCCTGGTTCCTCCGCTCATCAACAGCAAGGCTGAGAGCGCCAGGGTGATGCCGACGAGTTGAGTTGGGGTCACCTCTTCCTGCCACAGAATGACGGAGGCGACGATGGGGACGACGATGGAGAGGCGGAAGGCGGTGAGGATGGTGGCCACGTCGGATACCGTCAGCGCCCACGTCATCAGGCACATTGCGACGATGAAGGTGCAGCCTGTTACCAGCCCGACCTTCCACACGGTCGGGGATAGCTCGACGCCCCCTTGAGACAGCAGATAAATGGCGGTCAACAGAGCCACAACGAGATAGTTGACCGTCACCACAAGAGGCGCGTAGCAGCCCCGGCGCTGCGACCATTTCCACAGCTGTCCGAAAGTGAAAGAGGTGAGAATGGCGAGGACGAGGAGGGTCACGGACGAAGCGGCGTCCCCTCCGGCGCGGTGGCCAAAGACTCGAACCAGTATCCATCCTCCGCCGTTTGCCTCGGCTGATTACCTAACTCAACCACAGAGGGCATCGTAGAGCGCGGCGATAACTTTGACCGGCGGATCTTCGTCCAAGACGACGAATCCGTAACGCAGTTCCGGTGGCTGGTCGGCGTTGACGACGAGATCGTCCTCCATCAGCAGGCCGGCCCACAGGAGATTGCCCGTGACCTGGGTACGTGTAAAACTCCTTGCGCGACGGGCCATAGATTTGAGGATGCCGCACCAGGTAGTCATACATCGCCGTCGTGCCGCACTTAGGCGCGCCGACAATGAAAAAGTTCGGACGTTTTTCGGTCGATGTCACGGAAGATTGAGATGCACCGATTACTGCCGTGTTTGACGCATGTCGTCGTTCAGCGGGAGGGTCTGTTCCCCATCGGCGGAAGTGGACGCAGCTGCTTCCGGTTTGTGAATTACTGAGAACAGGCGGCGGCCGGCGGCCGAGTTGACGAACAAATCGTCAATCATGAAGACGCGATAAAGAATCTGTGAGGCAATTGTTTTGAGCCAGCGTTTGGGGCGGCTGGAAATGTCGAGTAGTTTGCCCTGGTCCACGCGGTTTAGAAACATGTCGCCATACAATGCGAAGACAAGACGGCCCCAGATGTACTGATCGATGACGTCGCCACCGGCCGCCTGCACGGCCTGATCCAGGACGCCGGGTTCGAACCGTCGAACGTGCCCCGCAAAGACGTCGGTGTTGGACCAATGTTTCATGCCCCAGGGCACGCTGATCACGGCGATTCCCCCGGGATTCAGCAGATCGACAATCGTGCGTGTCGACGCGTCCAGATCCTCGATATGCTCCAGCACTTCCGAACAGACAATCGCATCGTATTTTCGATCGCCAAAATCTTCACGCTTCGTCAAATCGCCGGTGAACAGATCGCAGTTCAGGAACTCGCGCGCCAGTTTCAGTGCTTCGTCCGAAAAGTCGGATCCCGCCAGGGACGTGAATCCGCCCGATTGAGCGGCCAGACGCAACAGTGAACCCGCTCCGCAGCCGACATCCAGCAGCGCTCCTCCGGCCCGATGTTTCTTAAGCAGCTTCAGAACGTGCCGAAACCGAGTTCGATTGCTGGGCGTGACGTGCTCCGTGCCTTTCCACGCTCCCTTTCGCAGGTCATCGTAGTATTTGACGCCGCGATCGCCCATGGCTGCCTGACTCATGATGTACTCTCCACTCTATCGCGTGTCGGTTCCGCTGGTCGCAAGCCACTCAAGACTGCTTGATAGCTCGCCGCAATTCGATTCCAGGTGAATCTGTTCTCCGCCCGCTCGGCCGCCAAACGCCCCAGTTCGGCTCTTCGTTTGTGGTCCGACATCAGTGCCAGTAATGCGTCCCTTAGTGCCTGGGGATCAGCCCGCGGGACCAGACAGCCAGCCGCGCCGATCACTTCCGGATTTCCAGCCACAGCAGTCGTGATCACTGCGCAGCCGGAACTCATAGCTTCGAGCAAAACGATGGAAAAGTTCTCCCATTCCGACGGCAGTACGAATATCGCCGCGCGTCCGAACATGCCTGGTAAGCGCGGATCCGCGTTGTCGACCCAGCCATGCAACTGCACTGGAATTCGAAGTCCCGCGGCCATGTCCGTCAGTTGCGACCGCATGGGGCCGTCACCAACGATATCGATTTTCCAGTCGGTTCGATTCACGTCGCGCAATGCTGTCAGCAGATGCTGAAACCCTTTGCTTTCAATCAGCCTGCCGCACGACAAGATGCGGTTCTGTTTTTGCCGCGGTGCGAAGCGCGAAGGGTCGAATCCGTTTGGAATGACTTGACCGCGAATTGGACCCGCCGTGGATTCGATCAGCTCCAGTAGGTACGCCGACGGACTGACGACCCGGTCCGCCTGGCGACAAATCCGCCGCCACCAGGGACGTGCCAGCATATGCGCCACCTGCAATCGTTTCCGATTGTGCCCCGGTACGTCCGAACCATGCGGTGTGACAATGTATGGAATCTCTAATTCACGCTGGCAGCGACGTGCCAAAGTGCCTCCCGGCATAATGAAATGAGCGTGAACCACTTCGAACCGCCGATCGGCGTGCAGCCTTCGAATCAATGGCCAGCTTCGCGATGCCCAAGTCAGCCCTTCACGCGGTGTCGATCGCTCGCGCCTCTGCCGTCCGCACGCAACCCGATGTAACTCGCAGCCATCCACCGACTCGAGCTGCGCAAGATCACCGAAATTCATCGTGACCAGCGAAACGGAATGTCCGTTCCGCGCATACTCCCGAGCCAGTGCCGCAGTCACGACCGCACCGCCACCGCCGATCGGCGGGAATTCGTGACTAAGAATTAGGATTCGCATCGTGGTTTTCGACCGGTCGCATCGAGGATAGGGCGAATAAACGCCATTATCGTTAGTCGCAGCAACCCGGCGTTCGTTACGAGGCGGCTTTTTGCGGATTTGCCGGGCGTGGTGAGGGAACGGCGACGTAAAGCGACGGTAAACCGCTGTGCCAGGATCGATTTCGTTCGCGTAGACGTCCACGTGATCGCGAACCGTCTCTGTTTCAGCGTCGGTCTGGTTGTGAGACGACTGTCGAGGATGCGGCCTTTGAGATCATCTGGAAGGTCGTCCCAGGCTGCCACTACCACGCGCCAAGCCTCCGAGTTTTCCCAATATTGATTAACTATTAAATTCCTAGTGACATATGGTAATCCTCAACATTTCGGAACCTCCGGCACCCATCCTAAGTCGATGGATTTGGACAGATTTGTGACATTTGGGAATCCGGTATAGACTTTTGGTTAAACCACTCAGGCAAGTGTTCCATGACGGATACGACAGAGGCGACCAACCGAACTGACAGAGAGGTCTTTTCATTCGGCGACTCTTCCCAGCCGGTGATGGACCCGGAGAGCTACGTATTCCACAAACTGTGCAAAGTCGACGAAGTGGACGAGGACGTCGGCAAGCCCTTCAGCATCGAGGGCACCCATATCGCCCTGTTTCGTTATCGAGGCAAGTTCCACGCCGTCGACAACCGCTGCCCGCACATGGGGTATCCCATGTCCAAGGGCAGCATCCGCGACGGGGTGCTGATCTGCCATTGGCATCACTGGGAATTCGATCTGAATACTGGGGGATGTCTGCTCACCTCAGGCGACGATCTCAAAGCCTTTCCGGTGGAAGTCCGGGAAGACGGCTGTGTCTATGTAGGGCTGTCACCGGGCGAAAAAGAGGATGCCCGTCGACGCCTGATAGACCGGGGTAAACGCACCCTTGAGCAAGGTCTGAAAGACCGCAGCTCGTTTCTGATTGCCAAAGCGGTCGCCGCGCTGCGAGAGGCGGGGGCTTCCGCTCATGAGATTATTCAGCAGGGTCTCTATTACGGCGCCCACAAGACCAGCGAGGGCTGGTCTTCGGGTGTGGCGATCCTCACCCTGGCCGCCAATATGTGGGACGATATCGCACCCAAGGACAGAAACCTGTTTCTGGTGCACGGTCTCACCCAGATTGCCCGCCGCACCTCCGGGAGCTCGCGACGCCAGCGTTTCCCCTTCCCTCGGACCAGCGAAGATCAGGACCTGGGGACCTTCAAGCGCTGGTTCCGCACCTTTGTCGACCAGCGGCACCAGGGCGCCGCCGAGCGCATCCTGTTGACCCTGTGCGACCGGGGGCATTCCAGAGAGGTGCTGGCCGATCTCGTCTTTTGCTCCGCCACCGATTTCTATTTCACCGGTGATGGTCACGCACTGGATTTCGCCAACAAGATGTTCGAGGCGCTCGAGTACGTGGAATGGCAAGGCGCCCACGAAATCCTGCGGCCCATTGTCGTCGACCTGGTCACGCGGACGCGCCACGAGGAAACCTCGCGCTGGGCCGATAGCGTTCCCCACCTGGAGGAGGTCTTCGGCCGACTGGATGACATCTGGCACGACAACCAGAAGAATGAGGCGTCCCTCGATATCGCGGAGTTTGCCCAGGTGATGCTGGGGGATGAGTTCGAGCCGATCCTCGTCCAGGTGGAGGAGAAACTTCGCGCCGGCGTGCCACCGATACAGATCTGTCGCGCCATGACCTTCGCCGGCGCCGTGCGTACCGTGCGTTTTCACCTGAAGAATGAGGGAGACTGGCACGACGTCGCCAACATCTACTCCTATGGCCACGCCCTGTATTGCGCCTTCCAGTATGCCGCCAGCAAGGAGCTGCTGCGCGGACTTTTCCACGGAGCTGTCTTTCTCACCTCTTTACGCTGGCTCAACATGCCGGCAGCACGAGTGCCCCGACCGGGACAAGAGACGGAGGAGGCGTTCGACTCCGACGATTCGATGCTGGACCGCTTACAGGAATTCGCCGATTTCCAGAAGGTGTACGAAGCGGAATGCCTGGTGAATCAATATCTGGCGGAAGGCAGGGACCTACGGAAGCTAAAACATACCCTCGGACATATCATGCTCAGCGAGGACGCAGAGCTGCACATGTTCCAGGTATTGGAGGTGGCGTTCCGCCATTTCGATCTGAGCACCGACCCAGAGGAAAAGCGGATCCATATTCTGGCCGCCACGCGCTACATCACCGCTCAGAAGGTTATGAAGAGCATCCTCTGGTCGACCGAAAACGCCGAGCGTCTGCAGCGCGGCGATTTGTTGAGCGAGCGCGAGGACGACAACTAGCGTCATCGGACCGCTCTTCGATTCGCGCCCCGACCTTATTTTCTTGCAGATCTCTTAACCGAGCTTCGCTTCCCACTCCAACAGCTTCGCCAGCATACCCTGCACCCGCGGTCGGTCACTGTCTCGATAGGAAACATCCAGCTGTGAGGCGTCCTGCTTGTTCGGCCGCAACGCGTTGTACTCCGCTTCGGTCTTTGGCTCCGCTGCAAACTTCAAGGCAATGTATCGACGGCCCTCTTGTTTTCCGTAGACCGCATGGAAGAGATAGTGATTGAACACAACCACATCCCCCGGATCGACTTCGAGCGGATGGCAGCATAGATCGGGTCCACTAACACCAAAGGTGCCTGGGCATGTTTCCTCGTGCTGCGTGTGAAGGGGCAGCAAACCGCGGTGAAACGGGGCATGGTGGGAACCCGGAATGACGCGCAACGCCCCGGTCTCCTTCCGCATGGGCTGCAGATAGATCATGATCTTGATGCGGGTATACTGTATATCGATCTGACCGGCGCGATCGCTGTGCCAATTGTGATTGTTGGTTTCGTTGAAACTGCCCGACACCCCTTCCGAGCCACCCCAGACAAACCCCGGGCCCAGAAGCTGTTCCATGGGCAGGTAGATGCGGTCGTCCTCAGGCAGCCAGGTCAGCGTAGAACCTAGCTCCACGAAAGGCGAAACGGCCTGATGCGTAGGTCCCGTTCTCTCGCCCGGATTGGACTCCATCAGCACCTCATATTTGCGGATGAGGTCTGCCATTTCCTCCGGTGAAAAGAGCTGTCGCAGGCAAAGGAATCCAAAGGTCTCGAAGAAGCTGATCTGTTCAATAGTCAGCATGGGTCTATTACTCCCACTTGGGGGTATCCATTTAACCGGAGTGCGTCGCGACCCCCATCAGTGTTCGGCCGCCGACCGCCACGGCCGGTTTGCCCCTGGGCGTTCCAGGCTCGTGGGATGCCCTCGCCGTTTGGGCGGCTCGGGGGGCAGCTTCCTCGGCCGTCGGCTGGCAATGAGATCCTGGAAACGCATCGGCTCGTGGGCCACGGCCAGCTCGAGCACGCGATAAAACACCATGCCGCGGCTGCGGGAGCGGCGGCGATTGAAGCGGAACACGAACTCGTTGAGGTAGTGGCTCATGTGGGTACTGTCGGCGGCCCCTTGATGCGTTCCCAGCAGCCACCGCTTGGCCAGTGAGACAACGCGGTGCACGGCGGGCAACAGCTTGTTGGGATCATCGCCCCGAGCGCGGGCCGCGCCCTGGCTGCGCCGATCGTGCTCGTAGCCGAGCTGAGCCAGTCCCTGATAAGCGGGCCACCCGTCGGTGATGATCGTCGAGCCCGGCTCGACGTGATCCATCACGAACGCGTGCAAGGTCTCGGCAGAGGCATCGGCCAGTGGCGACATGCGGCACCGCCCCAATCCTCTCGGCTCATGAACCTCAACTGCGATACCGGTCAGCACCTTCTTGCCCCTAGCGCGGCCACCGGCCAGCCCAGGCTCGGCGCCGCCGATGTAGGTCTCGTCCACCTGTACCGTCCCGCTCAGCAGATCCCGACCGGGACGTACCAACACCGACCGCAGGCGGTGCAGCATGGCCCAGGCAGTCTGGTAGGAGCTGATCTCCAGTACTCGCTTCAAGCTCAACGCCGAGATCCCGTCTTTACCGGTGGCGAACAGCCAGCAGGCGGTGTACCATATCGTCAAGGGTGTCCGCGTCCGATCGAAGATCGTACCGGCCGTCACCGAACTGCGTGTCGAACACGCCGGACACATGAAGCGGCCATCGCCCAAGCGCCAACCGCCTTCGTGGCCGCAACTCGGACAGACGAAGCCGTCGGGCCACCGCAGCCATTCGAGGTAGTCCAGGCAGTCCGCATCGGTTCGAAACCAGGCTTGAAACTCGCCTACCGAGCCCGGGTAGTGCTTGCCAGCGCGAGGATACGCCATGCACTGAACATATGGTAACTCCGGTTAAATGGATGCCCCCAACTCCCACTTATTCCGTTCCCACTGCTTGTCCGATATACGTTCGACGTACGCCTCTCCCTTGTGTTCCAGCAACCACCCTTTCAGGGGGACGTCCTCGTCGGTGGGCTGCCACCAACCCTTTACATCGACGCCATCGCCCAGCAGCTGCCGCCGGATGGGGTCGCATTTCTCCAGAATCTCTTCCGGTATGAGGTTGTAATCGAGCCCGCGAAGCCAGCGGTAGCTGTAGCCTATAAACAGGACCTTACGTGTAATTGTCGAGGTGTTGATGCCGCGCGCATGCCACATGCGTCGATCGAATAGCACCGCGGTTCCCGCCTTGACCCGCAGCTGCAGCATCCCCTCCGGCTCAACCTCCGGTTCTCGTTCGGGAGCCTCGTCGCGCTTGTGACTTGCGGGAACGATGCGGATTCCACCGCGGTCTGGCTCGTCGATGTCTGTCAGCCAGAATCCAATCTTCAGCGACAGACGCGGTTGCGGCCGCTCCATTTCCGGGACCGGACGGCCACCATCTTGATGCCAGATGCCGGGTGGGACCGTTTCGTCGTTGTGCTCGGGCGGGTAGTAGATCAGGTGGGAGATATAATGTTGGACATTCCAGCCGAGAATATCCCAGATCAATGGGAAGGTCTTTGGCCAGTCGAGCAGCTCCAGAAACAGGTCGTCCTCGACGATCGTGCGAAACTTAGACAGCAGCTTGTTGGCACCGAGACCCTGGCGCTCGCGCTCCCGCCGATCCACCCGATCGGCGGCTTCGATCAGGCGCTGGATGAACTCCGCATCCAGGGCATCTTCGACGATTAGATACCCTTCCTGATCGAAGATGTCCCGTTGTTCGTCGGTCATGCAGTATTGGAGGCAACTGGGATCCATGGAGTCGCGACGCTTGATTCCTAGCGACTCGATATCTGGAACCGATGGCCTTCCGGATCCGCGCCATCGCACATCACCACATCCCCGTAGCTTTGGACGGCGTCCATTGCTGCCCCCCGCTCGATGAGCACTTCACGCGTTGCCGGAACATCGTCCGCCTGGAACACGATCTTGTGGGGGTTGCCTGGACTGCCTGTCGGTCCGTCAACAGGACCGTCGGATCCGTGCGCTTTGTGGAAAGCCAAACGGCATCCCCCGGCATCCAGTTCGCGCCATTGCTCGGGCGCGTGGGTGCTTTCTATAGTGGCCAAGTCGAAGGTATCGCAATAAAAGTCAGCGCACTTTTCGACGTCCCCGACAAAAACGATGACGCGATTCATCGAAGCTAACATGATCTTCCTCCTTATGAGTGCAGCTTGTCCAATTCGGGCAGCAGGACCACACTTTCCTGCTCATTTGGATCAGTCCGAGCGATTACCGCTGTACAAGGCTCGGTCTCGCTGGCATTGTATGGTAGGTGGGGCATCCCAGCAGGTATGTACAGGTATTCGCCGGCCTTGACCACCAGATGCTCAGCCAAGTCCTCACCATACCACATATCACCTACGCCATCAATGATATAAATCGCCGTTTCATGGCTCTCGTGGAGGTGAGCCTTGGCGCGTTGACCCGGAGGAATAGTCAACAAATGCATACAGATTCCTCGAGCTCCGGTGTTTTCCGCCGAGATTCCCGCAAAATAGGTGAAATCCTGTTTCCCCCTGTAGGTCCCTTCTGAACGAACCACTTTGCACTCTTTGCTCGGTTCTGACATGCTGTTCCTCCTCGCTCTATTCTATCCAATCGAAGGTGCGCGTTACCGCTTTTTTCCACTGGTGATAGAGCGTTGTGCGGGCCGCGTCATCCGCCGCGGGACGCCAGGTTTTGTCCACGCCCCAGTTGTTGCGCAACTCGTCCGTGTTTTTCCAGAATCCTACCGCCAGACCCGCCGCATACGCTGCACCCAGGGCAGTTGTCTCGGTAACTCGTGGGCGAATAACTGGAACGTCCAATACATCGGCTTGAAACTGCATCAACAGCTCGTTGTTTACCATCCCACCGTCTACCTTCAACGCTTTGAGATCCGCTCCGGAGTCGGCCGTTGTGACAAGGTTGCCCCGTTCTGCGATACCAGACGATGGTGGTTTCGCGTTGATTGGCTATGCCCACGGCTGCGATGTCCACAGCGGAGGCGCCGGCCTGCGAGAGCGCCTGCTTAACAACCTTCTGGGTGTTGGTCCAGATTTCGAGTGCGTCGTGCTCTACCCAACCGGGCTGTGGGAAGATCTGCTGGTGCTCGAGCTGATCGCTGCCAGCGATCTTGCCGGCATGATCGAACAGCATGCAACGAGTACTGGTCGTACCCTGGTCGATGGCGGCAACGTATCGAGTCATAACTCACGAACCCGTTCAGCGACACACAGCCTTGCATGCCCTTCTGCTCCGCTTTCCCACTTCACGGATAGAATCGCGCCATGTTCTCGCCAAGAATTCCGTCGCGCTCCGCGGCGGTGAGAAAATCACACTGGGTGCGCCACAAAATCTGCGTCTGGCGATAGGTGACGACCTCTTCGCACGACGGCATATCCGAACCCCAAAGCAGCTTGTGGGCGCCGACTTCCTCGACCAAGGTTCGCACGACTTGCGGAATCTTTGGGTGGTACGGCGGGAACTCGTGGTCGAAGGCCATCTTGTGCAGCATGAGCTCGATGTGCCAGTTGGGAAGCCGAAGCAGCGTGAGGATCTCTCGCGGGACCGTGAAGCGATCCGTGCCGCCTACATCGATTCTGAGATTCTCGAGACCGTGGGTCAGCACCGAGGGAATCTCCGGGTGAGTGCGGCCCCACTCTGTGAACTGGTCGATCTCTTCGAGATACCTTTCGAGAAGCGGCCGCCTCCGACTCACCGCGTGCCAGTGAATCGGAATTCCCAACTCGGCGACCAACTCCCACAGGGGTTCCAGCTCGGGCGAGTTGACGTTCGTGCGAAAGTCGGTATGGAAGAAACCTTCGGTGGGAAAGTACAGCCCGGAGAAACCTAACTCCTCGATCTGCCGCCTGAGACGAGCCAGTTGCTCGGGCTCACCACCGACCCACTCGTCCACCTGTGCGAGCGCGACGAATCGATCCGGGTAGCGCCTAACACACTCGCCCAAATAGTCGTCCATGCGGCCGTAGATGCGATCGCTTTGCAAAACCGCCCTGCCGACTCCGGCGTAGTCCATCTGGGCGATCGTGTATTCCGGCGGGGCGGAGCTGTCGAAGAGAGACGCCGGCACCAGCTGGAAGAAGTAGTCGTCACCGTTGTGGGTCAGCTCGACCTGTCCAAAACGTCCGAACCGGAAGTCGACATCCGGCAGCCAGGAGATGCCATCGCCACCGCCGAGCAAAATCGGACCTTCGAGGGGTGCGTTGTCGCCGCGCCGGTGGAATCTCGGCCCCACGTGCCGCACATGGTATTGAGTCTCGGGCAGCCGAATCTCGAGATCTCCCTGTCCTATGGGCGGGAAGCAATGATTGTGCGCGTCGAATACGATTGTCAATTCCGTACCTCGTTCGCTTCCGGTCAGCTTCGACCAGCGAGGGTGGAGGTTCAGCCGATGACCGAGAATGAGGAATCTGGATTGTTCTCGCGCGATCGCCTGAAGAAACCAATATCGCAGGTCCGACCGGTGTATTTCATGTCAAAGGTGACCGGATCCCGGTCGTGATCCTGCCCCGCCTCGACCTTCTCGATGAGTTCGGACATCAGCAGCCCGACCACTGGCGCGTTCTTGAATTGATTGCCCGATGTACCAACGGCCATATAGAAACCGGGCAGACACGACTTGTCGTAGATAGGGATCCAGTCCGGTGTGCAGTCGTAGAGATCGACCAGACCCTTGCGCTCCTTCGGGATCTCAAGCCCCTCTACTCGTTGGGCTTCCCGCCGCACCTGGGTCTGCCACTGATCGGTAAAGCTCTTGTCGTAGTTGTCCGGATCCTCCACCCATTCGAGCTCGTCGCACTCCGGATCCTCGGAGCCGATGAGCACGTGATTGCCAGCCTCGGGTCTGGAGTAGCAGCCGATGTCGCCGTCGGAGATCAGAGTGCCGAGAAAGTCGTATTCGATGTTCTCGGGGGCTGGGACGTGGCAAACCTCCTGTTTGAGGGCGCGGGTGGTCATGTTCATCTCCTCCTCGACCCCCGCCATGCGGTTTATCCTGGACGAATGCGGACCGGAGACATTAACCACAACCGGCGCGTGGATCTCGCTGCCATCGGCGAGCTTTACACCCGCGGCGCGCCCGTCCCGTTTCAGGATCTCCACCACCTCGGTACGGAAGAGGAACTCACCGCCTCGCGCTTCACAGGCGCGCTGAACGTTGTGGACCGACAGCTGCGGGTCGTTGATGAAGCCGGACTCCGGGACATAAACCGCGCCGGAGACACTCTCCCCGGTCGGTTTGCCGAAGCGCTCGTCGCCGGCCAAGACCGGTGGACCGTAACCACGGGTGTCGACGTAAGAGAGCTTCTCCCTGATCCCCCGTTCGTCCAGCTCCTGGTAGACCACCGACAACTCGTCGAGGCTGGCCATGACGTTCTTGAGGTGTTTGTTCTTGTCGGTCTTCATCACCAGGCAACCGGTGTTGACATATCTCGCCATGCCGGCCTCGTCCGCGACACCCAGATGCCGCGGCCAATCGATCCAGTAGAAATACCCTTCTCGCGCCATGGCGACCCCCTGGGGCGTCGAATAGTGCAGACGGATGATGGCGCAGGTATTGGAGGTCGAGCCGGAGCCGGCCGCCCCCAGCTTGTCGATGTTGAGTGTTCTGTGTCCTTTGCGGGCCAATTCCAGCCCCGTGCAACTGCCGATAATGCCGGCACCGATCAAGATTGCGTCGTAGTTCTTCGTCAAGGTTGCCTCCTGCTCGCTTACGTCGTGGAATTTCCAGTTCCGATTGCCCCCCCATGGCCTCACCGTGCCTGTCCGGCCGGCGGTATATCATTTTGACAACCTCCGCCGTACGCCAGAGAACTGCTCATACTTCGTCGCCCGAACGCCGGTCGCGTCCCACCCCGCCACTCCAAAACTCGGTCCTTCCCCTTCGCATTCGTTGGCAGCTGCGTGATGGGCAATCCGAGGTATTTGAGATTCGTTTCTTCCCACGCCTTGCAAATGGTTAGGTAAAATAATACGCTGCGTTGTCAATGGACCCCGAAGCACTGGTCGTTAGATAGCACATGTCCAGCCCTCTAGCCTGAATAATTCATGAATCCGCACCAAGCGAACGAATTCGGTGCGCTGGTCAATGGCTGGACGTTTTGGTAGCGGGTTGATCGAGTGCTGTCGGTCGTCGAGGTGTTGTCTGGGAGATCTGAGCCTCTTTTGGATGTCATTGGGACAGTCGGGTCCCTTGGTGGATCGTGTGCGTGGATGTAGTGGGACATCGCAAAGCATCATGAGGTGTCGAGGTTGAGGACGACGGTGCGCATCAGATCCTTGAGCGGGTATGACGTCGGAAAGTGAAAACGGACCTTGGTGGCTTGCTCCCGCACGCGGGCGCCGATTTTGAGCACCCGGAGTTGGATCGTGTTAAAGTTGGACATCGTCCATTGGGTGCCGCGCATGCCAATCTGTTGGATCGTGTGCAGCAGCACGTAGGCCGCGCTGTGCAGGAAGAGGCGAAATTGGTTGGCCGAGAAGCGGTGGCAGGAGGTGCGGTCGGACTGCAGGTAGGTCTTGTGATTCTTGATGAAGCCTTCCGACCGCCCACGAGCGCAGTAGATCTCCTCATACAGAAACTCGGGAGTGCGGTTGCGGATATTGGTCACCACGAAGCGCGGGTTGGCTTTGCCTTGTGTGATCTCGGCCTTGTAGATAATCTGGCGCGGTCGGGGCCAGCTCTTGGCCTGATACTCGAAGCGGTCAAAAAGCCGCACCGGTTCATCGCTCTGCTCGGCCAGCGCCGCCACCAGCTCCATCAGCGGTTCGCCGAGTGCCTTGAGCTTGTTGTTGATCGCCTGTCCCAGAATGAAATCAATACCGTATCCGTCGCACAGGTCGTGCACCTCAGGGGTGCTGAAGTGTGAGTCGCCTCGTAAGGTGATCTTCGTCTTCGGCCACACCATGATCAAATGATCCAACACGCGTTTGAGGATGGCTACCGCCTCTCGGCCTCGCATTCTACGACCGGGTCGCAGCAGCGTCGTGATCAATTTGCCCGACTCCCCTTCGTAGAGATGGACCGGAAGGTAGCAATACTCGTCATAGTAGGCATGGAACAACGTGAGTTGCTGGGCGCCGTGTGCCGGATCGTCCGTGTCGTCGATGTCGATGGTGAGCTTCTTGGGCGGCTGGTCGTAAGACTCGATGAATATTTCCAGCAAAGCGAGCCCGATGCGATACAGATCCGAGCGGCTGACACTGTTTTCCAAACGAGACATGGTTGGTTGACTGGCCAAATCGTCTCCCGTCAGAGGCAGACGGTCGCACGCGGTTTTCAGACCCGGATCGCAACGCAGGTCGTCACTGTCATTGGCGTCCTCGTAGCCACAGGCGATCTGGAATACGCGCTGCCGGATGAGGTCAGTATACGTATGGTCGATATAACTTTGATGTCGACGATCCGACATCGCCGCCACGATTCGGTCGACGATCCCGGTGCGGGCTTCCGCTGGTCGCAGAAGCAGGGCGCCCCCATCACTGGTGGTCATGCCACCGTCAAAATCAGCTTCGATCTTTTTGCCCGAGATGTTTGCAAACGATAGCGCGATCTGCGAAGTTTCCATCTGCGGTGGCCCTCTTGATTGGTTGTTGTTTGTGGGTAACCCTAACGTAGGGCAAAACAACCAGTTGTACAGAGGCTCACCGCATTTTTATGAATAATTCAGGCTATCAAACTGCATTTTTGCGTCGCACTTGTCCGCAGCCTTCTTCACATCTTCCATTGGCCTTTTCGTTTTTACACCTATACAAATCTCCCCGTGTTCCTCGTCTAACTGGACTGATTCGCCCAAGCGCGACATTGTCCGCAGAAGAATATTTCGATAAGTGCTGCGACGATCCTCCCGAACGTCCTCGACGACTATCTGGATTGTTTTTGGAAGAGTACCTGAAACGCCACCGGTGAGGATAATAGCAAGAAGAGCAGCGAGCAGGGCTATCTTCCCCACAAGAAAAAAGGGCTCATTGGGAGGGAAAAAGGCGGCTATGCCTAGAAGGGCGAGAATCACGAGAGCGAATTTAGTACGAGCGTCCATATTCCCTCCTTTCACTAGTATTAACCAAGCGTTCTTGGGCGTAACGGCACACAGATCGATTTCCCATCTGAATTCAGGCGACCTGAAGGAATGGAATTTACAAAGCTGAATATGTTACTGATTCCCAAACGTATCGACAAGCTCGCTTTTGTTTAGGAGAGCTTTTGGGGCGGTCAATATCGGGATTCCTCCTAGTCGTGCGTATTCTCTTAACCTTATGAAAACACTTAACTTGACGGTCGCTGGAATAATGCACTCCGGTTCAGCCTTATTTACTTTTGCACGGTGGATACAGAAGAGATCATCGTGTGACGAGCAACTCTCGTCGGCCACGTCGCCCAGACACAAGTATCGATCTGACCGCCGGGGCCGAGGCAAGACAGTTCGTTACAGTAAACGCGGTGGCAGACGACGAACCTCAATTGTCGGGGATTCCGAGGCAAAGTAGAGCGCGAGTAACGCCGCGTCCCAGCATCGACGCTACCGATGCTTCGGCCATCCAGTCATTCCTGGACCCATCTGTCCCAATCCATGGAGGATGTGCATCGCCTCCACTGGGAGGAGGACGGTCTCGTGGTCGGTTTTGTCTGGGTTGTTTTTCGCGAGGTGGGGGGCTACGACGTAACCATTGCCGAGATCAACGACATCGCCGTGAGTGTTTCCCATCGCCGCCAGGGCATCGGCACCGAGATCCTCGAGCACATAGAAGCGTTGGCCAGGGAACGCGCCGCCGATCTGTTGCGCTCCGATACCGGCATCGAGAACGTCGCCTCCGACCGGCTCCACACCAAAGCCGGCTTCAAACCGATCCGCACCGAATACGAGAAGGTGCTGAACCCTCCGCCCTTGGCGTGACGCCGCCGTGCCCTTCCAATCCTACGACGCCCTGATCGACGGCATCGACGAGATCATCGCCGCCCAGAAGGATCTTGGCACCCAGGCGCGTGGCCGCCGCCTCGCCCGCAGCTACTGGGAGATCGGCGACACCATCCACGCCCATCTGCTCGCCAATGAAGGCAAATCGACCTACGGCGAGCGTTTCTCAGCCGCCTTTGGAATGACCTAAACTTAGATCAGTCATTAGTTTACAACATGCTCCGTTTTCGTAGGGGCATGCCAAATTTGGAATCAATTCCAAAATTGAGCTGGACCCATTACGTCCAGATCATCTCCCTCAAGTCGCGTCAACAGCGCGAATTCTACGAACGCGCCGCCGCCGAATCGAGCTGGACCGTGCGCGAGCTCAAGGAACAGATAAAGGCCGACCTCTTCGCCGATGCCCGCCAGGTAGGTTCCGTCGCCTTCCGACCCGGCGGCGAGCAGCAGAGGGTGCGCCTCACGCCGCGAAAAGGCGAGCTCTACACCTACCGCCTGATTCCGTCACTGCCCGGACAGGCGCAAGATCTCGTAGTCGATCTGGGATTTGACAACCATTGGATAGGACCGATCCAGGGTATCGCCGTTCCCCGGGCCGGCATGATCGTCACCGCCACAAAAAGCAGAGGCGGCAGCCAGCCGCGCTACCACTTCTCCGTCAACCGCCGCCGCGGCCGCACGTGTCATCGACGGCGACACGCTGGCGTTCCCCTAGAGGATAGACAAGCGGCAAATAGTCAACGCCAATCATGGGCATTTGTCTATAGTTCGCGTCACATGCGTATGGGCGTGTAAGGTCTGTCATTTTTCAAGACCGCAAAGATTACATGTAGCATTTTGTTGGCAACGTGTGTAAGCGCGACCATGTGGTGTTTGCCGCGATCCTTCTGCCGTTTATAGATGGCGGTGAAGAGCGGGTCATGCTTGCGAAAGACGGCGATCTCAGCGGCCTGCATGACGGCTGTGCGCAGGTAACGGCTGCCGCGTTTCGCCATCTTGCCGTGCCCTTTGGCGTCCCCACTTTCGCTCAGCTTCACATCGACACTGGCCGCGGCGACCAACTAGCGGGCCCCGTGCTTATGCTCGGGCTGGAAAACGGGCAGGATCTCAGCGAGAATTGTGGGCGCCCACACCTTGCCCAAACCGGGAATCGATTGCAGCAGGTTGCGTCGCTCGACCATCAGCGTTTGCCAACGCTTCTCCAGCTGGACGATCTGCTCGATGAGCAGGTTGAGTCTTTCGACGACGAAACGGATCTCCAACGCCAGGGCGTCAACGCGACCAGGCAGGGCAAAGGAGGTTTTAGCCGCCGCCTTTAGTCGTTGCGCATGAGCTCTACCGAAGTAGCCACGGCTGGTGTCGTGGAGCAAACGGGTCAACCGCCGAGTATCGACTTTAGCCAACTGCCTGGCGGTGTGAAACGCGGCCAACACCGCGCGACTGGAAGAGCCAAACAGGTCGGAAAAGTGATCCTGATACTCCGGAAAGGGTAAATCAAAAAGACTAACCAGGCGATGAGCAGAGCGTCCACGCTATCGGTCTTGCTGCCACGGATGGTGATGTTGCGACGGGCCGGGATCACCAGCGGGTTGAGCACCTCGACGCGGTACCCCGCCTCCGTCAACCGCTCGAACAACACCATCCAGTAGTGGCCCGTAGCCTCCATGCCGACGCGAATGGCATCCAGGGAGCCACCGCTGCCAACTTCGTCGGCAGCTGCGCGAAACCCACGCAACTGTGGGGCACTTCAAAGTTGCCAAACACCGTAGCGCAGCGCTCATCGAGCAAGGTGGCATGATGGCGGCGTTTGGCGACGTCGATGCCAAGAGATACATAGGGCGCTCTTCACCAAATGATTTATGAAGCTGCCCATGATCGGGGTGACGCCAGCCCGCACGTCTTCGCAGCCAGTTCAGGGAACCGCGTCCCGTCAAGCGGTAAGTGCAACATGCTGACACCGGCAGTCTATCGCACAGGGGACAACGCCCCGAGGGCAAATCAGCCGAACCCCAGCAGCCTCGCTAAAGAAACCATCGCGTCGGATCTACAACAGGCAAGTGCACTGTACGTGCTCAGTGGCTGGACAACCCCGTGTCCCGAACTCTACGTACCTATTATGCGAGGGCAAATAAAGGCCGTTGGGGGTATCCATTTAACCGGAGTGCGTCGCGACCCCCATCAGTGTTCGGCCGCCGACCGCCACGGCCGGTTTGCCCCTGGGCGTTCCAGGCTCGTGGGATGCCCTCGCCGTTTGGGCGGCTCGGGGGGCAGCTTCCTCGGCGTCGGCTGGCAATGAGATCCTGGAAACGCATCGGCTCGTGGGCCACGGCCAGCTCGAGCACGCGATAAAACACCATGCCGCGGCTGCGGGAGCGGCGGCGATTGAAGCGGAACACGAACTCGTTGAGGTAGTGGCTCATGTGGGTACTGTCGGCGGCCCCTTGATGCGTTCCCAGCAGCCACCGCTTGGCCAGTGAGACAACGCGGTGCACGGCGGGCAACAGCTTGTTGGGATCATCGCCCCGAGCGCGGGCCGCGCCCTGGCTGCGCCGATCGTGCTCGTAGCCGAGCTGAGCCAGTCCCTGATAAGCGGGCCACCCGTCGGTGATGATCGTCGAGCCCGGCTCGACGTGATCCATCACGAACGCGTGCAAGGTCTCGGCAGAGGCATCGGCCAGTGGCGACATGCGGCACCGCCCCAATCCTCTCGGCTCATGAACCTCAACTGCGATACCGGTCAGCACCTTCTTGCCCCTAGCGCGGCCACCGGCCAGCCCAGGCTCGGCGCCGCCGATGTAGGTCTCGTCCACCTGTACCGTCCCGCTCAGCAGATCCCGACCGGGACGTACCAACACCGACCGCAGGCGGTGCAGCATGGCCCAGGCAGTCTGGTAGGAGCTGATCTCCAGTACTCGCTTCAAGCTCAACGCCGAGATCCCGTCTTTACCGGTGGCGAACAGCCAGCAGGCGGTGTACCATATCGTCAAGGGTGTCCGCGTCCGATCGAAGATCGTACCGGCCGTCACCGAACTGCGTGTCGAACACGCCGGACACATGAAGCGGCCATCGCCCAAGCGCCAACCGCCTTCGTGGCCGCAACTCGGACAGACGAAGCCGTCGGGCCACCGCAGCCATTCGAGGTAGTCCAGGCAGTCCGCATCGGTTCGAAACCAGGCTTGAAACTCGCCAACCGAGCCCGGGTAGTGCTTGCCAGCGCGAGGATACGCCATGCACTGAACATATGGTAACTCCGGTTAAATGGATGCCCCCAAAAACGCGTTATCGCCAATAGCGGCAAGGTAGGCGAGTTTGTGGCGGGCGCTCCTTGACTGCATAACCGAGACCGCCCTTAATCTGCCTAGTATCCCGAACCACTCTGACCGTCAAGGGAAGTACGGCAATGGACCAGGTTAATAGACCTCCGACGAAGCCAAACCTGCTGTTCATCTTTACCGACCAACAGCGGTTCGACACGATGCGCTGCTATGGCAACCACCTCATCCAAACACCCAACCTCAACGCACTGGCGAATGACAGCTTTGTCTTCCAGAATGCCTACGTGACGCAGTCTTTATGCACGCCGGCGCGATCCAGCATCATGACCGGCCTCTATCCCCATACCAATGGCTGCATACACCTCAACATACCGCTTAAACCTACCACTCCCACCATTGCCGAGATGGTGCCGTCCGAATACGAGTGTGGCTACATCGGGAAATGGCACCTTGGCGACGAGATCTTCCGGCAGCACGGGTTCAGCCACTGGGTCGGTATGGAGGATCACTACCGTCTTTTCTTCACTCAAAGGGAGTATCTGTCGCGCTTCAGCGACTACCACCATTTCCTGCTCAAGCACGGGTATACTCCTGACGTTGAATGGATGGCCGCCAGGATCTTCTCTCGTGAGATGACGGCCGATTTGCCGTGGGAGATGAGCAAGAACGCGTACGTGGGTCGCGAAGCCGCCCGTTTCATCAGAGAGAACGGCGAACGACCGTTCGTGTTGTACGCCGGTTTCATGGACCCCCACAGCCCGCTTCCCAACCGGCCCAGCAGCCTTTACGATCCGGCGAAGCTGCCGCGGGAACCTCATTTCTTGAGAGGGCCCCCGGCAAATGCTTCGCTCTACCACCAGAAGAAGGCGGAGTTTTACGGGAATCTTCCCGAAATCGACGGTGAGGACCTGCGGGACGAAGCCGGCTGGATGCGACTACGCGCCCGCTATTGGGAGGCTATCTCCGGCGTGGATCGAGCCATGGCCCCGATCCTCGAAGCGCTGAGCGAGTCTGGCGCCGCCGACAACACCATCGTCGTCTACACCAGCGACCACGGGGAGATGATGGGTTCGCACGGGATGCTTCACAAGGAGGTGCTCTATCAAGAGTCGATCAAGGTGCCTCTGTTGATGCGGGTGCCGTGGATTACAGATGAATACAAACAGATAGCCGGGCACATGAGTCAGATCGACCTGGTGCCCACCCTCCTAGAACTGATGGGTGTGCCGCTGCCTTCCCGTCTGGAAGGAAAGAGTCTCGAACCGGTGCTCTGCGGTGAAACTTCCCTCGAAGAGAACGCTGTGTTCATCGAAACTAATGGGCCGCTGATTCGAGCCGAAGCCGGTGTTCCTTGGCCCTCCTGGCAACCTTGGCGCACGGTGATTTCGGGCGATGGATGGAAGCTCAATCTGAGCACCGTCGATCAATGCGAGCTCTACGACTTGAACGAAGATCCCACCGAGGAGAACAACCTGTACGACGACGCCGGCCAGAAGGATCGCATCTCGAGCATGACCACTTTGTTGCAGCAGTGGCAGCAAGAAACAGACGACGACGCGCTGCTTCCGGAGGTGTAGTTCGACCGCAGCCCCCAAAGCAGTACCAACGTGGGGTGTTGCGATGCAGCTTACGACGCCACGGTTGGAGAATCCCTCGGTCAAAATCCCTCAGTCAAAAATCAGGCGGCGCGCACATACAATAGCGCGCAATCGAGTGCGATCGGTGTCCGTGCAGAGTCAGCCCGCGTGTTCAGGCTGACTTCGAGCCTGTTTTCACCATTGACGACCCGATTGGGCTGCACCTCGCACTCTAGCCAGTGGCCGGCGGGCGCCGCGTCTAGAGTCTTCTGCGGCCGTAGACCATTCAATGCTACATCGTTGAATTTCACCGATATCTCATCGCTCGCAGTGAGCTCCCACAAGTGCAGGCGAAGGCGAAAAGGGCCTTTCCTCGAGCTCAGATCTTCTCCGACCTGAAAGTGCGTTTTGGCTGTCTCTCCGGGCTGCAGCTCCAGTTCACGGAGGCGCTCAAAGCTGTTGGCGCCTAGGAAATCGTTGATGCCGAAGAGCTTGTCCTTGTTTGCCATCGTTTCGAGATCTCCGATCTCCATCCACACCTCATCGTTGACGAAGGCGCCGTTGAAGACGTAGATGCCGTCGGCGCCGGCAGCGAGCAAGTTGGTCGCGGCTCCGCGCCAGGCGGGCAGCATGCCTTCCCACCCATTCAGCTCGATCGTGAAGGACGAGCCAGTCTCCTTCAGGGATCTAGCCCAGGATTTGTACTCCCTGTACTCGCCGTTCGAGAGGTCGAGGAACGTCCACGGATGCCAGAACCCCCAGCTGATGCAAGGATATACGGGCACATCATGGCCGTGTCCGAGTTTGATAATATCTGCGAACGACTCGGTCATGTGCGACTCGACGTCGTCGCCGGGTATCAGCAGATCCAACAGATCCTCGCCCAGCCAGGTCTCCACGTCCAGGCCGATGAAACGCGCATCAGCTACGTTGAACGGCGTGCGCGCCGCCACCAGCAGCGGCCGCCCTCGCTGCTGGCCGACTTCGTCGGCTAGCTTCCGCACCCGCCGCACCAGGGCCGTCATCATCTCCAGGTGCTCCGCCTCGACTGGAAGCATGTCTCGGGTCGGACGGAAAAAGGGATAGTGCCGGAAGAAGTCCATCTCTATCCCGTCGACGTCATAGTTGCGCGCCACCTCGTCTATATTAGCGAAGACGTGGTCGCGGACCTCGGGAAAGCTGAAATCCATTCCCGACCAGGCTTTCTTATGACCATCCGTTTCCCAATCCGCCGGCTCGCCCATGAGAAATTCCGGGTGGTCGCGTTTGAAGGGCGCCAGACCATAGGTCCAGTAGGCCGACCCGTCAGGATGGGAGTCGTGTGTGTCGTTCATACGCAACGACCAGAAGGCTTCCAGCTCGTTCTCGTGACAGAAATCCGTTTGGATCTGCAGACTGTCGCGTCCATAGGTTTCGACCAGCGCCAGGGGAATCCCCTCACCGTGGAACCCACCTAGCTTGGCATGGTGGGAGAAGCGGACACCGGCCATACAGCTAGAGTACCAGCTGCTATCCACCTGCGTCCCGAGCAGCGTCCGGGCACGGGCATCGAGAAAGTTGTCTATCAGCTCGCCGCTGTCGCGCCTCAACAGGCCTTGAGCGGCCTGGTTCGGCGTCTTTGCCTGGATTACGTCGTCGCCGTCGTTGTTGTAAATGATCCGCCGTCTGCGCCACCGCGCGTCTCGTCTGGTCTGGTTCATCGATTTCTGCCTTTGCTGGTTGACGAAGGAGTTAGCCTGAATTATTCATAAAAATGCGGTGATTCTCTGTACAACTGGTTGTTTTTCCCTATGTTAGGGTTAGCCACAAACAACAACCAATCAAGAGGACCACCGCAGATGGAAACTTCGCAGATTACGCTGTCGTTTGCAAACATCTCGGGCAAGATGATCGAAGCTGATTTTGACGGTGGCACGACCACCAGCGATGGGGGCGCCCTGCTTCTGCGACAGGCGGAAGCCCGCACCGGGATCGTCGACCGAATCGTGGCGGCGATGTCGGATCGGCGACATCAAAGCTATATCGACCATACGTATACTGACCTCATCCGGCAGCGCGTATTCCAGATCGCCTGTGGGTACGAGGACGCCAATGACAGTGACGACCTGCGTTGCGATCCGGGTCTGAAAACCGCGTGCGACCGTCTGCCCCTGACAGGAGACGATTTGGCCAGTCAACCGACCATGTCTCGTTTGGAAAATAGTGTCAGCCGCTCGGATCTGTATCGCATCGGGCTCGCGGTGCTGGAAATATTCATTGAGTCTTACGACCAGCCGCCCAAGAAGCTGACTATAGACATCGACGACACGGACGATCCGACGCACGGCGCCCAGCAACTGACGTTGTTCCATGCCTACTATGACGAGTATTGCTATCTGCCGGTCCATCTCTACGAAGGGGAGTCGGGCAAGTTGATCACGACCCTGCTGCGACCCGGTCGTAGAATGCGAGGCCGAGAGGCGGCAGCCATCCTCAAACGCGTGTTGGATCATTTGATCATGGTGTGGCCGAAGACGAAGATCACCTTACGAGGCGACTCGCACTTCAGCACCCCTGAGGTGCACGACCTGTGCGACGGATACGGTATTGATTTCATTCTGGGACAGGCGCTCAACAACAAGCTCAAAGCCCTCGGCGAACCGCTGATGGAGCTGACGGCGGCGCTGGCCGAGCAGAGCGATGAACCGGTGCGGCTTTTTGACCGCTTCGAGTATCAGGCCAAGAGCTGGCCCCGACCGCGCCAGATTATCTACAAGGCCGAGATCACGCAGCGCAAAGCCAACCCGCGCTTCGTGGTGACCAATATCCGCAACCGCACCCCCGAGTTTCTATATGAGAAGGTCTACTGCGCTCGCGGACGGTCGGAAGGCTTCATCAAGAATCACAAGACCTACTTGCAGTCCGACCGCACCTCCTGCCACCGATTCTCGGCCAACCAATTTCGCCTCTTCCTGCACAGCGCGGCCTACGTGCTGCTGCACACAATCCAACAGATTGGCATGCGCGGCACTCAATGGACGACGTCTAACTTTGACACGATCCAACTCCGCGTGCTCAAAGTCGGCGCCCGAGTGCGGGAGCAAGCCACCAAGGTCCGTTTTCACTTTCCGACATCGTACCCGCCAAGGATCTGATGCGGACCGTCGTCCTCAACCTCGATACCTCATAATGCTTTGCGATGTCGCCCACCACAGCCACGCACACGCTCCACTAAGGGGCCCGACTGTCCCAATGACATCCAAACGAGGCTCAGATCTCCAGAGACAACACCTCGACGACCGACAGCACTCGATCAACCCGCTACCAAAACGTCCAGCCATTGACCAGCGCATCGAATTCGTCCGCTTGGTGCGGATTCATGAATAATTCAGGCTAGCTGCCTCCTGTTCCCCCATATGGAGAGAAACAGATCCTGGACGAGATTCTCCGCAGTGTGACTATCGTGTACATAGCGGCGGACAAATTGAACCAAAGGCTGGCAATATGAGCGGAACAGGTGCTCAAACGCCTCGCCGTCGCCGTCGCCGTCGCGAATATTCCGGACACATTCCGGTTCAATCTGCAATAGGGCACTTTCCGTCTTTTGTGACGATGCAGCTTCTCGAGAGAATCGACCGTGTATTCCCGAATTTGTTTCAATCGAACTGAAAAATAGACCGTCCATTTGAACGTTCAATAGTAGACGTCCGGATCCGATGTTCGCCAGTCTTCTCGCTCACGACGGCCGATGCGAGGTTTCATATGGCACCGCACTAAATTTTTCTTGTGATAGTTCACTATTTCTGCTACCATCCCAATCAGAGCGTTACAGGACGCTTCCGGTCCGCGGGAAGGGCAGAGCCCACCTGACACACCTTCGTTGATCCATCTTCGACGAACTCTTCTTACCCGTAACGCGGACATCGGGTGCTGCCTTCGAGGAGGTCGTCATGGCTGCATCTCAATTCCCCCAGGGGTCACGTTCCCTCCCGGAACGTCCCGATCTTCAGCAACTCAAGAAACAGGCGAAGGAACTGCTCAAGGGGTATCGCGTCGGCGATTCCACCGCGGTAGCCGAGGTTGAAACCTACGAGCAAGAACCGAATCCCGCCGAGTTTGCCCTCAACGATTCCCAGCGCGTGTTAGCCCGGGCGTACGGATTTTCCAGTTGGGCGCAGCTAGTCGGACGCGTAAACACCTCTAACGCCGAACGTTTCTGGGTAGCCGCTCAAGAAGGGGATCTGCAAACCCTGAAGTCGATGGTTGCCAACCGACCTGAACTGGTCATGATGGCACGGTCCGGCCGCGGCAACCCGCTGCACTGTGCCGTGCTCAGCCGGGACGTTGCCTGCGCACGCTTTCTGCTGGCTAACGGAGCCGATCCTTACAAAGGCGTCTATCCTCACCGCGAGTCTACTTCCCCGCTTGTTCTGGCACAAGAAAGGGGATTCGACGACGTCGTAGACGTCATTGAAAGCGAGCTCCAGCAAAGGCGGTCACGCGTCGGCGCCACGCGCTCGGATACAGCAGAGGTTGCCGAAGCAATTCGCAAAGACGATCAGGCCGCCATCGAACGGTTGCTGTCGGTGAACTCCGAGCGCATGACGGCAGTGGATGAGCGGGGGCGCAAGCCGCTGCATCACGCTGCCTCGGTGCGCAATCGAGCGCTGACCGCCCGCATCTTGCAGTTCGATCACGAACTCAACCAATCTGGCGTCGATGGATTGAAACCAATCGATTGCGCCGTATTGGCAGCGGACTGGACGCAAAGAGTGGAAACCACGAGGGCGGGCAGATCCGTTGCAGAACTCCTGCTGGAGCATGGGGCGAATCCCACGCCGCGAAGCGCCGCAGCTACCGGAGACTTGGCGTACTTGCAGTCACTGAATCGCACAAACCTGGAAGCGTGCGCCACGGACGGCGGTGGTGGATTGTTGACCCTGGCCGTGAAATACGGCCAACGGGAAGTTTTGAACTATTTGCTAGAAACAGGTCTGGACTCGGATGAGCGCGTGCGACTCGACGATGCAGAGGAAGAACTCTACACGAGGGGAATGCCGCTCTGGCACGCCGCTTTCTACTCCGAATACGAGATGGTGGAATCGTCGATTGCTGCCGGAGCCGACGTCAACCCCGCAGTTTACGCCAGCGGTTCACCGATGGACCAGGCTTACGGCGCCGACGATGAGAAGATGAAAGTGTTGTTGCGTCACCACGGTGCGTTCACCAGCATCGAAACCATGGGATTGTATCGCGATACCGAGGCGGCACGGGAGGTCCTGGCAGGAAAGACGACCGCGTACTCACATCCCGACCCAGTGAGAGACGGTTCGCCCGCGGAGAAAATGCTATGGGCGGCCGCATGCGGGGGCGATCCCGAGATCGTCGCCATGTGTCTCGCCCGCATCGACCGCGCACCCGACGATCCATGGTGGGCGGTAATCCTTCTACAGCCAATGCGCACGTGGAACCATGGATACCACCGACGCCATTCGGGTTTCGACCGCTCCACCTATACTCAGTGTCTCGGCTTGTTGTTGCAGCATGGCATCAATCCGGATGTTACCGACCAACGGGGGTTCACCACGTTGCACGATCTTGCCCACGGCTCTTGCTCGGGTACCTGGAACATGACGGAGGAGGAGGAGCTTGAATTCGGCCACTTGCTACTGGATGCCGGTGCCAGTATGACGATGCGAGATCCGTTGCTGAAGTCGACGCCATTGGGATGGGCATGCCGCAACGGTCGACTGGGCTTGGTGGATCTTATGATCGAGCGCGGAGCTGGAGTAGACGAACCCGATGCCGAGGCCTGGGCAACGCCGCTGTCGTGGGCGACCAAGATGGGTCACGAAGAGATCGCGACGCTGCTTTGCGATCGCGGGGCGAAGGCATGAGGTGGATTGTGACAAAGACACCTCTACACTCCGTGCGCCGCGTGGCGCGATTGTATGCGTCCAACAAAGAGGCAGCCGCCGCTGTCGGAATCGACCTCCGGAGCTTCGGACGCATCTGCCGACGACACCAGATCGAAACACCGTATGTGAGAAAGCGAAAGCGCAGATCCTTGGCGTAAGTAGGAACCCGACTGCCATCATCGATATCATTCTGACATGCAGAAATACCTGCTACCTCGCCTTTCCGTAGACCGACCGGTCACGGCGGTGATGATGCTCGTCGCCTTGCTGGCGATCGGTTGGATCGCCTACCTGCGCATCCCCCTGGCTCTCGAACCCACGGGTGGGGGCGAGCCGCGTCTCGCGGTTTGGATTCCCTATCCCAACGCCACGGCCGCTCAGACCCTTGAGGAGATCGTGATACCCCTGGAGGATGCCGTGTCGACGCTGAGTGGATTTAAAGGCACCAAAGCAGGGGCACAGCGTGACCGGGGCTCGTCCTGGGTGGAATATTACAAGGGTACCGACTATGATCGCGCTTACAGAGACCTGGTCGACCGCATGGACTGGTTCTTCACCCAGCTTGACTTCGATCCAACGCTCAAGCGTCGTGAGATTAGTGTCCAATATGTGGATACGGGCGAGGAGAATCTCAACGTCATGTGGATCAACGTACTCCTGGATCGATCCATCACGCAGCCGCGACTGCTGCTCGAGGAGACTATAAAACCTGCGATGATGCAGATCGACGGGGTCGCAAGTGTGGAAATATGGACCGGGCCTGATCCGGTACTCCTGGTGCGTCTGGACGAGGATAGGATACGTAGTCTGGGCGTGGAAATAGATCAGGTTCTGGAGCGAATCACACAGGACAACTTCACTCTTCCCGGTGGTCAGATTTTCGAAGGGGGACGGCGTCTTCTGGTGCGCTCGGTGTCGAACATGAACACTGTCGAACATTACCGGGAGCTGCTGGTCGACCCGGAGCACGGATTGCGTCTGCGCGACGTCGCCGACGTCCAGCTGAGCAAAACCGCCGGTATTCGTTTCTACCGGATCAATCGCCAGGAATCGATCTGGATTGGTATTCGTCGATCACCTGACGGCAACGTAGTGGCGGTCTCCGCCGCAGCACGCAGACGGCTGAAAGAACTGGCCGACGACCCCAGGTTGGCAGGGGCCGATCTCAAGATCGATTGGGACCAGGCGGAACACATTACCGCATCCATCGACAATCTCAAGATCTCCGGTCTGTGGGGAGGGTTATTCGCGGCAATCGTATTGATGATTTTCCTGCGCAATCTACGCATGACCCTGATCATAACCAGTGCCATACCGCTGTCGATTCTGGCCAGCATGACCGCTATCTACTTTTACGGTTGGTCCCTGAACCTGGCCACGATGATGGGCTTGATGTTGAGCTTGGGGTTGGTAGTGGATAATGCCATTGTGGTGGTAGAAAACATCTACCGAAAGCGAAGCGAAGGCCTCAGCGAACGGGATGCGTCCGTTGCCGGGGCGGGGGAAGTGGGTCTGGCTATCACTATGGCGACCCTGACCACCGTCGTGGTTTTTCTACCTCTGATCCTGATGACAGACGACGGTTTCTTTTCCTTCTGGATGTGGCGGGTCGGCATGCCGGTTACGATCGGGCTGTTCACCTCCCTCTTCATCGCGCTACTCCTGTTCCCCTTGGCGGCTCAGCGCTTTTCCAGCCGGGGGGCGCAGCGGGAACGCCAGGCGATACAAAAACTGCAAAGCCGCTACGCTGTCTGTCTTCGATGGGTGCTGTCGCACCGCGTTGACGCCTTGATCCTTCTGCTTTTGGTCGGGGCCAGCGTTTTGATACCGTACGAGGGCATCGAAAAAACCGATCGGGCATCCAAACGGCGCAGCTACGCGTGGATGAACTTCGACATGCCGCGGGGATATTCCCTTGACGAGCTGAATGAGTTTATGACCGTCGTCGAGGACACGCTGATGAATCAGCGAGAGCGCTACAATGCAGATCGCGTGGGTATCTCCTACTACTACGGGTTCGGTGGTTCGGCTTCTATCGATCTTAAGAAGCAAGAGCGGCAGGAGTGGTACCAGGTGGTCTGGAACGGCATTCTCGACCAACTGGGGATGCTCGAGAAGAAGCGTTTGGAGTACAGCGAGATGATCGCGGACTTGAGACAGCGACTACCTTCCCGGCCCGGCATTTTTCTCAGTATCAACGGCGAGCAAGGCGAAGAAGACGCCTCGATGAACCTGAACATGTATGGCCAGGACTATCTTGTGTTGTCGAAGATGGCGCGGGAGGCGCAACGGCGCCTGGCAAGCATTCCCGGATTTGTCGCCGTACACACCGATCTGGATCGAGGCTCATCGGAGATCCAGATACGCCTCGACCGGGACAAGATGCGGCGTTACGGCATCCAGCCGCAGTCCGTGTCCAATTCTATTGGCATGCGCTGGCCCATCGGGGCGATCCCGGAAAACGAGGTGGGAAGAACGCGCATCGAAGAGTATCGCGAGATCTTTATCAAGGTCCGACTGGAGGACGCAGATGGCGAGGATCTGCAGAAGCTTCGCAATCTGACTTTCAAAACGAACAGCGGAACAGATATGCCTCTGGAGGCCTTTGCTACCTTCCGCGTCGAACACAGCCTCGACAAGATTAGAAGGTTCAATCGACAGACCATGGTTACGGTCACGGCGTACGCCACCCAGGACGATGCCAAAGGCCTCTTCGACAAGGTAGACGGGGCCATGGCAGGCTTGGAAATGCCGCGAGGTTATCGCTGGGACAAGGGGGCGCGCTTCATCCGCATGGAGGAAGCGGACCGCTCCCAGCAGTTCGCTATTTTGCTGTCCATCACCTTCGTATTTCTGCTCATGGGGATCCTGTTCGAGTCATTCGTGCTACCCCTATCGGTGATCGTATCGATACCGTTTGCTGCCCTTGGGGTGTACTGGGCCCTGTTTATCACTGGAACCACGATGGACCATACGGCCCGGGTGGGGACGGTGATCCTGGTGGGGGCGGTAGTGAACAATGCTATCGTCCTTGTGGATCTGGTCAATCGGCTACGCAATGAGGGCATGGAGCGCTTCGAGGCGTTGGTGGCGGCAGGGAGACATCGGTTTCGACCTATCCTCATGACGACTTTTACGACCATCTGCGGCTTGATCCCTATGGCAGTGGGAAATCCGAATGTGGTTGGCACCGACTACGCCCCATTGGGGCGCACGATGATGGGTGGGTTGCTGGCCTCGATGGTGCTGACCTTGTTGGTGGTTCCTCTCTGCTACACCTTCTTCGACGATCTTCGTGTGGTTGTAAGGCAGGCTATCAGGTCAGGACAGCGTGCACCGGATGCCAGTCTTTCTCGGGGTGTGGCGTAGGTCGGACTAGTCGCTCACTACGGTCTGGTGCTCCACCGTGTACTCTGCCAGTAACTCCGGATCCGGTTCCGGCAGACCTTCCAGAAATGGCGTAAAGGTCAATCGCTCGGTCATTTTATTCTCCGGTTGCGACAGATCGCGCGTATAGAAGCGCTCCGATGGAAACAGGTCTCCCGGATAGGTGAAGTTCGGCAGCGTTGCGAGCTCGACGCAGATAGCACCACCAAGCGCGCTCTCCAGCATGCCTCCCACCCAGACTGGCACCCCCGCGTCGGCGCAGATATCGTGAATACGCACGGAGTTTGCCAACCCACCGACGCGGCCGGGTTTGATATTCACGAATTGGCAGGCGCCGATCTGCAGCGCTTGTTCGACCTTGTGAGGTCCGGTGATGCTCTCGTCGAGGCAGATGGGTGTTGCTATGGTAGCCGCCAGCTCGGCGTGATCTAAGAGATCGTCATGACCCAGCGGTTGTTCGATGAACTCGAGATGGTACGAATCGATTTTATGGAACATCTCCAGGTCTTCCAACCGGAAGCCGGAGTTGCAGTCGATGTGAATCCGCAGATCGGGGAAAGTCCCGCGAACCGTAGCTAGCATATCCACGTCCCATCCGCGGGCGAATTTGAGCTTGATCCTGGGAAAACCTCGGTCGACCGCTTCCTGGATATTGCCAAGCAGCATATCGAACGAATCCTGAACGCCGAAATCGGCTCCTGCCTGCACTTCCCTTGTTTCACCGCCAAGAAGGCGGTGCAGCGGCTCACCGGTTCTCTTGCTCTGTAAAGTCCACCACAGAATCTCGAGACCCGCTTTGGCGAACTGATTCCCTTTGTAGGCGAAGAGTAAGGCATTCAGCGCGTCTGCTGATTCGATCTCTTTGCCGACCACCTGTGGTCCGAAAAACTGGACGATGTTTCTGAACGCAGTGCTGGCACCTTCGGTCAGATACATCGGTCGCTCCAGAGGGCAGCTTTCGGACCACGCCGTGGTCTCGCCGGCCGTGCCTTTGATCAAGACCGAATGAATGGACCAGTCTTCGCCATAGGAGGTTCGCCATGGGTACAAGAGTGGTATGGCGACGTGAAAGACGTCGAAGCGATCAAAACGGACGGGCATCATCGTAGCCGAAGGATGGCAGTTAAGCCGCGCGAGTCAAGAGTAGGTTCCAGTAGACGTTCTGCGTCCAGTCCGAGTCGTGTTGGTTGCGGGCTGAATCGCGCTCGGTGGGCTGGATTGGAAATGAACTAAAGAGCATCTTCAAACGTGCCTGACGCGATTCCACGACCATTTCCGGTCTCGTATGAGTGATTCCGACCCCATCAGACATACCAATCCGAAAGAACATGCGGAGCCGTCGGGAGATGAGCCGGGTTCGCCGGAGGTGAGTGCCGACGGAGAGTCGGCCGCCGCCGAAGCGCCGCGAATCCGTTGGCGCGCGGTCCTTCTCTCGATGCTGTCGATCGCGGCGATGTTCTTCTACGCGATTCAGGTTTCCGAGCGCCAGCGCTCCGGCGCCTTTACCCATTCTCAGTACCCGCTCACCGCCTTCATTCCGTTTGTTGTGTGGCTGGTGGCCAACGTCATACTCAAACGGGTCTGGCCCCGCATCGCCCTGAATCGGGGCGAGCTCTTGACCATATTCACCATGACCTGGGTCGCCGGTGTCATCCCCTCCTGGATCAAGATCTGGGCTTCAGTCCTCACCACCCCAACCGTTTTTGCTTCTCCGGAGAATCAGTGGGAATTGATTTTCGATTTCCTGCCCTGGCATGTGCTGGCACCGACCACACCCGAAGTGGTGGTCAACTATTGGTACGGCCGGCCCGAAGGCATGGAGATTCCGTGGGTGCAGTGGATCGGTCCTCTCTTCCAGTGGTTGAGCGCTACCACCGCCGTGGTTGTGTTCGGGTTTTGTCTCGTTTTGCTCTTTCAACGTCAGTGGGAACGGCACGAAAAGCTCAGCTTCCCCTTGGCCCAGCTCCCGCTCGATCTGACCCAGGGGCTCGACGGACCTCGACGTATGCCCGACCTGTTCAGCTCCAACCTCTTTTGGACAGGGTTTGTGTTGGTTCTGGTTCCTATGGCGTACCGCATCACGACCTATTTCATGCCCAGCCTCCCGGAGCTGAACATTCTGTGGGAGCACTATTGGCTGAGCTGGGGAGATGGGGGGCTATTCTTCCGCGTTATGCCCGTGGCGATGGCGGTGGTCTATCTCTGCCCCCTGGACATCATGGGAAGCATCGCGCTCTTCCACGTTCTCGGGTCGGTCAAAGGCACGCTGATGCGGCGCTACGGGACGCCGGACTTCGGTTTTTCCGGTTCCACCGTGAATCCCACCTTTCCCGATTCAACTCAGGTACTGCAGGGAGAGAGTTACGGAGCGGTCATTTTTATTGCCATGTGGTCGATATGGCTGGCGCGTCGACATCTCAAGGATGTGTGGAAACAGGTCAGGAGCGGAACTGGCGATCGAGCCAATCTGTTTCGTTACCGGCTGGCTCTTGTCGGCATGCTGCTGTCGGGGGGGTACGTCATCGCCTGGGCGATCTTCATGGGAGTACACCCGTTGGCGGCGACGCTCACCTTCCTGCTTATGGCCCTCGTCTACTTCGTCACCGTGAAGTTGATAGCGGCCACCGGTTTCGCCTATCTGTTGCCCAACCGACCTCACCTCAAGGGTGAGTTTATGGTGGTGGAGATGATCGGATCCGCCTACATGTCGGCACGCAATCTCGCCGCTTACAAGGTTTTTACCAGCTATGCGTTTTTCGGTCACATCCTCATTCCGGCATGGCCGGCGCTGCCGCACCATCTGCGTATCTTCTCCTTTCGGAAACAGCCCGCATGGGTTATGGGCACGGTGCTGATCGCCTTCGTTGGAGGTTTTCTGGTCGCTTTTTGGGCGCTGTTGGATATGACTTACACAGAGGGCGCGATCATCCTCTCCGGTAACCGGGTGCCACGAGATTACAATGTTGCCGTGAACCTGATGAACAACCCGATCGAATTCCGCTGGGAGAAATGGGCGCTCTGGTTCATAGGATTCTTCGAATCGGCCTTTCTGGTTTTGTTGCGCACCCGGTATCACTGGTTTCCGATCCATCCGATCGGCCTGGCGTTTCAGATGACCGTCGGAACCTGGGTCTACTGGTCCACCCTCTTTATGATGTGGATGGTGAAGATAACCCTGCTACGTCTTGGGGGCGTCAAGGCGTACATAGCTGGTAAACCTTTCTTCTACGGCATGGGGATCGGCTACATGATCGGGGTGATTGCCAGCACCGTGGTGGACCTGATCTGGTTCCCCGGTGCCGGCCACCGCATCCACTGGTGGTAGTCGTCAATTCGAATCTGATGCGATGACCAAAACAGCGTTCGAACGACCGTTTCCTGCTTTGACACCAGCCCAGCGTTATCACCTGGACGTGTACGGTTACGTTGTGATCGAAAATGTCCTTGGCGCAGGAGAGATCCAACGCCTTCGCGAAGCGATGTCCCGCCTTCGCGACGAGCTGTTGGACACTCCAGATCCGTCCAAGGCGATGGTGCGAAAGTGCCGGCTTTCTAAATATGCCAAACATCGGTTGCACTTTGCGCACATACTTGAGGCCGATCCCGCCATCTTCGATTACCTCACCCACCCGCGACTTGTGGGCATGGCCGAAGAGCTGATCGGCGGCGACGCCCGCCTGGAGGAATCGGAGGCAGTCATCAATTCACGCAATCCTGACGACGATCTTTCGGCGCCCCCGCGATACGGATTTCATGTAGGAACCTGGCCGGGAGTAGGCACCTACACGGAAAACGGTTTGTACCACTGCACCTTTGTGAAGACACTTACGAACCTGACCGAGCTTGGCCCGGATGATGGTGGCACCGTGGTCATTCCAGGAAGTCACAAGGTGGGGTGCGACCGTGAGATGATCATTGCGGCGGCGAGAGAGGATCCGTCACTCGTGCACCAGGTAGTGGCGCCGGCCGGCTCGACCCTATTGTTCGGGGAAGCCCTGATCCACGCCACCGGGCAGATTCGCAGCGATAAGGAACGGGTCATTGTCATTGGCGGATATACGCCGCCCATGTTTCAGGCATGGAACGGACAGGAACCCAGTGCCGACTTCCTCGAAACGGTGCCCGAGCAGTTCCTACCACTCATTTCCGGCAGCGAAAAGTGGCACTGGGAGAAACGATATCGGACGCTCGACACGCCGGCCCAGCGATGACACAACGATCCGTGAGAAGTTAACCGAAAATCCTGCTGGCAGCGGGCGACCGAAAAAGGGAGCTACCATGAAAATTGCAGATATCAAGGTGTATCCAATCGATGCAGATGTATTCGTGCAGATCGTCACGGAAGACGGACTTACCGGTCTTGGGGACGGAGGGCTGAGCGGACGCCCGAAGGCGGTCGTGGGTGCCCTGGAAGATATCCGGGAGTATCTCATCGGCAAGGACGCGACGCGCATTGAACATATCTGGCAGGATATCTTTCGCGGCACCTTCTGGCGCGGTGGTCCGGTGTTGCAGTCGGCGCTGGCCGGCATCGACATTGCACTCTGGGACCTGGCCGGTAAGGCACTTGGAGTTCCCACCTACCGGCTCCTCGGGGGTGCCAGCCGCGACGGGGTGATGGCGTACCGGCACACCGGAGGCGGTCCCCCCGAAGAGCTGATCGACGATGCCCACAGGTTGATGGAAGAAGGGTGGCGCGCCATTCGCATATCCCCGATGCGAGGGTCCAAGCCGTTCAACCAGAAAGCGGCCACTCGCCGCGGCATCGAACACATGGGCGCGCTGCGGCAAGCCATAGGTGATGATCTGGAGATCATCATGGAGGTGCACACACGGCTGACTCCGAGCCGGGCCATCGAGCTGTGCAACGGGATCGAGCCGTTTCACCCGTATTACGTGGAGGACCCGATCCGCTCCGAGAATCCGGCTTCGTTTCGCACGCTGCGGCAACATACGAACGTTCCCATCGGCACCGGGGAACAGCTACCGACCAAGTGGTTGTTTCGCGAGCTTATAGAGGAAGAGTTGATCGACTACCTGCGGGTGGATCTATCCCATACGGGAGGCATTACCGAAGCCCGCAAGATTGCTGCGATGGGCGAGGTGCATTATCAGGAAATGGCCACCCATATGACGGGGACGGTGGTGAATACGGCGGCCAGCCTCCACTTGAACATGTCGGTGGCGAACTGTGCGGTACAGGAATACCGCCCGCCGCAGGATTGGGAAAAGGATGTTTTCCAATGGGACTTTCGCTCCGAGGATGGTTTCCTGGTGCCGTCCGATTCGCCTGGGTTGGGAGTTGAGATCGACGAGAAAGCAGCCGCGGCTCATCCTCCCGTACATCGCGAATCGCAGCATTGGCGCCGGCCCGACGGCTCGGTAACGGATTGGTAAGGGGTATGCTTCGGACCGTTCATCTGAGTTGGTAGCGAGAGATATGACAGCAATTCAACAACCCAACGTAGTCGTCTTCTTCACCGACCAGGAGCGCTAGGACAGCACCGGCCTGCACGGCAACTCGATGAATATCACGCCCAATTTCGACCGCATGTCGATGGAAGGGACCCACTGCCAGAACGCCGACGGCTCGATGCGTGTTCCGATGGGGCTGACCGGGCCGGGATTCACTAGCGGCGGCCAGCTCCAGGAGATGATTAGCCTGGTGGACATTCCGCCTACTCTCCTGGATGCGTGCGGGATTCCCGTTCCCGCGGATACGCAGGGGCGCTCCTTCGCGCCGCTGACGCGAGAACGGTTAGCGGATTGGCCGGAGGAGGTGTACGCAGAGATCTTCGAGACCAATCTAAGCCGCTGCGTGCGCACCAAACGCTGGAGGTATTCGGTGCGCAAGACGGAAGAGGGCCCGGAGAAGGGGAACTGGTGGGTTTTTCGGGAAGACTGCCTCTACGACTTACTGGCCGATCCGTACGAGCTCAACAACCTTGCGGGTCTCGAATCGCACCGCCAGGTGGCCAACGTAATGAAGGAACGCCTGGTTCGCCGTATGGCCGTCGCCGGCGAGGATAAACCTGACATCGAGCCGGCACCGACCATTCCTGACCGGCTGTTACCGGTCAGCGTGGAAGAGACGCACCACTGAGAACGCCTGCAGCACTTCGCAGTTGATTCTACCGCGGCATGGGTGTAGTGTACGCACCTTCTAACAATTACGGCGCCAAGCAGGCCAGGGCGATGACCGGCTGTCGCTTTTTTCTAGATTGAGGCAATCCATGCTGATTTTTGATGGTGACTATCCGATGGCGCACGGCGGTATCGAGCTCAACCGAGATGTGACGCTGCCTATTGATGAGCTTCGAGCCCAGGACGAAACACCAGGTAACGTAGCATTCGCGTCGCTGCCCGAGCTGCGCCGCGCGGGCGTAACAGCGGCACTCATGAAGTTTACCGTGCGGCGCAAATACGAAGGCAGTGTTGCCTCCGGATACAACGGCGCCGAAGCCTGCCATGCTGCGGCCAAAGGACAGGTAGCCTACTACCATATTTTGGCGGAGAGGGGCGAGGGTGTTGTAATAACGACCAGCAAGCAGCTGGCCCAACAGATTTCGACCTGGGAGGAGCAGGAGGACCGGACGTCGCTGCCGGTCGGATTCGTCTTGGGCATGGAAGGGTCCGATCCCGTCCTGCATCCGGAGCAAGTGCACGAATGGTGGGAGCTCGGTGTTCGCGTGGCAAGTCTGACGCACTACGGACCAAGCGCCTACGCCCACGGCACCGGGACGGAAGGTGGGCTGCGCGGCGAAGCTGTGGCGTTGCTGAAGGAGATGCAATCCTGCGGCATGCTGCTGGACATGACCCATATCGACGACCTGAGTTTTTGGGAAGCGCTGGAACATTACTCGGGCCCGATTCTTGCCAGCCATCAGAACTGCCGGGCGCTGGCGCCGGGCCATCGCCAGTTCAGCGACGAACAGCTCAAGGCCGTGATCGACAGAGGAGGTGTTATCGGTGCCTCCATGGATACCTGGATGTTGCGTCCTGAGCAGGTGATCGACTGGGCCAAGACCTCGACGTTCACCCGGCGGGAAGTCTTTCCGCGCGAATCCATAACCCTGGGTACCCTGGCCAACCATATCGATCACGTCTGTCAGCTCGCTGGAAATTCAGATCATGCAGCGATCGGCGGCGACACCGACGGACAAGGTGGGGTGGACGGGGCGCCGTACGAGATCGATACCGTGGTCGACTACCAACGATTGGTCCCAATCTTGAGCGAGCGCGGTTACAGCGACGAGGATGTGGCCAAGATCATGTATCGCAATTGGCAGCGGTTCTACCAGGAGCACCTACCTACCAGCTGAGATGACGACTGACGATTTCCGGCTCGGCATCGTTGGTTGTGGTGGCATCTCCGACGGAAACGTCCTGCTACTGCGAGGATATAGCGATCCATGAAACTGAATCCAGCTCAGGTGGCCGAATTCGAAGAACGGGGCTTCCTGCTTTTCCCAGGTCTGCTAGACGAGGAGGAAGTGGGTGTGCTTCAACGTGAAGTCCCGGCGTTGTTGCAACGTACCGGTCCCGAGGTTGTGCGGGAGCAGGAAAACCCGTCAAGCGCCAGGCTCGTTTTCGGCGTTCATCAGTTTTCCGAGCCGTTTCGCCGATTGGCGCAGTTACCGCGGATCCTGGATCCGGTGCAGCAGCTGCTAGGGGAAGCGGTATACCTGTATCAGAGCCGTCTCAATCCGAAACCAGGATTCGGTGGTGGTGGGAGCTGGGACTGGCACCAGGACTATCCACCGTGGCATTCCATCGATGGGGTCCCCGAACCGCGAATGATAATGGCCTCGGTCTTCGTCGACGACTGCACCCCAGTCACCTCGCCGCTGCTGGTGATCCCGGGCTCCCAGGGTCACGGTCTTCTCGATGCGGAACTCCATCGCGACGCCAGGGGCCGGGGGTATGATCTGCAAACCATCGAACCCGAGCTGCTGGGACCCATGGCAGATAAACACGGGATCGAACCCCTCCTCGGCCCCGCTGGTTCGGTAGCTTTTGTCCACGTAAATGTTCTACATGGATCGGCAAACAACGTCTCTCCCTGGCGGCGGGCGATTACCTACCTGATCTATAACGCGGTCTCCAACGCCGCCACCAAGTCCGAGCGTGAGTGGTTTCAATGCGGGCAGGATTTCACCCCTCTCGTTCCGGGGGAAGACGATGGCCTGAAGCGAGCCATGTGAATCTGGGATGACTGTTTAGAAGGAGCATTGCTATGATACTGGTGACTGGGGCTGCTGGCAGGTTGGCGAAACGAGTCGTAAGCTTGCTCATGGAGCGGGGGTACGAAGTTTTAGGCACCGACCGCATACCGTTCGAGGACTCACCATCACCGTATCTTCAGGCGGATCTGTGCGACGGAGAGCGGGTGAGGGAGCTAGCCGAGAATGCGGATGGAGTAATCCATATGGCTGCAATTCCGGGTCCCCCTGTCGACGGGGAAGGCGTCTTCGAAAACAACGTAGAAAGTACTTTCAACATTTTCCGCGCGGCGGCCAAGTTCGAACTGCGCCGGGTCGTATTCTCTTCCAGCGCTTTCGCCATGGGGTTTTCGTGGGACCCGATGCAGCATGTTCCACTCTACCTGCCGCTGGATGAAGAGCACCCGGTAACGCCGTTCGAGCCCTACGGTCTGTCCAAGCAGGTGGGGGAGCAGATAGCCGAAATGATCGTGCGCAGTAGTGCTACGTCGGTGGCCAGCCTTCGTTTTACCAACGTGGTTCTGCCTGAAAGACAGGCAGTTGATTTTCCTGTCCCGGCACCAAATCCGGACGATCCGTCGACCGCCCTAACCCTGGTAAGGTGGGCTTGGGGGTATCCATTTAACCGGAGTGCGTCGCGACCCCCATCAGTGTTCGGCCGCCGACCGCCACGGCCGGTTTGCCCCTGGGCGTTCCAGGCTCGTGGGATGCCCTCGCCGTTTGGGCGGCTCGGGGGGCAGCTTCCTCGGCCGTCGGCTGGCAATGAGATCCTGGAAACGCATCGGCTCGTGGGCCACGGCCAGCTCGAGCACGCGATAAAACACCATGCCGCGGCTGCGGGAGCGGCGGCGATTGAAGCGGAACACGAACTCGTTGAGGTAGTGGCTCATGTGGGTACTGTCGGCGGCCCCTTGATGCGTTCCCAGCAGCCACCGCTTGGCCAGTGAGACAACGCGGTGCACGGCGGGCAACAGCTTGTTGGGATCATCGCCCCGAGCGCGGGCGCCGATTTTGAGCACCCGGAGTTGGATCGTGTTAAAGTTGGACGTCGTCCATTGGGTGCCGCGCATGCCAATCTGTTGGATCGTGTGCAGCAGCACGTAGGCCGCGCTGTGCAGGAAGAGGCGAAATTGGTTGGCCGAGAAGCGGTGGCAGGAGGTGCGGTCGGACTGCAGGTAGGTCTTGTGATTCTTGATGAAGCCTTCCGACCGCCCAGCGCGAGCGGTTGCGGATATTGGTCACCACGAAGCGCGGGTTGGACGTTTTGGTAGCGGGTTAGATCTCCTCATACAGAAACGTCGTCATTGGGTGCCGCGCATGCCAATCTGTTGGATCGTGTGCAGCAGCACGTAGGCCGCGCTGTGCAGGAAGAGGCGAAATTGGTTGGCCGAGAAGCGGTGGCAGGAGGTGCGGTCGGACTGCAGGTAGGTCTTGTGATTCTTGATGAAGCCTTCCGACCGCCCACGAGCGCAGTAGATCTCCTCATACAGAAACTCGGGAGTGCGGTTGCGGATATTGGTCACCACGAAGCGCGGGTTGGCTTTGCCTTGTGTGATCTCGGCCTTGTAGATAATCTGGCGCGGTCGGGGCCAGCTCTTGGCCTGATACTCGAAGCGGTCAAAAAGCCGCACCGGTTCATCGCTCTGCTCGGCCAGCGCCGCCACCAGCTCCATCAGCGGTTCGCCGAGTGCCTTGAGCTTGTTGTTGATCGCCTGTCCCAGAATGAAATCAATACCGTATCCGTCGCACAGGTCGTGCACCTCAGGGGTGCTGAAGTGTGAGTCGCCTCGTAAGGTGATCTTCGTCTTCGGCCACACCATGATCAAATGATCCAACACGCGTTTGAGGATGGCTACCGCCTCTCGGCCTCGCATTCTACGACCGGGTCGCAGCAGCGTCGTGATCAATTTGTCCGACTCCCCTTCGTAGAGATGGACCGGAAGGTAGCAATACTCGTCATAGTAGGCATGGAACAACGTGAGTTGCTGGGCGCCGTGTGCCGGATCGTCCGTGTCGTCGATGTCGATGGTGAGCTTCTTGGGCGGCTGGTCGTAAGACTCGATGAATATTTCCAGCAAAGCGAGCCCGATGCGATACAGATCCGAGCGGCTGACACTGTTTTCCAAACGAGACATGGTTGGTTGACTGGCCAAATCGTCTCCCGTCAGAGGCAGACGGTCGCACGCGGTTTTCAGACCCGGATCGCAACGCAGGTCGTCACTGTCATTGGCGTCCTCGTAGCCACAGGCGATCTGGAATACGCGCTGCCGGATGAGGTCAGTATACGTATGGTCTGATATAGCTTTGATGTCGACGATCCGACATCGCCGCCACGATTCGGTCGACGATCCCGGTGCGGGCTTCCGCTTGTCGCAGAAGCAGGGCGCCCCCATCACTGGTGGTCATGCCACCGTCAAAATCAGCTTCGATCTTTTTGCCCGAGATGTTTGCAAACGATAGCGCGATCTGCGAAGTTTCCATCTGCGGTGGCCCTCTTGATTGGTTGTTGTTTGTGGGTAACCCTAACGTAGGGCAAAACAACCAGTTGTACAGAGGCTCACCGCATTTTTATGAATAATTCAGGCTAAGTGAGTAGATAACTCCGCCAAACGAACGCGAAATGGCTGGCGGACTCCGCACCCGTCGGAAGCAGGCCGCTACTCGTCGAACCTGTGCCGGAAGCTCATCATGTTGACCTCCGGTTTATACCCAAGAATTTTCTTGGCGTCGGACAGATCGAGGAAGCCGACGTGTTCCCCGTGGACGTTCTCCGAGGCGCCGTAGGCGAGCACGAATTTTTCTGGCCCTTCATAATCGACGGCTAAAGTGAAGAGCTGCACCATATCCGTCGGAGCCAGCAAGGTGCTGCAGCGGCGCAGGCTCTCGGGTTCGTTCGTGCCGTGAAAGGTGCCGATGCGGAACGCGATGAACCGCCGGTCACAGACGTTTACCAGGTACTTGCCGGCCGCTTCCGCCATACATTTCATCGCTCCGTACCAACCATCCGGATTGATCTGATCAACGGTGGAGAAGACCGGTGGATCGCTCTTCTCGTTCCAGCCGCTGGCGTGGTTGGAGCTGGCATAAACGATCTTGCCGACGTCGGCAAGATGGGCGATTTCGAACAGCTGCATGTGCATGCCGATGTCAGTCATGCCCCCATCGAGCTCGCCGACATTGGTCGCACCTAGGCGGGCCAGTGAGACGAGAACATCCTGGTTGGCACACACTCGTGCCGTGAAGGCGTGGTCCTGCAAGTCTCCCACTTCAACCCGGGATCGAGCGCCATCGACCGGGTTCAGGTCCACCAGAGTCAGATCGTATCGATCCTCAGCTTCCCAGGCCGGCCACAAGGCCGATCCGATGCGGCCACCGGCGCCGGTCAGCAACACTTTTGTTTTTGCCATTTGTCCTCTCGCTGTAAGGTTGACGAATCGCCTGACTGCGTGCCAGGAGCGCCTTTACTGCAGCACTGACTTGGGGGTTGGCTGTATCCTGCGCACGACGGTCTTGTCTCGGTCCACCATTTCGGGAATTCTCGGGGCGATCTCGTTTTTCCAGACATCGCTTTCGTACACCGCGGCGTATAGCTGCTCGCGGCTTTCCTCACTGTCGAAGCGCCTGATCCAGACGTAGAGGTCGTCCTCTTCCTCGGCGACGAAGCTGCCCACTACGACCATGCCTTTGGACACCTGGAGCGGAATGATCTCCCCTTCCATGAACTTCACCCAATTCTCCCGTTGTCCCGGTCTCGTACGATACTCTCTGAGCTCGAAAAACATAACATCATCTCCCTGGAATTGAATTCATCGGGTTGAGTACAGTTATTAATGCCCTGAGTACTGTCAAGCATGGCTCGCTTGCAGGTTCGCAATGTTCAGGCGAAATTGCCGAGCCAGTCGTTTCCGTCGATGAAGATCCGGGAGCAGACGATCGAGCGCTACGCCAACACTAGCAACCGAGGTGAATATCAAAGAAACCAGCGCCTCATTGTGGCCAAAAATAGGAGGAGTGTGAACAGTGACAGGTAATGATGTCATGGCAAGAATTCTGAAAGCGGAAGGTGTGGAATGGGTCGCAGCCTTCCCCAACAACAAGCTGATCGATGCGGTCACCGATGCCGGTATTCGGCCGATCATTACCCGCCACGAACGGGCGGGAGTCAACATGGCGGACGGATTCAGCCGCATCAAGAACGGCGACGGCTTCGGCGTATTCATCATTCAGCAAGGCCCAGGTGCCGAGAACGCCTATGGTGGCGTGGCGCAGGCGTTCGCCGACTCTATTCCGATTCTTCTGCTGCCGGCCGGCCACGAAAGGGAGAAGAATCAGTGCCACCCGAACTTCGATGCAGTGGAAAATTATCGGGGTATCACCAAGTGGTCGGTCAACGCCAACCGCGCTGATCGCATCGCCGAATTCATGCACATGGCGTTCGCTCAACTGAAGCACGGACGACCGGGTCCGGTGCTGATCGAGACGCCGGTGGACGTGGGGGAGGAGGATTTCCCTGATGCCGACTTCGATTACGAGCCGGTGAAGGCGTTCAAGTCCGCCGCCAACACGGATGATGTTCGCGACCTGGTGAAGACGCTGCTCGGCGCGTCGTTTCCGCTGCTCAATGCCGGCCACGGCGTGCTCTGGGCCCAGGCTGCCGACGAATTGAGAGAGCTTGCCGAGCTCACGCAGATTCCCGTAATGACGACCCTGGCCGGTAAGAGCGTATTTCCGGAGAATCATGCGCTGGCCTTGGGTGCGGGTGGCAATTCGGCTACCGCCATGGTACGCCAGTTCCTGCCGCGGGCGGATTTCGTGCTTGGCCTCGGATCCAGCTTCTCCAACAACCATTTCAACATCGCCATGCCGGACGGTTTGACCCTCGGTCAAGTGACCAATTGTCCCGAGGATCTGGGAAAACATCGGGGTGTGCGTTGCGGCGCCATAGGTGATGCTAAGCTGGTGCTGCGGCAGATGATCGAGGAGGTGAAGAGCCAGGCTGGAGCCAGCGGCCGGCCTGAGAACACCGGCTTGAAGAAGGAGATCGCGGAAGCCAAACGAGGGTTTCTGGCGGAGTGGGCACCCAAGCTGCAATCGGATGAGATCCCGATCAATCCGTACCGGGTTATCACTGAGCTCGCCAAAGCCGTGGACGTATCCAACACCATCATTACCCACGACTCCGGGTTTCCCAGAGATCAGTTCGTGCCGTTCTGGGAGCCGGTCTCGCCCAGAGGGTACCTGGGCTGGGGCAAGTCGACCCAGCTTGGGTACGGACTAGGTCTGGCGCTGGGCGCGAAGATGGCGGCGCCGGAAAAACACGTGATAAACGTCATGGGGGACGCCTCCTTCGGCATGGCTGGCATGGACGTGGAGACCGCCGCGCGGGCGGAGATCCCGATCACGACGGTGGTGTTGAACAACGGCGTAATGACCAAGTATTCGACCTACATACCGGTAGCTTCCAAGGTTTGGGGCAGCAACAAACTCACGGGGGACTATCGGATGATGGGAGAAGCGCTGGGAGCGCATAGCGAGCGGGTGGAAGCTGTAGAGGAGCTGGTGCCCACTTTCCAGCGCGCCGCCGACCGGAATCGCGACGGCCAGCCGGCGTTGGTGGAGGTCATGGTCAAGGAGGAACCGGTCTTTGCCTAGTTCATCCACTCAAGCGGGCGTCGAGAGGTTTGTTGACGCCGATCGGCTGGAAGAGTTTGCGAGGGCATGTTTTCGTTCCGCGGGGTTCAAGGAGAAGGATGCGGCGCTGCAGGCGGAGACACTGGTCTGGGCAAACCGTCGCGGCATCGATTCGCACGGCCTCGTCCTCCTGAGGGTATACCTGGAGTTCATCGAGAAGGGGTTGATGAATCCCAATCCCGAGATCCGTGTAATCCGTGAAACCCCGGCCACCATCCTCGTCGAGGCGGACAGGGCGTTCGGCCCCGTGGCGACTGTGCCGGTTATGGAAAAATGCATCGACAAGGCGCGAGATGTGGGTGTCGCGTGGGGGCTGGTCCGCAACTGCGCTCATCAAGGGGCCATGTCGTATTATACCGGGATGGCCGTCGGCGCCGGCATGGCAGGTATTATTTCCTGCTGCAATGCGCCCGGCGCAGCCCCTCCAGGTTCCCGGTCCCTCGCCGTCAGCACTGCCCCCCTGGCCATTGCCGTACCGGGCAAGGAACGCGCCCCGCTCAGTCTTGACATGGCTACATCCGTCGTCGCGCGGGGAAAGGTGGAGGTGGCCGTGGATCGGGGCGCCGCCATTCCGGAGGAGTGGGCCCTCGACGATCAAGGGCGGCCAACCACCGATCCGAACGAGGTTGTGATGATGCAATCGGCGGGGAACTACAAGGGTTACGGCATGGCTTTGATGTTCGAGTGTCTTGCCAGCCTGATGTCGGGAAACCCCTTGGTTACCCCATTATCCAGGGAACCGAACCTATTTCCCGTGGGCACAACAACAGCTGGATGTGCGTCGTGGATATCAGCAAGTTCACCGATCTGGAAGCCTTTCGAACCAACGCCGACGCCCTGGCGGACACGATGCATGGACTGCCAACGGTAGATGGCAGCGATCCGATTTTAGTGCCGGGCGAGAAGGAGACGAAGGCGTTCGAAGAACGAATACAAAGCGGCATACCGCTGCCGCCTGGGACGGTTGCGAAGTTGAAATGGGCAGCGGCACATTGTGAGGTGCCGTTGCCGACTGAGCTGGCCTGACTAGATACTCCGCGCAAGCACTCGGCCCTCCACTACCCGATCCCCCATCTCGAAGGCGACCCGCTCGGCGGTAGCCGCGAATCCCAGCTCCTCGAAGCGCTCCTGCTTGTCGGTGTCCTCGGTGGAGAGGGCGACGTGACAGCGGGTCGCGCCGGATGTGCGAGCCCAGTCGACGGCCGCCTCCAGCAGTATGGGCAGTGCCGCCATGTGACGGTCGTGAGCCATGGCGTCGATGCGACAATCGCCTTCGCTACGTAGGCGCGCCGTGGATAACCCAACCGTACGGCCGTCTTCGGTGTGGGCAACAAACCATTCACCGCGTTCATCCTGTCGAACGCCTTCCAAACGCGGAAACAAGCCGTTGCATGAGGTCTGCAGATGACTCCGGGTCGAGTAGATCCTGCTTTTGGCGTTGGCGTCCAGCACATGCCAGTCGTGGGGCATGAGCAGCAACGGCACCAGCGGAATACGCTCTGACGACGTTGCCGGCTGGACAGAGATCTTCTGCTGCGGTTGGAAATACTCCACGAGAAAACTCTCCACCGAATCGAGGCTGGTGATGTTGGCCATTATGTTGGAGCCGGCCATGCGGCGCCAGCCCAGCCGGTAGTAGATGCGGGCGGCGTCCGGATCGCCGGTTCCGAGGAATATGGCCTCGCCTCCGTTGCCACGGAACTCCTCGAGCGCGCACGCGCAGAGCCGTGTGGAGATGCCAGACCGGCGCTGCTTCGGGTCGGTGGCAACCTCGCCCAGGGTAGCCAGACCGGGAAGCCGTTGCGATCGGCTGACCATGCAGGTGCCGGCAATCTCGCCGTCTATCCGCTCCACGAACAGCACATTGTGGTTGTGCTCCAGCTCGGCTCCCAAAAATAGGTCTCGAGTGATGTCGGCGATGGGGCCGAAGATCGCTGCCCAGAAGCCGAATAGTTCCTCGGTCAATTCTTCGGATAGGGGAATTTCGAAACGCATGGCAGATTAACGGGGATTCAGGAGACTGAGGGTGCCAACTTGAGGTGCAAAAAACTCCAAACGGCATCCATTGTCCAATCGAGTAAGTATGCCGGTACCGGACCAGATACTAAAATGGGATCTTCATCTCGTTGACCTGAAGGCAGACGATGCCTATATTGAAGTCATGAAGAGCAGGCACATACAATACACCTTGAGAAAGGTCCCACCTCGCGTCGATAAGGAACTGAGAAGGAGGGCGGGCGATGAGCGAAAGAGTCTAAATGAGGTCGCCCTGCAGATCCTGGAACGAGGACTGGGTCTCGAAGATGAGCCTGTCCGCCATCGCGATCTTGACGACTTGATCGGTACCTGGGTGGACGATCCGGAGTTTGACCGCGCCATGGAGCAAATGGATCAGATTGATCCAGAACTATGGCATTGAGGCTCGCCATCGATACTAATCGCTACCGTGATTTCTGCGGTGGTGAGTCTGTTGCTGTCGATAGGCTGCAAACGGCTGAGCAGATCTTTCTGCCTTTCATCGTTTTGGCGGAATTGCGCGCTGGATTTCTGTGCGGGTCCAGATCTCGCGAAAACGAAAGCACACTGAATCGCTTTGTAAATCGGCAACGCGTTGTTGTCCTGTATCCCACCGAAACGACGACACATCACTACGCCCAACTCTTCTTCCAGCTGCGTCGCCAGGCAACGCCGATTCCGACCAATGATATCTGGATAGCAGCTCTTGTTGCGGACCAGAATCTTACCCTGTTCTCTCGGGACAGGCACTTCGATCATCTGCCTCAAATTCCGCGTGTCGACTAACAGCCACCACGGATATCTTACCCTCTGATTCACTTGTTCGATTTTGCAGCGAAGCGTGAAGCTGGAGCAAACTACGATCAGTAGTAGATTACCCCTACAAATGATGTTACGCGATTGACCACGTAATCCTGATGCGAGGCCAAAGGCGACCATAGTCCAACTTGAATGTGGGAGTCACCAGATGACAGCAAAACCGTTCCAAGTACCCGTCAACCAGCGGCAGCTCTTCCTGGATGACCATGGAATCACCGCCACGGAGAACCTCACACACACCTTGCATCCACCGGAGAAGAAGGGCGCGGTCATAGAGCCGCAGCTTCCGAACGAAACCAGCTTGCAGATTCGCTGCGCTCCGGCGTGGGATCCGGTGGCCGGCTGCTATCGCATCTGGCTGATGGCCGATGGCGGGACCGCGCTCGCCGAAAGCGACGACGGTCTCAACTGGCACCGACCGTTACTGCGATGCACCGAGCACCGGGGTTCGTTGGAAAACAGCTTGGTCGCCGGTCCCTGCGGGGGCCAGGTAATCTTCGATCCCCACGATCCCGACACTTCACGGCGCTACAAGAGCATGTCGTTGCGCGGCTCCAAAGAGAGGGTGGTGAGCCCCATCGAGCAACACTGGAAGCTCGGTCACAACCCGTGGCGTTTGGCCTACCCTCGCGGTCACGTGCTCAACAATCCCCGCCAGTATGAGATGAGCTGGGTTATCCAGGTTCAGGAGCGGCCAAACGCGCCGGCGGAGGAACGCTACGAAGGCATGGGCTGCTTTCAGACGCGCGACCTCACCGTCAGCCCGGACGGTATCCACTGGCGAGTGCTCGATCGTCCCGGGCTACCCACTGGGGATGAAGGCAACATGAGTTTCGACGAACAGACCGGTACCTATATCGCAACGCTGAAGGAAGGGGAGATGGGGCCCCACGGTCGATCGATTGCTCTGGCCACCAGCAAGGATTTCGAGAACTGGACCGGGCCGGAGTTGGTGTTTTACGCCGACGAGAAGGACATGGAGCTGGCGAAGGAGAACATCGCCGAGCGGCTGGCCAATCCAAAGATGGTGCAGCCTACCTACAATGTGCCGGAGGAGTATTTCGTCGACGTCTACAACATGGGGGTCTCCCGCTACGAAGGGCTCTACATCGGCATGGCGGCGTTCTTTCATCACACCGGCGACGTCAACGAGAACTCCGACGGTTTTCACATCGTGCAGCTCACCAGCAGCCGCGATCTACACAGCTGGAACAGGGTCGGAAACCGGGCAGCGTTCATCACCCCGTCGCCCATCGATTCGGGCCATTACGATCTAAGTCAGATCATGCCGCCGTCGCGACCGGTGCACATGAACGGCGAGCTCTGGTTCTACTACTTCGGCGGCAAGTATCGCTCGCACAAGGAGGACGACGATCCAAAAACAGGGGGCGTCTGCCTGGCGGTGCTGCGTCGAGACGGGTTTGTCTCCCTGGATGCCGGGGATACGGGCGGGTCGGCGTTGACCGATTCATTTCTGCTGCCGACTCCATGGTTGTTTGCCAACGTGGATTCAGCCAATGGTTCGGTGCAGGTGGAGGTAATAGACGAATCGGGCCGCTCGATCGCGGAATCGGAGCCGATCAAGGGGGATCATCCCCGTTATCCGGTGCAGTGGAAGACCGGCGACTTGGCGGCATCGGTCAATCGCCCGGTTCAGTTGCGGTTCAAAGCCGGCAAGGCTTCGATCTACTCCTACTGGTTTGACGAAGTGACGGAACCCGCGCCTCACTGAGGAGAAACGATTATGAAGGTTCTGGTGATCGGCGCCAACGGAAATACTGCTACTCGCGTGGTGCGAAGACTAACGGAGGGTTCCCATGAGCCGCTCGCGATGATCCGCAACGTCGAGCATCGAGAGAAATTCGACGAGATGGGGGTTCCAACAGTTCTTGCCGACGTGGAGTATCCGATCGATCACGCGGTGCAAGGATGCGACGCGGTGGTCTTTGCTGCCGGCTCTGGTGGGCGCACCGGAAAGGACAAGACGGTGCTGGTCGATCACATCGGTGCGATTCGGTCGATAGTGACGGCCCAGGTGCACGGAGCGCGGCGCTTCATCATGCTGAGCTCGATCAACGCTGATGTGAACAGTCAGTCGCACATCGCCCACTACCACAAGGCTAAGGCTTACGCCGACCATCATCTCATAGAAAGCGAGCTGGACTACACTATTATTTGTCCTGGTGGGCTGAGGGATGATGAGGGTTCGGGCACGGTCTCGGTTAGTCCCGACCTACAGGTAGAGGGCAAGACCTCCCGTGAGAATCTCGCTGCCGCGTTGGTCATGTGCCTCGACTTGGACAACACGGTCGGCAAACGGTTCAGCATGCTGGAGGGCGATAAGCCATTGGAAGAAGCACTGCGGTCGATGTAACGAGTCTCCGGCAGTGGCCGCCCATCAAGGCGGAGACAGAGCTGGCCGTTTTTGCCATCGACGCGGAGCATACCAGGAGGATGTCATGAACGGCAATTTCGACCCCGCTGATATTCGCAGCTGGTTATGTGGACCGATAGTGGCTGCGGCTACCCCCTTTACCGAGGATTATGCCCTAGATCTGGACGTCTTGCGCGATCACGTTCGTTTCATGGTAGACCACGGAGTGAGGACGGGGCAGGGTGCTCTGCTGATGGCGGCAGCAGGTGGAGAGCATCCAGCCATGAACGTCGAGGAGCGCAAAGCGGTCATGGAGGCAGCAGTGGAAGCGGCGGCGGGAGAGGTGCCCGTGCTGGCCAGTATTCAGCACACAGACACACGAGTGATAGTCGAGCTGGCGGAACACGCCGCCAAGGTGGGCATACAAGGAGCCCAGTTGAATGCCACCTACTACTACCCCGCCAAAGAAGGAGACGTCCTTCGGCTTTTCAAGATGGTTGCTGACGCCTCGGACGTGACTATCATGATTTACCGCGTCGGTGTTCTGAAGGAGATGAGCATAGAGTTCCTACAGCGTCTGGCCGAGATAGAGACTGTGCGGGTGGTGAAATTCGGGGCCAACGATCAGGACGAATTTGCCAGAGGTGTCACAACCCTCGCCAAAGACCTGGTGGTCATTGATAACTCCGGCCAGCATGTCTGGGGACACATACTGGGAGCAAGAGGTTTCATCACTCACATCAGCAACTTCTGGCCTGAGTATCCTCTCCAGATCTGGCAGCTCCTCGAGCAGGGGGAGTACGTAGCCGTCAAGGACAAGCTGATCGCCTTCAAATGGAAGTGGGTGGAGTGGTTGCTCAAGGTTACCAAGGTCACGGGAGGAGAAGCCCCCTTCTCAAAGGCGGCGATGGAGACCGTTGGTTTGCGGGCAGGTCCTCCGCGCCTGCCCGCTGTCCGACCACCTCAAGAACTGCTGGATGAGTTGCGGGCGCTTTTCGATTCGGCTGGTGTGCCTCAAGCCCAAGTGACTACCCAGTCCACACCCCGATAATGTGAATTCGCGCCCGCCACTGTTTTGGTTTTTTCTGCGGGCATCCCAGACGTCGGCATCATGAAGATCGACCGCGACCGATTCCTTGAAGCAGGCTACCTCACCGTACGGGAAGCGATCCCACCGAGTCAGCTCGAAGCGGTTCGGGAAGCGTATGAGCTGCTGGTCGCCTATCAAAGAGAGATCTGGGCGCGGGAGCGCAAACCGGACGACCCACCCGGTGGCGAATGGGAAATCGCACGGCAGCCGAGATTGCATTTGAATGCAATCTCACCACGTTTGACCGGACTCTTGGACCGAATCGATGGTCGCACGATCAAAGCCATCGAGGCATGGATGTTCGAGAATATTCATGGCGTCAGCAGCGAATTGCTTGGCGTTGCGGATGCGGCGCTAACGGACATGATGCTGATGTGCAATCCGGTGCGGGATCACGGCCCCGCCAAGTGGCACCGGGATATGTACCCGCCGACCACTGCGCCGGTGCAGGGTTATTGCAACGATATCCTGGAGGGCGGACCGCGGTACGTCCAGTGGAACATCTCGTTATATGACGATGACGTGCTGTGCGTCATTCCCGGCAGTCATATCCGCCCCAACGTGCCTGAAGAGGACGCCCTCATCGCCGCAGATCCACACCAGCCGCTTCCCGACATGGTCAGGACCGACTTGAAGGCGGGAGACGGCGTGGTGTACATCCTGCCCATCCTGCACTGGGGCAGTAACTACACGACCACGAAGCGCCGTTGTATTCACGGCGGGTTTTCAAGCTTCACCCGGCATCCCGATCTGCGGTTCACCGAATTTCTGGCTCCCGAAGGACAGGAAACGTTCCGGCGTTGGACGCAGCGTTCTGAAACCATGCAAGATCGCACCGAAGCAGCGATGCGCGCGTTTGCGAATGGGGATTCGCAGGGGTACCAAGACGCGCTGGAACGGCTGCATCCCGGGCGCGGCACGAAGGGAAGGGATCTATCAACCGTTTACCTGAGCAAAGCGGCCGCATGGATCAACGATCTCAAAGGGACCGACACTGAGTTTCAGCCCGAGTCGATTCGCAATCAAAGCCCCCGGGCACATCCGATCACACTCTATTGGGGCGAGGAGTTCGCCGACAGGTTTACGGCGGAGGAGGCGCGGATGATGTGGGACCGTTTCAGCGGGGTGGATCTCTTGATTCGAGAAGAGGAACTGCAGTTCGCGCCGGGTTTCCAAGGCGGCGGATCACACTACCAATTTGTCGAAATGCCGGATAGTTCCGACTTCGATGAACTGATCGGGGACTAATCTAGCGCGATTGATCTTCCTCTCGCACGGAACTTGAAGAACCAGATGGCGGTGACGAGCCTGAAACCATTTCGGGCCACAAGTGCGAGCCAGATCGTGGTGATCGAGAGTGTCGTGAGGTAACCGATCGCCAAGACGGGAAGAAAGGCGAAGGCCAGCGAGCCGGCCACGGAGTTGCGCAGAAATCTATAATCGCGGCTGCCGAACAGAATTCCATCGTAGACAAAAACGAGCGCGCTGAAGGGCGAAGAGACGACGATAAGCCACCAGTACTGGTCGATGATCGCTGCCAGCGACGCGTCGTTCGTAAAGATCAGCCGAATGGGGCGTGCGGCGAAGAAGAAGAAGAGCGAAAACCCCACGCCGGTCAGAAATCCGAGCAGCAGGAGCCGGTTGCCCAGCATCTTCCATTTGTCCGGACGTTCCTTGCCGAGAAACTTGCCTCCGAGCGAGGTTGCCGTGACGGCGATACCGTCCACGAAGAACGCCAAGAACACCCACACCTGAAGGCCGATTTGGTGAGCGGCGACGATCTCCGTGCCAAGTCGTGTCGCCACGGATGCGCCAATGAAGTACGATCCCGTGAGACAGCCTGTGCGAATGAACATGTTAAACGCTTCGCCACCGAAACCCAGCGCGTCGGAGATCTTGAACTTGACCTTCTCGAGGATTGCCGAGACGTCGTTGTTCTTCAAAAGCCATCCAAGGCCGAGCGCGGTCGCGAGCGCAAACGACCCCGTCGTGCCCACTGCCGCGCCGATGAGTCCGGTATTCAGGACATAAAGCGCAAACCAGGTGGTGACGATGTTGCTCGCCGTCAGCACGGCAATGAGCACGAACGAGAACGGGATGCGCTGAAGACCTCGAAGAACGCCGAGCAGCGCCGTGGTCAACAACACAAACGGTAACCCGAGACAACGTACGCCGTAGTAAGGGCTCGCGAGCGCAACGAGTTCGTCAGATGCGCCCATGACACTCCCGAGCAGCGGCGCCTCGAGCAGATACAGCAGGGTTCCGACCACACAGCCAAGACCAAGCGCCGTGAAAAGCGCCAGGCGAATCTGCTTCCCGATCAGCTTGCGGTCGCCCGCGCCGACGGCCTGCGCCACCCTGGCGGTGACCGCATAGACGAGAAAGTTGAACACCCAGGTGAATGCCGTCAGCACGCTCGTAGTTACGGCCAGTCCAGCGAGCCAGAGCGTATCCTTGCGCCCGACAAACGCCGTATCGACCATGGCTGCAACTGGTTCCATGGCAACCGAGAGAATCGCCGGGACGGAGAGCTTGATCAGGTTGCGATAACTGAGTTCTGACATGGGATGTCGCAAATGCCGCCGAGATCGTCGTGCGGCCCGAAAACTCGCTCCGAATCGGTTAATCCTCAAGGACGGTGGCTTGAAACCGCGACTCACCGTTGACAGGGGCTAGTGGCAGGGTGCAGTATTTGGGCGCCGGGAATCAGCACAAATTGATGGAGCTTATCATGACCGAAAAACCATTTCAAATCGCCGTTGGCCAACGTCAGCTTTTTCTCGAAGATCACGGGATCGCCGAGATTCAAGAGCTCCGTCGCACCATGCATCCCCCCGAAAAAAAGGGTGCGATAATCGAACCGAGTGACGGTGAAACAAACATTTCGATCCGTTCCGTGCCCGCGTGGGATCCCGAGGCTCGCTGTTACAAGCTCTGGGTCATGATTGACGGAGGCACGGGGCTGGCGGAAAGCGCCGATGGGCTCGACTGGGAACGCCCGATTCTTCGCGTAAGGGAACACAAAGGTTCATTGGAGAACAATCTGGTCGAAGGTCTGTGTGGTGAGCAGGTGGTTTTCGATCCCTCGGACCCGGATCCCTCCCGGCGCTACAAGAGTTTGAAATTGCGTGGGGCTTTGGAACGCATGGTGAGCCCGATCGCCGAACACTGGAAGCTCGCCCACAACCCGTGGCGCCTCGCCTACCCCCGACACGTGCTCAACAATCCTCTGCAGTACCAGAATAGCTGGGTGATCCAGGTCAGCGAACGGCCGGGCGCCCCGGACGATGAACGGTTCGAGGGTATGGGCAGTTTTCAAACGCGAGATCTGGTGGTCAGCGCCGATGGCATTCACTGGCGCCAGCTGGACGCTCCCGGGTTGCCCTCCGGCGACGAGGCCAACTTTAGTATCGACGAAGAGACGGGGACCTATATCGCGACGCTGAAAGAAGGGGAGATGGGCCCTTACGGGCGCTCGATTTCTCTGCAAAAGAGCAAGGACTTCGAGCGTTGGACGCCGCCGGAGCTGGTTTTTCACGCCGATGAGAAAGACCAGGAGCTGAATCCGGCGGTGATCAGAGCGCGGTTTGAAGATCCGTCGCTTACGCATCCGGTCTACAATGTGCCGGCGGAGTATTTCGTCGACGTCTACAACATGGGAATCTTTCGCTACGAGGGTCTCTACATAGGGCTGCCCGCTTTCTTCCACCACACCGGAGACAGGAATGAGAATTCGGACGGTTTCCAGCGCGTCCAGCTGACGACCAGCCGCGATCTGCATTCATGGACCCGCCTGGGCGAGCGCGAACCGTTCATCGGACCGTCGACGATCGAATCGGGGGCTTACGATCTCAACGGAATATTGCCGCCTTCGAAACCGGTTCTCAAGGATGACGCGTTGTGGTTCTATTACCCCGGTAGCCGATCTCGCGAGGAGCCACCCGATGTACGCCCGAAGCGAAGCGCGGTCTGCCTGGCGGTATTGCGCCGGGATGGTTTTGTCTCCCTGGACGCGGGTGCGAACGGTGGTTCGGTGTTGACCGACTCGTTTCTACTGCCGAGCCCGTGGTTGTTCACGAATGTAGATGCGTCGGGCGGGTCGGTGGAGTTACAGGTGCTGGATGATTCGGGAGGCGCGATCGCGGAATCCGAGCCGATCAAAGGGGACCATCCACGTTATCCGGTGCAATGGAAGTCGGGTGACCTGAGTGCGTCGGTCAACCGTCCCGTGCAACTGCGCATCAAGACGAATAGCGCTTCGCTCTATTCCTACTGGTTTGCCGAGGTGACCGAGCCGGCGCCTCATTGACGGTGCTGCGCCAGGTGCTCCAATGAGATGCGTAGTTGAGCTGGAAGCTCCTGGACTGCGCTAGCGTCGAACGTCCGTTTTGATGAATTGAAGCGGATTCAGGGACCGCTTCCCCTGCGAGATCATGTAGTGCAAACCGGGAGAGGTCGTGGATCCGGATTTCCCGATCTTTCCGATCACGTCACCAATACCGACCCGTTGGCCCCGCTTCACCGTGGAAGCCTCGAGATGGCCGTAAGAAGTCTTCACGTTTCGGCTGTGCTTGATTACCACATACCTGCCCATGTGATTGTTCGTGCCAACCTTCTCGATGATGCCGGGTCCGGTGGCGAGCACCTCGGTACCCAGCGGCCCCGTGAAATGAGCGCCGTGGGGTGAGCTGCATATCGGCTTTTCGCGCGGTGCCGCCGGCTTCAACTTGCAGCCGACCCCCCCACCGCCCGCCGGTTTTGCGGCGACGGAACAGTCGGAGTTCTTGGGAACCGGAGAGCCACTCGGAACAGAGCCGCTGTAGGCGGCGTCTGCTGCTTGGAAAAGCAACAGCACGCTGAGAATTGCTATCAATCGCATGTGAGACCTTCCTTCGGGTTTCCTATAGAATGCGAAGAGCCGGCAAAGGAAGCAACAAAAAATTTAGCGAAGCGGCGGTTTCGCCGCCTCCGTCAAATCCAGCTCCCGTAGCTTCTCCAGCACTTCGTTACGGGTTGTCTGCAGGTCGAGCGCCTGTCGCTGTTCCCACGCACGTTGATAATCGTCGGCTTCAAGGCCATCCGTCAGTTGCTGACGCAGCTCCGCAATCTCCGGCAAGCGACCGATCCAACCCTTTGAGACGCAGGGAACTCCCATCCATTCCGGCGGCAGATCATGGCTACGAGATGGGAGTCTTTATAGGTTTTGCGGACCGTTCCACACAGTGACCTGTCAGATCGAGCCTGGTGGCTTGAGAAATCGAGCATGGATTGCTCTCCAGATAAGTATTCTGCGGGGGAACCTGTCAACTCCAACGACCTGCGCCCCAACAGCGGTCTGCGTGAGGGCGACATTTCTCACGCCGAGGTTAACGACTTTCTCCGCGTTCTTCCAAAGACGATCATATTCGGCCAGCAGAATCGGCTTCGCCCCGACGGCTTATTGCTGGATGATGAGAAGCTGCCCCGCTTCCACTCCGGCCACGATCTGGTAAAGTTTTTCTACAGCGGCGTACGACAGCTGCCCGAGTACATCGTGGACGCGCTGCTGGCCGGCGGCATAAGCATCACGCTGGTGAAGAGCACGGACCTGCTGGTTTACTATCACCCCAGGAAGCATCAGTCGTTTCATACCGGGCGCACTCGTAAGACGATCTACATACCCGAAATGCTTCTGTTAGAGGCGTACGACAAGGGGTACGATTACTGGGCGATCAGCGAAGTCATCATCGAGGAATCCTGGCCTCTCCTAGACTACCTGCTGATTCTGGATCTGGTCCGTCGCTCTCAGAGCCATCTTCGTGTTCGGTTTACGCTCGGACGCGGGTTTGTTCTAGAAACATTGCGACAGGCCAACAAACATCTAATGGAGAACGAGGACAATACTGAGAACGAGTTCAATCTGTTCTTCGGGCAGTACCAGAACAAATTTCTGGCGATGGGTCGGGAGATCCTTGAAAAGGAAGCCACCGAGCTGGTCGATGAGATCTTCGACGAAGAAAAGGAGCGAACATGGGCAAGCAACAAGCTCTACACTGTCGTCCAGTCCTTCAACTACCCGACATTCTACAACATCGATCGCGACATCGTGCACCCGGCGGCTATGCGCATTGCCACCAATCGGGGCGTTCCAACCGAGCCGCAAACGGTGGAGGATTATCTCCACGATCTTGGAGACGCAGCTCGCTTCGAGACTGGAGTACAGATCAAGACCGATGCTATCATCGACAAGCTCGTCGCCATCGGCGCACCGGGGATCCGCGGTTACGCCAGCCTCGGCTGGAGCATGGAGGTGTTTTACGGGGCTGGCTACTACCCCACCCTCGAGTTCAAACGCAAGCTACAGGCCTTTTCAGCCTCTCCCCCCGACGGCATTCCCGGAAGCATTTCACACGATTTCGAACGCCTGTTGCATCTGGAAGAGTTTGAGGAGCTACATCGGCGCTATCTGGACTTCGACCAACTTCCCTTCAGGCGGAAACGCCTGATACTTCTGAAATTGCTCGACGCATCGGGCACGGCGGATCGACGTCAACTGACCTTCGAGATCGACAATACACTGTCCTACGCCAACGACGACACTGCGATCTTGCGCGGACTCGCAGATATTTTCTACGAATACTATCTGAATGTGGATCGGCAAGAGCCCGATTGGGAGAGTTACTTTCTGGGACGCACATTGGTCAAACTCGATAGACACCCCGAATATCACGAAACGATTCTCCCCCAGTATATGAGTTTGAGTGACCATCAGATCCCGGTCTTGTCAGACGATCAGGGAGCGAGGGTGACGGCCTTGATGGCGCTGATACCTGAAGACCCGCTACGTCAATCCTTCGATCCGCAGCGTCTGCGGGCCCGTCTGCATCTGAGCAGGCGCACGCCACAGATCCCAATGATGCGGAGCTGGTCCCTCTTCTTGTGGGTATCCTACTGCGTCTGGATCGCTGCGAGAACTATGATCAGATTGCGGCAACCGTGGGAGCCCTGGGTGAAGTGACCAGGCCGATCTGTCTCGAACTGGCTGAACAGATCGGCGAGAAGGACCTTCAGCGGCAGAGGATTCGGCAGACAGCCCTGCGCCTGCTCGCAAGCTCTGAACCTAGCGAAAAGTCAAACGATGCCGTCGCTGGTGCCGAAGGGGCCATGAATTCTCCGCTGCTGATCCAGAGTTTCTACCAGGTAATGGGCAAAGAGGCAGCCGCTTTCGACTTTGGAGACGGACCGGTCTTCGGTCGCGACCAGCCAATGATTTCGACGATGAAAGATGAAGGGTTTACTCGCGAACGGATCGCCGCAGCGCTCACTGCAGAGGAAGCTGAAATCCCCCATGAGCACCGGGCTGTTCTGCGGGTCCTTTTTTGTGGGGGATATAACACCTAGCGCCGGTGCGAATCACGACGACCACAGACGCGGACCGATCCAGCCAGGTACGATAACCCGAGCCGGTCGTTGGACGACGCAAGTATTCCCCTCGGACGCCTAGGCGAATTGTATCGAATAGAGACAGGCGCTCCTGATTTCCAGGGTTAGACGAACCGGCTTTCCCTCCAGCTGCGAAAGATCCGCCCCCTTCCATTTCATTTCATGCTTGCCGCTCTCCAGGATCTGACTCGAATTCTCGAAGGTAAAACCTTCGATCTTTCCGCCGGACTGATCTGCAAGCGATGCACGCACCTCACATTCATCGAAGTTCATGGCATCCTTCGGAACGCTCTGAGGTACAGAGGCGTCCACGTCGATCAGCAGCTTTGAACCCTTGAAGATGATGGGTCTGGTGATGATCCGTCCTTGATTGGGCCCCGCCAGCAACCCGGCCCAGCGGTCCTCGGGGGTAGTAGCCAGGTTGACGGTCATGACACAGCGTTCGCCGAGTCTGGTTGGATTGGAGCTGTGAGCGCCGCTAAAACCCGTGTAATAGATCCAGATCTGACCGTCGTGCAGGATGGGTCCGGAGGGCATCAGGTAGCCGGCATCGTAGGAGCCAACCTCGCCGCGATACAGAAAGGGCATTTCACGGTCCACCCAGTTCCAGTTGAACCCATCGCGACTGCTCATCAGGAAGACGTCCCAAACCTGATCGTGGGTCTTGTGGACCATAAGGAACCCGAGGTAGAACTCGCCAAAAATCCCGGCGGTGAAGTACTGGTACTGGTGGTCTACTCGGTCCTTGGCGTCCGGTGCCAGCATCATGCGCGTATCCGTCCAATCCTCGAAGTCATCGCTTTCGGCATAGCCTACGGTGCGGATGTGGCGGTGATGGCCGATGTTGTCGATTTCGTAGGCGAGGGGATGACCGGGCCGAAAATATCCAACGTATTTTTGCCGCAGGTGATCCCATCCCAGGACGGAGTTCGCGTCAGCAACGTTCGTTGGGTAGAGCACCACCGCCTTGTTGTTGTAGGTCCAGTGAAGGCCGTCGGGAGAGTACGCGTTGACCATGCCGCCGGGTGGCTGGTGACCTCCTGGACCGTGCATCTCACCCTGAGCTTTGTAACGCCGCTGCGGATCGGGATCGCGCGGATCCTTAAACGTATTGTAGTAGCTGGGCTCGCCGTGGATTCCGAGTAGATTATTTTTGGTCGAACCCTCGAATTCGATGAGACCGAGCTCCGGTTTGTCCCAATTGTAGCCGTCGGCGGAGGTGGCGTAGCACCAGGGCCGGCGGCCCCTGTCCAGGGCCCAGGGCACGTACCACATCTTGAAGATCTTCTCCTCCTCATCGTAGAGGACCGTCTGTCCCACGATCTCCACGCCCCCATTCTTGCCGGCGTACTTGCCTTGCTCGCAGGGCCGGTCTGCTACCATGACTGGATTTTCGGCGAACTTGGTGGGCCGGTACTGGTAGCGTGAGATTCGGCTGGCTTCATCCACCAATAGGTCGTCCACGAACAGCTGCTTCCTGCTACCGATATCCACGATTCCCGACGATGGCGTGGACGCGCGTTCGAAAATGGATCCTGTTTTCACAGTTTTTCTCCCTTTGGTTTCGGACTGGCCAGGCGTCGCGGCGGACATCAATGACGCGGAGCTAGCCGTGGGTCAGTTTTCTGGTTCTCGATCAACAGTTTAATAGTCCTGGCGACATCCGTCGAGACTGCAACCAACCGGCCGGGTCATCTTTGCCAAGGGCATTCCCAGGTTGTCATCGCTCTCTAAGGATCACGAGCCAGCACCCGGTTTGCGGGATTCGGTCCCCGACCGTTACCTCCACAGCGACAGGATCAAGACCATTTCCAAACTCGTGCCTAATCAAAACGTTTTTTGCGGTCGACTAGAGTGCCCCGCCAACAGCAATGAAATCCATGTAACAAACTGTTAATTAACAAATTACGCTGCGATTCGCAGCGCTTCTGTCTTTTTCATAACAGAATAAAAAAACCTTGATCAATTATTTGATTGCTACTACATTATGTGTGCGGGAATTCCCGCAACCCGATACAGAGGTTGGATCCGTGAACGACTCGAGTGAACAAATTTATCGGCATTTGGTTAATGAGGCCCAGACACCGATCCGTGATGGCGTCGTAGCTCAGACCGTGCCTGAAATGGCGGAGGCTGTCGGGAAGAGTGTCCGTTCCGTCGAGTACGCATTGAAGGACCTAAAAACCGAAGGCCTGGTGCTCGAGCGGAAACACCGGTTGACGCGGGTGAAACTGCCCAGCGGACCAGGTAGGATGTTCATACGGAAAGATCTTGCTGGGCACGACTTGCGAAAGATGAACCTCGTGGGTGCCGATCTGTCCGGCGCGAACCTGCGAGGGGTGAATCTAAGGGGAGCCAAACTAAACGAAACGAGACTGCGCGATGCGGATCTCGAAGGCGCTTGCCTGCGCAACGTAACCGCCTTCGGGGCCGACTTCACTGGTGCCAATATTGTCGACACGGACGGGGCCGGCGGGCGTTTCCCGCGAGTTACGCTTGAGGGCGCCACCGTGCGAAACTTCCGGGTCGCGACCCCTCTGCAAAACCAGAATATGTGGGATCACGCGTCGGTGGAGGTGGAGCAGCTGCCGGAGATGGTCGGGATAGGCCACACCCACTATCTGATGGCTATGTGGATGGAGGAAGCAATGAAGCACCATTCCCATTCGCCGGCCGTCTCGGGGATGGTTGAGAGCGAGAGATACGGTTGCTGGGGAGAATATTTGACTTTCGTTGGTCTCTATCACCCTGACTATCTTCGCGAGTTCATCGGGGCCGGGAGATGCGAAGACACTGATCCAATGTTACAGGAAAGTCTGGAAGAAGGTCTGTCATTCCTGTACGCAGCTCTGAATGGTGTCCCTGCGATCAAGTTCGTCGAGGATCTGCTTTCGCACCCATTGCCCCGAATGTGGGCGGTGCATTATCAGTGGCGGCTGCAGCTCTTTAAAGATCAAGTTGGCTACAAATCGGTGGTGAGCGCGGAAGAGTTGGACAGCATCGGGGGATGTCCCACGGATCAGTGGGATTCGTTTGATCAACAGTGGTCGCCCGACACGGTTTTTCTGCCCAAGCTGCTGGACCATGCAACCCCCGCGGAGATGGCCAGGGTTCGAAAGAATATCGAACGAATAGGTCCGTTGGAGATCCCGGACCTGGCCGCCAAATTTCGCGCGGATTTTGAAGAAAGCGAGTATTCCGCTGGCTCTGTGAGTTATACGGAAGCTGCCGGTTAATACAAAAAAATAGGCGCATCGCCAGGTCGCCAAACTCGCCGATGCGCCAGATTGCACAAGACCACCCGGAGGGATGTGCCATGTACGTTTCACAATCTACGACTCGAGAATCCGTAACGCAAGAAAATATTCATGACTGCATGCAGGTGGGGCAACCATGTCTCACTTGACCTATCGGCACGTGACCGACGACGGAATCCTCGAGATCGACGAGAATCGGGCCCGCATGCTGATCGAGTCGCGCTATCAACCCTCCGTGCACGCCGTCATGCTGCATGATCTGCAGGCTGGCAACCGCATCGAAGTGCGCAAGGGCCACCTGGAGGCAGCGCAAACGCTGTCTGCGGCGCAGGCTGACGCCTGAGCATAGATCGGCTCCAGGCTAGTCGGAACACGCACCATCCTTCGGCGTGTTGGGCATCAAGAGGTCCACTCCTTCCCGAGCCACTGCTTGCCCCGGATCGAAATCCGCTAGCATCTGTTCTTTTATCTGCTCCTATCGCTTCCTCATAAACGGGTGCCGAGTCTGCTGGTAGTACCCTACCAGCAGACTTGACTGCCCGTGCCGAGCGCACATTATAACGCACGGCCGGAAATGCCCTCGTCTACGACCCCGTTTCCTTGAGCGGAGATGCTCATGTCCGATCAAGAAATGATTGAGAACATCATTCCGATCCTGCGCAGTGGCGATTTTCACGCAAACCTGGAATATTATCAAAAAGCGCTGGGTTTCCAGCTGGAATGGACCCACGATGATTCGTTTGCGTGTGTAACACGGGACGGATGGAGAATCTTCCTGAGTGCTGGTGAAAAACAGGCATCGGGATCTGTGATCTGGATCGGCGTGCACGACATCGAAGGGCTTCACCGGGAACTATTGTCGAGTGGCGCACGGATACAGGGCGACCTGGTCGACAATCCATGGGCGCGGGAGATGCTTGTTGAAGATCTGAATGGAAATGTCATCAGATTCGGCGGCGAACCAGAGAGCAGCACCTAGATTAAGGAACCACCTATCTCACGTATCGCATTACTGATTCTGTTTGCCCTTCTCACACCTGACGCCCTCTTTTCTGTAGCTTCGACGGGCTCGGTGAGTGGTTTCGTGCGTGACGATTCCGATGGCGAGGGTTTGATCAATGCTACGGTGCGGGTCGAAGGAGCCCAGCTCGGCACGACCTCCAGCCCCAGCGGCTATTATGTTTTACCCCGCGTGCCAGCTGGTGAGCACCGGCTCATTTTCACCTACATCGGATACCTGCGCTTGGAACGGAAGATCACGGTAGGCGTCGACGTGGACACCCGGGTCGACGTGCGTTTGCAGACCGAGGCGCTGCAAGCGGCCGAGACGATCGTTCGCGCCGACTCCATGCGCACGTCGGAGCGGCTATACCGCAAGCCGATCTCAGAAATTCAGTTGAGCGCCCGCCAGATCAACGCTATTCCCCAGGTGGCAGAGGCGGATCTGCTGCGGTCGCTGCAGTCGCTGCCAGGGGTCCTCCCCTTGTCCGATTTTTCTTCGGCGCTGTATGTCCGCGGCGGCACTCCCGATCAAAATCTCTACCTGATCGACGGCACCGACGTCTACAATCCGGAGCATACGTTTGGCATCTTCTCCACCTTCAATACCGATGCTATCAAACAGGCCCAGCTGTCAAAGGGCGGTTTTGGGGCCGAGTACGGCGGCCGCCTGTCATCGGTGCTCGACGTCACCAATCTCGACGGCAATCGTGAGGAGTTCGAGGGCACCGCAGCGATCAGCCTGTTGTCGGCGAAAACCACCCTGCAGATGCCGCTGGGTAAGAGTGGTTCGCTGTCTGGTTCGATTCGGCGCACCTATTTCGACCAGACCGTGGGTCGCACCCTCAAGGATATTCCCGATTATTACTTCTACGACGGCAACCTCAAGGCTTTCTTCGAGCTTTCGGATCGCGACCAACTCACCGGTTCGTTCTATGGCGGGCGCGACTTCCTGGATGTGATCTTCAACGGCGACTCCACCGAAGAAACCGGCATCGAATACGATTGGGGCAACAAAACCGGCAGCTTGCGCTGGATGCGCGTCTTTACACCTCGGCTGTTCGGCAACTTCTGGTTCACCAGCAGCCGCTTCACCTCCGACATCGCGCTGCCGATAGCCGACATCACCGAGCGCAACTTGATTACCGACGTCACGGCGAAGGGCAACGTAGAGTATCACCACAGCGATGCTCTTGATTACCGACGTCACGGCGAAGGGCAACGTAGAGTATCACCACAGCGATGCTCTGGCGTCTCGCTTCGGATTCGAGCGCAAAGACCTGAGGGTCAAATATCGTCAGAAGTTCCCCGCGGGTCTCATCGACATCGCCTACGAGCCGATACACTACGTGTTATACGGTCAGTCCACCTGGCGACCATCGGTACAGTGGGAGCTGGAGACGGGGTTGCGTTACAACCTATTCGACAACGACAGGGCCTTCCACAACCTGGGTCCCCGGTTTTCGGTCAAGCACCGGCTGACGGACACCATCAATCTGCGCGCCGCTAGCGGAGTCTATTACCAGTATCTACACCGGATCCCACGTTTTATTGTTACCGACATTTGGGTTGCCAGTAACCAATTCCAGAAGGAGTCGCGTTCGATACACGCCATCTTGGGATACCAGCACGAGCTTGCGGGTAATTTCCAGCTGGAGGTGGAAGGATACTGGAAGGGCTACGACAACATCTACCAGTTCAATCAGACCTTTCTCACCGTGCTTCAGGCAACCAGTTACGCCGACGACGACAGCCCTGTCTGGTCGAGCAGCGAGGGACTCTTCAACCAGGGTGAGGGCCACTCGATCGGCCTCGAAGCGATGCTGCGCAAGGACTCGGGAGCGGTGACCGGTTGGCTTGCCTACAGTATTGGCCGCACGGAATACACCTTCGAGAATATCAACAGTGACCGCGATTTCACGCCCAGGCACGATCGTAGCCACGTGGCCAATCTGGTGCTCAACATCGATGTGCGAAACGGGTTGCGGAAGTTACGCGGCGAGCGCAAGCGTCGCGATCCTGGCAAGTGGACCCTTGGTATCACCACCATTTACGGTTCGGGTCAGCCGATCACCGATCCGGGCTCAGTTTATGTGACCCGGGTTGCGCCCAGCCAGGAGGGCAGCATGCTGAATCATGCCCCAACTGTGATTAACGGCCTCCGCATACCCGCCTACGCGCGCCTTGATGTAAGCCTGAGCTATAGCCGGGATTTCGCGAGCTGGTCGATGGCGCCGTACGTGCAGCTGTTCAACGCCGGCAATCGCAAGAACATCTGGTTCGTCGACTACGACTTCAGGGGTCTGGAGACCGATATAGATCCGGTTCACATGTTTCCCATACTGCCCACCTTTGGGGCGACGTTTACCTTCTGATGAGATCAACTCCATCCATTCTTTCGCGAGCAGTCGCCGGGTTGCTGTCAGCGGCGATCTCGATCTTCTCGATGGCCGTGTTTCACGGGTGTGGGGAACCGTCCCTGGGCGTAACCACCAAGACCTACGAACCACGCATCGTCGTGGAAGCCGTATTGATGCCCGGATATCCGGTCCGTGGCGTCCGCATTACTCGGAACGCCCGTGTTGACGAACCCCTGTTCTATCTGACCCTGACAGAAGCGACGGTTGTTTTGATCGATGATCAATCGGGCGAGCGGTTCAATCTCACCTTCCACGATTCCATACCCGACCATCACGACGCCTAGCGCTACGAAGGCGATGGCCTAACCATAGAGCATGGAAATTCTTACTCGTTGGAAGTCATTGCCGAGGTCGACGGACAGACGCTGACCGCCACTGCCACAACCATCGTACCGGAACCAGGATTCGAGATTTTGGGACTCAACTACGATCGGCTGGGCTACCGCCAAATTGCGGAGGACGGAGAGGCCATCGATTTGAAGCTCCGGTTCCAGCGCTCGCCGGGTGTGCCGCTCTACCTCATGACGGTCGTTCCGGATCCCGCCGGGGCCACGCCGGAGAATTTCATCTACGATAACCCGTTCACGGATGAAAGCCCGGGAGGTCTCGATCTGGACGATTTCAACTTCGAGTGGGAATGGATGCAGAATCCGCCACTGATGGCCGGGGAGTCAATCATGGACGTATTGTGGTGGGACCTCTGGTTCTACACGGACTATAAGATTATCGTCTACGCTGCGGACGTGAACTACGCTCGTTTCATCCAGACCTTCGATGAGGTTCAGGAAGAAGATGGCAACTTCCACGAGCCGGTATTCTCCGTTGACGGCGACGGCATCGGCTTCTTCGGTTCCGCCATTCCGGACACGGTTCATCTAGAGATTACGCGCTGACGGACCGCCCATGCCCCCTCTCGTTCATGCCGCTCAATGTCGCTGACATTGGCGGTCCAAACTACGGAAACTCACACACCATCCTGTTGTGTTCCGAGGCCAGACTCGCTGCGCCGCTGTCCTGCGGCTTCACAAGTCTGGAATCCACTCGGAGGGCACGCTCGCTCCTCCCCGCACAACAGGAGTTACACTGTTGTCAGCCAATGACGCACTGAAAGTTGCGGTTATCGGCGGGGGAAATATTGCCCAAAAGCACCTGCCGGTGCTCAAGGACATCGCTGAGGCCGAGCTTGCAAGTCTCGTCGACGCCAACCCGCAGACATTGCAAGAAAGCGCCGATCGGTTTGGTATTGCGAATCGCTGGTCTTCCCATCATGATCTGCTGGCGAAGGACCGGCCAGATGCCGTTTTCGTGATGGTGAGCGTATTGAGTATGGCGGAGGTGGCAGCGGAATTCATCGAGGCCGGGGTTCCTACCTTTCTGGAGAAACCGCCGGGTCTCTATACTTCCGACACGCGCCGGCTCGCCGCGCTAGCTGAGGAACACAATACGTTGGCGATGGTTGGTGTTAACCGCCGCTTCTACTCGACCATGCTCGAAGGCCGGAAACGGTTGCTGGACGAAGGCCCCATTCGCAGCATAACGGTTGAGGCGCATGAGAGCATTCAGCGGGTGCGTGACAATGCCGCTAAGTGGCCCGAGGAGGTTATGCGGCGGTGGAGTGCGGCCAACGGTATTCACGCCCTGGACCAGTTGCGCTTTTTCGCCGGAGATGTGGCAAGTGTCGATGCTCAGCACCATACCGTAGAAGGTCCTATGCCGGATTGCTGCACGGCGATCATCGAGTTCGAACAGGGGGCCGTCGGGAGAGCGCTCATGGACTGGTTTGCGCCGGGGGCCTTCCGCTTCGATGTGCGCGCCGTTGGTGCCACGCTGACTTGTGTGGATGGCTTCGATCGGCTCAGCTTTCAGCGTCGGGGCGATGATTCCGAGCTCATCGAGCCGGACGAAATAGACCGGCGCTACAAGGCCGGTTTCTTTCTCCAGGACCAGACCTTTATAGATTGCGTCCGGACCGGCAAACCGCTGCCGTTTCCGGCGTGCACGCTGGACGACGCCGCGAAGACGATGGAGCTGGTGGATCCGGTTGCGGGCACTGGAGACGAAAACGATGGTGCCGAAGGGCGTGGCAGCGGAGACTGATTTGTGAAGCGATGCCAAAGGCAACTAAAAACGTGAGCGCGAAAGCAGTCGGTAGGACGGTCGAAGCTGGACCAGGCTTCAGACAGGGTCTGTGGCAGAACTTCGGCGTGCGGGATGGCTTCACGATCGCGCATGCACTCTGCATTCTAGAGGACAGCGAGGGAGCCCTTTGGTTTGGCACCCACGGTGGAGGTATCTGCCGTTTTGATGGTGCCGAATTTACCACCTTTACCGAGGTAGATGGGCTGGCCGGGGACGCGGTCCACGCTCTTGTCGGGGACCAACACGGGCATCTGTGGGTGGGAACTCACAATAGCGGAGTTAGCCGTTTTGATGGCACAAGGTTTACCAACCTTACCAAGGAAGATGGCCTGGCAAGCAACGAAGTCTACGCCATCCTCGAAGACCGCAGCGGCGATCTATGGTTCGGAACGCACGGCGGCGGAGTATGTCGATACGACGGCAAGGGCTTCGAAACGTTCACGACAGAGGACGGACTCGCCAGCAACATCGTGGGCTGTATCATCGAGGACGACGGGGGAAAGTTGTGGTTCGGTTCGGGATGGTATCCGATCGAGGGCAATGGCGTGAGCCGCTACGACGGCGAACGATTCGAATCCTTCTCCACCGACGATGGGCTGGCGGGTAACACGGTAGTGTCATTGGGGAAAGATCGCTCGGGCAACGTCTGGTTCGGCACCGTAAAGGATGGAGTCAGCTGTTACGATGGTCGATTCACCACCTTCCAACCCGGCGAGCATATCGGGAATGCCATGGTGTATGCGATCATGGAGGACGCGAACGGAAATATGTGGTTCGGCACCACCGGAGATGGTTTGACCCGGTACGATGGATCCAGGTTCAGGACCTTCCGCACCGAGGACGAACTGGCCAGCAATTATGTGGGCTATCTGTTCGAGGACAGCCACGGGTCCATCTGGTGCGGGCTCCGGGAAGGCGTGGGCCGTTTTGATGGCGCGCAGCTTACTTACTTCACGAATCGCGATGGACTGCCTCATTCACACGTGACTGCCATTCTGGAAGATGACACGGGAAAGCTCTGGATCGGGACCCGCGAGGGGGTCAGCACCTATGACGGCGTGGAGTTCACTCAGATACCCGAGCTGTCGCAAAAGACAATATCTGCCGTCACACGAGATCGAAAAGGGAACCTGTGGTTTGGAACTATCGACGGGGAGATCATCTGTCGCGATCGGAATGGCGTGCAGTCTATTCGATTGCCTGAAGGTGTGGTGGAAGGCATCGTGGAAGACTTGAATGGAAATATGTGGTTCGGGACGCGTGCGATGTCCGGTCACACGGAGCAGGGCGTCTGGACCTACGACGGCAAGCAACTAACGACGTTTCCATTGGCAGACGATTCCGTTCAATGCATCCTGCAGGATAGTAAGGGTAATCTTTGGTTTGGGGCCAGCGGGCTAACTCGATTCGACGGAACGACTCTCAGATCATGGACGGCCGACGACGGACTGGCGGCCGGGTCGGTGACATCGTTGCTGGAAGATCGGAAGGGTCATCTCTGGTGCGGCACCGGCAGGGGCCTCAGTCGTTACGACGGTGAGGATTTTGTCACCTTCACCACTGACGACGGTTTACCACACAATTCCATCAGGTCGATCATGGAGGACCAGGAGGGCCATCTGTGGTTTGGCACCAATGCCGGTGTCAGTCGTTACGATGGTCTCGTATTTCAAACCCTGTCCCGACGCGACGGGCTGGTCTATGACATGGTTTGGCAGATACATCAAGACCGCGATGGCCACGTCTGGATGGCCGCCGACGGTGGATTGACGAGATACCGGCCGCTAGGGGGTGTGCCGTCCGTTCGCATAACCGCGGTGGTTGGCGATCGTCGCCACGACGCGGCCGAGGAGATTCGGCTGTCCGGATCACAGAAGCTGGTAACCTTGGAGTTTCGTGGCGCGAGCCTGACCACTGGCCCGGGCGGGATGGCCCACGTTTACCGGATGAGGGGTCGCGATGCCGAATGGGCGGTTTCCTACGTGCGACGCGTGGAATATGAGGATCTCACGGAGGGGGAGTACACCTTCGAAGTCAAAGCTGTGGACCGCGACCTCAACTACTCAGAACCGGCTTCGGTTCGCATCGTCGTGGAGCCGGATCCTTACCTGCGGGCCGTCGCCGAGGCGTTGAGTGCCGGAGGCCCGGCGGGCGAGTTCATTGGCGAGAGCACCGCTTTACGCCAGGTGCAGTATCAGCTTGCAGAGGTAGCCCGAACCGATGTTACCGTACTCATCTCCGGTGAAACCGGTACTGGCAAAGGACTGGCCGCACGCTGCATACATAACCTGAGCGAACGCATGGACAAATCGTTCATTCAGGTGAACTGCGGAGCGATTCCCGAGGGCCTCGTAGAAAGCGAGCTTTTCGGACATGAGAAAGGCGCCTTCACCGGCGCGCACGTACGCAAACTGGGTAAAGTCGAGCTGGCGGAGAACGGGACGCTGTTCCTGGACGAAATCGGCGATCTGGCGGCGGAGGCGCAGGTCAAACTGCTGCGCCTCTTGGAAGAGCGAACCTTCGAACGGGTGGGTGGCGCTGAAACACTTAACGCTCGCGTGCGGGTGATCGCCGCCACCAATCGCAATCTGGAGCAAATGGTGAAAGAGGGAAGTTACCGCGAAGACCTCTACTACCGGTTGCGGGTCTTTCCCGTACATCTGCCGGCATTGCGAGAGCGCCGAAGCGACATTCCATTGTTGGCAGTCTACATGGAAAAGATGGCGACGCACCTTCACAAGCCGGTAACGAGACTCGATCCTGCTGCCATCAAGCTCTGCCAGAGTTACCAGTGGCCCGGTAACGTACGCGAACTGGAACACGCCCTCAGCCGAGCGGTCATTACCTGCTCGGGGGGAACGATTCGGACTGAAGACCTGTTGTTGGGTAACACCTCGGCCCCCGCCATACAGGAAGACTTGCCGACCCTGGAAGAGCTGGAGTGCCGCTACATCGTCGAGGTTCTCGATCGTACGGATTGGCGCGTCTCCGGCACCCAGGGCGCGGCCTCAATCCTCGGCCTGCACGAAGCCACCCTTCGAGGCCGCATGAAGAAGCTGGGTATCGTCCGCTCTTCTTCGTGAACCGCCACGTGTGCTCGTGGCCCACGACGAATCACAAAAAACCTACGTAAATCCCTTTCTCACAGAGCCATACGTGTCGTCTCGCACATTCCCCTCGTCGTCCGCCACGAATGATGACTAAAAGCGGACGCGCTCAATCAATCCGCTCCCATGCGACGTAACCTCAGCGTAAACACACACCTTACGGTTAAAGCGGTGTCCCGCAGTTCACATGGCATCGAGTTTGCCAATGGATACCTAGTGTTCAAGGGAGCTTCCGATGTTGCGCATCACGCTTGAGTCACAGACCTCTGCCGAAGCGGTGCTGAAGATCGAGGGTTGGTTGAGCACCGAAAATCTCTCGCAGCTGCAGGAGGAAGGCACGCGCCGGTTGCAGGAGTCGCGCCGGCTCGTGCTGGAGGTCAGCAACATGAAGGCGATCGATGAGGCCGGCGTCTACTTGCTCCGCCAGTGGTCGAAGGAGGGTTTGATTCTGCGCAGTGCCTCGAGTTACGTCAGCGCGATGCTCGCTGCGAAGGGGCTCCAAACCATAGGTGAACACGAGCCATAACGAACGAATGCTCTAACGTGCCGTAAGGAATTCATGCAACCACGTGTATTTCTATCTCTTTCGAGGAGGATGTTATGAGAGTTTCAACAAGCACTTTTCTATTCGTTCCGCTCTTATCGTGCGCGCTGCTATCGTGCGCGGATCCTGAATCTGGGAAAGTGGAAGTCGCTAAGATTCGCAGGTCCATTGTGGACGTAGAAACCAAATTTACTATCGCGTTCAATCGAGGCGACGCCGCAGCCGTGGCCGCATTGTACACAGACGATGCGACCTTGTTGCCACCGAACAGCGAGACGCTTCAAGGACGGCAGGCAATTCAAGACTTCTGGACTGGCGGTCTCCAAATGGGACTGAAAGATGTGACCTTGACCACTGTAGACGTTGGCGGTAGTGATGATACCGCTTACTCAATTGGCAAGTATACCCTCAATATCCAACCGGAAGGTCAAGAAGGTATGTCAGACTCAGGCAAGTATGTAGTAGTCTGGAAACGGCAGGCTGATGATACGTGGAAGTATCACGTGGATATATGGAACAGCAGTATGCCGACGCCTGGACAGTGAGCCGATACCGGGATAAAAAGCATAGCGCTCAAAATCACCACTCAATCACTGGAGGTTACAATGAGCCGAGCTATCAACTACGTAGGGAGTTTACTCCTGCTATTTGCGGTATTCGCGACTTCGGGGCACAGCAAGGTTACAGCTGCCGATCGCGGGGCCCGCGCCGAGTTGACCCCCAGGGAGCAGAACAACCTCGAGACTGTCACTGCCTTCTTCGAAGCTCTCAACCGCTACGATGCTGATGGCATGGCAGAGCTGATGACCGAAGGCTTCGAGTTTCGTCATTCCAACGGAATGCTAGTGTCGGGGCGCGAGGCAGGCAGCGCTTTCTTTGCGGACCGCCCACCGAATCGTCCTCTGTACACGATCGAGCTGGTAGTCGTTGGCAATCGCGGTTGGCACCTGTTCAGCTTCGATCCGCCGGATGCGGATGGAAAATCCGTGCCAACGGGATTGGATCTGATGACCATGCGGGACGGGAAGATCGCCATCAAAGATTACTATCAGAAGGTTGCGCCCAAGAGGAACCTCAACGAAAATGTGAATGCAGGTGATGCTTTTATCGATGCTCTCAACCAACATGCCGTTGATCGCCTCGCCGAGCTGCTTTCTGATGAAGCGGCAATCTATCGTGCGGTTACGAACAAGCCGCTGAAAGGTCGGGAAATTGCCGAATGGTTTGCGGCCATTTTTCTGAACTGGCCCGACGGTCGGTGGGAAAAAAAGAGTTCGATTGCACAAGGTCAGAGGATAGCGGTGGAGTTCGTCTTCAAAGGCTCCCACAAGGATATGCCCGGCAGGATGGTAGAAAGCTGGGATGTACTCGTGTTAGACATCGAAGCGGGCAAAATATCCAAAGGTCACTTCTACTATGACGTTCAAGCTGTTAGTTCCCAGTTAAAAACGCACCGCGAGGCCGTAGCCAGGAAAAACGGGAAGCTCACAGACGATTAGTTCGCGGCAATATTGATCCCACGGTGGTTTTACCTCAAATACCGCTTGAATTTCAAGGAGGGAAAAATGTCTCGCATCGAAAAGTTCGGCGACATCGCTGAACTAGAAGACGTCGACATCCAGCGGCTGTTGCGAAAGACGGAGGAGCAGGACTATCTGATCGGGCTGAGAGGCGCAGAGGACGCTGTTAAAGATGCTTTATACCGCAACATGTCGGAGCGAGTGCGAAATTCCATTCAAGAGCGTTTGGAGACGGAATCGGATGTCCAGAGTCATCAGATCCTCGAGGCCCAAGACCGAATCCTGAAGACCGCCCAGACTCTGCCTTACTAAATACCGGACTTGCCTCGGCGACCAATCTTGTGGCTTGAAAGGCCATGTCCGTATCTTAGCCGGATGAAGGGTGACGATGGATACGAGCACGACTCCGAGCGAGATTGGCAGGCGGTATTTCATCAAAGCCTGTTCCCTGGCCTCTTTCGCTGTTGTGAGTGGTTGTGGGTCCAGCAGAAAAGCCAACCCCCAAGGATACCAAGACGTGGACGAAGAGATCATCGTCGTAGGCGCCGGCGCGGCCGGACTTGCAGCGTCCAGGAGACTGGCGTCGCATGGGTTCAAGGTGACGATCCTCGAAGGCCGCGAGCGGATTGGCGGACGCATCTGGACGGATCATTCCTTGGGTATGCCAATTGACCTTGGCGCTTCGTGGATACACGGGATCAGGCGGAATCCGCTTACCGATATCGCCGGCGACGCCGGGATCCGCACGGTTAAGACAGATTTCGACGCGATCAAACTCTATGACGTCGATGGAACAGCGCTGGCGGATGACGATCTCGACGATCTCGAGGAGCTTTTCGAGCAGATATTTGAGGACTTGCTGGAGGCCAAGAGATCTGCCGGCGACGATGCCTCGATGCCCGGCGCAGTCGCCGCGGCTTTGTCCCGACGCGACCTGAGCGATGCCCAGCGGCGCGGCGTTGACTGGGTCATCGCTTCGGAGATCGAATTGGAAGCGGCTGCCGACCTGGATGAGCTGTCGCTGCGCAATTGGGATGAGGATGACGCCCTCAAGGGAGACGATGTTCTCTTTCCAGAGGGATACGCACAGGTACCCGAGGTGTTGGCCGAAGGGCTCGAGATCCAGTTGGATCACCTCGTCTCCGAGATTGCGTACGATGAGCGAGGTGTGGCTATCACCACCAATCGCGGTGTGTTCCGCGGCGACCGAGCAGTGATCACTCTGCCACTGGGTGTACTTCGCGAGGGAACGGTCACGTTCTCACCAGCGCTACCGGACAGCAAACTAAGCGCTATTCAAAATCTAGAGATGGGAACGCTGAACAAGATCGCCATGCGATTTGACGAACGGTTCTGGCCGGCCGAGCCGCATTTCCTGGGATATTTGGATGAGACGGCAGAAGAAGCGATGAACTTCCTGAACATGAACACCTACACCGGCGAGCCCGTGCTAATAGCTTTCGCACGCGGGGCGCATGCTCGTTCTCTCGAGCAGCTTCCGCGCGAGGACGTAGTGGAGCGGGTTATGGCCGATCTTCGCAAGATGTTTGGAAATTCGATCAGCTATCCCACGAGTGCCGCATTCACCAAGTGGCACGCCGATCCTTTCGCGCGCGGGTCCTACTCCCACGTGCCGCCGGGGGGAAGTATGTCAGATTATGAGGAGCTTGCCCAACCAGTCGGAGACCGTTTGTTCTTCGCCGGCGAAGCGACTACCCGGAGGTACCCGGGAACGGTACATGGGGCGTTGTTATCGGGGGAGCGTGAAGCCAAGCGCATCGCGGAGCGAGCTGTTTCGTGAAGACACCTTGCTTGTGCGGGGCGCTTCCGACTAGTTGAAGCGCGGATTCAGCTCCCAGCTACTCCGAGGCGCAGGGATGCATCTTTGCCCGCCAGCCCTCTCCTTCCCGCCGGAGCTCGATCCAGCCGAAGCGGGCTCACGCTGGTGTGTGCCCCGGGTGCCTCGCCGGCGCGACCATCTGCAATTCCTTAGTATGGCCGGGCGTGATTCTGATCGAGAAGCAGGCGGTTGAGGAAAATTCCGTGGACCAGAACCTCGCCGGGATCGTCTGATCCGGGCAGGTAGAAGAGGTCGGTGAGGTAGCGGCCGTACAGGTCGCGGCTACCGGTACAAATGACGACGAACTCGACCTGTTCCAGCTCTTGCTGCACAAAGTCGCGGGCGCGCTGGCCGGCGGCGCTGTAGAGTTCGGGGGAATCGATGCCGCGCAGGCGGAGGCGTTCGGTGCGCCAGCTGTCGAATCCCTGATCGAGACGGGCGAGGATGGTATCGCCGTCGATGATGCGCTCGGGAAGGGCGACGACGGTGTAGAGTTTGCGGCCGCGATCGCGGTTGACGGTGAAGTGGTAAGGGGCCGCGGCCGAGGGGCCTAACTTCGTCGAGGTGACGATCATTCCTTCCCTGGGGTTGTCAATGCCCTCGAGGGGTCCGGGCCACTGATTGTAGAATCCCAAATCGACAAGGTAGTCGCGGTCTGCGGCTTGTCCGGGCAGGGCGCGGATGAGCCGATAGGCGTAGAGTCGGCCTTTGCGCGGGGTAAGGGACCGGCCGGTGGTTTCGATGTCGGTACGGTAGGCGGCGGAGCCGACCTGCTGGGCATCGGTAAAGAGGTCTGTTTTGATCTGCTGTTTGAGGTCTCTCACCGACCAGGATTCATGGAACGCGGCGCGTTCGTAGAACTCCCGTTGTTTCTGGGAGGAAAGTGGCACGATCTGGACATAATGGGACCAGCTCAATTTTGGAAACGTTTCCAAATTTGGCATGCAGCGGCGAAAGCGGATCATGGTATAAATTAATGACTGGTCTAAACTTAGGTCTTTTGAGAGGCGTTCAATGAGGCTTTCGCCATAGGTCGATTTTCCCCGGTGGGTGAGCAGGTGGAGGTGGACGGCGTCGCCGATGTCCCAGTAGCTGCGGGCGAGGCGACGGCCGCGGGATTGGCTGCTCAGGTCCTTGCGGGAGGACATGATCTCGCCGATTCCATCCAACAAGGCGCTATAGGTGTCGCGTAGCATGACTCTCCAGGGTGGTTTCGCCTATTCATCATATATAACCATTTAAACGCTTGAGACCTAGGTCGCGTCTAAAGCAGGTAGGTGAGACATCCATCTCGCCGATCTGCGGAGGATTTGCCGATGACCTGGTGCACGGCCCAGCGGAGCTTCCTGCTTTCGTTGTCCGCCATTCCAGTTCTGCTGGGTGCGATTCCTGAAGTTGCTTGGGCGGGCGCCTGGGCTCAGACGAAGGGCCAATACTACACCAAACTCTCCAGCAGCTTCTACCGTTCGGACGAACTGTTCAACGCAGCCGGCGACCGGCAGCCTATCTCCGTCTACGGCTCCGACTTCCGGGCGAATCAGGCTTTCCTCTATATCGAATACGGTTTGCTCGAACGCCTCACCCTGATCGGTCAGCTCAGCGGCGCAGCTTTGGAGCAGGAGAGCAAGATCCGGCACAATCTCCTGCGTCTAAGCACAAGTGGTGTCGGCGATGTGGTGCTCGGTGCCAAATACCAGTTGGTCACCGCACCGATAGTGTTATCCCCATCACTAAAGATGAAAATTCCCACCTCCTATGACGACGACTTAACCCCGGCGCTGGGTACTGGCTCTTCAGACGTCGAGTTCAGGATGCTGGCTGCCCGATCCCTTTATCCCTTGCCGCTCTACATCGGTGTGGAGGCGGGATATCGCGTTCGGGGTGGGCCGTTCTCGAATCAGCTCAGCTCCAGTGTCGAGGTGGGTTTAGGTCCGGTGAGCCGGCTTTCCGTCAAGGCGTACCTGAACGACAGCAGAACACTCAGTGGTAACGCCGGACTGTCAGATTCCGGGTTGGTGCAGGTTTCCGAGGGGGACTTCATTAGGCTGGGTGTCATCACAGGACTACGCATCGGCAGACTGATTTCGTTGGAACTCTCGTTTGATTCTGTTGTGGCCGGAGAAGAGGTAGGTGCCGGTTATTCTTGGGGAGTGGGCTTATCGCATTCGCATTGAAATTGGTCGGATTATCCAGACCAGGGGGAACAGTGATGAAAACAGCTTTCTTGCGGCCAATCTGCGCGGCTCTTGGCGTGCTGATCCTCAGTTGCAGCCAGCACACCGAAGAGAGAATCGTCGAAGCACCAGGAGTTGGTCCGGATTCCTTCGAAGATCGCACCGGCAAGGTGTGGGACTTGACCTTTGCACGGGATGAAGTAGGTATGCACTCCTCGGTGTTCACCGGAGGCGGAGGCATCGGTTCGTTCCCTATCGTTACGAGCTCGACTATGCTGTACGCTGGTGATGCGGGCTATCCGGCGGACGACGATGAGTCAATTGTCATCGGTGTGGCGATGAATGGCTCGGCGCGAGCGTATTCGCTCCAAGCGCTGACCGGCGTTGAAGTAACCAACGAACGTTTCGGCGACGACCACGTTGCTGTCGCCTACTGACCCCGGGCAAACCTGGCTGCCGTGTACAGCCGTGAAATCGACAAGGAGATTCTGACCTTCGCGTCCGTGGGCATGCTCTACGAAGACACCTTCGTGCTATTCGACGAGGAGACCGAAAGCCTCTGGTACCATCTCGAAGGAGACGCCGCCATGACCGGCATCTCGGGAAAATACTCAGGGTTCCGGTCTGCGGAGCTACCGTTTGCCTACACAACCTGGAAGGAGTGGAGAGAACGTAACCCGGATACTGGTTATCTCGATCCCGAGAGCCTTCCCAGCCGCTCGGCGGATAGAAGGCGCCGGGGCAACCAGGGGCAGACCGGTCAGTCTCCGGGTGGGGCTGCGGAGGGGCAACGCGGCCAGGTTGCAGAAGGCGACCGACCAGCCCAGGAGGCGCCTCCAAATCGAGAGCGATCGACGCGGCGTGACCGGGTGGATCAGGGTCAGGATTGACAGCGTCCTGCTGCAGAGAGGCAGCCGTGCAGGTCCACTGGGGGCTCCCAAGCGATATGCAGCAATAGTCCCGGTGTTATTCCGTGGCGCAGGGATGCATCTTAGCCCGCCAGGTTTCCCCTTCCCGGCGCAAGGCGATCCAACCGACACGATCATCGCCGGGCGGGATGTTGTGACTAGGTACCCTCACCTGGTCGCACTGACCCAGGGCCGTCGACGGAATGCCGAGCCAGTCCCATCGCGGTTGATTGAAAATCCAGAACCGATGGGCATGAGCGGTCATTACCAGATCGGGTGGTGATTCGTGCAGGATTTCCAACAGTGGTTTTCTCGCCTGCGGCCGCAAGCACATCATCTCCGAGCCATCGTCGAAGTTGTCCTCTTCGCTGACGAGATACGGGGGCGTGTGACCGAATACTACCCGCAAAAGCTCCGACGGTTTGGCGAGCTCGGCTCGAAGCCATGCTGATTGTTCTGCCGCCTCTGGCAGGACCGAACCGAAGATCTGGCTGTTGATTCCCATTATCCTGAATCCGGCGGTTTCCACCACCCAACGGTCTTGCCACTCGCGCCGAAACAGCTGACACTGCGTTGCCATGTCATCGGGGTCATGGCCTTCCCATCCAATGGTAGATCCGACGTCGTGGTTGCCGGGAATGGCGTACCGCGGCGCGGGGAATCGCTTCATGAAATCGTTAGTGATGTCGAGAAAGACAGGATCGGAAACCGCCTGGTTCATGTGGTCACCGCCGAATAACACTGCTGACGGCGCCGGCCCCGTCGTAATCTCTTCGAGTACGTTCTCCAGGTGATGTAGGCGGCGCGCAGGGCGATCGTCCGGATGTTGTCCGAAGCGGTCCGGTTCGTTCGCGGGAGCAAGGTGCATGTCGGAGATCATAGCGATGAAATCGGTGGGAGAGTCACTCATCTTTTGCCTACGTTGGCGTTCGGGTTGCTACCGTCATTTAGATCCACATCCGCGGGCAATGTGATCTTGCCGCTCTCCGCCATCCACTTCAAGGATCGGCGCGTCCCCTCCCGCACGTCGATAGCGGCGTGGAATCCGAGATCAGACGCTGCCTTGCTGACGTCGCAGCAGACGTGCCGGGGCCAATTCACGTTGAATACGTCATGCGGTTGCCACCAGGTCGACCTGCTCGCCACTGTACGGAACCACGTCGAGAACCGCATCGAAGGTGTGTTCCGATGCCAACTGCTGGAGGGCAGTTGCATCCATTCGATCAAGCTTGGTCGCAACGGCATCCGCTGGACACGGAAAGTTGCTGGTAACACCCCGGTAAGCGCCCACTACTTCGTAGCCCCGCGCAAGCGCAGCCGCAACGACACAATGGCCGAGGTATCCGGTGCCGCCCAATACGAGGGTTTTCATTCTTTCCAATACCTATTCAAAATGCGGCGAGCCTCTGCCGTCTGGATATCGCGAGCCACGAGATTTTCCAAGTCGTTCACCGCACCGATTCGCCTAGCCGCTACGGCACCGATTCGGGCGACGCCGATGGCGTAGGCAGAGTCAGCGTCCTCGGTCTGTCCCTGCATCAGGCAGACCAGGCCTAGATCGAACTGCGCCCCGCTGTTGGCATCCAGCTCGATGGCTTTTTCAAAGGAGCGCCGCGCCGTGGGAAAGTCACCCAGGTCTACCAGGGCTCTTCCAATCTCATGAAAAAGCCACGGATCGGTCGAGTGGAGTTCGGCTGCCTTTCGGTAAGATCTCGCCGCCTCTTGGGGCTGTTCGAGACGGCGCAGTACGCCGCCGAGACCGACGTACTGCGCTGCAAAATCTGGGTCGAATCTAATGCCCTGACGATACAGAGCTGCCGCCCGTTCGTACTGCTTCTTACGGTAGAAGACGTTGCCGAGCAAGAAGCAATAGCGTGCCTTCGCCTTCTCATCCGTCGCGCCCTCCACAGCTTGTAGGTAGGTGTTCTCGAGAAGCGTGAACTGCCCAAATTTTTCCAGCGACCGAGCCATCTTCGTTATAGAATCGAAGTCGCCTGGAATACTGAGGGTCATACGGCTGTAATCTGCGCGTCTCTCCTCTTGGGCGAAAGCGAGGGACGCGCCGTCGATTGCAACAAGCTTCCGGTCCCGCAAGTACTCGACCAGCCGCTCGGCGACCACACGGTGCCCAGCTGGCGTGAAGTGGTCCTCATCGAGAAAGTAGCGATTCGATTGCAACCCTAGGAACTCGTTTTGATCGCTCTCAGGAGGTAGCGGCCGGCTTGTATTCGCGAAGAAACGCTTCATGTCCCCACGCAGAATCGTCTCGAACTCGGCTACGAAGTCAATATGATCGACTTCGTGCCGACGTGCGTGATCCTTGACGATCTGTTGTGGCTGATCGTAATCGTCATCGAAAAGTTGAAACGTGAATGGGAATATGAGAAGGACAACGGGAATCTCATTCTGTCGAGCAAGATTGTAGATATTCTCCAGATCATATAAGGCCAGTTTCCAACCGGCTTCGAATCGGCCGTCATCCACAGGAGCTGCCGCCATTTTCACAACATCGGACTCAGCATAGCGCTCCTGGGTTTGCTCGCTCTTGAACTGCCTTTCGCGTTCGCGCTGTACGAGTCGTCCGAAACCTGTCTCATTGAGCAGGTATCCAAGGAAGGAGCTGGATACCTGCGATACCTGATAATACCAACCAGTTCCACCCAGTCGCTTGTCAACCCAATACGGTTCGGTGATATCGTTGAGGCAGAATCCGACCGCTACAAAATCCGGTTTGAAGCGGAGCGCATCCTTGAAAGTGTGCAACTCCTGAGAGATAGAATACCCCTGGACCCCCGCGTTGATGAACTGGTACGAACTGAAACCCTTGCCATGATTGTCCAAAAGCCCTTCGAGGCGGTTGGCGAAAACCTCGTCGCGGGTAACCCCGTGACCCATGGTAACTGAATCGCCAAGGAACAGCCCACGGAATTGATTGTCCGGCTTGTCCAGGGGAAAACTGTGGTCATGGAAACCGTGCTCGTTGATGACAAGCGCCTTGTGGCGGAACTGTTCGCGTTGGTTCGTCGTCGGATTTCCCATCCACCAGGAACGCACGGTGTTTGGTCTGTGCCGGTAGTGGATGACCGGATCGGGAATCCAGTAGGGCAGACCAAGAGCCACGAGGAGCAGACGATCAACGAGGAGCACGACTGCCACGGACACAACAAGCAAAGTAAGCTTGGCCGCAAGCTCGGAGCCAAATCGCCTCAGAACTACCCCCCCCAAAGTCATGAACGCTCCCAACCCCACGCTCCACCTCAGATACAGGACAAGGACGTCCTGGTAGTTGATAATAGGGGTGCGATAGTACGCGCCGACCCAAGGATTGATGACAATAGCGGACAGCAAGGCGAGCAGACCGGTGGCAATCGCCAAGGTTCCGGCTGTGCTGCCGGCGGAACCCCGCTCACCTACGTGAGGAAATGAAGCCTCCTTGGTGGATATCGATTTCACGTTACCAGCCGTGAACCGGGTGAGGCGAGCTCGGAAACCATATTAGATCGACGATGCTCGAAAGAATCACTCCCATTGCATACGCGACCCCAAGCCCGAAGAAGAAGGGTTTGCCCGCCAAATACGCCTTCACGCCGCCAAAGCGCAACAGGGTCAGCTTCAACAACCAGGCGATGAGGAAGTTGATCCACAGCCACCACGTGGCGTGGGTCTGCTGGTAGATCAGCCCGATTGGATGGATCGGAAACCAGTGATACCGCGCCCGCAGCAATGTAATCACCGCCGCTTCCGCCATGCCAGTGAACCAGATCGCCCAGCGCGCCAGACTCGGTTGGGTGGGATTGGTGAGGATGTAGGCTATGCCGTCGTAGAAGACCTCGGTTCGGCCGCCCACATACAGGGTGCCGCCCTCGGCGTAGCTCAATTCGATCAAGGTCGAGGCGGCCAGGACGAAACCGACGGGAAACGCTACCACAATCGTCGCCAATACCCAACGGGGTTGCCGCCGCAGCGAGAAGATGCGCAAGTGATGGGTGATGGCGGGCCAGGCAGGGATGTTGATCGAACCAAAGAAGGCGAAATTGGTGAGCACCTTGAACGGAACCAAATGTTGCGGCGAAATGTAGATCGAACCCACCAGCTCCAGGAAGAACGATTCTCCCTTCACATAAGGCCGGTTCGGGTAGAGGTACGCCACACCACTGGCTGCCACCAGTTTCACCGTTACCAGGTAGGACAGCGCCATGAATCCGATCACGCCCAGCGCCATCGGCAGGCTCACTCCCAGCCGCAGCGCCCAGACCAGCACATAAAGCGCCGACACGATCATGCCGGCCATCGCCATTCGATATCGCCCCACCGTAGTTGGATCTCCCTTTCCAGTGCGCACTTGACCCCACACCCGTTTGAGATGGCGGCGAGCCACCCACAGCGACCACAGAAAGAAAAAGACCATGGCGCCGTGGCTTTCTGTGTGCAGGATCATCTGGCCTTCAGAGAAGCGGTTGTTGGCGTTGACGCCGGTGAACCCCAGGCTGGGAGTGCCGAAACGGCGCATCGCGATTGACTTCGCCTGGTTCACGACGTGGAAGAGCAGCATGCTGCCGAGGATGTCCACGGGGCAGAGATAGATCACCATCAGCATCAACGGCGTGACACGAATGAAGCTGGTTATGCGAGCGTCATCGAAGTGGAAAATGTAGTAGGTCCAGAACAGGTCGGCGGAGGGCAGGCCGGGACTGAAATAGGTGAAGATGTTGTATAGCTGGGGCAGAAAAAGGACGCCGAATCCGATCCAGAAGAGGCGTTTGTAGAAGATGTCGGGAAATCGTCGCTTGCCGTCGAAACCATCGGTAAGGTCCACTGGCAACTGAGCGAGTGGATAGGTGAGCTTTTCGTTGTTTTCCCACTGGTGCTGAAAGATCACCAGCAGGCAGTAGCCGAAAACGACCACGGCCAGGGACACCCCCAGCCAGTCGATGAGCGGTCCGATCCAACCATCCCACGGCACCGCCATGCCCTGGGGCAGGCCGTACCAGAAATTGTCGGTAATCCGCTGGGTTGCCGGCGGGAAAGCGTGCCAGGGCACGAAGTTGAAGAAGATCTCCGCCCAGCTGTTCTCGGCGGTGGCAAAGTGGGTAGCGCCAGTGAGCGTAGCTACCCATGAGCTCATCCATCCAGGGATCACCGCTACCACCCAGGTCATGACGAAGAGGGTCAAGAGCTCGCCCTGCTTCAACGCCAACCGAGGAACCGTCAGTTTCAACACCACGTTGGCAAAAATCCAAAACACAAACGGCAAGAATGCAGACAGCGGATACTGGGCGACCGCACCCCGACCGCCCGATTTTGGCGACACCAGGGTGAAGTAATAGAACGTCGCCGCGATGGTCAGCGCGCCCAGGAGGAGTGCCCGTGGGGTGATCAGCGGCGCCCGATCGCCAAGGGTGTTTTCTTCTACGAGGGAAGGCGTGCTAGACTCAGACATGGGATCAAACGTCTATGGGCGGCGCAACCATCGGCGATTTACTGACACGACACTGAATAGAGCTGTGCCTTGCCCGTCAGTCTGATTCGCAGGCGGATTGGGTTTCCGCCGGCGATCTCTCCCAGGCTGCGTCTCTTCCAAGTGGCCATGCCACGGATCTGGTCGCCATCAAAACCGTCGAAGCTGCCACTCTCACCACCTTGCAATATCTTCAGGCTCTCCGCGTCCAACACCTCCACCTCCAGGCCGCCATCGCCGGCGTCGGCGTTGACGACGAGCTGAGGTCCTTCCACCATCAACGGTGGGGTGGTTAACTCGCCACTCGCGGCTTCTGCTTCGAGAGCGACGAAGCCGTCCAGGCGTAACTTCGCCAAGCACAGAGCACTGGTGGCCTTGAAGTACGGTTTGTACTCCTCCGGAAAGACCTCCTCCGAGCCGCGGAACCGGGAGGCCATGTGGTAGATCCAGATCTCGTCGTCGCGCACGATAGGTGCACTGCAGACGGCGACCTGGTTCGTGCCCCAATTCTTGCCATCCCATGGTTCAATCCCCAGAAAGAGCTCTCGATCGCACAGTCGCCGCCAGTTTTTCAGATTGCGGCTGGCTGCCAGCTCCACCTGGTTCAAGCCGGTGTAGTTCATATGTGGCGGCGGAATAGCGCCGGCGGGATTGAAGATTAGTACGAATCCGATGTACTGGCCCTCGTACGGAAGTACTGCCATGTGATAGGTCTCGGCGATGTAGTCGATCTCATCCACCAGGGGCGGGCTGAGCAAGTTGGGATCCTCCAGTGCGCGCCGGATGCGCGGCAGACGATTTTCCCAGTCGATCTGGTCGGCGTGCAGCACGCAGCCGTGGTCTTCCCAGGTTTCGAAATCCTTGCTGGTGAGTAGCCAGACCGAGCGGCCCCACACGGTGCTCCGTTTTGGCGTAGAGACGAACTGCCCGCCGTACGGATCGTAGCAGAAGTGGGATTCGTCGCTGCTTTCGATCTCTGGGATACCGTGGGTGTCCCAGTGGATGCCGTCGGGTGACATCGCCGGCTGACGATTCTCATTCTTGAGCAGGGCTTTGTACCTGCGCTGGGGATCCGGATCGCGTTCGTCGCGGACCATATGATACAACGCCCGTGAGGGAAGCTTCGGGTCCATGATGATGTTGTTCTCTTTGCTTCCCTGCCATTCGTACAACCCAAGATTGGGGTGCTCCCAATTCACGCCATCGTCTGACACAGCGTAGTGGGTCAGAGAGATGGAGGTAGAGGCGTGCCTGCCGTACGGTTCGCAGCTCCAACTGCCCCAGTACCACCATTCCCAGAGCTTCTTGTCCGAGTTCCATTGCGGGGCGCTGCGACTCTGCAACGCCACCTGACCTGCCTCCGAGTTCGGCGTCATCACCGGCCCACAACGTTCCGGTTGGTGCAGGCGCCGTTTCAGTCCGCGGTTTTCGGCAATCAAGAAGTCGTCCAGAAATAACTGGCGGCGCAGGTTCAATGGTATGGCATCCGCCTTGGTGGTGAAGATGGAACGGTCGAGGGCCATCGGGGAAAACCTTTCAGTTGGCGCGAACCACATCCAGCAGCGCCTTGATATAACCCATGGCAAACGCGCGGGAGCGGTGCTGGTAGGGGTCGTCGTCGGAGATGTGGGGCACGTGGTCGTCGATGAACGGCACGTCGACGCCGGCCTCGTCGTAGAGCCGCATCGCTTTCGCCATGTCTACGTACCCTTCGTCGATAAAGGTCTCGACGAAGGCGGGAACGGGTGCCGACACATTGCGGAAGTGCACATAGAAAATCTTTCCCTGCCGACCGAAGTATGAGATGGCCTCGTAGATATCCTCGTCCATCTCGGAGATCGTGCCCTGGCAGAAGTCGAGACCGTGATTATCGCTGGGTACCAGTTCGAGAATTCGGCGCAGACCGGCGTGGCTGCTGGCCAAACGGGGCAGACCATCCACGTGGCGCGGGCATCGTCGGTGGCATCCGCCAATCGATCCTCGGTGTATTCGGTAGCGCTGGCGCCGCCGCGGATTGCCGCCGCCATGTCGGTGCGCGTGCTGTAACGGCCAGAGGAACCTTCCATCAGGCAGTAACCCAGTACCGGAATGCCAGCTCGACCCATGCTCCGCAGCGTATCCTTCCAGTGCTCGATCTGAATTTGCTGCTGTGGACCGCCGTAGAAGATGTCGCCGTACCACGAGAACAGCAGATTCTCGATGGCGTGCAGTTTCATGCCGGCTGCTTCGATGCGCTCGCGTATGGAAGTCAGCTCGTGCTCCTGCAAATACGCAGGTCCTTCGCCTGTGCGCAGACTTATCACGCCGCCGCCACCGCTGATCACATCGGTGCAGGCCAGCTGACGGCCAAAGGTGAGCAACTCGTCGGAAAGATCCTTGCGGCAATCAAGTCCCAGTCTCATGAGTCCCTTTCCGCTTCAAAACGATAAAACGGCCGTTGAAGATGGCCGCCTCTTCCGCGTCCGAAGATATCCTCGCTTCCAAATCCAGCTCGGCTTGCTCATCCCGCGACACGGCTTCCAGAAATGCGTCACGGGATCGGTTGTCCTTCACGGTAGAGGTGGCGGTGAATTCACGAAGGACGGGTTTCAGGTATTTGATCTCGCCGCGACCTATCAGCAGTGTGGCGTCTGGATGAGTCCGATCGAGCCAGCCGTGCGCGAGACCCCAGCCGGCGAGGGCTCCCAATGAGTAGAGACTGCCGGCAAAGCCAGTTTGGTGAACGTTGCGATTGGGCGTAATTGGGGCCCGCAGCACCACCTCATCCGCGGTGTAGGAGTCGACGATCACCTTCATGGCGACGGCTATGGGAAAATGTGTATGCAGGAGCTGCTGGAAGGAATCAGCCGCTGCTTTTGCCTCTTGACCAGTCATGAGCGGCGAGTAAGGTACGAATTTTCGCGTGTCTCGTCGTCACAAAGACGGTTCGGTGTGAATCGAGAATAGATAGGTTGCCGCGCAAAGTATTTCTATCTTGATGTTCCAAATCCAACGCGGAAGGTAATCATGAATGACGCAGCTTTCTCTAAGAGCGAAGCTTTTCGCTTCGGCTGGGAGACCGCCAAAGGCAACATTGGCTTTTCATCTGGGTAATCCTAGCTGGCTACGTATTACCGACAGCAATCAACGTCGCTGCCAGTGGTCTATTCGAACGTCATCCCTTCTTTGGTGCAGTCCTCGCGCTCGCAAGCACCTTGCTGAGCTGTATCTTGATAATGGGCATACTTAGAATCGGCTTGAAATTTACCGATGGCGAACAGCCGGTCTTCGGCGATCTATTCTCCTGCTTTCCGTTAATCTTCAAATGGATACTCGCATACATCGTTTTCAGCTTGATCGTAATCGCAGGGCTTATTCTGCTTGTCGTTCCAGGTGTCATCTGGACGATCAAATACGGGTTTTTCAGTTTCTTCATAATCGATCGCGAGGATATAGGACCTATCGAAGCTCTCAAAGAGAGCTCCCGGATTACTCAGGAGTCCAAGGGTAATCTTTTCCTTTTCGGACTAATCGCCTACGGCGCAATAATTCTCGGTGTGATTTGTCTGTTCATCGGTTTATTCTGGGCTGTTCCCACCGTGTTTGTGGCACTCACCTTCGTGTATCGCAGGTTGATAGCACATGCCGATGGCTCGGAGCCGGTTGCAGCGCCGAGCGACCCCACGCCTGGCGCGCAAGGTGATTCCTCTTCGCCACAAAGTTCGGTGGGTTCCTCCTCATGAGCTCGATAGCCGAAATCCACGCACCCAAACCGAACAGTAGAATCGGATACCGGACGTGCCGACTGTTCGACATCTGCGGTCAATCCCCAGGTGCCCGTGCTGGAGCTCGCCAATGAACATCTCAGAATTCCCGGTGGAAGTGACCGGCCGCGAAGTGACCTGTCGTGTGGGTTCACCGGACGAAGAGGTCAGAGTGCGGGAGCCGGGCCTCGTGATGTTCCTGGCTGGCACGCGCGACGACGCCTTCGCAGATCCTGAAGGCAACGGCATGGCGGCGCATATGTTCGTTGCCGCCGGACATTTCGCCGCAAGCATCGACCTGCCTGGCTTCGGCGATGAAGTAGATGACTACGGAAGCGGTATCCGCGCGATGTGTGCCGCCTTCATTGGTGGCGACGATCCATTTTCACGAGTGGTCTCTCAGGCGCAGGCGGTGATCGGCGCATGCCGTCAACGATATCTAGGAGACGCGGGAAGAGTCGTTACTCTGGGCATTTCCCGTGGCGCGTATTACGCGCTGCGGTTGACCGCTGAAGACCAGAGCATTGCCGGCGTTGCCGGCATCGCGCCGGTTACCGACTGGAGGATCCTGCAGGAGTTCGCCGAGGTGCGCCAACAGACCGACGTGGCTGTTCTGGCGCTGACGAATTGGGCGGCAACTCTGGCGGGTCGGGCGGTCTACCTGGCCATCGGCAATCACGATCACCGGGTCGGAACGCACACCTGCGTGAACCTGGCCCATGCGATACTCGAATCCGAGGATCCCGAGGCGGAGGGCGAGTCGAAGCTGAACCTTCACGTAGTGGACTCGCCGGGGCATGCTCTGGAGAAAAGCTGGCGCGAGAAAGGGGTGCGATTTCTGCTCGGAGCGGTCAGTGCCTGATCGGATCGTTTTCTGAAGACATGGATGGCGTGGGAGACTTAACTCAAATCGCTGTTGCTTCTTGCCGTAGCCCTGATTCTCGGAACTACCGCGCGCGCTGATGCAGGACCCTTTCAGCTATCGCTATTCGATCCAATCCAGCTTGGCTCTTCCGACGAATCGGTCAGCGGGTTGAGAATCGGACTCATCTACACCGTGAACGAAAATGTCAGCGGTCTGGATTTCGGTTTGGTCACCAAGACCACCGGAGACCAGGTAGGAATCCAAGTTGGTGCCATCCATCTGGTTGATGGGAACTTCAAGGGATTTCAGGATGGTCTTTACAATCGGGTGAGTCGAGATTTCGTAGGGTGGCAGCACGGGTTCATAAATATCAACCATGGCAGCACATCCGGACTCCAGTCTGGGTTCTACAACCGGTCTGGAGCGTTTCACGGTGTCCAACTCGGTGCCTGGAACTCGGCCGAAAGTCTCGAAGGCGCCCTGCAGATCGGCTTCCTCAATTTCAACAAAAGCGGAGAGCCCATCGGGTTCCTGCCCATCATCAATTTCGGCTTCTAGGCTCCTCGAGGAATATCCGCCACTCAGGCGACCGGACTGGCAGGGGTGCTGGTTCTGTCGCATTTTTTTGTCTTGTTTTGCAGAAGGACATGGACCATACCGGACCAAGCTCACTCCTTGCCATGCGATTTGACCCCCTCCAGGCGATACACTACCACCAGAAGGATCCCGGTGTCTACTGGTCAAAAGACGCGTTTGTCGCCATCGATCTGGACCGTGGGCTCGATTCCACCAAGATCCTCACTCCGAATGTCGTCCACGTGGATGACGGTTACAGGATGTACTACACCGGGAACGGCCCGGCGCGACCGGGCACCAACGGTTACATCCTCAGCGCCTATTCCCCCGACGCGGAGACCTGGACCAAGGATGAGGGTATCAGAGTAGACGTTTGCGAGCCTCACGGCCCCTTGCGGACCCTGTGTCCCGATGTGATTCCCCTCGCTGACGGCGGCTACCGCATGTATTTCGAAGCACGCACGGCGGACCGCCCAACGGTTATCCTGAGCGCCCTGTCAGCTGACGGACTTCATTGGGAGGTTGAGCCGGGCGTGCGCTTCGGGGATGACCAGTGGTCCTATGGCGCTCCGCGGTGTATCTACATCAACGCTGCTTCCTATCGCCTTTATTTCCACCGCTACACCTATCCCCTTAGATCGGGCCTGGACGCCGGCAACGTGATCATCAGCGCCGTGTCGACCGACGGCCTCGACTTCGAAGAAGAACCCAGTACTCGTATTGCCCAGGAGACCGACCGCGAAACCTATTCGGTGTACGCGCCTGAGGTCCTGCGTCTGGGCGATGGTTCCTATCGTATGTACTACGCCGCGTGGACGGAGAATATCGCCGGCGGAGTCTTTACGGCCACTTCAAACGACGGCCTGATATGGCTAAAGGAAACGCAGGCTTGCGTCGATCTCGGTAGCCCCCTGGATTGCAACATGGTTTCCGAGCCCTGTGTCATCGAGCTCGCCGACGGGCGCTCGCGCATGTTCTACGAGGCCAGTGACGCTGAAGGGAGGTGCCGTATTCTTTCCGCCACCTCGGTCTCGAGTGCCCCGGATTAGTCGGGTTCAGGTCGGTGGAGAAAGATCGCGAAATTTGATATGATACACACTTACGATTCGTGCAGCACACTGTTGCCGACGATGGGAGCGCAGCTCGATTCGCCCCTTGTTTTATTCCCAAGTTTGGACGGACAATGGCCCGAATACTTCAAATCGCGCAGCTGGGACACCCGGTACTCAGGGAGCGCGCGACAATAGTCGAAGACATCCCCTCGGCGGAAGTCCAGGAACTTGTCGATGACTTGATTGCGACGGTCGTCGATGCCGAAGCCGCGGGCATCGCGGCGCCGCAGGTGCATATCAGCAAACGCGTGTTCATCGTCTCCTCGAGGCCCAGCGAGCGATTTCCAAACAGGCCCCAGATGCCCCCGACTCCGGTGATCAACCCGGAGATAACCTGGATGTCCGATGAGAAGGCTACCTTCTGGGAAGGTTGCCTGAGTGTCCCCGGAGTCCGGTGTCTGGTGCCACGCGCAACCTCCATCCGCATCGCGTACGCCAATCGCGAAGGTGAACAGGTGGAGCGGGGATATTCTGACTACGTTGCCAGAGTCTTTCAGCACGAGTACGATCACCTCGAGGGAACTATCTTCTTCGACCGCATCGAGAACAACCGGGATATTATTATGGAAGAGGAATTTCTCAAGCTGCCGCTGAATTGAGGCAGGAGCCCTACTCACTCCCATCGCTATTCCGGATAACACCAACGTGGCAACTGAGACCCACTACAAGGCCGCTATCGTAGGCTGCGGCTCCATAGGTTCTCGTCATATCGAAGGCTACCAACTCTGTGACGACATCGAAATCTCCGCCGTCGTCGATCCGCTAGAGATTGCCCGCCGCGACTACCAAGAGGCGTATAATATCCCTCGTGGCTATGGTACCATCGAGGAACTACTCTCCACGGAAAAGCCAGATCTCATTAGCATCTGCACCTGGCATCCGCTACACGCGCCCCAGACGGTTGCTGCGGCACGAGCTGGAGTGAAAGGTATTCTGTGCGAAAAGCCGATGTGTGTGGATTTGAGGGAAGCCGACCGCATGATCGAAGCATGCGAACACAGCGGCACCCGCCTCGTTGTCAGCCACCAACGCCGTTTTACCCCCGGTTGGGAGAAGGCGTGGGAGCTCGTAAGTGCGGGTGCTATAGGCGTTCCGCTACGGGTGGGCATCAACGTCCTGGAAGGATTGCACAACCGCGGCACGCACACCATCGATGGCGCCTTGTTCGTCCTGAACGATCCGCCGGTGCGATGGGTTATGGGCGCAGTCGAGCGCCGCACCGATCGCTGGGAGCGAGATATTCCTATCGAAGACTGCTGCATGGGTTTGGTCCACTGCGAAAATGATACCCAGATCTTCATACAGTCAGACACCTACAACGAAGCGGCCGTAGTCGCCAGCGGTTTCGATATCCGCGGCGCAGATGGCATGCTCTGGGTTCGTGAGGATCAGGTACGACTTTTCAACGGTGAAAGCAATGGGTGGCAGGATATCCCCTTGCGCATGAAGCGCGAGGAGATCCGCGCCATCGGCGGCCACGCCAACGGCGACCAGGCTCGGGAGCTCGTGGCCTGGATAGAGGGCCGGCAAGAGGGGCACCGCAATGCAGGTCGCACCGCGCGTGCCACGGTAGAAGTGATGATGGCGTTATTCGAATCAGCGCGACAACACCAGGTCGTTCACTTCCCGCTCCAGGAGAAGGCGTACCCGCTGGCGCTGATGATCGACGAAGGAAAGCTGCCCGTCGAGATCGGAGGCCGCAACGATATCCGCGGATTCCTGAGGCGAGACCGAATTGACAATGATGCCTACCGCCGCCTACGCGATGAGGGTAAAAGTCATTTCCAGGCGATGCTCGAGCTCAGTCAGGAGTCCGAATGAACGACGGGCCAATGAAGCTGACGGAATCGCAATCGAAGCAGTTCGAAGCGCAAGGCTGGGTGTTGATACCCGATCTGTTTAACCGGGAAGAGATCGACGTTCTCTCGGGCGAGCTTCCAGAGATCTTTGCCATGGATCGGGAGGAGGTCTGGCGTGAGCGAGACGGGGAAGCGGTACGTACTGCCTTCGCCGCCCACACCTACAACGAGGCGTTTCGACGTCTGGGGTGCCATCCGCGTCTCATCGCACCGGTGATGCAGCTCCTCGACGGGCCCGTATACATGCACCAGTACAAGATAAACGGAAAGGCCGCGTTCAACGGCGATGTCTGGCAATGGCACCAAGACTACGGTATCTGGTCGCGTGACGATCAGATGCCGGAGGCTAGAGCGATGAATATCGCGGTGTTCCTCGACGAAGTGACCGAATTCAACGGTCCTCTCTACATCATACCGCGCAGCCACAGGCAGGGGGTGATCGCCGCCGGCCACGATACTCTGACAACCTCTTACCCACTGTGGACGTTGGACAAAGAAACGGTTTCCAAGCTGGCTGACGAAGGCGGTATCGTCGCGCCCAAAGGCGAGCCTGGAGCGGTGATCCTTTTCCATTCGAATATCGTGCACGCGTCGGCGCCCAACATCAGTCCTTGGGACCGCGTGATCGTCTATCTGAGCCTCTGCCATGTGGACAACCACATCCGCCAGTTCAAACGTCCGGAGTGGGTTGCCCACCGCGACTTCACACCGATCGAGCCATTGAACGACGACTGTCTGTTGGAACTGGCGAATAGAGACGGATGAATCAGATACTGCGGCAGACTGCCCGGGTGGAGTGACCCAAGTGTATACCCAAGAAGTGCGCACCGCGTTTCACTCGCATATATGGCGCCAAATTCTGTCCGACACCTACGGATATTCTGACTCGTCATACGGATACGATACAGACAAGGGTGTCGTTGCTCCTTCAATGATCGTAAATAGCTGGATCCTACGAAAAAGGTTCCTCGTGTCCGTGCCCTACGGCGACGAGGCGGGCCCCCTGCCGACAAATGGTGACGAGAGACAAGTCGAAGCCTACTTCGATTATTTTGACGATATCCACAAGGAATTGAAACTAGACTATATGGAAATCAAAGGGATTGACCAGTCGATGATCGAGACTGCCGTCAGGCGAGGTTATCAGGAGATTTTTTGAAAATTTCACGTTCAGAATCGATTTGACGGCCGACGAAAACGAAATTCACAGAGGGTTCAAATCCTCGGTAAAAGGGGTCCTGAAAAAGAAAAATGATTGGTCAATCGAAGTGCAAGTTGGGGATGACTCACTGATTGATGAGTACTACCGCATGCATCAGATTACGATGAAGAAATTGGGCACTCCGCCGCACAGCAAAAAGTTTTTCGCCAATATATCTGAGTTGATGGGCGAAAACTCGAGTTTCATTTACGCGTTTGCAGAGGATACCGATTGCGGCAATCATCGTCATCATGGACGAATCCAAGTATTGCTCGAGGTATCTTGCCGCAGCAAGTGACCCCGCCCACCGCGCTCTGAACGGCGGATCCTTTTGTCTCGAAGAGGCGATAAGATTGAGCAAGGACAAAGGCTTTCGGTATTTTGATTTCGGAGTAAGCCGCCCTGGTGGCGGCGTTTGGAATTTCAAAAAAAGATGGACCAAAACACCTCCAATAAAGGTGCACTATATGACAAAAGGAGAGAGTTCGGCTTACATAGATCCTAGAAACGAAAACATCGATGGACTTTCGCGACTGTGGCGCAAGATGGTTCCGCTGCGCGTGGCGAATGCAATCGGTCCCTACGTTCGCGGCCAAGTAGCCAAATAGATTCGCATCAGTGATGATACCGGCTCTCAGTCCGTTTCTGAAATTCTCTGATATGGCGGCACTGCTCCCGAGTGCCGAGGACAGCGCCAAGATATTCCGGGAGCGACGACATAAATTTTTTGGTTTCAACTACAGCATCTCCTTTTCCACCGCACGCTCCGCCCTTTATCAGATCCTCAAAGCACACAACGTTGCAAACAAGATCGTTTTGGTATCTGCCTATACCTGCTCGGCAGTTGTCGAAGTCATCCGCAACAGTGGTAACGAACCGGCTTTTGTAGACCTAGATACCGATTCCTTTAATGCTACGATTACTGATGAGTTGATCCAATCATTCTCGGGGCGACTGGGCGCCGTAATTACCACCGCCATGTTCGGCATCGAACCTTCGCTGCCGATTACCCTCCCGAAGGATCGCGATTGGTTGCTCATCTATGACGCGGCTCTGGCACCGGCAACGCTCCGATCGAATACAGCCGTCTTCTGCGATTATTCTGTATTGAGCTGTTGTATTCGCAAACCATACACTTGTCTAGGAGGCGGACTCGTGTTTACGGATATCGAAAAAAGATTCAATATCCTGGCCGAACACTGCCAGTCACAAGTTTCCCAAGATTTCTCGAGAAGAGCCAAGAAGTGGGTGTTGGCGGTTTGCACTTTCCCTGCATTCGCACCGCGCGTTTACACGTTGTTAGACGTGTTGCGGCGCAACACAAAACTGATCGGAAGCATGGTTCATCCTGCAGAAAAGAGTCAAATATACAACGATCCTATGTATCGATTTCAAGAACGAATGGGGATACGGCACCTGGACCGATTGGAAGCCGACTTTCTGCATCGCCAGCAGGTGGGCGATATCTACTGCCGAGAATTGAAGCCGTACTACTCGCCGGTCGATAGGTTTTGGAGAAAGGGAACGATCTACTCTCACATTCCATTCTTACACCCTCAACGCGATGCTTTGAGATGCTGGCTGCGCAAACAAGGCTTCGATTCCGATACAGTCTTCGACTATGTTGCGGCGGGGGACGCTGAAGTTTCAGATCAGTATCCCCACGCCCGGTTCGTGGCCGACTCAATCATAAATCTTCCCATTCACCCTCGATTGACCGAGAAGCACGTCCAACGCATAGTTGGTGCGATCCGATCGTTTGACACGAAGGGCGACAAAAGCTCGTGACAGTTCCACGTATGATTTCCGAAATATCGAAGCAACTGGACGATGACGGATACCTACTCGTGGAAGACGTGTTGATAGGTGACGATCTTGCGCGCGTTCAAGAGACGTTTTGCCGGGTTGAACAGGAGACTCAAGCGGAATGGTCCCAAAGCTTATCCGGTGATCTCGGTTTCAAACCGTACGGCCTGGGGCAAGACGCCCACGTGGTGTTTCCCATCATCAATCACGACGACCTGTTCGTGGATCTGCTGGAACATCCGCTGACAACCGGCATCACGCAGCGTATCCAAGGGCCGGACATAATGATGGTGGACAACGCGTTACATGTGAAACCAGCGGGAACGCCATCACATACGCGCTGGCATCGGGACACGGGAGAGTGGAAGTACGACAACACTGGCTGGGACGATACCACCCTGTCTTGCTGGGAGGAGATCCGTGCCTGCGACGCCCCACACTTCAAAATCAAAATCTTTTTTATTGTAGACGATATTCGCCATGAGACTGCGCCGTTCAGCGTTGTTCCTGGTAGTCATCGCTGGCCGGAAGCACCGGAGAAGCGGGACGAACCCCTCGATGCGATGCCCGATCACGTGCGCATCACGGGCCCGGCGGGCAGCGCTATCATTTGGAACGGATGCATATGGCACACGGCGATGGACAACACCGATACCCGGGCGCGGCGGATGTTGCTGTACAACTACACTCACTTCGGCTCGGGTCAGCGCGAGCAGTACATATTGCACGGAGAGTTCCGCGAACGTATGCGACGCGAGCGATCGCAATTTTGCCGTCAACTGCTCGGTATCGAGCCCGCGTCGCGCGGACGGATTCAGCTCAACGAGGAGAGTCTGTGGCTGGGCAGAGGTCTCTAATAGTCGTCATTGGTCGCGGCCACTCCGGTACGCGCGCCATCTCCCATACCCTCTACGCCAGCGGCGTCTATATGGGCCGCCTGCTGAATCGCTCAGGCGACAAGGTGCCTCCCGAGGCTATGTACGACGCCTGCAGAGTCATGGCCGAATATGTACAGTGGCAAGGAGAGTTGTCGTGGGATTTTTCCGGACTTCGCAGCGGCCAGATCGATCCGACGTTCGATCTCCTGATTGACAGTTATCTCGAGGATGTCCTTGGTGATGGGTCCGAGCACAAGGGATGGAAGATTCCCGAAACAACCCTGGTCTATCCGTGGATCGCACGAAGGTTCCCGGAGGCCAAGTATATCCACTGGATTCGCGATCCCCGTGACAGCATCATCGGGCCGCACAACACCGATGACCTCGGCGTTTTCGGCATACGGTATCCCCCAACCGACGATGTTCGCGAGCGGCGCGCCATTTCGTGGCTCTATCAGTATCAGATCGTGAAGGCGACGCCCGACCCCAAGAATCTCATCACCGTCCGCTTCGAGGATTTCGTCGAAAAGCAGGAAGAGACACTAGAAGGTCTGGAAGCATTCCTTGGAATTCCGCTGGCGCGCATTGTCGTCCGTCGCGATTCGGTGGGGCGGTGGAGGACAGACCGCGAGCAGCATTACTTCGACTTTTTCGATGCGGCGATGGCTGAACAGGGTTATAGCTGGCATGACTGAAGAGGAAATCTTCGAGTTCGACCTAGCTGGTTACATCGTGTACCCCGATCTCATCACTTCTGACGATGTCGAACGGATGAACGATGTTATCGACGCCAATCTCACCGACCAGATGAACCCCGGCCATTTCGGGTTTTTTCCCGGCGACGGAGCGGGATCGGATACCTGTTTCCTGGAGCTGATGGCCCATCCACGCACGCTGCAGATCATACGTGTGATGCTTGGGGACTGGCTGCGACTCGACCATGCTTATGCCATGCAGATGACGAAGGATTCCGACGTCCACGAGAATCTGCACGGTGGATTGCGGGAGAACCAGGGCGAACACCAGTATCAGTGGGTCTACAACACCATGTATAACGGGCTGATCGTTGTCATGTACGCACTCGAGGACGTAAATCCCGGAGACGGCGGGTTCATCTGTGTGCCTGGAAGCCACAAGGCAAACATCAACTCCTACAAACCTTCGGTCTACTCGCACCTTGTGGCCAACCCCAGCCTCAAGGCTGGCGATATGCTGATTTTCACCGAAGCTCTGGTCCACGGCACCCGGAAATGGACCTCCGACAACAAGCGGCGTTCCCTTCTTTACAAATACTCGCCCGGATATTCTACCTGGGGAGATCCCGGAAAGTTGGAGCGCTCCCGGGAACTGGCGCATGACGATCTACAGCGAGCCCTCCTGCGTCCGCCGTACGTTGGGGAACGTACTCCCATCGATTTCCCCGAAGTGCCCGACACCTGGAAGCTGAGCTAGCGCAAAGTTACGCGGCAACGAGGTGTTATCTGATCAGGCCGGTCCCAATGCCGGCCACGGTACCGCAACCTCTAACGGTCCGGCTATTTCTTCCAGCAATCGGCAGGTCTCCTTCGCCAGCGGAATCCCCTCGCGCTGATACGCCTCCTGTCTTTCGGCCTCGAGCATGCCGGGCAGCATGGCTCGATCACTCCCAGGCATGGGCTGCATCTGCATGCAGATCTCCGAGATAAACCGATCCACGATCTCGCCGAACGTGGATGCAGACGTGAAATGGCCCACATCGATGGCCAGCACGAACGCCCCCATGCCGCCCGCTGGCCAGGCGGGCGATGGTTCCTCCGTATAACGCTGCATCTGACCGCTGAGGCCGTCTCCAAGGAGCTTGGCCACAACGGTGAACCCCAGGCTCATGAAGAATGCCGACGGGACCTGGCCAAAGAGGTCCAGATCTTTCTCCCGGAACAGGTTGGCGCAGCCGTCGACGATAACAGGCGGCCGCTCTCCGGCAGGGATTGCAAAGCTGATGGGACGAGATCCCCATAGGGCGATCGGCAGATCGGGAAAGTCAAATCCCGAGACCAACCCTTGAACGGAAAAACCGACACACCCTGCCTCTGCGCACATGTGCGTATAGTGGCTGGCGGAACCGTAGTGGCCGATATGATGCAGCGAACCGGCTGCCACGCCGCAATCCCGTGCCTTTGCGATTATCTTCTGCGTCACCTGTGCGGTGGGGAGATAGCCGAGGCCGCCGTCGCCATTGACGACCAAAAACGCCTGCTCCTCGCGCACGAGCTGTATGTCAGGTGTCGGGTTGATCGAACCCTCCTGCAGATTTTGAACGTAGCGTTCGATCTGCGGTGCGCCGTGGCTGTGAATGCCGCGCAAGTCGGCCCAGGTCAAACGTCGGGCAATGTGCTCGGCATGTTCATCGGCCAGGCCGCACTTTTTCAGGCAACTCTCCAGAAACTGTTGGTGGGCGCCAGGTTCGACGCGAATAAAATCGCTGGGTGGTTGATTCATTGTGGCAACTCCTTTGGCTGTTGAATCGGATGGTGTATACTGTGCGTAGAAACTGTCAAGCTTCAAGAAGCCGCGCCAGCCTTTCGGTCAGCCAAGAGTCGACTGAACGCGGTTGACCGCCGGCGATCGAGGACGAGATAGACGAGCCTGGCTATCGTTAACTTCGAGGCAGAATGAGTGAACCCTTAAAAAACTGGGCCGGCAACCAGGAGTTCAGTGCTCGCAACGTTCACGTGCCCGAAACCGTCGAACAGGTCCAGGATCTGGTCAAGAGTAGCGACCATCTTCGCGTGCTCGGTTCACGTCACTCATTCAACGACATTGCCGACTCTACGGGCGATCTGATCTCGCTGGAGAAGCAGGGTCGAGAGATTGTTATAGACCGAGAGGACAATATCGCGAAGGTGGGTGCTGACATCACCTACGGGCACCTTGCTCAGTTCCTCTTCGGTGAAGGGTATGCGCTGCACAACATGGCGTCGCTGCCGCACATCTCCGTCGCCGGCGCCTGCGCGACCGCCACCCACGGCTCGGGAGACAAGAACGGGAATCTGGCGACGGCGGTATGCGGGTGGGAGTTCGTAACCGCCGCCGGAGAGCTGAAAGTGCTTACCCGAGACCAGCATGGAGGGCAGTTTTACGGCGGGGTCGTTTCGCTCGGCGGACTTGGTGCCGTCACCAGGGTTATGCTCGAGCTCTCGCCCACCTTCGATGTGGCGCAGTCGATCTACGAAAATCTTCCTGCGGCGAGCCTGGGAAACCACTTTGAAGAGATCATGTCCAGCGCCTACAGCGTCAGCTTGTTCACCGATTGGCAGCATGACACTATCAATCAGGTCTGGGTAAAGAGACGAGTTGATACTGCCGACTTTTCGGAACCGGAGCCCGAACTGTTCGGTGCGACTCTGGCCCGACGGGATCTCCATCCAATCGCGGAGTTGTCCGCGGAGAACTGCACGAAACAGAGGGGTGTCGCCGGCCCCTGGCACGAACGCCTGCCCCATTTTCGCGTGGAGTTCACCCCCAGCAGCGGGGCGGAGCTGCAAACGGAATATTTTGTTCCTCGACGACATGCGACCGCGGCTCTGCTAGGTGTCGGCAGCTTGCGCCAGCAGCTGGCGCCCCTGCTGCAGATCTCGGAAATCCGCTCCGTCGCCGGCGACAACCTGTGGATGAGCCCTTGTTATCAGCAGGACTGCATCGCCATCCATTTTACCTGGAAACAAAATTGGCCCGAAGTCAGCAAGCTGCTGCCGCACATCGAGGAACAGCTTGCTCCTTTTGATGCTCGGCCACATTGGGGAAAACTCTTCACGATGGAACCGGAACGCCTGCGATCGCTCTATGCGAAGTTGCCCGATTTTCAAGAGTTGCTGGGTCAGTACGATCCCGCCGGGAAGTTTCGCAACAACTTTCTGAACACCTACATATTCGGAGGGCGGTGAGCGCCGGTCGCACAGCATGCACTCGATTGAGGCCACACCTGACTACGAGCTCTTCTGCAAATCCCGTCTCGCGGATCCATATCCTTTCTATCACCGGCTGAGAACCGAGGATCCCGTTCATTTCAGCGACTCTCTCCAGACCTGGATGCTCACCTCCTACGACGACGTCGCCGCGGCCACCGGCGATGCGCGGTTGTCTTCCGACCGCATGCAGTTCTACCTGAACCCGATTTCAGCCGAATCGCGACCAAAACTTGCCTCCCTTTGCGAGTACATGTCCCGGTGGATGAGCATGAAAGATCCGCCGGACCATATTCGTCTGCGGGGACTGGTCAACAAAGCGTTTACCTCGCGGTCGGCCGACGAGATGATTCCGCGTATTCGGGAGATTTCGCAAAACCTGATCGCCGACCTTGACGACGGAGGAAGGGCCGACCTGATCGGACAGTTCGCTTATCCGCTGCCTGCTACCGTGATCTGCGAGATGCTGGGTATCCCTTCTGACGAGCAGACGCAGTTTCGCCAATGGTCCAGTGACATCGTTGCGTTTTCAGCGGGCAGTGGTCTGCTGCTCGAGGAGGTGTCGACCAGCGCGCAGGAAAGCCAGCTGGCGCTGGTCGAATACTGCCGTCGAATCATCGATCGGCGCCGGCGGCAACCGCAGGACGATCTGATCAGCAGGTTGATATCCGTGGAACAGGAGGGGACGCAGCTGAATGAGCTCGAGTTGTATGCCATGTGTGTCCAGCTGTTTGTCGCCGGGCACGAGACTACCACCAATCTCATCGGCAACGGCGTGCTGGCATTGTTGCAAAATCCACGAGATTTTCAACAACTCCGAGAGCACCCTGAACTGATTGAATCTGCCGTGGAGGAATTTCTCCGATACGACAGTCCGGTGCAACGCGCCGGCCGCATCGGCCATGAAGATCTGGAGATACGCGGCAGGCGGATCGAGAAAGGACAATCGGTAATGCTGATGTATGGCGCGGCCAATCGGGATCCCGACCAGTTCGCCGATCCCGATCGCCTGATTCTCAGCCGCCAGCCCAACCGCCATTTGGCTTTCGGCCGCGGTCCCCACTTCTGCGTCGGGGCCCCTCTTGCCCGGCTGGAGGCGCAAATCGCTTTCGAAACGATTTTTTCCAGATTGATGGAGATTCGTCTTTCGGATCGTGAGCTTAGATGGAGACCGAGCATGGCGATGCGGGGGCTGGAGTCCCTAGAGGTTGAGTACTCGCTGCGTAGATGATATGATTGGTCGTCTTTGTCGCAGGTGCAGATCCATGGAGTAGTTGTCATACGATCCTGCTCAACGACGGGCGGATGCGCGACTCTGTCGTCAACGTAACCTGTGCATAATCACCGCGGCAACGCGCAAAAAGGCGAAAGAAGGAGTTGAGAATGGCCGCCAGCACTCACGGAACCGACGAGTCCTCCACATCGTTTAGATCGGCGATTCCGATACTGAACGTGAAAAGTGTGGAGGCGAGCATCGAGCACTACACATCGGTTCTCGGTTTCAAGAAGGACTGGGACTGGCCTGATGAAGAGGAGATCAAGACCTTTGCCTCTATTTCGAACGGCAAGGCGAACCTTTTCCTTGCCAAAGAGTCACAAGGGGTTCGACCGGTCTGGATCTACTACGATGTCGGCGACATCGACCGGTTGCTCCAAGAGTACCAACAGGCAGGGGCGACCATAAAGAAGCTGCCCGAAGACAGACCATGGGGCATGCGTGAGATGCTCGTGGAAGACCTGGACGGCCACGTGCTGCGGATAGGCGGTTCTACCGAGGAGCACCATGAAGATGGGAAATAGGTGCCTATCGTTCGGGAGGCGAATCTGAGATGGCCGCTCCCGACCTGCAACAGGCGCTCGAGGATGCGTTTGCGGAGGCGCGCCGTCGCTACCAGGAACGCGGCTTCCAGCGGCGCGTGGGCTTTGGCAAAAAGCCGGCCATGATCAACGTCGACCTGGCCAACGCCTGGACTCGTCCCGGGAATCCGTTCACCTGCGAGAACGTCGACGAACAGATAATACCGAGCGTCCGGCGCCTATTGGATGCCTTTCGCCGCAACAAGCAATTGGTGGTTTTCGCAACCACCTGCTATCAGAATACCGATCGCAACGATCCTCATACTGACATGGGGCTGTGGCATCACAAGATTCCGGTGGAGGCTGTGCCCCAGAACCAGCCGGAGCTTTGGGCCATAGATGATCGCATTGCGCCCATTGATGGCGAGCCGATCGTAATTAAAAAACATGCCAGCGCTTTTCACGGAACTTTCATGGCTGGGTTTCTTCGAGCAGCCGGCGTCGACACCATTCTGGTGACCGGGGTTACGGCGTGCGCCTGCGTGCGTCAGACGGTCTGCGACGGCTTGGCCGAGGGTTTCCGGCCCATCGCGGTGAAGGAGTGCATCGGAGACCGTGTTCCGGGTGCAGTCGAGTGGAATCTATTCGACATCGACGCGAAATTCGGCGACGTCGAATCCCTGGAACAATGTATAGAGTATCTCGATCGGTTATGAAACGATCTCCGCAGTGAAAACCTACACCTACAAGCGCGTCGGCGGCCTCGAGATAAAAGCGAACGTCTACGAGCCCGATGGGTCGCCAACTCCGGTAGTGGTGTGGATTCACGGCGGCGCGCTGATAATGGGCCACCGCGATGCTACGATCGACGAACTGCGGACGGGTCTCCTGGATGCCGGTTGCTCGGTGGTATCTATCGACTATCGGCTGGCTCCAGAAACAAAGCTGTCGGAGATCATCTCGGACGTGGAGGATGCGTTCGCCTGGATCCGGGAGACTGGTCCCGGCCTATTTGGCGCCGATCCAACCCGCATGGCCGTCATCGGAGGTTCCGCAGGTGGGTATCTGACGCTGCTTGCCGGGTATCGAGTTCAACCGCGACCGGCAGCCCTGGTCTCGTTGTACGGATACGGCGACCTAATCGGTCCGTGGTATAGTGACCCGAGTCCACACTCGCGACACCACCAGGTTACCATGAGCCGCGAAGAGGCATTTCAGCAGGTGAGCGGGTTGCCGATTTCCGATTCACGAGATCGGTCGGGTGACGGCTCGGCATTTTATCAGTATCTACGACAGAACGGACAATGGCCCAAGGCGGTCTCCGGTTGGGATCCACGCAGCGAAAGCGAAAAATTCTCACCATTCATGCCGCTCGAAAACGTAACGCCAGATTACCCACCTACCCTGCTCATTCACGGCACGGCGGATACCGATGTGCCGTACGAACAGTCGATCCTGATGGCGAAAGCGTTCGAAACACATGGAGTCGAAAACCGATTGATCACCCTGGAAGGTGTTGAACATGGCTTGGCGGGCGCAGGGGACGAAGGAAAAACCGACGTGTACGTGGAAGTCGTTGCGTTCATTACCGAACGGCTCGGGTCGAGACAAGGAGCATGACGAACGGAGGATAATGGCGATACGAATCGTAAGACTCGGAACTCCGAGGGGGAAAGGCGAGGGGCTTCGCATCGGCACCGTTAGGCGGCCTCCCCGCGGGATCAAGAAGGCGGATTATGCGGCCAAGGACATTTATGACGTGTGGTTCCCCAATCTTTCGCCCAGCGAGGCGTTGCTAAAAGAGGCATCGCCCTTGAAAGAGGGGAATCCATGGAAGGTGTTTGAGCGAAGGTTTCTGACAGAGATGAAGTCGCCCGAAGCAAAAAGAGAACTGGAACTCCTGGCGGCTCTTTCCCACCAAACCAACTTCGCCATCGGTTGCTACTGTGAAGACGAATCTCGCTGTCATCGGTCCATATTGCGGACGTTGCTGGGAAACCTGGGGGCAGACCTTCTGTCATGATCACGGGTGCCCACATCGTTATCTACAGCACGAACCCGGAAGCGGATCGCGCGTTTCTGCGGGACGTATTGAAACTGACTAACGTCGACGTTGGGGACGGCTGGTTAATCTTCGGACTGCCGCCGTCTGAAGTGGCCGTCCATCCGTCAGACACTAACGGTGTTCAGGAGTTCTATCTGATCTGCGATGATATTCACCGGTTCGTCGAAGAAATGCAGAGACACCAGGTATCCTGCGAACCGGTTCAGGACCAGGGTTGGGGCTTGCTGACCCACCTCGTGCTTCCGGGAGGCGGGAAGCTCGGAGTGTACGAACCCAGGCACGCACGACCCGAGCCGATGAAGTGATAAGGACAGAAAGCTGAAACAATGCCCAACGCTGCGATCGACGTTTCAGCGTCGAACTATAGTTTCTGAACACCGGACAGCCACCATCCGTGCCAAACCTACCTATCGCCGTCCCGGAAGACTTCCGCATCATCGCCCATCGAGGAGCGTCCGCCTACGCGCCAGAGAACACCCTGCCCGCGTTCGAGCTGGCGCGCAAGATGAGGGTCCACGAGGTCGAGGTCGACACCCAGCTTGCCACCGATGGCGTAGTCGTGCTGTGCCACGACGATAGACTGGAACGATATGGTCACGACCATCGGATCGTGGAGCAGTTGGCGTCGGTCGAGCTGCTGTCCACAGATGTGGGTTCCTGGTTCTCGCCGTATTTCTACGCCGGTACGTCCATGATGACCCTGAACAGCCTGCTGCACGGATTCGCAAAGGACTTCACGTTTCACATTGAGCTGAAGGGGAAATCCGCGCACCTGTCGGAGAGGGTCTTCGCCCTGCTTGATGATCACAGCTTGATTCAGGACTCGATCGTGACCTCTTTTTCATGGGACCAGTTGGCACGGATGCGTCAGATATCAGATTCCTGCCGCCTGGGTTGGTTGGTGTGGGAGTTCAATCGGGAGGTGCTCGACCGCGCCGCCGAGTTGAATCTCTTTCAATTGTGTCCCCCGGCAGGGGAAGTCACCGAACAGTTTGTAGAGATGGGGCATGGAGTGGTGCATGAAGTCCGCGTTTGGGGCATGGGCGGTACGCCTCCAGAGGTGCGGTCGCTCATTCGAAAGGTTGTCGACTGTGGCTGCGATGGCATGACCATCAATTGGCCGGACTGGGCCAAGAACCGTAGATGAATCAGCGTTGCCGGTCCCCAAAAACGTGGTCGGGATACAATTGATATACGATCTCATCATAGCTGGAGGCGGAGCGGCGGGAGCCGTTCTCGCGGCGCGACTCTCGGAAGATTCCAGCAGAACGGTCCTGCTGCTCGAAGCAGGTCCGGATTTCGGACGTATGGACCAGCTTCCCGACGTTATCCGCGAGGCCTACGGAGGCCGGAACCATTTGGCACACGCGTTTGGACCCGCTTCAAAATACGGCTGGGGGTACCGAGCTCGGTCCACCGACCGCAACCCCTCCATGTTCGCACCCCGGGGGAAAATCATGGGCGGCTCAAGTGCGGTGAACGCACAGATTCTTCTTCGCGGCGCTCCAGAGGACTACAACAGTTGGGCGGCAGCGGGAAACGATCTGTGGAGCTATGAGCAACTACTACCATTCTTCTGCATGAACGAGTCCGACCCCGACTTTTCCGATGATTTCCACGGGGCAGACGGACCCATCCGACTTCGACGATTCAAGGAGACCGAGTGGGCGCCCGAACATCGGGCGTTCTACGAGACATGCCGGGCCGCCGGATTCCCCGACAGCCCGGACCAAAACCACCCCGACTCCACCGGAGTCGAACCGCTGCCGTTGAATAACGCGGAGGGGGTCCGCTGGAGCGCGGCGATCGGTTACCTGGATCCGGCTAGAGAACGTCCGAATCTGACCATCAAGAGCGACTGCCTCGTGCATCGCGTTTTGTTTGAGAACAGGCGGGCCGTTGGAGTGGAGGTGGGATCAATCGGTGAGGTCTCGGAAATCCGCGGAGGAGAAATTCTCTTGTGCGGCGGGGCCATCGGCTCGCCGCACACGCTGCTGCTTTCGGGTATCGGGCCCGCAGATCATCTCGAGGGAATGGGCATTCACGTCATCGCACACCTTCCCGGTGTCGGCCAGAATCTGCGAGACCACCCCCAGGTTCAGATTGTTCTGCGGTCGAAGCAGGAGATCCTCGGAGATGGCTCCGAACCCAGGCTGCAGGTAGGGCTGCGTTACACGGCAAAGGGGTCCGACCTACGCAACGATATGTTCGTGCATTCCTACTCGTTCGCCACCGAGGAAGGACCTTACATCGTATCGGAGTCCCAACCGTTCGGATTCGGACTTACGTCCTGCATCTACCTGGCCGCAAGCAAGGGGGAGATAAAGCTCGCATCCGCCGACGCGCAGGTGAGTCCGCTTATAGACTATAATTTCCTCGCGGAGGCGGTTGACCGGCAGCGGTTGCGCGATTGCGTCAGAATGGTCATTGATATGCTCCAGGACAACACCTTCAGGGAGATCGTAACCGAGCGTATCAAACCGACGGAGGCTGAGCTCGATTCCGACCAAACGATGGACGCATGGATGGAGAGAGTGGTCGTAACCAGTCATCATATCTCTGCCACTTGCAAGATGGGGCCCGACACGGACTCCATGGCAGTCGTCGATCAACACGGCAAGGTTCGTGGCGTAGATGGCTTGCGCGTGGCAGACGCCTCAATCATGCCCGACTGCGTCCGCGCCAATACCAACGCCACCTCCATGATTATCGGGGAACGGATTGCGGATTTGATGACCTGAGGGGCATCTCTGCAAAGTCGAAGACCTCGATACGTCACCGGCGCGGCAGGTCTCGCGCGCACACCGATTCTCCGACTCAGCGACCACCAACATGAGAATCATAGGTGATACAGTTCATCTCGCCGCCACCGACCTGGCCAACCATCTCTCCTGCCGCTACCTCACGCACCTTGAGAAAGCCGCCGCCAAAGGAGAGCTGCGTCGGCCGATTTGGACAGATCCGGCAGCGGAGGTTCTGCAGCAAAAAGGGTTCGAGCACGAACGCAACTACCTCGGACATCTGACGGCCGGCGGTCTTGAGATTGTCGGAGCCGGCGATGGTGAGGGATCGGCTTCCACGCGGGTTCTCGAGCTCATGCGCAACGGTGTGGACGGCATCGCCCAGGCGGTCCTCGAGGCCGGACGCTGGATCGGGCGCGCGGATCTGTTGCTCAGGGTCGACCGACCCAGTACCCTGGGGAGCTGGTCGTACGAGGTGGTGGACACGAAGCTGGCCGCCGAAACCCGCGCCGCCACGATCCTGCAACTCTGTCTCTATTCCGATCTCGTCAGTCGATTGCAAGGCTGCTATCCGGAACTAATGCACGTGGTGGCACCCGGTCGCGACTTCCAACCAGAATCGTTCCGTACCTCTCATTACCTGGCTTACTATCGTCAGGTAAAAAAAAGGTTGGCGGAGGCGGTGGAGTCCGATGCGACCCAGTCCATTTATCCGGAGCCGGTGCTTCACTGCGAACTCTGCTCCTGGTGGCATCATTGCGATCGGCGGCGACACGACGACGATCACCTGAGCCTCGTGGCCGGGATATCACGGAGTCAGCGGGACGAGCTGGAGGAGTGGGGCATTGGAACGCTAGAAGCCCTGGGCGAGGCGCCCCTCGAGGCCGATCGGCGTCCCAGCCGCGGGGCGCGGGAAGCGCTGGATCGAGTGCAGGATCAAGCCCGCGTGCAACTGGAAGGACGTCGCCGTCGAAATCCATACTGGGAGACTATTCTGCCAATAGAGGAGGGGGCGGGTCTTCCGGAGCCGCATCCTGGTGACGTGTTCTTCGATATCGAAGGGGACTCGCTCGTCTTCCGGAGCCGCATCCTGGTGACGTGTTCTTCGATATCGAAGGGGATCCGTTCGTGGAAACGGGAGGATTGGAATATCTGCTGGGTTGGGCAATGGAGACGGACGGTGAGAAGGCATATCGAGCGGTCTGGTCGTACCACGGGGATGAAGAGCGAGTAGCGTTCGAGCTGTTTGTGGATCAGGTAATGACGCAATGGCGAGACCATCCCGGCATGCATATCTACCACTTCGCTCCGTACGAACCGGCTGCACTAAAACGTTTGATGGGTCGCCACGCCACCCGTGAGGAGGAGGTGGACCGGATGTTGCGGGGTGGTCTATTCGTTGACCTCTACGCAGTGGTTCGGGAGGGAGTCCGTGCCGGCGTTGAGAGCTATTCGATCAAGCGATTGGAGCCGTTCTACGAATTCTCGAGGGCGGAGGGATTGGAGGAAGTGGGGCTTCCCAAACGAAAGCTCGAAGCCATGCTGGAGTTGGGGCATGGCAGCGCGATACCCAGGGTGTGGAAGGAGGTGGTGGAGCGCTACAACGAGGACGATTGCTGGTCGACAATGGAGCTGCGCAATTGGCTGGAACAGGTGCGATGCCAGACGGAGCGAGATGGGCAGACAATTCCCAGGCCTCCCGTTCCGGAGCCGGAGGCACCGGAGCAAGTCCAGGAACGGGAGCGCAAGGTTCAACTAGTCAGAGAGCGCCTCCTGAGAGAGGTCCCCGTACTCCCCGAGGAGCGCACAAGCGAACAACAGGGCCGCTGGTTGCTGGCGTATATGCTGGACTGGCATCGGCGCGAGGAGAAGGTGTCCTGGTGGGAGTATTTTCGCCTCCGAAAAATGGCGGACGATGATCTGTTGAACGAGAAAGCGGCCATCTCCGGATTGCAGTTTGTGCAAGCGGTGCCGGGGCCAGGACGCACCCCAACCCACCGTTACCGCTTTCCACAACAGCTCACCGAGATTCGAGAGGACAAGAAGCTAAAGGATGGAGCTGGTGAGGACTTTGGTACCGTCGTCGCGGTAGATCCGACGGAATGGACCATCGACATCAAGAAGACCAACCGTGCAGCCGATCAGCATCCGTCGAGCGTATTTATTTTCGAGTTTATCGGAGGGGAAGCGATCGCTCAATCCCTGATGCGCCTGGGTGAATGGGTGGCCGAGCATGGTATCGACCATCCTGGACTTTGTCGCGCCGGCAGAGACTTGCTGCTCCGACACCGTCCACGTCGTACGAACGGCGGCACTCCGACGCTTCAAGCCCACGAGGAACCTTCATTGGATGCCGCCCGTCGGTTGGTGCTGGAGCTTGGCGAAGGATTGCTGCCGATTCAGGGTCCGCCTGGAGCGGGCAAGACCTTCACTGGAGGGCAGATGATCGTCGAGCTGGTAAAGGCGAACAAGCGAGTCGGGGTGACGGCGGTCAGTCACAAGGTGATACGCAATCTGTTGGAGTCGGCGGTCAAGACGGCAGAATCCTTTGGGGTGGGTGGGGAGTGGCCTGAACTATCCTGTGCGCACAAGGTCTCTTCTCGTTCCGAAGTTCCGAGCCAGGGTATTCTCGAAACAACAAGCAACGACGAGGCGCTGGCGCTGCTGGAGGCGAAGAAAGTCCAGGTCGTGGGTGGCACGGCCTGGCTCTGGTCCCGTCCGGAGTTTCGCGACGCGGTGGATGTTCTGTTTGTCGACGAAGCGGGGCAGATGTCGCTGGCCAATACCGTGGCGGTCGCGCAAGGCGGGCGGAATCTGGTGTTGTTGGGAGACCCGCAACAGTTGGAGCAGCCTCAACAGGGGAGCCATCCCGAGGGGACCGAGGTTTCTGCGCTGCAGCATGTTCTGGGCTTCGCGCCGACCATGCCCAAGGATCGCGGCCTCTTTCTGGAACGAACCTGGCGTTTGCATCCTCAAATCTGCGCCTTCACATCGAGCCAGTTCTACGACGACAAATTGGCTTCTCGGGAGGGTCTCGACAGGCAGGTGCTATGGGGATCCCGGCGGTTCAACGGGGCCGGCCTGTTTGTGCTGCCGGTCGAGCACGAAGGCAATCAAAGCGCGTCTCGCGAGGAGGTAGATTGCGTCGAGGAGGTGATGCGGGAGCTGCTGTGGGGTGGTGTGACCTGGACGACCGCCGAGGGAGAAGAGAAACCGCTGACCCACGATGACATCCTGATCGTTGCGCCGTACAATGTGCAGGTAGCGGATCTGCATGCCCGGCTACCTCACGCCCGCGTGGGCACCGTGGACAAATTCCAAGGCCAGGAAGCGGCCGTTGTAATCTACTCGATGACCACCTCCTCTGCCGAAGAGGCCCCACGCGGCATGGAGTTTCTCTACAGTCTCAATCGCTTGAACGTGGCTACCTCGAGAGCCAGGTGCGTCTGTATCCTGGTAGCGAGTCCACGGTTGTTCGAGCCGGACTGCAAGAGCCCGCGGCAGATGCGTCTGGCCAACGCTTTCTGCGAATATCTGGAGCGGCAGAATTGAATCAATCGGGTTGCGAATAGAACGCCAGCTTATCGCGATCCAATTCGATCCCGTGGCCGGGCCGGGCCGGAGCAATCGCGTACCCGTCCTCGAATCGCACCGGCTCCTGCGCGAGGTCGTTCCAGCTCAAATCGGAAAATTCCATGTAGAGGCATTCAGGGAGACTGGCGGCAAGATGGACGCCAATCTCAAGAATCGTGTTTCCCAGCGAAACCGGCACGCCATGATCCCCGGCAAGCCGAGCGACGTCGCGAGACACAGTCACCGAACCATGGACGTTCACGACGTCCACGGCATTCCGCTCCAGGAGCTTGCGTTTTCCCGAATACTGCAGGTACTCGCCGGTATTGACCCGCACAAAGAACAGCTCGTTGCAGAGCGTTGAGTACCCCTCGTAGTCTTCGCGGGTGATCGGGTCTTCGACCCAGAAGATCTCGAATCCGGCATCCCGGTAACGGTGCAATCGCACTATCGTCTCCTTTACCGACCACGCCTCATTGGCATCGATCATCAAATTACCTTCGCCTCCGAAGACCTCTTTCGCAATTCCCAAGCGGCGCAGATCCCAATCGATGTCCGGATGGGCCACCTTGGTTTTCACTGAGAAGAATCCCATCTCACGAAAGCGCTCCAGCTTGGTGCGGTACTGATCGTCGTCTAGCCGAAAGTCCAGGGTGCTGGCGTAGGCGCGCACGCGAGGGTTCTCGCCACCGAGGACCCTGTAGAGCGGCTGACCCTGCTGTTTTCCAATCAGGTCCCACAAGGCCGTTTCCACCAGGAGGGTGAGATCTCCCGCGCCGACGTTTCCCCCGCGCGGGCGCGTGATCCGATTGACCAGCGCCAGTGGCGACTGACCTTTCAGGCTGGTCCAGGCAGAGCCCTCGAATTTGGAGTTCATCTCCTTCAGAAGAGGAGTGGGGCCCGTGCTGGTCTCAAATCCGATCCCCGTGTGTCCCTCGTCAGTGTGCAGCTCCAGCACCGTCGTCCAAAAACGGTCCACCCGCACCTGTGAATCGCCGATCGGTTCGCGCAGGGGAATTAGTGTTCGATGAAAAGTGTAGTCGGTAATCTGCATGGGAGACTCTTCTCCACGTTTTGTGTAGAAACTGCATTGGTCGCGCCGGATCCCAGCGAGCGACCGAGTGGGTACTCTATGGCCTCAACCTGTAAAAGGAGGGGTCGGGGGCGCAGGAGAAGCAGCCGAGGACCCACGGAAACTCGCCAGTCACGTAATAGCCGTACTGTACGTCGACGACCATGCCGTTGCATTCGTCAAGATCCCCGGAGTCGGCCGAATATTCGTAGTCTCCCCGGAACTGACCGTCGTAGTTCGAGCTAGCGACTGCGCCGTGGCCGGCCGTTGGGGTATTGTATCCGTCGACACTCTGCCTCGGGCCGCCCCCATCCTTGAGCACGTAACTGGATCGCGCCTCTCGCACCGTTCCATCGTCATCAAAACACGAACCATAGATAGGAAACCCATCGGCGGCGAATCCGATGACAGGTGATACGGTTCCACTCGTCTCACAGTCACTTTCGAACATAGCCATCGGATTTCCGTGATAATGGTAGGTGCCGTCCGGTTGGGCGTGGGCGTTGTTGCGATCAGTGCCGAAGTCGTTCAACGGAGACATCGGATCGTAGCGCCAAGGATTGTCGATCTGGTCTTGGCCGCAGCCGATCTTTTCCCGGCCCAGCGGTTCGGGTCCAACGTCGAAACATGCGGCAGCCAGCAGATCCAGCTTGACGCCATTGAGAAGGATCGCGTCATCACCGAGGATCAGTGGGGTCGTATTGGTTGAAACGGACGGCATTGCCGCGACCTCGTATCGGTCCGATTGCTCAGACACTGGGTGCGCGAAGCGACCACCATCGTTGAAGTCGTGGTTGGGTATGGCATTCGTTGCGAAAACACATTTACCTTCCGGCGACCGGGTGATGGACAAGGACCCTGAAAAGGCCAGGCCGCGCTGGACGTCGGTCACATTCGATACATAGATGTCGGTGTAGTCTCCACAGTACCCGTCGAAATTGTTGAAAATAGCATTGGTGATGTCGATACTGGTGGAACCTGATTCCTGTTCGTTTTCCGAGTCTACGCCCTCGTTTGTGGCTGGCTGCGAATCCCCAGGGTCGGCTGAAACCGGATCTTCATTCCGCGTACCGGAGGAGCTGTCTCCACAACCGGACCAAAACAACAAAAGGAACAGAGTGATCGGCAGCGTCGGACTCATCTTTCTCCCATCCGTAGCCCAAGTCATCAAACCTTCGGAACGCAAATAAACATGAACCACAATTCCATATCAATACCCTTGGGAGAGCGCCAGCTCTTCCTCGACGATCATGTCGTCAAAGAGGTGGTAAATCTCACCCGCTCCATGCATTCGCCCACCAAGAAGGGGACCGTTATTCGGCCAGACGCGGGTGAACACGCGGTGCAGACTCGCTGTGTACCCTTCTGGGACCCCGACGACGAGGTATTCAAGTATTGGGTCGACGTTTATCGCGAGAGCCATGATGGACTGAACTGGCGAAAGGTCCCGCACGAACAGAACATGGAGGTGGCCCGGTGCGTGTTCTACGACCCCGCGGATCCCGACCCGACGAGACGTTTCAAGGCGTGGCAACCTGATGCGTTTCACGTTTCGGACGACGGCTTTACGTGGAGGGAGCTGGATGTGAAACCGATTCCCGCCGGTGATGACTACAATTTCTCGCTTGACGAGCAGAACCGCCTTTACATTGCCACGGTCAAACATTCCGCCACCTACGGGCGCTCCATATGGCTGTCGACCAGCATTGATTTCGAGGAGTGGACTGAACCGGAATTCATCTTCGAGGCAGACGAGTTGGACCAGGAACTGGCACGACAACGCATCGCCGAACGGTTTGCAGATCCGGCACGTCTCCATCCCTACATCAACGTCCCCGAACATTACGGTGTAGATATCTACAACATGGGCGCCTTCCGCTACGAAGGACTCTACATTGGGCTGCCCTCTTTCTTCCATCACACCGGCACCGTTCGCCCGGATTGGCCGGGGTACGCGGACATGGATCTGGCGCCGGCCGCGCGCGAATACATCGCCGAGTACGGTGACTACAGCGGTTTTCACCATGTTCAGCTGGCCTGCAGCCGCGACCTGCGGAGCTGGATCCGTCTTGGAGATCGCCAACCGTTCATCGATTGCTCCCCGATTGGAAGTGGTGCCCACGATCTTTCGTCGGTGAGGCCGGCATCGAACGTTCTCATCCGCAACGACGAGCTCTGGTTCTACTATACAGGCGGTAAATACTATGAGATTATTCGCCTTGGAGAGGCCGATTGTTACGCCATCTGCCTGGCGGTGTTGCGCCGGGATGGATTCGTGTCGTTGGACGCCGGTGAAGAAATAGGGAGCGTGATGACGCGAGCGATCGAGGTGCCCTCCGGAGCACGGCACCTTTTTGTCAATGCAGATCTTTCGGACGGCGAGTTGCGGGCGGTTGTTCTGGACGGCAATGGTCGTCCGTTAGATGGCTTCACCGAACCGCAGGTCTTGCTGGTGCCGGGTAAAACGACGGAAACCTATTATCTACCTCGTTACAGCAACACCATTTCAGGTGACCAGACCAAAGCGGAGCTTGTTTGGGACTGTCATGAAGACTTAAGTGTTCTCTCCGGCCGCGAGATCGCCCTTCGCTTCGTATTGACGAAGGGATGCATCTATTCATTCTGGTTCGAATAGAGTGAAAGGCGGAACGGATTCCACGCGACTCCACGATTGACCAAGGACGCGATTCTTCAAGACGATGCCGGGCGAGCCTACTTCTCCGCATCCAGCGCGCGAATCCGACTTCGCCAGTAATCCTCCTGTTCTGGTTCACCGATTTGGGCGTATGCGGCGGCAATGTGGCGAAGTGCATCCAGATCTTCGGGGTTGGAATCGAGGACCCGACGCCAAAAAGGTACGGCACCAACAACGTCGCGAAGGTCTCGTTGCAGTGTAAGGGCAATGTTATAATATAGATCCACGCACTGTGAATCTAGTTTGCTCGCCTTTCCCCAGATCTGTATCGCCTTGCGATATTGCCCTGCCGCTCGCGCCGCGCTTCCGGCGTTGTTGTGCGCCTGGATGTCGTCCGGTCGAAGCTCTATGGCTCGTTCGAGATAGGGTAGAGCTTGGGGGAAATCTCCACTGACGTAGTAGGCGGTTCCCAGGTAATAATGGGCGATTGAACACTCCGGGTCCAAATCGATGGCGCGTCGCCAGAGACTCATCGCCTCCTGATGGTCGCCAAGAGCACGGTGGGCAACGGCAAGGTTGCTGTAGAGGACCGGCCGCTCCGGGTTTAACTGCAACGACTTTCGGAAGGCCGATATCGCCCGCTTGTGGGCGCCGATTTCATCGAGTATCACCCCCATCGCCTCATATACTTCGTACGAATTCGGTCGCTGTGCCGCAATCTTTTGACAAATATCAAGCGCTTCCCGATGCCGATGTTCTTTGCGCAACAGCATGGCGTTGACCATTAGGACATCGACATGATTCGAGTCCAGGCTGCTCGCCCGCGAGAGAAGCTCCCATGCCTCTTCCAGCCTTTCCTCATCCTGCTTTAACGAGGCCCACAGCGCATACCCTTTCGCGAAGATCGTGTTTCCAGTTTGAGTTTCAGTGGGAGACGCGGGGAAATGTTCAACATCCCAAACCTCTATCTGGGGGCCGGTCTGTCGAAGCGCTCCGAAGCTGCCGACGGGAATGTAATAGGCGTCTGCCGGATCGAACTCAGGGTCTGCCTCGTCGAGCCCAACAGGTGACCAGCGGGCTACGACCTTGCCGTAATCGGGTAGCTGAGCATGAAATGTTGTGTCCACGGTGGAGTAGGACAGCGGATGCCGGTGCGTTATGACGTAGGCGCATCCGGCATTTTTAATCGTATTCAAGTCGCCAGCCGTGACCTCGCGAATCCCGGGATGCACCGCAAACGCAAAAAATGGCCGCTGTGGTTTCTCACGGTTCAGAAACTCGATCTGGCTGTACAACCGGTCCTCGCCGAAGCTGCGCGCATAAGTCTTCATTCGCCACCAATGGTGGGCAAAAGTTCTCACTGCCGGGTCTCCAGCCCAACCGCCGAAGTTGCAGCAGTTCGTGCCCGGTGGAATGTTAGCTTCGATCCAGGTCGCGGCCTCGGTGCGGGTGTCGGTACTGCCCGCCAACTGCGCGACCCGCAGGGCGCCGTACAGAGGTTCGACGGCAATCAAAACAACCAGCAAAAGGCGCCACTGCTTCGCAGGGATCGCGGCCAATAGGCCAGACACGAGAACCACCTGCAGAGTGGCCAAGGGTAGAGCGTAGCGCATGAACGCCAGTCGCCCCCAACCGACGGCGATCAAGAAAGCAACAAACCCGCAAAGAACCACCCACACCTCCATCTTTCGGTGTTTATATATCTGCAGTACCAGTGCCGCTGGCAAAGCTGCCAAACCCAGAACGCCGATGTTGTGGCGCAGGCTGACCCACAGGTGATATAACCATGCGGGCACCCCCTCCCCCCGGCCAATTTGAGCGTGTTGAGTCTGGAATACGAAATGGGTCCTGAAGGTATCGAAATCGAACACAGCATATGGCGTGCTGACCACGAATACGACGACAGCCACGGCTCCTGATATCCAGAGGGTCCTGTCTCCAAATCGGCGGCCGCCAAGCAAATGAGCGGCGACGACAGCTAGGCCGGCCGCAGCGCCGGGGTACTTCGTTCCCCCGGCAAGTCCGACGAGAGCCCCGGCTAGGACGTAGTCACGAACATCCACGTGATTGCACAGCCGCACGGCAGCCCAAACGGCACAAACAAACCAAAAGGTCATGGGCGCATCGACCGCCGCCAGGGCGCTCTGACGCACGTGGAGGACGCTAACTGCCAATAAGAGCCCCGAGATAATGCCAGCATTCTCGCCGTAAATCCGTCGTGCCAGTTGCCACACGCACCAAACAGTGCCTATTGCAAACGCGACACAAAGCAATCGAGCCCAAAGCAACAGCGACTCGTTGTCCCAGAAATAGTGGTACGTGGCATATTGGGACAGGTCCCACTGGGAACCCAAGAGTACAGTGATGGCGAATCGGCCCAGGTAGACAACACTCAGGAGATAATAGAGAAGGCTGGGTTTCTGAAAATCGTGCGGGTTGAGATCGCCGCTCAGGAAGTTGAGCGGGTATATGACGAGAAAGATCTCGTCCGGATGTTGGGCGGGACTACCGACAAAGAGTCCCCACAGCCGCAACACGGCCGCAAGCGCGAGCGAACCGACAAGGGGAAGGACAACTTTGCCGCGCAGTAGGTTTGGAATATGCATTAGGTCGGGCACTACAGCTTGCGTTCGACCAGTTAGATATACCCGGTAGAACCGTCAGGCCGGATCGGGCTACTCCGTTCCCAGTGGACGTAGTCAGCCTCGAGTCTATCCTCGTCGATCTCCACGCCCCAACCGGGCCGATCGGGCCGCAGCTGCAGATATCCATCGGTGGGCAAGTACGGGTCTTTGAGCCAGTCCTCGACACCTGGGAATTCGCTCGGCAGGAGATACTCCAGCACCTTGAAGTTGGTCGTCGCGGCGCAGAAGTGAAGGTTTACTGCCGTCGCCAATGGCCCCATCGGGTTGTGCGGCGCGATTGACACATAATGTGCCTCGGCGATTGCCGCAATTTTGCGCATCTCCAGCAGGCCGCCGCAGATGCAGATGTCGGGTTGGATGATGTCGGCGCCGTTCTTGGACATCAGGTCGAGGAACTCGAAGCGCGTGTATAGGCTTTCCCCGGTGGCCAACGGAACCTGCATTTGCGCGCGAAGCCGGGACCAGGCATCGCTGTTTTCCGGCCGCAGCGGTTCCTCGTAGAAGAACGGATCGTAGGGTGCCAGGGCGTTCGCCAGCTGCAGTGCCCGCACCGGCTCGAAGATCTTGGCGTGCGGGTCGAAGGCGAACTCCCATTCATCGGGACAGCGCTTGCGCAATTCTTCGAAATACTCCGCCGCCTTCTTGCAGACGATACCCCAACGGTGCTCATCCGGCGGCACCTGAAAGGGGCCCGTCTTAAAGACCGTGAATCCGTAATCCTCGTGTAGCTTGCGAGCGACGTCGGCCGCTTCCGCGGCATCCCTGCCTGCGATGCTGCGATAGACCTGGACGCGATCCCTCACGTTTCCCGCAAGCAGCATGTAAACTGGCAAACCCGCAGCCTTGCCGCTGATATCCCAGAGCGCATGGTCCAGACCGGACATGGCGGACAGCCCGAGGGCGCCGGGCGGGAATCGTAACTGTTGGAACAGTTTCATCATGATGAACTCGATGCGACGGGGGTCGATCCCCTTTACAAGCTCGAAGATGTAGTCGAGGGTGGGTTCGATAGCCAGGTCCGGTCCAACGTTGTAACACTCTCCCCAACCGCAGATCCCTTCGTCGGTCTCTACCTTGCACAGCGAACGAGGCCGATTTCCCACTTTGGTCATGAAGGTTTTGATCGCAGTGATTTTCATCCGTCCTCTAATCGTCGGATTCTACGTTCCATTCTAAAAGCGAGAAATTCAAAGGGATGCCACCTTGAGTAATGCTCCAGTATAGTCTCCTCCTTAGCGGAGAGTCCAATTTCCTTGCAGTAGCTGCGAACCTCAGAGTCTACCGGAATCTGTGCATACTCACCAAGAAGAATGGCGATGTGATTTATACAGTAAGGCCCCAGACCCTTCACCTGGCTGAGCTTGTCGACAATCTCCCGCGGAGTGCCCTTTTCGAGTTCGCCATTCTCGTGGAATGCCTTCACCACGTTCAGCAAGTACTGGGCACGGTATCCCAGTTTGCACTTGTTCATCAGGTCCGACATTCGCATCTCCTGGACCATCTGATAGGGCGGAAAAAACTCGTGCCCGCTGCTGTTTATCCGGCCGGTACATTGGGCAACCAGCCGTTGACACATCTGACGCGTAAACGCCCAGGACGCATTGGTTGTGAACAGGGTCTTGACCACATCCTCAAACAGGGTGGACCCCCTCAACATGCGAGCGCCACCGCCTCGAGCAAACCGATAAATCCGCTGGTCCAATGACCGCGCTCGATGGATGAATTCTTCAAGATCAATCTCCAACCCGAGCATATACGACGACCGCTGACGCAGAACCTTTCTTTCGGCTGCTGTTAAGACCCTGCTCGATCTGCACGAGACCGAGGCTCCTCTGGCGGATTGTTTCACGCTCAGATGCACCAGTTTGCCGTTGAGGTTCTCGTGCCGGCCCAAGATTCCGCGCTTGTCATCCCAGGTAAAAGGAGAAAGGCGCACCCACCCATGTGAGTGTACCAGAAGACCAAGGTTGAAGTAGCTGGCAGGTAAGCTAAACCTCGCTATCTGTTTCAGTGTCTGCATCAGTCTCGCACTAGCGATGAAAGGAAGATTTGATGTGAGTATCCATGTTATTGAATCGACTCCAACAGTTGCAGCAACTGTGACTGAGTGAATCTGCGTGGATTGTTCTTGAGTCGTTCCTGATTAACACTTTCGGCGATCGGGATTCGCGCGTCGGTTTCGATGCCTAGGGAGCTCAGTCGCGTTTGGCATCCAATCGATTCCATGAATTCGGTAATCTTGGACTGTGCTTCCTGAGCATCCTGGACACCTAGTTTGGAGAGTATAAGATTTATCATTTCCTGAAGGTGCTCAACTCCGCGCTCATCTGCCACATCCTGTGTGGTTGCGCCGGCGTTGAAAACGAGGACCGGCCCCAGGGTCAAGGAGACCGCGTGGCCATGCGCGACGCCGAAATCGTGGGTGATCCTGTAGGAGAGTGCATGGGGAGCTGTCGTCTTGCCGATATTGATCGCTTTTCCGGCGAGATGGGCAGCGCCCGTCATGGCTTCCCGATCATGAGGTGTCGGCGTGTGCACGGCAGAAACCAAATGGGAGAGGACCAGCTCCAGCGCTGCCGTAGCGTAGGCAACGGACTCTTGCGTGGAGTTAACGCTCCAGATCGACTCGATCGATTGGCTCAGAGCATCGAGTCCGGTCTCGGCAGTTGTCCGCGGAGGAAGAGACTGGGTTAATCGCCAATCGACCACGGCTACGTCCGGCATGATCGACGGATGAGCCACCGAGTGTTTGACTCCGCCGCGATAGACAACGGCAAATTGGGTGGCTTCGCTTCCAGTTCCAGCCGTCGTCGGCACCGCGATCAACGGACAGGCTGCTTTCTCGATTAGACTGCTGTTGGCGAGGATGTCAGCTGGTTCGCGAGATTGTCCAGCAAAACAACGGATCAGCTTGCCGATGTCGATCGCAGTGCCGCCACCTAGGGCAATAATGACGTCGCACGGTGCTCGCCGGAACTGTTCGAGGCCCGCAAGGGCATCTTCGAATCGGGGGTTGCTGGCAAAAGAATCGAATTCGAGAACCTCACGATTCTCCAAATGGGGTGCCAACTCCGCCTGTGCTCCTGACAGTTGGTAGGCTGAGCGGTCGACTACCAGAAAGATGGACTTCGGGTTGAGGCTTGAAAGCGCCGTCTCCATCTGGGAAGCACAATCAGCTTGTGGTAGACGGTTGCTCCTCGGAAGTGTTGGTCTAATCGTCGGACCTTTAGTTATTTTCGGACAGTCCAACCAACCCACGAACCGGGCTGGGGGAGCTGTGAAATTACGGAGGAGAATCTCTCATGAGCGACTATACCCTGCTTGTCGTGTTCCTAGTACTGCTCTCTCTGGGGGCAGGCATGGTGTTCTTCAGGAGGAAGTTCAGTCACGACGTCGTGTTCGACTCGGAGCCTATAGATTACACCATTACCATGTGGGCGGAAAGAAGCGAGGTGCCAAATTCCGGGCCAGAATCGCTCGCCCAAGGACCCGACAAGATTACGGCCGAGTATTACGTCACGTTTCAGGCCGAGTCGGCCGAGCAACAACGCCAACTTCGAGGGGACTATGCCCATCAGGCGCAGGCGGATTTTCACCGCCGCATTACTCCGATGCTGGGCGAATTCAACATCGGAGCCTTGCGTTTCGAGCCAACCGACGAGATCGAGGAGTGACAGCCCGGCCGCGAGGTCCAGCAACCAGCAGATAGTTAATATTTCGACTACACATTATATTTGCGAGTCAGTTTCATGCTTCGTAACTACACGAAAAAGAAGGAGTTGGCTCGATCTGCAGAAGTAAGGTCCACTATGGAAGACGACGCAAGTTCTAGCATGATCGCAAATTTAAAACCCAAGATCTTCGACCTCATGGAGAATGACGAGCTGGTCATGGCTAGGATCCTCGACATTTTCCTGCTCATTTTGATACTGCTCAATGTCATCATGGTAGTGCTGGAATCCGTTTCCGGTCTAGACGACAGGTTTGGCACATTCTTCGTAGAGTTCGAGTTCTTTTCCGTGGTCGTCTTCACCGTCGAATACCTCCTGCGAATTTGGGTCTGCACCATGCACGACGAATTTAACGGTGTGGTGAAGGGCCGGTTCAGGTACGCCCGCACCCCGATGGCGTTGGTCGATCTGATCGCCATCGCGCCTTTTTACCTGCCGTTGCTGTTCAACTTCGATCTGCGCATGCTGCGACTGCTTCGACTTTTCAGACTCATGCGTTTGCTCAAGGTCCTCCGTTACTCAGAGTCGTTGCGGGTCTTCAGCGACGTCTATAGGATGAAGAAGAGCGAACTCGGCATGTGTTTCATGGCTATCCTTTTTCTGCTTGTTATGGCCTCGGCAATCATCTACCACGTCGAGCACGAGGATCAGCCGGAAGCTTTTTCAAGTATTCCGGCCGCCATGTGGTGGGGGGTTGCGACCCTGACGACCGTCGGTTACGGAGATATTTACCCGATCACACCTATGGGCAAGTTCTTCGGCGCGATCATCGCTTTGCTGGGGATTGGCCTCTTCGCGTTGCCCGCCGGCATTCTTGGTTCCGGGTTCGTCGTCGCACTGCGCCGAAAATCCAGCAGCAAATTCTACTGCCCTCACTGCTCCGAAGAGATAACCAGGGAGTCATAGCGGCAAAGCCCGCACGATGTCTCGCGTGGTGATCTGCGGTGGCGGTGTCATTGGAGCTTCAATTGCCTATTTCCTGAGCCTCAGAGGCGTCCAAGCCGTGGTTGTCGAGCGCACCGGCGTCGCCAGCGCCGCCTCCGGAAAGTCGGGGGGTTTTCTGGCGCTGGATTGGTGCCGGGGCACGCCGGTGGATGAGCTGGCGCGACGGAGCTTTGCCCTCCACGCGGAACTCGCTTCTACCCTTTCCCAAGAGCTGAACCTCGACTGGGGGTACCGTCGTCTGGACACCCTCAGCGTGGCCGCCAGTGAGCGCCGCGACTCTTCATCATTGAATCGGCTGGAACCCCTGAGCTGGCTCGGTCCCGCTGCTGCGGTCTGCGATCAGATCGGCACTAAGGAGACCACTGCCCAGGTACACCCGGCCCTCTTTACCACAAGCCTGATGAAGGCCGCCGAATCGCGAGGAGCACGGCTTTTGCTCGGGACGGTCGAAGGCATCTCCCTGACGCCGACCGGCGAGCGCATCGACGGCGTGGTGATCGATGGAGAAATCCACAAAGCGGACGCCATCGTCATTGCCATGGGACCCTGGTCGATCCTGGCTTGCCGGTGGCTGCAGCTTCCGGCGGTCTACGGATTGAAAGGACACAGTTTGATCTTTCGCTATAGTCCGCAGGAGCCAAGGGCACTGTTTGTCGAATTGGAAACCGCCTCCGGAGGTTTCGAGACCCCTGAGGTTATGCCGCGTAGCGACGGAACAACCTATGTTTGCGGTCTTTCCAGTGAGGCGCCCCTTCCCGTAGATCCAAGCGACGTGAGTGTTGATGCGGGGTGCCCCGAGCAGCTACGCGCCATGACGGCGACGATTGCTCCCGAGCTCGGTGCATCCGAGCTGCTTGCGGCACAGGCATGTTACCGCCCGGTTACCGCGGACGGCATTCCTTTGATCGGCCCGGTTAGGGGTGTAGAGGGTGCGTTCGTCGCCACGGGGCATAGCGTGTGGGGCATGCTAAACGGCCCCGCCACCGGAGAGGCTATGGCCGAGCTGATCGTCGACGGGGCAGCGAGCACTGTGGACATCGCGCCTTTTGATCCGGCGCGGCTCCCGGCCGGATAGAAGAAAAACCTTCACCTGTAACTGCAACCAGGTTCCAGACCGTCGATCCGCTGCTCAGATCTACGGTGCTCGCAAGGTTCTGAACCGGCTCGTATATTCCCCTTCTCGCAGCGCTGCAAATCTCACCTTGGAACCAACCACGTCTTCGCCCGCGCTGATCACAAGTACAATTCGACCAGCTGCAGCCGGGTTTGCTGGTCAGAGTAGGCCGCATTGGATTATAGACTGCTTGGCGGCACCAAGATCGAGGTTTCCGTTGTAGCGCTGGGATGCTGGTCCTTCGCCGGTGACGCGTATTGGGGGCCGCAGGAAGACCGCGATTCGATCGCTACGGTGCGCGCTGCTCTGGACGAGGGAGTGAACTTTTTCGACACCGCTGAAAGCTATGGGGCGGGACGTTCCGAAATCGTTCTTGGCCAGGCCCTCAAGGGGCGTCGAGAGGATGCCGTCATCGCTACGAAGGTCTCCCACGGTCAGGGCGCGCCGGCCGAGATCGAGGCGGCCTGCACCCGCAGCCTCCAAAATCTCGATACCGACTTTATCGATCTTTATCAGGTTCATTGGCCCTTCCGCGACACCCCGGTGGAGTTGACGCTGGATGTTATGGAGAAGCTCCGGCGCCAGGGCAAGATTCGCACCTACGGTGTCTGCAATTTCGGAGCACGAGATCTGGCCGAGCTCGCACCGTTCGGCGATTGCGCAACAGACCAGCTGCCCTACAGCCTGCTGGCGCGTGCTATCGAATATGAGATCCAGCCGCGTTGTGTTGAGCAGAACATCGGCATCATATGTTACACCCCATTAGCTCAAGGTTTGCTGACCGGGCGCTATGCTACGGCCAATGAAGTGCCGGCTCCAAGAGCAATCAGCAGGCACTTTGATGGGCGACGAAATGGGGCTCGCCACGGGGAAGATGGGTGCGAGGCCGAGGTGTTTGAAGCCCTATCCAAGATCGATGCGATTGCCCGCGACCTGGAAGAGCCGATGGCTGCAGTTGCACTGGCATGGGTTCGACAGCAAGCCGGCGTCACCGCCTTGTTGACCGGTGCTCGCAACCCCGACGAGTTGCGCGAAAACATACGAGGTGCGTCTCTCCGCCTCGATGTCGGCAACGTGCAGGCGCTGGGCACGGCTACTCTAGGGGTGAAAGAGAAGCTGGGCGCCAACGCCGACCTGTGGTCATCTAGTGCTCAATCCAGAATTCGATAAGATGGTATAGTGCAACGACGCCCGATTCTATGATACTTGGACTGGCTCTGCCGACCTACGCGGGAGTTATGCCCGAGGCCAGACCTCTGCATTGGCTTCTAGATCGATGTGTCGAGCACGATCTGAGGGCCCTGGAGGCTTCACTTCCTCTGGATGGAACCGAAGATCCGCGCGACGTGGGTCGCAAGGCGGCAGACTCGGGGATCAGATGGCTCGGTTATTGGAACGACGATTTCGTGACTCCGGTCGGTGGAGCTGGAGGACTCGTTGAACAGGCCCGACGAGCGTTCGACGTGGCGGTGAACGGCGGCGTGAACACTGTGATTGTCTTCGGAGCAGGCGGCAAACACAACCGATTTACTCTGGAACCTGCATTGGAGAAGCAACTACAAAGAATCGCTGATCATCTGGGTCCGGTAGCCGAGGTTGCAGCCGAACGCAGCTTGCAATTGGCTCTGTTGCCTCACCTGGACTACCGCGCTGCCGAAATGCTGCGGGTGAAAGAGAAGGTGAATCATGGCGCCCTCAAGATGGCATTCGACTCGGCGAATCCGTTCCCAGTGTGTGAAGATCCGGTAGAGGCGGCGAGGGCGGTGCTGCCCCACGCGGTGGCCGTGGCATTGAAGGACGTTCAGATCTTCCCGTACCGCTCAAATGACGTCACCATCTGGGGAACGCCGCTGGGTCGGGGATCCGTTGACTTCGACAGTATCCTTCCGCTTATGGAGGAACTGTTGCCCGAGCCAGACAAGACCACAATGTCCGTAAAGCTGCGATTGCCGCCGGGCTCAACCGAACACGCAGCCTGGATGAAGACGAGCCTGGAGTATATCCGGGCACACGAGGCGTTTGCCGGAAGGTTGCGATAACCACACACATGTTGCCGACGCATCAAATCTTTGCTACCACCTCGAGGGGAATGGAACCGCTCCTGGCGGCGGAACTGCCGGCCTTGGGAGCAGCCTCCGTATCGTCAGGGCGCTCGGGCGTTTCCTTCGAAGGCGCCATGGAGGTGGCGTATCGAGTCTGTCTCTGGTCCCGTTTCGCCAGCCGGGTGCTGTGGCCGTTGAGCAACTTCTCGGCCGCCACGCCGGAAGAGCTTTACGCGGGGGTGCGCACCATCGACTGGTCTCAGCACATCTCGTCTGACGGAACGCTGGCGGTCGATTGTCATTCCGCGGAATCGCAGATCGATCACACTCACTTCGCGTCTTTGAAGGTGAAGGACGCCATCGTCGACCAGATTCGGGAAGCTTCCGGCATCCGGCCGTCGGTGGCGCTGCAGCGACCGGACCTCCGCATAAACCTCTACCTCTATCGCAACGAAGCCACCGTCAGTATCGACCTGGCCGGCGAAGGATTACACAAACGGGGATACCGCAGACACGGAGGTCAGGCGCCGCTCAAGGAAAACCTGGCAGCGGCCATCCTTGCGCGTGCCAACTGGCCGGCGATCGCCGCGTCCGGCGGCGGACTGATCGATCCCATGTGTGGCTCGGGAACCCTCTGCATCGAAGCCGCCATGATGGCCGCCGATATCGCACCTGGCCTGGGCCGGAGCTACTTCGGATTTCGCGGGTGGAAAGGATTCGATGCGGAGCTGTGGGAAGGGCTGGTGGAGGAGGCAAAGAAACGGCGGTTAGAGGGACTCCCTAAACTTCCGCCGCTACTGGGTTGCGACATCGATCCGGATGCTGTGCGCCTCGCGCAGGCGAACGTAGATCGCGCAGGTCTCGGTGGAAAGGTGAAGATCGAACAGCGCGAACTCGCGGATGTCAGGCCGGTCGAAAACTTAGACAACCCTCCAGGTTTAATAGTTGTGAATCCTCCGTACGGAGAACGTCTTGGAGAGCAGAAAGCGATCGAACCGTTATATACCAGGCTCGGTATCACTCTCAAGGGCAACTTCGGCGAATGGCAAGCCGCCGTTTTCACTGGCAATCCCAAGCTGGCCGGGGCACTACGCCTGCGGCCGCACCGCGGCTACTCGCTCTACAACGGGCCGATAAAATGCCGGTTGTTGTGTTTTTCCATAGGTGCGGCTGTCCCCGCTCACGACGGAGGGCACCGTGTCGATAGCGAGCCTGGGGTGCAGACAAAGGCGTCCTCGCCCGCGGATGCTGGCAGTGAAATGCTGGCTAACCGACTGCGAAAGAACCTGCGGATCAAGAAACGGTGGGCACGTCGCGAGGGCATCACCTGTTACCGGCTCTACGACGCCGATCTGCCCGAGTACGCCTTTGCCGTGGATCTGTATCAAGGGGAAGAGCTTTACCTGCATGTTCAGGAATACGAGCCGCCCGCCTCGGTAGATCCCGAACGTGCGGACCGCCGGCGCGAGGAAGGACTGCAAACGATCGCGGCAGTACTGGAGGTGCCGTCGTCGCGGATCTATTTCAAAATGCGAAAGCAGCAGAAAGGCAAGTCACAGTATGACCGCCAGGGCGCCACGGGCGGATTCACGCAGGTCGCCGAATACGGTTGCCAATTCTGGGTCAACTTTTCGGATTACCTGGACACGGGTCTGTTTCTCGATCAGCGCCTGACCCGGCAACTGATCAAGCGGCGCATTGGAGGGGGACGTTTTCTCAATCTATTCGGTTACACGGGTGCGGCGACCGTTCATGCAGCTGTCGGCGGCGCGGCTTCAACCGCCACCGTCGATATGTCGAATACCTATCTGGACTGGGCGCGGCGTAACTTGCAGCTCAACAACTATGCCGGCGAGAAGCACGAGCTAGTTCGCGCCGATTGCATTGAGTGGCTGCAGGAGCAGGGCAGAAGGAAAGGGCGTAGATTCGACCTGATATGGCTCGATCCGCCCACCTTTTCGAACTCCAAACGCATGGACCGCGAGTTCGATGTGCAGCGGGATCACGTGGATTTGATCCATGCCACGGCTCGACTTCTAGTGCCAGGAGGCGCGCTTCTGTTCGCAACCAACTACCGACGCTTCAAGCTTGACGAATCTGCCTTGACGGGGATGAAGGCCAAGGACATCTCGGCAGCCACTCTACCACAGGACTTTGAGCGTAGGAAGCGGATGCACAACTGTTGGGAGCTAACAGCAGGTTGAATCTTGGCAAATACCCTTGACGTGGTCGTAGTCGGTGCCGGCATCGTGGGTACTTTTCACGCCTACTTTGCAGCGCAGCGCGGCTTAAGGACTCTGCTGCTCGACAGGGATCCGGCGCCGCGTCAGGCGACGGTGCGCAATTTCGGTATGATTGTCACCGGGACGATTGCGGCTCTGGGAGAGTGGGACCGTTTCGCGCGGCGAACCAATGAGCTGTATCGGCAACTGGACGAAGAGAGCGAGAAAGACCTCACTATTCGACATCGAGGTTCCCTTTACGTCGTCGAGACCGAAATGGAGGACCGCGTAATCAGGGAGTTCGCCGATCTATCATCTTCTCTGGGAAAACGCGCAGAATACCTGGCCGCGGCAGACCTGACCAAAAGCTACGCCTTCGTAGACGCCGAGTACGCTCGTGGCGGGTTGCTCTTTCCCGACGATATGAGCGTTGACCCCAGACGTTTCATTCACCTGATCCTTGAACAGCTTTCGCGCCGCGAGAGCTTTACCTTCAAGCCCGATTGCTGCGTCGTTGGCATCGAAGCTGAGGCCGGCGGCTGTAAGGTTACGGATAGCTCGGGCAATCAGCATTCGTGCGGCCGGGTTGTGGTATGCAGTGGTATCGAATACCGAATCTTATATCCGGATTTCTGCCGGCAGAGCGGTCTGGAGATCTGCAAGATCGACATGCTGAGAACCGGTGCCCAGACCAACATCGATCTGCGTCACAACATCCTCTCCGGACTTTCGGTGCGTCGTTATCCCGGTTTCGAAGTCTGCACGTCGTACGCAGATCTGAAAGCCGCATCCATTGGACAAGAGTATGACGAGTGGGGTATCCATCTGCTGTTCAAACAGGCGGATGACGGCACCGTAATTGTTGGTGATTCGCATCAGTATTTCCCTCTCAGTGATCCGACCGGATTCGACAATCATGCCGAGGTGCGGGAGGCGATCCTGACCTACGGCAAACGCATGGTGCATCTCGATGATTGGACTATCGGCAAGTCCTGGGCGGGTTACGTGATGAGCCACCCCGATGAAGATGCAGTGGTTGGTGAGGTGGCTCCATCTGTTCATGTGGCCCTGGGGATTGCGGGTAAGGGAATGAGCACGGCCCCGGGTTTCGCCGAGGCAAACATGACGCGGATACTCGGCGATGGATGAAGGTGCAGAAGCAAGTGAGACCCTACATTGGCCTAACGTGATACCCCAGCACCCGTCTCGTGCGTTTCAACCCACCATTTCTCAACACTTCAACACCAGGAGACATCTCCATGAAGCTGAAGCACCTGCTGTACATAGCGCTAGTCATGGAAGGAGGATTCGCAAATTTGGCTCCAGCCACCGAGACCAAGCTCAATGGCTACATGTTCGGGGACTACTACTACGCGGTCAGTGGTCCCGACGAAAAGCGCAATGCCTTCCAGATCCGCCGCGTCTACCTGACCCATGATATGAAGTGGGACGATTCGTTTTCGGGACGCGTTCGGTTCGAGGCCAAGGATGCCGGTTTCGGCAGCGGTGGGACCATGGACCCGTTCGTGAAAGACGCCTACCTGCGTTACCAGTGGAATGGCCGTTCTCTCTACGCAGGTCAATCCCCGACGCCAATATGGTCAATAACGGAGACGGTGTGGGGATACCGCGCGGTCGAAAAGACGATCATGGATCTGAATAAGATCGGCTCCTCCCGAGACAACGGCATCGCCTTCAATACCGGGTTGGGCGGAAGCGAAAAAATCGATCTGCGCCTCATGGTCGGCAACGGCAACAGCACCAAGAGCGAGAAAGACAACGACAAGAAGCTGTATGGATTGGTGCGGTTGAAGCCGGCCGGCGCCCTGGTGGCAACCGCCTATGTGGACTGGCAGAGTCAGCCGAAGGATCAGGGCCAGACGACCTTCGCCGTCATGGTCGGCACCAAAAGTGGGGATCTGCACGGCGCCGTGGAGGCTTTTACCCAGACAAGGAAAAACGCCGCTGCTGGTGAGGATGTGACCAGCCAGGGCGTATCCGCGTTCGGAGCCAAGAGGCTGCGGGAAAGAACCAAAGCGTTTGCCCGCGTCGACATCTTCGACCCGAATAATGACGCCGATGACGACGGTAACGTTCTGCTGTTGGGTGGTCTGGACTGGATGCCTACGAAGGGGATCCACATCATGCCGAACGCCCAGGTGGTTATTCACAATGCTCCCGGCGTTGACACCGAGGTGGTGCCGCGAGTGACCGGAGTGTTCAAATTCTAGCGGTGTAGCGCAGCCTTCATCTGGATGTCAATTGGCTGTAACGCGAAAGCTGCACGCGCACGGGATTTCGTCTCCATGCCGGCGGTGAGTCTCATACACTCTCCAAGAACGCGAAAACCTCGGCCAGCGCTTCCTCGGGCATTTCCTCCGGAATAAAGTGACCGCAGGGGAGCGACCGGCCGCACACATTGGCCGCCCGCTCCCGCCAGGCGGAGAGCATGTCGAGTCCGCCGCCGGTCTGCCATCCCGGCCGTTTGGGCATGTGGCCGGCCCAAAGAAAGCAGCACCGGGCAGGTCAGCTTGCGGCCGCGATCGGCATCGTCATGCTGTAGATCGAGCTCAACCGCTCGGTAATCGGCACAGGTTCCGCGAATCACGTCGGGATCGCTGAAACAGCGCCAGTATTCAGCGTAGGCTTCTTCGGTTATGGCGCCTTCGACGGCGGTCCAATGCTCAAAGATGAAATCCAGATAAACCTGAGCGCTGTTGCCGATCATGGTTTCCGGGAAGGGCGCCGGCTGCCGCATCAGATGCCAGTGAAACCAGGAAAACGCCAGCGGGGTGTCCATGTTCTCGAACGCCGCCTGCGACGGCATGACGTCGAAATTCGTCAGCGATAGAACCCGCTCGGGATGATCGAGGGCCAGGCGCTGTCCTACCCGCACACCACGGTCATGACCCAGCAGGTGAAACTTCTCGAATCCCAGCGCGGTCATGACCTCGACCTGGTCCTGGGCTGTCGCTCGTTTGCAGTAGACGCTGTGATCGCCCGCCGCAGCGACCGGCTTGTCGCTGTCGCCGTATCCGCGGAGGTCGGGCACAACCACCGAATACTCTTTGGCCAGCTCCGGCGCCATCTTGTGCCACATCACGTGGGTCTGGGGATAGCCATGCAGCAGTAGCAGCGGAGGCCCGCTTCCACCATGTCGCAAATTTATCGAAACGCTGTTGGCGGTAATCTGCGTTTGTGAGAACCCTTCAAACATGGTTCCGACTCCTTTGGCGTCGCCTGCAACCGGGGTTGCTGCAGCAATTCGCCTACAGTAGGGGATAAGATCTGCTACAACGCTGTCAGATTGCCGGCGCCGAGATAGACAGATCTGCAACGGTTCGGCTGGATTATCAGCGACTTCTCAAGAGCAGAGAACGGAAGGTGCGAACACCTGGCTGCTGCAGCTGGTAGGCCGCCCGTCAGTACCGCACCTGCAACTGCACATTGCCCAAGGAGAGTGGTTTCGTTGCCCCGGGGTCGCGGCGCTGCAACGCCAATGCTACTTCGTTCCTGCCCTGCTTCACCTGCGATGGCTCCAACCTGGCCTGAAGCCATCCGCCGCCGTTCGACTCGTGCGGCGATCCGGCTGCTTTCAATCCGGCTAACTCAAAGCCGTTCAGCTTAACCTGCAGCTCATCAGCCGGCCCCTGTTCCCACAGGTAGATGCGCAACCGGAGCTCGCAGATCGAACCGATGCCGGAGTCCTCGCCCACCTGGAAATGAGTCTCTACCGCTTCCCCAGGTTCGAGTATTGGCTCCGCATGGTCGCCTATGCCGTTGATACTGGACTCACCCCCGAACCGGTCGACCCCGAACACCTTGTCTTTGCCGGCCATGGTGACCGGATCGCCGATCTCATCCCAAATCTCCGGGCCGGCGAAAAATCCGTTGAAAGTGTAGATCCCGTCCGCTCCTGCATCGAATAGATTGGTGGCCGCCCCGCGCCAGGCCCCCATGGTCCCGTGCCAGGAATTGATGCCGTCGCCGAAGTAGGTCTTTTCGGCCCGCAATGCCTCGATCCAATCGTTGAAGGTTCGCAGCTGCCCTGCCGCCAGATCTAGGAAGGCCCAGTCCTTGCTGAAACCCCACCCGATACAGGGATAGACCGAAATTCCGTGGTCATGCCCGAGAGTGATGATGTCGGCAAAGGTCTCGGTCATGTGTGATTCCGCCCCCCCCCCTGGAACCAGCAGATCCAGCAGCTCTTCCTGCACCCAGCTCTCCAGGTCAAGGCCGACAAAGCGGGCATCGTCCACCGAGAAGGGGGTGCGTGCGGCAAGCAGCAGGGGCCGTCCGCGCTGCGCGCCCACGTCGTCGGCGATGGTGCGGACGCGGCGCACGAGGTCGGTCATCATTTCCAGCTGCTCTTCCGCTACCGGCTTCATCTCGCGGGTCGGCAGGAAGTAGGGGTAGGTGCGGAGGAAATCCATCTCCAGGCCATCCACGTCGTAATTCCGCGCGACCTCTTCGATGTGGGCCACGACGTGATCGCGAACCTGGGGAATACTGAAATCCATGCCCGACCAGACCTTCCTGGAGGCGTCCTCCCCGTACCAATCTTCCACCTTGCCGAAGAGAAACTCCGGGTGATCCCGCTTGAACGGCGCCAGTCCGTAGTCGCTCCACCGGCGGTCTCCGGGTGGGTGGGAGTCGTGGACGTCGTTCATGCGCAGCGACCAGAACGCTTCCATCCCGTGACCGTGGACGAAGTCTGTCTGTATGTCGAGGTTGTCGTGACCGTACTTCTCGACCAGCTCGAGCGGAAGTCCGTCGTTGCGAAATCCCCCCAGCTTGGTGTGGTGTGAGAAGATCTGGCCGCACATACAGGTCGCGTACCAGTTGCTGTCGACCTGCGTGCCGACCAGGGGAGCGGTTCGGGTATCGAGAAAGTCGGCCTTCAAGTCGCCCGAGTCCGCTTCCATCAGACCCTCGGTCACCTCACCTTTGGCGGTCACGCGTACGACATCATTGCCGTCGTTGTTGTAGATGATGCGGCGCTTGCGCCGGCGGGCTTTTTCTCTCGCTGCGTCCATTTGACCGCCTTTTTTCTCGATGTCCTACATCTCGTGGATCTTGCGCGGAATGTGCGGTTTCGGTTCCTCGCCGACCCTAACCACGGATTTCCCGTCGTCTTCGATCAGCGGTCTGTTGTCCATATAGGGTGGCTCGAGGGCTGCTTGCTGGGCTTCGGTCAGCTCCTTGGTCCATTCCGGCATCTTGTGCTCGCCGTAGTGGTTTGACCCGTATTGCATGTGTCTGGGACAGTAGCGGTATAACAGAGAACGGCGTTCATGATCCGCGATCCACGGCAGGCCGCCGTGGATAGTGGCCTCCATGAAGATCACCAGGTCGCCCGCCTTGCAGGCGACGTTGTAGACGCACTCCTTGTCCGAGTTGTAGAGCATGATGTCTTCGGGGCATTTGAAGTTCGCCTTGTGGCTGCCCGGAATCACCGTGATGCCGCCGTCCCCCGGTTTGATGTCGGCGAGCTGGTACTGAAACACGGTCAACCCGGAACGAAACTGGCCGTTGGCAAAATTGAAGTTCTGGGCCCCGTCGACGACTCGGGCGGTGTTGCCGTGCAGTCCGTGTCCGCCCTTGCCCTTGCGCGCCCGGATGCAGCCGGGCCGGTGGTCCAGCTTCCATCCTCGTCCGAAGATCGAATTCAAATACGGGATCGCCTTCGGGTGCGCGAGCAGGTCGCGGAACGGCTGGCAGTACGGCTGCGGCCACTCGAGGACCCCGCCGGTGCCGAACTCGCTATCCTTGCCGGCCATGCCGCCGCCGTACGGGTTAGGACCGGTCCACATATCTTCGCTCCAGGTCTCGGCATTGATGTCGATGGCTTCGTTCATCGCCTTCACTTCTTCGGGTGACAGGATCTGCTTCACGACGAGGAAACCCTGAAGGTCGAAGAGGAACTTTTCGCGATCGCTCATTTCCAGCATTTTTCGTATTCCTTGTAATGAAGTCAGTTGGGTGGCATTGACTGTCCGACGAAATCCGCTCGAAAACATAAGCAATCCGTCATGCCGGAACAGCCGGATCAACTCTAACCTGCGGGCGCAGCGGGATTCGGCAGAGGGGCATGATGGTGCGCGTGTCGCTTCTCAGCCGGCCATGCCGGCCGCCCTACAGGCACACACCCGTCTACCGATCATCACGATGACTGGTCGCACCTTTGAGGAATTGCTATCGTCACGTAGCTACGGGGCTGCGGTCGCCAAGTTTCGAGTCGTCGAGACCAATGAAGGCGGCGAGACGGATCTCAAAGATCCGCACGTCATGAGTACGCTGGTGCGGCTCGTCTGGCAGCACTTATCGAGTGCCGTCAGGGATATTTATTCATATTAAACATAGAACCGAAAAGGAGCAGAAGATGAGGCTACCCCACGTACTGTCGGCAATTGCCGTCCTGGCGTTTTATGGCTGCCAGGACGGAGGAAGCGGCAGTTCGAACGTCGCGGGTGCGGACGATGCGGTCGGTGATTCCGGCGCCAACGGAGGGGGCGAGAGCAACGGCGGAGCATCCAGCGGACCAGACGATGCACCTCTCGACATTCCCTCCGGCACTTTGGCCCTGTTCGTCTCGTTGTCGATGGATAGCCGCAACGAGTCGTGGCCGACGGTGGGGGGCGCGGTGTCGTGGGAGGAAACGGATACAGGGCTGCTGCGATACCTGCCCGCACTCGGGTTGCTGGATATACTGGCCACGACCACGTCTTTCAGTTTTTCGAGCAGCCACATCTATCCGCTCACCGTCGGCGGCCGAGTCTTTGTCGTCAATACCCGCAGCAGTAAGCATATCCGCGAATACGATCCCAGAACCGGCGCTTTGCTGGGGACGGCCTGCGAGGTGGCGACCGACGACGAATTCAGTGGTTTCGCCATCGTCGGAGAGCGCATCTTCTATATCGATGGAGCCGGAGACCTCGCGGTCCAGGATCTGCCGTGTAATGGGACGGCTACGACGCTGCTGGATGCAAATGATCACGCGATCAACGGTCGTTCCCTATACGGCATTGGCGACCAGTTGGTCTCCGTCGGTTTTCGCTCTCCCGACCAATATGAGATCAGGCGGCACAACGCTGGAACGGGCGCCGTGGATGAAGTCCTTTTGACCATAAGTGGAGCGGACGTGTTCGGCCCCAGTTTTTTCCCCGGCGACGAGGGCTTGTATTGGCTCAGATTCGACGAGCGTACGCTCGGGCTCGCGGTCGTGCGCTATCCCCTGGGGGGAGCCCCACAAGAGATTTTCACGCGGACATTGACTACGGCCCTCAATGCCGGCTATACCATTGACGAATCGCGCGGCAAAGTACTGGTGGTGTATATGGACGGCTTTCCCGCCTCTGGCGGGGAAGCGCGCTTCTTGCTCTACGACGGAATTGCGGGAGATGTGGAGGAATTGGCGATCGACACCTCATTCTATTCTCAACGCATCTTCGGCACCCAATTCCTTGTGCTCGAGTAGGCCGAAGTGGCCGGCACGGAACAACATGTGACACACTTGAGTTCCCGAGCGGGCGCCGTTAACAGTCGGCAGCCCTACTGTTACAACCCGGTACGCCCAGGTCGCGGCGCATGACCGAGGCGTATCGCATCGTATCCGAAACGCTTGCGCACCGCGTCGATCGCGTTCTGCATCGGCGGACGCCGGCATCCGTTGAACGACAGCTCGAGTTGCCAGGGAGCCTCCTCGAGGCTGGACAGGGCGATGCCCAGCAACCGAACTTCGCGCTTGCCGTCGTAGTTGTCGCGGAAGAGCTGCTTGACGCAGGTGAGAACCCGCTCGTCGGCGTTCGTCGACTTGATGGTGCACGCTCGGGTGAGGGTCTCGAAGTCGGCGTAGCGGAGCTTGAGGGTGATTGTCCGTGCGTAGACGTCGCGCTGCCGCGCCCGCCAGCAGACGCGCTCGCACAGGGAGCGCAAGCGCGCGTGGATGGCATCCAGGTCGCCGACATCGTGACCGAAGGTGCTCTCATTGGAGATGCTGCCGAGGGTCAACCCCCTCGGGTCATGCTCGCGAAAGGCAGGGCGGTCGCGCCCGAGCTTGCACGCAAACTCGCCGGCGACTACCAGGCGCACCGAAGAGACGAGGGATGCTTCGGGAGATTTCTCCGGGACGGAAAGCAGTTGGCCGAGGGTGTGAATGCCGGATGACCGGAGCCGTTCTTCGGTGACCGGTCCGATGCCGGGCCACTTGCGGCAGGGGAGTGGCCCGATAAAGAAGCGCTCCTCGCCTCCATGCACGATTCGCACTCCCGCTGGCTTGGCAACGCCCGACGCGATCTTGGCGACCGGTCGCGAGGTGGCGATGCCGGCGCTGGCAGGTAGGCCGGTCTCGGCCCGGATCGAATGGCAGATTTCGCGCACGACCCGCTCGATGGTAGCATCGCCGTCGGAGTCGTCGTTCTGGCGGTACAGGCGCTCACAGTGGTGGAAGTCGAGGAAATACTCGTCGATGCTCGCGGTGCGGACGATCGGCGTGTAGCGCTCAAGAATCTCCCGCACCCGTTGCGCGTATTTGCCGTATTCGCCGTGCCTACCCGAGAGGTAGACCGCGTGTGGCGCCAGTTGGTACGCCTCGGCGATCGGCATGCCAGCGCGGACTCCGAAGGCGCGCACTTCGTAGCTGGCTGCGGTGACGACACCCCGGCTTCCCGGCAGGGCGCCGACCACCACCGGCTGGCCGATCAGGTTGGGCCGGAACAGCCGCTCGACCGAGACGAAGAAGGTGTCCAGATCGAGGCAGCAGATGCGGGCTTTCGGCGCAGGGCACTCCATGAATTCTCATTGTGAGCGACGCGTGCAACCCGCGCAAGAGCATTTCAAACGCTATTTGAGCACCAGCCGTCCTCATGCGTCACACAGCATTAACCAACTGTCAAACATTTTTGCGCAGCTTCGCGGCAGAAAGTGGAATCAACTCGGTGCCCATGACGGCCATTTTTCATGAACCTAGAATACTCCCGATCGGGATTCGTAATTCGTAGGCTTACCCAGCGTTGGCCCGCCATTCATCACCCACGCGGCCACCCATTTAACCAGGGTGGAGGATGCCACCTGGGGTGGGCCCAACTCTTCGAACAGCGCCGTCGCATCTCCAAGCAAGGCCGTCTCCCTTTCTTGGCCCTCGAAGACAGGTTCGACATTCATGATCCGGCCCAACTCCTGCGCCAGGGCATGAACCGAAAGCATCTCCTCGCCGGTCATGTTGATCACTCGCGCCGGACTGTTACACAGCGGAAACATGCGCGCCAGGTAGGCATTGGCATCCCCTTGCCAGATCTGATTCACGTGTCCCATATCCAGGTCGATCGGGATCCGGCTCCATACCTTTTGGGCTAGGTCCAGCACGATTCCGTAGCGCAGTTCGCTGGCATAGAGCAGGCGCACGATCAACAGGGGAGTGCCGTTATGCTGCGAATAATGCTGTGCCAGGCGCTCGCCTCCTAGACGAGACTGAGCGTACTCCCCAACCGGATCCACGGGATCCGCTTCCGCCGCACCATTGCCGCCCACCGGGGTAAAGGGGTACACGTTGCCGGTAGATAGGTAGATGATCCGCGATTCCGGAAAGCGCTGCAGCACCTTTGCCGGCAACAAGGTGTTGGCGGCCCAGGTACCCGAGGGGTCGCCGGAGCTGCCGAATTTAAAGCCGGCCATCAGCAGGATGTGAGCGGCTTCTGGCAGTTTGCTCAGGTCCCCATCGTCCAGCAGATCGCACTGAATCGTCTGAACGCCCCGTTCCTCCAGATAGGTCTTGTCCGCTGGGTTCGAAAATCTGGATACCCCCACAACCTCGCGCGCGCCGGCGCGCACCAGCAGCTCGCCCAAGGTCGGCCCCATCTTTCCGGCAACGCCCAAAATCATCACCTTCCCTTGCAGCTTGGCGACCGCTTCGGTAACCGCGGGAGAGGGTGTTGTTATAAGATCGATGAGATCCGCTTCGGTCTCGATCGCGTCCCGTCGGTGCGGCGTTTCCATGGCAGGCGGTATCCTCGGTATTGTCCGGGTCGCGAGAATCTTCGCTCGCATACTCCCGATCACCTCGGGAGTATGCCGCACCCAGGAGGCGCGACTCGCCGGCGACGCGGACGTCTATGGCGCCATTCAAACCAGACTGGAGGTTCGACGATGGCTGCAACCATAAACGTAGCTTCGGACACGATAGTTTCAACCAGAGGTTCGACCAGGGCGACCCTTTACAACTGGACCAATAAGATCCTCACCCACGAAGGCAAGACCTTCGTCACTTGGCAGGACTTTCTTGCCGCTAACCAGATCAAGACGCTGGACCGGAAGACCGGGGAGTGGAGCGATACGGACACGGTCGGCTGTGGCATCGACAACCATTGCGGTCCCGCTTTGTCAGTGGACAGCGAGGGGTTTCTGCACCTGGTCACCGGAGCCCATTCCCACACCCCGTTCCAGCATCGCAAAAGCAGGCATCCCTACGATCAATCGGAATGGATGCATTACCGGGCCACCGGCCTGAATTCGACCTATCCGAGCCTGGTCTGCGATCGCGAGGACATGCTGCACCTGACCTATCGGGGTTGCGCGTGTCGGGCGTATTGGATGGAGAACGATCCCACCTCCCATCTGATGTATCAGCGGGCGCAAGCGGCCGGCGGCGAATGGTCGTTGCCGGTGGACCTGGTGCGCACCGAGGAGCCGTTCGGTTACACCCAGTACGGAAACGCCCTGTGCATCGACCGGCAGAACCGGATCCACATGGTATTCTTCATGATCGAGGGCTACCCGGAAGAACGAGGACTGCGAGTCGGTTATATGCGCACCGAAGACGCTGGATTGACCTGGTTGAAAAGTGACGGCGAACGCACCCCGATCCCCTCGTGGAAGAAGACCTTCGAGGTGATCGAAGAGGTGGAGCAAGGGCGCCTGCGCACCACGAACGTCGCCTGCGATCCGCAGGACAATCCGTACCTGGTGATCTTCGATCGCGAAGATGGGGATGGTCTGCTGATGTGGCACGATGGCGAGGGATGGCACCGGCGCCTGCTCCTCGACGAGATCCGGCAAGCGCGGCCGGGTAGCTTCATCGCCGCCGACGGCACCGTCGCCTTCGATCGCGAGGGTGGCCTCTATATCGCGCTCCACACCTCAGCCAACTCGGACGATTGGGGTGAGCCCGGGGCAGAGGTCGTGTTGCTCTTTTCGGACGACGGGGGAAAGAACTTCAGTGCGCGCCATATATCGGAACCGGGGGACTCGGTACCCTGCTGGCAACCTTCCCTCGAGATGGTCTCCAGCTTTCACCAGGCCACTCCGGAGGTGCCGACCATGACCTGGACGCGCGGCGTCAGGGGCACCGGTTTGTTCTCACGGGATTATTCGGAGGTTCACTTCGTCGTTCTCGACCGGAACTGATCGCCCCAACCCTCTGGCCGGCGGCCGAGCGGCCGAAGGAATGCTCTCACCGCAGCGGAAAATTGGGTTGTCCAGGGCTGCAGACGATTCAATTGCGGGCGGTCGCAGACAGATCGGCCGCCGACGTTTGCGCGGCTTCCTCTTCCACCACGTCCCATTCGTGGAACCGCATCGCCGTGGGATAGCCGATGTTGTCGGGCATCGGTCCTATCTTGAGCCGCTTGCTCTTCGCCATCAAGCCCAGTGGATGAATGATCGGGAAGTAGACCACGTCGTCCCAGGCCAGCTCCTGCATCCTCAGGTATAGCTCCCGAAGCTGTTCGCGATCGGAGGTGGTGTCGACGCGTGCGGCCAGGGCGTCCATCTCCGGATTCAGATATCCGTACGCAGCCTTGTAAGGTCCATCGCTGCGGAAGTTCACCATGCTCAAGGGTAGCACCCCACCCCAGCCCCCCACGTAGAAATCGAACTCGCCGCGCAGCATCCGCTCGCTGAGAATGGCCGCTTCCACCGCTTCGACCCTTACGTGGACGCCAACCCGCTTCCAATAATCCTGGACGATGGTAGCGATGTCGAGACGGATGCCGGCCATATCGATATCCCGCATCACGATGGTCAAGGGGCGCGACGGGTTCCAGCCGGCCTCCTGCAATAACGCCTTTGCTTTTCCCGGGTCGAACTTCATGCGGGGCAGGTCGAGGTGGCGCCACTCCACGGTGGGCATAACCGTCACCGGCACCTCGGCGCCGCCGTAAGCTCCGTAGATGTTCTCGGAGATCGCTTCCCGGTCGATGGCGTGGAAAAGGAAACGGCGCACCCGCTCGTCCTGTAGCTCCGGGAGCGAGACGTTCATGGACACGTGGATGTTGGCGTTGTTGCGCAGCGGCACGATCTCCATGTGGGGCAGCTCGCCGATCTCCGATGCCGCCGTGGGTGTCGGGGGGAACCCGAGATCGAGCTGATGGTTGATGGCCGCCAGCGCTTCATCCTTGTCGTGAAAGATGACCTCGTCGAGCTTGGGCGCTCCCAGGTGATAGTCGCGGTTCGCCTCCAGGCGCAAGAATTGGAAGGGCTGGGTCTCCACCAGCTTGAACGGTCCGGTGCCGACCGGATGGCGCCAGATCGGGTGCCCCTCCACCTTGCTGCTCTTGCCCACCACGTCCAGCTGGTGTTTCGGCAGGATGGAGATGATACCGATGTTCCAGAAGAAGAACGGAACCGGCCGCGTGAGGACGAAACGGATCGTGTGATCGTCCAGGACCTGAAGTCCGGGAATCTTTTTGGTTTTCTTGGCGAGGAAATCCTCGAAGCCAACGAGATTGAAGAATTGGCCGAGGCCCTCCGGCGAGATTAGATAGCCATCCAGAATCGTCAGGAAAGTCGCCTCCACGTCGTGAGCCGTGAATGGCTCGCCATCGTGCCAGCGCACGCCTTGGCGCAGGTGGAAGGTGTGGGTGAGCCGGTCCGCGGTCGATTCCCAGTGGGTGGCGAGGTTGGGGTAGCGCGGCTTGTGCCGAACGTCGTTGTCGATCAGCCGATCGTAGACGAACCACCAGGTGGGCCAGTGGCCGTCGTTGCGGTGGTGATAGGGGGGCGGGGTCCAGACCTCGTTGAGCAATCGCAGGCGAATCTGGATGCTCTTCTTGACGGGCGGCGAATCGTCGCTTTCCTGATCTGCGCAACCGGCGGCGAAGGCGACGAGAAGAAGAAAGACCCTCAGCATCGGCACAGCGCGACCACGACGCTGGGCGCTCTTGCGGTGCTCGACAGCATCTAAAGCGCGGCTTCCTCTTCTACCACATCCCATTCATGGAACCATATGGCCGTAGGGTAACCGAGGGTGTCCGGCATCGGTCCGATCTTGAGCCGCTTGCTCTTGGCCACCAGAACCAGCGGATGGAGCAGCGGAAAATAGACCACATCATCCCAGACCAGCTCCTGCATTTTGAGGTAATGCTCGCGCAGCTCTTCCAGACTCGAGCTAGTGTCGACGCGGGCGGCAAGAGCATCCACTTCCGGATTGAGGTAGCCATAGGCCCTTTTGGAGGAGGGTCCATCGCTGCGGAAATTCACCATGTTGAGGGGGAGAATCCCGGTCCACCCGCCGACGTAGAAATCGTATTCCCCGCGCAACATTTGCTCGCCGAGGATAGCGGCTTCTACCGCTTCGACCTTTACATCTACACCCACCCGCTTCCAGTAGTCCTGCGCGATAGTGGCCAGATCGAGACGGATACCGGCCATATCGATGTCCCGCAGCACGATCTTCAAAGGCCGCGAGGGATCCCAGCCGGCTTCCTCTAATAACGCCGCTGCCTTTTCCGGATCGTACTCCATGCGTGGTAGATCAAGGTGGCGCCAACCCACGGCGGGCATCACCGTGACCGGGACCTCTGCGCCCCCGTACGCACCGAAGATGCCCTGGGATATGGCCTCCCGATCGATGGCGTGGAACAGGGCGCGGCGTACACGCACGTCCTGAAGCTCGGGGAGCGAGACATTCATACTGATCGAGGCGTTGGAGTTGCTGCGCATCGCGAGGATTTCCATGTGGGGCAGGGCGCCGATCTCGGATGCCGCCGACGGTGTCGGAGGGAACCCAAGGTCCAACTGATTGTTGATGGCAGCCAGCGCCTCATCTTTGTCGTGAAAGATGACCTCGTCGATCTTTGGCGCACCGCGGTGATAATCGGCGTAAGCCTCCAGTCGCAGGAACTGAAAAGGCTGGGTTTCCACCAGTTTGAACGGTCCGGTACCGACCGGCCCTGGATCGCGCCAGATTTTGTGACCCTCCATCCTTTTGCTTTCGCCCACGATGTCGAGCTGGTGTTTCGGCAGGATGGAGACGATGCCGACGTTCCAGAAGAAAAAGGGAGCCGGGCGCGTCAGCTCGAAGCGGATCGTATGGTCATCCAGAACCCGAAGCCCGTCGATTTTCTCGGTCTTCTTGGCGCGGAAATCGGCAAAGCCAACCAGTTGATAGAATTGGCCCAGACCGACCGGCGCGATGAGGTAGCCATCCAGAATAGTGAGGAAGGTGGCTTCCACGTCGTGGGCGGTGAACGGTTTGCCGTCGTGCCAGCGCACGTCGCGGCGCAGGTGGAAGGTGTGTTTGAGCTGGTCCGCGCTCGTTTCCCAGTGGGTCGCCAGGTTGGGATACTGCGGTTCGTGTTGAAGGTTGTTGTCGAGTAGGCGGTCGTAGACGAACCACCAGGTGGGCCAATGGCCGTCATTGCGGTGACTATAGGGAGGTGGGGTCCAGACCTCGTTGAGCAAACGGAGTCTCACCTGGATACTCTTCTTAGGGGGACCGGCGACCTCGTTCTCCCGGCCCGCACAGCCAGAAAATATCGCGACGAGCAGGAGGCTTACCGCGATGAGCGGTCGCAGTCGGTCCACACCCCGACCTCCAGGTGCGGACCGTCTTCTCGGTGCCGGCGCAACGCGCGGTGCCAATGCTTGCGTCGCGAAACTTGTACTTCCGCCGGCGTGCGACATAGAGTCAGGCCGGACCCTCGTTCTTCCACCAGCGCAGCTCGTTGCCGCTGGTGGCGGCAACAACAGCCAGATCGAGCCGGCCATCTCCGTCCAGATCGACGAGTATCGGTTGGGTGACACCCGCCCAGCTCTCCTTCAGTACCTGCGTCTGCCACGGACCGCGAGGGTCGCCTTCATGTTTGAACAAGGCCACCCGTCCCTCGCCGACCGAACTGGCGACCACTTCCATCTGACCGTCGGCGTCGATGTCTCCGGCTACGGCCTCGAACGCTCCCGGAAAGTCGCCGATCAGATGTTTCCTCCACGGCGTTGCTTCCGGTGATCCGTTATTCTCATACCAGACGATCGATCCGGTGTGATCCTGCCGGTCGTGGAACGCCATTACCACATCGGTATGGCCGTCGCCGCTCATATCAGCGGGATGGCCGTGATACGGCCCGGGCGCCTTGTCGATGACATACTTCTGCCACCTCAAGCCGGTTGGATCGCCGCAGTTTCGGTACCAGACTACCTGATTCCCGGTGCAGGCCGTGCCCAACAGGTCGATCCGTCCATCGCCGTCGAAGTCGGTGGCACAGATGGCACGCGCCTCCCCCATATCCTGGTCGATGAAACGGCGCTCCCACTTTCCATCCCGACGTTTGAACCAGCAGAACTGATTGCCGATGCGCCAGCCGGAGGCAGCCAACTCTAACTCTCCGTCGCCATCCAGGTCGGCCGCCGTGACATCATACGCTCCGGGAAGCTCGCCCTCCGAGACATAGTAATTTCGCCACGACGACGCTTCTCGCGGATCGCCGTCGTACTCGAAGCAGATCAAACAGCCGTTGATATTGTCGACGGCGATGATCTCCCGCCTGCCGTCCCCGTCGAGATCGACAAGGATATGCCGCTCCAGCCATTCCCCACCCCGCCGGTGGATCAGATGCCGGGTGAAGTTGCCGTTGCCGTCGTTCTCGAAAAGATTCAAGCCCGTATTGATATCCCCAACCACCAGATCGAGACTGCCAGTACCGGTGACGTCGGCGGCGGAGACGCCGTAGGAGTAGGTGAATCCGTCTTGGATCAGGCGTTCGGAAAAGCGTACAAACTCGACCATCTCAGGATAATGTTTTCAAGCGGAAGGGCGCGTGAATCTATTGTTGCCCGTGGCGAAGTAGGCGTCCATGGGTAGGAAATAGGACTCTTCCCACCACGATGCCGAGAATCGAGTCTGCTCCGGGGGCAAGCCAGAATGGTGAATTATGATCGTAGTGCCATCATCGTGGGGAAAGCCGATGCCGCCGTAGCTCTGACCCGTTGCCAGCGACCACTCTATCCGCGACTCGGCAGTGCCACCCTCTGGCAGGGACACATGCCACCTTTGCGCGATCCGGTAGTACGGCTCTATTTCGACATTGACGCCGGTGATCTGCCCGTCAAGTGTATTGAACTTATCGCCGGCTGTTGCGGCTATCTCAGTGGCGGCTCCAGTCATGGCGGAATGTTCCCCACTGTCTAGCCACGCTTCGAACAGGCGTTTGGGAGAGGCGCGCACTACACGGCAGGTCTCGTATTCACTGGCCATATGTCATTCGATTTTTGAATCGTGTCCAGGTCGAGCTGGAAGAGCCACCAGGTAGTTCCAGATCAGCGCATCCGTTGAGGCGGAAGCTGTAGTTGCTCTTCACTCCGGCGCAGTTCGGTTCTTGATATCGATACCATTGCTGCGCTCCTCCACGATATCCTTGATGGTCTCATAATGGGCCATCGAGGCCATCTCCAGGGTCTCGGGCGAAAGGCGGGCGCGGATCTCTTCGGAGAATGGCTCGGCCGAGCCGCCCACATTGTACTGCAGGTTGTAACGCATGATCAGGAATCGCCGGTCCCGATCCTCGGGTTTCCAGTTGAGAACGCCGTGGATCGTGCGTTCGGAGATGATCACCACGTCACCAGCCTTCGGGGTGATGTTGGCCACCCCAGGAGCCACGTAATCGGCTACGAACCCATCATAGTAGGTGCTGGAGTAATAATGATCCTTGGGAAAGAGGAACTCGCTCTTGTGTGATCCGGGGACCACCACCAATCCGCCATCGCCTGGGAAGACGTCGGTGAGGTAGAAGAAGAAGATGAAATCGGTACAGCGGATCTCACCGTTATTGATGAAATAGCGCCGGGTGTCGGGCTGTTTGCCGACCGTCCAGCCAGCATGCAACGGGTGAAAGCAGTGGCGGTGGGTATTGTAGCCCAACGTACCGCTTCCGAACTTGGGTCGATAATTGGTAAACTCCATCATGATCGGCCAGGTGGTGGGGTGCACCACCAGTCGTTCCAGCGCCTTGTCAAAAGCGAAACCGTGCTGATAGCCGGTGACATCCTGGCGCTCCAGGTCGGCACCGAATCCGGCCGGCCATTCCGCGGGCGGCATGGTGATATAACGGTCTGCCGCCTCCTGCGCGCTCGTCAACTCCTCATCACTGAGGACATTCTCCACGTGCAGATATCCCGATACGTCGAAGAAATACCGCTGTTCAGGTGTCATTTGGCTCCAATCGAAGTTGACAGTAGGTGCTATTTAGAAGTCTACCTTTAGCTGTATTCACGGTCAAGCAACCCAGTCGCCCAGACTAGCTCAATCGACTATACTTCCGGCGCCGTGCGCAGGCAGCATCAGCCGTTTGACGGCACATACACCCCAATCTATATATGGCACACAACGTTGGAGTGTTGAACCACTTTTATACGCGCGTTTTTCGTCCACATTGCCAGCACTACTCCGATTCGCGATAGCAAGCCACCTCTCACTGTTGGTGACCGCCGGGATTTGTCAGGAGAGACACGTCCAGGGACCCGAGAGTATCGAGCCGTCCGCGACCTATCTGAAACGCCCGGTCAGATCTTACACCAACTACGCCGACCAACCCTACGTGAATTACCCGAACCATTCTTTCCCGTATGCCGACATAAGGCAGACGTTCTACGGTCCTATGGGCGACTACGTCGCCAACGGTTTCGATCTCTACTCCTGGACCGAGACCCGCAGGCCAGAGCAGATTTACGGCAGCGCCATTTACACCGACATGGGTCGTATGCGTGGCATCATGGAGCACGTCGTCACCGTCCGTGATGGTTATAGTGGCTGGGGATACACAGCGATCGTTGGCGATGGCCTCATGGCTCGCCTCACACCCCTTACCCTTTCGAAGTCGGATTTCAATGGCGTGCGGCTGGACCTGGCCACACCTGCTCTGCAAGCAACCTTCCTGGGTTCGCGCATCGAACGTACGCGTTACTTCTGGGACGGCGGCAACCATCCTAACTGGTCGCTGGAAGACACCGATTTCGCGGCCGCATCAACCATGCTGTTGGGCGCGCGCCTTCAAGGCAGCATTGGCGCACTGCGTTACGGGGTAAACGGAGCCAATCTGCACGTCTACCAGAGCACGAAAACTGGCAACAGCATGAAGGGATCGCTGCGTCCGGAGCAGTCTCCAGTGGATTGGGTGGTAGTGCGCGTCTCCGACGACTCGCCGGCCGTCGCCGGCGCCGGTGCTACCGTGCAGGAGGTGCGTCTGCTGGTCAACGGCAACCCCCGTCCCGACCTCATCCCGGGGGTTGTCCGTCACCGGGCCAACGCGCCGATCCAGATGGGTACCGTCTCGCGCTCCACGGGAGAGTTCAATTCGATCACCTACAACACCTTCAACGGCTATTATCAGAACGCGCCCAGCTACTACCGTGGACGCAACGAAGTACCATTGTATGCAGACTACTTCTACCGCCTCGACCACGATCAGGGCACTGACGTGTCCGATATCACCAATCTCGAGGGTTTGCTCACCCACTTTCAAACCACCTCGCCCGAGGTAGTTCAGCATGTTCGTGGCGAGGAGCAGGTCGTCTTCCTGTTCGATTTGAGTTCCGAGCCGGATGTGGAGAAAGTCGAGGTGGAAGCTGTGCTCGGCAACGACTTTCACGTGGAAGTTGCAACGTTGAACCTGGATAATCCGCGGGGCCGCAACTATGGCACGCAATTCAGGTCCACCTTCTACCGGACCGCCATGCGTGCCGAAGGTCAAGTAGAGGACATGTCCAACCTGAGGCGACGACGGTTCTCGATCGGGGAAGACACCGCGTTGTTTACCTACAGTGTGGATCTGGGTTTGAGCTTGGTTGGTCTCGAGCTGACGGGAGAGTACGCACGCTCGGCCCTGTACGGCCGTTACCCGGCCCGCATCGACGGATCCCCGGAATTCAACCGCGGCGGTCGCTCGATGCGCCGTGGTGACGCCTTCTTCGTCAACGGCATGCGGCAGTTCGCGGGAGATCGCGCTGTCGTTGGTGCCGAATGGTTCTCCATGGACCCGGATTACGGCACCCAGATGCGCACGTTCGTACCGTTTGAAACGGGGTTAACCTCGGGCCATCTGGCTGGCTTGGTCAACCAGACCGTTTATTGGGACCTCGTGAACGACAACGAGGATGGCGATCGTTACCCGGACAGTCACCTGGGCAACATTCTGGGTACTCCCCGAGATGGCCAGGACAAAGACGCAGATGGGGTTTTCATCGGTCAGGACAGCGATAAAGACGGCCTACCGGACACCAACCGCAATTTCAACGATCTGCCGGACTACGAAGAGCCGTTTCTCATGTGGGATGTGGAGCCCAACGAATACACCTACGGGCTCGACCGGAACAACAACGACGAACCAGACCTCCGGGAGGATGATGAGGAGCCGGACTATCCCTACGATGCCGATCAGCAAGGAATCCATCTCTTTGCGCAGTTCAACCTTTCACCGCATTGGTCGATAAGTGCAGGCAGGTACGCAGTAAGCGAGGTTGCCGGGCCGGGTCAGAATCGCTCCACCTATGCGTTGCTCAGTTATCGCCGGGAACGCCCAATGAACCTGCGACGACTTTTCTTCGAGAACCATCTCCGCCGCGTGGAAGATGACATTCCCGATCGATACACCGTCAGAGACGAGACCTCCAGGCCAATCAATCTGGGTTCCCGGGGCAGCTTATTGCGTCTGGGTGCTCCCTCGTTCAGCTACGGCTTTCGCGACGATCCCCTGTTTTACCAGGACAGCTTTGTGAATGAGACCTATGTGGAAGCTCGCTTGCAACCGTATAGTGGACTCGAGTTGACGCAGCAACTGCGTCTTCGTCTCAACTGGCAGCGTGGCGGCCAACTTCATAGCGGCGGATTCCAGAGAGAACGGCGGCTCGACCTTTGGAACGTCGTGAGCCGCGCCCAGTACAACTGGCATCTGCGCTCGCTGACCGTGCAGCCCCAGCTCAAGATCATGTCGCTGCGTTTACAGGATCGCGACGCCGATCAACGACTGCGCGACGAGTATCGCTTTATTCCGATCCTCCGCTTGCAGTACCCGGTTATGCAGCGAACGGTGCTGCGATTGGGCCTGCAGGGTGCCGGGCCACTTCCCTATCGAGTAGAGGACAATGCGCAACCGCGAAACAACTTCAAACAACGAACAGCTTTTCTGACCTTGACCAATCGCTCCGTCTATTTCGGTTACGATCTTTACACCATCCTAGGAATTCAGCGAGACGAGAAGAGGTTCGAGGATCGTTTTCAGACCGTGGGCGAACGAAACTCATGGTCCTTCTTTGTTCGCGGATTGATAGGTTTCACCGAACACGGACCGTTGCTTTAGTGTTCACGTTCGTCTCTGTTGCCAAGGAGCTCCCATGAATCGCCCGCCGGAAGATTTTGTTGCTGTCAAAGAAGAGAGGTTGTTGGAATTCTCGACCACCTGCTTCCAGAAGGCCGGCCTCGATGCCGACCACGCGTCGCTGATTAGCCGACTCCTGGTGAACTCCGACTTACGCGGCGTCCGCACCCACGGAACCGCTGCAATGAATCGCTACTGCGAGAGCTTCGAAAACGGAACTCATAATCCGCACCCAAGCCTTACCATTTTGAGTGAGACACCCACGACCGCTGTCGTCGACGGCGACGGCTGCCTCGGATATTTACCCATGGTCAAGGCAACTGAGCTCGGCATTGCCAAGGCGAAAGAGCTGGGGTTGGGCATGGGTATCGCGCGAAACATCGGTCATTACGGCTCGGCCGGGCATTACGCGCGCATGTGTATGGAAGAGGGATGTATAGGTTTTTCCGTGCAGGGGTATCACGAACTAGGCAACGCTCGCGATCGTGAAGAGAAACCGCAGATCGGCTATTTCGGCAATCCGCCGATCTGCTTCGCGATACCGGGAAAGGACGGTCCTCCAGTGGTTCTGGATGCCGCCACCCGAATCCTCGCCGACTACCAGACCGGGCCGGAATTCGACAAACTGCTGGATTTCATTCCGGCCGCGTTCTTCAAGAGCATGGGGTACACGGCGGTGGCCGGGTTGCTGGGTGGCGCCTTGACAGGCTTCAACCTTCCAGAGGGGGACAACATTCGCGCTCGCTGGCCGAATGCGGCCAAAGGAGGGATGGTGCTCGCCATTCGCATTGATTCCGTGGTACCCGAGGAGGTTTTTTGCACCGAAGTGGACCGCCTCGTCCACGACGTGCGCGAAACCTACGAACCGATGCCGGGCACCGATCGACCGCTGTTGCCGGGCGCCATCGAGGAAGAGCACTTCGAGATGCATCGCCGGGATGGCATCCGCTACGGTGAAAACGAGCAAGCCGAAGCGCGCCTGGCCAGCGCGCGGCTCGGGGTGCCGCTGCCCTGGGATTGAGGCTCAGGAGCTGCAGGACAACATGGAGCAACCGGCCCGGTGCCGTGCCCAATCGGGACGCTTGGCGGCAAACTCCTCTTTCGAGGGCTGTTCGTCGTAGGGGCGGCGCAGCAGCTCGAGCAGCTCGATCACCATCGAGTTGTCCCCTTCTTCAGCTTTGTCGATGGCCAGTTGGGCGAGGTAGTTCCGCAGCACGAATTTGGGATTGACCGCGTTCATGCGTTTTCGTCGGATTGTATCCGGAGTGCCGTCTTGTCGCAGACGCTCCGAGTATCGCCTGATCCAGTTGGCGATGCGGGCGCGCCGATCGTCGTTCAATTCATCGGGCGTGTAATACGCGTCCATCAGCGGTGCCATCAGCTCGGCGGCCGTGGTCTCGGGCGGTGGACCCGGATGCACCTGAAGGTCGGCCAGTTTGCGAAAGAAAATCGTCATATCCGTCTCGGTCACCTGCAATACCTCGAGTAGCTCGGCCACCAGCGGAGCGTCGGTCTCGGCGTCGAAAGTGTCCAGCCCCAGCTTCTGCCCCATCATCTGCTGCCAGGCCTGGTCGTACTGCTCGGGGAATCGATCCAAGGCTGTCTGCAATGGCTCTACCTCCTCCATCAAGGGCGCCAGGGCGTTGGCCAGCTGAAAGAGGTTCCACAGGGCGATCTGTGACTGGTGTCCGAAGCGATACCGTCGTCCGCCCGCATCGGTGGTGTTCGGCGTCCAGTCGGGATCGTAATCCTCGAGCCATCCGTACGGACCGTAATCGATGGTGAGTCCCAGGATCGACATGTTGTCCGTGTTCATCACCCCATGGACGAATCCGACGCGCATCCAGTGAACGATCATCTCGGCGGTGGTGCGGCACACCTCCTCGAACAACGCGACGTAGGTTTCGACCGAGGGTTTGCCAAGGTGAGGAAAATCGACACAGACTGTGTAATCCAGAAGCTGCTTGAGCACGTCCAGCTCGCGCCGGGCGGTGAAGATCTCGAAGCTGCCGAAACGAGTGAAGGAAGGGGACACGCGGCAGACGATGGCACCTGGCTCCGACTTCGGGTTGCCGTCGTAGAACATGTCGCGCACCACCTCATCACCCGTGGTCACAAGGCAGAGCGCACGGGTGGTGGGAACCCCCAGATGGTACATCGCTTCACTGCAGAGAAACTCGCGCACCGATGATCGCAGCACCGCGAGCCCGTCGGCGGTACGGGAGTAAGGCGTCGGTCCGGCACCTTTGAGCTGCAGGGCCCACCGTCGGTTCTCGTGATTGATGGTTTCGCCCAGATTGATGGCGCGGCCGTCGCCCAGCTGACCCGCCCAGTTGCCGAATTGATGGCCACCGTAGCAGGTGGCGTACGGGTCCATGTGGTCGAGAATCCGGTTGCCGGCGAACACCTGCGCGAAATCGTCGCTCTGACAGGTTTCTTCCTCTACGCCCAGTTCGGTCGAAACCTCCCGGGCGTAGGTAACCAGCTGCGGGTTGGAAACCTGGAGGGGATGAACCCTCGAGAAGCAGGCCCCAGGCACCTGCCGGCGGTAGTTCTCGGCGACGGGGTCGGCGGGTAATTCCCGCGTGAAGCGGTTGTCGAAGGTGAGGGTATCCAAGCTCTGGCAGATCAAAAAACGCTCTCCTATGTTTAGCGGCTGACAATGGAGTATATGGAGGTGCCATAAACCGTCAACGCCGCGTGGCGCAATTTGGCGACCGGAACAAGGAGATACCACAGCCATGAACCTGGGACTGAAGTTCAAGCTCGACGATCTGACCGAAGATAACCTGATATTTGCTCAGCAGATGGGGGTGACCCACATCGTGCTCCACAGCCCCCGCCTGGTAAAAAACGGCGCGCTGGACTACCACCTGCTGCTGGAAACACGGGAATTCATAACCTCATTCGGACTGGAGTGGACCGCTATTGAAAACCTCGCTACCGAGCACTGGGGAGATGTCGTCGAGGGCGCTCCTCAGCGCGACGAAGGCATTGAGAATGTCTGCAGAACGCTCGAGAATATGGGCAAAGTGGGCATACCTATCCTTGGATATTACTTCTCGCTGGCCGGAGGAGGGCACTGGCGCTCCTACGACACCAATGGAGGCCGGGGAGGAGCCGGCATCAAGAGCTTCGACTACGAGAAGGTCAAAGACGCGCCCCCCAGCAGACATGCTCCGGTCAGCGTTGAAGAGATGTGGGAGCACCTGGCCTATTTTCTGGAACGGGTAGTTCCGGTAGCGGAGAAGGCAGGTGTCAAATTAGCCGCGCATCCAAACGACCCACCGGCTGAAATGCTGCAGGGCGTGGGCTGTATGTTGACCAGCCACGAGGCTATGCAGCGCCACATCGACCTGGTGCCGAGTCCGAACAATGGTCTGGAGTTCTGCCAGGGCACCGTTGCCGAGATGGGGCCGGCGTCCACAATCGACGCCATCCGTCGCTTCGCGTCGCAGGGGAAGATCTTCTACGTCCACTTCCGCAACGTATGCGGTCAGTTCCCGAAGTTTGACGAAGTATTCATAGACGAAGGAGACGTCAACATGATCGGGGCGCTCAAAGCATACAAGGATGCGGGATACGACGGCATTATCACCCCCGACCATTCACCCCGAGTGGTGGGTGACACGAACTATCACCATCGGGGCAGGGCGTTTGCGCTGGGGTATATCCGCGCTGCGATGCAGGCGCTGGACACCCTCGACTGACATCCGCGGACGCGAGGTGTGACTGCCTCCGCCGGAGACCGCTTCAGCCCACTCTCACCGACTTGCCCGCTTTCGCCGCCTTGTAAACGGCATCGTTGAGCCGGGCTACTTGCAAAGCGTACGCCGGCGGCTCGTACCCCTTGCCACCGTTGCGGATCCAGCGCAGGAGGGCAGCGTCGGGTGTGTCATCCTCTATCCTGGCGGGAATTGACAGCGGTTCGCCGTTGAAGAACGGCTGGCCAACCTGCCATTGATGCTTCTGGAGAACCAGGACCCCTTCACTTCCGTGTATAGCAAGACGTTCGTCGTGGCGCGGGGTGCAGCCTACGTAACTCAAGGACAGCTGCGCCCCGTTCTTGCAGACCGCGCTGAGTACCGTGTCTAGGTCCACCGGCTTGTCGCGATTGTCTACAAACGCGGAAACCGTCGTGGGTTCCACTCCCGTCACCCACAGCGCCGCGGCGGTCAAATGGCTCCCGGTATCCATGAACATGCCCCCACCGGCCAGCTCGGGAACATGCCTCCAGTTGCCGGCCTTGCCCCAGTCCTGGGTCACGTAGCCGATAACCGAGCGGATCTCGCCGAGCTTTCCCTTTTGGACGAGCTCGCGGGCGTAAACATAAGTGGGGAAGAAGTGGCGCTGGTAGGCTACCATCAGAAGGCGCTTTTGTTTGGCTGCGAGCTCGAGCAGCTTCTTCGAGTGGTTGCCAGAGATGGTGAGTGGTTTTTCCACCAGGACGTGCGCCCCGCACTCGAGGGCCATCCGCGCCTGCGGGAAATGATGGGCGTGGGGTGAGCTGATCCAGACCGCGTCCAGCTCTTCGCGGCGAAGCATCTGTTTATAGTCGCTGTAGTACGGCGCCGGAGTGCCCCAATTCTCAAGGAGCAAACACGCGTTTTGCTCGACCACGTCGACGACCGCGGCCAGCTCGACACCCCCGTCTGCGTTCAGGCGCCGCATGTGGGCCCCCCTCATGTTGCCGCCACACCCGATAAGCCCGATTCGGATCTTCTTTTTCGCCATTGATCAATCCTTGTTGGTTGAAGGCCGCCTTTAAGCGTCAATCTCCTCCCCAAGGCTCGCCGAAACGGTCTCCAGTTCGACGAGCAGTTCGTCTTCCAGCTTCCAGCCCACGGCGCCGAGTACGTCGTCCAGATGTTCTATCCGGTCACTTCCCGAGATGGCCACAGTGACCTCGCGTTGGCCCAGCACCCAGGCCATCGCCACCTGCGCCGGACTCTTGCCAATTTTCTCGGCCGTTTCGAGCACCGTCGCAACGACGCGACCCACCTGACCCTCCATGAGCAACGGGTAGGCATCCTTGCGCCGCGTCGCCCACAGGGAACCTTCCGGGGCCGGCTCACCGGGGCGGTAGAAGCCGCTCAAGAGGCCGACGCCAAGTGGACTGTACGCCATGAATCCCAAGCCAAATTCACGCACCGCCCCGAAAAGCTCGGTTTCCGGCCCTCTAGTGAGCAGGTTGTACTTATTCTGTACGCAGATGAAGGGTGCGGCATTGAGGCGATCGGCGATCCACAGACCGTGGCAGACCTGCCAGGCATCGAAGTTACAACAGCCCACGTAAAGCACCTTGCCGCTGCGCACCAGATCGTCCAGTGCCCGTACGGTTTCATCAAGTGGCGTGGTCTCATCGAAGCTGTGCACCAGGTAGACGTCGATGTGATCGGTCTGCAGCCGTTTGAGGGAATTCTCCACCTCGCGCATGACATGAAATCGCGAGGCGCCTTTGTGGTTGGGGCCATCGCCCAAGGGACTTGCGACTTTCGAGGTTATCACCACCTCGCGGCGCCTGTCCTTGAGCACGTTACCGAGGATCTGCTCCGACAGACCGCGATTCTTCCGGTCGTCCATGGTGCCGTAGACGTTGGCGCAATCGATCAGATTTATGCCGCGATCGATGGCATGGTTGATCAGGCCTTCCGCCTCCTCCCGGCTGTCCTGCCCCCGCAAGCCTAAACCCAACGCAATGCGGCTTACCTTGACGCCCGCAGTACCGAAATTCACGTACTCCATGATCACTTGTTTTCTGTTCAGCCTGTTTCGGGTTCGAGAGCATGAAGATAACGCACGATCCACTTCGATGCCGTACGAGCCAGGAACCCTCGAAATCTTGCATTGGCCGCCTCCGTGGGCTATCCTGATCGCCGCAAGGAGGAACCTCATATGATAGTTGATAAACTGAGCAATGCGCCGATCTATTACGGTCTTGGCGAACGTTTCAAGGCGGGTTTCGAATACCTGCAATCCACCGATTTCTCTTCTATGGAGAAGGGTGAATATCCGGTTTCCGGCAAGGAGATCTACCTGGTTCTGGCACATTCCCAACCGCGCGAGCGCAGTACGGCGCAGTTCGAGGCACACCGCGAATACGCCGATCTGCAGTACGTGATAAAGGGCAGCGACCTCATGGGATACGCGCCGCTGGACCAGGTTCAGGTAACGCAAGAGTACGACCCAGAGACCGATGCGCTGCTGGCCTCCGGCAGCGACGACTTTTTGCGAACCTCTCCGGGCATGTTCTATCTGTTTGGTCCTCAGGATGCCCACATGCCGGCGGTGAAGGGCGAAGACAGCGATGATGCGACGATCAAAGCCGTGCTGAAGGTCCTGATTGACTGAGCGGGTGGGTTAAACAGGGCTAACGGCGAAAGGAGGAATGCAGTGGCAGCTATAAAACCGGATACAGTGGTGATTGTCGGCGCCGGCATTGCTGGCTTGTGTACCGCCTTTCATGTGAAAGAAAAAGGGGTGAGCCGGGTTGTCTTGCTCGACAAGGGCAAGGTGGGCAGCGGGTCGAGCAGCAGGTCGGGGGCGGTGAACACCATGCTCATGTCCACCGAGACGGGAACCAGAGCGCGCGCGATCACCATGGATATCTTCGAGCGCTTCAGCAAGATCCTGGACAACTACTCGTTCCACCAGGTGGGCTGCATGTCCATCAGTAGCGAGCAGCAATATCGCGAAAATGAGCACGAGCAGGAGATGCACATTCGCTGTGGCGGCAAGTTCGAGGTTCTGAGCGCCAAGGAGACGACGAAGCGTTACCCGGCGCTGCACCTGAACCAGGAGGAATGCTGCATCCTGGATCTGCGCGGCGGCTGGAACGAGCCGGATACCTACATCGCGGCGTTGTCCGCCAAAATACGAGAGATGGGGGTAGAGGTTCTGGAGGACGATCCGGTGGAAGAGTTCATCCTCGAAGACGGGAAGGTCAAGGGCGTACGGACCCGCAAGGTGGGGGAGCTGCGTGCGGACGCAACCGTTTGTACGCTCAACGCCTGGGCGAATTCACTGATGACCGGTGTCGGTCAGCCTATCCCGGCACACAACTACGTGCACGAACGGTTCATGTCGGCGCCTTTCGCGGAGGTGCCCGACATACCGGCCACCAACGACAACGCCTGCCAGATCTATTACCGGCCCACCGAAGACAATCGGATACTCTTCGGCACCGGCGCGCACGAACCGGTGCGGTACACGATGCCCGGTATCGATTTCGACTACTCGCAACTGGAGCTGCACCCGGCGCCCGAAGCGTTTATCAGAAACGCGATTCGCGAACGTATGCCGATCATGGAAGGGGTCGAGCTGGAACAGCACCGGATCGGCTTAATTAGCATGACCGCGGATACCTTTCCCAACATCGGCCCGGTGGGGGCGCTTCCCGGGTTATTTCTAGGCTGTAACTTCAACTCCGGTGGGTTCGGCTATCACGCCGTGGCCGGTCTCCTGCTTTCCGAGTTCATCGTCGACGGGCAGACCCGCATCGACGTCGCCGACTTCTCCCCGGACCGCTTCAACGATATCGACGTGGAGGCTTATCTGGCCGAGGACAGGAAATACAAAGAGGCCTGGCGTCCGGCTCCCGGCAACGAAAATCGCGAGAAACCGATCGTTCGGCGGTTCTAGATACAGGCCATGAAAACAGGCAATCTATACGATCCAGGTTTGCACCTGTTCCTGGACGATATCGAAGTGCAGGATCATCCAGGATTCGTGCGCAAGGTGCAGCAACCGGAGCGGGTTGGAAGCGGTCCAGTGCTCAGTCCGGATCGACCCTGGGAAGGCAAGGCGGTCCAGATGTGGGGTGGGGTCCTTTACGACGACGACGAAGATCTCTTCAAGATGTGGTACTACGCCGTAAATATGGAGCTCTACAATCGCGATCGCACCGGGATGTACATCTGCTATGCGACCTCGAAGAATGCGGTCAACTGGGACAAGCCGGAGCTGGGCATTGTCGCCAGTGAAGGGTCGACAGCGAACAACATCGTGTACCCGCCGCCCGACGGACCGGTCTTCGACTCAGATCCGTGGGGTGTGGTCAAAGACGAGAATGAACCAGATCCGCAGAAGCGGTACAAGATGCTGGTCTACCAGCAGCGCCCGACGCCAGACGCACCGGTCTTCGACGAAGTGGGCATGACCAGGGAGGAGAAGAACGCGGCGCGGAAACGGCAGTTCCTGGTGATCAAGGACCACATCGGCGGCTACCCGCTGTTCTCGCCCGACGGTTTGCGCTGGACTCAGGGTGACTACATCTGCGTGCCGCGAGCCGGCGATGGCGGTACCCTGGTGCACGATCCAATGAAACAGCGTTTTATCGCTACTTCCCGCCGCTACGGCACTGTGTTAGACCACTTCGTGATCGAATGGAAGCGGTACCGTCGGGTAATCTCCATATGCACCAGCGAAAACTTCGTCGACTGGTCCCCACAGAAGACCGTCATCAAGCCCGATGATCTCGACGATCCCCTCGATCAGTTCTACGTGATGCCGCCTTGTGTGTACGGGAACCAGTACATCGGTTTCCTGGGGCCGCAACACGGGGCGACCGAGTTGGGGCCGACCCAGCTGGTGTCTTCGCGGGATCTGGAGCATTGGGAGCGGGTGGGAAAGAGAGAGGAGTTCCTGTCCGTGGGACCGTCCGGCGGTTTTGACGGGGCGTGGGCTACCGTCGCGCCGGGTTCGCCAGTGCTGATCGACGACTCGTTATACCTATGGTATAACGGGCGCCCCCAGGCCCACGGAACCGACGGGATGTTCGAGAGCTACATCGGGGCGGCGAAGATACGCAAGGACGGTTTCGTGGCGTTGCGCTGCGGGATCCGGGGTGCCGAGATGATGACCGAGCCGGTAACGGTTTCGGGAAAAAAGCTCTACCTGAATGCCACCACACTGTTCGGCGAGGTGAATGTGCGCGTGGTCGACGACTACAGTGTGCCCGAGGGGTTCGATCTGGACGATTGCAACGGACTGGATCACGATGACCTTACCGGCTTCGAGATCACCTGGGGCGACGAACGCCGCGACCTGTCGCAGTTCGCCGGCCGGCAAGTGCGGCTCCACATCTCTGCTACCAACGCCACCAGCCTGTTCTCCTACCGGTTCTCGGATTCGTAAATCACACGTTGGCTTCGGTTGAAGCCGACGCCCTCGTGTGCCTAACCACGGCGTCCGGTTCCAGCAATTGGCCGGCGGCGTAAGTGCCCACAGTTGCCCCCATAGCCTAGCCTGCCTGCAACGCGCCTCGGCCAGAAGATCCCGGCGCTGCATCGTGGCGGTCCGAATCGGGGGTGCGGGGATCTGGGCCCACATCGGACGCATGCGGACTAGGTAATAGACGACGAATTGCACAAGACATAAAAAGGCAGAGCGCACAATCAACGTGGATAAGACATCGTCCTTTGGGGCTTCCATCCGCTTCAGGGGATAGGCGATGGCTAGCAGTAATCCCACAGCGTAGGAGAGCCAGATTACAAGCCTGGGCGGCGGATGGCGTTGAAGTACCTCAGGATGGTCCCGAAGCCATTGCGGGTTGCGTTACAGCGCGGCACGGTAGCTCGCGCGCGCGCCTTTAGGGATGGCCACGCCCTGAAAGACGATCAGCTGCGAGTAGTGCACGATGGTTTCGAAGGGATAATCCATATCCGTTCCTTTGGGGCTAGGCGCCCAAAGCCGACTCGAGTTTCTCAACTGATGTGTGAAAGATGGTGCGGATCGTCTTCAAGGGCAGGCCGGCGCGTTGCAACTCTTCGAGCAGCCCGATCATCTTGATCTCGCCCAACTGGTGAGCGTGCTCGCGTACGTGGTTCTGGCCGGCCTCGTGAATAAAGGTTCCGCGACGGCCTGCCGTGACCACTATGTGGCGTTGCTCGAGTATCTGATATGCCTTGGCGACCGTATTGGCGTTGATCTCCAGATCGCTGGCGAGCTGGCGGATCCTCGGTAGCGGACTTCCCTGTGCAAGCTGACCGGTCGTCACCGCTTCTTGGACCAGCATCACGATCTGTTCGTATACGGGCCGTGGACAGGATGTGTCGATGGTCAGTTCCATTTTTGTACTATTTTACACTAGTACGTAATGGTATGCAAGTTTTTTTGGGAGGAGCGAAGTGAGAAGGTGGTCGGCGGTAGCGGCATACAGGTTGCGGTACCCCACCGGCACAAAAAGAACCCCAGCCGGCGAAACCGGCCAGGGTCCATGGTCATTCAGAGGTATTCGTCGGCGTCGGCAGGTATCGCTGCGCGGCGTCGAAAGCTCCCGTTCAGTCCGGAAGAATCAACAGCGCCCGGGCTTGCGCCTGCACCGGATACGACTCCGCCACCGGACCCGCGAATATCGCCTCGACCGTCTGGCCCGGCTCGATCTCCGAAAACGGCACCTTGACGAATTCATCCCCATCGATGTAGCCGATGAAGGTGCCTGTTGTAATGGTCAGCCATGCTCGATCCACGTTGGTATCTTCCTCCACCCGTCCCTCGATGAGAAGCACGGCGACTATCTCCTCATTCCTGTAGTCGGGTACGGAGATCTCGGTGACACTGCCGCGAATATCGATCTTCGGCCAGGGGAGCGCTTCGCTCTCACCGGAGCCACCTTGTCCTGGCGCGATCGGATCGATGACGATGTCTGGCGGATCGCCACTAGGCACGGACACACCACCATCGTCGTCAGCCTCGCCATTATGAGGATAGCGAGCCTTGGCCTGCAAGCTGCCGTCCTCAGTGCTCATAATCCAGGTAGTGGGCTCTTCGACCGGCACCGCTTGCCGCGGAACTACGGCGAAGGTGAACGGATACGAGATCACCTGGGCTGCCATTTCCCCTGGTGACGGATCGCTCAGGCTTATTGTCACTTGAACGCTGTGCCCATCGTACTCCACCGTCTCTACGTCGATGCCATAGCCAGTGGTATTGACCTCGCCACGGAGCGCTATGACCAACCAGTTATCGTCGAAGTCAGTGTGTTCAACCGTAGCCAGCAGATCGGCATCACCCAGAAGATGCGCCATACGCGCCGCCTCGATCGGGTCACCGGTCACGAAGAGTGCAGGACTCGCTACCGCATCCACCGACAGTCGACCTGGAGGGGTAACAGCGGGCTCATCCCCGGGTTCCAATATGGGTGAGGTGACCGCCAGGAAGAGCCGGAAATCCTCCTCGGTAATCTCAGAGTCTCCGTTGAGGTCTGCAGCGACGTCGGTCTCCACCCAGCGTTCGAAACTCACGAAAGCGTCCGAGTGAGGTTCGCCGCCTCGGGATCCGGAGGTCTCTTCTGCGGGTGCTGACACCGGATCGACGCCACTACACCCCAACATGACAAGAGCCATCAGGGCAATCGCGGCAAGAATCTTGAAATACATGACTACATCTCTCCCCTCGAGGGTCGATGCCCAAGCCGTTAGAGCTTGAGCTTCCGACGGGCAATATGGCAATTGGCGTGCCAGGCACCGCGGGATTCATGTACAGACCTCATTGGAAGTCGAAAAGAACTGTAAATAAAAGAGTTGTGCGATTTTCAAGAACAGCCCCCAGGGTTGAGAAAGCAGCGATCGCCAAGCGGCATTCTCAGCTTTTTAGAAAGGGATGTCAGAATTCTGATGATAGGAGCGACTGGCCTCGGCTTAGAAATAGTTTGGAGCCGGGCAGTACGTGCCCTATTTTTCTGCCAATTGGTGATGCGGCTCACGACGCGCGGGCCATTCCGTCACTAGATTACTATCATTACTCGAACCCACCACATCTCTAGCAAGGAGACCGGAAGATGTTGAGAAGAATTCTAATGTTGGTCTGTGGTCTGGCGCTGTTCGCAGCGGACATCCAGGCGGACGGTCACGAAGAGGGGGAAGGCGGCGGTCGCAAGGGCCGGCCCCATCACCCCCACCTGATGATTCCCCTGCCCCCGGACTTCGAGGCACCCTCCCGTGAGGATGGCCCCGGTGCCTTCGTCGAAGCCGCCATTGCTGCTCTCGACCGCAATGAGAACGGTGCATTGGATGCCGAGGAAATCCTCGCCGCGATGAAGAAGATGCGGGATCATAGGAGGGAGCGCCGTGAGGGCGGTGGTGAAGGCGGCTGCGGTGGTGAAGGCGGCTGCGGTGGTGAAGGCGGCCGCGGTGGTGAAGGTGGCTGTGGTGGTGAAGGTGGCTGTGGCGGCGATGAACACCACGACCATGATCACGACGATCACGACGATCACGATGATGGCGGTGGATGTGGTGGATGTGGTGGATGTGGTGGATGTGGTGGATGTGGCGGTTGCGGCGGCGATGGCGATGAGGAGTAACCGAACTCCGCTGAGTCTCTTGGTTTGACTAGCTTGTAGGCCAACGCGGAGTCAGGTAGAACGTGAAAACGGGCAGGTGGCCGGACCACCTGCCCGTTTTCTGTATTACTTGCTTATGGCAATACGATCGACTACACCTCCACTGCTGTTGGCTGCGGCGGATTAGCCCAGTGCCCCGATGGATCGGCACCGCTTACCACGATTCCTTCCAGATTCCATCCCAAAGCTGCTCGAACCTCGGTGGCGCAGTAGCGTAGCGTTAGGCCGAACCTTCGACGGTTGGACCGATTGACATCAGACCCGTGGAGCAGCAGATCGCTGTGCAGCGAGATCTCGCCGGCCTTGAGCTCGTCGTAGACCACCTCCCCGTACTGCTCCACGTCGTCCACCGTCTGATTTAACACATTCTGTTCGCTGGCGTCGCTGGCACGGTAATGTATATGACCGCGGCGATGAGACCCGGCAACAAAACGCATGCAGGCATTGTCGATGTCGGCGTCATCCACCGCAAGCCAGGCGGTCACCGTCCGGGACGGGGTCAAGGGCCAATAGCTGGCATCCTGATGCCACGAAATCTGCTTTCCATCTCCAGGCAGCTTGCACAGGCAGTGGGCACCCCAGCCGACCACATGCTCGCCCAGAATATCCTTCACGTGGGCGACGATGCGTTCGTTGCCCAATATGTCGTAAACCAACGGCGATTTTAGATGTGCCGAAATGATGGAGTAACTGCTCTGACCGGCGTCCAGGGCTGCTTCCATCATTCCCTCGAGGTGTTCGCGGTATTTCGTTATCTCTTTTTCCTCGAAGATGGGCACCGGTTTGATGTACCCCTCGCGGTTGTAGGTTTGAATCTGGTCCGCTGTGAGCTCTCGCGGATCTTCGGTCTCCACTTCTTGGAAACCCAGATCGCGATCCAGGGACGCCAGGTCTTCCTGGGTCGGTATCTTCTTGTAGCGTAGGTCTTCGATTTTATCCATGTGCATTTTTGTTACCTTCTCTGCGCTAGCGTCGAGCCGCTAAATGTTAGCCATTCGCGACGTGGTGGGCAAACGAGATGAGAGGTACCTGATTGAAAGATGGAGCGTTGTTCGAGAAAGCCAGTAGCGCTACTGCGGGCATCATTGAGATTGGCAACCGCAAGCAGCTGTTTCTGGACGATTTGCTGGTCGACGAGGCGAGCCGCATATCCAGGTTCATGTACCGACCCGATAAGTACCCCGGAAACCCGATCCTGACAGCCGAGGAACCGTGGGAAATGGGCAAGAACCGGCGTGGGATTGTCGCCGGCGTGGAGATCACCGGGCAGACGGTGATCTACGATGAGCAGGAGCGGATCTTCAAGATGTGGTATCTGGGGTGGATGTGGGAGGATGGCCTGCGCCCATGGTGTTACGCCACCTCCAAGAACGGCTACGACTGGGAGCGCCCGGATCTGGGCATCTACGAGTACGAGGGTTCCAAACGAAACAACATCATGTTTGCGGCGACGGATCCGAACTACTTCAACGTTTTCAAAGACCCCCGCGATCCGGACCCCCAGCGGTTGTACAAGGCCCAGGGTGAGGTGGAGGGTCCGATCTCGAACACCACGGGCGGCGCCATCAATGCCTACTCGCCGGACGGGATTCATTGGACCGAGCATCCGGATAATCCGGTGGTGAACCACGGCGCCAACTTCGCCGACGCTTCCACGGTGCTCGGCTGGGACCCGAAGCGGGAGAAATACGTCGGTTACTTCCGCCCGGGGCACCCAGTGGCTCACGAGATCGACGGCATCGGACGCCACCGCCACATCCGCACCATAGGCTATTCCGAAAGCGACGACTTCGAGCATTGGACGCCCACCCGCATCATGCTGGCCCCCGATCACTTGAGTCGCGCCGATCACCAGTTCATGCAGTTCACTGCCGGCATCTACGGCGATTTCTACGTCGGTTTTCTTATGCTGCACCAGACCCATGAACAGACCTGGGAGACCTTTCTTCTCAGTAGCCGCGACGGCTTCAACTGGACCTGGGTCGACCGCCACGTGCCGTTTCTCAGCTACGGAGAACTTGGGAGCTACGACGCGGGGTATATGACCCCCTCCGGTCCGATTCTACACGATGGCACCATCTGGGTTTATTATGGAGCCTTTCGCGGCGCCCATGGTTACGATCCGGTGAAACGGGGGCGCGCCGCCGGCGATCAGACGAACATGACCATAGCCCTGGCCACCCTCAACGAGGATCGCTGGGCAGGACTCTTGGCCGGCCCCAATCAGGCGCTGCTGGTGACGAAACCGCTGATCTTCAAGGGGACCCGCCTCAAGCTCGACATCCACGCCTCCGTGCCCCACGGTAAGCCGGGCGGGATACCCAACTTCGACGAGTGCGATGTGCGGGCGGCCATATCCGATCAATCGGGCATGCCGATCGACGGTTTCACCTTCGACCGTTCGACTAATATTCGCGAGAGCGGTGTCCATGAAGTCTCCTGGGAGGGAATGGACTTGAGACGTCTGGAAGGAGAAACCGTGCGCCTGCGGTTGGAGATGCGCAACTGCTGCCTGTGCTCGTTTCGATTCTACTAGCCTCCTAGCGTAACCCGCACTCCATGCTGTCCGAGAAACAACACCAGCACTTCAACGCCTTCGGCTTCCTGGTGGTACCGCAGGTGTTCACCTTCGAAGAGATCGCAACACTGGCTGCTGAATTCGATCGGGTCGCCGCTCCCTTGCTCGTCGGCGGATCGGCAGACCGGGGCGCGAGCTGCCTCGACCTCCTGAAACACAGCATTGCCTTGGAGAGCTTGCTAGAAGATGAACGCGCCGCCGGAGTTGCGCGCAATCTACTGGGATCCGATGCAGTCTATCAGCAGAGCACGGCGCTGGCTCACGCGGCTGACGAACCATGGCAATCGGCTATGGGATGGGATGTCCGGATTCCCGCCGGTCGCCCGGATGCCCTTAAAAACATGGAATTCGGGGGTCACTATCTTCCGGGCGCCCGCCTGACCATCGAGCTGGACGAGGTTAGCGCCGGTTGCCGTCGGGTGATTGCCGGTTCACACCGGGAGCCGTACCACGATCAGCTCTGGACGCTGTGCCCGGAGATCGCCCTCTTTGGCCAAGACCCGTTGCTGCGGGAGGGGTTGGACGCTTTGTGCGACCGCGATGAGATTCAAGGCGAACGGCGGGCACGTTTGTTCGAAGATCCCGCCGCCAACAGCTTCGAGCTGGCCCCCGACCAGGTTCCCCACATGGCCGTGGATAACGAGCCGGGAGATCTGGTGATTTTCGACCATATGCTGTGGCACGGATGTTTCGGAAGTGGTCCTCGGCGCGCTGTAGCGATTGATTGGAAGCGGGAGCCGGCAGCAGACCACCAACGGCGGGGAATCGATGTTTGAGCCGATCTTCAAGACCTACCGCTTTGGCGATGAGGAGCGCGCCCAGTTCGATCGGGATGGTCACTACCTGCTTCCCGGTCTGCTCCGCGCCGATGCCTGCGAACAGCTTGCCGCATCCTGCGTGGCCAACCAGGACCTTCTCGCTTCAAAAGTGGAAGGCAAGAATCCGAAACATTACTCAGCCGAGTTCGACCCGTACTTCGAAAAGCTGATCGCACATCCGCAGCTTCTCGAGATGGCCCGCTCCGTACTCGGATCGAACATCCGGCTGGACCACTGCGTGACTCTCAACCGGCGCGGCGGTTATCCCGGCAGCGGATGGCACAGCCACGCTTATGCCGACGACGATCCGAAGCTCGGCCTGGTGCGCATATTTTTTTATGTCAACGGTTTCGAGGCATATGACGGCGCACTCAAGGTGATGCCCGGTAGCCATCTGTTTCGCGATTCGACGATTGAAGCGGAAACCGACGAGGAATTGCTCACGGGGTGGATGGCGGAAAAGACGCACCCTTTGACCGGGGAGCCACTGCAGATCGAGGAACTCTCCGCTCCTCCCGGTAGCGTCGCCCTAGTGTGGACTCACGCCGCCCATGGCGTCAGCCCGCGGCGAAGCGACAGCGGTTTTCGCTGGGCTCTCGTCTTCGGTTACCGAAATCCGGGACAGTTTTGCGTGTCCCGATGGATACGGCCGGAGTTCGAGGGGAAGGATATTCCAGGAGCGAACGGGCTACTGGACCTCTATTGAGGTCGGAGGCGCGTTCGATGGGGCTTCTTCATGCTCCCAGACCTTACCATTTTTGTCCGCGCCATGATCGGATTCACTGATCTCGGCCCGCCGCTGTAGCGTTATCCCCCGATCTCTAGATAACTGCCCTGTATGCAGGTCACTCCGTCCAGCTCCTGCCCGTAATAACACACGAACAGTTTTCCCGGTTCGTATTCGACCGTTGTCGGATATCCCAAGTCCCTGTTAGGAAGGTTGTTTCGAACGATGATCTCCTCGTCCGCCAGCCAGGTCCGACCTCCGTCTTCCGAGAGACTCGCGTAGATTCCGAATGGCGCTCTCCGGCGTCCGTAAGTGCACAGGAGGCGTCCATCGGCCAGTACCAGCAGGTGTCCGGGAATACCGTCCAGCCCCGTAAACTCGGGGTCGCTCCAGGTCTTGCCGCCGTCCGTCGACCTGCACGCGCGTAGGTACTGGCACCCGTTCTCCAACCAATCGCTGCGCAGTATACAGATCAACTCTCCAGGCGCCACCTCGGCGATATCAGGTTCGCACAAGAGGCCCTTGGGGAAATCTGCTATCAGCACAGGAGGATCCCAGGTTAAACCACCGTCATCCGAGAACACGATGTAGGTGTGCCGGCAGTTACTGGGATGTTCGGTGACGGCATAGGCCACCCGATTGTCTTCAAGGTGGATGACGCCGGTTCGCGAAAAACCCTCCTGATAGGGGCCAGGGTCGATCTTGACGGTCTGCTCAAAGCTGTCGCCGCCATCGGTGCTTATATGAGCGTAGAAACCGTGACGCCCGCGAGCCCAGGTGCACTCGGCATCCTTCCATTCGTCCTCGCCGAACTCCGCGGTAAAACCCTTGCCCGGCAGTCTGATCTCTACCGCGACGCCTTCCGCGCGCAGCTTTTTCGCCAGGCCAAGAGGATACCAGGCGAAGCGAAACTGCGTGAGAACCACCGAGCCGTTGCGAAGCTGCGCGATACCGGGACACTCGGTGCCGTACGAGTCGAAGTCAGGGGCGAACCAGGGTTGCGACCAACTCTGTCCCTGGTCGGAGGACCGCGCCAGCAGGGTGCGGAAAAGCGGATCCCCCGGAGGGTGGTCAAACGGTTGACGCCGCCGGCTGTGATTGAAGGCCGCCAGCCAATCGCCGTTTTCAAGAACCGCGATCGATGGGTGGGAGATGTAGGCGAAGTCGTCTTTGTGAACGGTGATGGATCTACCTACCGAAATCTTTGACATGGCGAAATCCTCGATTGCATTGGTGGAAGGGAGAAAACTCTACAATCGATGGAACGCTGTCGATGCCTCGACATTACGCCCATTTGCCAGGCTCCGCGCAGCGAAACCCTGCGGCGTTGGCCACGGCTGAAAAAATAGACATACTATGGCAATACACACCGACAGGAGAAAACCATGATCTCCCCTATCCGCAACGAACGGCACCCGTACACCCTGCCTTCGAACATCATCTACTTCTTCGACTGGCGGTACGTACACCATGGCAGCCATACCGGCTGGCTCACCGCCGAAGGCGAACGTAAGCGTTACTGGTCAACGGAACCGGTCGAGCCGACCCTGCACATCCCCGGTTACATGCCGTCGGGCATCCGTCTGCGGGCGAAACCGGCGCAGAAGACCGAACCTTTCCTCCAACCCGAAGGAGACGAGGACTTCATTTGGTCGGGTGGTGTGGTAATGCATGATGAAGGCCGCTACCGCTTGTGGTACGAGACCGCCGGCAGCGAGCATATCGAGCACGACAAGTACACCATGGGTTCGTTCGACTATATCCGTTACGCCGAATCGGACGATTCGGAGACCTGGCGGCAACCCTCTCTCGGTTTGCTGGAGCGGAACGGCACCAAAGAGAACAACCTCGTCTACGGGGTGCCCCTGATCGACAACACCGGTCTGCATGGGGCTACCGTTTTCAAGGATCCGTCGGCGCCTGCCGAAGAGCGGTACAAGATGTTTCACACCGGGCAGATGGGTGGCGAGATGAAGGAGCGTTATCTGCGCGACCGCCCGGATGAGCTCTGCGCCCAGTCTCACACCGGCAACGACAAGCTGGAGGGATTCTTCGGCGCCGTTTCCGCGGACGGCTTGAGCTGGACCCCGCTGGAGGATGCGCTGATCTCCCAGGTGAGCGATACCCACAACGTCTGCGAGTACGATCCGGTATTGGGGCAGTACGTAGCATACTGCCGCAGTCACTACCTCATGCGCCGCAGCATCGGTCGCCTGGCCAGTCCCGACTTCAGGCGATTTCCGCTGTCAGAGGAGGTCTTCTGGCCCAACGGCACCAACGAGCCGTACGATCTGTGGTACGGCAACGCCAAGACAATCATGCCGGGAACCACCGACTACCACATCATGTTTCCCCTGCGCTGGCGCCTCATCGACGACTCCTTCGCCTTCCTCTTGGCCGCCAGTCCCGACAACGTGGTATGGAACCCGGTTCCGGGTGGACCGGTCTGTCGCCCCGGAGATGCGGGCGAATTCGACCACGGAACCGTAGCCGCCGGCGTCGGACTGGTGAATCTGCCGGGCGATCGCATGGGAGTCACCGTTGGCTGTTCGCGCCACGGCCACAAACAGCTGCGCCAGCGGCCGGATGGGTCGATCAATTGGGCAACCTGGAAGAAGGGCCGTCTCGCCGCCCTCGAAGCCCCGGAGGAAGGCAACTTCCGCACCTTCCATCTGACCATTCCCCAGCACCGTGCCTATCTCAACTTCAAAACCGCGGTCGGTGGCCGCGTCGAGGTGCAGGTGTGCGACAGCAAATACCAACCGATTCCGGGCCGCAGCTACGAGGAGTGCGATTGGCTGGTTGGGGACGAGATCGATAGGGAACTCACATGGAAAGGGGCGGCAGATCTCGGGCATGATGGTGACGGTCCGATTTCCCTCTCTTTCCGCATGCGCTGTGCGGAGCTCTACAGCGTGGAATTCAGGTGAAGGCAATGAAGATCACTGACATCAAGACCTACACCGCCCCCTCTGAGCAGTTTCTAGTCAAAGTGGAAACCGATACGGAGCTTTTCGGCTGGGGCGAGGCCGGATTGGGAATGCGGGCACTTGCCGTGGATGGGGCCGTGCAGCACTTTCGGCAGCTGTTGCTGGGCGAGGAACCGATGGAAATCGGTGCCCACTGGCAGCGCCTCTATCGCAGTCACTATTTCGAAGGTGGCCGGGTGCTTACTTGTGCCATGTCCGGCATCGACATCGCGCTGCACGATCTCGCCGGCAAAGCGCTGGGCGTGCCGGTATACCAGTTATTAGGTGGTAAGCAGCGGGATTTTATCCCGTGTTTCGCCACGACGCTGGCACGCACGCTCGATCAGCTGATCACCGACGGCCAACTGCTGATGGATCAGGGATGGAAGGTGATTCGCACATGGATCGGTTTCGGTGAGGTGGAAGCGGGTGGTCAGTTCGAGCCGAGGGAATCGCTTGCGTTGACCGCCGAGTGGCTCACCGCACTGCGGGAAGCGATCGGATCAGAGGCGGTGATTGGCGTCGACTATCATCACCGCCTAACCGTGGCGGAAGCTGCTTCATTCTGTCACCGCATGCCGCCGGGGACCCTCGATTTTCTGGAGGAGCCGATCCGCGATGAGACCCCTGAGGCGTACGAATCGCTGCGGACCATGGTGAATGTGCCGTTCGCTATCGGCGAGGAGTTTGCCAGCAAGTGGGATTTCCTGCCTTACCTGGAGCGCGGCATCACCAACTTTGCGCGACCGGATGTGTGCATCGTCGGTGGCCTCACCGAGGCGATGAAGATCGCCGCCATGGCGGAGGCGCACTACATCGATCTCATGCCGCACAACCCGTTGGGACCCCTGTGCACGGCCGCAACGGTTCATCTTGCCGCCGCCATTCCGAACATGGCGTGGCTGGAGATTCGCGAGTCACCCACCGAGCACGCGGGCCGCTACGACCCGGCCGTCTATCCGGTGCAACCGGTGGCTGAGGGACCGAACATTCTGGTGCCCGACACGCCGGGACTGGGAGTGGAGGTAGACGAATCGCTCCTGAAACCGCCATCCGACTCCACTCGAAAGCTGTACCTGCGTCGCCGGGATGGATCGATAACGAACTGGTAGTGGATCGAGTCGCCATGAAAGAGAGATAATGAGCGAATACATCAGTCCCTACTCATCTTCGCAGCGCTGGCTGCGGGGCAACCTGCACGGCCACACCTGTTGCAGCGGGTTTATGGATGTGTCGGAGAGCGGACCCATGTTCGCCCGGCTGGGCTACGACTTCATGGCCGTAACCGACCACAATATGGCTCCCGATGAAGAGCAATGGCGTATCTGGCAGGAGCAGGCCGGCTTGATCCTGGTTCCGGGGGAGGAAAACGGAGAGCAGGACCACATCCTGGAGATCGGTGTGCACCACGTGACCCCCACGCCCAACGACAACTTCGACGAGCGCGCGGCCGCCCTGCGGAACGGCGAAGGATTCGTCGCGGCCTGCCACCCTCAGCAGTATGCTGACGGCGCCCAGAACGTAAGCGCGGCCGCGGAGTCCCTTCACGCCTTTGAGATCTTCAACGGGTTGCGCGAGCTGAGGGGCCTGACCGAAGCGGCCAACGTCGTGCTCTGGGATGAGATGTTGACAGCTGGCAAGCAAATTTGGGGGATCGCCACCGACGACTTTCACTTCGCGTTCACATCACCGGGACATGGTTGGGTCTGCGTGCAGGTTCCCGAGGAGGAAACCGATATCACTTGGGCGCTGATTGTCGCTCAGCTAAAGGCAGGTGCCTTCTTTGCTTCTACGTCTCCAGGGTTCACCGAGATCGTGCTGGAGGGGAACGAGCTGCAGGTCGGCGCCGGCACCTTCGTGGAACGATTACAGGTTATAGGTCCCGAGGGCACCCTACTGTACGAGATGGATGGCCACCGCATGACCTGGCAATGTCACCCGGGTTTATCCTACTTCCGCATCGAAGCAATTGCCGGCATCAAACGGGCTTGGAGCCAACCGTTTTTCCCCTCGTGACATTTTGCCGTCGTGGGACAAAACGCGAGTCCCATTTTAGATTCGCAAACCGCCGCTCAGCTCCGCAGCAATACAGTACTAGCGCAGTTTATTCATCAGTTCATTCACCTGGCCTCGCGCCATGGATCCCTCCTGCAACAACGCAAACACGACCATGTTGATCCCCATCTGCAGCTGCGGTTCGTTGCGGTATTCGTTTTGCCAGGCTGTTCCGTACGCCTTGTTCGAGTAGACGACGGCGAGACGACCGTCGATGAATATGCCTTCTAGGTATGGTACGCCAGGTTGGAAATCCGCCACGCTGAAGGTTTCGGGATCTTCGGGCGTCCGCGAGGCAGGCCGGATCGCCGGTGGGGGGCCATCGTCGAAGTCGTAGAAGCTATGGTAGATCGGGTGGTCGTTCGGGATAATCCTAAATCGGCCGTACACCCCCAGCGCGTCCTTGAGCATCTGTCGCAGGGATGCCTCCGCGGGTGAGTACTCCATCCATGGGTTGGCGTTCTCCACCAGCGCGAATCCACCTTTACGCAGATACGCCTTGAAATTCGCCAGTTCCGTCTTCGTCGGCTCGAACGCTTTGCCGACCGATAGGTAGATAAAGGGCGCACGGAAGATCTTCTGGGATCCGAGGTCGAGGTGAGGATCGACCTCTGCTCGGATTCGCGTTCTCGTGTTGATTGCCTCCACGAGTTCGGCGACCGCTCGTGGTGTTGCCGGTTGCCAATCGTTGCCCCAGGCCAGGGCCAGGTAGACAAAGCCATCCACCAACTGCTTGTTTGTCGGGTGCGGCAGCAGCAGGCCTTTGTAGCGGCCCGTATCGAAATCCAGGATATCGAGTATTTCCGCCTGTTGTAGCCGCACGCCCTTTGGTTCCTTCGAAATGTCGAGGGCAGCACGTTGCGGCTGTGGTGCGATCTCCTCGACATGCAGGTGGCTGCCGGGATCCACCTCCTGACGCAACGACGCCGTTCCTCCGCTCAGATCCTCGCGCCGGATTTCCGGCACCGTCGTCATCTCCGGCCACGCCGGTATCACCTTGCGGGTCATTATGCGCTTTTCGATCTCAGCCTTCTCGAGGCGGAACGGATCCTTCATGCGGGCCTGGCGTATGATGAGTCGCATCGACAGAGGTTTTGGCACCGATCTTTGTTCTTCGGTCACCTCCAACACCGTCGACAGCAAGGCCAGCAAGACAAGGGCGACAGCGCCACTTGCGATTTGCAGCCTGCGCGAACGGCCCAGGCGTTCGACGCTAAGCCAGTAGGACGGTCCTCGGAAGCGTCTTTCGTTCGAGTCGGAGCTATCTGCCACGTTGTACGCGCATTTCTTAGGTTACGTTCGGGGTTGCAATGTACGCTAAGCTGGATTTCGCCCAATTGAGTCCAATTGGAAACTAACAATAATAGTTTACATCGATCGCCCTCGCAGCGACGACTGAGATCCTTGTCGGTTCCAGGGGCGCTGATTCTCCTTTCCGCTCTTCTGTTTCTCTTTCAATTTACGACGCTAGCAAAACTGGCGGTGCTATCACCTGGCGCCAGCCACCATACCCTCGGCAATTTCGTCCGGGCGCTGTCGGAACAGATTGCGTTCGACGGGTTCGATCTCGTACTCGTGATGCTTCTTCTGGCCGTCAGCCTGGGCCTGTTCTATCTGGAGGTTCGGTGGGAGATGCTCACTTCGTTTCTCCAGTCCGTGTTCGTCACCGATCGAAGAGCCTTATTGTTGCTACTCGCTTCGTCGCTGGTTCTCGTACGGTACTACTTTGCCGTCGGCAACTTCAACTGGGCTGGTGACGCACCGCAGCACATCGTCACGGCCCATATGGCGGCGCTTGCCATCGAAGGTGGTGAGCTCCCCATCTGGACCTTCTTCATTGGGAACGGATCCCCGTATCTACAACACTATGGATTTCTCTTTCCCTACCTGGTCGGTTTCGTCAATCTGCTGCTAGGCGATCTATCCAGCTCCATGAAAGTCGTGCTCGCAGGCGGACATCTCCTGTCCGGAAGTGGCATGTATTTCCTTGCCAGCAGGCTCTGCCGTTCAAGGAGGGCAGGTTTTGTCGCTGGGCTCGGCTACGTGCTCTGCTTCTGGCACCTGCAGCAGGTGTTGATCATGGGGCGCACACCCCTGGGACTCTACTACGGTTTGCTTCCTTGGGCTTTCTACTTTTTCGAGGAATCGATGCGTCCCGGCCGCATGATCGGCGCTGCACTGCTCGGTGGTGTCAGCGTCGCTCTGTTGAGTTTTACCCATCCCGCCTACGGCTTCTATACCTGTATCTTGCTTCTCATTTACGCTGGCGTCCGTTTCCTGCTTGCGCGCGGCGATGACAGCATCAAGGGGATGATGGGTGCCGGTTTGCTCTACATGGCGTGCGCGCTCCTGTTCGGGGCTTACATGAATGTCGGCATGTGGGTGGAGAGCGCCTTTACTAATATGAGCGACTTCAACTTTGGTCTGAGGGATTCGGCGAGTCCCTCGAGGGGGTTGCCTGGCCCAACGTGGCTCCACGTTCTGGGATGGTCCAACTATCGCTTCTGGTTATATCCCTTGCAGGAACATCATTGGTACGGAGGGTATCTCGGGCTTACCCTGATCGCGCTGGCGACGGTCGGTTGCTTTGGCCTCCGACTCCTGCGGCGAAACCTACGCTTTCGTCGCTACCTGCCGGGATTCGTGGTGTTGCTTCTCGTCACGTTGCTTCTCATCGCGTATCGCTGGCCGCCGCTCAACGATGTGCACCTGATTCAGGTATTCAACTCCTCGAGGTACTTGCTTTTCGTCGCCTTTTTCCTCGCGCTAGCGGCCGGCGTCGGTAGTCATCTGCTGTGCCTGTTCCGGCCGGCGAAGCTCCGTCGAAGCCGGTGCTACACCATCCTTTTTCTCATTCTCTTGATAGATCTGGGTCCCACCACGTTTCAGCAGCCTTACGGGAAGAAACTGCAGCTGTTTTTTCCGCAGGTGGCCAGATTCTCGGAGGACAACCCGGGAGTTGTCCATAGCTCGATGGTGCCCAACTTCAGAGCCCAGTGGGTAACCGACGGGCATCATTCCTCCTTCGCGATCGCTAAAATGATCATCGACGGCAAGACGCCGGTGCCTGAGGTCTATCATCCTGGCGAGTTGCCCGCTTCCTCAGTGCTCACCGATCCGGTAATGTACGCCCTGCGTCAGGTCCTGGCGGAGGCTCAGAGCGCCGACGCCTTTGCCGCCCATCCCTGGCGGGATCTGCTGCTGCGCGGATTACGCCTCTTGAACACCCGCTTCGTGGTTGCGACTACGCGCTCGGTGGCCGATGGATTTTCGCTAGAGATCGACAGCAATCCGGTGGTTGTCTCGCCGCGCATCGCCCCGTTCGAGCGTGAACCGGTAACCGAAGACAACGTCAACAGCGAGGTTGGCCGCATGCTAAAATTGGAGCAGCTTGACTCGCGCTTGCAATTCTCGATCAAGAATGGCCTGCGTTTGGTTCAGGGCATGGGTTTGGATCCAGTTAGGAACGTCTGCGACCGCATCTTGGTTGGAGTCGAGGGGAAAGCGACGTCCCTCGGTACGGCACCAGACGTCGAGGTGCTCGAGCATGTGGTGGGTCACCACAACGTTCGCTTGCGGGTCCGTCTCACCCAAGAGGGATTCGCGCGCCTGGCCTACGCCTACTTCCCCTTCTTGGAGATCTCTGTCGACGGAGAGGTCGTCACGCCCATCGAAACCGCCGACAGATTTATTGCGCTACGACTGACCGAGGGAGAGCATACCATCGCCATCGCAGCGAGGTTGTCCCCACTTCGCCGGACGCTACTTTGGCTCGCCGTAGCCGGTTTGGTAATCGTCGGCGCCTTTGCGTGGCGCGAGCGGCGAATCAATCGGGCGCGATAACCGGGTTCTCGAGGCGACCGACATTCTCCAGCTCAACCACCATGTGGTCACCTGGTTGCAGGAAAACCGGCGGCTTGCGCGCGAAGCCGACTCCCTGGGGTGTTCCGGTCAGGATTAGGGTGCCGGGGAACAACGTCGTGTCCCGGCTCAGATAGCTGACCAGTTGGGCAACAGTGAAGATCATGTCGCCGGTGGTGTGGTCCTGCATGGTCTTGCCGTTGAGTTCGGTTTTGATGGCAAGAGCCTGTGGGTCGGGAATCTCGTCGGCGGTGACGAGCACCGGGCCTAGCGGACAGAAGGTGTCGAACGATTTCCCGCGAATCCACTGTCCGCCGCCCGCATTCATTTGCCAATGTCGGGCGGAGACATCGTTGGCGGCCGTGTAACCCAAGACGTACTGAAGGGCATCGGCCTCGGAGACGTCCCGGCAGCTCTCTCCAATGACCGCTGCCAGCTCACACTCGTAGTCGACTTCCGAATCGTTTTGACAGGCCGGCAACCGAACGGGCCCGCCAGGATGCTGCAGGCTGGATGTGGGTTTCATGAACAGGATCGGTTTTTCCGGCGGTTCCATGCCGGATTCAGCTGCGTGCTCCCTGTAGTTGAGGCCGATGCAGAAGATGTTCGCTGGCTCTAGCGGCGCCAGTAGCTTCTCAACTCTGGCTTCGGTACTCGTCCTGGAGAGCCCTTCATACAGGTCCCCTTCAAGAACAAGCGTTTGCCCTCCGTCCTTCTGTTCGCCGAAGCAAATGGTACCATCTTTACCGATGAATCGAATTATGCGCATCGTTCCTTGACTCCGTTTATTGGTGCGGTTGACCGAATGAAACAAACATCTACCGCCAGGTCTTACTGTCAAGAATACCACTAGTATTACCTCTCCTAAACAGACCTGTTTGACACCTTCGGCCGGTTGAAATACCCTTGAGCCGCCAACCGGTTTCAAACACAGAGACTGTGGTACGACTGGAGAACAATTATGCAGCATCATACCGTAGATCGCGATCCAGGTTTGTCCTGGGTAAAGGATGAGCAGCCCGCCATCGAAGCCGCACCTGATCCGGCACCGGAGGCACAATGGCCAGCGGACAGTACCCGCACCGGGTTGTGTGGTGCGGTGTCCCCCAACATTATATCTCTGCCGGATGGTAGCTTCCGCATGTACTACTGCCAGATGCTGCCGCGGACCGGGTTTCCAGCTGGCGCCAACGATTACGAAAATTGCACGACCCGCTTGCTGAGTGCCCACTCTGTGGACGGACTAACCTGGACTCCCGAGCCTGGCGTGCGCCTCGGCGCGAAGCAGGGAGGTGCCGGGGAATTCCGTGTCGTTTCGCCGGAGGTTGCGCCGCTGCTCGACGGAACGGACCGTCTCCGCATGTACTACGAGTGCTCCCCAAATCCCGAAAGCGGTCCAGCCACCTTGCGCAGTGCTATCTCCGATGACGGCGGCCTGGAGTGGACGGTTGAAGACGGGGTGCGCATGCGTGCCTCCAGCGGGAGCTTCAACGCGCCGCGCCTGATCTATCTGGATGACGGCAGGTGCCGGCTGTACTTAAGTGAGCGCGGCAGCGGCATCAAAAGCGCTCTGTCGGATGACGGGCTGAACTTCGAGCTGGAACCTGGCGTGCGGATCGAGGGTGGCTCCACCTACGACTCCGTGAATGCGTTTGCTCCGGAGGTGCTGCGTGTTCGAAGCGGCGGGTACCGGATGTATTTCTCCGGCTACAGCGCCAGCACCCAGGCGCAGGTCCTCGGTGCCGTTTCGGAGGATGGCCTCAACTGGCAGAAAGAAGACAAGCCGGTCATCCCGCCCGGTGGGCGTTTGGACGCGGCGAAGGCTTCCGAGATGTGTGTCATAGCGTTACCGTCCGCGGACGGCAAGGGAGAGCAGTACCGCATGTTCTACGAGGCGTGCGATGGCACCGCGGTGGATAAGCGTGGCGTATGGCGCATCGCCAGCGCTACAGCGACAAGCTAGTGCGTCCAATTCGGGTTTCTCAAGCGGCGCAATGCCACCAGGCTGATTTTACAGCCTCCCTTGACCCCCATCGATGACCTTCATTCGCGAATTAATTGAGTCAGCTGGAGTCCACGGCGTTGTCTCCGAGTACCTCGCTCTCCTAACCGGGCTGGCAGCCATCGCCGTTGTTAGTTTCCTCGCCTTCTACCTAGTGCGCCGACCGCTTCTCGCCGTCGTACATCGCTTCATAAGAGGGACTGAGTCCACCTGGGACGACCCCCTCGTTGAACACAGGGTCCTGGAGCAGTTGTCACACCTAGCGCCCGCGCTGCTCCTATTCCTTCTTATTCCGCTCGTCCTGGAGGAGTACCAACGGCTGCTGCGAATCGCGAATCAGGTCGTGGTGATCTACGTGGTGATGGTCGCCGCCAGGGTAATGGATCTCTTCCTCAGCGTTGTTTCCGATGTCTGGAGCCGTTCCGAGGGTGCGCGAGATATCTCCATCAAAAGCTTCGTTCAGTTCTTCAAGATCATCATCTACGCGGCCGCCGGCGTGCTAGTCCTCTCCGGTCTCCTGGGCCGTTCACCGCTGGTTCTGCTGAGCGGTCTGACGGCTTTGACCGCCGTAGTCCTGTTGGTGTTTCGCGATACCATTCTGGGGCTGGTCGCCGGAATCCAGCTTTCCGCCAACCGCATGGTAGCCGTCGGTGATTGGATCGAGATGTCGAAATACGGCGCCGACGGCGACGTCCTCGAGGTGGCTCTGACCACCGTAAAGGTGCAAAACTGGGACAAGACCATCACCACGATTCCGACCTACGCTCTCATCAGCGAGTCGTTCAAGAACTGGCGCGGGATGCAGGAATCCGGCGGCAGACGCATCAAACGCTCGATCAATATCGATATCCAGACGGTCCGACACTGCGACGAGGAGATGCTGCGTCGCTACGGTCGCATCCAGTACATCTCCGAGTACATCGAACACAAAAAGACAGAGCTGGCGGCTTACAACCAGGAGCACAGCGTTGACTTGGAGTCTCTGGCGAACGGCCGCAGGATGACCAACGTCGGGACCTTTCGTGCTTACGTGATTGCCTATCTGAAGAATCATCCCAAGATCAGCCAGGAGATGACCTTTCTCGTGCGTCAGCTGGCTCCCACCGAGAACGGTTTGCCGCTGGAGATCTATGTCTTCTGCAACGATGTTGCGTGGGTCAACTACGAGGCCGTCCAGTCGGATATCTTCGACCACCTGCTGGCTATCACAGCCGAGTTCAACCTGTCGGTTTTCCAGGCGCCCAGCGGTGAGGATATCCGCCGCCTGCGCAGTTGAGCTGGCGTGAGGAGAGATGCCGCCGCCGTCATATCCATCGCCCGTACTCTGGGAGCGGCGGTGCAGAAACTTGGTTTTGCCGCACCTGTCACCCACGTCTACAATCCTCTGGATTACGCCTTCGAAGCGCACGCTACCTACCTCAACCAACATTTCAATCGAGCCGCCGACACCATCCTGCTGGGCATGAACCCGGGTCCATGGGGCATGGTGCAGACTGGCGTTCCCTTCGGGGAAGTGACGCTGGTGCGCGACTGGCTGGGGATTCGGGCGGGGATCACCAAACCCGGCGAGCAACATTCGAAACGCCCGATCGACGGGTTCGAATGCGGACGCAGTGAGGTAAGTGGCCAGCGACTGTGGGGATGGGCGCGAAACCGATTCAAAACACCAGAGAGTTTCTTCCGGCGTTTTTTCGTCTGGAACTACTGTCCACTGGCATTTATGGAGGAGTCCGGTCGCAATCGCACGCCCGACAAATTGCCCGCGTCCGAGCGGGAGCCGCTCTATGAGATTTGTGATCAGGCATTGAAGCAGATGGTTGAGATCGTTGAACCCGATCGGATTCTGGGAGTGGGCAAGTTCGGGGAGCAGCGGGCGCGTGCGGCCGTGGCGCAGGCAGCGCGCATTGGCAGTATTCTACACCCGAGTCCCGCCAGTCCGGCTGCCAATCGCGGCTGGTCGGAGCAGGTAGAAAGACAATTGGAGGAGTACGGAATCGAACTGCCCGAGTAGGAGCAAGCCACAAGAAAAGGAAAAGCCTGGAATGAAACATCTGTTCATCGATGATCACGAGCTGGAAGAGATCGACAATCTCGCCCGCAAGCTGCATCAACCGCACAAGTTTCGTGGGAATGCGGTGGTTCGCCCTGAAAACCGTTGGGAAAACTGCGCCATCCAGATCCGCACCACGCCAGCCTGGGATCCGGAGGAGGGCCTTTTCAAGATGCTGTACCAATCCGCCGCCGAAGGACCGGATCCGAACCTCACGTTGGATGTAACCGGTTGTCCCGATGGCGAAGAGAGCTTCATGTGCCTGGCGACGTCGGAAGACGGGGTCAACTGGGAGAAGCCGAATCTGGGCTTGGTCGACTACCACGGCGTGTTGTGGAACGGCAAACCGATCGACAAGGAGAACAATATCGTCGGCATGGGTCGCAGCCTCTTTCTGGCGCCTATCTACGACGCCACCGATCCCGACCCTAGTCGGCGCTACAAAGGCATGGGCTGGTGGGCGGGGGGGAGCGGCGGATTGACACCGGTAGTGTCCAGCGACTGTCTCCACTGGTCCCCGTTGGAGGATTTCAATGTGCCCAGCTCCGACGAGGCGCATCTGACCCACATACCGGACGAGAAACGGTTCGTAGCTATGGTGAAGAACCGTGGACCCGGCGGGCGCGCGCCGTACGGAAGAAGCCACTGTCTGAGCATCAGCGAGGACTTCGAGAACTGGAGCGAACTGGAACTGGTCTTTCACGCCGACCAGGAAGACCAGGAAAACGGTATGGAGCGCATTGCGCGTTTCATCGAGGATCCCGAGTACCTGAGCCCGGTCTACAATCGGCCGGAGGAGTACCGCACCGATGTCTATAATTTTCCGGTGTTCAAATACGAGGGAGTATACCTGGGGCTTCCGGTCATGCACCACTGGACCGGCAAACACGCACCCCTCTACGAGAACGTCGATAGCCGCAAGTCCGTGGAGCTGACCAGCAGCCGCGATCTGCGGAGCTGGGAGCGGGTGGCGAACAGGGCGCCTTTCCTTGAGCTGTCAAAGGTCGGAGACGGCAGCGCCTATGATACCGGTCAAGTCGTGGTGACCAACGGGCCGGTGATACGCAACAACGAGCTCTGGTTCTACTACCTCGCCTGCCGCCATCGCAGCCAATCGATCGAAGATACCCTCAATCGCAAATATCTCGACGGCGCCGCGACCTGCATGGCGCGCCTGCGCATGGACGGGTTTGTGTCGCTGAAAGGGGGTGTGGAGTGGGGGTCGGTGCTCACCAAACCGACCGAGGTTACGGGGGAGCGGCTGCATATCAATGTGGACTCGTGGCGGGGCAAGGTGACAGCGGAGGTTCTGGACGCCTCCGACGGCCAACCGATTGCCGGATACACGAATGACGATTCAGTGCCGGCGGTGCTGGACAGCATCGATCATTGCCCGAGCTGGAAGGATAAAACGGATCTTTCGGGGCTACGTGGCCGCAAGGTGCGCTTGCGATTCTCTCTGTGGAACGGCGAGCTCTACTCCTACTGGTTTGAATAAGAGGACAGGGCGTCCTATTTTACTAGATTTGGTTTTCTGGCAGGACTTTCTACTTTACGGGTCCTGGAGTGAAAAAAGGAGAACCCTATGAGTTCAGGGAAATTCGACTTATCCATATCCATTGGGGGAGCGGCCGGACAAGGGATTGCGACCCCCGGCAACATCCTCGCTAGAATGTTTATCCGGCGTGGTCTCCACTTCAATGCATATAACGCCTACCAATCGATTATCCGCGGGGGGCATATCTTTCTGACGGTCCGCGTCAGTGACCACGAGATCGACAGCCACGGAGACAAGATTGACCTCCTGATTGCTCTCAATCAGGACACCATGAACCGGCATCTGAGCCTGATGAGGCCGGGTACCCGGGTGATTTTCAACGGCGACAATGTCGAAGCCGGCGAGGCCGAAGAGGGGGTTCATTGTTGCCCGTTGCCCATCGCTGAGCTGACCGACAACAACCGCAATAAGCTTGTGCAGAACACGGTCGCGCTGGGCGCGATCATGCAACTGCTCGGTCTCGACTTCCAGATCCTCGAGGACATTCTGACACTGCAGTTTCAACGCAAGGGCCAGGATGTTGTCGATGAGAACGTCGCCGTCGCCCGCGCCGGTTTTGAGTACGCCAATACGAACTTCGAACCCTTCTCGCACTCGGTTCCGGTGGGCCCGAAACCGTTGGCGGTCTGGACCGGTAACGAGGCGCTGGCTATGGGTGGCGCCGCTGCCGGAGTAAAATTCTATTGTGCCTACCCGATGAGTCCATCGACTGGAGTTCTCCACTGGATGGCCAACAATGCCCGCGATCTGGGGATCATGGTGCGACAGGTCGAGGATGAAATCGGCGTGGCGAATATGGCCATTGGGGCAGCCCACACGGGGGTTCGGGCAATGTGTGCAACCTCTGGCGGTGGATTCGCATTGATGACCGAAGCGATAGGCAGTGCGGCGATGATGGAGATTCCTGTCGTTTATATCGACGTACAGCGGGCCGGGCCCTCCACGGGTGTGCCCACCAAGACCGAACAGGGAGATCTGTGGCAGGCGCTCGGAGCCAGCCAGGGGGACTTCGAACGTTTTATCGTGGCTCCGAAGAATGCCCTGGACGCCTTTGACACCATGGCCGAGTTATTCAATCTGGTCGACAAGTGCCAGTGTCCCGGCATCGTCATTTCGGATCTGCTGATCTCGGAAGGTACGTTCAGCGTCGATCCGGATGACATCAACATGAATCCGGAAGTTGATCGGGGTGATGTGATCACCGAATCACGAAGGGAGATCAACGATTCCCCGAACGGATCCCAGGGTCGCAACGGCTATGAGAAAGGTCTGATTGGGGCACCCAGTAACGGCTACCTGCGATACGAGGATACCGAGAGTGGGATCTCTCCCCGGGCCCTTCCAGGACTGGAGGGGTATGTGCATGTTGTCGCCACCGATGAGCAGGACGAAGACGGCGTTTTGATCAGCGACGAGTGGACCAATCCTCACAAGCGTCGCAAGATGGTCGAAAAGCGGGCTCGAAAATTCAAAGGCGTCGCGGCTCAGGTGTCTCCTCCCCAGGTAGAAGGTCCGGAAGATGCTGAGATTACGCTGATAGGGTGGGGATCCACCTACGGCGTGATCAAAGAGGCCATAGCGCAGTTGAAGGAGCGCGGTGTCAACGCCAATCATCTTCCGATCAAGTGGATCGTGCCTTTACACGGAGAGGTCGTGACTGAAGTCGTCGCCAACGCCGGACGGACTATCATCGTCGAGAACAACCATTCAGGGCAGTTCTACCGCTATCTGCGGAGCGAAACCGGACTCGCGGTAGACGGACATATCCGCAAGTACGATGGAGAGCCGTTCATGCCACACCACATCGCTGACGGAGTTCTGGAGCTGATCTCTGGTACGACGGACGTTTACGTCCCCTACCAGGAAATCTTGGTCTGAGGAGGCGCTAAAATGACTGTCGAAACTGTCGCCGAAGAAGCTGTAGAGGCTGTTCAATTAAAGCCGAAGGACTTCAAAGGGAAGGTCGATCCGGACTGGTGTGCGGGATGTGGTGACTTTGGCGTTCTGAGTTGCCTGCAGAAAGCCTGCGTGGATCTGGGGCTCAAGCCCCATCAGATTCTCACCGTTAGCGGTATCGGCTGTTCGTCAAATTTTCCTGGGTTCTTCAACGCCTACGGCATGCATACCCTTCATGGGCGAGCGCTGGCCGTGGCTACCGGGGCACAAATGGCCAATCACGAATTGAAGGTCATCGCGACCGGTGGTGACGGTGATGGCTACGGCATCGGGGGAAACCATTTTACCCATACCTCTCGTCGAAATGTCGATCTGACCTACCTCGTCATGGACAACCAGATTTACGGTCTGACGACGGGCCAAATTTCTCCCACGAGCACAGTAGATATGAAGACCAAGAGCACCCCGTTCGGCAGCGTCGAGGCGCCGATCAATCCGATTACAGCGGCGATTATGAACGGAGCAACCTTCGTCGCTCGCGGTTTCAGCGGGGACGCCAAACATCTGATCTCCATTATGCAGCAGGCGATCCAACACAGGGGTTTTGCGCTCATCGACATCTTCAGCCCGTGTGTGACTTTCAATCACGACAATGACTTCCCGTTTTTTAAGCAGCGCGTCACGAAGCTCGAGGATGAGGGCCATGACCCGAGTGACTGGAAAACCGCCTGTGAGAAGGCAATGGTGTGGGACGATACGATCTACACGGGACTCTTCTTTCAAAAGAAGGACAGCCCCGCACTCGACCAGCTTGAGCCTGTTCTCGACGAAGGTGGGGCACTTGCCCACCGACCGTTGGGTTTAAACCAGGAGCAGACTCAGAGGATCATCAAGAGGATGATGTAAGGTCAGAGTTCACGACCGTAAACTGGATCCGTTCCGACCCAATGCCCCCGATCGACAGCTGGTACGGACGCCCGCTGCTGCGGTGTCAGTGATAGCTCGGCGCCTTTGAGGCTGTCCTGCAGCTGCTCCAAGCTGCGCGCCCCGACAATGGGCGCCGTTACCCGCGGTTCCGCCATGACCCAGGCCAGCGCCAGCTGCGCCGGAGTGACATTCAACTCGTCTGCCGCAGTTAGGAAGCGCTCCACCACGTCGTAGGATTGTTCGTCGAGATAGCGCTGCCTATACCCTTCATGCGAATGCAGTCGGTACTCGGCGGATATCTCAGCTCCCCGCTTGTACTTCCCGGTCAAGACCCCGCCGGCCAACGGGTTGTACGGAACAACCCCCAGGCCTTGATCCGCACACAGGGGCAAAATCTCCAGTTCAATGCCGCGGTTCAAAGCGTTGTAGACCGGTTGTATACTGACGAAGCGGTCCAACAAGTGGGTGTCGGCCAGGTATAGATACTGGGCCAACTGCCAGCCACTCAGGTTGGAGCAGGCGATATAACAGACCTTCCCATGCCGAACCAGGTCATTTAGTGCTTCCAGGGTTTCGGCGGGCGGGACATGGCGATCCCAGCGGTGGATCTGATACAGGTCGATCCGATCTGTCTGCAGGCGACGCAGGGTGTCCTCGACGGCCGCGATAATATGAATACGCGAGAGCCCGCCGTCGTTCGGTCCCGATCCCATGGACCCGAACACCTTCGTCGCCAGAACTACCTCTTGCCGATTCCCGCGCGCCCGGATCCACCGTCCCACCACCTCTTCAGAGCCGCCGCGCGAGTAGGCATCGGCGCTGTCGAGGAAGTTGTATCCCTGCTCGACGAAGTAGTCCATTATAGTGAAGGAGGTCTCTTCGTCGGCCTCCCGACCGAAGGTCATGGTGCCAAGGCAGACGGGCGAGACCTTCAGTCCGCATTTCCCCAGCGTTTTGTAGTTCATTCTTCAACTCCGAAAAAGCGAATGAGGCGTGTGCCACCTCTCAGAGCATGGTGTCGCGTTGCAGAAATGCCGAGATTACATCACTCAGGATAGACGGTTAAACGTCGAAAACAACCCCAGGGAGTTAGAAATGGAGAGAAGACCACTAGGCCGTTCTGGTCGCAGCTTGACCCCGATTGGTCTTGGGTGCGTCACCTTCGGTAGAGAAATCGACCAGGAGCAATCGTTTCGCATTCTCGATTACGCCATTGAAAAAAAGATCAGCTGGCTGGATACTGCGGAGATCTATGGGGGCGGTCAGTCCCGCGCCGGTCGTCGCGATACTCTAGGAATCGAGGATGAGCGCGAGGTTACGGGAGAAATAAGCTCTTCCGAGAAGATTATTGGACGGTGGTTATCCGAGCGCAATTGCCGGGATCAGATCGACATCTGCACCAAAGTCAGCACTGGCTCCGATCCGGAGAACATCCGCTACGCGTTCAACAACAGCCTCGAACGGCTACAAACCGATCACGTGGAGATCTACAAGCTTCATAATTCCAAACCGGAAACCCCCATCGCAGAAACCCTGGGTGCCCTGGACGAGTTAGTGAAAGAGGGCAGGGTCGATGTGATCGGCTGCAGCAATTTCTCGGCGGAACAGCTGCGCGAAGCCCTGGAGGCCAGCGCCCACCACGGATTCGCGCGTTTCGAAATCATCCAACCCGGCTTCAGCCTGGCCAATTCCAAAGCCCGAGACGATTTTTTCGAGCTGTGCACGGCGGAGGAGATCGCCATCACCTCCTACGGTCCTCTCGGATCTGGATTCCTCACCGGCAAATACACCCCGGATCGGGATAAATTCCCCAAAGGTAGCCGTTACCACATCTCGCCCGGCCACGCCGACTTCTACTTCACCGATCACAATTTCGAAGTGCTTGAGAAACTGCGACAAAAATCGTCGGCCGTCGGCCTGCCGATGGAGCGACTGGCGATGGCTTGGGTCATGGCCCACGACGAGGTCACGTCTCCGCTGGTGGGCGCGCGGGAAACCAGTCACATCGATAATGCATTCGCGGCACTCGAGCTGGAGTTGGAGTCCGCGCTCCTCGAGGAGATGACCAACTGGACCGTGGTGTAGCTCTGCCTTGAAGCCACGACCGATCTGGAAGGCTGGGAAATCGGTTTGTTACTCATCATTTCCTCCGTTTCGTCGACTGGCACTACTCTGTCCAGAACGCGAATAGCTCGGCATTCCGCATGCTGAAACGCAATCGCACGTTTCGCAGCTTCAAGCCACTGAGATCGCCGCCTTGCTGCCACCGGACCGGAAGGCGAACCCCATCCGCCGAGATCGGCAGCGCCCGAGTCAGCGACCAGGCTTCGTTCAACAGCTCGCCTGTGTCATTCAGTAACTCGACGCGAATCTCACCGCCGTCGGCGTCAGCGTTGATCCACAGGTTGGAGCCGCGCCATACTAGTGGTTTGGTCACCACCTCGCCGTCGACGTCCCCGGCGCGCATAGAAACGAAACCATCCAGCCGCAACGTGCCCAGATTGAACGCCGCCTGATTCCCCATGTCTTGCGACTCGTCCTCTTTGTAGCTGCGGAATTTCGAGCCGGAATAGAGAAATACCAGCTCGTCGCCAATGCGCAACGGTTTCGACGGCGGCATGATCTGGACCAGGTCGTACTGGCCGCTTGACTCCGGTGATAGCGGGATGAAGTCGGGGCGGGTCTCATTCAACGCATACAGCCAATTTTCCATATCTCGACTGGCGGAAAGGCCGGTGACGTTAAAGCCATCGCTGCCGCCGTCCGCAAGGTTTCCCGTCATGCGGAATCGGGTGGGGAAACCGATGTAGATCCCTTCATACGGGAACGCCGCCATGTTGTAGATCTGCGAGCTGTACTCATCCCAGTTGACGACGGAGGGCTGTTTCATCTCGGGGTTGGCCAGGTGGGTTTCGAGCCACAGCTGGCCCAGCTCCTGATCGCGCCGGTCGGGGGCAAAGACATAGAGGTAGGGAGGCTGGCTCCATTTGGCGAAGTCCTTGCTGGTGAGCATCCAGACCGAGCGCAGCCAGCCTTTGCGCGCGCACCCGATCCCTCCGGGAGCGTTGCAGTGTCTTCCCTCGCGTTGCGCTCGCAGGTATACGCCGCGGTTCTCGTAGAGCCTCGACGCATCCGAGTTGACTCCGGTGCGACCCAGGAAAACGTACTGCTCGGTTTCGTCGTCGTAGAAGAGGTGGTTCTCCTCGCTCCCCGAGAGCCCCGCGTCGGACAGCGGGGTGAAATGAATCCCGTCCGGAGAGACAGCGGGCAATGGGTTGATCGCCCCCAGGAGTGCTTTCCAGCGACGTTGAGGGTCCGGGTCGTGGGCGTCGTAGAGGACATTGTAGAGCAGGTCCGTGGCCAGACCTGTTGGCTGCAGCATGTTGTTCTCGGTAGAACCTTCAAACTCGAACAGGCCGACGATCGGTTTCTCCCAATTGAACCCGTCGTCGGAAATCGCCAGGCAGGTCGTCCAGGGATAGAACCCCCGGTCTTCGTCGAAGGGCGGAAAAGCCCAATAGCGGAACTCGTAGCGCTCTTCCTCGGGGTTCCAGTAGGGGGCGCTGCGACCGGAGATGAATCTGAACTCCCAGGGATGCTCGGGTCTGATGACCGGGTTGCCTTCGTATTTGCGCAATTGGTGTTGTACCCGTTCCACGTCGACGGTCTCTTGCAACGCGAAGGTGTCGAGGAAGAGCTCCTTGCGTCCGGTCTTCAGAAAAACCACGTCATCTCTAGGGTCTTCAGCGACGGTGAAGTCGATAGAGCGGTTTTCATTCACCGCGACGCCGGCTTGTTCGAACGGCACGAGCTTGTATCCGTCGATCACGACCCGGTAGCTGTCGTCTGCTGTGACCCGACGCGATGCTGCTGCAATCTCGGTCAGCGGGCGCGGTGGCCCGGGCGGCCACGACGCAGCGCCATCGGTCAACACCATCTTCTCCGTGTGCGCGGTACCGTCGACGATGAGACGAGCGAAGTAGACACCGGCCCCTACGCCCATCCCGTCGTCTCGCCGACCGTCCCAGGTTGCCGAGTGCACACCGTGAGGCTGTTTGGCATCAATCAAGGTGCGTACCGGCTGCCTAAGGATGTTGTAGATGCGCAGGCTGACGCGCGCATCCCGCTGGAGGTAGTACGGAATCCTGGTGGAGGGGTTGAACGGGTTGGGGTAGTTCCGAAACAGGCGAAAAACAGCCGGCGCGGCGCCGAACATCGAACCCACTACCGTTGTGGGGCTGTCGAGTACGACGCGGTACCGTCCTTCGGCGTCGGTCTTGCCCGAGAAAACCTGATTCGGATCGCGCTCGCTTACGTAACTTACTACAACGCCTTTTGGCCGCGCCCGCTGCGGGCTTGGTTTCTCCGCCGGCACGATGTGCACCGTTCCGACGATTTCAAAGGCGGGTGTTGCGGCCGCGAACAGGAGGTCCAACGCAGCACAGATCGCGACGAAAGGGAGTGGGCTATTCATATCCGGTCCTTGGTAATCGCCCGCTAGCGTATGTTCGTCCGGCCAGCGACAGTGACCGTGGAATAACCACGATTGGAACTAAACGTGATCCGTGGTCGGTGTATAGATCGGTGCTGGCAGTTGGTCCCCGCAGATATCGGTCACTCGTTCCGGTCCAAACAGTAGCTTCACCATTTGCCGGCGGGAGTAGCGCTCTTCGCGGTCGCCACGTTGCACCGTAAACAGTCCGTCCTGTTCCCAAACCTCGAGATCGTCAGGTCCCAACCTCGCGACGAGGCCGGCGGGATCGATCAGATACAGCATATTCCAGGCGGCTCGCGTCAGCGGTATTCCAACTTCATCCAGCAAGACGGTAAGTTTCGGCTGCAGCGGATTTGCTTCCAGGAACATCTCCGCCTGCAGCAACGGCGTGAAGCTGCCGTCGCGAGTCGAGGTGGAAACGTCTGCCGTTTCGGCGTCCACCCGATGGAAGATCTCGCGCACCAAGCCCGCCACCACTTCTGCGGGACCTCCATGTTCCATTAGAATGCGAGTCCGGGTGCGGTAGTAGGCGTAGGCGACGACGCGGGAATGCTGTATCGCTACAAAGATTTCGGCCGGCTCTTTCGCAAGAACCAACCGCTCGTCCTCCCGGTTGCGGATGACGCCCCACTTCTCGCGAAGGTGAATCTCGTGGACGGCATCCAGATAGCGTTCGAAACCGGAGTCGACCTCGAACCCGTCCAGGGCAGGTAGAAGATCGATATTGCCTCTATTGATGGTATATGAGAGCAGGGAACCACCGTCTTCGTAATCGAAACGACGATACCACTCGGGGTAGCCCGCCGACAGATTCACTAGGTCACAACCGGTCGCCGCGGCGCGGTCGGCGGTGTCTTTCATCAGCATCGCCCCCAGGCCCTGCTTGCGCCAATCGGGATGGCACGTGGTGCAGTTTACGCCGATGGCCTTAAAGGTGTGCGGGCCGGCGGCTATCTCCCTTGGTGAATGGGAGACGCTGGCGCGAATAGCCCCATCGACGTGGATAACGCGGATGTTGTCCAGATTCGACGCTCGGTAGATGTGGGGGTAATCGGTGCGGATCGAGGGTGGTTTTCCCTGGTTGGTCCGAAAGATCCCATTGATCAACTCCAGGAGCTCATCCAACTCTTCGGGCTGGCATGCCCTGGGACCGTCGTAGCTACTCACTGTGCGTACTCCTTGTCTGACTGCTCAAGAAACCGGCGGACGATGCCGAATCCACGGTTGGGCTTCTTCGAAAGCTGCCGAGGCCGCCAGGACCGTTGCTTCGTCTCCTTTGCGGCCGACGATCTGCAGTCCGATGGGTAACCCGGTCGAAGAGAATCCCGCCGGTATGCTCGCCGCCGCGTGACCGATGGCGTTGATCGGCAGGGTAAACGCGCCGTTCCAGTACTGATCCGGAAAAGCCAGGCCAGGTGTCCACTTGCCGGGAAATTTATCGTACGGAAATGCGGGGAAACAAGCCGTCGGTGACAGCAGCAGATCGAACTGTTCGAAAAGGTCGTCCATGCGTGCCTTCAGGCGATCGATACGACCCAGAGCGGAGGCGTAGTCGCCAGCCGTCACCTTGGCCCCGTATTCGAGCCAGAAAACAGCATATTCCGTCAGTTGATCCATGTGGGTATCCAACAGCGAGCCCAATCGGCTATATGTGTCAGCGGCACCCAGGTAGCCGAATGCGTCGTAGGGCGGGTCCATGGTCAGATCGGATTCCTCCACATGGCAGCCCAACTGCTCGAACAGCTGTGCCGCGGCCGACGTGACCCTCAGAACTTCCGGGTCCACCTCGGCGAAGCCGAAGTCGGGGCTCCATGCCACCCGCAAATCCTTGATTCCTCGATCGAGGGCCGCCACGAAATCGGGAGGTACCTCACGCAGTGAAACGGGATCGTTCGGATCGTGGCCGGCCATTACCTGGAGCAACAGCGCCGCGTCCTTCACGGTGCGGCCGATCGGTCCGTTTTGAGAGAATAGGTACGGCATAGGATGGCCTTTCGTGCCGGTGAAACCGGACACCCTTCCCTGAGTCGGTTTGAGGCCGTAGATGCCGCAGAAGTGGGCGGGTATCCGAATGGACCCCCCGCCGTCGCTCCCCGTCGCCAGGGGACAAAGGCTGGCGACCAGCGCAGCTGCGCCGCCGCCGGTGGATCCACCCGGTGTGCAAGCGGTGTTCCAGGGGTTGCGTCCGGGCTCTCCCAAACGGTTCTCGCAGGTGCCGACGATTCCGAGCTCGGGCGCGTTGGTCTTTCCGAGAATGATCGCGCCGGCAGATTTCACTCGTTGGACGACGGTCGCATCCTGCTCCGGGATCTGGTCTTTGAAGGCCAAAGAGCCCAGAGTGGTGCGGATACCCTTGGTCATCTGGGTATCCTTGATGGCAACGGGCAAGCCGTGAAGCGGGCCCAGCTGGTCGCCGCGGCTCAGCGCATCCTCCGCCAACTTGGCGGCGGCCCGGGCTTCGTCCGTGGTTACGGTCACAAACGAATTCAGCTGCGGGTCCAACCGCTCAATGCGCTCCAGGTACAGCTGAGTCAGTTCCACTGGGGAGATCTGACGGTCGGCAATCAAACGCAGAAGCTCGTGTGCCGGCTCGAATGCCAGCTCTTCATCAATCATTGGGCCCTCAACGTTTGGCTGCCAATACGCGGCGCACTCCGAGAGCTTCGGCGGCACCCGTAATAAGTTCATCAGAACGCTCTACCAGCCGCGGATCGTAACGGACCTCGAAGTCCTGGGATAAATCCGCAACGGCCGCGTGGTCCATAAATTCGGAAATGACGATGTCCACCATTGATCGAGATTACCGCAACAACTCTTCAGCGGCAGTGTCGTGCCATTGCAACTGAAGCTCGACGGCATCGTGCCGTTTGAATGGTCGACAGACTTCCTCGACTGAACAACCTACCGGATCGATCCTTGCCAGATCGGCTACACCCATGCTCAGCTGGTTACCGTACTGCAGCAACCCCAGATCCAGCGGCTCGAACCCCATTACCTTGGCCATCACAGCGTCAACCGCAAACACGTCGGTGCTGGCGGCGGCGACACCTAGCTCGACGGCATCGGTTCCTCCCGGTCCGTTTCCCTGCAAACCCACGGTCCCATCCACGACACCGATGTCGGGAATGAGATGGCGGGCAAGGCGTATGAGGTTGACGTTGATCCGCCGCGCTTCATCGGGAAGTTGGCGCTGGTCGTGAGACCGGAAGCCGTGCACCTTGACCCTGTCCTCTTTCCGTATGGTGCCCATGATCATGTTCTTCAAGGCCAAGGTGACGCAGCAGACGTCGTGGGTCTTGGCTACCGCCAGGGAGATCGTACACGGGCACTGGAGGACGGTCTGCGGTATGTGAACGGTGTACTCCGAACCATCGGCCAGGTAGATCTGTTCCGTCTGCCAGTTGGTCTCCGCATTGAGATCGACGAGGCGAATCGACAGGTCGAATTCATCGATCAGGTTGCGAAAACCAAAATTCTCGAACGCTTTGCCCGAATCGTCGTTGGCGCCTTCAGCGATGATGATTTCCTGCGGCGGCGACGGGCAGGAGAGCAGGAAGTCGATCGCACCGCGAATGGCATCGGTGTGGCTCGAGGCCAACTGGTTCGTACTGGAAAGGAAATTCGGTTTGAGCATGACCTGCTCACGGATCTTCCCCTCGAGATCGGAGCGAACCAGGTCCAAGGCTCGGTAGACATTCTTTCTCCGCTCGCCCTCATGGGCGAGACCGACACGAACGCGAGTGTTGCTTGGTGAACTCAACTTGTCCTCCTCCGGTGCAGATCTCTCCGCCGCAGTTGATCGATTCTGTCTAGACGTGATGTAACATAGAAGCCCCCCAGCCAGCAGGCAATGCGTTCCCCGAACCGGCCTCAAAACGGCAATGAGCCGATCACAGCGGGGCATCCTAGGTGTTTCGGGCGGGGCGATGATAGAGAGAATGACCCTAATTGTCTACTTTCGAGATTGCACAGTCGTTCTTCAGGAAGTTCAGATACCTATGAGCATCAACGGAACCGTCCGCGACGAGAGGTCCGGGGAAGGAATCGGCGACGTCGCCGTCTCCAACGGGGAATCGCTTGTCCGTACCAATCCGGATGGGTCTTACTGTCTGCCTTTCCATCCGGGTGACCACACCTTCGTCTGGGTGAGCTTGCCCGATGGCTTCGCAAGCGTGGGTCCGTTCTATCGATCTCAGCTCGAACGAGACGACCCGGCAGATTTCCTCCTCGCCCCACTTTCTGACCAGTCCTCCGGAAGCCGGCGGATGGTGCAGCTCGCCGATTTTCATCTCTTCAAGGATTCCCTGGGACCGGAGAATCTGCGTGAGGATCTAGCCCAGGTGCTAAAGGCCGCCCCCGATTTCGCCGTGATCACCGGCGATCTCACCGACATGGGTTCCGAGCACGAGCTGCGGAGTTGTCAGGAGGTGCTGCACGATGCCGAACTGGAGATGTTCCCCATGTTTGGCGGGCATGACGGCAAAGAGGAGCTGATCCGGAAAGAGAAGGGAACGACCTGCACCCGTAACTATGAGCAGATTTTCGGTCCCACCTACTACAGCTTCAATCGAGCCGGGCGCCATTTCGTGCTGTTTCCCGATGAGGATCGGTATTTCGCCGGACCAGACCAGGAACGCAAAGCGCGCTGGCTGCGGGCGGACTTGAGTAGCCAGCCTGCTGACCGGCCGTCGATTCTCTTTATCCACGCCACCCCACCAGGCAGCTTTGTGGAGGAAATGGGCAGCCTTGGCGTCGTGATGCTGCTCTTCGGCCATCGGCATTCGAACAAGTGGTACGAGTGGGCCGGCGTGCAAGTCGGCTGTTGTCCCCCACTTAGCTTCGGTGGCACGGACTACTCAGCGCGGGGATATCGGATCGTTGATTTTGCATCCACTGCTTTCACGACGCGCCTGGTCGCTCTGAAAAACCGTCTGCCCAATCAAAAATCGGTCGACTCCTCGTGCCGTGACAATGCCAAAGGGGATGCGGCCAATTTGGTGCGCTCCAGCAAACAGATTCGCTTGGCCGGCCAGCCGTTGCATCGTCGTTGGGAACATCAGCTGCCTGGCAATTTGCACCTCAGTGAACCGGTTCGATGGCGGGATGCCTTCCTGGTGAGCATCGACGACCAGTACGGTTCAGGGGATCCTGGTCTTCGCTGTATTGACGGGGCCAGCGGTGCCACCCGATGGCAGGTACCCACAGAGGCCGGCATACAAAGCACACCTGCTGTCGGCGAGGACGGTAGTTGCGCGGTTATTACGCCCGCTGGAAGGTTGTACGGGATCGACGCAAGCACGGGTCAGCTGCGGTGGGATGTGCGTCTGCCCGGATATCCGGAGCGCTGGATTTACAACTCGCCGCTGGTGGACACCGATTCCGGCCACGCGAGGCCAAGCGTGGTGTTCGCAGGCTCAAACGCCGGCTGTGGAGCCTTCGACGGGGAGACAGGAGAAACCAGGTGGTACTGCTCGTTCGTCGGCGATACACCACGGGTAATCGACAAACCATCCAGAGCAGACGCGGTGATCAACGGCGATCACCTGATCCTGTTGATGCCGAAGCGCGGACTGGTCGCCCTCGATCGAAACGACGGCCAGCTGGTTTGGGAGGTGGCTCTCGGCGTTCAACATTATTGGGCCACGCCGATGGTCTCCGGGACGCATCTGATCACCGGTGGCGATCCCGGTAAGCTGGCGGTGGTCGCGGCAGACTCCGGCAAGCTGGAGGGCCAATGGGATCTTCCCGATGGCGCCTACCCGACGGCATTCGCAGCGGACGCCCAATGCGTCTTCGTGGCGCTCCCCAATGGGGAGGTCTGTGCCTACCAACTCTGCGACGGGAAGTTGCTCTGGACCTTCGGCAGCGAACAAGCTCTCGTAGACATGGTGCCTGCTCGTCGCGGCGGTGCCTCCGTGCTTGCCTCTCCGCTTCTGTGGCGAGATTGGCTGCTGGTGCCTGGAGGCGACGGCGTGCTGCACATTCTTGAGCCCGAGACGGGCAAAGCGGTGGAAAGGATCCGCTTCAAGGCACCTCTGACGGCGACCCCCTGTTCCCTAAAGGACGGATTCTGCGTCGGCAGTCTGGACGGCCGGCTCAGTTTTCTGACCCCCTGATCGTCCACTAATGAGACCGATATGGTCGTGAGTGGCACCGTTCGCGAGGCCGGCAGCGGTAAAGGCATTGCCGGTGTACCGGTATGCAACGGTGAGATGTTCGTGGTCAGCGATAAGGACGGCCACTACGAGATACCGGTTGAACCGGGCGCGCACGCTTTCGTCTGGGTTTCCATGCCCGACGGGTTCGTTGCAGTAGATCGATTCTATAGCGGTTTGCCGGGCGATCTCTCTTCCCTAGATGGATTCGACTTCGAGCTGTCGCCCAAACTCAGCGGCGACCGCTTTCGACTGGCGCATGTCACCGATCTCCATCTCATCATCGAGCAGGAAAACCCCAATTTGGAACTGACCTCGCCCAACGCGCTGGAGCAAGCTTTGGAGAGCCTAGTGGAGCGATCCAATCCCGATCTGATCGTGCTTGGGGGAGATCTGACGAACCTCGGTACTCCCGAGGAAATGGGGGAGGTCTCCCGTATCCTTTCCCGGCTCGAGACGCCGCTCTTCCCGCTGTTCGGAAATCACGACGGCGCCAATGAACGCCGTATCCAGCTGGCGCAAGAAGGCAAGGCGGACAAGACCTTCACAAGGCATTACGAGCAGTGCTTCGGTCCACCCTATTACAGTTTCGATTGGGGTGGTACCCACTTCGTGATGTACATGGACTTCGATCGCTGCCTTTCATCGCCCGACCAGAGCCGCAGAAATAGCTGGATGGACGCCGATCTCTCTCGGCAGCCTAGCGGACGACGGATTGTCGTCGTGCTCCACGGGCCGCCACCAGCCGACCTTCTCCACCTGCTCAACCGTTTCGATGTTTCCACCGTGCTCTATGGGCATCGACATTCCAGCAAGGTAGTTCAACAGGACGGCATGGATGTGATCTGCACGCCGTCTTTCTGCTTCGGAGGTACCGACACCGCGCCAGCCGGCTACCGTCTACTCGACTTCGCCAAGAACGAAATCGAGCACCAAGCGGTCGCCCTGGATCAGGAACGCCTCACGATTCAGAGCCCTCTGAGGATGCGGGCCGCGGCGAAACGTCTGGAACTCATGTGGGAACGAAGAATCCCGGGAGACCTGCACCGGGCCGCACCGAACCTTCATGGAAACAACATCCTTCTCAGCCTGCGCGACGAAACTCGCGGCCACGACGGGGGAGTACTCTGTCTCGATGCGACGGATGGGAGAGAACGGTGGCGTTTCCGCAGCGGCGCCTCGATCAAGAGCAGCGTGGCGGTTTCGCCGTCGGGCATGTGTGCGGCAGCCTCTGTGCACGGCGAGGTCTTCCTGCTCGATGCGGACGGAACTTTACATTGGGAGGCCAGGTTGCCGGGATACCCGGAGTTTTTTCTCTACACGGCGCCCCTAATTACGGACTCCGCTATTCACATTGTCGAAAAGGGATTGTGTGCGGCGTTGAGCCTCGAAACAGGCGAACTGATCTGGTCGCGCTCGATGGACCCCAGGGACGAAGGACAAACCACCTTTCGTCGTGGCGTCTCCGGCCGCGATGTGCCGTCGTTCACCGGTTTCGTCGAGTTTGGCGACCTGCTGGTCGGGCTGGTTCCTGGGCGCGGTATAGTTGGGCTCCGGAGAGGAAACGGTGAAATCGCTTGGGAGCTGGGACTGGGAGGCGGCAAACAGGCTTTCGCGCCTCCAACAATGATGGGTGATCGCCTCATAAGCGGTGGGGCACCCAACGAGCTGGTTATGGTAAACGTTTCCTCGGGAACTGTTGTGTGGCGCCGCCAAGCTCTGGAAGCAGACTATCCGACCGGGCTGGCCGTTGCCGGTGGGCGCCTTTTCGCTACCGCCGCCGTTGGCGGCCTGCGTTGTTTCGACGCAGCCAGCGGTAATCTAGCCTGGAAGTTCGAAACCGGAGAGGATCTGTTGGATATGATTCCGCGTCGCCGGGGGTTGCGATCGATCCTGGCACCACCGGTTATTCTCGGCGATCATCTGATCCTCGGTGCCAACGATGGACGTTTGTATCTGCTCGACGCCGAAACGGGCGAATGCGAGGTCGATCTTGATCTCGGCGCCCCGGTCACTGCTGCGCCCTGCACTACCACTGCCGGTTTCTGTGTAGGTACCTGGGACGGGCGTCTCTTTCAGTTCCGCTTGCGCGAGGATTGATCACCTTAGCTGGAGCGGGAGAGAATCTCCAGCACCTGAGCTCGATCTTTGCTGTTGGAGGTCATGGCGTCGTTCGGCAGGTGATCTGTCGAAGCGAGGCAGATCTTCTCGAACTCGGGCGAGAGCCGCAGGGACGTCAGCATGCAGTTCCAGGGGAATCGAGGCTCTCGTGTCAGCTCGGGGGCTCGCCGGTTGAGCACATACCGCGTCGCCGCTCCCACGGTGGCGCCGTGTCCCACCAATAACACATCGGACCCGTTTTCTTCCAGCGCATCTACCACCGGACCGACTCGTGCTTCTACATCATCGGCGGATTCCGCTTCCAGAGTCCACCACGGGTAGGGGACCTCAGCGTCAATCCGCAGGCGGGGATAGCTCGCTTGCAGCTCCTCGATAGCTGCGCCCCGAAAATCTGCCATCTGCTCGCCGGTACCGTTGGATTCACGCATGCCAACGGAGATGTAAAACTCTGCATCTGCTGTGTCGGCGACGATCTGTCCGGTTTCAGCGGCGCGCCGGTACGGAGAGGTATGGATCGATCCGGCGAAACCCGAGTCCAGCAAGCGTTTGCCCAGCAGCTGAGCTTGACGTTGCCCCAACGCGCTGAGAGGCGGGTCTCCCGGAGCAAAGAAGACATCCGCATCGTCGTCGGTGGCAGGTTGCACCTGACCGTGACGGGTTATGTGGAGAATCATGACAATACTTGGTCCTGGCTGTTGTTGGCAATTCTGCAACGGAGGCGATGCGAACCGGGCGCATTGCGAAGTATGATGGCATTTTGTCGTTGATTCAAGTCGACGCAACTCATCCGCGAACTGTGTCCAAGTAGTCGTGTTGCAGCGCGAGACCAGTTTGGCTCGGCACTGACACCCCTCATTCGCTTGCCGGAGCGGGGACCGGGCGACTATCCTTACTGCAGGAACCAACATTGGACGGCACAGACCCTACAAAACAAACTCCATCTATTGGCATCATCGTGGATCCGTTGCCCTTGCGGGCATGGGCTCACGAAGTCCTTGAGCAGATCCTCGATCAGGATCTGGCGCGGATTGTGTATGTCGCCACGGTACCTTCCACGGGGTCGCATCTAGAAGGTACGGTGCCCCTGCAGCTGTACAGCCTCTTAGATCGGCTCATCCTTCCCCGGCACCCATGCGCCCTCCAACGGCTGCCTGACAGTCCCCTGCTGCAAAAGCTGCCGATGTTTGATCTGGGTCATCCGGACGAACTCCCACCTGGAAAGCAGCTTGAGGAAGTCGATCTCGTCATAAATTTGAGCTGCCGAGGTGTCACCGACGTGCTCGCTACCTCAACGCTACAAACTGCCTGGTCGCTTCCCAAGCTCTCGCGACAGGTGTGGCAAGGTGTCGCAGAGGTATATGAACGTAGACCGGTCTATACGGTTGCAGTCGAAGCGACGTTCTCCGATTCAGTCGACTCACTGGTGCTGCAGCATGCCCACTGCGCCACCGATTTCTTCTCGGTAGGTCGCACTCGGAACACGGTTCTGTGGAAAGGTGGCGCCCTGATTGTCCGCGCCCTCGAACGTTGGAGCGGACGCGCATCCGACCTTCTCTCGGTTGAGAAACAGGACTCGGACGCTGGGCAACCCGTCCGTACAGTTTACTCGGTCACTGTGTTGCTAGCAAAGATCGTCGGACGACTGGTTCGCGACGGTGTCGACAAGCTTCTCTACCGACGGCGATGGTCGTTGATAGCGCGGGCAGCAGAGGAGTTCTCCGCAGATTTCGGCGACTATCGACCACTTGTCCCACCCGAGAGCTGCGCCTGGGCTGATCCCTGCGCACTGACTCGCGGCGAGCGGCACTACCTGTTTATCGAGCAGATTCCTCCCGGCACCAGCAAGGGTCATCTGGCAGTACTGGAGATGAACGCCGAAGAAATTATCGCCCACCCTCAGGTTATTCTCGAGAAACCGTATCACTTGTCCCACCCGTTTGTTTTCGAATGGGCAGGGGACACCTATATGGTGCCGGAATCGTCGGCGAACGGATCAGTGGATTTATATCGCTGCACCGATTTTCCGACCCGGTGGGAATTCTTAAAGAGCCTTATGACCGGGGTTCGGGCGGTGGATGCCACCCTCTTAGAGCACAATGGCCGATGGTGGATGTTCGTGACCTTGGCCGATCACAAGGGTGCGACCACCCGGGATGAACTGTTTCTGTTCTCGAACCGGCAGCCGGTCGATGAAGGCTGGCAGCCTCATCCACTCAACCCGATCGTTGCAGACGCTCGCAGGGCCCGTCCCGCAGGCAGCATTTTTCAGCAAGACGGCAAGCTGGTGAGACCGGCGCAGGATTGCTCACACCGATACGGCTACGGAATTCGGATGATGGAGATCGTCACGCTCGATGAGGAGCGCTACCAAGAGTCGGAGATTGCCAGCTACACACCCGATTGGGACGGCAACGTGGTCGGCTTGCACACGATACATCGCAACGACGGGTTCACCGTCCTCGATGTCAAGCAGTCCACCCTCCGGTTCCGGAACTCTTGAGGTTGATCGGCGCGTTATCCTGCTGGGGACGAGTAGCCGTGCTTGGCCAGCTCCTCGCCCGCGACCTCCTGAACCTGCGCGATGTCCTCGTCGCTCAGACGTTCCAAAGCGTCTTCATTCATATCGCGGATCTCGGACTGCAAGCCGTGGACCTGCCAGCTTCGATGCAATTTCCCATCCTCGAGTGGGTCCAACCCAAGGAAATCGGTCACGGTCTGCAAGCTGCTGCCGGGGGTGGCCGCCAGTTCCTCGTACTTGAGACATAAGAAACGCTCCAAGCGAGGCCTGTCCGCCGTCAGAATGCGATCCGTAGCGCGCCACTGTTCGGCACAAAGCGCAATCGGGTAACTCGATGGATAGGTCGGATTCCCGTACTTGGCTGGGTTCGCTTTGCGGCGGATGCCCTCGGCAACCGCGTACCCGTTGCGAACGAGATAGATGAAATAAGCCGGCGCGAAATAGGTCTGAAGAAAATCGGTCCGGACGGCGTTGGCGACGGATTTCTCCAGCAGAAAGGGCCGGCCTGAAGGATAGAGAATCGACCACTGCCTCTTGATTCTTTGAGCCCGCGCCTCCATGTCTTCGCTGGGCTGCAGCCGCAGCTGATCGAGACAACGACACCACATGCGGTTCCAGCCGAACTCCTCAGGGCGCGGCAGCGCATCGGTGAAGCGAACCCCTTCGCCCGGAAGGGTGCCGATCTCGGGGTGGGAAGCTAGGATATCTTTCAGCAGGGTCGTCCCGGAGTTGTAACAACCGAGAATGAAGATCCATTTCTTGCCGGCGAGTGGGGCCCCAAAGGGAGCAGCGAGCCGTTGGCCGGTGCGGGTGCGCATGAACTGGTTGCGCAGGCGGGCGGGTATCCGTCTCAGTTCTTCTGCCCTCATGCCGTCGAACATCTCGCTGTCAGATCCCTTGATCGCCGCGCTGCAGGACCTGCTCCAATATCTCGAAACTCCTCTGGCCCAGGACGTCCAGGGAAAACTGCTGGCCGATCCACTGATGGGCTCTGTTACCCATCTCCCGTCGCAGCGGTTCGTCCGCAAGAAGCCGTTTCAACTTTTCTGCTACATCGTGTTCGTCGTCCGCCACTGCCAGCAGGCCGGTCTCGCCGTGGCGCACAATTTCAGGAGTGCCGCCGCTGTCCACACCGAGGGATGGCAGCCTGAACGCCCCCGCCTCCATAAAGACGTTGGGCATGCCCTCTTCAACCCCCAGCATCACGAAGATGTCCGCTCTTCGATACAGATTGAGCAGAGTAGGGGACATCGGCCGAACTGCTCCGAGCAGGTGGACGTGGGAATCTAGCTCGAGACGCCGGATTTCGCGCTCAATCGACCGGCGCTCCGGCCCTTCCCCGACAAGGGCGAGACACGACTGGGGGAAATCGCTGGCGATCCTGGCGAAGGCACGCACCGTAAGATCTATCCGTTTCTGAGCCACCAGGCGCGCAACGGTGAGTATGACCCTCTTGCCTTCCAAGAAGGGGTACTCCTGTACTGCATTTCCAGCCATGGATTCCAGATGCTCGATATCGACGGCCGATGGACTGACGAAGACCTTCTCGCGGTCGACCCCCTTATTTGCAGCAACGGATTTGAGGAACTCGCTGGCGGCGCCAATGGCACGGGATTCCCGGTAGCACCTCCGCTGGGGTATGCTCTCCAGCCGCGTCCAGATTCCGCTCCCGGGGAGCCGGCGCAGTATGTCCGAACCTCTGATGCTGGAAATGAGCGCGGTCCGTTCGGGCAGCTGCAACAGGCCGGCGACGCGACACGCCATGCCGTTAGTAACCCACAACAGATCCGGCTGAAAGCCGATCAGGGTGCGCAGCAGCCAGCGCCGGGCGACCAGATATCGGCGCGGAGGAAAATCAAAGTAGGGCAGCCGAACGATCTCGAAAGGCTGTGACGAGTCGAAAGACGCGCCGTCGTCATCAGCCGTTTCCGGCGCCAGAACCCGCACGTCAACACCGCAGCCGGAAAGTCCTGCAGCAAGTCGGGCGCCGTAGGCTGCCGAGCCGGTCGCCGAAGGAGGGAACTCCATGCCAAAGACTAAAACCTTGTACGCAGCATCCATAGTAGATCAACCGCTGGCGAATATAGGGACACAAAGCGGCTCAACGCGACCGGGGGACGGCCTCCCGGTTCCAGCGTATCGTTTTCCCTATATTTATCCCATGGCAGATACCCTCCGATGAACGAGATGACTTCCGGAGCAGCGCCGCCACCGACGTCCCTGCGCCAGGACCAGCAGGACATCGACGATCTGGCTTCCGGGGCTCTGGTAAATTTCCTGGGCAAGGCAGCCCGTATATCCCGAGGCGGTTTCATCTGGGTTATCACCCTCCTCTGCGGCCTCGAGGTCCAGGCACTTTACTCCCTTACCTGGGGATTCGTCTCCACCCTGAACAAGATCGGACGTTTCGGCCTGCAACGCGGTGTCGTTCGCCATCTGATCGAGGCACGAGCCCGCGACGAGGAGCAGGGGGCCGAGCAGGCCGTCGCGGCAGCCCTCCGGTTGGGCCTCCTGGTCAGCTGCGCCGTGACGGTGCTGATGTTTGTAACCGCTGGCTGGGTCGAATCGTTCTACGGCAAGCCGATCGCCGCGTCGTTGAGGATAATGGCCTTCTCGACGCCCTTCATGTCTGCTGCATGGACACTCGGGTCGGCCATAAGAGCACTCCGCATCATGCGCTACAACGTTTACGTCATGTCTGTTTGCGGCCCCTTGGTCCTCCTTGGGGGTGGTCTAGTAATCGGATTCTCTTACCCGACCCTTGAAGGCATCGCCTGGGTGCAGCTGGCGATGACGACGGTAGTCAGCCTGCTATCCCTCTACTATTACCGTCGGTTCTATTCGATTCGCGATACCTTGCGCCATCTGTTTGCGGCTCCCTCCTGGAAATCGCTGGCGCGTTTTTCCTTTCCCGTAATGATTACGGACCTTTTGCGAGCGCTTTTGACCCAGCTGGATGTCCTCATGTTGGGCCGTTTCGTACCTCAGGATCAGATCTATCTGGTGGGCGTATACGTTCTCGCCCGCAGGCTCGCCAGCGCCGTGCTCAAGGCGCCTCAAGCGGTGGACCCAATCTTCAGTCCGGTTGTGAGCGAGCTGGCTGTCCAGGAACGGTTTGCCGAATTGGTCCAGCGCTTCGTCGTCATTTCCCGCTGGATTCTGTTCGTCAACCTGCCGATCTTCGCGACCATCTTGACCATAGGCGACACCCTGCTCCCGTTGATCGCAGGCACTGCGGCCCTGACCCAGGCCGAGGTAGAGGTTGGCATCGAGATTCTTTACATCCTGTGCGCTGGCATGACCGTGTTCTCCGCCTTCTCGTCAATCGGGTCCTTGCTGACCATGTCCGGTCGGCCCTACTTGAACATGGTCAACAACGTCGTCTGGCTGGCCGCCAATTTCCTGCTCAACTTGTGGTTTATCGATCACTTTGGTATCATCGGCGCCGCACTGGGAGCCACCCTGTCCCGCTTCCTCGTCAACGCCCTTTGGATCGGTGAGGTCTACGGCATCCACGACATCCTACCGTTCCACCGTTCGCAGGCGAAACCGCTGCTGGCGGCAGCTGTCGGCGCCATCGTGGGATGGGTTTTGGGGCAAGCGTTGCCCGAACCTCTCTGGTCGGCGGCGGGATTCCTGATAGGTTTCCTGGCGTCGTATTTGCTGGTTCTGATCGGGCTCGGAATCGAGAGTGAAGAGCGCGAGGCCTTCACTCGTTTCGGTGCGCGTGCGATGCGCTACTTCGGTTCGTTGCGGTTGGTGCGTTCATAGTGCCCTGTATCACAAGTGTGCCTGTAGTCGCCGAGTCGTCCCGACACTGGGCATTGGGGTTCCAGCCGGTTGGGCGGACCACCCGGCAGTTTCACCTCCATCGAAAGGTTTCTTCGTGAGAAACAGCAAAGTCCTGAACAAAATCCGCAACGGCGATTGCGCCCGCATCTGTGGGCTGGGCCATTACATGCCGTTCTACGTCCGTTTCGCCGCGCACAACCGCTACGACGGCATCTGGCTGGACCTGGAACACCGGGCGATGGACAACCGTGAGGTGCAGAGCCTGCTGGCGCTGATGCGACACAACGACATCGATTGCATGCTGCGTCCTCCAACCCGTGATCGCACCCGTCTCTACCGTTACATGGAGGACGGAGCCACCGGATTCATGTTTCCGTTTGTGGACGATGCCGAGACCGCCCGCAGTCTGGTAGAGATCGTCAAATATCCGCCCCTGGGAAATCGCGGTATCGACGGCGCCGGCCTCGACGCCGACTACGGTCTTGATCACTTCTTCGCGAAGGACCCGACCTACCTGGAAGATGCCAATCGGGAGACCTTTATCGTGGCGCAGATCGAAACAACCACTGCCCTGTCCAACCTGGACGAAATCGCCCAGGTCGAGGGCATCGACGTTCTTTTCGTGGGGCCGGGGGATCTGGGTGCCCGGCTGGCACACGCCGACATGGGCGATCTGGATGCGGCCATCGGGCAGGTGGCGGAGGCGGCAAAAAGAAACGGCAAGGCTTGGGGCATCCCCGCCGGCGCGCCCGAGACGGTCGAGAAATACCACGCACTTGGTGCTCAGGTGATGAGCAATTGCGGCGACTTCGGGGTGGTCAAGCTATTGGAGTCCGGCGCCGCTGACTTTGACCGAATTGTGGGTGGTGGCTGACCAGCGCCTCTTCCGCACTCTAGATGGTCGTGGCCGCCGGTCGCCAATTGAGATGGCTGGCGGCCGTGCATCGACCCGTGCCCAAGCCCGTCCCGTGAAACCTCCATTCGACATTCTGGCAGCAACCTGCCTTGTGGTTTTGACGTCCCTGTCCAGTTGTGTTCCTCCTCCGTTCACGCGGACCTCCACCCTGCCCGGCGAAGAGATCGAGCAAACGGCCTCTGCCCTTATCGGAACCTGGACGAGCACCCACCAAAACCCTCCTCTCGGGAACAAATTGGTGTTGATGGATACGGGAGTCTTCGTCTACGAACTCAGACCCACTTCGGGGAAGACGGCCGGCGCCAGCATGGCGACGGGACGCTGGCGAGCGGAGGATCACGGTCTGCTGAAACTCATGCTGGTCGACATGAAAGAGGGCAAGTACGGTACCTACAGCGGTATCGTCGGCGTCGTGGGCAACGACACGGCGACCCGCGAGCTTCTCCGGGACGGCGTCGGCACCTTTTCTTTCGAAGTGACCCGCAGCCGGCTGCATGTTAGCTACGACGGCACTCGTTACACCTATCGCCGGGATACCTCCGACACCAACTGATCCCGGCCTCCCACCGACGTCATGGCAGACGGTGGGGAAGGGGCGCTGCCGTATCTGGACTACCTCGCGTCCGCATCCAGGCCGCGTATCAAGCTGAAACTCAGCAACAAAAGCACCAAAGCAAAGGGCAGTCCGGTAGCCACAACCGCCGTTTGCAGCGCCAGCAACCCGCCCCCCATAAGCAGCACGGCCGCCACGACACCCTCCATGGTCGCCCAGAAGATGCGTTGAGCCACCGGCGGGTTCAGGTGGCCGCCGGAGGTGATGATGTCGATCACCAGAGACGCGGAGTCCGAGGAGGTGACGAAGAACGTCACGATGATGCAGACCGCCAGGGTGGAGGTGATCGAGGTGAGGGGATATTTCTCCAGGAGGACGAAGAGAGCAACGGCGACGTCGTCCTTCACCGCTTCCGCGATACCGCCACCACCGAACAACTCGATGTAGAGGGCCGCATTGCCGAAAACGGTGAGCCACACGAAGGTGGCAAGCGTCGGAACCAGAAGTATGGCACCGACGAACTCTCGCACCGTGCGTCCTCTCGATACTCTGGCCACGAAGATCCCGACAAAGGGGGCCCACGCGATCCACCACGCCCAGTAAAAGATGGTCCACCCGTGCTGCCATTCACTCTGCACGTAGGCCTCGGTCCACAGGCTCAGACGCGGCAAATGACTCAGATAGATGCCGAGGTTCTGAACGAGGGCGTCGAGCAGGTAGCGCGTCGGCCCGGCCACCAGGACGAAACCCAGAAGGAGCGCGGCGATGATGACGTTGAGCTGGCTGAGCCGACGGATGCCGCGGTCGAGGCCGAGAACCACGGAGATGGTCGCCAGGGCGGTAATCGCGGCGATAAGGATGACCTGAACCGTCGGCGATTGAGCGATACCCAGAAGGTGAGCAAGGCCGGCGTTTACCTGTTGTGCGCCGAGCCCAAGCGACGTGGCCAGGCCGAACAGCGTCGCCAACGCGGCCAGGATGTCGATGAGGTCGCCGATTCTTCCGTGAATGCGCTCGCCGATGAGCGGGTAGAAGGTAGCCCGCACGGTCAGGGGCAGTCCCCGGTTGTAGGCAAAATAGGCCAGCGCCAGCGCCATGAGCCCGTACAGTCCCCAGGCGTGGAACCCCCAGTGAAAGAAGGTGATGCCCATCGCCAACTGGGCCGCTTCGGCCGTTTCCGGCGCGCCCCAGGGCGGGCTGGAGAAGTGATAGATCGGCTCGGCGACGCTCCAGAACATGAGACCGATGCCCATGCCGGCGCTGAACAACATGGACAGCCAGCCCCAGTAGCTGAAATCGGGGCGGGCGTCGTCGCCTCCCAGCCGGATCTTGCCGTGGCGGCTGAACAGCAGAAACAGCACGACAGCGAGGTAGATATTAACCGCCAGAACGAAGAACCAGCCGACGTTGGTCGTGATCAGCCGAAGGACGCTGTCGAACAGCGCCGACATCTGGCTGAGGTTGGCGAGACTGAAAGCGACGAATACGACGGCCAAGCCGGCCGAGAACCAGAAGACAGTCGGGTGGATCTTGAAGCTGGATTCGTTTGATCCGGTCGCGTTGCTCATGTGGCGTCCGGGATGCGGAAGGTGAAGATCCCCCAGACAAGGTAACCCTTGCGGATCCCGTCGACCCAGCGTCCCAATCCCTGTTTCATGCCCTCTATATATTCATTGCTCACGCGCCCCCGCAGGTCCTCGTCCCGAGCTTCCATTTCAGCGAGAATCCGTGCGTAGTGCGTACCCAGGTGCGGGGTGAGCTCCTCGAAGTCCTCTTCCACCAGGCCGCATTGCCGGGCGGCGCCGCGGTAAGAAGCCGGTGCCCCCAGCGAGCTCAAATGGATCCGTTCGAGGATCGGGCGCAGCACGTCGTCGGGGCAGTTGTCGGATTGCATGATATCGAAGAAAGCGAAAACCCCTCCGGGCTTGAGCACCCGAGCGGCTTCCGCGACAACGCGCGACCGCTCGTCGCTGTGCAGCATGGCATCTTGCGAGCAGACGGCATCGAAGCAGTTGTCGGCGGCGTCAACCGACTCGAAGCTGCCGTCGACGATTTCGATCTGGTCCTTAAGGCCCTGCTCTTCGTTCAAACGCCGGGCGCGCTCATTCTCAACCTCGCTCAGGTTGATGCCCGTTACCCGGCACCCATACGTACGCGCCAGATAGCGAGCCGTACCTCCGTAGCCGGAGCCCAAGTCCAGAACCTGGTGCGACGAGTTCAAGCCGCCCAGGCGCTGCGCGAGGCATGCGGACGCGCGGCAACTGGCGGCGAGGATGGAATCGTCCCGATCCAGATAGATGCCGATGTGAAGGTCCTCGCCGCCCCAAACCGTGGCATAGAAGGTGTCGGCGTCATCGCTGTTGTAGTACTCGCGCGCAGTTTGGACCGTGGCGGAATACGTCTCTACGCTACCGGTCATCTAGGTCGTCCTTCTCTTCCTTTGACTCGTCGTAATGTTTCTCGGCGACGTGGATAAGGAAGTCCGGCTCCAGATCCTCGAACTCTTTCTGGAAATCGCCGTAGGTCTCGATCTGTTGGAAGCCGACCTCATGCATGAGCCGCCGAGTATACTGTTGGCGCAGTGGGAACAGGTTAAGATGGAAAAGGGAACCATCCTTGAACTCGTAGGCTAGCTGCACCAGGCTTTCATCCACATGCTCGGGCTCTACGCGGACGTTGTCGCCGCAGTAGTAATAGGTGTGTTTGCTCGAATAACCCTGATCGAGGATCCCGTCGTAGTTGCGCTGGTCGAGTACAAGTAAGCCGTCGTGGTTGAGAACGGCGTAAAACTCCGCGAGGGTCTTGCGGCGATCTCTCTCCTTGAAGAGGTGCGTGAACGAATTGCCGAGGCAGATCACGGCGTCGAAAGTGCTGTGGATATCCCGGTTCAAGAAGCGCCAGTCCGCCTGGACCGTGCGCAGGATGTGCCCGCGCTGGCGGCCGTTCTCGAAAGCCCGCGCCAACATCTCGGGGCTGCCGTCGGCACTGACTACGTCGAAGCCGGCCTCCAGCAAACGAACTGAGTGGAAACCGGTACCGGTAGCCACATCGAGGATGCGCCGGGCACCGCGCTCGCGCAGGTGATTGATGAAGAAATCGCCCTCCCCTTCGGCTCGCTGTTCCCAATCGATGAGCTCGTCCCACTTGGAAACGAAGCTGTGCACGTATTCGGCTTTGTAGAGGTCGGTCTCGCAGGTCTGCTCGGGATTCTTTCGGAATCGCTCCAGCAGCGTGGGGTCTGTTTCAATCGTCATTGGACTTCCGTTTCCTCTAGTCGATAGGCTGATTTAGGCGATAGGCCGTTTCGATAGTTGAGCGCCACTCATGCGCCTGGCGAGGGTTGCTCCGATAAGCGATTATTGACAATAAGCAACAATCGTACCGCTAGCGAATCCACGGGCGGTTGGTGCTCTGTAACACCCGGTTCAGGAGACAGTTACACGTTTCTGCAGACAATGAGTCAGAAGGCGCGAACCTGACTCCACAGGGGGATTTCAGCGCAACTGTGCATATAGTTTACGATACACCTTGAAACGAGTGTGCACGATGTATACAGTCGGCTGAGCGCGGCAATGTGAGCCGCAGAGATCGTGGCAGCCCGACTCAGACATATGGGAGTCCGGGTCAGCCGGATTTGCGTATGGTAAAGTGTGCATATATTGCTCACCTAACACATTTTGTAGTACGGCGTATCGGTCCGTTTTGTTTGTCAGGGCATCGGGAACCGGCGCACAAACTGGCGGGGGACACGGTTCATGGGCTGTCTTGTGGTGCGTGAAGGAGTGGACCGGGCCGGCGATACAATCGGTTAGTCGATGCTGTGCCGGCGGAGCTTGTTGTAGAGGGCGCGGCGGCTGATACCCAGGAGCGAGGCCGTGCGCGTACGATTGTTGCTGGTATAGGACAGCGCTCTCTGGATCAGTCTGCGCTCTGCTTCCAGCAGCGTCGTTTCAACCTCGAGGGTGAGGGTTGGGCGGCTGTCCACGCGCGCGCGAAAACGGGATGGCAGGTGCTGTGGTGTGAGATTCTCCTCTTCGCATACCAGCGCGGCGCGCTGGATGACGTTCTTCAACTCGCGGATATTGCCGGGCCAGTCGTAGGCCTTCAGCAGGCGTACGCACTCGGGCGCTATGCTCTGAATATTCTTCTGGAATGCTTGATTGCTGCGCCCCAAGAATACCTCCGTCAGCAGGGGGATATCGCCGGCGCGCTTCTTTAGTGGAGGAAGCGAGATTCGGAACACGTCCAGGCGATAGAACAGGTCCTCCCGAAACAAACCCTGTCGCACGAGGTCCATCAGGTCGGCGTTGGTGGCGGCGACCAGCCGCACGTCGCTGGCGATCTGCCGGCGCCCGCCCAATCGGTGAAACTTCCTCTGCTCGATCAGTCGCAGCAGACTTACCTGGACCTTCTCGTCGATGCTGCCTACTTCGTCGAGAAATACCGTACCGTGGTTGCCCTGCTCGAACTTGCCCTCTCGATGCTCGGTCGCTCCGGTGTACGCTCCCTTCTCGTGGCCGAAAAGCTCGCTGCCGACCAGCTCCACCGGCAATGCGCCCGTGTTTACGGTTATGTAGGGACCGTCCTTGCGTTCGCTCTGCTGGTGGATTGCCTGTGCCACCAGCTCCTTGCCGGTGCCGGTTTCTCCCAGTATCAAGACCGGTAGATCCGTCGCCGCTGCCTGCTCGATCTGCCGATAGACCTCCTGCATCGCCCCCGATTGTCCCACCAGGCGCTCGAACTGCACCGACGCCGTATCGGTCTTCAGCAGCTGGTTGGTCCCGTACTGGGGCCGCTGCGCCAGCGCCGCTTCGATCAGCAGTCGCAATTCCTCGTCGCTGACCGGCGATTTGGCATACTGGTAGGTCCCCGCCTGCAGGACCGAACCGATGGTCTGGATGTGCTTCGGCTCGACGAGGAATATCACCTGGGTAACCGGGCTCTTGACCGCCAGAACCTCGAGCACCTCGACGCTGTCGATCTCGTCCTCCCTGAAGACGGCATCGGTGACAACGAGAATGTCGTAGGTGGCTGTTTCGAAGCGCTCCAGGACGCGGTCTATGCGCGGCTCCCAGGTTACCTGCAGCTCGTGACCGATCAGCTGCAGCTCTCTCAGAGTCTCGATAGTCGCAGCCTTCTGTGAAACGCCGAGTAATTTGATCGATTGCGTGGTCACGTCTTTGTTCCTGCTACGACTTCGACGCAGCTTCCCCCATTAGATAATCCCAGGCTTCGCGGCGGATGCGCCCTTCTTTGTAGCGGTCGCTCTGGCCCACTTCCAGCGACCGTCCGAAGGTAAGGATGTTGTTCACGTCCTCCCGATCTCCACGAACGTTCCAGTCCAACGCCTGGTCCAGGCTGGCGGGATCGTGATTCCACGTCGGCTGTGTATTAGGTTGGGAGCGTGAAAACACGAACTTGATCATGTGGCGCTTGCGATTGGACCTGTTAGCGGCGGTTCCGTGCCAGATGTCGTAATGGGTGAAGGCGATCGTGCCTGCCTTGACCACCACCGGAATCTGGCCGCGAATATTCGTATAACTGGCCATTCGATCGGTGGGCGCATTGCGAAAATGACTGCCGGGCACGACCACCGTGGGGCCCATATCCGCCGACACGTCAGTTGGGTAGTAGAGCCCCAAAAACTGCTCCATCAGTCGTTCCCGCGAGTTTGTCCCGTCCTGATGCCAGTGCATATAATCGGTGTCGGCCTGTTTGCAGTGCCAGTGCCGATGTCCCGACACCTGATAGCCAGCCCCGGCCAAGCTGGTCATGATTCCCGTGACCTGGGGATGATCCAAGACCTGCCATAGCTCCGGCACTGCCTCCGTTATGGCGTCACCCGGATTGCTGTCCAGCGCCTCCAGCTTGGCTTCGATGGTTTCGTTGATACCCTCCGGCAAGTCCAGCTGGGTCATGTGGTAGCCGTTGACCAGGAACTGTGCCATCTCCGGGTCGCTAAGCAGATAGTCTGTCTGAGTCACGTTACGATCTCCATTTTCTGCAGGATGAATTCATAGCCGATGACGTCCAGGTCGTGGTCTTCGATGGGCGCCTGAAGGTAGGGAAACTGCACGATCTGCCAGCCGTCCACAACGGCGTCGTGGACCGTTTCGTAGGGCCAGTCAGGTTCGTCGGCTACTATCTCCGATTTGAATCCCTTCACCGGCTCAATCTGGTTCATCGCCACTACCTCCGCGAGAACGCTTGGTTTGGTCGCGTGCAGATAGAGCAGGCGCTGCCTGGGCTGTGGATTGGTCTGATGGGCTTCCATGGTTTCCTCTTGTATTTGGTTTCCAAGAGAAGATAGCTTGTGGGGAAATCGTTTCGCAAGTCAAGCTGGGGAGGGCAGGGCCAGTGTCGGATGTGGCGATCGGGCCACGTGGTCCTGCCTGCTCATCGAATCTTGTGTTCGCTATCGAATAGCTCACAGGCTCCGCGTACTATATTTTCTTACACCTGCAGGTCATCATCGACTGTTCCGCAAGCAGGCCGTTGGATCGACGGGGAGTGTTTAGACATCTATGGACCGAGTTCGAGAGCTGTTGCGCAGAGACGCGCCGGTGAAGTGGCTGTTCTACGGCGACAGCATAACTCATGGATCCAACCACACCTTCGGATGGCGCGACTACGTGGAGCTGTTTTCCGAGCGTGTCCGTGCCGAGCTTGGCCGCAGCATGGACATCGTCATCAACTCCGCCATCAGCGGCCACACGACAAGGCAATTGCTGGAGGGGTATTCGTGGCGGGTAGAGCAGTTCCGTCCGGACGTCGTTTTCCTGATGATAGGAATGAACGACTGCAAGGACGAGCTGGAGATGTCGACCGATGAGTTCCGCGGGAATTTGGTGCAACTTTACGAGCAGAACGCAGGACTGGGGGCGCTGACGGTTTTCCAGACAACCTGCCCGATCATTCCCGGTCTTGCACCGGAGCGGGAGCCGACTTTTCCGTCATTCATGCAGGCCATACGCGAAGTCGCCGCTGCCCAAGAAGCGCCACTAGTGGACCACATCAAACACTGGGAGCAGCGGGAAGAAAGTCACCAACTCTGGATGAGCAACGCTTTCCACCCGAATGAGTTCGGGCATCGCGCTTTCGCTCACCTCATCTTTCAAGAGCTCGAGATCTTCGATCCCGAAAGCCGCTGCTGCCGGCTGTTCGTTCCCTGAGATATCGCCTTGGTTCTGTTGAGCCTCTTATTCCTGGCGACCTGTTTTCTGGCCTATTCCGACGGCGCCAACGATAACTCGAAGGGGGTGGCGACCCTCTTCGGCAGCGGAACCACCAATTACAAGGTTGCTATCGGCTGGGCCACCGGAACCACCTTCCTGGGGTCGATCTGCTCGATCTTCCTGGCGGCCACCCTGGTGAGCAATTTTTCCGGCAAAGGGCTGGTGCCGGATGCGGTCGCTGCCATGCCGCAGTTTCTGCTAGCCGTCGCTATCGGCGCCGGTGTCACCGTTCTGTTGGCGACGCTTCTCGGTTTTCCCGTCTCCACCACACACAGCCTGGTGGGAGCTCTTACCGGGGCGGGTTTCGTCGCCGCCGGAACCGCGCTCAACATCGGACTCCTTGGCAACCGATTCTTCTTACCACTTCTGCTGAGTCCCCTCATCGCGGCAGGGGGACTACTCGGTGCAAGGAAGGTGGCCGAGACCATCAGCCACCGGATCACCAGGCTCAATCACGGACAGGGATTTACCGCCAATCTGGTAACCGGATTCCTCGTGGTGGTTGCCAGCAGATTCGGCCTACCTGTCTCCACCACGCACGTGTCGGTCGGTTCGCTGTTCGGTATAGGCGTCGTCACCCGGAACGCGGATGGGCGAGTTGTCGGCGGGATTCTGCTGTCATGGCTCTTGACCTTGCCGGTAGCGGCAGTCGTGGGCAGCATAACCTACTGGATTGTGTGCACCTATTGCATGAAACCCTGATCAGAGAGGAAAAATCATGATCAACGTATTAGCGTCGATTCATATCAAGCCGGGAAAGCTGTCCGCATTCCTCCCCATCTGTAAGGCCAACATCCCCAATGTGCGTCAGGAGAAGGGGTGTATCGAGTATGCGGCGACGCTCGATGTGGATGCCGGACTGGACCCCCAGGTCCTCGACGAGAACATGGTGACGGTAATAGAGAAGTGGGAAAGTCTAGAGGCTCTAAACGACCACCTGACCGCGCCTCACATGTTGAGCTACCGGGAGCAGGTCAAGGACCTGGTGGAGGCGGTGACGCTCAAGGTGCTGGCAGAGGCGTGATTAGGTGCAAGGAGTCTGATCATGGATAAGGAACAACTCCAAGGGTACTTGGTCAGCGTACCCCTGCCCTGGGACGAGCATGGACAGCTCCTGGTCGACCAGTTCCGCGCCGCTACCCGCAAGTTGCTGCAGGAGGGGTGCGACGGTATCTACCTGTTCGGAACCAGCGGTGAGGGATACGCGGTGTCGGATGACGAATTCAAGGTGATTATCGACCTCTTCGAGGTAGAGACCCAGGGATTCGACGGGTTCATCCAGGTGGGTTGTTTCGGTATCAGCTCGGACCAAGTGAAGGTGCGTTGCGAAATGGCGGCCGACCGGGGGATCACCGCAGTGCAGATTACCCTGCCGTTCTGGAAGGAGCTCAGCGATGGCGAGCTGACGCGTTATTTCCAGGATGTCTGTGGCAGCTTTCCGGAGCTGTCGTTTCTGCTCTACAACAACCCGCGCAACAAAAGGCGCCTCAACGGGCGCGAGCTGGCCGGCATCGCGTCTCAGGTTCCCAACCTCCATGGCACCAAAACCGGCTCCGGATCGGAGATGGATTTCTACGAGCTTTTGACGGAGGCGTCGACCTTGCGCCATTTCGTTACCGAGTCCGCCTTTCCATTTTGTTATCCGCTGGGCGCGGCGGGTCTCATCCCCTCTTCGAATTATTCCCGGCCAAGATTCAGTCGTAGCTATTACGAGGCCGTCACCGGTGGCGACGTGGTGCGCGCCCAGGAGCTTCACCGCAACATCATACGTTTTTTCTACGAAACGGCGTTACCGCTGGTGAGAAAGGGTTATATCGACGGAGCCATCGACAAAGCCTACGCGAAGATAGGGGGAATGGACCTGCCCCTGTACATGAAATCTCCCTACCTGCCGCTGTCGGAAGAGGATTATGGGTGGCTCGAAGAGCTCGTGAATCGCAAATTTCCGGACGAGTGACCCTGGAATCTGTTGACGAATGAGAGAATCGTGCGGATTCTTTAAGGTTTCCTGACGAAAGGAGCCCGCTTATGAAAGCCCCCTGGGTAACCTACCGACCCGAACTCAAGGTTCTCGACTGCACCATTCGCGACGGCGGATTGATCAACGATCACCAATTCGACAGCGATCTCGTCAAAGCCACCTACGAAGCGTGCGTGGAAGCCGGCCTCGATTACATGGAGATCGGTTACCGCAACTCCAAACGCCTCTTCTCGACCAAGCAGTACGGACCGTTCCGGCATTCCGACGAGGAGGAGATTCGCAAGATCACCGGGGATCACGATGCCGAGGCCACCGGCCTCAAGCTGGCGGTCATGGCGGATGCCGGAAAGAGCGACTGGAGCACCGACGTCCTGCCCTCCGATCAAAGTGTAGTCGACATGGTTCGAGTGGCGTGCTACGTCGACCAGATTCCCGAAGCCGCCGAGATGATCCACGACGCCCACGACAAGGGGTATGAGACCAGCTGCAACCTGATGGCGATCTCCACGGTGCAGCAGGCCGAGATCGAACAGGCACTGGAGATCATTGCCAAGACACCGGTGGACGTGGTCTGCGTCGTCGACAGCTTCGGAGCTCTTTACCGCGAACAGATCGATATCCTGGTTCGCAGCTACATGGCGGCGCTGGAGGGAACGAACAAACATGTGGGCATTCATACCCACAATAACCAGCAGCTCGCCTTCGCCAATACGATCGAGGCGATCATTCTCGGTGCCAACCGGATCGACGCTACCATGGCCGGACTGGGCCGCGGCGCGGGCAACTGCCCTATGGAGCTGCTCATCGGTTTCTTGCGCAACCCGAAGTTCAAGCGGCGGCCGATCTATCAGCTGCTGCAGGACCACTTCGTCAAGTTACGCCAGAAGCTCGAGTGGGGCGCGCTGATTCCGTACAACATCACCGGCCAGCACAACCATCATCCGCGCGAAGCAATGGCCCTGCGTGCCGGCCCCGACAAAGACAATTACGTTGAATTTTACGACCAGGTTGTAGGAGATATGTAGTGAGGCTCAACCATGTCAGCCTGGTCTGTTCGTCGGAGGCGAACTGCGACCGGTTTTACGGCCAGCTGCTGCACCTGGAAAAGCTGGAGACCAAATCGATCACTGCCGAGTTGTCCGCCGGTATCTTTCAGGTGAACTCCCCGTATGACATGCTCAACTACGGCGACGACCGTCTCAAATTCGAGATTTTTCTGTCCGATCGCCGCGACTTCGTCGAGAAACAGATTGGACATGTCTGTATCGACGTGGATGATCTGGATCAGTTTCTCGCAGACTGTAACGCTTTGGACGTAGAGGTGCGGAGGGTTCCCAAGGGAGATTCCCAGGTCACGTTTATAGCGGATTACGACGGCAATCTGTTCGAAATCAAACAGAGTGTGTGAGCCGCAAAGCGAAAGGAGTTGATCATGCCGGATGTCGACGGCGCCAAGGATACCAAAAACTACCATACCGACGTTCCGCAAAGCACCGAAGGATTCTATCTGAAAGGGTCCAACTCTTACGACTGGGGCATGAAGAACCGGTTGGCCCGCATCTTCAACGCGGAGTCGGGAAACACCGTCATGCTGGCGTTCGATCACGGTTATTTCCAAGGACCCACCACCGGATTGGAGCGTATCGACGTCAACATCAATCCGCTGATTCCGTACGCCGACACGCTGATGCTGACGCGCGGTATTCTGCGCACCATGATCCCCCCCTCGGCCACCAAGGCACTCGTATTGCGGGCATCGGGCGGACCGAGCATTCTCAAAGAGCTCTCCAATGAAGAGATCGCCATGGATATGGAAGATGCGGTGCGTCTCAACGCCTGTGGGGTGGCGGTTCAAGTGTTTATCGGAGGCGAGTTCGAAAAGCAGTCCATCATCAATATGACGAAGCTCGTGGACGCGGGAACCCGGTACGGTATACCAACCCTGGCGGTTACCGCGGTTGGCAAGGATATGGTGCGAGATGCCAAGTACTTCCGGCTGGCGACCCGGATCTGCGCCGAGCTAGGAGCCCACTACGTGAAGACCTATTACGTCGAAGAAGATTTCGACACGGTAACCTCCTGCTGTCCCGTTCCCATCGTCATTGCCGGCGGCAAGAAACAGCCGGAGCTGGAGGCGCTGAAGATGGCCCACAATGCGGTGCAGCAGGGCGCCAACGGCGTCGACATGGGTCGCAACATCTTTCAGTCTGAGAATCCGCAGGCGATGATCCAGGCGGTGCGACATGTAGTGCACGAAGGTGAGAAACCGGAACGGGCGTTCGAACTGTTCAACTCCCTCAAGAACGGAAAACCGGTTGCCGTCTGAGCCCCCGCCCCGCGGTCGGCCTTTGCAGCTTCTTCGATCTACCGGAAACTCCCTACCGGCTGGTGCCAGCGCGCGTCGATTTGGGGGCAGTCGCGAGCGCTCAGCGCATTGACGGCCCGTGTATCGCGCAGCAAGGTGGAGGTGCGACGGCATCGCAGCATGGTATTAGTGTGCGACATGCTGTAGATATTGTATATATACAAGAAGTGCAAGGTGAGTGAAATACCTCCGTGCCCAACCGGGGGGGGGATGCGACCCGAACACCACTTTGAAGGGCCACGGCAATACACTATCATTGGGACCAGGACAAGATCTTTCGGCGACCAGGTAACGCCGGGTCGCCCGGTACCCCAAAGGAGGGTTCGAATGGCACGATTTCGTTGCGGATTACTGGCGGCTGCCATCGTCGGTTCGGCCTTTTTTGCGCCAAGCGCGGCGGCGGCGGGCGAGACTATTAAGTTCCACTCCAAACACATCAACGTAGCCAAGACCTTCGACACCCAAGAGCTGGAGGACGAGGACGGGCATATTATCGCCAAGTTCCACGCGCAGGGTGTGGGGGTGCGCATCGAAGGTCCTGCCGAACCGCCGTACAAGATCGAGATTTGGGGGACGGGTGACTACAAAGGGGACGGTACGGGGAAGGACCAAGGTTACGGCAAGTTCATATTCTCGGATGGGTCGAGCTATTTCGAACGCTGGTCCGGAACGGTCGCTGACGGCAAAGCGACGGGGACCGCCATCTATTATAACGGCACGGGACGGTTTGCGGGACTGCAGGGGGGCAGCAAATACGAGTGCACGCTACTCGGCGATCGCTTCGCCTGCAATGTGGACGGTACCATCAAACTACCCTGACGTGCGAACGGTGGCGTTTCTTCCTGCGCGTCCCTAATGACCAACATCCTCAAGTTTCCCGGCAAGGCGCCCCGGCTGGATCACAAACGGTCGACGCGCCGTCGCGTCGATCCAGACCAGCTGGATCTTTTCGCCAGCATTCCCGGTCGCATCGCGGATTTGCCCCTGAATCCCTTCGACGAGGCCCTGCTCCAGGAAGAGCGGGGTGACTACGCTCAAGCGCGGGACAAATACGGCGAGGCGATCGGCGCGGGCGAGTCGGTGCCGGACGCGTTTTGCAATCTAGGCATCATCGAGTATCGCCAGGGCAATCGCAAAGCGGCGATCGAAGCTTTTGCGCATGCGTTGGCCCAGGCACCCCTTCACTTCAATGCCCACTACAACATGGGAAACATGTACCTCGATGCCGGAGAGCACGCATTGGCAAGGTTGCACTTCGAGTTGTGCGCTCAGTCCGAGCCGGAGTTCGCCAACGCGTATTACAACCTGGCGTTGGCATGCGCGATGTCTGGCGATTTCCAACCGGCTATCAACGCCTTGAAGGCGTATCAGACGCTGGCGAACGCCGAGGAATGCACCCGCGCGGCGGATCTGCAGCTGTTGCTCGAACAGGGCCTTGACCAGCCCAGGAACAGGCCACCCACCAAACCCGGACGCCGCGATTGATCGCCGGCGTTTGCCGCATCCTAAATTATTGAAATCATTGAGTTAGCGCCGGCCGTTAGCGATTGCGGGGAGACCCTTCCGGGACCGACATCAGTGGCCGATTCTTTTTCCAATATTTGCAACCTATGTGCGACCGATTATAATTATATGTTCCACTTTTCTATTTGTTTCGATTTGCCTGCCTCTACGGAATCTCGCGCGTAGGCGGGTCCTATATTACCCGGTATTACCCGGTTTGCCGACCATGCAATTTGACACTGAAGGTCGCATAGATCCCTTTGCCGAGCAGATGCTGTAGATGACCAAACTGAAGGTTGTCGCGCTGGAAGGCGACGAAGAGCGCGCCAACATGATCAAGGATATTCTGGAGGGTTCGGGTCAATTCGAGCTCCACTTATCCAAATCTCCGCGGCCGTTGATGAACCTGCTTGACGGTACCGACGCGGTGAAGGTGGTCATAACCAACACCACCGTCAGCACCAACGAGCAAGATGGTCTAAAGTTCATCAAAGCCCTCTATCTCAAATACCAGCGCTACAAACAGCCGCTTCCTCCGATCATCATCTGCAGCTCCGACCAGGGCGGCGATACCGTCAAGCTCTACGCCTATCGCTTCGCCGATGCGTCACTCATTTCCTACGTCTACATGAAAAACGAGGAATTGCAGGAAGGGGGAAGCCGGCTCCTCGACCTGATCGCGAAGTCGCTCAAGAGCCGTGAGGAGTTGGAGACCACCGCACCTGAGGAAGACATTTCGGAGGTGGTGAAGAAAAAGCTCAAGAGCCTGCTGCAAAAGACCGTCACATTGCCTCAGCTCCCAGACGTGGCGGTACAGGTTCAGGATGCGTTGAAGGATCCCGAGGTGACGTTCAAGAAACTGGCCAATATCATAAACACCGACATGACCATGGGGGCCAACGTCATCAAACTGGCCAACAGTCCCCAATTCGGGGTATCGGGACAGATTGGCACCATCGACGATGCCTGCAAGCAGGTGGGATTGAACGCCATCGCCAACACCGTAATGGCCGCCAAGGTATTCGACGCCATGGAAGCTCTGCCGTCGGATTTTGATCTGAAACGGTTGCGCCGGCACAGTTATGCGGTGGGCACCGTGGCGCGGCTGGTATCCCGCCGCTGCCGGGTCTTGAAGAAATCGATCGAACGGATCCAGTTCAGCGGACTCATGTTCGCAGCGGGCTTGCTGCACGATATCGGCAAGGTGTTGATGACGCAATTTTTCCCCGAAGAATGTGTCAAGATCCTCGAGGAGGCCATGGCCAGCGACTGCACCGCCGTAGATGCGGAGGTCAAGATCCTGGGCGTGACCCACGGCGATGCCGGACTGCACGCCGGAGTGGAGTGGAAGTTTCCCGTTCTGCTGGTGAACGTGATCGGTCGGCACCATTGGCCGTTGCCGACGATTCTGTCGCGCCTCAAAACCAAACAGGGCCGACTGGCGCAGCGGGTCATTCGTATCGCCGACGCCGCCAGTTACGAGATGGGGTACGACATGCTGCGCTCCGACGGTAAACCGCCGATCCTCGAGCCAGAGCTTTTCAATAAGACCGGACTCGAAATAAGTGAATTCGCAAGGTGGACCAAAGAGATAAAAGACGATATTGCCTACACCATCGATGTTCTCGGCAAGACCTAAGGTTCCATCGTTGCCGACGGACCGTATCTCTACCGCGCTTTCTACTACTAGTCATGTCAGCCGCTAAGGTTCTCATCGTCGAACGCAATGCCAAGATCGCCGGATTACTGAACGGACATCTGCGTCAGACAGGTCACGACGCCACCGATGTGCGCAATGGCGCCGAAGCAGCCATGGAGCTGCGCGGTGGCAAGTTCGACGTGATACTCATGGACCACAGAGTGACCATGGGGGGTGTGAAGACCGCCCGCCTGCTGCGCCTGCATCCGAAACATGGCCATATCCCCGTAATACTCGCTCTGCCGCCCGATCAAGGAGAGGCCAGGGTCCTGGTCAAAGAAGCGCACTCCATCGGACTCAAGAATTTCGTCATCAAACCGTTTCGTATGGACGCGCTGCAGAAGAAGCTGGCCCAGGTCGCCGACGAGAAGGGAGTCGAAAAACCGACCGATTTCGAGATCCGGGAGGAGATTCGTTCGATTAGCAACCTTCCTACGATGCCGGCCGTGCGCAGTCGCCTGCTGTCGCTCCTAGGCAAATCCGACAAGGACGTTGACATTCGCAAGGTAGCGCAGACCATCGAGCAAGACCCGGGACTGGCGACCCAAGTAATGCGGGTCTGCAACTCGACCTACTTTGGCTTTCAGGGCAATCTGATGAGTCAGGCGGTGGCATTTCTGGGGGTGGAGGCGATTCGCAAGATCGTGCAGACCTCCATCATCTACGACTTCTTCGGCTCCAGCAAATCCGACGACCGGGGCTTCAGCATGATGGACATGTGGAAACATTCTCTGGCCACGGGCATGTCGATGGAGATCATCGGCAAAGCGGACAAGAAAAAGACACACTTCATGCCCGGCGTGCTCCACGATATCGGAAAAGTGATCTTCAAGATTCGCTTTCCGGAGCATTTCAACAAGGTGGTAGATCTCGTGGAAAAGGAAGGAAAATCGATGCTCGAGGCCGAACAGGAGCTGCTCGGTATCTCCCACGCCGACTGCGGAGGAGAGGTGGCGTTACACTGGGACCTCCCGGGGGAGGTGCGAACCGCTATCGCGCAACATCACAAACCGGGAGAGGCGGATCAGCACCGCCGCTTGGCGGCCATGGTCCACATCGCCGACATCGCCGCGCGGAGAATGGAAATCGGGTACGCCGGCGACGATCTCATCCCTCCCGTAGATCCCTATGCCCAGCGTATTCAAAAGAGCGTGGAAGAGATTCTAGCGAAGGCAGACGACTTCAAGGAACAGATCGAATCGATAATCGGGGATCTGGGATAGCTGTAGATCAGGCAGGACTCGCAAGGCTGTTTACCATACTCAATAGTTCGTCGTTATCGAACGGTTTCTGCAACACTGCCTGGGCGCCGAGGGCGGCCAGGGAGGTATTGGACGCTTGGGTCAAGTTCGCCGACATGACGATGATGGGGGTGTTGATTCCCCGCGAACGCACCTCCTTGATCAGCTGCTCGCCGCGCGTCGGCATGGCCAGATCGGTAAGAATGAGATCGACTTCGTCGAACAGGCATTCGGCGAGCGCCGGCGCCGCGTCGATGTAACCCACCACCTCGAAACCCTCTTTCTCCAACATCCAGGTTACGGAGCGCAGGACAAATCCCTCGTCTTCGATGACGGCGATTCTAGTAGGAGTAGCCACGCGAGCACCCAGATCAGCCGGCGGCGTCGGCCAGCGAATGGTCGTTGACGGGTTTATGCTGCTTCCCGTTGGCCCTGCCGTTCGTTTTCCGAGTCTTCTGCTCCCCAAGTTCAGCTTTGATCATATCCCTAAGGGCCTCGGTTGATAGGGGCTCGATTAGGCTGAAGGTGTTTACCAGCCGCCGATGAGCTTCCTTAGGGTTGTCAGCCTGGCCGACGCAGGAGGGCATCAGGGCCCCGGCGGGCGCGTCAGTGGTATCCCGGGAGGGCCAGAAGTTGTCCATGCACCCGCCAAGCTGGTCGACCTCGTCGACGCTGATCATGGCATCGAGCCTTTCGCCGCGGCCTGCCTGCACATTCTTCAGCAGCCGGAAGTAGACCAGCCAGGTGCGCGGCAAGGTGGGATCGATCAAACGCTCATAGATCTCGGGCTCGGGCACCCCGTGCATGGCCTGCCAGGTGCGCATGAGCTCGAATTCCATCCAAACCCGAGCGAGCTTGTCATGCCTGGGGTCTCTCCAACCACGAACCCATTCGATAAAGTATTCGGGATAATAAAGCGCCATGCGCGTGAGATACGCCTTCCAACAACCGTAGCGCTCCGATTCGATCATGCCAGAGATGAAGGGCGTAGCCGGCTTTCCGTTCAGCACCTGATCGAACATGCTGGCCATGACGAAGTGGGTGTAGGAGATACCGACCATGCCGTGGAGCTGTTCGGGCTCGACCGCGACATTGTCCCACAAGGAGAATTGAGCCAGGGGCGTACCGATGCGGAGGCCGTCTACATGGGCGCCGATCAGATTAGACCGCGTCACCGCGGTGCCTATGGCATCGACATCGACCAGGTTCGACTCGCCGAAGTCTGCCCAGGCGGCGTGGGCTCCCCTGAGGTTGGCCCCTTCAAGATTGGCTCCCTTGAAGCTCGTCTGGGACAACGTGGTGTCACGTAGATTGGCGCCATCCAATTTGGCCTGTGAGAGGTCCATGCCTCGGAAATTCCTGCCACGAAGGTTTTGCCCGGTCAGGTCGGCGCCGTGGAAACTTTGAGGCTTAATGGCACCGTTCGGGACCTTGATGCGGATCTTGCGGGGTTTGCGGTCGACGACCTTGCCTTGTTTGGTCAGGCGGTCAAGGGCGTAGCTGACGGAGCGCTTGGACTTTCCGGTGCCGGCGGCGATGTCGTCGAGGGTCAGGTAAACCTCGTCGACGGGGGCGAGATTCTGCCTGGATTTGGCGACGAGGTACTCGAATATGGCGTCTGAGGAATCGGTTGGAGCCGTAGGCATTGTCATTGAGCTCAACCTCCAAAATTGGAATTTGCAATCTATGTTGCAATTAAGGATAAAATATGGACTCTTCGCCAGGAGATCAACAGCAAAATCAATAATCGCTATTCTTATCTGGAAAGATGGGGAGATTGATCAGAAGTCTTCTGGCGCTACCGACTTCTATAGTTGAGCTCGCAATACTGCCTGAGTTCGCCTTTTGACATTGAGCTTCCTGAAAACGCGATTTAGGTGGCTTTTTACTGTGGCGACCGATATGAAAAGATTACCAGCGATATCTTCGTTAGATAAACCTGCCGCGACTAGCCGAAGGACTTCCTCTTCCCTGGGTGTTAACTGGTTCAGGCCTCGATGGGCGTTGGACGACGTTACATTGTCCGGAAAACGGCCTGGACGCGTGCTTTCGAGGTTCGCTTTCGGTGCGGGCAAGGATGCACAGATAAATTGTGCAAGGCTCTCTATCGACATTGGTCCGATATCGCTAATAATATGAGCCAACGCGGTCCGTTCTCTTTCCGTGAAATAGCGCGGCAATTGGCATATGCTTGTGTTCGTCAATTTTTCGCCAGAGGTCCAATAGTGATTGGAGCAGCCGCCGAACTGTTCGAGGTCATCAAGCTTCGCGATTGACTCGATACCGCCGGCCTTCCCTATTTGCAAATTGTATTTCCAGGTTACGAAAATATTCCAGACACCGGGGAGGTGAAATTCCATCAATTGCCGCCATATTTCGACGTCCTCCCCTCCTCTCAAGGCGTGGTCAAGCAAAACGATTTGAAGTTCCATCCAGGCGTTGGTCAACGGGTCATCGAGCTCCTCTCGAAACGTCTTGACCCAGAGTTTGAGATATTCTGGATACTGGGCGCCAACTTGAGCCATCGTTTTTATCCAGCCCCCACCAGAGTTGGAGGCGATTAGTGGGGCCACAAACGCTGTGTGTGTGTCGGCCTTCAATAATTCCCATGTAAGCGTCGCAATTAGGAATTTGCTGTGGAGGATACCTTTTAGTCGTCTAATTTGAGAGCGATCGAAGGCAATTTTGTCCCAAGCACTTCCTGATTGAAGAGGTGTCCCGACCGATACGTCAGATACATGCGCGTTCGCGAAATTCGCCTGCGAGAATACCGAACTGTATGCGGAAATCTTGGAGAAATTAGATGAACAGAAATCAGCTCGGAATGACACTACGTTCCGAAAGTCCGATTCTTCCAAGTCTGCACCACGGAAGCTCGTTTCGAACAGCCTCGTTCTTTTGAAGCTCGCGCCACGCAGATCTGCCCCATTGAAACTGGTTCCTGATAGATCTGCGAAGCTGAAGTCTATCCCCCTGAGATTTTCCCCTGACAGGTCGATACCTCGGAGTTCGTTGGGCATTATGATGCGCAAGCCGTCGGCAGACCAAGACGCCAATCCAGCTTCGATTAGCGCATCGACGACGCTCGCATATGCCTCCGAGGATTTGTCCGCACCTACGATCTGTTCGACGGTGCAGATGGGTATCTTCCCAGTGGGAGGACAGTTCCTTTGGAATTCGGCGAAGTGGTAGGCATGAGTGGGACTGACAGCGGGCATTACACTTTTCCGTCAACGTCAAACAAAGGGGGCAGTCACAATATCAAAATTACTCATGTGCATCAAGTTGAATAGTTTCGTGTTTGAACTCGATCGAGCTGGGTAGACGGCGTAAGACAAATTAAATCAGGTCCTTAAGGTACTCCGATGCCGTTTTGCAGTTTAGCGCTCGGTTCAGCAGGTCGACCGCGGCCTACCGGAACCCAAGCATGGTCGCCAAAGAACCGGACTCTTTGGTAGGATCCTAAATCTGCTTACCATACTGCTCAGATCGTCCTGACTGATCCGTTTGGCCAGTAATGGTATGAATCTCGTCGAAGGACTCACCGAATGCGGATCTACAAAGTCGCCATTCTCGGCTGCCGAGCTCGAGGTTCTAGCGCCGCCCGTGCCTATCACGCACATCCTCGCACCGAGGTGGTAGGACTCTGTGACCTGGTGCCGGAGCTTCTTTCTACGCTCGGCGACGAGCTGGGCGTGAGCGCGCGGTTCTCGGATTACCACGAGATGATCCGCGCTACCGAGCCCGACATCGTCGCCATTCCTACGGGCACCGAGTTTCACTACGAGCTCGCCATGGGAGTTCTGGAACATGGTGTGAACATCGACATAGAGAAGCCGATCTGCGTCAATCTCCAACAGGCCGACGAGGTGGTCGCCAAAGCCCGCCAGAAGGGGGTTCGCATCGCGGTGCACCACCAACATCGCCTCAACGCCTGGATGCTGGCGGCGCACCAGGCCTACCGCCAGGGCCGCATTGGTGAATTGCTCTACATCTACACCCGCGACAAGGGGTATTACGGTGGCTTCGGTGTGATGAACATTGCCACCCACAAGGTGAACAACATCCAGAAGTTCGCGGGTCCTTGTCGAGCGGTGAACGCCTCGGCGACCACGGATGGGCGGCCGCTAACACCACAAGATGTGATCCAGTCGCCGTCAGGGATGGGGGTCATTGCCGGGGAATACATCCATGCCACCCTCGAATTCGACGACAACATAACGGCCACTCTTTTGCAGCAGCGTTTGCCGGGAAAGACGACTCTGGCAGCTTCGGTCATCGAGCTTTTCGGCACCGAGGGACGATTGTTGTGGCGTCAAAAGAATGCCTGGCATCTGCCGACGCCGCATCTGTTGCCCGACGGCGAACACGATCGCTGGCAACCTTTGGAGCCGATATTTCCGGAACATTACGACGAATCGTCATCGGCGAGCCAGGATGATTACTGGTTTGTGGAGGAGTACGTGCAGGCGCTGGACGAGGGTCGCGACCATGAGTGCGATGGGGCAGACGGGCTGAGGGTCATGGAGACTTTGATGGCGATCTTCGAGTCGGCGGCCTACGGCAGGCGCGTAGCTTTGCCGCAAAAGGAGCGCGATCATCCGCTCTTGCGCTGGCGGCGGGAGCACGGTCTCGGCGAGCCGGATCCGGTGCCAAGGGAGTACGGCGCCTGGCTGGCGCAGGAAGACGCGCGACTAGGCCGCGACGCGCCCTAATTGTAAGGGGCGACGTGACTGATCAACCACCCGACAGAATCTGGAGAAACAGCGTCTATGCCTGAAAACTCCTTGGATTGGTACGATGTGACGGCATGGGAACTCGAAGGCAAGGGTTGGACGGACACCGACAGCCACTTCGCCAGAGTGCCGGCGCGAGCCCAGGAAACGGTGCGGGACTGGATCTGGATGTTAGGTCATCACACGGCGGGGTTGATTGTCCGCTTCGAAAGCGACGCGCAGGAGATATGGGTGCGGTATACCCTGTTGCGAAAGCGATTCCCGCCCTCCAAGGCGCCCGAAACGCTGGCCAAGCCGGGCATGCCGGCAACGGCAAAGAGTGGATTGGATTTCTACGCGCAGGATGATAGCGGCCACTGGCGCTGGTTGGCGGTGGTCGAACCGACGGACCAGACCATGGAAGTGCGGGCGATCGGCGACCTGGATCCCGGTCGCCGCGGCTACATGGTCTACCTGCCGTTGCGCAATGGTGTCGAGTCACTCGAGATCGGATTCCCAGCCGGTGCAGCGGTGGATTCGCTGGCGCCGCGGGCGGATAAACCTCTGGTCTTTTACGGCACCTCGATTACCCAGGGCACCGGGGCCTCCCGTCCGGGCATGGCGTATCCGGCGATCCTGGGGCGCCGCTTCGAGCGTCCCGTCATCAACCTGGGTTTCTGCGGCACGGGACAGATGGATCTCGAAGTGGGGGCCTTGCTCGGGGAGCTGGACGCAGCGGTCTACATCATCGACTGTCTGCCGAACATGACCGGCGACATGGTGGCGGAGCGGGCAGAACCTTTGGTGCGCCAGTTGCGACAAGCGCGACCCGAAGTGCCCATCGTGCTGGTCGAAGAGCGCCATTACGACAACGCGCGATTTGTAGCCGCCCATCGAGCCCGGCATGCCGCCAACAACAATGCGCTGCGGTCGGCTTATGAGGCGTTGATCGACTGCGGGGTGCAAGGTCTTCATTACGTAGAGGGTGACCACCTGTGGGGCGACGACGGGGAGGCCACTTCCTACGGTGGTCATCCGTCCGATCTGGGCATGATGCGCACCGCCGACGTGCTCGAGCCGGTGCTGCGCCCGCTGGTGAGTCGCATTGTGGTCGCAGCAACCTGACAAGGCCACGCTTTCCATGCTGAAGAACAACAATCCCTTCTTCCTGATTGGCGCCCGTCACATGCCCGAAGGTGGTACGCCGGCGTTATTGGCAGCAGCCGGGTTCAACGCCTACCGCCATTTGCCGTGGGGGACGGAAACTAGCGACCCGGAGCCGCCGCCGGCGCGGAATGAGGGCATCCTCTACTGGTCCTACCTCTGGAATCGGACCGCTTTCGAGCTTTCGCCCGACTTCCAAACGGAGCTTACCGGGTATGTTTTACGGGTGAAGGACGATCCGGCCTTGTTGTGTTATGAAAACCTGAACGAGCCGATCATGCCCGGGCAGCAGAAGGCCACGCCCGAGCAACTTGGCGTCGGGGTGGACCTCTTGCGGCAGCTGGATCCCGATCACCCCATATGGCTGGCTCACAGCTGCCACAACATGGTGGAGACGCTGGCAACCTACAATCGCTGCGCCGACATCCTGGGTGCCAATCCGTATCCGGTCGTGCCGACGGGCATGCGTGCCCACCACGTGGCGGCCCGTTCCGATGGCCGCATGCTCGACTGTCCGGACCAGACACTCCACGGTGCCGGCAAATACACCCAGAAGATGGTACGGGTCGGCGCCGGCCGTATGCCGGTGTGGATGTTCGTCCAGGGAATGGCGAACGAGCGCTGGTTCAATCCCACCGAGCTGCCGGAGCTGGCTGATCAATCCATCGACGAATCCAAGATCCTCTATCCCACCTACGAGGAGCTGCGCTTCATGGTCTTCGACGAGATCATCTGTGGCGCGACGGGTCTGGCTTTTTCTATGTACGGAACGCCCATCGAAAGCCGGATGTGGCGTGAGATCGAACGGGTGGCGAGCGAGCTCAACGGTTTGCACGATGCCCTGGCGGCTCCGCCGGCGTCCGCCAAGGTCGACCTGTCCTACACCGACCTCGGACACACCATATGGGATGGAGTGGGAACGATGGCGCGGCGCCTAGGGGATGATGTCTATCTGTTCGCTGCCAACACCGCATTCGATCCAGCGCGGATTTCAATTGGAGTCGAAGGTATCGATGCCAAGAGTGTGGCCGTTGTCGAGGGAGAGGACCGGGAGCTGCCGGTAAGCGGCGGCAGGATCGAGGACGACTTCGAGCCGTACGGTGTCCACGTCTACCGGTTCAAGGGTGAGTGATAAACCGCTTGCAGGCGGTGGGCAATGCGAGTTATTTGCCGCGATCTTGGCCCGAATCAAGCCTTACGTTATTGTTCTGGATGCAGAAATTTGTCCGTGGAGCAAAGTGGACGGCCATTCCTTATTATCAAAAAGAGTCGCGTTCAAATCCAAACCCCAACTGATTTTAATATGGGGAATAACAGTTCAATGCAAGGGCGAAATACTGGAGATCGATGATGCTGGAAATGAGCGAGCGCGAGAAGTTTCTCATGGACTTGCAGGGTTTTCTGCATGTAAAGGACGTTCTGTCTACCGAAGAAGTACGGATCCTCAACGAGGCCGTCGATGCCAATGTAGACGAGGAAGCGGAGAATTTCTTTCCCAAGGGAGCCAAGTACGGCGGCGGCATGGATGGGCAATTCTACAAAGTCAATGCAGATGGAATGCTGACTTGGGAGCAGCCGTGGTGCCAGCCCTTTCGCGACATGATGGCTCATCCGAAACTCATCCCATATCTCAATACGCTCTTTGGGCGCGGTTGGAGATTGGACGAACTGCCATTTGTCAGCTTTGCCAAGAAAGGCACGGGCGGTCACGGCTTGCACGGGACCACCAGTCGCTTGTTTGACGGCGCCTTCTTCTACCACTACGCCAACGGCCAGATGCGCACGGGCGTGGCTATTTTCCAGTTTCAACTGGCTGACATCAATCCTGGAGACGGGGGGATAGCCGTAATTCCGGGCAGTCACAAAGCAAATTTCGAATGCCCGGAAGATATAATGCTCTACAGCGCCGACCGGGAAGTGGTGCGCAATGTGGCTGGCAAGGCTGGGGATATGGTGATTTTTCTCGAGGCTACCATCCACGGGGCTCTGCCCTGGACGGCGGAGCACAATCGGCGTTCCCTCTTTTACACCTACGGACCCAAGTACCTCAGTTTTCAATCGTACTATATCGAGACCAGGCAGCCCGAGTGGGTGAGCGAACTGACAGATGTGCAACGCGCTGTTCTGGAACCGGCCTATAACTATAGCCGCCCTCTGCTGGAGGACGACGGAGCGACTCTGGTGCATCCCGGGCAAGAGCCGACACCTCAGCGTCCCCGGAATAAGGACGAGATGGCGAAAGCAGGAGCATGATAACCCCTAAATAGCGTCCCCGCGTCAATCCCTCCGTTTTCCTTCCCATCTTTCTTGACACAGTTTTCTAGTCCAGTTACCGTTCTATCTCTGGTATAGTGCACATTTGAGCAGTATATTGAGAGATGGCGACCTGGATTGTCTGTTTTCACATCCCGGATCTGGCGGTGCGGACATTGACCGAAAATCCACGGGAAAAGGTGGTGGTCTCCTGGGCAGGTCAGGTCTGGTCCTGGAGCGAAACCCTGAATAAAAGCCTGCTGCGCACCGGGGATTCCCTGCAGCGGGCTCGAGCCCTGTGTCCCGATGCGCTACTCATGGAGCGGGATCTGCATCGCGAGCTCATGATGCGGGATCGTCTGCTCAATCAGCTCTACTCGGCCTCGCCACGAGTGATGTTGCTCAAGGAGACCTCGCTCCCCGGAGCCTGGGGTCTGTTGCAGAATCCGCTGGCGGATCGGCTGCGGCACCTGACAAAGGAGTTGCGGGCCAAGGTAGGTGTTGCCCAGCATCGATCTCATGCCATGTTGGCGGCAGCCAAAGCGGCCTCCGGTGAGCATGCAGTAATAAAACCTACAGACCTGATGCCGTTTTTGTGGGAAACCTCGGTAGCGGTGTTGATCCCCCTGGGTTTCCCCGGAGTGGTGGATGCCCTGTCCTTGTTCGGGCTGCGCTCCTTGCAACAGGTGTATCAGTTGACCCGACGCCATCTAGAAGCCCAGTTCGAAGAGCGGGGCAGGGCGCTCTACGCCTTGTTGCATCCAAACGATGAACCTCCCATCCCGGTTTACGAGCCGGGCGTAATCCAGACCGGGTTCGAGTTAGAGACATCCATTCTCGAAACCCTGGATCTCGCTCCCCAGCTCACTTACCTGGTGGATCAAGCAATCGATCAATTAAAAGGCAAGTGTGCTCAGTATCTGGAACTGAGCTTGCAGACGGAAAAGGGCCATGTGGAAGCCTGCCGGGTGTTGAAAGAGCCCGTTTCCGACCATCGCAGCCTCATCCATGCCGCCCGGTATCTTCTCACGAGTCTATTGCCGAAGGCCGGTGAGGTTTGCGGTCTGGGCGTTTCGCTTGGCGGCCTGGTCGACACCCCGTTCAAGCAAGGGTCTTTGTTTCTCCAGCGAAAACCGGTTCTGAGCGCATTGAGAGCGGTGGAGCGGCGGTTCCCCTCCAAGCTGCTGCGGGGTATCGTGGCGGATCCACAACCGATTTTCCACGAAGAGCAAACCAGGTTCGAACCCATTTTCCCGGGGAAAACGAAAAACTGAAGCTCTACGACGAACAGATAGAGGTGGTGGCAGACGGCGACTCAAAACCGATGCGGCTGAGCTGGCGCAATCGATGGTATGAGGTAACTGCCATCCAGGACGAGTGGAAGGTGCGCGGGAGGCATTGGCACCGGGAAGAGAGCCGTCGGTATTTCCAGATCCAAACCGCTGACAACCGGATCATGACCGTATGCCAAAAGGAAACGGAGGATGTCTGGCTCCTGGTGAGAATGGTCGATTGAACTTTGCTCACCTGCACGTACGCTCTTGGTTTTCGTTTTTGGGTGGGGGATCGCCCCCTGCAAAACTGGTCCAGCGAGCCGCGCAACTTGGGTTCACGGCCCTGGCTCTTACGGATAGGAACGGAGTCTACGGCGCGGTCCGGTTTCAGCAGGCGTGCAGAGATGCCGGCGTTCACGGGGTCATCGGCGCCGAGGTTACGGTGGAGGACACCGCCCTGGTGCTTCTCTGCAAGAGCCGGAAAGGGTATGCCAACCTCAATCGCTTGCTGACCACCGCCCATCTGGCAGATAGAGACAACCCCTCCGCCACCCTGGAGTCGGTGAAGAAGTACCATGAGGACCTGTACTGTCTTACCAACGGGAGGGAGGGAAGACTGTGGGAGCTGGCCTTGGGGCGGAAAACGCGGGAAGCGGATCTGTGGTTGCAGCAGTGGCACTCCATCTTTCGCGAGCGTCTATACGTGGAGCTGTGTCACGGTATGCGCCAGGGAGACAGTTTCGTGGTGCAGCGATTGTCTCGACTGGCCAATCGACACAGCATCCCAACGGTCGCTACCAACGATGTGCGTTTTTGCTGCCCGGACGATTACCGGCTCTACGATCTGTTCACCTGTATCCGGCACAACATCCGCATATCCGATCCCCATCCTGATCGCCCCCACAATGCGGAACAGTATCTGAAAGGCGAAGCTGAGCTGCGCCGATGGATCCCTTTTCCCGAGGCGTTCGCCAACGCCGCAGAGATTGCTGCTAACTGTAGCGTCGATCTCCTTCCGGAAGAGATCACCCCACCCGCCGCCCATCTCCCCGACGGGATCAGTGGCAAAAAGTACCTCACCTCCCTTTGCCGCGAGGCGCTGCCGGTTAAATACCTGGAGCGCAAGGAAGAGGCGACCGCGCAATTGGAAAAGGAGCTGCGGATCATCACCGATCTCGACCTGCAAGAGTTTTTCCTGGTGGTGCGAGAGGTGGTTGCGGAAGCGCGACGCCGGGGAATTCGCTGTGCCGGCCGTGGCTCGGCGGCCAACAGCATCGTCGCCTATCTATTGGATATCACCGCAGTGGATCCGATCGAACACAATCTCCTGTTCGAACGTTTCCTGCACGGCGGCCGCAAAGGCACCCCCGACATCGACATCGACTTCGACTCCGATCGCCGCGACGAGGTGATCGAGTGGATGGAAGAGCGGTTCGGGTTGTCACAAACCGCGATGACTGCAACCCTGGTGACCTACCGCGCCCGTTCTGCCTTGCGGGACGTGGCAAAAACCCTCGGATGGCCTCTGGCGCTAATAAACGAGCTTACCAAGATGGTGCCGGGGCATGGCATCGGTGCCATTCCCGAGTTCACCGACCAGATCACCGCTCATTTGGGGGCATCGCCACTGGTCGATTACCTGCTGTCTACAGTGCGACAGTTGGAGGGGTGCCCGCGTCATCTCGGGTTGCATTCGGGGGGGATGGTGCTCTCGAGAAAGTGTCTCGCTTATTTCAGCCCTACCCAGGTGAGTGCCAACGGGGTGAAGGAGCTGCAGTTCGACAAGTACGACATCGAAGCGCTGGGGCTGGTCAAACTCGATGTACTCGGTCTGCGTATGTTGGCCACCCTCAGCGAGGCCGAAGAGCTGGTGCGGCGTCACGAAGATCCGCAATTCGACATCGATACGCTGCAGCTGGATGATCCAAGGGTATACGAGCTTATGTGCTCAAGCCGCACCATCGGCCTGTTCCAGATCGAATCCCAGGGTCAGATGCATATGTTGGCGGTCAATCAACCCAGCTGTTTCAACGATGTGATCGTCGAAGTGGCTCTATTTCGTCCCGGACCGCTGCAGTCGGGCATGGTACATCCTTACATCAGGCGTCGCCAGGGCAAGGAGGAAGTGGTGTACGACCATCCCATCCTGGAGGAGATCCTCGAAGACACCTACGGCATCATCCTGTTCCAGGAGCAGGTGCTGGAGATAGCCCATCGCTTTGCTCACATGAGTCTCGAAGAAGCGGACGATTTTCGCGCCTTAATGTCCAAGTTCAGAGACTCGGGAGAGATGGAACGGATGCGGGGCAAATTTGTTGCAGCCCGAAGGTGTTCGACAGGCTAGGGCAGGGGGTCAAAAGGTGTTCGATCAGGTTTCCCACTTCGTCGGTTACGGGTTTTGCCGTTCCCACGCGGCGGCCTTTGCGCGTACGGTGTATCACTCCGCCTATTTGAAACGATTCAACCCGGCTTGTTACATGGCGGCCGTTATGGAGCATCGTCCCGGATTTTACGATCAGGGAACACTTGAAGAGGAAGCGAAACGTTTCGGTGTCGAGATTCTGCCGCCAGACATTAATTGCTCTCAAATTCGTTTTGATGTGGAGTCGGTAAAGGAGGGGAGTCTGGCGATTCGCAAACCTTTGACCTCGGTGCGCAATCTGTCCGAAGAGGATGCAACGCGTATCGTCTGGGGTCGCCTCGCAGGAGCGTACAAAAGCGTGGAGGACCTAATCACCCGAGTTGCCATCGATCGCGATGTGCTCGAACCGCTCGCCCTTGCCGGCGCTCTGGATAAGCTTGCTGCTTCCAGCCGCGATGCTTTATGGCAGATTGGAGTACTGATGAATCGCATCGACTTGATCCGCGATCACTCTCCAGTCCACTCACTGTTCACCTTGCCGGTCATCTCCTCGGTTGATATCCCCGAGCTTCCGGATCTGACTCGGGTCGAACGAATGACCTGGGACCACCACGCCCACGAAGCGAGCCGGGTACACCCCATGTCGTTGATTCGTCGTACCTTGAAGAGGTTTGGGGTGATGCCGATCGGCAGCTGCTTCCGAATCGTTCCGCTAGAGCAAGAAGGCAAAACCGCGGAGCCCATGGTGACCATCGCCGGCCGCGTCATTTTGCGCCAGCGTCCCGCCACCGCCAAGGGAGTTATGTTTATCACCCTCGAGGACGAAACGGGGTATATCCAGGGGGTGGCGTTTCAACAGATCCAAGAGCAGTTTGGTGAGGTGCTGAGACAACCGGAGCTGATCGTCAGGGGCCGTTTACAATCCAGGGGAGGATGGAGAGGGTTGGTCTTCCAAGAAGCCTGGCCTATCGAAGGAATGTTCGGCGGTTATTCCGGTTTTGCCTCGCAGAGTGGAGGAAGAGACCAGGTCGATGCGGCCCCTATTTCGGCGCAACGACAGATGAGGTAGCGTGTGATCACGGGCGTGTCCGAGTGTGCTACCTAACCGTGCCGCTCCTCTTTCCACGGGTCACCACGCCGATGATATCCGCGCTGTTCCCAATAACCGGGCTGGTCGACCGGGCTGAAGATCAGTTTGCGCAGAAACTTCGCTGACTTCCAGGCATATAGCTTGGGAACGATGAGGCGCATGGGTCCGCCGTGCTCGCGGGAAAGGGGCTCTCCAAAAAGCTCATCTGCAAGAATCACGTCCTCATCGAGGCAGTCCGCGAGTGGCAGATTGGTGGTGTAATAGTCCGCTCCCTCGGCAATCACGAATCGGGCCGTCGACTTGGGCCGAGCCATAGCGGCAAGATCGATGAACCTGACGCCGTTCCACTTCACGTCGAATTTGGACCAGGTGGTAACGCAATGAAAATCGGAAACCTGCTCGCAACGGGGTAGCTGACGGAACTGCTCCCAGTCCAACTCTACCGTCTCTTCCACCTCCCCCTCAACCTTCAAATACCATCGAGGCTCGTAGAATTTGGGCCGAACACCCAGATCCAGGACCGGAAACCCGGTCGTCACGTGCTGACCAGGTGGCAATCGTTCCACCTTCGGATCGGCCTGACGAGGTGCCTGCTTCTTGAACCGCTCCAGCAGTTTCCTCTTGGCCTCGATCATTTTCTGGTTGTATTCCACGTTCCCCATTCCTCAATGGAGCAAACAGAAAACCCCCGTCATCGCGACGAGGGTTTCAGTGTGTCTGGTAACGCGCGGGTGTCTTTCAGGCGCGTCGAATTCGGTCCAGGAGCCGTTCCAAACGGTCGAACGCCACGCGCATCATCTCTTCGTCCCAGTCGCCGTCCACCTTGATACTGACGATTTTCTGCACCGCTTCCAGATACGCCTTTTGCGAATCCGTCAACACTCGAGCGATTGGCGAGCGATCTTGCCCCCTGTCCGGAGAGCGATCGTTACTTCCCTGCCGCTCGGCTTGCGGCTGTCCACGTTTGCGCCGACTGTCTCGGCTCGGCTCCGAGCTTGTTGCTTTGGCCGGTTCGGGTGGTGGCGAATCTTTGGCTTCTGAATCGCTACCCTCATTCTGCGAACCTGCGGTATCGTCGCCGCCATTCTGCGAACCATAGTTGGATTCAGTGATCAAGTATTTGAAAAACATCTTCATCTTGTTGGCGGAATCTCGACCCATGCCCGTTCGTTCGGTGAAAAACGAGACGATGTCGTTGTCGGAAATATTGCCGTTTCCTGCGTTCCACTGTTCCAGCAACTCGGGGTACAGGTCCTGGAGAATATCGGCCAGCGCCTGTTTACGCGATGCCGTCTCCACTAGGCGCTGCAGGAGCTCGGTGGGCTGCTGGTCACGGTCGATCAGATTCATCGCTTCGATCCCCCGCAAAAAACGGTGGATCATGGATGGCGTACGGATGATAGCCCGCATATAATCGCGGTCGATCTGTTCGGGAATGGCGCGCTCCAGTCGCGACAGGAACTTGTCGAACTGGACCTTGGTTACGTACGGATACCAGGTTCGGCTCGCTTTTTCCTGACCCTCGTTGGTGTCTTCAGTCATTTCCGTTTCTCCATATGTGTGCTCGACACGCCCTCCCTTGTCGCAGACGCTCTGCGCTCAATCACCTTCGTTAGCCCGGGTGTCTCGCTGTTACAATCGTCTTGATGCCGCCGCGCACGCTGAATTCGCCGATGACGGTCATGTTGCGCGGGGCGCATGCAGCCACTAGATCGTCAAGAATCTTGTTGGTGACCGCTTCGTAGAATATCCCTTCCTGGCGGTATGACCAGAGATATAGCTTCAGTGATTTGAGCTCGATACAGCTGCGGTCGGGGATGTAACTGATGCGTATCGTGCCGAAATCCGGCTGTCCGGTCTTGGGGCAGACCGACGTGAATTCCGGGCACTCCGCGTCAATGGAGTACTCCCGATCGGGATTGGGATTGGGGAAGGTCTCAAGTATACCGGCAGTGGCCGAACTCATGAATGTCTTTAATGGAACAGATGTAGACTGTGTTGCCTCGATTCAAAGGTAGTCGTTTTGCGGCGGCCCACAAGCGGATCGCGGCTCAGGCGTAGCGGATCGGGTCCTCTATTCCGGCGCGCTCGAACGCCGCTCGCCGCAACCGGCAACTATGGCAGCTGCCGCATGCCAGATCTTCTCTGTCGTAACACGACCAGGTAAGATGGAGCGGGGCTTCCAGCTCGATCCCGCGCCGGACGATTCCCTCCTTGTCCAGTGCGATCAGGGGTGTCTTCACCTGAATGTTCGTTTGTGGCCTGGTGCCGGATTCAATGAGATTGTTGAAGGACGCGAAGAACTCAGGACGGCAGTCGGGGTAGATGTTTTCGGCGGCGTGAGCACCGATAAAGATCTCGCGGCATTGGAGCGTTTCCGCCCAAGCCACCGCAATGCCGAGTATGTTGGCATTGCGAAAGGGAACGTAGGTGTTGGGATTCTTTTCGTGCGCCGAGCCTTGGGGGATTGCCATGGCGCGATCAACGAGGCTAGAACCGCCGATCTGTCGCATGAATGAGACGTCGGTTGCAAGACGGTGTTTTACGTTGTAGTGCTCTGCCAAATCTAAAAATGACTGCAGCTCCCGGCGCTCTGTGCGCTGGCCGTAATTCAGATGCAGGAAAGCCATCGTGTGGGAGCCGGCGGCAATGGCGGCGGTAACACAGCTGTCCAGGCCGCCGCTGACGAGCACGACCGCTGTTGGCGCCGAAGTAGGATTGCCAATCATGGTAGGATCTGGGCGGAGGATAAACGACGGTCGAATACGGGTCAACAACGCGACACCGGTCCGCGCCGCGATCGTATTGACTTTCGGTTGCCTGGCGGTAGATTCTCGAGAGCTCACCAGCTATCTCGTCCTGGAGTTTCGATGGCGTTCTCCCAATTCGATCGCGTTCCAAATCATTACGCTGGCACCATTATCCAGCGGGTAAAGGATCTGCGCCTTGAACACGGAAAGCGGTCCTTGCTTCCCACCGTTCTCCGGGTCGGCGAGCTGGAATTCCTCATCCCCCGTTATTTCGGCTTTTGTTTCGGTGTCGAGCGCGCGATTCATATGGCGTTCGCTGCCCTCGACAAGAACTCGGATCGCAACATCAACCTGGTCAGCCAGATCATCCACAATCCGGTGGTCAATAACGACCTCCAGGAACGTGGAATTCGCTTCGTTTACGACGAAAATGGCAAACGCAACATTCCCGAGGGAGATATCACTGGCGAAGACGTGGTGCTGATCCCGGCGTTTGGAACAACCCTGGAAATCGAATCGTCTCTGCGTCGCAGCGGCGTCGACACCTCGTCTGCCGAGTTTCGCGAGAATTACGATACCACCTGCCCGTTCGTCTCAAAGGTCTGGGACCGAGGTGAGCAGCTGGGGCTCGAGGGTTATACCATTATAATTCACGGCAAGTTCCGCCATGAGGAAACCCAGGCGACCCAGTCCCACACCAAGAAGCACGGCCATACCCTGGTGGTCTGGAACGAGGAGGAAGCAGCTCAAGTACGCGATTTCATTGTTGGCAAGTCGACGCTGGCGCATTTTCGTGAAACCTTCGACGGCAAGTGGTCCGCCGACTTCGATCCCGCGCGGGATTTGGAGCGGGTCGCGGTGGTCAACCAGACCACCATGTTGGCCGAAGAGACCCGCGAGGTGGCGTCGATCATTCGCGCTGCGATGGTCCAAAAGTACGGCGATGAGAATCTGGAATATCATTTCGCCGACACCAACGACACCCTGTGTTACGCCACCAACCAGAATCAGAACGCCACCAAGAGCGTGCTCGATGCCGGCGCCGACATGGCCGTCATTGTTGGCGGATACAACAGCTCCAACACCTCCCACCTGGTGGAAATCTGCTCACAGGTCATGCCCAGCTATCTCATCGCCGGCAGCGCCGAGCTGATTTCCAGCCAACTCCTGCGCCACTTCGACATCGAAACCAAGGAAATCGTCGAAACCGAGGATTGGCTCCCGGAAGATCCGAACACTCGTATCGTGGTCACTTCCGGCGCCTCCTGTCCGGATGTGCTGATGAATGAGGTGGTCGAGAAGATCGCCGGTTTCTACGGCTACGGAAGCGAAGCGATCGGCCAAGGTCTCGAGAATCTGTGCCTGCTCGATGTAGGCAACACACAGACTGCCTAACGCTGTCGCCAGCGCCTCGACTCCTACCGCTTCTACCCATTCCCAACAATTTCCCTTCGACCAGACCCTAAATACCTTGCCCCAGCTACTGTTAACGCGCGGTCTATGGTGGCTTTGGGAGCATGCCACCACCTTGACAGGCATGGGCAGGTATGGCTACTATGAAGGGGCGTTCTCCCCCCCCCAATCCCACTCTACGGAACATGCTTCTCGCGCAGGTCAAAGGCCACGTTGTATCCAGTGCCAAGATCGACAGTTTGACGGGGAAAAAGCTGTTGCTCGTAGAGATCGTTACCGTGCGTGACGAGGGCTTGGAGCGCACCGAGCGCCACATGGTTTGCGTCGATGCCGTGGGAGCTGGCGAAAGGGAACTGGTGCTGGTGGTCATGGGAAGCTCAGCTCGGGTTGCCCCCCATCTCGGCGACGTGCCCACGGATGCGGTCATCGTCGGCATTATCGATTCGCTGCAGGCGTTCGGCCGCGACATGCAGCTGGCGGACGCATGAAACGGTGCCGCGTGATTGGCAACGTGGTTTCCAGCTCGAAGCATCCGGCACTGGCTGGCAAGAAGCTGTTGCTGGTCAGACATCACGAAGAGACCGGCGATCCTGACCCCGGGATCGGTCTCGCCGTGGATGGCGCCGGCGCCGGGATCGGCGATGACGTTATCGTCAGCGATTCCGGCGAAGCGGGCCGTGCCGTTACAGGCATCCAACATCCTCCCCTGCGCAGTGTAATTGTCGGCATTGTGGATTGATCTATGAAGTTGAATAAGGTTATTGGCACAGTGGTGCTGTCCAGTTGTATCGAGCCCTTCAAGGGCAGGACCCTGCACCTGACGCAGAATCTCAACGAGAGGCTCGAGCTGGTGGGCGATGCGGATGTCAGCATGGCCTGGGAACCGGTTCGCGAAGGGGAACTGGCCATTGTCGAGATCGCGCGGGAAAGTGCCAATGCGTTCGATCCTCCCGTGCCCACGGATTCGGTAATTCTTGGCAGGGTCGACCGGGTTCACATCGATGAGAGATATAGCGGAGGTAAGTAGATGGCAGACGCAATCGGGATGGTAGAGACGGTTGGCTTCGTAGGGGTGGTGGAAGCGGGTGACGCTATGAGCAAAGCGGCGCAAGTGACGTTGACGGGATGGGACAAGATTGGGGCAGGACTGACGTCGGTATTCTGCGAGGGTGACGTCGCGGCGGTGAAGTCGGCGGTAGACGCCGGGGCGCTGGCGGCGGCAAAGGTAGGAACGGTGCACAGTGCTCACGTAATTCCGCGACCGCACGCGGAGCTGGATTCGGTCTTGCCTTCAGCGTCCAAGGGCAACGGGGTGGTGGTGCAGGCGCTGGGGCTGGTAGAGACGCGGGGCTCGGTCGGCGTGATCGAGGCAGCGGACGCCATGAGCAAAGCGGCAGATGTTGAGGTGGTGAAGGTCGCAGAGATCGGCGGCGGTTATATCACGGTGTTGGTGACCGGGGATGTGGGATCGGTGAAATCGGCGGTGAGTGCCGGATCGGAAGCAGCGGAACGTGTCGGCGAGCTAGTTTCTCAACACGTTATCCCGCGCCCGTCGGACGAGGTCGCCTCGTTGTATCTGAGTTGAAAGGGAAGGATTAGATGAAGGCACTAGGTATGGTGGAGACCAAGGGTCTTGCGTGTATGGTAGAGGCGCTGGATGCGATGTTGAAGACCGCCGATGTCAAGTATGTAGCTCAAAAACGAGTAGGAGCGGGTCTTGTGATGGTGCTGGTGGAAGGTGACGTGGCGGCGGTGAAGGCAGCCGTCGATGCGGGCGCGCAAGCGGCGCAGCGAATCGGCGAACTGCGCAGCGTGCACGTCATCCCACGGCCGATCGAAGGACTCCGGGCGCAGCTGAATTGATGTGTACGCCCTGCTGAGAGTGCGACCCAAAAGGTGAACGAAGACCAGGTCAGGGAGATCGTCGCCGAGGTCGTCAACCGGGTGCTCTCGGCGCACGGCTCTAAGCCGGACTCGGTGTCATCATCGCAGGCGGGGGGAGTTGGTGGCGTTTTCGGGGACGCGGACGCGGCGGTGGCTGCCGCCCGCCGGGCCCAGGGGCAGTTGGGGTCGATGACGCTGGAAGACCGGAAGCGGATCGTCGAAGCCATTCGCGATACCCTGCGCTCGGAGGCGGAGAGTTTCGCTCGGCGCACCCTCGAAGAGACCGGCATGGGCCGGCTCGAGGACAAGATCCGCAAACATCATGTGGCTGCGGATACGACGCCCGGGGTCGAAGACCTGCAGGCCACCTCGTGGACCGGGGATCACGGCCTCACGGTGGTGGAGATGGCGCCGTATGGTGTAATCGCAGCGATAACGCCATCCACCCATCCGGTGCCCACCATGGCAAGCAATGCCATCGGCATTGTCGCGGCGGGCAACGCGGCGGTTTTCAATGCCCACCCTGCCGCCAAACAGATCTCCGCCGCCGCAGTCCAACAGCTAAACACCGCCATCGTAGAAGCGGGCGGTCCCGCAAACCTGATTACCATCATCGAACATCCAACCATCGAGAGCGCCACGCAACTGTTCAACCACACCGGCGTCGACGTCATACTGGTAACCGGCGGTCCGGCGGTCGCTCGAGCTGCCATGAGCTGTCCCAAGAAGGCGATCGTAGCGGGGCCCGGCAACCCACCTGTCGTCGTCGACGAAACGGCAGACCTGGAACGGGCGGCCCAGGACATCGTCGACGGCGCATCCTTCGACAACAACCTGCTCTGCATCGGCGAGAAGCAGGTGTTCGTCGTGGATTCGGTGGCTGACAGCCTGAAATCCCTCATGGTGCGGTACAGCGCTTACGAGCTCAACCCCGAGCAGATCGAAGAACTCGCGCGGGAGGCGTTCGTCAGCGAGGGGGGCGGCGAACCCCGCGTGAATCGCGAGCTGGTGGGCCGCGACGCCGCGGTGCTGGGTGCGCGCATCGGTTTGCAGCTGGACGACTCGTTGAGGTTATTGATCGGCGAAACCGATGCCGGCCACATCTTCGTGCGGGAAGAGCAGATGATGCCGTTCGTGCCGATCATCCGGGTGCCCAACGTAGATCAGGGGATTCGTGCCGCGGTCGAATCGGAGCATGGCTACCGGCACACCGCAGTCATTCACTCGCGCAACATCGAGAACATGCACAACATGGCTCGCGCCGCGGATACGACGGTGTTCGTCAAGAACGGCCCTTCCTACGCGGGATTGGGTATCGGTGGTGAAGGGTTCGGCACCTACTCCATCGCCGGTCCCACCGGAGAAGGGCTGACATCGACGCGCACCTTTACCCGCCAACGGCGCTGCAGCCTCGTAGACTATTTCCGCATCACCTGAACGGTCCCATGTCCCCATCGAACCGGCAACGGCTCTCCGTGGATCGCGGCACCATTGAAACCATGGTTCGCGAGACGCTGCGGCGCTACTTGCCCGCCGGCTCGAGTGCAAACGAATCTGCAACCGTTCCGCGCCTGGTGGCGAACATCTCGGCTCGCCATCTCCATCTGAACCGCCAAACACTCGAAACCCTGTTCGGCTCAGGTGCTGAGCTGAAGGTGCAGAAAGAGCTATACCAGGAAGGTGCGTTCGCCGCGGAACAGATGGTCACCATATTCGGACCGCGCCAGCAGATGATCGCCAACGTTCGCATCCTGGGTCCACCGCGCGAGTACAACCAGGTGGAGCTTTCCTTCAGTGACGCACGTTTCCTGGGCATCGATGCCCCGGTTCGCCTGAGTGGCGATCACACCGACACCCCCGGGTGCTACCTGGTAGGTCCCGCCGGTGGTCTCGAACTGAAAGCGGGAGTGATACGCGCGGCTAGGCACGTCCACATGAGTCCTGCCGAAGCCGATTTCTATGGGGTAAAGGCGGGCGACCTGATGCGCCTGGTGGTAGACAGCGAACAAGGGGGCACGCTGAGCGGACTGATCTGCCGGGTCAGTGACCGCGAGAAGCTCGAGGTGCATCTGGACACCGACGAAGGCAACGCCGTCGATCTGGCGCGGGCTCGCAAGGTTCACCTGGAGAAAGAAACCGCTGATTCCGCATGAGCTCCGTACTCCACATTCAGGAGATGGTTGTCACCGGGGACGATCTTGCCCGCGCGCACCAGGGCCAGGAAGAGCTGTGCGTAGTTGACGCGGCGGTGCTGACGCCGACGGCCTGGGACTATATTCGCGATCAACGTTTGCGGCTGACCCGCGGGGCTTCCATGCCCGAGCCGTCCGAGCCTGTGGCACCGTCGGCGTCGACCAACGTGGTCAACGAGGCGCGGATGGTGCCTTATGCACAGTGCGATCAACCGTCAAGATCCTGTGGATGCAAAACCGAGGAGTTTGGCTCCGGTTTTGTTCAACCCGAACGTTGTGGTGTGTGTGCCATACATCAGCTCAAGGTCGCCGGCCAGGCTAACCCCGGATGCGAGGGCTGTAACCTGAACGGGCACTGTGACGGCGAATCAGGGTCTGACGCTACGACGGAGACCCTCGTGTCACAGATCACCGAGCAGATTATGGAGCAGCTACGCCGATGAGCGGCGCGCTAGGTATCATCGAGGCAGACGGGGTCGCCGGCATCATCGCCGCCGCGGATGTCGTCGGCAAAACGGCCGACGTCGAGCTGCTCGGTTGGGAGTCGATCGGCGGAATCACCTCCGTCTTTTTCCGCGGAACCGTCGCGGAGGTGGCCGTCTCACTCGAGAGCGGCCGCGAGGCCGCCGCGGCGCTGGCGGACAAGGTTGTGGCGGCGCCGTTGAATCAGCCCGAAGCGGTCTGCAGCGATTTTATTGCGCATCCGATGCCGGACGAGATCGAGGTTCCGGATGGCGCGCTGGGCTTGCTGGAGTCTCGCGGCTACGGTGCTCACGTGCTGGCGAACGACCGCATGGTGAAGGCGGCTCCGGTCCGGGTCTACAATCTTCTGGCGGTGCACGATCGCGTCGTTTGCACCCTGATCAACGGCGAGGAGGGTGCGGTTCGAGAGGCGATTGCCTGCGGCCGCGAGCTGTTTGCTCGCAACGAGCATTTCCGCTGTTCCACCGTTATCTCGCGCCCGTTACCGCAAGTGCTGCGGGCGTTCGCGCCGGGGCGTTAGGGTGGCCCAACCAGGCGCATTCGGGGTGTTGGAGACCCGAGGAGTAACGGCTCAAGTGGCCGCCACCGACGCCATGGTTAAAACTGCCGATGTCCGGGTGTGTGGACGCCAGGCGATCGGCTCGGGATGGGTAACGGTGGTAGTGGAGGGTGAGGTCGGGGCCGTGCAGGCCGCGGTGGCAAACGGCGAGCGCGAAGCCGCCAAGTACGGCGAGCTGATCGGAGCGGACGTCCTGACCGCGCCGGACATGGCGGCCGCCGACATCATGCCCCATGCCAGTGGCTTGAGCCCTGCCGCCCTCAAGCCCCAGCAAGCTCTCGGTGTCCTCGAGACCCGGGGTTTTGCGCAACTGGTCGTTGGGGGTGACGCCGCGGCCAAAGCGGCGGAGGTAAGTATCTGCGGCTGGGCTCATGCCGGCGGTGCACTGTGCCATCTGGTAGTTCAGGGCGAGGTGGCCAGCGTCTACACCGCCCTGCGCGAGGGTCGTATCGCCGCCGAGACCGCGGGCGAGGTGTATGCCGCCCTGGTTATTCCACGGCCGGCGGTGGCCGTGGCCGGTGTGTTGCCGGTGCCCGCAGGTGCTCGGCCAGTAGAGGTCGGTGCCCTCGGAATACTGGAGACCACCGGATACACCGGTGCGGTAGCCGCCGCGGACGCGATGGCCAAAGCAGCCGAGATCGAGGTGGCACGCTTCAATATTGGCAGCGGCGGACGCACCGCTGTTATGATCACGGGGAAGCTGGGCGATGTCCAGGCCGGCATCGATTCCGGTGTTGCCGCGGCCAGAGTGGCTGGTGGATTCGAGAACGCCCGCGTAGTTACCCGGCCCGACCCGGATATCGTGGGCTGTTTCGCGCAGGCAACAACCAGTGCCGTTCCGCAGGGGCTGGCCCTCGGATTGATCGAAACCCGCAGCACCGTGGCTCTGGTGAAGGCGATGGACGAGATGCTCAAGGGGGCCGACGTGGAGTACGAAGGCCGGATGAAGGTGGGGTTCTATCTCACCGCCGGTGCGATTCGCGGTGACGTGGGCGACGTCAAAGTGGCATTGGATCTGGGTGCGGAAGAGGCTCGTCGCCATGGGGAACTGGTTGCAACGCACCTGATTCCCCAACCCGCCCGGGGTATGGAACCACCGTTGCTACATCGTTAAAAACGCAGCAATCATCGGGGAAGAGCACACCATGGTACGCATCGCAGCTAGAGTGATCACGGGTCCGATGCTGGAGGAACAGCTTGCGGGCTCCGGCTCTGTGCAGATCGAAAAGGGAGCTGTGTTGACGCCCTCGGCGTTAGACTACCTAAAGGCTCACGAGGTCTCGGTGGTGCGCGACGGAGACGTGCCGCCGGCTGCCGCGAAGGGGCAGAAGCAGAACAGCCCCGTCGCGGGAGAGAAACGGTTTCGCGGGATTTTTGTGCCCAACATCGTCATCTTCGACGCCGATGGTAACATCAACTTCGGCGAAATGGAGCGCTACATCGCATGGTTGATCGAGGCCGGCATTCACGGACTCTACCCCAATGGCAGCACCGGCGAATTCGTGCGGCTTTCCGCCGAGGAACGGCGGGAGGTGGTGCGCATCATCGCCAACGTGAACCAGGGTCGGGTTCCCATTCTGGCTGGCGCCAGCGAAGCGAATGTGCGCGACGTTCTGGATGTGGCGGAGTATTACGCGCGATTGAACGTGGATGCGATCTCCCTCGTACCCCCGTACTACTATAAGATCTCCGAACGCAGCCTCTTCGAGTATTTCGCCGAGATTGCGCGCAACTCACCTCTCGATATCCTGCTCTATAACATTCCCCAGTTCACCCAGGAGCTCACCCTTGATATCATGGAGGAGCTGCTCCCGTTCGAACGCATCTTCGGCACCAAGGACTCCAGCCGCGACCTGCCACGGATCGTAAATACGATCAACCGATTGCGCCCCCAACGTCCCGACTATGTGGTGCTCAACGGCTGCGAGGAGATCCTGCTGCCTGCCATCATCATGGGCGCCGACGGCGGCACCATCGCTACTGCCGGCATCATACCCGAAGTAATCGCCGAGCTGTACCGCTGCTCTCTCGAGGGAGAAATCGAGCGCGCCCGCATGTTGCAGTATCGCATCCTCGAGCTCATCAATCTGATGTTGATGGGTGCCAATTTCCCCCAGGGGTTCAAGACAGGCGTGGCGGTGCGAGGGTTCGATGTAGGACCGCCGCGCCAGGTCATGAGCACCGAGGAGCGCGAACTGCTGGCGAAACTGGAGGCGCGGATCACCTGTCTGCTGGACGACATGGGATACGAGGTGGACGGAGCAAGCAGCTGCCCCGTGACCAATACGCCCCCCATCGTCAACTGAGGTGCCGTGCCGGTGCTCCGCAGCGGACCGAAGGTCGCGGTCGTTGGCGCTGGAGTCATCGGCCGTTTCATAGCCTACGAGCTCACCGCACGGGGAATCCCCGTCGATCTTCTCGACCCCGGTCCCGATCCTTCCTCCACTACCGCTGCCTCTCTTGGGGTGTTGACCCACTTCAATGGCGGCGACGATCCATACTCCCTGCTTTACCGGGACAGCTACCACAGCTATCGCGAGCTGGCGGGTCAGCTGGAGCAACAGACTGGCATCGATATCGGCTGGCGCCCATTGGGGGGGATCGATCTCATCCTCGATGAGGATGATGAAGCTGCGGCGGTCGAAACCGCAGCGTTTAATCGTTCGCGAAACTGCATCGTCGAACAGCTGGACCGCAACCGCGTCCGCGAGCTCGAGCCGGCAATATCCGCGAAGGTTCGGGGAGGTTTGTATTTCCCCGACGACCAGCGCGTCGACCCGGCGAAGCTCGCCGCCGCTCTGATCAGGGCCATCGAACAGCAGGGTGGGGTCGCCCACTTCGGGCTTCGGGTGCTTGATTTCGGCGAAGTGACACGGCACGGAGTTTCCCTGCGGACGACCTTAGGAACCTTCCAGGCCGATGTGGTAGTGCTGGCAGCAGGTTGCTGGACCGGCGAGCTCGGTCGCATGCTCGGAGCCCAGATCCCGGTCCGACCAATTAGGGGGCAGCACTGCCGTTTTTCAGGGGGCGCCGTCGAGCACGTGGTGCGGCACGACGGTCGCCATCTCCTCCCCTCCGATGGGTTCATGGTGGTAGGGGCAACCGTAGAGGACATCGGGTTCGACCTGGAGGTAACGGCGGCGGCGCGTCGGGAACTAACCACTTTCCTGGGGGCAACAGTAAGACCCCATATGAGTTTTCACCAGCAGCTCGCGGGGCTGCGGCCCAAACCGAAGGGAGGGCGTCCCCTGATCGGACCTCTGGAGGAATACCCACAGGTATTCGTCGCGACGGGTCACTATAAAAACGGAATCCAGCTGGGTCCGGGCACGGGGGAAGCGGTGGCTCGATGGATCGTTGATGGGGACCCCGGCCGGGAAATGGGGCGGTTCAAGCCGGAGAGGTAGCCAAATCGAATTCGACTTTGTATTATTAGGCCCTAGATTGAATAGCGACGGCACAAAATTCAAGGGGTTGAGCCATGCCCAGACACCGCCGCCATCGACAACGTCAGCCCATGAAGATATACGTGATCATTTTCATGGTGTGTGGCGGGCTGGCGCTTCTGATGCAACTCATATCCGGCGTCTCTGACGATGTCAGTGAGTACGCCGGCGAGCAGCTGGATGGCGCAGTGCGCAAAGCGGTAGAATCGGAACTGAAGAAAGCGGTCAAGTAGCCCGACCAGTATCCCGGGGTTGCCCATCCGTTATTCCCGGGCACCAAGCTGCGTTGTATCCCATCAGGCTTCTTTCCCGAGACGTTCCAGATATTCTTCCCATTCCACCGGCAGCAGATAACTCTTCTGGCTGTTGCATTCCTTGCAGCATGTCACCACGTTAGACTTAGAGCTCTTGCCACCGCGCACCAGCGGTACCACGTGGTCCATGGTTAGCTCGGAAGGATGATAAGGGCGCTGGCAGTACTTGCACTGACCCCGGCCGAGTTGGTTTTTCCACCATTGCGACCTGCGCAACTCTCTGGCTTTGTTTTTTTCCCGTTTCATCTCTTCTTCGGACACGGGCGAGAAGAACTCATCAGCCATGGATCAATGGTAGACGATTAATTTCCAACCTGCAATTTTACCATGACAGATTCCATAATTCCGCTGTTTCCGCTCTCCATCGTCGTCTTTCCCGAGCAGGCGGTTCCGCTGCACATTTTCGAGGAACGGTACAAGGAGATGATAGCCGCTTGCCGTGGCGCAGAGATCGGGGGCGAAACAAGCCCGTTTGGCATATCCCTTCAAGGTGGAGAAACCGTGCATCAAGTCGGATGCACGGTTTTGCTTCATCAGGTTCTACGCGAGTATGAGGATGGTCGGCTCGACATCATCGGCATAGGATCCCGGCGTTACCGATGTCTCGAGGTTTTTGAGGACAAACCTTACTTCACGGCTGCCGTCGAATACTTCGAAGACGAACCCGAGAAACCTCAGCCTGATCTCTGCGAAAATACCCAGGCGATGTTTATGGAACTGCTGGCTGCGCTGAAGGAGCAGGGCGACACGCCGATGGAGGAAGAGCTGCCTCTAGGTTCGTTTCAGCTGGCGACGCGGATCGCACTAACGCCGGAGCAGAGACAAGAGCTGCTGGAGATGACCAGCGAAAACCAGCGCCTGGAAGCACTGACGGGTCACCTGGAGAATCTGATTCCCGCCGTGCACGAACATCGGGAGAACCTGCGCAAGGTTCGCGCCAACGGGCGGCCAAATAAATAGCTGACGGGCATCGCCAGCGCCGCCGGCGGAAGGCCCCACGGGGTGTTAGGCTTGCTGCTCCACAAAGATGTGACGGGCGACCTCCAACCCCAGTGAGCAGTCCCTACCTTCTCCGACCTTGAGCTGCAGCGGCCCTTTGAACGGCTCCTTGCTGTGGACCTCCACGTCGATTCCCAGCTGTAATCCCATCTCCTCGATGTAGCGCAGCATCTCAGGATCGCGGTCACTCACCTCGCGAATCACTGCCGCCGAGCCGACGTCGAGATCGGCCAGGGGACGGTAGGCGTTGGTCCTTATGTCTCCCTGTTTGCTGGGAATCGCCTCGCCATGAGCCCCTACCGTCGGATATCCGAGTGCGGCGTCGATACGGTCCTCGAATTCCTCGGAAATGGCGTGTTCTAGCCGGTCGGCCTCGGCGTCCACTTCGTCCCAGCCGTAGCCCAGAGCCTGGTTCAGATAGAGCTCTAACAAGCGGTGGTGACGGATGGTTTCCAGAGCAACCTTGGCGCCGGAGCTGGTGAGCTCGACCCCCTTGTACGGGGCATGCACCAGCAGTCTCATCTCGGCCAGCTTCTTGATCATGTTGGTGGCTGAAGCTGGCGCCACGTCCATCTTTTCGGCGATCAACGAGGTAGTTACCGGTCCACCCTCCTGACGCTGACCCAATTTGTAGATCGTGCGCAGGTAGTCTTCCATGGCCTGGCTGATCATTTCTTCCACGGCGCTATCCCCATATCAACCTCGCAAGCTGTGCTACCAGGAAACAGAGCACGAAGCCCATTGCCACTGGCAGCAACGACGCGAATGTAGTCCATTTGGCGCTCTTGGTTTCCTTGTAGATCGTGTAGATCGTTGTCGAACAAGGGTTGTGCACCAGGCTGAACAGCATGAGGTTGACCGCCGTCAGCAGCGTCCACCCCCCGGCGCGGAAGATATCGGCGGTAGCTACTTCCGAATCCAGTTCGAACATGACCCCGGCGCCATCACCGAGACCTGCCAGGCGCGCGCTGAGGACCGTAAGCATGAGGATGGTGGGAATGACGATCTCGTTGGCTGGAATGGCGACGATGTAGGCCAGCAGGATGACGCCGTTCAACCCGATAAATAGGCCAAACCCATCGGTGTTGTTGATGAAGTGTTCCGCCAGGCTGAGATCGCCCACGTGAATATTGGAGAGCAACCAGATGACCGCCCCGGCCGGAATGGCGAATACTACGGCGCGCCACAGAACGATAAGGGTGCGGTCGATCACCGAGGTGTAGATAGTCTGCAGCACTCTGGGGGGCCGGTACGGAGGCAGCTCGAGACTGAAAGCGGACGCTTCCCCTTTGAGGACCGAGTGGGACAGGCCCCAGGATACCACCAGCGACAGCACGATTCCCAACACCGCCACAAAAACCACCGCCGCCGCCGATACGAGCCCGGCCAGATGGGCTGGAGCCAGCGCCCCGATAAAGATGGTGGCTACCAGGATCTGCGTCGGCCAGCGCCCATTGCAGAGGGCAAAGTTATTGGTGATGATGGCGATCAGGCGCTCCCGCGGGCTGTCGATGACCCGGGTCGACACGATGGCTGCGGCATTGCAGCCGAAACCCATGGTCATGGTCAACGCCTGTTTTCCGTGGGCCCCCGCCCGTTTGAACAGATTATCCAGATTGAAGGCGACCCGTGGCAAATAACCAAAATCCTCCAGCAGGGTGAACAGCGGGAAAAATATCGCCATGGGTGGCAACATGACGGCGATGACCCAGGCCATGGCCAGGTAGATCCCGTCGATTAGCAGACCATCCAGAAACCACGGCAAACCGATCGACTGGGAGCCCGCCTTGAGCAACGGGTGAGTGGTATCAATCAACAGCGTGGCCAGCATCGAAGACGGCACGTTGGCTCCCTCGATGGTTACCCAGAACACGACAGCGAGCATGAGCAGCATCAGCGGAAATCCGAGCCAGCGGCTGGTAACCAGGCGGTCGATGGTGCGATCCATATCGAAGCGCGGGGCCTCATCTCCTCTGGTTACGGCGCGGTCGGCGATGCCGGCCGCATCGGCGTAGATAGATTCCATGAGTGAATCGTGAAAGTTGCGCCCAGCCTCCCAACGCAAGGTATTGGCGGCGGTGAGCAACTGTTCCGATTGATTCCTGATGTTCATCAGTTCGCCTCCGAGGCAGTGGCAAGTGTATGTTCGGGGTCCAGGCCGCCATCCTGATTCAGCGATCCCAGGTCGCCGGTGCGCACCGCCTCGACGATACGTCGGTCCCCTTCCAAAAGCCGCAGCGCGACCCAGCGGGCATTGGGCAGATTCGGAAACGCCGTTTCCACCTGGTTCTCCAGGCGGTCGAGAGCGCTCTTGAGGGCGGCAGGCTCGCTCTTGGTGCGGCGAGGTTTGCAGACGACGCGACCGGCAGCAACGTCGCTTATTGTCTGCAGTAACAACGGAATCCCCTCGCCGCTGCGGGCGGCGGTAGGCACCACGGGAACCCCCAGGTCTCGCGCCAGGCGCCGTTCGTCCACGGACACTCCATGGCGTTTCGCCTCGTCGATCAGGTTGAGGCATACCACGGCGCGATCGGTGATCTGCAGCACCTGCAGCACCAGGTTCAGATTGCGCTCCAAGCGGGTGGAGTCGACAACGACAACGGTGACATCCGGTTGGCCAAAGAGGATGAAATCCCGCGCCACCTCCTCGTCGGTGCTGGTGGATAGCAACGAATAGGTGCCCGGCAGATCCACGAGTTTGAAACGGGCGTCCTGATAGGCGAACCCGCCCTCGGCGCGGACCACCGTTTTTCCGGGCCAATTGCCGGTATGCTGGCGCAGGCCGGTGAGGCTGTTGAAGACCGTGCTCTTCCCGGTGTTGGGATTACCCGCCAGCGCCACGACGTAATCCCAGTTTTTCATGTTGACGCCCAGCTTGATCAAGTTGCCGGCATTGTGGGCCGGGCAGGCTTCACAAGCGGTGGAAGAAACCTGGTTGCTCATGTTGCGCTCTCCATGTTGAGGGCTATCTGTACATTTTCAGCCTGCTCTTTGCGCAGGGCGATAGCAGCCCCGCGAATTCGATAGGCGGTGGGATCCCCCGTTGGGCTCCTCATTTCCACCTCGATCACCGTTCCCGGAACGATACCCAGATCCATGAGACGGCGGCGCTCCAGGCCGCGACAGGCCGGCGAGATACGCACCACCTGACCTCGCTCTCGCACCCCGAGACCGGCCAGGGTTTCGAATGGACCTTCCATCTCTTCTTCCTCCGGCAAGGCGGCGACGAAGATGTTGGCGGCGTCAACACGGGTAAGCTTACGTAGTTGCCCGTCGGCGAGCAGCTCCACCGTTTCCGGGGACACTCGGTTTATCTCCACCCGCATGCCCAAATGCAGGCCGGATTCGACGATACGACTGAATACATCCCCGGGTTCGTCTTCGATGTGGACGATGGTGGCCACCTGGCCCTCAGCTAGGGAAGCGACAGGTTGTCCCCCCTTTGGCGCAATCTCTCCCGTCGCGGTGGGAATCGGATCGCCATGGGGATCGTAGACCGGAAATCCCATCAGCTCATCGAGCTCGTCCGCCTCGGTAGCCGAGATGCTATGCTCGCGATCTTCCGCCTCTCGGTGCCACGAATCGGCGGCGAGGCCGGTCTCTTCGGCCAGGTAATGCTCCCAGAGCCGATGGACGCGAATGATACGCAACGCGCCGGCCTTGCCTTCGGAGGTGAGATGGCGTTCACCGCTGCTATCGGACTGCAACAGCTTCAGGCTTTCCAGCCGTCCCAGAAGTTCGGCGGCTCGATTCTGGCCGCTACCGAGAGCTCCGGACAGGCTCTCCACGGTGGCAGTGCGCTTGAGGTATTCGTATTGGAAAAAATGTTTCAGCGCGTCCTCGATCATCACCCGCTCGCCCAACTGGTGCAGCTGTTTCCAGCGCCAAAACAGGCCGCGGGAGGGCCAGAATAGCACCGCGAGGACGCCGGCGATCAGTCCGGCCACGGCTAACGCTGTCTGAGGTTCGGTCATAACGTTTCCTTCACAATTAGATGTACATGCCAGCCAGGCTCCGTCGCAGCGGGCGGCCTGGGCTCTATTATGCTCTGAAAAAATATTATTTAGTCGCGTCTAAAGATAGCGTGATCTACCCATCTGTCAACGGCGAAAACAGTTGATTCTCGCTGGTCTTATCATATATTCAATTGAACAGTTCTTCAGATGTTTGGATTTTCAGTGTGTGCGGAGGAGATGAATGACTGAGTTGGTGCGAGAGGAGGATCTCTGCGACGACCACCATATCGTCGATCGAGAGCGGGTTCTGCAGGTCGCGCGGGGGATGCCCGATAACGGCAACCTGACAAGGCTGTCAGAGACCTTCAAGGTGCTCAGCCACCCCACCCGGCTGAAGATCATCCACGCCCTGTCCGAAGCCGAGCTTTGTGTCTGCGACCTGGCCGCTTTGCTGGGCAGCACCGAGTCGGCGGTAAGCCACCAGTTGCGCCTGCTGCGTGGGATGCGACTGGTGAAATACCGCCGCGACGGCAAACTCGCCTATTATTCTCTCGACGATCAGCACGTACATCAACTGTTCGCCGCAGGCCTCGAACACATGGAAGAGTAAGGTGTCGCATGTCCGACGATTGTTGCCACGAAGAGAGCTGCTGTAACGAAGATAGCGGGGCGAAGAAGCGCACCCTGATCTCAGGGGTGTTGATCCTCGCCGCTCTTGCTTGGAAGCTGCTGTGGCCCGAAACCTATCACGGTACTCTGTGGCAAGGGCACCTTGGGGTGTCTGACGGTTTGCTGGTAGCTGCTTCTTTCGTCGGCGGATACAATTTCTTCCCCTACGCCTTGCGCGCTGTGCGACGGTTTTCCCTCGATATGGACTTCCTGATGACCGCTGCTATCGTCGGAGCCATCGCCATCGGCGAATACGCCGAGGCAGCGGCCATCGCCTTCCTCTTTTCCTGCGCCGAGCTCCTGGAGGCGTATGCGGTCGATCGGGCGCGGAACTCCTTGAACGAGCTGATGGAGCTGGCGCCGGAAACCGCCACCGTGCGCCGCGACGGACGCGAGATCACGCTGCCGGCGGCCGCGGTCGTTGTGGGAGACACGGTGTTGATTCGGCCCGGCGAACGTGTGGCCGTGGATGGTAAGGTCGCTGCCGGCGACTCGACCATCGATCAGTCGACCATCACCGGAGAATCGATGCCGGCCAACAAAAGCGCAGGTGACGAGGTATTTGCGGGTACCATGAACCACGAAGGGTACCTGGAAGTGGAAGCGAGCCACCTGGCTTCGCAGAGCATCCTCAGCCGCATCATCAAAATGGTGGAAGAGGCGGAGGAACGCCGCGCCCCCATCGAACAGTTTGTTCGACGTTTTGCCCGCTTTTACACGCCGGCGGTGACTCTGCTGGCGCTGGCGGTGATGCTGGTACCGCCCTTGCTCATGGATGCCTCCTTCAATGAATGGTTCGTTCGCGGGTTGACCTTGCTGGTAATCGCCTGTCCATGCGCCCTGGTCATCTCGACTCCGGTGGCGGTGGTGAGCGGCATAACCAGTGCCGCCCGCAACGGAGTCCTTATCAAAGGGGGCAATCACCTCGAGGCGTTGGGCAACGTGCGGGCCGTCGCTTTCGACAAAACCGGAACCCTGACGTTTGGCCGACCCGAAGTCACTGACATCGTGCGTTTCAACGGTTATTCCGAAGACGAGATCCTGACCGTGGCCGCCGCTCTCGAGCAACGCTCCGGTCATCCGATCGCGGGCGCCATTCGACGCCGGGCGGAGGGCCTTGAGGTTCCCGAGGTAGAGCAGTTCGAGTCACTGACCGGGCAGGGCGTGCGAGCGCGGATCGGCGAAACGGTGTATAAGGTGGGCAAACCCGGGCTGTTCGAGAACGGCGCCCACCCGAGCATCGGTGAGATCCAGAGCTCCGGCCAGACTGCCGTGCTGGTGGGAACAGAGTCGGAGCTGCTGGGTGCGGTCACCGTGGCAGACACGGTGCGGGACAACGCGGCAGCCGCCGTAGCGGCGCTGCGCGAGCAAGGCATCGAGAAGGTGGTCATGCTGACCGGCGACAGCGAAGAGACGGCGCGAACCATCGCCGGTCGGCTGGGCGTCGACGAGTGGCGGGCGGAGCTATTGCCCGAGGACAAAATGGCTGCCGTCGAAGAGCTCAAACAACAGTACGGTCAGATTGCGATGATCGGCGACGGGGTAAACGACGCGCCAGCCCTGGCGACGTCGACGGTCGGAATCGCCATGGGTGCCGCCGGCTCTGACACAGCGTTGGAAACGGCGGACGTGGCGCTCATGTCCGACGATCTCTCTAAGCTGCCCTACCTGTTCGAACTCTCCCGCGCCTCCCGCCGGGTCATTCGGCAGAACGTATGGGCTTCCATCCTGCTAAAAATCTCGCTGGCGGTGGGGGTTTTTCCCGGACTGGTGACTTTGATCGTGGCCGTACTGGTAGGGGATATGGGCACATCGCTCGGCGTGACCGGCAACGCCCTGCGCCTGGCGCGCATCAAACCGAACTGATCGCCGTGCGGTCTCGAGGATGGAGGCGGAAGCGATGAGCGTGATCACGCCGCGGCTACTTGGACCATGCTTCAACAGGGACGCCTGAGTACATGGGTATAGTAGTGCGTCATGAATTGCTGTACCCTGTGTACATCTACAATAAGTACAGGAAGAATTGAACACCGAATGGCCTGTAGTCCGCGCAGTCCGACTAGCTGGAAGTCACCTTTTTGCGGGACCGTTCCTGCAACTGATAAAGCGAGCGGGCTTCTTCCGCGTAAAACGGTACCGGAAATTCGGTCATGGTGAACCGGGCTACGCCCGGATGCTTGCCGCGCACGAGAACGGCGTTTTGCTCGATGATCGGCGTGACTCCCGTAAGCAGCGGAACTGCGTCGGCGGCGCGAGGTTGGTCTTATTTCCGAGAAGCTCGTGGCCAACGCCCTCTTTGAGTCTCAAACCCGTAAGCTACTTGCCTCACATTAACAAATATGTTAATATTTTGTGATGGATTGGTCGATAGTCTACCACAGCGCGAAAGTGCAACGGACAATCGACCACTGGCCGATCGGCATTCGGGCCGTGTACGCACGAATTACCGAACGTATGATGCTGTTCGGTCCTAATCTGGGGATGCCCTTTACCCGCTCGCTGGGAAACGGGCTTTTCGAAATTCGCGCTAAAGGTAGAGAAGGTATTGGAAGAGCTTTCTTCTGTACGATAGTCGGCGACGAGATCGTTATTCTGCACGCCTTTATCAAGAAGAGTGATAGAACACCGCGAAACGAGCTGGAAATGGCCCGTACGCGTCTGAAGGAGATAGGGCGATGAAGACACATAGAGAAATGGTGGAGGGATGGAAGGAAGATCCAGCGTTTCGTCGGGAATACGACGTTCTGGAGGAAGAATTCTCTCTGTTTGACGAGCTGCTCAAAGCCCGGAAAGCTGCAGGTCTAACGCAGGAAGAAGTCGCTCAACGCATGGGCACCAAGGTTCCTGCCGTAGCACGTCTGGAAGCGGGAGGGGGCAGCAAGAAACACTCTCCATCCGTTAAGACCTTGCGCAAATACGCGGATGCTGTTGGATGCGAGTTGGAAATCAAGCTGGTATCTCGTTGAAACGAGACCGGAGAGGCCTCGACTAGCCCTTAGCCTGCTCGCGGGACCGTTCCTGCAACTGATAAAGCGAGCGGGCTTCTTCCGCGTAAAACGGTACCGGGAATTCGGTCATGGTAAACCGGGCTACGCCCGGATGCTTGCCGCGCACGAGCACAGCATTTTGCTCGATGATCGGCGTGACTCCGGTAAGCAGCGGAACTGCGTCGGCGGCGCGATAGCTCAGAATCAGGGTGCGTCGGGGACGGTCGGAGCGATTGGTGACGGAGGCGTGCGGCGTCATCGCGTGCATGAAGATGGCGGAGCCAGCCGGCGCCGGCAGTGAAACCGCCGCGGCCTCATCCACGCCTTCGACTACCCGACCCTGAAAATACCCATCGGCGCTGTGTTCGAAGGTCCCCCCCAGATGTTGCCCCGGTATCATCTGCAGGCAACCGTTCTCCTCGTCGGTGTCGTCCAGGTAAAAGAGAACGGCCAACGAATCGCGGTTGGTGAGCGGGTAGTAGGTCAGGTCCTGGTGCCACTCCACCACCGACCCGATCTTTGCCGGCTTCATGTTGATCTTGCTGTAGTGAAATATGATGTCGGGTCCCACCAGCTGTTCGACGCAGTCGAGCACATCGTCAGCTCTCGCAAGTTTTTTGAAAGTCTCGAAATTCGTGCATGGTTCGTAGAGTCGACGCACCTGAGTCCCATCCGGAGGTTGGTCCGGCTCCATCTCCATGAGGGTCGAATCGTGGTTCGCCAGGGTGTTTCCGCTGCTGATCTCCTCGACCTCGGCAAGGTAGGCGGCCACCACGCCGGCATCGAGCAGGTTGGGAAACACGGTGAAACCCTTCTCGCGGTATTCGTCGACCTGGATCTGTGTTAGCATAACGTCTGTTCCTGTGGAGGATTGTTGCTTGTAGAATAAAGGTTGAGGTGGTTAGATTCAATAGACATTATCGCCGCACTACCCCTTGGGATCACATCATGGCGAACCTCCCCAAATTCATCGCGTGCGCAACCCTTGTCATCCTTCTTAGCCCCGCGGGGTCCGAGGGCCAAGTCGGTCTCAACGTTTGTGCCGGGGGCGGCACGCTACCTATCACGACGGACGGGTTTGCCGATCTTCACCTGTCCGACTGGGAGAAATACGGGACCGGGAGTGCGGAAGGCCGCGTTCATCTGCCCAATCTGGCGTTTCTCCCCGATCTGGACCTTCGCACCGATCCGAAGGATTCCGACTCCGACGAAGTCAAGCTCAACGGCGACGACGAAGCGCTTGTCAAGCCAGAGATCGGTAGCACCGAACAAGCCGGCGTGGAGCCCAAGGTCAAATCGAACGGGTACGTCGGCATGTTTTCAGTGGGATACCGGTTTTAAATGGCACATCTCGATCATGATTCATATCGTTGAAACCGAGGTTACCCACGAGCAACTGACCGAAATGCTGGAAATGCTCGGCTCATACATCAAGCTGGCGGTACCAGGGTGGAAGCCGTAACGCGGGGGCTGTTCGGCGCGACATGAAAGACTGGGCAACGATAAAAGAGCGCTTTCTTCGCGATCCTCTGCAGACACGCCTTGGAGGAATCGCCGCAAATCTGGCACGTATTGGTTCGTTTTCGGACAATGACGGGCATCAGCGTGTTCTATTAGATCTGGCGATTGAAAGTGAATACTTCATCGAATGGACGGCCAAGGACGCTGCATTGGTTGCCCAAGAGGATCTCGTTCGACTGCAGGTGCAACTTGCCCGTTGGCAGCTTTTGGTAAGACGCAATTGGGGTGACCGGGAAGCCAGAGACGAGATGTCTGTTGCGGCAAAGAGATCGTCGCACCATGTACTGGAGATGTCCGGCTTGCTCGCTGCAAGGTGAGACACAACGGATGAGCGCAAATCATTCGGGATACGATCGTGCCCCTCGGCCGCGGTGAAAGAGCGCCGGATTTCGTCCTGCCCACCCAGGATGGAACCCAGACTCGGTTCTACGGACATGCCGGTGGCAAGCCCGTCCTTCTCGTTTTTACCGACGAACCTCAACTCCAACATCTCATCCAGATCGACCCGGCTTCGTCGGATTTCGATCTGTTTGCGGTGGTTCCCCGTCAACCCGCGGTTGCGAACTCTCCTTTTACTGTGTTCATCGATGGTGAGGGCACACTTTCATCCGCTTTCAAGGTAGAAGATCACGACGTGGCTACCGCGTACGTGCTGGATCCCAATCTGCGCGTGCTCAATACCTTCGATTTGGACGACTCCTCAGATTCTATCCAACTCATGCAGGCGGCGCTGGACGAGCACGGGTTCTACGAAAGAACCGCGGCAATAACTCATGCCGCTCCCGTTCTCCTGATCCCGAACGTCCTGGATGCCGAGATCTGCCTAATGCTCACAGAGATCTGGGAACGCGGTGAAACGCAAGCGACCGGAGTAGAACAGTCCGCTGATGGTGGTCGGGAAGAACGGCTCAGCGAAGAGCTGAAACGCCGCCGCGATTTCATAGTGACCGACGAGGAGTTGATCAAGGTGCTCAGCTCAAACGTCGGCCGGCGGGTGATCCCGGAGCTGCGCAAAGCATTTGCCTACGACGCAACCCGCTTCGAGGGCTTCAAGATCGTGTGTTACGAAGGAGAGGTTGCCGGTTTTTTCCATGCACATCGGGACAACCTGAGTCCGTCTACGACACATCGCCGTTTCGCCATGAGTCTCAATTTGAATGAGGATTACGACGGTGGGCAGCTCGGTTTCCCCGAATACAGTGAGGATCTATACAAACCCGATTTGGGGGCGGCGCTTCTCTTCTCATGTTCCCATCTACACGAGGTGTTGCCCGTTACGACGGGTCGACGGTTTGCGCTGCTGTCGTTTCTCTTTGGAGATGAGGTCGAGAGGTCAGGAAAGGCTTAGCCGAGGCGCGAACGAGGGGTTAGTACAAGCCCCAGCCTTTGTTCGGAAATCTAGCCAGCCCTTGGGAGTCGGCTTACTCTTGCTTTGGGCTGTGTCTTTGAGAGATCGTGAATAGACTGAAGGTTTAGCCAGAACTCAGGACTCGTGTCCAAGGCCTGAGCGAAAAGCCAGGCCGTTTCGGGTGTAACGCCCCGCTTACCGCGAACGACCTCGTTAATGCGTTGCGTGGGCACACCGATGTGCCTGGCGAAGGCGACCTGCGTGATTTCAAGCGGGGTAAGAAACTCCCGTTGAAGGATGGCACCCGGGTGAGCGGGAATTCGGTTCTGTGGTAACATGGCGGATCCTCCAAGCTCACTAGCGACGAGAACGGATCTAGGCTAGTTCAATGTGCAGTTTTTTCCCCAATACGCGTGCTGCACGGTCCATCGTCTGGAGAGTTACGGAAGGATTGGCCGGGTCAAGCAACCGGTCCAGGGCGGAACGACTGGTTTGCATCCGTTTGGCCATCGCCGTTTTTGAGAGTTCGTTTTCCTCCATGAATCTCGCCAATTGGTAGGCAATCACCCGCTTTACTGCCGTTGCTTCTGCCTCGCTCAGTAGACCTTCTTCCGCGAGAAACTCGTCAAAGTCGCTGCCGACATGTTTCTTTTTCATGTTTTTCCCTGAAGACTCCGCAGTCTGCTTAGTGCTAGCGTAAGGTCCCTCTTAGGTGTTTTCAGACTCTTCTTAATAAAACCATGCAGTAGCACGATAACCCCATGAACAGTAATAAACACGCGAGCTATTAAACCAGGCAAGGTACTGCGGACCTCCCACAGGTCGCGCTCGATCTTGCGCACTATTGGCATGCCAACCGGCCACCCAAATTGAACAGTCTTGATATCCTCACCAATTGCTTTCTTCGACTCACGGTTGAGGTCTCGCAGCCACTCTCTTACCGGTTCACGACCTGCAGCAGTACGAAAGAAGCGAACCGTCAGTGGCCTGCCTTCATTCATATGTATCTAATGTACCAATTATGGTACCTTAGTCAAGCCGGTGACTTTCCCTCCCCCCCAATCTTCGCCGCCTCCGGCAACTGCCTCAATCGATACATCGACCAAGCCCCAAACGCCGGCCCGATGGCCAGCACTGTAAACGCCCATTCCCATCCCAGCCAGTCCACACAAACCGGTAATAACCGGATGGACCCCATCGTCAGCAGGAATCCGACGCAGGTCTGCAGCGTCAGGGCCGTTCCCACGTAGGCCGGCTCCGATAGTTCGGTGATGCTGGCGGAGAATTGCGCCGAATCGGCGACGATGACGAACCCCCAGACCAGGCAGATCGCCATCAGTGCCCAGGCCGGGCCCCCAAAGAGCGATCCCACCACGAGGCAACAGCTACCACTGATCACCATCGAGTAGATGGTGATCGTCGTCCGTCCGTAACGATCCGCCAGCACACCCCCTACCACACATCCGATGCCACCGATTCCGATGACGCCAAAGGTGGCCATCGCCGACAGCGAAGCTGCATCCACCAGCCGCATCTGCTGAAAGCTGGCCAGGAAAAACAGCGATATCCAGGTCCAAACCGCGTAGAGCTCCCACTGGTGCCCGAGGTAGCCGAAGTTCGCCAGGCGTACGCCGCGGTCGGCCCAGGCGCGACCGATGTAGCGCCAGTCGAAGCGGGCGCCACCGGTCTGGTGCGGTCCATCTTTCACGAAGACCAGACAGATCAATCCGGCCAAGAGCGACGAGACCGAAGCGATGAGCATCAAGCCGCGCCAATCGGGACCGCCCAGCACCTTGAACAGATGGGGCGAGGCGGAGCCGAGGGTGAGGGCGCCCACGAGCATGCCGATAGCCATGCCCCGGCCCTCCTTGAACCAGGTTGCCATGATCTTCATGCCAGGAGGGTAGACGCCGGCGAGGCAGACGCCGGTCAAGAAACGCAGGAGCAGCGCCGCTGACAGGCCATCAACGAACAAACCGATGGCGCCGTTAAAAGCCGCTCCAAGGACGGCGGAGATAGCGAACAGGTAACGGGCGTTGAAGATGTCCGGAAGGTTGAAGAAAGCGCTGAGAAAGGTGCCGACGACGAAACCGATCTGTACCGACATGGTGAGCCAGGCCTTGTCGCCGTCGTCCAGGGCCCACTCCGCCGATAGCGAGGGGATGACTGCCGTAGCAGAGAACCAGAGGGAGAGTCCCAGCAGCTCAGCCAGGGAGAGGGTGAAAAGGACGCGCCACTTCATTCGACCTGGGACGCGCGAAGAGGAAAAGGGCCGAGGACTGCGACTGATAGATAAGTATGGGCCATTTCGTGCAACAATCGCTGAAGACTTGGGGTGAGCCACTGAAAAGTCTTAATTTCTGTGGGACCCCACATTTTTTTTTGTATCTTGTTGACCTTAATTCAGCAGGAAACGCCGCTGGCTGCAACTCCGGCGTTTTTTTGTGGATGGTGATGCGCATCACCTTGTTTCGGGTAGTCAATGGCGAGTTTCGTCTCGTGATTTCTACCGGGACCGACGCGAGGGATCGCGAAAAGTTGAAAAAATCTACTGGTTGTGCCGAAAAAGTTGATCCGCATCACAATATTCGAATGATCTGTTGACTATTGCTGCACCATGCTGAAACGCACTCTGTATATCGCCGACCACATCCTACAGTCTTTTCACTTTGGCTTCGTGCGGGCATGCATCCATTGCACTTGTCTGCTCTTCGGTTTGCTCGTGTGCCCCGGAGCTTGGTCGGACTCACCCAAGAATCACCAACCGTCAAACCAACTCGTTCCGACCTACGGAAAGCTGCCGCTCAACTTCGAGCCCAACCACGGGCAGGTAGATGAGAGGGTCAAGTTCGTTTCCCGGGGACGTGGTTACAATCTCTTTCTGACACCTTCGGAAGCAGTTGTCGCGCTTGATCAGTCGGCCGACCGGGAAGCAAGCACCGATGTGGTGCGGCTGCAGATCGTCGGCGGCAATTCTGAAGCTGCAGTGAGCGGCTTGGCGCCGCAGCCGGGAGAGATCAACTACCTGCTTGGCAACGATCCCGACAAGTGGCATACCGGTATTACGCCGTACGGAAAGGTGAAGTACGAAGAGGTGTACCCCGGCATCGATCTGGTCTATTACGGAACCTCTCAAAGTCAGCTGGAGTACGATTTCATCGTCGCGCCCGGTGTCGATCCCAGCATCATTCGCCTGCGCTTCGAGGGGGCCGAGAATCAACACCTGGATGCCGACGGCAACCTGGTGCTGGCGACCTCCGGAGGAGAGGTCGTTTTTCGGGCACCCGTAGTTTACCAGGGCGGTGAACATGAGCGTTCCATTGTGGAGGGACGCTACGACCTAGCGGCCGACGGGACGCTGACCTTTTCGCTGGGGCCTTTCGACGACCGCCTGCCTCTCATCATCGATCCGGTGTTGAGTTACGCCACTTATCACGGGGGCTCAGACACGGACGAAGCCCAGGACATCGCCGTCGACGCCGCTGGTAACGCCTACGTGGTGGGCTGCACCAAGTCCGCGGATTTTCCAACCGCCAGTGCATTCGATGCAGTGCTGGGCGGAACTGAAGATGCATTCGTCATCAAGATAAACCCGACCGGAACTGCGCTGGTGTACGCTACCTACCTTGGCGGCGGGTTGTTTGATGAAGCCCAAGCCGTTGACGTGGACGCCTCCGGCAACGTCTACGTTACTGGGCCGACCCAGTCGACAGACTTTCCAACGGCGGGCACGCCGATTCGTGCGGTGAATGGCGGAGGAATAGACATTTTCGTATCCAAACTCAACGCGGCCGGTTCCGCGTTGATATACTCCACTTACCTCGGCGCAGATACCACAACCGAGCGGGGATACGGCATCGTTGTCGACAGCTCAGGCAACGCCATCATCGCCGGCGAGACGGGCTCCTCGGGTTTTCCAGTCGTCAATGCACACCAAGCCACCTTTGTTGGCGGCATACGGGACGCGATCGTATCCAAGATCAATTCGTCTGGCTCGGCACTGGTGTATTCGACCTTTCTGGGCGGCGTCGCCGATGACGAGGCTCGACAGATTGCAATAGATGGCTCGGGAAACGTATTCATTACAGGTTTCACGGCTTCCAGTGATTTCCCTCTCGTCAACGCTCTCGATAGCACATTTGGCGGCGTTCAGGACGCTTTCGTCACAAAGATAGATCCGGCCGGAACGGTGCTGTTCTCAACTTTTCTCGGGGGCACAGGTTCCGAAAATGGCTTTGGAGTTGCCGTGGATGCATCGGGCAACCCTTACGCCACCGGTTTCACGACTTCCACTGATTTTCCCACGGCTGGCACACCCTTTCAATCCACATTTGGCGGCAATCACGATGCCTACGTCACCAAATACAACGCGGATGGTTCGGCGCTGGTCTACTCAACTTATTTCGGCGGCAGCTTTAGCCAGGATCGCGGGTACGCTATCGCGGTTGATGGCGACGGGAGTGCGTACATCACGGGTCTCGCCCAGTCGAGCAATCTCCCTTTGCTGGATGCCTTTCAGCCGACGCAAGGCAACGGCGTAGATTCCTTCATCGCAAAACTCAATTCGACCGGTTCGGGCTTGATTTACTCGAGCTTGGAGGTATCCATTTAACCGGAGTGCGTCGCGACCCCCATCAGTGTTCGGCCGCCGACCGCCACGGCCGGTTTGCCCCTGGGCGTTCCAGGCTCGTGGGATGCCCTCGCCGTTTGGGCGGCTCGGGGGGCAGCTTCCTCGGCCGTCGGCTGGCAATGAGATCCTGGAAACGCATCGGCTCGTGGGCCACGGCCAGCTCGAGCACGCGATAAAACACCATGCCGCGGCTGCGGGAGCGGCGGCGATTGAAGCGGAACACGAACTCGTTGAGGTAGTGGCTCATGTGGGTACTGTCGGCGGCCCCTTGATGCGTTCCCAGCAGCCACCGCTTGGCCAGTGAGACAACGCGGTGCACGGCGGGCAACAGCTTGTTGGGATCATCGCCCCGAGCGCGGGCCGCGCCCTGGCTGCGCCGATCGTGCTCGTAGCCGAGCTGAGCCAGTCCCTGATAAGCGGGCCACCCGTCGGTGATGATCGTCGAGCCCGGCTCGACGTGATCCATCACGAACGCGTGCAAGGTCTCGGCAGAGGCATCGGCCAGTGGCGACATGCGGCACCGCCCCAATCCTCTCGGCTCATGAACCTCAACTGCGATACCGGTCAGCACCTTCTTGCCCCTAGCGCGGCCACCGGCCAGCCCAGGCTCGGCGCCGCCGATGTAGGTCTCGTCCACCTGTACCGTCCCGCTCAGCAGATCCCGACCGGGACGTACCAACACCGACCGCAGGCGGTGCAGCATGGCCCAGGCAGTCTGGTAGGAGCTGATCTCCAGTACTCGCTTCAAGCTCAACGCCGAGATCCCGTCTTTACCGGTGGCGAACAGCCAGCAGGCGGTGTACCATATCGTCAAGGGTGTCCGCGTCCGATCGAAGATCGTACCGGCCGTCACCGAACTGCGTGTCGAACACGCCGGACACATGAAGCGGCCATCGCCCAAGCGCCAACCGCCTTCGTGGCCGCAACTCGGACAGACGAAGCCGTCGGGCCACCGCAGCCATTCGAGGTAGTCCAGGCAGTCCGCATCGGTTCGAAACCAGGCTTGAAACTCGCCAACCGAGCCCGGGTAGTGCTTGCCAGCGCGAGGATACGCCATGCACTGAACATATGGTAACTCCGGTTAAATGGATACCCCCAACTCGAGCTTTATAGGAGGAGGCGCTGAGGATTTCGGATTTGGCATCGCCGTGGATGGATCGGGGAACGCCTATGTCGCAGGCCGCACGGCGTCGACCGATTTCCCTATTGAACTTGCGATACAGGGAACCAATGGCGGTGGTACCAAAGATGCGTGGGTCGCCAAGATAGTGCCGCTGGTGACGATCACAGCCATCAGCCCAACGTCCGGCAAGGTAGGTGATTCGGTAACGATCACGGGGACGAATTTCGATACGACACCTGCCAACAACACAGTTTATTTCGGCGCCACCAAAGCCACGGTCACGTCGGCATCCACCACCTCGCTGACGGTTACCGTACCCACAGGCACTAGCTTTGCTCCGATCAGCGTTTCAGTGAACAACCGTACGGCGGAATCACGAGATTTCTTTTTGCCCACCTTCGCCGGTGAATTCCCGACCATTGACGCATCAACCTTTGGGGCAAAGGTAGACTTCACCGCCGCCGCCGGGCCTCTGTTGTCCATTCCCGCTGACATCGATGGAGATGGTAAGACGGATCTGGTTGTCCTGAACCAGAGCGTGAGTTCGTTCTCAGTATTCCGGAACACCAGTACCGTCGGCACGATCGATGGCTCGACCTATGCAGCCAAGGTCGACTTCACGACCGGGACCACACCGGCGGGAATGGCGATCGCCGACTATGACGGAGACGGTGTGGTAGACGTTTCAACTACGAATTCCGCCACCGACGACGTTTCCGTGTTCAGGAATACGAGCTCGGTGGGCGCCGTGTCGTTTGCCGCAAAAGTCGAGTATACGACGGGTGATCAGCCAACTATCATGATTGCGAGAGACATGGATTTGGATGGCAAGACCGACATGGTGATCGCCAACAATCTCACCGCCGATGTTTCCGTTATCAGAAACACCAGCACCGCGCGCACCATAGGTGCGTCGTCGTTTGCTGCAAAGGTCGATTTCACGGTGGGAACTCAACCGCGCGAGGTAGCCGTGGGCGACATCGATGGCGACGATCTGCCGGACATCGCCGCAGGCAACTTCAGCACCAACAATTTCTCGGTGCTACGAAGCACGAGTACACCTGGTACGATTACGGCATCCTCGTTTGCCGCTAAGGTCGACTTCGCTGCTCTGATAAATCCGGAAGGTTTGGAGATCGTCGACCTCGATGGTGACGGCAAAGAAGACGTTGCTGTTGCCAATTTCAGTTCCTCAATGATATCCGTCTTTCGAAACACCAGTGTCTCTGGAACGCCTAGTTTCGCTACGCGGGTTGACTTTGCGTCAGGAGTGCAACCTCAAGATATATCTATTGGAGACATCGACGGTGATGGCAAACCCGACATAGCTGCAGGAAATGCCAACTTCGGTGCCGGAGTAACCGTGTCCGTCTTGCACAATACCAGTACGTCGGGCACGATCGATGCCAACTCGTTTGGTCCAAAGGTGGATTTCACGACGCCATTGAATCCGATACAATCGACGATTGTTGACGTGGATGGAGATGGGGCGCCGGAGTTGATCAGTGCTAATGGTGGCGCTGCCTCCATATCGGTTTTTCGCAACATCACGCCGGCGGTACCGGCGCCGACTATTAGTTCGTTCACACCGCTGTCGGCGAAGGTGGAGGATTCGGTCACGATCACTGGCGCCAACTTCGATGCGACTGCTTCCAACAACACCGTGTATTTCGGTGCGACGAAAGCGACGGTGACGTTTGCTTCGACGACTTCGTTAACGGCAACTGTGCCTTCCGGGGCGGCCTTCGCGCCAATCAGTGTGGCAAAAAACAACCGCACCACTACATCAGACGATTTCTTCTTGCCAACCTATGACGGCGTTGCCAAAACGATGTCAACCGGGACCTACGCCGACCGCATCACCTTCACAACGAATGCCACAGCCTGGCGAACAGCAATCGCCGACTTGGACGGTGACGGCAAGCCAGACATGGTCGTTACCAACAACGGACCCGATGACATTTCCGTCTACCACAACCAGAGCACAAGCGGAGGCATAAATGGTTCTTCTTTCGCCGGTCAACTCAACTACGCAACGGGCACCGACCCGGTCGGCGTAGCTATCGGGGACCTGGACGGAGACGGGAAGCCAGAAATTGCCGTTGCCAACATATCGGCCGTGTCCGTATCTGTCTTTCATAATACCAGCTCATCGGGTTCGATTTCTTTTGCAGCGAAACAAGACTTTGCGGCAAACGGGAACCCCTTAGGTGTGGCGATCGGAGATCTGGACGGAGACGGAAAGAACGACCTTGCGGTCACGAGCCAGGCCTCGTCGCTGATTTCGGTTCATCGCAACACGAGTACGCTCGGAACGATCGATGCGAACTCTTTCGCGACAAAGGTCACTTTCGCCACCGGCACAACCACGTTCGACGTCGCCATCGCCGACATCGACGGCGACGGCAAGAAAGATCTGATCTCGGGTAACTCAGGTGGCGATTCGGTTTCAATCCTGAGGAACACGGCCACTGCAGGGGAGATAACCGCATCGTCCTTCGCAGCGAAGCAGGATTTTTCCGTTGGGGACCAGCCCAGCAAGGTGGCAATCGGCGACATCGATGGGGACGGGAAGTTGGATATCGCGACCGGCAACCAGACGGACAATACCTTGTCGGTTCTACGAAACACCAGCACCGTCGGTACCGTTAGTTTCGCAGGTCAGGTCACCTTTGCAACGGGGACGCAGCCCATCAGCACTGCAATAGGCGACCTCGACGGGAACGGAGATGCGGATATTGCCACTTCCAACGATCCCGGGTCGATGTCTCTCTTCAAAAACAACAGCGTTTCTGGATCGATTTCGCTGTCTCCCGAGGTCAACTACCCTTTCGTCGTCGCGGCAAGAGACACCGCCGTAGCCGACCTGGACAGTGATGATCGACCTGAGATCGTGATCCCCAACCTCAATTCGGGTATAGTCTCCGTTCTCCATAACATCGCCGACCCGCCCACCGTCAGTGCTATATCACCGACCTCGGCACGCGTCGGTAAGACGGTCACCATAACGGGCACCGGCTTCGACGCGACCACCGCCAAGAACTCCGTTTATTTCGGTGCGATCAAAGCGAACGTCGCAACGGCGACCACGACCTCGCTCACCGCGGAGGTACCCATTGGTGCCACCTTCAGTCCGTTGATCGTGCAACGAGAGAAACGTGTGGGCGCTTCCAACAAACTCTTCATGCCGATCTTTGCCGGCGGCACGAAAACCATCAGTGCCAGCACGCTCGCTAGCAAAGTGGACTTCGCGGCAGGCATACAACCTGCCAATGTGGCGATCGGGGATATCGACGGCGATGGCAAGCCGGATGTGGCAGTCCCTAACTTCGGCACGGGATCACAGACGGTGTCGGTGTACCGCAACACAAGCGTCACCGGCAGTATCAGTGGTTCATCGCTGGTATCCCACCACCAGTTTTCGTCGGGGGTAATACTAACTCCATTGCTATCGGCGATCTGGATGGTGACGGCAAGATGGATATGGTGGTCCCGAATGTGAACCCGATAAACACTATCGGTGTTTTTCACAACACGAGTACGTCGGGCACGATCGACGGCACCACGTTCGCTGCCAGGGATGACTTCACCTCCTCCACGAACCCGAGGGACGTTGTACTTGCAGACCTCGACGGCGACGGCAAGCTCGACATCGCGGCACCGAACGCGAGCGTACACACGGTCTCCGTATTCAGGAATACGACCATTCCCGGCGATATCGATGCCAACTCGTTTACGGCGGCCCAGGATTTCTTTTCTGCGGGCTCAGCTCCAAACGGGGTGGCTGCCGGTGACATCGACGGCGACGGCAAGATCGATCTGGCTATTTCGGACCAGACGACACACACGGTTTCGGTATTTCGAAATACCAACACGGCGGGTACGAACGACGCATCCTCGTTTGCCGGCGCTGTTTCCTTCGCGATCATGCCCCCGACCCTTGCAGACCTGGATGGGGACGGCAAGCTCGACATGGCGGTCTCCAGCTTCGGCACCGATCAGGTAGGGGTATTCCGAAATACCAGCACATCGGGCACGATCAACGCCTCGACCTTCGCGACTCGAGTCGACTACACCACCGGGGACGGTCCCCAGAAGATCGCGGCAGGGGATCTCGACGGTGATGGCAAACCGGAGCTCGTGGTCGAGAATCAGGTGGGCAGCACGGTATCGATCTTCAAGAACAACAGCGTCTCGGGTACCATCGACGCATCTTCTTTTGCGGCCAAGCTAGATGTTACGCCCGGTAGCACGCCTGCCGGCGTGGCGATCGGAGATCTGGACGGGGATGGAAGACCCGACCTTGCGGTAGCCAACAACGGATCCAATTCGCTTTCGATATTTCACAATCAAAGCGATCTCGAAACCGTCGGTCTGTCGGGCACTACCACGGTGTCTCCCGGCAGCGAAGTCCAGCTCTTCCGCATCGGCCTGGTCAGCTACGGCTCCTACACCCTCAACGGCATCTCCGTGACCCTCTCCGACCTGTCCAGCACTACTGGAATCACTTCGAGCGACCTCGAACTTAGAATGTACCGGAGCACCGACGAAACCTTCGACAGTGGCGATACCCAGATCGGCACTCAGAGCACCGTGAACCTGGGAAGCACAACGACTATATCGCCGTCTACATCCGAGAACCCGGTGGATCATTCGTTCTACGTCGTGACCGCTTTCATCAATTCCAGCGCCAACGACGGCAACGCCTTCAAACTAGGGTTCGCGCAGAACGGTGTGACGACGAGCGCGGGAGGCGAAGGAGCAGCGATTGCCGCAAGCGATGGCAATAACATCACCTCTGTAGTGACCGCAACGAAGTGGGTCTTCACGGCACAACCGACAGGGGCGACGCATCTTCAGGAGCTGACGCCGCAACCGGGCTTGGCCGCCCGGGATGACAACGGCAACCTGGATGTAAACATCAACGGCACCGTCACCTTATCGGTGAGTCCGTCGGGCTCGCTGTCGCAAAGCACGTTTACCGCCGCTAACGGCCTTGTGCCGACCGGCAACGTGACCATATCGGGTGCCGGGTCCCGCACCCTGATCGCCACCGGCCTTGGTCTCACCCCCGATACGACGGCGGCGTTTGAGGTAGCGAAGGCGGCGGCGACCGTCACACTGAACAACCTGCTGGCGGTTTCCGACGGCAATCCGAAGATAGGTGGAGCCACGACCGACCCGCCGGGCCTTGAGGTGATCTTTACTCACAATGAGTTCGGCGTGCCGCTGGACAGTCCTCCAGTTGAGCCGGGCGCCTACGGGGTTACCGGCACGGTGAACGATCCCAACTACCAAGGAAGTGCCACAGGTACGCTCCACATTCTTCTGGATGACCCGCCCAAGGCAGGATTCGCCGCCTCGGCCACGCAAGGCAATTCACCCTTCACAGCGACGTTCACTGACCGCTCTTCCGGGCAGGTCGATACCTGGTTTCTGGAACCGGGTGCGGACAACGGCCGGGTCTACGAGAGTCGCAACGATTCCGTTACCGTGACCTACTCGACGCCTGGTACCTACACCGTTTTCTTGACGGTCCGGGGAGGCGGTTTCACGGATCAGACCTCACTGGACATCATCGTGAATGGGCCGCCGAATCTCGAAAACATTGCCGACGCCAGCGCCAACGAAGATGAAACGTTGGTGCTGGACCTGAGCGGCATCGATGCGGAAACCGGCACCTGGACCCTTTCCGGCACGGATCAAACACTCATCTCCGCCTCCTCGATCGAGGGCGACCAGATCACCTTCACGCCAGTGCCGCATGCCAACGGCAGTGATGTGGTGACGATCACCCGCACCAACGTCCACAGCCTGAGCACGTCTCAGGATGTGACCCTGACCTGGGTGCCCGTGGACGATGCACCGACCATCGTGGATCTGGCATCCACATATTCTGCGGCGGAAGACAATGCGATTCACGTCGGTGCGGTAGCGAACGTCACCGACCTCGATTCCGACGTCGGTACTTTGGTGTGGTCGGCCTCTGGTTTCGACGGCGTATTGGTGGGATCCACCACTGCCAGCAACAACGGCGTCGACCTGACGCCGGCGGTGAACGCGTTTGGCGACACTAAGGCCACCATCATCGTGACCGATCCAGCGACGGGTGCGACCGCAACGCAAGATGTGACGCTGATCTGGACCCGGGTCAACGACCGGCCGTCGACACCCGTGGTCGGTTTTCCGGCGGACGGTATGACGGATGCGCCACTGGCACCGCTGTTCTCGTGGTCTGCCCGCGACGTCGACTTCGATGCTCTGGTCTTCGATCTGTTCCTGGGCCCGACAGGATCCAGCCTTGTGCAGGTTGCCAGTCGCCAGGACGCCACCTCCTACAGCTCCTCTGAGCTGAGCCCGGGAACTTCCTATACGTGGGTGGTGCTGGCCCATGATCCGTCGGGTGCCACCGCGGAGGCCAGCTTCGCTTTCACCACTGAAGCCGATCTCCGTGCACCGCTGATCTCCAACGTGGGTGCTGCCCCGACGGAGCGGTCGGTCACCTTCAGCTGGTCCACGGATGAGCCGGCGACGAGCGTGCTGCAATTGACGGCTGAGGACGGAGGGGCGGCGACGGTCAACCCGAACCCGGGCCAGCTGGATCCGAGCACGGTGGAGATTTCGGCTTCCGACTTGGTCCGCGAACACCAGCTCACGGCCGAGGATCTGCGAGCCGGCATCTGGTTTGGCTACGAGATTCGCTCGACCGATGCCCTGGGCAATGAGTCTGAGGCTTACAGCGGCCGCGTGTTGACCCTGGCGGCTCCCGACCGCACGGCACCTCTCTTCCTCGTTGATCCCTATATAGAAGGAATAACGCCGGAAAGCGCCGTCGTCCGCTGGAGCACGGATGAACCGGCGGACAGTCGAGTTCGCTTCTCCCGATTGGCGGCGGCAAAGGCGACGCTGATTGCGCAGGAAAGCGCCAGCGCTGCGGCGGATTTCACCACCGCGGCCGAGAGCGACGTCACCGCACCCAACATCACTTCCGGTCCCAGTTTTCAGGGGATCACCGAGACCGGTGTCACCATCGTCTGGACTACGGACGAGCCGGCCTCATCGCTGGTGGACTGGAGCATCGATCCGGCCGCTGATCCGGCCGCTGCGAAAGTCGCCGCGAAGAAATTGGCAGCGGCAGGAGAGCCGGCGGCGAAGGTCACGGCTACCGCGCAGACAATTGAAACCCTTGGCCGCGTCGAGCGCGGCGAGCTGGTGCAGCAACACCGGATGACCCTGGCTGAGCTATTGCCGGGCACCACCTACCACATCGTCGTTACCAGCAAGGACCTGCTGTCCAACAGCGTAACCACCGATCCGAACGGCACCGAGCTGTTCAGCCGCCATCACCAGTTCAACACGCGTGGCAGCAGCGATCGCGAGGCGCCCACCTTCGCCGTCAATCCTACGGTTACCTGGACCAACAGCACCGCTGTAGTAGCATGGGGTACCAATGAACGCGCTGCTTCAAGGGTCGACTGGCGCGGCGGCGGCGAGCGCGACTTCGTCGAGGACAACGCCCTGGTGCAGGATCACAGCCTGACCGTTACCGGGCTGAAGTCGCGCACGGCGTATCGCTTTCTGATCACCGCCCAGGATCAGGCCGGAAACAAACTCACATGGGGTTCGCTGGACGGGCCGATGAAACCGGTGGAGGGGTCGGCAAAGATCCTGCAACCCCCCGGTGGTGGCGGTTTCTTCGTCACCGAGAACGTCGCCGACAGCCAGTTGCCCTTAATTATCGACGGACCGCGGGTGCGCGAGAAGACGGCGAGCAGTCTCACCATCGGCTGGGACACCGACGAGCTGGCCGACAGCTTTGTTCGTTATGGCCCGACCGATGAACTGGACAACGTCGTGGGCTCGGCGCAGGATGTCACGCAGCACAGCGTCACGGTCACCAACCTGGAAGCGGGACAACCGTACTTCTATCAGATCTCTTCCACCGACCCTTCTGGAAACGGCGCCACCGAGAGCTCCGTTGCCGTAGTGTCCACCGCCCCCGAGGTCGACCTGGTGCCGCCGCGCTTCGTCGAAGAACCGACCGTCGCTGCCAGCACGGACGACGAGATCGTGCTGTCCTGGCGCACCGACGAAGCGGCCGCGGCGCGCATCGAATTTGCTTCTCCCGAAGGTGAGATGTTCACCCGCCAGGTGGATCGACGGCAGGCGACACAGCAGGTTACGCTGGACCATCTGGAAATCGACACCGAGTACGAGCTGTCGATCTACGTCAACGATGCCAGCCAGAACGAAACGCCCGAGCCGTTTCTGCTGCGGGTAGCAACGGATGCTGGACCCGATCTCGAGCCGCCGCGCATTCTGACCGGTCCCGAGGTCAAAGCGATCACCGATCGCAGCGCCTCTATCGTCTGGACCACCGACGAGCTCGCCGATTCCTACGTCGACTACCACGGCACGCCATACCTTGGTTCGGTGGTGGGTTCGCCCCGCTACAGCTTCGAGCACGCGGTGATGCTGACCAACCTGGAGCCGGACAGTACGTATTACTTCCGCGTCGGCTCCACCGATCGCGCCAACAACGGGCCAACTGTTACCGCGGTTGCCGACTTCATCACCCTTGAAGCCCCGGATATCGAACCGCCCGCCGCGCCTACCGAGCTCCAGGTTACCTCCGGCTTCAGCTCGATCCTGTTGGGATGGACCGCGAACGAAGAAGACGATCTGGGTGGTTACTCCGTGTATCGGGAGACCGAGCCAGAAAGCTTCGAGTTGGTGGCCACGCAGCTGGAAGAGCCACGTTTTCTCGATGAAAATCTGGAGGAAGGGGTTCTCTATCGCTACCGGGTCTCCGCGGTGGACCAGGAAAACCCGCCCAACGAGAGTTTGTTGAGCGAAATTGCCGAAGGCACGCCGAACGAGGCGAACGTGCCCGGTGCCCCGGAGATCCTCGGTTTGGAACAGGGGGCCCTAGCGAGTCGCCCCATCCTGGTGATCCAGAATGCGGTGCCGGTGGCTGCTGAGGACGTATTGACCTACACCGTGCAGGTTTCCACTCAAAGCTCATTCCGTGACATCGTCGCCCGCGGCGGCAACATCGCCGAAGGGTTTGGTGGCATGACTCGCTGGCGCGTCGGCAAGTCGCTGATACCCACTGCCCGATATTGGTGGAGGGCTCGCGCGTCCCATGGCCCTTTCGACGGACCCTGGAGTCGACCCGTGCGGTTGCGGCCCAATCAGGCGGTTGTGCCCCTGACCTCGGAGGACTTCGACGGCGACGGCGCCGTATCCTTCTCCGACTTCTTCATCCTGGCCAACGGGTTTGGCAGCGGCGATCCGATTCTCGATCTAGATCGCGACGGCACTGTTGGACGCGGAGATCTCAACCAGCTCAAGCAGAAGTTTGGCAGCCAGGTGGCAAGCAAGCTTCTGTTCTCGCAGGGCGCGGAAGTGGCGGCGGGAACTGCTGTGGATGTGGATGCCGAGGCAACGGGTGGGCAGGTTAGAGTGCGAATGCGCCTCGCCGGAATTCCACGGTTGAGCGGCTACGGCCTTACCGTGTTGGCCAATCCGCCCATCCTGCGGTATGTAGGCCGGGTCGATTCCGCGGTGGTGCTTGGCAAGCCGAATCGAAGACTGTCACTAGTACTCGAGGCCGATGATCTGCTGCATATCTCGGATCACCTGAAGGGACGGGTGTCCGGGGTCGAGCTGGACGAGAGTCTGGAGATCGAGCTGCTCTTTGCACTGGATGGCCAGCCGCAGAACGTGGAGCTGGTCGTGCAGGAAGCTTTCTTAGGGCGCGGCGCCGGCCGTGCCTGGAGGGTGGAAACGGTGGGTCGGGCGAAGGTGGTGCCGAGGTCGTTTGCACTGTATCCGAACTATCCGAATCCGTTCAACCCGTCCACCATCATACCTGTTGGCATCCCGTCGGCAGTTGCGGGTGGGCAGGAGTTGCGCCTGTACAATCTGTTGGGTCAGGTGATTCGGCGATGGGACCTTGTCGGGTGGAACCCCGGCTTTCACCGGGTGACGTGGGATGGGAAGGACGGCGAGGGGAGCGCGGTGGCCAGTGGTGTGTATCTGGTGCAGCTGGACGCCGGCGACAGGGTTTCCACCCAGAAGCTGATGCTACTTCGGTAAGCGAGAGTTAGCGGAAATTCGTTGTCCCTCGTGGCAGATACAGCGAGGCGGAGGAGTTGTATATTATTAGGATGTCGAAGCTCATCGCTGCCCGGTGGCGGCCTGCACTGAGGAGATCGTGTCGATGAAATACAAAGTTGCCTTGGTCGAGTCTGATGAAGGATACAGTATTTCTGTTCCTGGGCTTCCTGGCTGTTGGTCACAGGGAGTAACCGAGGTGGAGGCACTTGCAAACATTGAGGTAGCCATCCGCGAATACCTTGCAGCAGTCGACGAGCTACTGGATGATGCTGAAGTTCGAGAGGTCGAGTTGACGGTATAGTGAGCCATAGTACACGGATATTGACGATTCCCCGAAGCAACCCAATCAATGCGTTCACATTTGGTGGTATTGTTCGGGACGCTGGCCTCACAGTTGAGCAGTTCCGCGATTTCTTGAAATGGTTCAAACTTCCGCTAACGTAAAAGCGCCCCTGAGCCCCGAAGGGTTTTGCGAAGGCGGAAGCCGAAGCCAGGGGCGCGTTGTTAGGCGCTGGAGCACGTTTCCAAATCAAAGCATCGAGTTTATGCTCCGAGAAATTCTTCTGCAGTTACCCCGGTTTGTTTCAGAATTGCTAACAAAGTTCCTTCCGGAATGTCCCCAGGATGATTTGGAATGGTAGTTCGATTCCTAGTACCGGATTCCACCAGATTTCGTGGCTTCCTCGTGCTTGTCTGTCAAACGCAAACCCCAACTGTCGTAATTTTCGGGTAATCTGTCGGTAGGTGAATCCCGCCAACCGTCCCATCAGCTACCAACAGCAATATCCAGTTCTACGACTTCCATATCCATAGTATGCAAGCCATCGGGTAGGGCATCGCCATGTTCCTGATATGATTCTATCAGTTTCCTAGCCACATCCTGAGCGATTTCAGCTGCTTCAGCCCTCGTCCTTCCCTGTGCGACTAGGCCAGGGAAGCCATCCGAGGTAGCCAAATACTGACCGTCCTCTACTCGTCTAATCTGTAGATGCAGCCGATATTCTTTTGACACTATTACACTCCTGTCTAAAAAGAAAATGCGTATTGAACCAAGTATAAAATCTTTAGACTCTTTCGCCTAACACCGTGTTCACGGTGTGCCGTGGTAAGGTGCACATCTTCAGTGGGTGCGAATCCCACCCGGCAAGGGTCGCTCCAGTCGGTAGCAATCGGAGCAGCGGTGGAGGCGACGAAGCCGCTGAAGCCTCCGGTGTAGAGGGTCGCCTTGGGCGACTTGGCAAGCACACAGGCCGTAACGTGAGTAAACGCTGAGCAGGCCTCGAAAAGTGTAATGCGGAAGCCGACCTGCCCGTGAATCAGGGAAGGCCGCTGTCGTTGGAGAAGAGAGCGATGTATGCATCCAACGATTCCGCCGGGGTAGTGGCGACGGCAGGTGTGTAAGAGGGGATGTGGCGCAACACGGGAAGCCTCATCTGGTGGAAGCAGCGTGTGCTTCCAACCGGTAACCCGCGAGGGCTAGACCGGGCTGGATGAGGTGGCGGAGAGGTCCGTAGTACCGAAGAAGCCGGGTAATGCCGGTGGAGGGAAGGGACCTTAGTTCAAGGACAACGTCCCAAGGAGCGAGAGCCGGGAGATTGACATGGGTCTAGAAACTCCGGATGCGGTTAAGAAACTCCAGCAGGCGTTGCATGTTAAAGCGAAGGAGTCGCCGAGCTTTCGTTTTTACACGTTGTATGACAAGGTGTATCGCGCGGATGTGCTGTTGCACGCCTATCGCTGTAGCAAAGCCAAGGGCGGCGCTTCAGGGGTAGACGGCCAGACTTTCGCGGACATCGAATCATACGGAGTGGAGCGTTGGTTAAGCGAACTGGGGGAAGCGCTGAGGAAGAAGGCGTACCGTCCCCAGGCGATCCGTCGGGTGTATATTCCTAAGCCCGACGGCACGCAGCGCCCCTTAGGCATAGGCACGGTGCGGGATCGCGTGGCACAGACGGCGGGGATGTTGGTATTGGGCCCTATTTTCGAGGCCGACCTCCCGTCTGAGCAATACGCGTATCGCCCGGGTCGCAATGCCCTGGACGCGGTGCGTGCGGTGCACGCCCTACTCACCTCGGGCCATACGGAGGTGGTAGATGCCGATTTGAGCGGGTATTTCGACACCATTCCCCATGCGGAGCTGATGACATCGGTGGCCCGTCGCATTAGCGACAAACACCTGCTGCATCTGATCAAGATGTGGCTGGTGGCTGCGGTGGAGGAACGCGATAAGCGGGGAAGGATCCGTCGAACGACCCAGAGTAAGGATCGGCGTTGCGGCATACCGCAGGGATCGCCGGTGTCGCCGCTGTTGGCCAACCTGTATATGCGCCGATTCATACTGGGTTGGAAGCGGCGAGGACACGAGCGGCAGTGGGCGGCTCACATCGTCAACTACGCCGACGATTATGTGATCTGCTGTCGGGGTATCGCGTCGGAAGCTCGACGGGCGATGGCAGTTTTGATCGCGCGGCTGAAATTGACGGTGAATAAGAGCAAGACGCAATGCTGCTCGCTGCCTGACGAGACGTTTGATTTCCTGGGATACACCGTCGGTCGCTGCTACTCTCCCAAGACGGGGAGGGCTTACATTGGTACGCGACCGTCGAAGCAGTCAATTCGACGGTTGTTTAAGGATATCAGTGAGCAGACGCAGCGGTGCTGGTTTGGAGCGGATCCGCAGGAGGTAGTAAACCACCTAAATGAAATGATAACGGGGTGGGCGGACTATTTCTGTTTGGGGCCGGTCAGTAAGACCTACACGTTGGTGGATCGCTACGCGCGGTATCGGCTGCGTCAGTGGTTATGTGGCAAGCATCACCGATCGGGGCAGGGTTGGACACGCTACTCTGATGAATATCTCGATCACACGCTGGGCTTAGCCCGGCTGCAGGTGCGTACCCGTGACCTTCCGTGGGCGAACACATGAATCCTTGTCCGAAAGCCGGATGCGGGAGATCCGCACGTCCGGTTTGAGGCGGCGGGGAACTGGAAACGTAGCGATGGGAGCCGGACTGAGGGCCATGGCGAAAGCCATGGATTACCCACCGGACCCTAATGCTGGCGCGCCAGTCCTCGACCCTACCCGTGTCGCTTCGCTCCTTGGCCCCCGGCAACGCCATTCGTCCGCTCTGAAGAAGCTTCTGCTGCTGGACGCTGCGGATGCAGTGCAAGACTTGCGCTCTCCACTGGCAATCGGCTTGAGCGGCTCTCTGGGGATCGCAGAGGTCAGCACAGCATTCGCATTGACGAGCAATGACGCCTACCGGTTTTGGCTCAACCTACAATCTCGATACGAGCTGGAATTGGAGAAGGATCGTCTCGGTGAGAGATTGAAAACTGAGGTGCTGGTTCTGGAGCGGGCCGAGTAGGTTTTGAGTTGTGATCAGGTGCAGTTCGAGGGTGGTTTCCACCCGGAAGCTGATGTTAAGGACGGGTGTCCGGTGTCGACCTTCTTCGAGAGCCGGGAGATCGAGCTGCTCTTTGCACTGGATGGCCAACCGCAAAACATGGAGCTGATGCTTTCGTGGGCCCTCTATCGCCTTGCAGGAATTCGGCCGGCGCTGGATGAGACAACTTGGTCCAGGATTTTGTATTGACAATGTATATACATAACGGTAAATTCAGAGATGGACGTTACTCACCACCTGCATGGTATCGAATTTACTATGAAGAGCAGTGATCTGAAGAAACGTCTCAAGAAGGATCGGACTATGGTCCCCGTGAGTATTCGAATTCCGGAGGACGTAATAGATGATCTGAAGCGAATCGCCCCTCAACTGGGATTTTCAGGATACCAACCGCTCATTCGAGCCTATATCGGTCAAGGGCTTCGCCAGGATCTCTTGCGACTCGAAAATAATTCCGGGCTTGAATTGTTCGTCGAGAGTCTCCAGAACCATGGTGTAGACTCGAAAACAATCAAGCAGGCGATGGCGGATGTGAAGCAGCCCACCTGATTCGCGTAGACTCCAGCGCAATACTGCTGGTAGAAGGTTAGACCAACTAGCTCTGTGGAGCTTGTTGAGAGTTCGTTTTCCTCCATAATCGTGCCAACCGGTAGGCGATCACGCGTTTTACTGCCGTTGTTTCTGCCTCGCTCAGTAGACCTTCCTCAGCGAGAACCTCGTCGAAGTCGCTGCCGACATATTTGTTTTTCATGTTCCCCGTCCCCGACCCCTCAGGCACATGCTAAATGCCACTGGTTGCGGGAGACACGTCGCGAACGTGTAATATCTCACCAGCTGCGGGAGAACGTACAGCGGAGTCTTCCAGGGTCAAAACCGCGATGGTATTGCCATGCACGTCAACAAATTCCACTTCGGATGCTTTGTCGTCTCCATATCTATGGACCACCGTCCCAACATCGCCCGTTACCAGACCGTGTTCGCCGACTGATTTTTCGAGAACCACCAGATCAAATTCATTCATCTCAGTCATCCCCATTACTTCATCGAACAAATGTATGCGATTTTAAAGCTAGTTTCATGCCCGTATTATCGCAAAGTGGTGAGGGAGGAGCTATTCTTCGGCTCGCCACGGCGACTGTGGCGCCCCGGCAACCTTTATAAACGGCTCGAGCGAAGTCAAATAGGCAAAATCCCAGCCCAAGCCGGCGGTGTCACCCTAGATTTCCTCTAAATCTTGAAAAAGGTTAATCTGGTCACAATTTCTAGTTGTTTTTTGGTTATTGTATGACGGCCCGGCAAGGTTGTATCGGCTAATGACGGCGTGATTGGCGACGACGGTACGGATCGGCGACGGGCGAGCTGCCGTGTGTCGTTTTTTTTGCGCAAGTTGATCATGCGAGAACGCCTTAGATTGAGTTCAATGCAATGCTGAGAACACTAGCCCTACTCTTAGGTGCGACTTCGGTTGTATCACCACTGTTAGCCGCAACCTTCACCGTCAATTCCACAAGTGACGTCGGCGACAACAATGCTGGCGACGGGGTCTGCAACGACGGCGGCGGCAACTGCACACTCCGGGCAGCCATCGAAGAATCGAACGCACTCGTCGGCGCCGACAACATCCACTTCAACATCGCCGGCGGCGGAAGATGCTGACCGCAACCAGACGATTTCACCGGTGACCCGGTTCGAAAGTCTGAGCCGGTCACAGCAGCCGGTGCAGCTGACCGCGGGTCCGGTTGCGCAGCGCATCGGCGATCGCAGCGCGACGGTATTCTTCCGCCTGGATCGGGCGGCGGAAGCAGTCGTCACCTATTACCCGGTCGACCAACCCGAGGACGAGGTTTCCGAGAATCGCGGTCTGGCCACCGATCACAACGTGGTGCTTTTCAACCTCGCGCCCGGCACCGAGTACGGCTACACCGTGACGTTCGGCACCGATGGAGAGGGGACTGGCCGTTTCCGCACCGAGACCTTGGCCGATACCAAACCGCCCAGGTTCCTCGGTCCGCCGGTGGTAGTCGACCGCAAACACGATCGCGTGCGCATCGAGTGGGATACGGATGAGGTGGCGGACAGCGAGATTCTGTTCAGTCCGATAGGTGGCGCGAACGCCAAGGCGCTGGCGAACGGTTTCGATAGGGTGGCGGCGGCGAAGATCCTGGCGGAGAACGGGGGCGAGCGGGTGATCGTGCCTGCCGACGTGAAGAACCACGAAGTGGTGTTGACCAACCTGACCCCGGGTACGCGTTTCCTTTTCGAGTCGTTTTGTACCGATCCTGCCGGCAACCGTGTCGAGTGGCCGGTGCTCGATTTTCTCACTCCGGCAGGTCCGGATATCGCGCCGCCGGTGATGATCGGCCGGCCCATTGTAAGAGGACTGACGGAAGGCAGCTTCCTGGTCGCTTTTACCACCAACGAGCCGACCATGGCTACCTTGCGCTCCGCCGACGGTGCGATCCACCTGGCATCCGGAAACCAGGAGACCGCCCATGAGCTTCGTGTCGTCGGGTTGGAGCCGGTAAAGACCTACGCGTTGACGGTCTGCGCCACCGACGCCAGCGGCAATGGGCCGACTTGCCGCGAGCTTGCGGTAACGACGCGGGCAGCCGGAGATCGCCGCGCGCCGCGCATCAACACCGGGCCGATCGTCGTTGCCGCAGGTGCGGAGGAAGTGGTCGTGGAGCTGACCACCGACAAACCTACCGCGGTCGCAGTAACCTATCGATCTATCGACGGCGAGGGCGCAGGCGCTCTGGAACGCACCGTGCAGGATCCCGAATTCCGCACCTTTCACCGGGTGGTACCTTCCGGGCTCGAGCCGGGAACTACCTACGAATACGCGGCCACCGTAACAGATGTAACGGGAAACGAGACCTCCGGTTCGTTGCAGAGGTTTTCCACAGCGGAGGAGAATGATCGCGCGCCGCCTACCATAACTGCGGGCCCCAGTTTTCAGGGGATCACCGAAAACGGGGTCACCATCGTCTGGACTACTGACGAGCCCGCCTCGTCGCTGGTGGACTGGAGCATCGATCCGGCCGCAGCCAAAGTAGTAGCGGCGAAGCTTACGGCATCGGCTGCCGAAGGTGAAGCTGTCGGGCACAGCGGATATCCCGGGCGCGGGGCGGCAAAAACCACGGCGACCGCACAAACTATAGAGACCTTCGGCCGGGTCGAGCGCGGTGAGCTGGTACAGCAGCACCGCATGACCCTGGCGGATCTGCTGCCGGGCACCACCTACCACATCGTCGTAGCCAGCACCGACCTGTTGTCAAACACGGTAACCACCGATCCGAGCGGCACCGAGCTCTTCAGTAGAGATCACCAGTTCACCACCCGCGGTAGCCGCGATCGCGAGCCGCCTACCTTCGCGGTCAATCCCACCGTTACCTGGACCAACAGCACCGCCGTCGTGGCGTGGGGCACGAACGAACGCGCCGCTTCCCGTGTAGACTGGCGCGGTGGTGGGGTGCGTGACTTCGTCGAGGATAACGTCCTGTTGGGGGATCACAGCCTGACCGTGACCGGGCTGAAATCACGTACCGCGTATCGTTTCTTGATCACTTCGGAGGACCAGGCGGGAAACAAGCTCACCTGGGGCTCCCTCGACGGCCCGATGAAGCCGGTGGAGGGATCGGCAAAGATGCTGCAGCCTCCTGGCGGTGGCGGCTTCTTCGTGACTGAGAACGTGGCCGACAGTCAGCTGCCGTTGATCATCGACGGACCGCGGGTGCGGGAGAAGACGGCAAGCAGCCTGACCATTACCTGGGACACCGATGAGCTGGCAGACAGCTTTGTGCTCTACGGGCCCACGGGTGCCTTGGGTGAATTGGTGGGCTCGGGGCAGGATGTCACGCAACACGCCGTCACCCTTACCAATCTAGAACCAGGCGGTCAGTACCATTATAAGATTCAATCCACCGATCCCTCCGGTAACGGCGCCACTGAGAGTACCGTTGCGGTCACCTCCACCGCACCCGAGGTCGACCTCGTGCCGCCGCGCCTTGTCGAAGAACCGAGAGTGGTCGCCAGCACGGACGACGAGATGGTGCTGTCCTGGCGCACCGACGAAGCGGCCGCGGCGCGCATAGAATACGCTTCCCCCGAAGGCGAGAAGTTCACCCGCCAGGTGGATCGCCGGAAAACGGCCCAACAGATCGCCCTGGACCATCTGGAAACCGACACCGAGTACGACCTCTCCATCTACGTCAACGATGCCAGTCAGAACGAAACCCCAGAGTCGTTTTTGTTGCGAGCGGCGACCGAGGCGGCGCCCGATCTCGAGCCGCCGCGTATTCTTTCGGGCCCGGAGGTGAAAGCGATCACCGATCGCAGCGCTTCCATCGTCTGGACCACCGACGAGCTGGCCGTACGTCGACTACCATGGCACACCCTACCTTGGTTCGGTCGTAGGCTCGCCCCGCTACAGCTTCGAGCACGAAGTGATGCTGACCAATCTGGAGCCAGACAGCACGTATTACTTCCGCATTGGCTCCACCGATCGCGCCAACAACGGACCTACCGTCACCGCTGTAGCCGACTTCACCACCGTTGAAGCGCCGGATATCGAACCGCCAGTACCGCCCGTGGGTTTGCAGGTTACCGCCGGCTTCAGCTCGATCCTTTTGGAGTGGACGGCGAACGAAGAAGACGATCTGGGTGGTTACTCTGTCTACCGGGAAAACGACTCGGGAACCTTCGAACCCGTAGCGACCCAGCTGGAAGAGCCGCGCTTTGTCGATGAAAACCTGGAGGAAGGGGTTCTCTATCGCTACCATGTTTCCGCCGTGGATCAGGAAAATCCACCCAATGAGAGCGCGTTGAGCGAGGTTGCCGAAGGCACGCCAAACGAAGCGAACGTGCCCGGCGCCCCCGAGATTCTCGGATTGGAACAGGGAGCCCTAGCGAGTCGCCCGATTCTGGTGATCCAGAATGCGGTGCCGGTCAATGCCGAGGATGTGTTGACCTACACCGTGCAGGTATCCACCAACACCGCCTTTCGCGACATCGTTGCCCGCGGCGGCAACATCGCCGAAGGTTTCGGCGGCGCCACGCGCTGGCGCGTCACTAAATCGTTGATCCCTACCGTCCGTTATCTATGGCGGGCACGGGCGTCCTACGGTCCATTCGATGGGCCGTGGAGCCGCCCGGTGCGACTGCGGCCCAACCAGGCGGTCGTGCCCCTGATCTCGGAGGACTTCGACGGCGACGGGGCGGTCTCCTTCTCCGACTTCTTCATCCTGGCCAATGGGTTTGGCAGCGGTGACCCGATCCTCGACCTCGATCGGGACGGCAGGGTTGGCATGGGTGACCTGAGCCACCTCAAACAGAAGTTTGGAACCCAGGTGGCAAGCAAGCTGCTCTTCTCGCAGGGCGCGGAAGTGGCAGAAGGGTCCGTGGTGGATGTGGAAGCGGAGGCCGTGGGCGGTCAGGTGCGTCTGCGGTTGCGGTTTGCCGGCGTGCCGAAGTTGAGTGGTTATGGGCTGTCGGTGTACGCTGAACCGCCGGTTTTGCGGTATGTCGGCCGTGTCGATTCCTCGTCGGTGCTGTCGATGGACCGCACTCTGTCGTTGGTGCACGAAACCGGGGGAATGCTCAACTTCGCCGACCATCTCAAGGGCAGGGTAGCCGGAGTGGATCTGGAGAACGAAGCCACTCTTGAGTTGATGTTTGCTCTCGACGGTCCGCCGCAGAATGTGGAGCTGTTCGTGCAGGAAGGGTTTCTTGGGCGCGGTGCCGGCCGTGCCTGGCGCGTCGAGCAGCTGGGCAGCGCGCGGGTGTTGCCGAGCACCTACGCGCTGTATCCCAACTATCCGAATCCGTTCAATCCTTCAACCGTGATACCCGTTGGCATACCCGCAGTAGCTGCCTCTCAGCGGCTTGAGCTTCGCCTGTTCAATCTCCTCGGACAGGTGGTTCGGCGATGGGACATGGAGGGGTGGAACCCCGGTTTCTACCAGGTAACATGGGATGGGAAGGATGGGCAGGGCCATGCCGTGGCCAGCGGAGTGTACTTGGTGCAGTTCGATGCCGGGAAGACGGTTTCTACACGGAAGCTAATGCTGTTACGCTAGCCGAGTTTTGCACAGATCCGGGAAGCTAGTTCAACCAGAACAACCTTACCCTTGATCATCAAAAGGCTTTCCGTCGGTGGCTGCGTAAATGTCTTCGGCCGGGTCGCGCAGGAAATCGAAGGCCGGATTCTCAGTGGCCGCAGCCAGCCACGCCTTTTCTTCGAACTCTGAGTTCTCAGGAACGAGTATGATAACCTTCACCCGACTCGGATCGACGTTGGAAAGCGGTTTGTCCAAAACCAGCCGATGCTGTTCATCAATTGTGCCCGACGTTTCTATAGCCTTCATTCTGTCCTCGAGGTGTTGATGGAACTATGCAATCGAATATAGCCAACTCAGGCAACCCCCAGCAACATTCCGCAATGGCTAGTCTATCGATTCATGATGATGACACCGAGTATGTGGGTCTTTGCGCTGAATTTCCCAGTCTCAGTTGGTTGGCTTCGACGCCGGAAGCAGCGCTCAAAGGTGTTCGGCCTGTCGTAGGGGACTTGTGGCCGATTTGGACGCCCAGGATGAACCTGTACCGGAGCCTCTGGCCATTCGCCATTAGAGCGGAAAGTTAATGGTAGGGGTTCCCCCTGAGCTTCACCGAGACCTAGCACTTGAGGCGGCAGAGTCTGGTGGAGCATGAATCGAATCGCCAGCGTTAAATTGAGCAAGTAGTAAAGGCCTACTCGACACCGCACCAAGCCGCTATAGACGTTGCGACCAGCGATCAGGACGGCATCGCCTAAGACAGACTCGAATCAGCAGTCTGATTGAGGCCGACAGCAATGGCCAATGCTCGGTCCAGTGCGTCGGTTATCGAAGAAGAGAGACTTCCGATGAAGTGCGTCAGAGACACTTTCGGAATGCTGACAAGCTCATCACAATGGATACTGCTTTCGTGTTTTAGACCTTGCTCAACCCCCAGCGGTACTTGCGTAGACAAGCCCTCGAATGAGGAATATACGGGCGCACAAATCGCCGTGGAGAATCGGGAATCCAATAGGGTCTGACGGCTTACAATGGCAAAGACGCGAAATTGTCTTGGATCTTGGGTAGAAGCCTTGTAAACGCGATAGAGTTCTCCTCTTCTCATGAATCAACCTGGTAAGACAGCACATCCAACGCTTCCTCGTTCAGCGCTTCGTGCCGCGCATTGAGGATCTCCAAATCTTGAGCATCCCTGGCTCTTTTGGTTTCGACAGCGAGAAAATGGCGGACGGCTTGTTCGATAAAAGCTGATCGATTTCCGTATCGGTCCGTTTGGGCGTCAATCTGACTGATCAATTCTTCTGATAACGTGACTGAGGCTTTGATTTTCATCGCTGAATCTCCAAGGCACGAACGTTGGCGTATGAATATACTATAAATAGTAGGATATTAATCCTACTTCGTCAATTTCTCTTAGCTGGAGAGGATGGAAATTCGTCTGCTGGACTAAGCGGCTCTCAATAAAATCTGAGTCGCTAACTTGATTGCCGAGTTTGATACAGGACATCGACGATTCGCAGTTGCTCAACGCGCCGAAAGTGGCGCAGGTTGCCCGTGACCAACTCCAGGTCGTGGTATATCGCCGTGGCTGCAATCTGCAGGTCGGCATCGGCTAGCAACTGACCAGCTTCTTCCAGTCGAGCGCGCAGCTCTCCGTAGACGCGAGCCGTCGCGACGTCGTAGGGCAGAACCGTGACAGCGGGCAAGACCCGCGTCTCGATGTTTTCGAGATGACGCTCCTCCGCGGCGGAGCGATACGCACCTTTGAACAATTCGCCAATGACAACAGCGCTAGTGAATTGCTCATCGCGCGGAATCTTCGCGATCCATTCCACGTAATCTGCCAGGGGTTTCGGACGCAACAATTCGGAGATCGCATCTGTGTCGAAGAGAAACGCCACACGTTTCCTAATCCAACGTATCGATGCGGCGCGCCCGGGAGCGCCCCGACTTCTCGATCTGACGCGCCAGGTCGTCCGATCCGTCCCATCCCCCTGCCAGGCTCGCCAATCCGCTCTGAGGGCCGGCCTTTCTCAGCCTTTCGAGTTGATCCAGATCCGCTGCTGCCACCAGCGCTGCGACCGGTTTGCCGTGTCTCGTAATCAGGATCGGCTTTCCTTGTTCAGCCTGCCGGACGCAAACGGAAAGATGGGCTTTTGCTTTGGCAATCGACACGTTCCTGGACATATGCCACCTCCTATCATAGTCATTTCGACTATAATGACCTAAATGGCCTAGGTCAAGTAGCCGCCGCCTGTGGTGCTGACGGTCTGAACTTCTTCTGGGGCGAACGCGCTGTAGGGGGCACGGTGTTAGACGTCGTTGCGGGGTACGGACGCACAAGACAGGCCACGCCCGCCTATTTGAGGCACCACCGCCCCTCGTTCCCCTGGCTGAAATTAAATTCCTTCTTCATAGCACTTTATCCCTCCTCGGGTAGCCGTTCTCGCCGAGATTGCTTTAAAGGTAACGAATCCGCAGCCCGTGCCGTTGACATCCTGCTGTTTCCTCGATACAATACGTGTAGTATACGTGTAACAAATCGGGAGGAGCCTCGTGCAGAAAAAACTCACTATCACGATCGACGAAACGGTATACGAAGCGTTACATCGCGTCGTCGGCCGCGGGCGGATCAGCAAGTTTATTGAAAACATGCTGCGGCAGAAGGTGCTCGATCAGAGGTTAGACTCCGCGTACAGGGAAATGGCGCTAGATGAAGCCCGCGAGGGTGAGGCGACGGAGTGGACTGAAGCTTTGATTGGAGACATGGATGAAGCGCGGTGAAGTCTGGTGGGTAAATTTCGATCCGGCGGTTGGCGGAGAGATCAAGAAGAAGAGGCCCGCTGTCGTCATGAGCAACGACTTCTCGAACAAGCATCTCAACAGAGTTCAGGTTGTCCCGCTTACCGGCAAGGTCGATCGCGTGTTCCCAAGTGAGGCAGTGGTTACCTTGAAGAAAAAGAAAAGCAAAGCCATGGCGGACCAGCTGACCACGGCAAGCAAGCTTCGCCTGGTTGGCATGATCGGACGCCTGTCCCAAGCTGACCTGAAGAGGGTCGAAGAGGCGGTCCTCATTCAGCTCGGGCTTCGATTCTTTTGAGCAGCGTACGGCCTCCGAGGTAGTTACGCCTGTCCCTCGTGCACGAAATCGACGGCGTGGTCGGGATCCTCTCAGTAGCTGCCTCCGAGTCAAAAATGCAACATCCTTAACAGACTGTATCTTGATCGTAATGCTCAAGCAGCACGGAGCATAAATTCGATCTTGATCGCATCGAACGGAAAAACAATTCCTCCATCCTCGGAATGATCGAGCACACCGGCGTTCAATAGTGCCGTTACGTCGCCGTGAACCGCCTTGACATCTCGTTTAACGCGGCGAGCTGCCTCTCTAATTGACATCGAATCTGATCCGCAAAGCATCTTGAGCAATTCCCAACGTTTGGCCGTCAGTACCTTCCAAAGCAACTCCGGGGTCGCAAAACCGATACGCGCTGACCTTCGAGCTTTGCCGCTTTTCCAGCTTTGTAAAAATTCTCCCATCGCTTCGTCAGGCGAGCGTACTTCAAGAATCACGGTTTTCATCAATCCACCTCGCAATATCGCGTTGGAAATCGGCGATTAATTGATCAGGAGTCGTGAAGTAGTAGCTACTTTCTTCTCCGTCGAAATGACGATGGTCGCCTTTCCTAGCCTCATTGTCATAGCGTAGAACACAGTTCCCACGAATTACGTAGGCGAGGCTATACTTGAACTGGTGAGTGCAGCCTTCGATCGGCCGCGGCACCCGCCAGAGCACCAGTTCGGCAAAGGCTGTCTCTGAGTAAATGACGCGGGTGTGAACAAGAAGAACTGCTTTCACGTTGGATAAAATAACAACACCCTATGGTGTTGTCAAATACTCCAACAGTTAAGTGCCGGGGATCCTCAATTTCTGCACAAATGTTGATCAGTATCACGATTCTTGGTCGTTTTTTGGTTATTGTATGACGGCCCATCAGGGCTGGATGCCCATGAACCGACTGGAGATCACATTACTCGGTATCGGTGACGTTTGAAGCACCGGTGCGATTGGCGATGACGGTACGGATCGGGGAGCTCCCGTATGTCCTTTTTTTGCAAGTTGATCAATGAGAGAACGCCTTAAATCGAGTTCAATGCTGAGAATTTCACGGCATGGTGTACTATCCCTACTCTTGAGTGCGACTTCAGTTGTTTCACCACTATTAGCCGCAACCTTCACCGTCAATTCCACAAGTGACGTCGGCGACAACAATGCTGGCGACGGGGTCTGCAACGACGGTAGCGGCAACTGTACCCTGCGAGCTGCCATCGAGGAAGCCAACGCATTCGTTGGCACGGACAACATCCAATTCAGCATCGCCGGCGTCGGCCCCCACACCTTTACGCCGGGGTCAGCCTTTCCAACAATTACCGATCCAGTCATCATCGACGGCACGACCGAGCCAGATTACACCATTACACCGGTCGTCGAGCTGAATGGCACCAGCGCCGGTGCGTCTTACGGTCTGTGGATCACCGCGGGGAGCAGCACAGTCAAGGGATTGGCGATCAACCGGTTTGGAATCCACGGCATCTTTCTGCAGACCAATGGGAATAACCTGATCCAGGGTAACTTCCTGGGCACAAGCGCCAACGGCACCGCGGATCTGGGCAATACGTCCAATGGTGTCGAAATACAGTCGCCGAGCAACACCATTGGGGGAACGTCTGCTGCGGACCGCAACATCATCTCCGGCAATGATGCCCAGGGTATCAGAATCATCACCAGCGGTGCTACAGGCAATGTTGTGCGAGGTAACTACATTGGCACGGACGTCACCGGCACGGTCGACCTGGGCAATACGGTGGACGGCCTCCAGATCAACTCAAGCGCCACGGGCAATACGATTGGCGGCTCGAATGCAGGGGCCGGAAATGTGATATCCGGCAATAACAACATTGGCATCAAAATCGTCACTTCCGGCAACACCATCCAGGGCAATCACATTGGCACTAATGCCGCCGGAACAGCCAGCCTGGGAAACACCTTTCACGGGATTGAGATCAGCAATGTATCAAACAACACGATTGGGGGTACGGCGGCCGGTTCCCGTAATCTCATTTCTGGGAACGGGACTTTTGGTATTTACATCATCGGAACCAGCGCGTCCGGGAACACCATCCTTGGAAACTACATTGGCACGGACGTCACCGGTACCGGTGATCTCGGCAACACATCTGAAGGTGTTCACATAAGAGACGCATCCAATAATACAGTCGGGGGAACAACCGCAACTGCTCGAAATATTATTTCCGGAAATAACTCGTTTGGAGTTGGGATCTTTACTTTCGGTGCGGTACCCACCGGAAACATCGTGGCCGGCAATTACATCGGCACAGATGTCAATGGTGCCACAGCAATTGGCAACTCGCAAGCTGGTGTGTCGATTACAGGAGCCAACAACACCGTTGGCGGCACTACTGCCGGTGCTGGTAACCTGATCTCCGGGAATAGTCAGGAGGGTGTCGAGATCTTCACGAGTGATGCGACCGGGAACAAAGTCGAAGGCAACCTGATTGGGACCAATGCCACCGGCACCTCAGCTCTTGCGAACGGGTTCCACGGCGTGATTATCCGCGATGCCTCGAACAACACGGTAGGGGGCACGACCAGTGGCGCAAGGAACGTTATTTCCGGGAATAGTCAGGAAGGCGTGCGGATCCAGGAGTCCAGCGCCAGCACGACAGGCAACCGGGTCGAGGGGAACTACATCGGTACGGATATCACCGGCACGGCGGACGTCGGCAACGTCCTAGATGGCGTAGTTGTGCTCGGTGGGGCCACGGCAAACACGATTGGCGGCACTGCGACCGGTGCAGGGAACATAATCTCCGGTAATGACCTACGAGGCGTTGCCATCTTCACTGCCACGAGTCTGGGAAATCCGGTGCTCGGCAATTCGATCCATAGCAACACTGACCTGGGCATCGATCTCAATGGCGATGGCATTACGACCAACGACGCAGGTGATGCCGACACGGGTGTCAACAACCTGCAAAATTTTCCGATTCTGACCGGACCACCCCCAGGCGGGACCAACGCAACGGGCACATTGAACAGCACGGCCAGCACAACGTTTCGAATCGAGTTTTTCGCGAGCACTTCGTGCGAAAGTGAAGGGTACGGTGAAGGTGAGACGTATCTGGACTTCACGAATGTAACAACTGATGGCGGTGGTAATGCAACCATTAGCTATACGCTCGGTACACCCCTGCCTTCGGGCAAGTTCGTAACGGCGACGGCTACCGATCCCAGCAACAACACTTCGGAATTTTCTCTATGCGGTCCGATCCCGACGGTGTCGTCGATCAGTCCTGTGTCTGGTAAGGTGGGAGATTCGGTAACGCTCACGGGGGCGAATTTCAGTACTACTCCGACGAATAACGTGGTGTGGTTTGGTGGTGGTGAGGCGACGGTGACATCGGCGTCGACGACGTCGTTGACGGTGAGTGTGCCTCCGGGAGTGAGATTTGGTCCGGTGCGTGTGACGGTCAACAATCGCACGGCGGAATCGGATGATTTTTTCCTGCCAACGTTTGCCGGGGAGTACCCGACGATCGATGCGTCGACGTTGGCGGCCAAGGTGGATGTGACCACGGGTACAGGTGCCTACTATCCGGTGCTGGCGGATTTGGACGGGGACGGCAAATCAGATTTAGCGGTGGCCAATTGGGGTGCGGCGACGTTATCGGTATTTCGCAACATCAGTACGTCGGGTACGCTGGATGGGTCGTCGTTTGCGGCGAAGCTGGATTTGACCACGGGCACTACACCGTATCATGCGGACGTGGGGGATGTAGACGGCGATGGGGAGCTGGAGTTGATCGTAACCAACAATGGCTCAGGGACGGTATCGGTGTTTCACAACATCAGCACTGTGGGGTCGTTGTTGTTTGCGGCGAAGGTCGATTTTTCCAGCGGTACGGTGCCTCGGGGAGTGTCGACGGGGGATGTGGATGGAGATGGCAAGCTGGATCTGGCTATCGGTCACGACAATCCCACCAATCTGGTATCGGTACTACGCAATACGAGTGTATCGGGCACGATCGATGGTTCGTCTTTTTCTGCCAAGGTAGATTTCACGCCGCAAGTGGTTCCCAGTGATGTGGCGCTTGGCGATGTGGATGGGGATGGTAAGCCGGAGATGGTGGTGACGAATGGGGCGGGGGCCTCGCAATCGATCTCGGTGTTTCACAATACCAGTACGCCCGGTGTCATTGATGCGAGCACATTTGCGGCACAGGTGGCTTTCAGCACCGGCAGCAATCCGTATGAGGTGGTGCTTGGGGATGTAGATGGGGATGGAAAATTGGATGTGGTAGCGGCGAGTTATGCTCTCAGCAATTCGATTTCGGTGTTTCACAATACCAGCACGCCCGGTACGATCAATGGCTCGTCACTTGCGGCCACGGTCGACTTCAATGTCGGTGGTGATCCGTATTCGGTAGCACTGGGGGACATCGATGGCGATGGCAAGCTGGACATGGCGGCCTCGGATTTTGCTTCGGACAAGGCATCGTTATTTCGCAACACCAGCACGATGGGCACGATCGACGCCAATTCTTTTGCCACGGGCATTCAGTTTGCTACCGGCAGCGGTCCGTTGGGGGTGGCGTTGGGCGATATAGACGGGGACGAAAAGCCCGACATTGTGGTGGCGAATTCATCGGCACCGACGGTGTCGCTGTACCATAACCTGATTCCCAACACGCCTCTGCCTACAATCTCCGTTTTTACGCCGGTGTCCGGGCATGTGGGAAAAACCATAACGATCAATGGCACCAATTTCGACGCCACGGCAGCCAACACCACCATCTACCTTGGCGCAACCAAGGCTAATCCAACCACAGCCACGAGCACTTCACTGACGGTAGACGTACCCGTCGGTGCCACCTTCAGCCCGATTACAGTGATCAGGGGCAATAGGCTAGTTGAATCTGGGCAGTACTTCCTGCCGACTTTCTCCAGCAGTTCTCCCTCAATCGACGTCTCGACCTTTGCAAGCAAGCTCGACTTCGCGACGGGTGCGGGTCCGTACTCGGATGTAGCCATCGGGGATCTCGACGGAGACGGTAAACCCGATCTGGCTGTACCGAACTTCAATGCAAGGACAGTTTCCGTTTTTCGCAATACCAGTTCATCAGGCGCGATTTCTCTGGCGGGTAAAGTGGATTTTACAGCCGGTACAGCCCCTTGGGGGGTTGATCTCGGAGATACCGATGGCGACGGCAAGCTCGATCTGGTAGCAACGAGTCGGAGCTCGACCATTGCGTCCATCTTTCGTAACACCAGTACATCCGGTTCCATATCCTTCGCGACCAAGGTAGATCTGACCACCGACACCAATCCCGAAGGCGTGTCGGTCGGCGACCTGGACGGGGACGGGAAACTGGATATCGCCGTGGCTGACAAAGGTACGGACAGGTTATCGGTCTTTCGCAACGTCAGCAACCCGGGTGGCGCTGCTTTCGAGGCGAAGGTGGACTTCATTCCGTCGGCAGGTCCCGAGGATGTCGCCATCGCCGACGTTGATGGCGATGGCAAGGCGGACCTGATCGCCTCGCACAGTACTTCCTCTATCGTTTCGGTCTTCCGGAATATCGGCTCTCCGGGCACTATAGACGGTTCCTTCTTTGCCACAAAGGTTGATCTTACCGCCGGTAGTGCGGCCTTCGGCATGTCTTTGGGGGATATAGATGGAGACACCAAGCTCGATATAGCTGTAGCGAACAACGGCACAAACACAATCTCGGTGTTCCGCAATACGGGATCCTCCGGCTCCGTGTCGTTCGCCGCCAAACAGGACTTCACTGCCGGAACGGCTGCCGCCTCGGTCGCCATGGGGGACCTGGATGGGGATGGCAAGCTGGATCTTGCTGCAACGAGTTTTTCATCGAACACTGTATCGCTGTTTCGCAATACAGCTACTTCCGGCGCCATCGACGCTAACTCACTGGCAGCAAAGGTTGACCTGACCACCGGCACGAGCCCGTCCGGCGTGTCGATTGCCGATCTCGATGGGGATGGGCGCACGGACATTGCGGTGGCCAACTTTGCCTCGAACACGATGTCCGTCTTTCGCAACCAATCGACGCTGAAAACCACCGGTCACGTCGGCGCCGCGATCGTCGGCGCCGGTTCTGAGATCCAACTCTTCAGCATCGGGCTCACCAGCTTCGGCACCTTCACCCTCAACAGCATCGACCTGACCATCTCCGACCTGGATGCGGCAACCGGTCTGATTACCAACGACCTGGATCTGGTCCTCTACCGCAGCAGCGACGAAACCTTCGACAGCGGCGACACCCAGATCGGTTTGCAAAGCAGCGTGAACATTGGCACTGCCACCACGGTCGCACCGACCGCGACGGAGACGCCGACCAACCACACGTTCTACATCATCACCGCCCGCATGAATACCGTTGTCGACGAAGAGGGTCATGCGTTCAAGATGGGGTTTGCCCTCAACGGGGTGAGCACCAGCGCGGGCAACGAGGGGGCCGCGATAACGGCCAGCGAGTCGAATAAGGTGACCTTCGAGGTGGTAGCGGACCACTGGGAGTTCACTTCACAGCCAGCGAACACGACCCACCTGGAGCTCTTTTCGCCGCAACCCTTCCTTGAAGCTCGCGACCAACACGGCAATCGCGACAAGGATTTCAATGGCACGGTGGCCCTGACCCTGTCGCCAGCCGGAACGCTGTCGCACAGCGATTTTGCCGCTGCCGACGGCCGGGTTGTCATCGACAGCCTGACCGTATCCGGAGCTGGGGATGGTCGCACCCTGACCGCCACAGGCTTGGGATTGACCGGCACCAGCGCCAGCTTCGACGTGGCCAAGGCGGATGCCACCGTGACTCTTAACAATCTAGATGCCAAGTCCGATGGCAATCCAAAGGTGGGCGGTGCCACTACCGACCCGCCGGGGTTGGATGTGATTTTTACCCATAACGCGTTCGGCATGCCGTTGGCCAGTCCGCCGATCGATCCGGGGGCATACGGGGTTACGGCCACCGTAAACGATCCCAACTATCAGGGCAGCGCCACCGGCACTTTGACCATTTTCCTTGCAGAGCCACCCAGGGCGGTGTTCTCGGCTTCGACGTTGCAAGGCAATCCGCCGCTTACCGTAACCTTCTCCGATCAGTCTAGTGGTCCTGTTGAAACCTGGTTTCTAGAGCCAAAGGCGGACGACAACCGCGTTTACGAAGATCGCAACCAGGATGTTACGGTGACCTACTCGACGCCGGGGACGCATTCGGTTTTCCTCACGGTCAGAGGGGTGGGCATCACCCATCAGAGTTCGCTGGACATCATCGTCAACGGGCCGCCTGATCTGGCCAACATTGCCGATGCCACCGCCAACGAGGACGAAACACTGGAGCTGGATCTGAGCGCCATTGATGCGGAGAGCGGTACCTGGACCCTGGCGGGCGCGGATCAAACACTCGTTTCTGCCTCCTCGATTCAGGGCAACAAGATCGAGTTCACGCCGGTGCCCCACGCCAACGGCAGCGACGTGGTTACCATCACCCGCACAAACGTTCACGGCTTGTCCACAGCTCAGGATGTAACCCTGACCTGGGCGCCGGTAGATGATGCCCCCACCATCGTGGATCTGGCATCCAGATATTCTGCGGAGGAAGACAACCCGATTCACGTAGGTGCGGTAGAGAACGTTACCGACCTCGATTCCGACGTCACGACCTTGCTGTGGTCCGCTTCCGGATTCGATGGGGTGTTGGTCGGTACGGCAACCGCCAGCAATAACGGCGTCGACTTCGCTCCTGTGGCGAACGCGTTTGGAGAAACCCAGGCCACCATCGTCGTGACCGATCCGGCGACGGGTGCCACGGCAACGCAAGAGGTGACGCTGGTCTGGACCCGGGTCAACGATGCGCCGTCGATGCCCGTCGTTGGGTTTCCGGCGGACGGCATGCAGGACACGCCACTGGCCCCGCTGTTTTCGTGGTCTGCCCGTGACGTCGACTTCGATGCGCTGGTCTTCGATCTGTTTCTGGGACCGACGGGATCCACCCTGGAGCAGGTGGCCAGCCGTCAAGATGCCGCGTCCTACAGCTCCTCTGAGTTGAGCCCGGGAACGCCCTACACCTGGAAGGTGGTGGCCCACGATCCGTCGGACGCCACCGCGGACGCCACCTTCGTCTTCACCACCGAAGCCGATCTGCGCGCGCCACTGGTTTCCAACGTAGGTGCTGCCCCCACGGAACGGTCCGTCACCTTCGACTGGGGCACGGATGAGCCGGCTACGAGCTCGTTGAAATTGACGGTTGAGGACGGGGGACCCGCAACGGTGAACCCGAACCCCGCACAGCTGGATCCGAGCAAGGTGGAGATATCCGGATCTGATCTCGTGCGAGAACACCAGCTGACTGCCGAAGATCTGCGGGCAGGCATCTGGTTCCGCTATGAGATTCGCTCCACCGACGCCCTGGGCAATGAGTCTGAGGCTTACGCCGGCCGCGTGTTGACGCTGTCGGCCCCAGACGGTACAGCCCCTCTATTCCTCGTCGATCCGTATATAGAAGGAACAACGACAGAGAGCGCTGTGGTTCTCTGGCGCACGGATGAACTGTCAGACAGCAGAGTTCGCTTCGTTCGGCTCGCAGCATCGAAATCGACCGCCGCTACTCAGGAGAGCGTGAGCGAGGTGGTCGTGGGCGAACTGACCGAGGAACACCTCGTGCCGCTCGATGGACTCGAAGCGGGAACGGAGTACAGCTTCGAAGCGCAATCGGCGGACGTCGCCGGCAATCTGTCCGCGGTGCGCAGCGGTAGTTTTACGACCGGAGTCGAAGCCGACGTGACCGCTCCCGGATTCACCGCGGGGCCGGCAGCAACGGCGATCACCAATACCTCGGCGTTTATAGCGCTCGAAGCGGATGAGCTGGTGACGCTTCAGATCCGCTTCGACTCAGATGAAGATGTCAGCGACGGCCGCTTGGTGGGGGGAACCCAGACCCGCGCCGAACACAGGATCCAACTGCTGGAGCTGGAGCCCTCGACCCGCTACTACTTCCAGGTACTCATTCGCGACGCCAGCGGCAACGAAACCCGTTCCGAGCAACGCGATTTCGAAACCCGCGCGGCTCCCGATCTGGTGTCGGCCGGGATTCTGGCCGGTCCCGCCATCGAAGGGTTAACGGATCAGAGCGCGGTCCTGGTGCTTCTCGCCGACGAGCCGGTGCGTGTGCAGCTGCTGGTAAGCACCGACCCCGAGCTGGACGGCGCCCTCCTCGAAGAGAGCGGCGAGCTGCAAATGAGCCACACGTTACAGCTCACCAATCTGGAAGCGGATACCGACTATTTCTACGAGGTCCTGATGCGGGACGGAGCCAACAACGAGTCGCGCGCGCGGCAAGGCTCGTTTCACACCTTGTCCGAAGGGCAGCACCTGCCGCCCGAGATCGTCGAGCTTTTCGCCGAGGGGGTCGGTTTCGAACGTGCCACGGTGATCTGGCGAACCAGCGAGCCAACGACGGGGTCGCTCCGATTTCAGCTCGACGCCGCTGCCGAAGGCGGACACATAACGATCGCCGAGCCGGCCAAGCGACAGCGGGTGCAGATGACGCAGTTGCAACCGGACAGCAAATACGGGGTTACCGTTTTCGCGCTGGATGCCCAGGGCAACGGGGTCGAGCGATCGTTTTCCCTGCGGACCCTTGGCGCCGTCGATAAGCAGCCGCCGTTGACCGAGACCGGACCGAACGTTCTGGGTATCTCCTCCGTTTCTGCCGTGGTAGAGGTAACCTACAACGAGCCGGTAGAGCTCGAGCTGAGTTACGCGACCAATCCTGAGCTGACCGACGCAGAAACGGTTGCCAGCATCCAGCGCCAACGACCGCATCGGGTCGAGCTGGCCGGCCTCGAGCCGGGCATAACTTACTGGGTGGGCTTGGAGGCGCGGGATCAGACCGACAATAGCTCCAGCGAGCCACTCCAGTCGTTCACGACCGATACCGAGGCGGATCAGACCCCGCCTGCTTTCGTGACCGCACCGTTCGCCACCGATCTCACCTCCACCTTTACCCGGGTGAGACTGGAGCTGGACGAACCCGCCTCCGTAGAGCTGGTAGCGAGCACGGCGGAGGACCTTTCGGCGCCCACCCACTCGGTACGAAGTCTGGAGCGCCGACAGCAGCACGCCATCGAACTCACCAACCTGCGCCCCGATACCCCGTACTTCTTTCGAGTGACTGCTGAAGATGCCGGCGAGAACCAGACGGTTTCGTCGATCTCTCGTTTCGAGAGCCTGAGCCGGACGTTGCAGCCGGTGCAGCTGACGGCAGGTCCAGTGGCCCAGCGCATCGGCGATCGCAGCGCGACCATTTTCCTGCGCCTGGACCGCGCGGCAGAGGCGGTGGTGACCTACCACCCGCTGGACCAACCAGCTGATGAGGTCACTGAGAGTCGCGGATTGGCTGCCGAGCACAACGTGGTGCTTTCCAACCTCTCCCCCGGAACTGAGTACGCCTACAGAGTAGGTTTTGGTGTGGATAGCGAAGCGTCTGGAAGCTTGCGCACTGAGACGACCGCCGATATTAAACCGCCCAAATTCTTCGGACCGCCGGTTGTGGTGGATCGCAAACACAATCGAGTGCGCATCGAGTGGGATACTGATGAGGTGGCGGACAGCGAGATCCTCTTCACCCCGATGGGTGGAGCGAACGCCAAGGCGCTGGCGAACGGCTTCAATCCAGCGGTGGCGGCAAAGATTCTGGCGGACAATGGTGGCGAGCGAGTCATCGTACCTGCCGACGTGAAGAACCACGAGGTGGTGTTGACCAACCTGACGCCGGGTACGCGGTTCCTTTTCGAGTCGTTTTGCACCGATCCGGCGGGCAACCGGGTGCAATGGCCGGTGCTCGATTTCCGTACGCCGGCAGGTCCGGACATCGCGCCGCCGGTGATGATCGGCCGTCCCATCGTTCGGGGGCTGAGCGGAAACAGCTTCCTGTTGGCTTTCACCACCAACGAACCAACTGCGGCTACCTTGCGCTCGGCGGATGGCGCGATTCATCTGGCCTCGGGCAACCAGGAAACGAATCACGAGCTCAGGGTTGTCGGGCTGGAGCCGGCAACGACGTACGAGCTGAGTGTCTGCGCCATTGACGCCGGCGGCAACGGACCTACCTGCGAGCAGCTTTCGGTAACGACGCGGGCTACCGACGATCGTCGCGCGCCGCGTATAAATACCGGCCCGATCGTTATCTCGGCAGGCGCCGAGGAAGCGGTGGTGGAGCTGACTACCGACGAGCCGACGGCGGTCGGTGTAGGTTACCAGGCTGTTGCTGCGTCTGGCGGCGATGCGGCAGCCGGCGCGGTCGATCTCCGGACCATCGAGGATCCGGAGTTTCTAACCTTCCACCGAGTGGTAGTTTTCGGGCCTCCAACCGGGGACTGCCTATGACTACGCGGCGACTGTGACGGACGTGGCTGGCAACCAGAGCATTAGCTCGTCGCACGGATTCTCCACCCAAGAGGAGAGCGATCGCACGGCGCCCACCATCACCGCCGGTCCGAGCTTCCAGGGGGTTACCGAGACGGGAGTTACCATTGTATGGACTACCGACGAACCAGCTTCCTCGTTGGTAGACTGGAGCATCGATCCGGCCTCGGCCGAGGGTGCCGCCGCGAAAGCCACGGCAACCAATCAGACGGTGGAAACGTTTGGACGCGTCGAACGCGGGGAGCTGGTTCAGCAACACCGGTTGACCTTGGCGGACCTCTTGCCGGGCACCATCTACCACATCGTCGTCACCAGTAAGGATCTGTCGTCGAACAGCGTAACCACCGATCCCAATGGAAATCAGCTGTTTAGTCGAGATCATCAGTTTACTACCCGAGGCAGCCGCGACATAGATGCCCCAACCTTCTCGATCAATCCTACCGTCACCTGGACCAACAGTACCGCTGTCGTGGCGTGGGGCACCAACGAACGTGCTGCTTCCAGGATCGATTGGCGCGGCGGCGGCGGACGCAACTTTGTCGAGGACAACGAGCTGGTACGCGACCACAGTCTGACCGCGACCGGTCTCATCCCGCGCACGGCGTATCGGTTCATGATCACCGCTCAGGACCAGGCGGGGAACAAGCTGACCTGGGGCTCCCTGGACGGACCGATGAAACCGGTGGAAGGAGCGGCGAAGATTCTGCAGCCGCCGGGAGGAGCCGGCTTCTTCGTGACCGAGAACGTTGCTGACAGTCAATTACCGCTGATCGTCGACGGGCCGCGGGTGCGGGAGAAGACGGCAAACAGCCTCACCATTTCCTGGGACACCGACGAGCTTTCCGACAGCTTCGTGCTCTACGGATCCACCGATCAGCTGGGTGAGGTTGTGGGATTAGCCCAGGACGTTACCCAGCACGCCGTCACACTCACAAATCTCGAATCGGGTAGCCAGTACCATTATAAGATCCAATCTACCGATCCCTCCGGAAACGGGGCCACGGAGAGCACCGTCGCCGTGGTTTCCACCGCTGCTGAGCTCGACCTGGTGCCGCCCCGTTTTATCCAGAATCCGTCGGTGGCTGCCAGCACCGACCACGAGATTGTTCTTGCATGGCGCACCGACGAAGCGGCGGCGGCGCGGATCGAATTCGAGGCCCCCGATGGCGAGATGTTCACCCGCCAGGTGGAGCGGCGCCAAACGACGCAGTTGATCACCATCGCCAACTTGGAAGTCGACACCGAGTACGATCTTTCCATCTTCGTCAACGACGCCAGTCAGAACGAAACCCCCGAGCCGTACCTGCTGCGGGTCGTGACCGATGCGGAGCCCGATCTCGAACCGCCACGCATCGTCGACGGTCCGGAGGTCAAAGCGATCACCAATCGCAGTGCCTCCATCGTCTGGACCACGGACGAGCTGGCGGATTCCTACGTCGACTACCACGTCACGCCGTACCTGGGCTTGGTGGTTGGCTCGCCGCGGTACGGTTTCGAGCACGAGGTGATGTTGACCAACCTGGGACCGGATAGCACCTATTTCTTCCGCGTCGGCTCTGCCGATCGTGCCAACAACGGTCCCACTGTTACGGCGGTGGCCGAATTCACGACCCTTGAGGAGCCTGATGTCGAACCGCCGGCCGCCCCTTCCGGGCTGCAGGTCATTGCCGGCTTCAGCTCAGTCCTGTTGGAGTGGACGGCGAACGAGGAAGACGACCTTGGCGGTTATTCCGTCTACCGGGAAATCGAGCCGGAAACATTCGAACTGGTGGCCTCGCAGCTGGAGAACCCGCGTTTCGTGGATGAAAATCTGGAGGAAGGAGTACTCTACCGCTATCGGGTCACGGCCCAGGATCAGGAAAACCCACCCAACGAGAGCGCGCTGAGCGAGATCGCCGAGGGCACCCCGAAGGAGGCGAACGTGCCTGGGGCACCAGAGATTTTTGGGCTGGAACAAGGGGCGACAGCAAGTCGTCCGATCCTGGTGATCCAGAATGCGGTCCCGGTGGCTGCCGAGGATGTGTTGACCTACACCGTGCAGGTATCCACCAACACCGCCTTTCGCGATATCGTCGCCCGCGGGGGTGATATCACCGAGGGTTTCGGCGGCTCGACTCGCTGGCGCGTCACCAAAAGGCTGATACCCACCGAACGCTACTGGTGGCGAGCGCGGGCGTCGCACGGTCCTTTCGACGGGCCGTGGAGCCAGCCGCGCCGGCTGCGGCCCAACCAGGCCGTTGTGCCCCTGACCTCGGAGGATTTCGACGGCGACGGGGCGGTCTCCTTCTCCGACTTCTTCATCCTGGCCAACGGTTTTGGCAGCGGCGATCCGATTCTCGACCTGGACCGTGACGGCACCGTTGGGCGCGGAGATCTCAACCAACTCAAGCAGAATTTCGGTACCCAGGTGGCGAGGAAACTGCTCTTCTCGCAGGGTGCGGAAGTGGCCTCAGGGTCGGTGGTGGATGTCGAGGCGGACGCAGTGGACGATCAGGTGCGGCTGCGGTTGCGGTTTGTCGGCGTGCCGAAGTTGAGTGGCTACGGCCTGTCGGTGTACGCTGAACCGCCCGTATTGCGGTATGTCGGCCGCGTCGATTCCGCCGCGGTGCTCGGCAGGCTGGACCGACGGCTGCCGCTGGTGCACGAAACCGATGATCTGTTGTATATCGCGGATCACTTGAAGGGTCGGGTATCCGGGGTGGAGCTGAACGAGAGTTTGGAGATCGAGCTGCTCTTTGCCCTCGACGGTCCGCCGCAGAATGTGGAACTGTTCGTGCAGGAAGGGTTTCTTGGGCGCGGCGCCGGCCGCACCTGGAAGGTGGAAACGGTGGGCAGCGCGAAGGTTTTGCCCCGATCGTTCGCGCTGTATCCCAACTATCCCAACCCGTTCAATCCGTCAACGATGATTCCGGTGGGCATACCTGAAGGTAGGCACCGGGAGCAGGCTCGTCTGATGCTCTACAACGTGCTTGGTCAGGTCGTACGCCAGTGGAACCTGCGGGACTGGCAGCCGGGCTTCCATCAGGTTGCATGGGACGGAGCGGATAACGCTGGTGAATCGGTGGCTAGCGGTGTCTACCTGGTCAGGCTCAACACGACGAGCGCCGTGCAGACGCGAAAGCTGCTTCTTCTGCGCTAGTCCTCACACCTCAAACTGAGTTTTGGTCCAGTCCACCACCTTGTTCACCATGGGGGGCATGGCGTCGTCGTTGAAGACGTGATCCCCGCCGGGGATTTCGAAGAGCTCGGTGGGTGCGCTGCTTCGTCCGATGATGTCCCGTGAATCCTGGATCGGCACGACGTCGTCGTCGGTGCCGTGTACCAACAGCCACGGTACCATCATCTTCGCGCCCAGCTCTACAACGCTGTCGAGCTGGTTCATGTCGTTCATGTAGGTGCTGGACAGGGGACAATCCGGCTCATCCCACATACAACCGCTGTCCGGGGTGACGTCGCCGAACTCGCGGGCGGCGAATGCGCGGGTGTGCACCATGCCCGCCAGTGAGACCAGAAAGCGGATCCGGTGTTCTTGACTTGCGGCGATTACACCCACCGCGCCGCCCATACTATGCCCCATATAACACAGTCGCCGATCGCCGACGACGTCGATTACCGCCCTTAGATCTGTCACCTCTTTGGAGATGGTCGAGTCCGCGAAGCGACCTTCCGACTCGCCGTTCCCGGAAAAGGAGAACCGCAGCACGGCTATGCCGGCGGCGCTCAAACCTTCCGCCAGCGCTATGACGAACGGCCGGTCTTTGTTGCCGGTGACGCCGTGACCTATCACAACGAGCTGTCCTTCGGCGCCCTCATGGTAGGCATAGTCCAGGCGTTCGCCCTGGTCGTTGCGAATCTCACCAAACATTTTCGGTTACTCCCATAAGTGACTCGATGGAGATTCTGCGGGCTACCGGAGAATGAGAAGCTTTCGGTAGGTAGATTGCGTTGCTTTGAGCTCGTAGACGTACGTCCCCGAGCTCACGGGCCGCCCGCCATCGTCAGTACCGTCCCACAGGATCTGCTGCCATCCCGGTTTGCGGACTTCGGATACCAGGGTGCGGACCTTGCGGCCCAACATGTCGTACACCTTCAGGCTGACATCCGATTGCTCTGACAGCTCGAACGCGATAGCGGTGCCGGCGTTGAACGGATTGGGGTAGTTCTGGTGCAAGATAGACTGCTGCGGTCTCCCTGCAGCTACTTCCGAAACGGCGGTTGTCGGAGCCAGGCCGTCGAGGACCCACAGCTCGTCGGTATGGGAATCGGTCGTGCCCCCAAAGACAACCATCCGGCCTTTCTCTTCCAGGAAGACTCCAGCTGCACCCTCCCGGGGCACGGGGGGATCTCCCATCGGTTCCAGCAGCGTCCATGACTCCATCTGCAGGTCGAAACTCCAAAGCTCGTTGGACAATCCAGGCGATCCCAGGTTGCCGCCGAAGATAAGTACGCGGTCGTTGCCTGAATCGTAGATATTTGCGGTATAGAACCGCCCGCCCGGTCGGGTCGGGGGTAGGAGCTCGGTCCATCGCTGAGTGGCAAGGTCTAGAGCCCAGAGATCGTCCAGAGGACCGCTGCGCTGACCCCCGTAGATGATCATACGGTGTCGCGCCGCGTCGTAGGAGGCCGAGTGCAGACAACGGCGCCCCGGATTTCCTTCTGCGGGTGAGATGTCGGTCCAGGCGGCCGTTTTTGGATCGAACCGCCAGGTATCCTCGAAACGGCCGGCAGCGGTGAAACCGGCAAAGGTGACCAGGTGCCCGGCTACCGGGTCGAAGATGGCCGCCGTCCCGTACCGGGTATTGGGTTGGGGTTCCCCAGCGTCCAGCTCGGCCCAGGTGCTCGACCCGATATCGTATGCCCACACATCATTGAAGAACGCGGATCCGGCGGAATCCACCTTGCGGCCGGCCCATACTAGCATTCGATGCGCTTGAGGATCGTAGACGGCATTGTGGGTGAATCGGGCCGCGGGTACGACCTCGTCCGAGGTCTCGATGCGTGTCCAACGGGCGCCGCTTTCCAGCTGTTGCAGATCTAGGAACCACAGGTCGTTCAGGTCGCCGTCCGCGCCCCGCCCGCCGAAGAGGATCAGACGCTGGCCGCGAGGATCGTAGATAGCAGCGGCAAAGGTTCGCGGCGGGGGCGTCTCGGAGCCGGCTGCCTCGATCTGCAGCCAGGTCTGCGCCTGAGCCGTGCCGATAAGTACTAACAGCACCAGCCCTAGACCGGCAGTTGTCAACGCTCTCTGGCGAATCTTCATCTGGAAAAAAGATATCAAACTGTTGCTTCCTAACCCTATACTTCCGCCGACTCGATTTTCTTAAGTTCATCTTTCAGTCGGTGCTCGGCGTGCCATAGGTCGTAATTCTGTTGCATCTTAAGCCAAAGCCCAGGTCCTTTGCCGGCAAGCTTTCCGATCCTCAGCGCCATCTCGGTGGTTATGGGGTGCGTGCCAGCCAGCACACGATGGAGCTGTTGACGTGATACTCCCAAACGGCGCGCTGCCTCGCTGACAGTAAGCTTTAGCGCTGGCAGGACGTCTTCTCGGACGATCTCCCCCGGATGAACCGGTTCGCGTTTGAATGGACGCTCAACGGCATATTCCGCCATGATCACCTCTCAATGATATTGCTCAAGGTCTACCCGTAAGGCGGCATCTTCTTTCCATTCAATGTGATACACCATGGACCACTGACATGGATAGTATAGCGCTTGGGCACTCCACGCAGACCGTGAAAATCAAATCCTGGCACATTCAGATCCCTCAACGATTCGGCCTGATCCAAAGCCTCCAGACGGCGCAAGCAGCGAGCCTGCAAATCGGTTCGTATGCGACGGCTGCGTCCTCGTTCAATCAGCTCCACAAGGCCCTTGTGCCGGAAGCTCTTGATCACATCGCGAATGTAGCATTTTGTGTTACACTGTCAACTGTTGGCATATTCACACCTGTCATGATCGCAAAACGCGTGCTACAGATGTTTCTCATAACAGGCATGCTCATCGCGACTGCCTCGACGGAACTGCGCGCTCAGGACTCCCTTAGCGAGCTCGAGCCCGGTGTGGTGCCGGATGCCGTGATTCGTGCCGACTTCAGCGGCAACAGCATCGTCGGGTTCGAGGATTTTTTTCAGTACGTGGGAGCGTTCGGCGTTGCGGGAACCGATGCGGAGCGTTTCGATCTGAACGGCAACGGCCGCGTCGACTTCGACGATCTCTTTCTCTTCGCCGACTCGTTCGGTCGTTTCATTGAGGCGGACATCGCCACCATCGAGATTACCACGCCCGCTAGAACTACCCGCACACGGCGTTACCCTCGATCCGTTTTACATCGACTCCTACGAGGTTGCCAACGGCCAGTATTCGGCTTTCCTGCGGGCGCGATCCTGGCGCGTCCCCAGGGTCGACGATGGGTTCGCCTCCTGGAACGGATGGACCGGCGCCCAGTTTCCGCCGGGTTTCGCAGACCATCCTGTGGTTGGGGTGTGGTGGGAAGATGCGCAGGCCTACTGCGCCTGGCGTGGCGATCGATTGCCTACGGAGGCGGAGTGGGAGAAAGCAGCCCGCGGCAAGGACGGCCGCCCCTTCCCGTGGGGCGACGAGTATGTGGCGGGAGATGCCAATATCGCCGCGGACGAAGACGGCTATTTGCGCACCGCGCCGGTGGGAAGTTTTAATGGAGACACCACCCCCGACGGGGTGCGGGACTTCGGCGGCAACGTGAGCGAATGGGTGCAGGACTGGTTCGAAGCCGACTATTATACTAGAAGCCCTTCGGAGAATCCTGCCGGCCCGGATGAGCCGGTAGGTGCAGGTCTTCGCGTTGTTCGGGGAGGGAACTGGACCTGGACGCCATCGCAGGCTCAGTCATCTCTTGCGACGCGACGAAGTGTTTGGTTGCCGGGGCGAGCAACCACCACCATCGGTTTTCGATGCGCCCGAAATGCGGACTTGCCGTGACCACGACGCCAAGCTGTTTCGCCGATCAAGCTACCCGTCTCGACGCCAAGCGGCAGGAGCTTCCCGAGGGGGTGCGCTCGCCGCAGCAACTGGCCGGTGTCGGCGCGGTCGCCTGCGGTGCAACGCATAGCCTCATGGAACGCTGCAACTTCACCTGCACCAGCTGTTATCTGAGCGAAGTCGCCAACGACACGACTCCGGCGCCGTTCGAAGACGCAAAAGCGCAGCTCGATGCCTTGCGACAATACCTGGGATACGGCGGCAAGGTCCAAATCACCTCCGGGGAAGTGACCCTGCTCCCGGTAGAGCAGCTGGGACGGATCATTGCCTACGCGCTGGAAATCGGTTTGGACCCTATGGTCATGACCAACGGTCAGCGGTTTCTGCAGAAACCCGACTATCTCCTGGAGCTGGTGCGGCGCTACGGGCTGCGCAAAGCCAGCTTCCATATCGATACGACACAACAAGGCCGGCCGGGTCTGGTGCCTGGCACCTCCGAGCGGGATATCCATCCCCTTCGCGACCGTTTCGCAAACCTGGTGGATGAGGTGCACAAGGAGACGGGGAAACAGCTGCACGCCGCGCAGACCGTTACCGTGACCGCCGACAACCTGTCTGGTGTTCCGGATATCATGCGCTGGGCGCTGCGGAACGCCTCCCGCTTTCGCATCATCAGTTTTCTTCCGGTCGCGGAGGTAGGCCGAACGACCGACAAGGCTGCGGGGTCTTCGATCATGGACCGGGTGTGGCGAGAGGTCTGCGCCGGAGCCGGCAAACCCCTCAATCGCGATGCCATGCATTTCGGCCACCGCGAATGCAACATCACCGTACCGCTGTTGGTGGTGGAGCAGGGGGGAGAGCTGGAAATCGTAGAAGCGGTGCGCCGCGACAAGAGGTGGGATCTACATCTGTTTCGAACCCTGCTCGAGCTCCTGGCAGAGTGCGGCGATTCCTCTCAAGGCCTCGGCTGGAACCTGTGGGCTTTGCTGAGATCGGTGTGGCGCCGGCCGTTGCTTTTGGTGGAGCTTCCGCTCTATGCCCTTTATCGTCTTTGGGGCCAGCGAACCCTCTTGTGGCGCCAGCTTCGCCGTCCGTTCGGCCTGCCTCGCGTACGTCCATTGCTGGTGGTGGTGCACAGCTTCATGGATGCCGCCGAACTGGAAACTCCCCGGGGCCAGGAGCGGCTGCAGAGCTGCGTATTCCGCGTTCCGGTCGATGGCGAGCTGATTTCCATGTGCCAGGTAAACGCGACCTCCCTGCGCTGGGAGCTGAACCAGCGCCGGCTTCGATCGGTACCAGAAGAGGATGATACGGGCTTGGCGGGGCGTCGGGCTACTAAGGAGGCGGCTGTTGCCGATCGTTGAGGGACCAGTCGTACGGGGTGAAAACTACCGCGTACTTCGTGGAGGCTTCCCGCAACTGACTAGCTGTGGCTGGCGGTAGGTACCCGGCTATATACTCAAGAACGGCGCCGTGCTCCTTGTCGATCGGAGTGTCGATCTCAGCCTCGAAGTCTTCCTCGTACCAATTGAATATATCGTCTCCTACGCGTCGGATGACGACAGCCGAATCTCCCTTTTCCCATCATCGACATCTACGTTGCGCCTTTCGCTCACAAATCGGCGCGTCTCTCGATCGAGTTGCTCGTCCAGTTCGGCGCTTCGAAACGCCCGCTGAGGCAGCTTGGGACAGCCCGCCGAGGCGCAATTCAACGCGAAATGAATGCGAGGGTCGCTGAAGCGCGGCCGCACGATGTCGTGTTCCAGATCGTATAAGCTGATCTCCTCCCCCCCGAATACCGGCCGCTGGAAGTAGAAGAATCCCGAGCGCTCCGGCATGAAGAAGAACAGCCACGGAGGTAAGACCTCACTTACGGTTGTAATCGGATAATAATCCAGCACCGTGCGCAACACCGCGGCGTTATAGGCGTTGATCCAGTAGGTTAGGCGATCGTTGCGGTGGGGGAAACGCTGCGGATGACTGTCCGGACTTACCTGACTTAATACACGGTAGTAAGCGTCCAGCTCGCGCGGATCTCGCTTGAGAGAGGCGTAATCCACTCGGCCCTCATCGTCGACGACCCGGGACAACAGGCGATCAAAAAGCTCGTGGGAGAACGGTCCGGTGCTGTCAGCGGCCGCGGCCGGACCGTTTCGCGACTCGATGGTGGTGCCGGCGCCCAGGGCGAGCGTCCAACCGCTCAACATGAAAGCAAAGGCGATAGGTGCTGCCTTCACCATGAGCAGCGCTAGAAACCCGCCGCGGCCGCGTGGTCGATCAGCGAGGCACCTTCTTGGTAGGCCGGTTCTGGGGCTCCGGTTCCTCCTGGGGGTAGACCAGGGTGACGCCGTCATCCTCCAGCATGGGCCGTTCGTAGACGTAGGGTGGCTGCACCACCGCCTTCTGTACGTCCGTCAGCTCGTCTACCCAATCCGGGAGTTTCGTCTCGATGTAATCGGAGTGGAAGTTGACGTATTTGGGGCTGTAGCGATAGAACAGCGAACGGCGATGGTGATCCGCCGTCCACGGTAGTGCGCCATGGATGGTAGTTTCGAGAAAGATCACCAGATCCCCAGCCTTGCCTTCTACATTGCGCACCACCTGCTGATCGTTCTCGTAGAGCAGGATATCATGCGGGCAATGAAAATTCGACTTGTGGCTGCCGGGAATGACCGCGATGCCTCCGTCGCCGGGATTGATATCCGCCAGCTGAAACTGGAAAACAGCCATGCCGGTGCGGATTTCACCATTGGTGTAGTTATACATCTGGCCGCCATCGAAGGCGATACTGGTGGCACCGTGAAGACCGTGGCCGCCGGTGCCCTTGCGGGCGGTCTTGACGAACGGCAGGTGATCCATGCGCCAGCCGCGGCCGAAGATCGTGTTCAAGTAAGGGATCACGCGAGGATGAGCTATCAGCTCGCGAAACGGCAGACAATAGGGTTTCTCCCAGGTGAGCATACCGCTACACCCGCTGCCGCTGTAGTCGCCGTCCATGCCGCCGCCATACGGGGCGCCCTTGGAAAAATGGTCCTCCGCATTTTCGTCCCCAATGTGGGCATCTATCGCGTCGTTCAGCGCCTTTACTTCGTCGGCGCTCAGAACCCCTTTGACCTGCAGAAAGCCCTGCAGGTCAAAGAGAAACTTTTCTCTTTCAGTCATTTCTAACATGTGTGTAATCCTTTTTAAAACGGTTATGCTGATTAGCTCTGGGCTTGCCCCTCAACTGTCCCTTAATTGCCTGACAATCGAGACTGCCGAAAGCTTCCAGAAGATAGCGCAATTGCGAGGGCCGGAACAGTTGGTTGCCGGCGACTCACGGAGAGGACGCCGCAGCAATGAGGTGCTGAATCTGTTCGACCCTGAACTCTTTAGTCAGCTGAATTAGATTTCGACCGAATTCTGCGTATTGTGGTTTTGTTCGCATCAGAATCTCGGCTTGTTGGCGGATTTCCAGAAGGTTGCCCGCCTTAGCCAGCTCCATGAAGTCTTCAAGCTCGACCGCCGGAGGCGAAGGGAATATCGCCTTCTCCCCAACGGTTGAATCCGTGTCGTCGGCATATTCCCATTCTAATCCGAGGTGGAATTGCAGCATGTTCAGAAGCTTTGCCTCGCGAAAGGGCTTGGCAAGAAAGTCATCGGCACCCGCGTCTATGCTGAGCTGTCGATCGGTCTCGAAAGCGCTGGCTGTTACCACCACCACCACCATGGGAGCTCCGTCCAGTTGGTGCCGAATTCGTTCAATGGCCTCAAGTCCTCCCAGCCCTGGCATGCGCAGATCCATCAACAGCAGATCTGGGCGCCAGTCGAGGGCTTGGTCGACACCGTCGTGACCATCTTCCGATTCTCTGACGTCAAAACCCAGGGGTTCGAGAAAATCCACCAGAACCTGACGGTTCTCGGTTCTGTCGTCCACTACGAGCACCTTGCGGGGAGAGCCGGCGAAAGCCGTGACTCGACGCTCCTGCTGGTCGCTGGTAGCAGCGAATCCGGACGCTTCCTCCAGCTCTATCTCGAACCAGAATCGGCTGCCCTTCCCCAATTCGCTCTCGACGTTCAATTCCCCTCCCAACATTTCGACCAGCCTTCGACTTATGGGCAGACCGAGACCAGTGCCCTCGGTGTCGCCGTCCGGGGACATGTGCTCAAACGCTTCGAAGATCTCTTCCAGTGACTCCTTGGCAATGCCGACGCCGGTGTCCTTCACTTCGAAATGCAGCCTGTGGCCACGTCTACCAACGCTGAACAAAACGCCACCTTCCTTGGTAAACTTGACCGCATTGCCCAGCAGATTGATCAGCACCTGGCGCAGCTTCTTGTCATCGCTGCGAACGCCTCCGGGGAGTTCAAACGCCCGGAAAGAGAAGCCGATCCCCAGTTGCTGAGCCCGCGCATCGAAGACCCGGGAAACATCTGCAAGCAGATCTGGCAGCGAGAACTCCCTCAGCTCAAGCTCCATACGGCCCGCCTCGATCTTCGACATATCGAGGATATCGTTGATGAGGTCCAGCAAATGCTCACCACTTCGTTGAATAGTTGAGATTCTGCTCTTCTCCCGCTCCTCGAGTCTTTCTTCCTTGCTCAGAATCTGCGAATGACCAAGTATGGCATTGAGCGGGGTGCGCAGCTCGTGGCTCATGTTGGCGAGAAATTCGCTTTTCGCACGGCTGGCCGCCTCGGCTTCGTCTTTGGCCAAGCGCAAAGCAATCTCCGCTTCTTTGCGCACCGTGATATCCTGAATCATGCCGTCAAAATGTACGAGTTCTCCATCCTCATCGCGGGCCGTCTTGGCGTTGACGGCCGCCCATAATGTTGAGCCGTCCCGCCGCTGCAATCTTGCTTCGGTTCCCTTTACTTCCCCCTCTTCGACCAACCTGTCGACGAGCGCTTTTATATCCTTCGTAAAGACGAAGTGGTCGCTCACACTCGTTTCCATGAACTCGGCCACCGAACTGTATCCGAGCATGTCCACGACCGCCGGATTGGCCATGAGGATGTGACCCCCGGGGCCTGGCAATGCTGCGGAAGAGGCCGATGGTGATGTTGTCGACGAGGTTGCGGTAGCGGTCTTCGCTTTCTCGCAGTTCCCTCTGCGCCTGTTCGCGGGCAGAGACGTCGCGACAGGTTGCGACGTATAACGCGGTCCCGGCTGCGGTTACTTCTGAAACCGACACTTCCATGGGGAAGGATCGGCCGTCATCGGATTTGCCGACCAGCTCAAAGCGGCCGTCGACAGCGGCTATCTCCTCAATGAGCGTACGTGCGGCGGCCCGTGGGGTTTGGTCGGGTTTCGCTTTCTGCAAGATGAGATCGCTAACGGAACGCCCCAACAACTGTGAACCGTTTCGCGGGAACATGCGCTCGGCTGCCGGGTTCAAGCTGAGGAGGTCGAGAGAATCCTTGGATAGGGTGAGGATCCCGTCCATGGCTGACTCAACGATGCCGTCCGTACGGGCTACCGTTTTTTCCAGAGACTCCATGGATCGGTTGTAATGTGAGGCGATCTGGCCGATTTCTGTGAACGGCTCCACCGGAACCCTCAGACTCAGATCGCCGGACCTGGACTGCTGATCCATCACGGTGAACAGGTCCAGAAGCTCCGTGGTGGCTCCGTGCTCGGAGACATTCAGACCTATAAGCTCCTCATCCATTGTTACGCGAAGCCTGTACAACCGGTTGATCAGATTGAAAACCAGGTACACGGTGGTAAAGGTCCAGAGACCGCACACGACAATGCCCAATACCTGAACCTTGAGCTGCGCCCAGGTGCCGAGACCGGTGCCAATGATCTCCGCATCGCCGAGCAAAGCGACCGTCAGCGTACCCCACATACCCGCCCCAAGGTGTACTGGCACGGCGCCAACAGCGTCGTCGATGCGCCAGCGGACGAGCAGGCGGTCGACCAGGAGCATTGCCACGCTGCCGCCGCCGCCGATCAAGGCTGCGGACGATGTCGATACCGAGTTTGCGGCGCCGGTGATGGCCACCAGTCCTGCCAGCGAGCCGTTAATGACCAGGTAGACATCGGCATGACCGCGAGTGAACCAACCGAGAGCCAACGCGATCACCAGGCCAACGGCCCCGGCGACGATGGTGTTGGTAATGACCCGGGGAACATGAGAATCCATCGCCAGGGTACTGCCGCCGTTGAAGCCAAACCAGCCGAGCCAGAGCAGAATAACGCCCAACGTCGCGATAGGAAGGTTGGCGCCGGGAACGTTCTGTGCGGGGCCATCCTTCGGGAAACGTCCGGTGCGGGCCCCCAATACGATCAGCAGAGCCAGCGACACCCAACCGCCAAAACTGTGGACCGCCGTCGCACCCGCGAAATCGACAAACCCCATGCTGTTGAGCCAGCCGGTCCGCAAGCCCTCGTTGGCACCGTTCCAGACCCAATGGCCGAAGACCGGATAGACGAAACCGGATACCAATACGGCCACCACCAGGTAACCGCCGAACCTCATCCGTTCGGCGATGGCTCCGGACAGAATGGTTACAGCCGTACCGCAAAACATCGCCTCGTACAACAAAAAAGCGACCGACCACATCCCGACCTCGGCCAGATCGAGCATGAAACCACTCGATCCGATCCATCCACCGTACGACCGGCCGAACATGAGCGCGAAGCCGAAAGCCCAGAACAAACTGATGGAGATGCCCAGGTCGCTGAGATTCTTTATGGCGACGTTGATGTTGTTCTTGCTGCGCGTCAGGCCAGTTTCCAAACACAAGAAGCCGGCTTGCATCAAGAAAACCAACCCTGCGCAGACGGTCACCCAGAGAACGTCAGTAAGACCCTTTTCCATAGCCACTCATATGCTGTCGTTCGACACCCCTGCAGGCTGGTGAGTGTCGAACAAACGCGATTGTTGTCACGCTCAGGCCAAATGCTTCTCCACACATGCCAAGACCTTGTCCATATCAAACGGCTTGGTCAAGAAATCCGCACCTCCCGCGTCAGATGCCTTGGCCCTATCCACATCTTCGTAGATTGCACTTATGAAAATGACCGGAATAGCGCGGGTTTGCTCATCGCCTTTCAGCTCTCGACAGACGTCGTACCCGTCCATCTCGGGCATTTTGATATCGAGAAGAATCAGCGCCGGTGGCGCCGCCTTCACGGCAGTGAGGGCCATGGGGCCGGACGTTACCCCACGCACCTTATACCCCTGGCTGCTCAACATGTCCGAAAGCACACGAAGGTTGGCCACGGTGTCATCTACGATCAGGACGTCTGATTGGGGAGAATTGGGGGCACTGACGCCCACGAGCACTCCTTAGGCAAATGGGATGTAAGCTCCAGCGAATATTAGGTGATAGATCTTGTTTTGGGAATGGCAAAATACTTTCTTAGTACGGAGACTCTAAGGTGGATACGCTTCGATCGCCACAATCTGCAGACAAAATCGGTATGAAGGGCTCCCTCACAATCGCCCCATTCCCCATCGCCGTTTTGGTTGTGTTGATGGGAGTTTTCCACGCCTGGGCGGATGAACTCACGCTGGAAGAGCGCAACTGGCTAGCGGCGCATCGAAGTCTTCGCGTCGGCGTCGCGCCGGCCTGGGCCCCTTTCGAATTCTTTGACGACGACCAAACGCACGCGGGCATTACCTCGGATTATGTCCGCATTCTAAATGAGCATCTGAACCTGGAAATGGCGGCGGTCTACGGGCTTACCTGGGATGTGATTCTAAATAAAGCTCGGAATGGCGATATCGATGTAATCACAGCCATCATGAACACAGAAGAGCGGTCGGAGTATCTGAGCTTTACCGAACCGTATTTGCGTTTGCCCACCGTCATCGTCGCCCGCAAGGACTTCCCCCACATTGAAGGACTGAAGGATCTCAAAGGAAAATCGGTCGCCGTTGTTAAAGGGTATGTCACGCAGTACTGGATCGAACGCGACCTCCCCGGTCAGGAACTGATGCTGGTAGATCGCATGGATGAGGCGCTGCAGGTGGTCGCCAACGGCGAAGCTGACGCGACGGTTGGTGAGTTAGCAGTGGTCGAGTTCTTCGAAAGGAAGCTCGGTCTGACCAATCTGCGGGTGGCGGCACCCGTACCTCATGATGCTTTGCGATGTCACTCCCTATGAAATCGATATCTCAATAGGCGTCCGTAAGGATCTGGCGCCGTTGGTACCGATTCTAAACAAAACCCTCGCTCGCTTTACGGATCAGGAGAAGAAGCTGATAAAGGAGAAATGGGTAAATCTGCGCGTAGAACGCCGAACCGACTGGAAAATGGTGGGACTGTGGGCGGGAGTCCCGTTCCTCATAATCGCGCTGGTTGCGGCCTCTATATTCCATTCGAACCGAAAACTCTCCAGAGAGATCGCCGAACACAAACGCACTGAACGGGCACTGCACGACAGTATCTCCGTGCAGCGGCAAACGGAGACCGATCTGCGTCGAGCCAAAGAAGATGCGGAAGCTGCCAGCCATGCCAAGAGCACATTTCTGGCCAATATGAGCCACGAACTTCGCACACCGCTAAACGGCATCTTCGGTTACGCGCAGATACTGGGCAGAGATCGCTCCTTGAACCAGCAGCAGCATGAGGGTGTCGAGGTAATACGCCGCAGTGGCGAGCATCTTCTTTCATTGATCAACGACATTCTCGATATGGCCAAGGTGGAAGCCGGTCGAATGGAGCTCGAGGAGAACGAATTCTCTCTGCGAGAGCTTATTGAGAATCTCGAAACCGTTTTCAAGATCCGCGCGCAGCAGCGGGGTCTCTCGTTCAGCTGCGAATTCACCGAAGTGCCGGTGGGTGTCTGCATGGATGAAAAGAAACTCCGGCAGGTCCTAACCAATCTACTTGGCAACGCGATCAAATTTACCAAACAAGGAAATGTTGGTCTCAGAATCAGCCAGTCCGGGGGCAAACGTCTACGATTTCAAGTGGATGACACCGGCATCGGCATTGCCGAAGAGTCTCTCGGGGCGATTTTTGAAGGTTTCAAACAAGTAGGTGATCAAAGCGAGGTCATAGAAGGGACAGGTCTGGGACTGCCGATCAGCGCTCGCCTGGTCGAGTTGATGGGAGGTGAATTGCACGTTGAAAGTGAGCTATCAAAGGGTAGCAGCTTCTGGTTCGAGCTGGAGATTGAGGAGCTACCAGACTATGCGCCTTCTGGGATACAGGAGGCGAAGCAGATTACGGGTTATCAAGGCGAGCCCCGGAAGGTACTGGTAGCAGACGATCAAGATGAGAATCGCAGGATGCTGGTGGACATGCTGATTCCCCTGGGATTCCTGGTAGAAGAGGTCGCAGACGGGCGAGCGGCCGTCGACAAGACGTTGGCGTGGCATCCCGACCTGGTGTTTATGGATTTACGCATGCCGGTAATGGACGGCAAGGAAGCGATGCAGGAGATCAGGTCGAAGCTTAGGGGGAGCACGGTTGTTCTGGTAGCTGTTACGGCAAGCGCTTTTGACCTCGACAGAAAGGAAAGCGCCGATGCAGGCGCGGACGATTTTATCGCCAAACCCTTCCGACAAGAGCACCTTTCCAAGATTCTCGAGCAGCGGTTGGGATTGACGTGGGAATACGCTGCAACAACCCATTCGGAGCCGAAAGAAGAAGATCGCGCAGTAGTTGCGCCGCCGGCCCCGGAGTTGGCGGTATTCCTGGATCTTGCCACCTCGGGCAATATGCTTGGCATCGAAACTCGGGCATCTGAACTTGGAACGGAAGATGAGAAATTCATTCCATTTGCGGAGCACGTTACGGAATTGGCAAAGGATTTCAGGATCGAAGAAGTGCAGCATTTCATAGGGAAACTTTCTGGGACAAAATCATAGGCGGGAAATTTTGGAAGAGGATCACAACGGCACAATCCTGATCGTAGACGATACCCCGACAAACCTGGAGGTACTGCAGGACATGCTGAGCGATGCGGGTTACGAGTTGCTCAACGCAATCGACGGTGAAAGCGCGATAAAACAGGCGAAATACGCCAACCCTGAGCTCATTCTTCTCGATGTGATGATGCCGGGAATTGACGGCTTCGAGACCTGCCGGCGATTGAAGGAGAATGAGGAAACGCGCGAGATTCCAGTGATATTTATGACAGCCTTGTCGGATCCCAGCGACAAGATTCGCGGATTCGAGCAGGGTGGGGTCGACTACGTGACCAAACCGCTTCATCATGGCGAAGTGTTGGCTCGTGTCAATACGCACATCAGCTTACGCAGACTTCAGCGCGAGCTGCAGGCGGCAAATACTCAATTAGAGAACCGCGTAACCGAGCGCACGTTCGAGCTGGCGCAGTCCAATAAGGATCTTTCCCGTCGGTTGGATGAGCTGGCGGCGATCGACGAACTCGTAGGACTACAGAACGGTCCGCCAGCGGAAATAGAGCAAGCCCACGCCGATATTCTACACATCCTAGGTAAGGCGCTGGGAACCGAAGAGATCGTCCTGTATCGACCCGACAAGGCGGGACAGACGTTAACGGTGACTGCAAGTTCTGGAGGAGATCGCGCACCCGCACGGGAGCTTGCGGCGAAGGACAACAGCGACGTGGCGATCGCTTTCGCTGACCGCAAGTCGATCGTTCGCGACGGCGAGGGCTCGGTCCCGTTGATCTACCAGGAGGAAGTTCTGGGCGTCCTCCAGGTAGGTGGCCTCGATCCAGCTGATGGCGCGAGCGCTGACTTGTCCCAAACGCTGCAGAGACTGGGGAGGGAAGCGGCGTTGGTCCTGTGCGTCATGCAGCTCGCTGCGGACCTGGAGGGCAGTGAGGCGGAAGTGAGCGATCTGCTGAGTTTGCCAGATGTCGAGGACGGCGACCAGTTGGAGATCCCAGAAGAGAAGATTGGAAGGTAGGATACTTGGCACTATCCATCCTCATCATCGAAAAAAACGAGCAGATTCGCGAGCTGGTTGGACGACACCTGGGCGCCAGCAACTTCGAGGTTACGGGAGTCGGCGACGGGCTGGCTGCCGCCAAGCAACTGCGTCAGAAGCAGGCCGACCTGATAATAATTGACGAAGACGTGCCCATGGGTGGCATCAAAACCGCGCGGGTTCTCAGACTCCATCCCGACTACCAGCAGATCCCCATCGTTTTGACCCTCAGCTCCGACAGCGAAGTCAAATCGTTGGTGGAAGAAGGCAAAAAAATAAATCTGGACTCGGTCATGATCAAGCCGTATTCGGGCTCGACGCTGGAGCAGAAAGTTAACGAGAGTTTGAAAACTCAGTTGGCGGAGATCTCAGTCAAGGACATGCGAGAGGAACTGGAGCAGCTGACGAACCTACCGGTCCTGCAGCCGGCGCACCGCAAGATGTTGAGCCTGCTCTCCATGGAGGACGATCAGGTAGACGTTGCCGAATTGATACGAACCATACAAACGGATCAGGGGTTAACGACGGAAATTCTGCGCACGTGCCATTCCGCCTTTTACGGTTACCGGGGGAATAGCATCGAAGGCGCGACCACCTTTCTTGGCATCGACCAGATTCGGAAAATCGTCCAGGCGTCGATCATCTTTGACGTTTTCGATGTCGCAGCTGAGTCCGGCGCAGCCAATGGTTTCAGCGTCTTGGAACTGTGGAAACACTGCATCGCGTGTGGACTCATAATGGAAGAAGGCGGTCATCGCGTGAAGGGACGAGACCACTTTATCGCCGGCATGCTGCACGATATAGGCAAGATCGTCCTTTACCTTCGGTTCAGGGATCACTTCGAAGAGATCCTTCGAATCACCGAGGCGGAAAACAAGACAATGTACCAGGTCGAGAGGGAACTCCTGGGCATCGCGCATACGGATATCGGTTACGAGCTGGCCAGAAAGTGGGATCTGCCACCGACGATAGCGACCAGCATCGCCTTTCACCACAACCTACCAATGGCCCTGCAGCACCGCCGCCTCACCTATCTGGTGCACTTGAGCGACATCTTGACTCGCAAGATGGAGATTGGACATCCCGGCGATTCGCAGACCTTGACTATGGATCCGGGGGCTCGGTCCCTGGCGAAATTCGTGTTTTCCGTGGCCGACAAGAAGGAGGCAATACGGGCGGAGGTAGAAAGTGTTGTTCAAATGGGCGGCAAGGGCATCTAGGTAGCGCAAGACGCGAGTCGAATCCCATACCCCCCTCACGAGTGACAAGATGACGCCAGAATCGGATGCTGAACCCGGTGAGGATCTCGAAAACCTGGTCGGTGGACTACTAGACCACCCGGACGAGAGCTCGCAAGACGCGGGCGAATCCGGCGACACCCGAGACCCCGATCAAGACGAGTTGGTTACCTTGATCGAAGGCGTGTATGCCAGCGGCAAACGCCTGGGTCGAATTGGCGACTGCGTCCTCCTCGTAAGCATCGACGGTATGCAAGCGTTTTTCGTCGGTCGTCCACCCGAGGGAACCACCTTCGCAGCAATCATGAACTTGCTCGAGGAGGCTGGCATCTCATATGGCGTCAAAACGACCCAGATCCATGACCTTTTGCCAAAGCGGCGGGCGAGTCGCAGAACGAGTCGTCGTGAAACGCCAGCCAGCGATGAAGCTACCCCCATCGTCATCGCCGATGCACAGCCCCCCGCTGAGCCCGAGCCTTCCCAGCTCAAGTATCACTTCGCGGTCCCCGATTCCAATAGCTTCAGGAAGGTCCGGAAGCTGCTTGCCGACTACGATCTCCGAGGCCTCAAGAGCTGCCAGCTAAGGTTGCCAATAGCGCGTCCCCAGCAGTTGCTGGCGGAAGTCGTCGAATCGAGCGGATCATCGGGACGAGATGTATTCGGCCATGTGATTGAACCTGATCCTCCGGAGCAGCTTCCCGTACCGGCGGGCGAGAACGTGCTTGTCAGCGACGATGGCAAGAGCTGCACGGCCGCGATAGTGGGGTACGTCGGGGTTGTTGACGACGAGATTGTTGTGATTCCTCCGGTCTTCGTCTCTAGGGACTTGCTGAGCGTGTATTTCCTTCTATTGCCGCAGGAAAAAAAAGACGGCCCTCATCCCTCCAAGGAGGAGGTTCTCGAAGTCCTGGGCAATGAGGATATCGTTTATGGCGTGGACGAGCGTGCGATCGAACAACTTTGCGAGAAGTTGAAGCGGAATTCCAAGGTGGATGCCATTACGTTGATTGCTCGGGGCAATGAGTCGGGGCAGGGCAAAGACGCCGAATGGAAATTTCTCTGTGAGGCAGATCTAACCAGGTACCACAGCGAAATTCGGCGAATCTGCAACGATAGTCCAAGCCACGAGTATCTGCTGAACTACGCAGCGGGTCTCGCGGGGAAAGCAGTCCAGGCCGGGGAGCCGCTGGCCGAGAAGAAAGCGCCGGTCCAGGGGCCGATGGGGACGGACGTCTTCGGCGAGGAGTTCATGGCCAAGGAGCCTACAGATCGCAAGCTGGAGGAAAATGCGAGCGTCCGACTGGCGGAGGATGGAAGCAGCTGCTCCGCGGCATTCTATGGTTATCTGGGTATCAGCAAGAGGATGGACTCGGTTCAGATAGTGCCGCCGATCTGGATTTCTCGCGATCGAATGGCGGTGTATTTCCTCAACTTGCCACAGCTTGGCACCCGCCGTACTCCGACTCCCGAAGAAATCGATCATTTGCTTGGGTTGTATTCCGTCACCCACGGCATCGATCGTGACGCGATAATGGCCTACTGCCAAGCAGCCGCCGAGGGTGTAGTGCCTGAACTGACGGTGTTGATAGCGAAAGGTGTGGAGCCCCGTGATGGCGAGGATGCGCGTTTCGACGGTGCCGTGACGACACGGCGAACAGCGGGCTTTGTCCGCGATGACGGCTCCATCGATTTCAAAGAGTTGAACCTGGCGGTGTTGATGGAAAAAGGGCAGAGGATTGGGGTGTTGGAACCCGAGACCACAGGAGCTCCCGGCTGTGACGTTACCGGGCGCGTCCTGAAGGCAGGTGACGGCTCCGGTATCACCGTAAGGGAGGGCAAAAACGTGTTGCGGGTCCGGTCGGAGGACACACCGGACGAATTCTGCGCGGAGGTGGCGGGCGAGCTCGTGGTCTTGCGTAAAGAGCGCCGCGGCATCGAGACCATTCGGCTTGGAATCTTCGAGACTAAGCTGATACCTGGCGACGTCGACTACAGCACGGGAAATATCGAATTCCCCGGAAACGTGACCATCGAAGGATCTATCAAACCCGGCTTCAAGGTGAAGGCGGAGGGCAACGTGGTCGTCGGAACCAGCATAGAAAGCGGGGCTGAGGTCACCGCCTCCGGGAACGTGGCCGTTCAGTACGGAATTACGGGCAGCCAGACAAGGGTTTCCGCTGCCGGCTCGGTTTATGCCATGTTCGTCAATGCCGCTCGCGTCAGCACGGCAGAAGATCTGAATATCTCCAAGTACATATACAACGCGTCTATTCGCGCCGAGGAATCGATCGTTGGACATGGCACCCGAAAACAAACGTCGGGAGGCGTCATTGCGGGCGGGATTGTGCTGGCGGGCAGCCAGATCCGCGCCCACGATATCGGATCGGATTCTTCCAGTTCGACACAGCTTATCGCCGGTGTCGACGGCCCTTTGCTCAAGCGTCTCGGCCAACTGCAGAAACTCCTCGATCTCTACCGGAGCTCTATCACCAAGACGCTGCGATCCCTGCATGCGGAAAAACTAGCGCCGGAACAGATCCGCCACTTCCTGATCAACATGCTGCTGAAAGCGAAAGGGCCAATGAAGAAGCTCATCGCCAAGTCGACTCGAAATCTTCTGCAGGTCCAATCCCGACTCGAAAAGGCGGAAAAGGAGAAGCGGGCGGTCGAAGAAGAGTTGAAAAAGATGGCTATGGATGCTGCCATTGATATCACCGGCACCGTTGCCGAGAACACCGTGCTGAGAATCGGATCAGGAAGCATGAAAATCGACGCGAGCGGAGCCACTTCGGTCAGGATTTTTCTGCGGAACGCCGATGACGAGGAGCTCGAACTGGCTATGGAACCCATTTGACCTCGGGAGTATTTTTCAGCGCGTCGACGCTACCCGTTCAACGATCACTGCGATATTCGTCGACAAACCAAGCGATCGAGAATTCAGCAACAGCAACCTGACGTATAAGTTTTAGAAAAACGAGGTGACGATGACCCGATTGGCTATTGTTGTGTTGTTTCTGAGTGCCGCGTTGGTGAGCGCCGAGACACTTGATGAAGCGGCACAGATCGAAGACATGTTTTGGATGACGGAACAGTACCCGCCGTTCAACTACCTGGATGAGCACGATGGACAGCTGAAGGGAATCACGGTCGACGTTCTGATGGAGGTCTTCAAGAAGATCGGCGTAGGTTTGACGCTTGCCGATCTCAAAGTGCTGCCGTGGGCACGCAGTTACAACAACCTTCTCAAGAAACCGAACACGGCCCTCTTCTCCATGACCTACACCACCGAGCGATTGCAGCTGTTCAAGTTCGTCGGGCCGATTATCCCGACGCAGGTGTCGATCATTGCACCGCGGAGCAAGAATATCAAAATCCGGTCCAAGGAAGACCTGGAAGGATTGAAGATCGGCGTCATTAGAGATGACATCGGAGATCAGCTCATTCGCGATTTCGGCGCGGAGGATGACTCGATCGAGCGCAAACATTCTCTGGATGGCCTGCTGCACATGCTGCACGAGGGGCGTCTTGACGTCGTAGCCTATGCGGAAGACATCGCCATGTATCAGCTCAGGATCTCGCGAATCGACCCGAATGAATACGAGACAGTCTACATCCTGCAACGGTCACACATGGGGTACGCATTCCACAAGTCCACTGACTGCCGCGTGCTCGAGCCGATGCGCAAAGCGTTGGATGAGCTGCGGGCTGACGGCACGATAACACGCATATACGGGAAGTATATCGACTGAGATTCGTCACCCACCATGAGAGAATCAGAAGAATCCGGTCAACCAACCGGAGATCACAGTATCAGCAGGCGTTTCAGCTACGCATTAATTGGCGTGGTAAGCCTGATCCTTATCTGCTTCGCGTCTCTGGCAATCTGGATCACCGTCTCCAGAGGGGTTGCAGATCTTGAATCCCGTCTGAACCATACCTTGAAGCTAGCAGAAAGCGGCCTGGTCGAGCCGTTGTGGAATTTCGACTACGATAGTTTCGTCGAGGCGCTGTTTCTCGATGAATCTGTCGTGTTTGTCAGGATCTACGAGAACTCAACGGAATTCGCGCTGCAGACCAGACCCGAATATGCTGAGCATAGTTATTCGAGTTTTGCCGACTCGAACAGGTTCACGTACGGGTCATCGACGATCACTCGTAAGGGCAATAAGATCGCCACCATCGAACTGGCGATGTCCAAGGAAAGCATGCAGCATGAGCTGGTCCTCAATATCGCTGGAACTATCGTGTTGACCCTAGTGATCATCGCCGCGATCGCCCTGCAATAACGCGGCGGTACATAACACGACCCCTTTTTGTGCTTCAGAACTCGGCAGACATGATCGCCAGCGGGAATCTGGATGCGACCATAGATACCAGAGGTGGGGACGAGATTGCCCACCTTGCATCCAACCTCAATTCGATGAGGGACTCCATCAAACAGCTGTTCGAGGAAGTTCACCAGAGCAACCGAAAGTTGAAGAACTACAACGAAGATCTAGAGCACGAAGTCGAGCAGCGTACGGCGGAACTGGAGCGCTCCACGGAAGTTGCTGAAGTCGCAAATCGTACCAAGAGCGAATTCCTGGCGAACATGAGCCACGAGTTGCGCACCCCGCTCAACGCTATCTTGGGTTATGCCCAAATACTCGGAAAAGATGGCGAAATGAACCAAAAGCAGCTGTCGGGGATGGCGACCATTCAACGCAGTGGCGAGCATCTTCTTGCGCTGATCAACGACGTCCTGGACATGTCAAAGATCGAGGCCGGCCGCATGGAGCTGGAACCGACCGAGTTTCCCCTGCCCGACCTGCTCCAGAATCTCGTTCACATGTTCACCATGCGTGCGGAGCAGAACGGCATCCAGTTTTCTTATGAAGAAATCAGCAGCTTGCCCATGGGCGTTCGAGCCGATGAAAAACGCCTGCGCCAGGTAATGATGAATCTTCTGGGCAACGCGGTAAAATTCACCCAGGATGGAGGCGTCGTGCTCAAGGTGGGAATGGAAGGTGATCGCGTGCGTTTTCAGGTTGACGACACCGGAGTCGGCATTGCGAAGGAGTCGTTGGCGGAGATATTCGAAGCATTCCGACATGCTGGGGATCAGTGTCAGATGAGCGAAGGTACCGGTTTAGGGTTGCCGATTAGCATGCAACTCGTTGAGCTGATGGGCGGCAAACTTCAAGTGCAAAGCGAAAAAGGCAAAGGGAGCAGCTTCTGGTTCGCATTGGATCTAAAGGAAGTTGATGATTTCGAGCCGGAGATCGCCCACGAAGAGCGCATGATTGTCGGATTCCGCGGCGATCCCTACCGGTTGCTTGTAGTCGACGATCAGGAAGAGAACCGCAGTGTGCTGGTTGACATGCTCTTGCCGCTAGGGTTTGACGTTCGCGAAGCAGTAGATGGTCGGGATGGCCTCGAGCAGGCGATAGCCTGGCGCCCGCACCTGGTACTGATGGACCTGCGCATGCCGGTGATGGACGGCAACGCGGCGATGCGGCAGATTCGCAGTCAGCTCGCTAACGATATGCCTGTTTTGTTGGCCGTATCGGCGAGCGCGTTCGAAGTCAACAAGCAAGAGAGTATCGATTCCGGCGCCGACGACTTTCTCGCCAAGCCGTTCCGGGAAGAGCACCTGATGCAGAAGATCCAAGAACACCTGGAGATTGAATGGGAATACGCCGAAGCGGAATCGATCGAGGAGGTGGTGGATGTTGTTGTTGACACGCCACCGCCAACGGTATTGGCCGAATTTTTGCACCTCGCTGAAGCCGGCAACATGCTGGGGCTGCGCAAGAGCGCCACGGAGCTTGCCGAAAGTCAAAAAGAGTACGAACCGTTCGCACAGCGGGTGAGTCAGATGGCACAGGAGTTCAGGATATCCGAGTTGCAAGATTGGGTCAGACAATTGTCGGACAAGGTTGAAATTTGAGCGGTTCGGGCTTGGTCTATTCGAGCGGACACGAAGAGAGGTGGCAATGACAACAGGCGAGAAACGAGGTACGATCCTCATTGTAGACGATACTCCTTTAAATCTCGAGGTGCTCCAGGACATCCTGAGTGCCGCAGGTTTTGAACTGCTTATTGCCGTCAACGGCGAAAGTGCCATTCGACAGGCTGAGTACGCGACTCCAGACATGATCTTGCTAGATGTGATGATGCCTGGAATAGACGGGTTCGAGACTTGCCGGCGTTTGAAGGAACTGGAGGCTACGCGTGAGATCCCCATAATCTTCATGACGGCCCTGTCGGAAACCAGTCACAAAGTGCGAGGTTTCGAGATGGGAGGGGTGGATTACGTAACCAAGCCATTGCAGCATGAGGAGGTGATGGCCCGACTCAACACCCATCTCAAGCTACGCAATCTGCAGCGTGAGCTTCAGTTGATGAACGAGGAGTTGGAACAGCGGGTGGCGGCGCGCACCGTGGAGTTGACCGAAGCCAACACGCAACTCCAAGCTGCCCAGCGACAGCTCGAAATGAGAGTCCGCGAGCTGGACGGACGCAATCGCCTGGTCCAGCTGCAGATGTCCCCCATGTCGCTGAGTGAAGCGCACTCCGAGATCCTCGAAGTCGCCCAGCAGGTACTGGAAGCGACCAGTGTCAGAATCTACCTGCCAGGGGAAGGTGACTCGCACCTGGAGCTTGCGGCCACGACTGCAAAAGCGAGGGAAGATTCGCAGGCGCAGATCTCACTCACCGACACTACCTCGGCAATCGTGCAGGCCTACTCCGAGAAAAAACCACATTCCGACGGGTCTCAGGCAATGGTTCCCATCCTCTATTCCGACACCGCAAAAGGTGTTCTGTGGGTTGATGGAATCTCAACCGAAGAGGCCGAGCGCAAGACGTTGCTCAATATCCTGTGGGGCATAGGGCAGGAGGCCGCTCTCGTAATGCGCGTGGCACACGTAACTGCCGATCTCGCGGAGGGCAGAATCGAAGTTGACGAGTTGTTGGGCCTTCAATAGGCGGTCCGAAAACCAATCTCATGAACCAAGCTATGCCGGTGCAATCTGGCCCCGGTGAAGACTCGCGCAGAATGAAGCAAATCGCGCTCAGGTTAGGCATCGAGCTCTCTGCGCTTGAGCTGGTTACGGCGGGCCTCGAAGCGGGGTTGGACGTGGGCCAGGTGTTCTATTCGGCCACCCTCAAGGGGATAAAACTGGCCATACGCCACGACTGCATGCGGGCGTACGTCACGAAGTTAGATCCCAAGATCAAGAGCAGTGATCAGCTTGCGGCGATGCTGCGAGCTCACAATCTCGTCTTCACCGACCCTCCTAGCGTAAAGCAGGCAAAACCAACTGAGCGACCGTCTAACTGGATTCCCGCAGCAGATGGCGTCAGTCCCACGGGATCGCAGTGGACGGAATACTTCGATCCTGGACGCGCCGGTACAGCTGTTCCCGTTCACACCCTCGATCTGATATCTCGCCGACTCAGCGAGACGCTAGCTGCGGACGCATTGGACGAGGAGGACGTGGCGACCTGTCCAGCGTTACGCGCTCTACCTGGCGATCTACTAGCCTGCGTCAGAAAAGATGGCGGTGGCGGCAACGGAAGCGACATATTCGGACAGCAACTGGAGGGAGAACCGTCGTTCCCGAACCAGCCCAAAGCGGGTGCAGGCGTCACCATCGATGGTGACGAATTCAGAGCTCTGCGGTACGGCTATATCTCCCTGCGCAACAATACGCTTTCCGTGCTGTCTCCAGTTTGGGTAGATTCGGCGGCGACTCAGGTCTGCTGGTGCTGTCTGGACCCCGGCCCCCACGAGGTTGAACCGGAACATATCGAGACTTGGCTGGCAGAATGCCAGATCGTCGAAGGTATTCAACCTGGCGCGATCGACCGGATTATTGAGCAGCTGTCATTGGGTTCTTCGGGACGGACGCTTGTGGAGATAGCCAGGGGACAGCCAGCAGTAAACGGTCGCGATTCCGAAGTAGAAGTCTTCGTTGATTTGGAGCGCAAGCCCGGTACTATGTCTGCGGACGGGTCGATCGACTTCCACGAAGTGAACTTTGCGCCAAACGTTGAGTCGGGTGATTTGCTGGGTAGGGTGATCCCACCTTCGAATGGAGTTGATGGATTCGATGTCCGCGGGAACGTTCTGCAGGCGACCGATGGACTTGAAAACCAAGTCGTGGCACGCAAGAATGTCAGCCAGCAAGATTCGGGCGGGGAAACCATCTTTGTCGCTACCGGAGCCGGATTGCTGCGGCTTGCAAACAACAAGATCTCCGTGGTTCAGGTCCTGACTATTGATGGAGACGTGGATTTCAGCACGGGCAATCTTGATTTTTCGGGTGAGGTATTCGTCAAGGGATCCATCATCGCCAGTTTCTCGGTCAAGGCCGACGGCAATGTGACTGTCGCCGGTACGGTGGAAGCAGGATCATTGGTCGTTTCCAACGGCAATGTCGAGGTCGGCAGAGGCATTGTTGGCCGCAAGGCGCGAGCTGTCGCGGCCGGGTCTCTGAGGGCCCAGTTCGTCGAGGAATCAACGGCTGCCTCAGGTGGAGACATGAAGCTGGGAAGTCACGCATTGCATGCGCGTCTGCAGTCGGGCGGCCTGCCTGGTATTGACAGTGGAGAGGGACGACTCCGCGGCACCTTGATGGGAGGCCAGGCCTGGGGTTTGAAGGGGATCAAGCTGTCTACGGCGGGCTCGCCGAACTCGACCCGAACCGTGCTGATTGTAGGGGTGGACCCCGACCAGGCCAAGGAATTGGATGCGCTGCAACGCCAAATTGAAGAGTGCAATGGTCACATCGTTCGACATTTGCAACGTTTCAATATCGATCGCGTCGACGTGAGTCAGATCAAGAAGATCCTTGACGCGTCCACCGGGCCACGCCGGGGCATTCTGGCGCGTTCGGCGCGGCAGACGCTGCAAATCAGCCAGAAGCTGTTGTTGAGGCAGGAGGCTATCGAAAAGAATCTCGCCAAGGAGCAGGAACGAGCCGACATCAAAGCGTTGGACAAGGTTTTTCCCGGGGTGGAAGTCAGGCTCGGGAACAGCCAACGGCGCATCGATACCCAATTGGGAACGGCGCGAATCTATCTGAAAGATGGAGAAATCGTCTTCCATCTGCCTCGCACGGAGGAACATTCCGCCGTTTCATCGTAGACCGCAAAAGCCGCGATCGGCTATTCCAAGATGCTTTTCAGGCTTCTGCTATCTCCTGCAACGCCGCACGCACGGCCGCGAAATCGTAACGTTTACTTGGCGGGCGCAGGCGCGCCACGACCGCATCGTAACCGTCCTTTTCAAGGTTCTCAAGGCATCTCAACAGGCCGGACACATTCTGCTGCACGGCAGCCTCGTGAAGAGCTGAAAGCTGATTTTCCGGAAGCGACAATCCCTGCTCCTCTTGGGGGATGATCTCCTGCCCACCGATCGGCGGTCCCGGCCTTTCTGGCAGCAACTCGAAGCTGACACCGAGAAGATCTTCTAGACATCCACAGATTTCCTGGCGCTGGAAAGGTTTGCCCACAAAGGCGTCAAATCCGGCGTCGCGGAACTCGCGCTGCTGATGCGCCAAAGCGGAGGCTGAAACAGCGACGGCCTTCGGTGTGGAGCCGGCGCGTTGGTTCAACGCGTGCAGGAATTCGATGCCGTTCATACCAGGCATGCGAATGTCGATGAAAGCGATATCCGGATCGCTATCAGCCAGGAGCAGGCCGCTCTCGCCATCGGCTGCAACTGACACGTCGAGCCCCAGCCCGGTGAGCAGATGTACCAGGATGTCCCGGTTGGTCTCGACATCGTCCACGACCAGGGCGTGGGCCGAGCCGGCACGGTTCCATCCAAACATGCTCTGACACCATCGGAGTTTCCAGGTCCGCCTCGATGAGCTGTAGCGGAAGGGTGACGCGGAACTGAGATCCTTCACCTTCCTCGGAACGCACTTCAATGGATCCACCCATGAGCTCGACGTGGCGTCGAGAAATGGCGAGGCCCAGTCCCGTTCCACCGAACCTGAACCCCGATTCCTCCTGCTGAAACGGTTGAAAAATCTGCTGCTGGCGGTCGGCCGGAATTCCCGGACCAGTGTCGCGGACCTCGAAACGGTAATTGCCATTGGCGTCGGTATGCAGTTCGAGACCCACCTCACCCGATTGGGTGAATTTAGTCGCGTTGCCCAGGAGGTTGATCAAGACCTGGCGTAGCTTTTTGGCGTCACCGTGGACGTGAGTCTGATCCACGTGATTCTCCAGACGCCAGGACAGTCCTTTTTGAGAACACCGCATTTCGAATAGCGCGGCCAGTTCGCGAACGAATGCGGTCAGTTCGAAGTCCTCCTCCACAAGTTCTTCGTGCCCGGCTTCGATCTTCGAAAGATCCAGGATGTCGTTGATGAGAGCGAGCAGATGCTGGCCGCTGGCTCCGATCGTGTCCACCGCTTTCCGCTGCAGCTCGCCCAAACCCGGATCGTCGGACATGATCTGCGCGTAGCCGAGTATGGCGTTCATCGGGCTGCGAATCTCGTGGCTCATGTTGGCGAGAAACGTGCTCTTCGCCTGGTTCGCCGCTTCGGCTGCGATGCGTGCCTCGACAAGCTCGCGCTGCAACTGTTGCAGCTGCAGCTGGTGATCGACGCGGGCAATGACCTCTTCTATATGGAAAGGCTTGGAAACGTAGTCCGCGCCGCCGACGTCGAAAGCCCTGACCTTGTCGAGGGGCTCGTCGAGTGCACTGAGAAAGATGATCGGGATGTGTCGCGTGTCATCATCCGCTTTCAGCTCACGACAGACCTCGTAGCCATTGAGTCCCGGCATGTTGATGTCCAGCAGGATTACGTCCGGTGGGGAAGAGCGCACGGCGTTGAGGGCGATATTGCCGTTGGGCGCGCCGCGCACGCCATACCCCTCGTCGCGCAGCATCTGGGTCAGCAGACGCATATTCGCAAGGGTGTCGTCTACGATAAGGACGGTGCCGCGGGATTCGTCGTTGTCGTTCACACGCTGACTCCGCTGACTATTGAATTGTGGACATCGTCACCAGAAATCGTGGAGCGCGACCAGCTTGATCGACTTAGATTCATCAGTCCGTACTCTTTTGAGTCCTTGAAGCCAGGGCCATGATCTGATCGAACTGAAAATCGCGCAGCAAGCCGCCAAGTTCCCTTTGCAGATCGCCATCGAGTTGCTCTATGAGGCAAGCTACCGCCTCGTCATCGGCGCGGGAGGCGGCATCGCAAAGCTGGGCGCGCAGATCGACGGGAATCTCGGCAAGCAATGGAGCTGCTTGCTCAACAGATTCGTCCTCGGCATAAACGAAGCGCAATCCAAGGGTGTTTTCCAGGGTATTGAAGATTTCCTGCTCGCCGCATGGCTTGCGAATGAAGGCATCACACCCGGCTGCCTCCACCCGCTGGCGATCCTCCTCAAATGCCGAAGCGGTAATGGCGACAACTACCGGAGGATTGCTGAACTCGGTCTTAATCCGGTGCGTGGCTTCGTAGCCGTCCACCACCGGCATACGCATATCCATCCAGACGAGCTGCGGTTGGTGGTTTCGAACCATGTCGATGCTTTCGCGGCCGTTGACGGCTTCGAGGATCTGAAACCCGAGCGGTTCCAGTTGACGCCGCAAAATGAGGCGATTCTCCTCGATATCGTCGACGACCAGCAGAAGCGGACGGCCTTGTCCGGGAGCCAATTCAAGCACTTGACGAGCGATTTCGGGACGCGGCACGTCGGTGGAGGTGGCCGCACGAACGTCGAGTGTGAAGGCAAACGTAGAGCCGGTACTGGGGTGAGTCTCAACAGTGATCGAGGTGTCTAACATTTGAGCAAAATGCTGACTGATGGCCAAACCCAGGCCAGTGCCATCCGAATGCTGGCGGTTCTCGCCGGTTTGGACAAACGCATCGAACAGGTTGTCAACATCGGCGGCATCGATGCCCACCCCGGTGTCTTCCACCTCGAAACGAATCGGTGAACGGCCCGACACCCGAAGATCGACGTGACCAACCTCGGTGAATTTGAGGGCATTGGCGAGTAGATTGATGAGAATCTGCCGGAGCTTGCCGTGGTCGGTGAACACAAATTGAGGCACATCGGAGGCTACTTCGCAGGTGAAAACCAGGCTTGCCTAGTGGGCACGAACATGAAACAGCTCTCGCAGATCCCCTACCAGCTGATATAGATCGAAACTCTCCTCCTGCAGCGCCGTGCGCCCGGCTTCGATTTTCGAAATCTCGAGGACATCGTTGATGAGCGTGAGAAGATGTTCGCCGCTGCGGCGGATGATGCGCAGGTTGTCCCGGTGCTCTTCTCGAAGATCCTCTGCCCGGTTGAGAAGCTGAGCAAAACCAAGGATGGCATTGAGCGGTGTGCGCAGTTCGTGGCTCATGTTGGCGAGGAACGCACTCTTGGCACGGTTGGCGCTTTCGGCTTCGTCTTTCGCATTCGCTAGCTCGGAGGTGCGCTCTTCGACCTTCCGTTCTAGATTTCGGTTTGCGACTTCCAACTGGCCTACGAGGTCGCCGAGCGAGTCTCGCATGGAAGACAGGTTGTTCGCCAGATGACCGACCTCGTCGTTGCCATGAACATCGATCACAGTTCCCAAGTCGCCTCCTTCAATGGCGGCAGCGGATGTCTGCAGGGCCTGTAGCGGGACCGATACGTAGCGCCGGGTGATGATCAACGAAGTGATGGCAATGGAGGCGACAACGACGAGGGCCAATGCCAGGGTCAGGCCGATGTTGAAAAACAGCTCCCGGTGCATGGTCTCTTTGGACATGGCGATTCGGACCGTGCCGATGGACTGTCCCTGACGCTGTAGGATGGACGATCTTACGGCGAAGCGGTCGCTGCTCGCGAGTTTCTGGAACTCAGTTCCCTCGATGTCCTTCCTCTGCCGATTTGACCGCGGCCCGCCATCTGGCTCCATAACCTCGGCGAACACGATAGACTCCTCCAACAGCAACGCCTCCAGGACGCTGGCCACGGTTTCGCGGTCGAAATTCCACAGCGGCTCGGCGAGGCTCGTTTCGGCGATCTCCATCGTGCTCGCCAGGCGGGCTTCGAGTTGTTGTTCTGAACGAACGGCGTTCCACCAGGTCCCGGCGGCCGCAAAGATCAGCAGGACAAGAGTGACTACGCCGATCAGAGCCCGGCTGAAACGTCGGCCAATGCTGACAAATGCGGAATCGGGCATACGCGGTACTTAGAAATCGAACCGGAATCCGCCGATACCGGCGGTTTCATCGAGGCCCGTTCCATCGGCCGCGCGGCTGAAGACTTCGAAGAAGGCCAGGAGATTTCGAGAGAGGCGTTGATCGACTCCCGCGATGAGATAAAGGTCATCGCTGTCGGCATTCGGACTGTCGCTGCGGTGGGTGATTGCAATCCGCGCCGAACGCGCCGTGCTGACTTCCGCGTCGACCGCCAAACTCAGGAGGCGTGCCTCAGTGGCACCCTGGTCGAGTTGCTGGTACACTGCGGTTACAGTGAGAGCTCCGAAAGGGCGCGACAGCGCTGCGCCGAAGAGTCCATCGTGATTCGGGGAGTGGACGTATCCCAGGTGAATGGCAGTCCCAGCGAGTGTGTGGTACCGGCAAGCTCAATGCGTTCGTCGACGGCGTCTCCACTCGCGTTACTATCATTTAGCTCAACCAGCACGCCGAAAGTGCCGTGTTCTCAAACGGGCGATCGGTAAACAACTGCGTTGGAGACAAACAGGTCGCCGAAGATAATGGCGTCGCTGTAGTGGCTGCGGTGACGATCGAGCTCGTCGTCGATGAAGTCGTAGTAGAGGCCGTAATGCCGGCCAATCGATACCGAGCCCAGACGACCGCGAACACCGACGTGAACTTGCCGTAGCTCGTTGCGATCCGCTCTGGCAGCACCATCTGACTCGCCGTCATTGGCTGACACGCGACGCTCGTAGCGATAGAATCCCGTCCACCGCGCGCCTATACCTGTTTCACCACGCACGCCGATGCGAGAATAGCCGTCGTCCATGCGCCGTGCAAGGTCGCCATTCTCTCGCGACACGGCAATCGCCTCCGGCCGCAGGCTGCCGAAAAAGACCAACAGTTCTTCATCATCTCCGTGTGCGTTTGTGCCGACGGCAACCATCGAGATAAAAACAAAAACACTGGCAATTGTTCTCACGGAGAACCTCCTTTAAACATCGATATTGCTCGCGGAAATAGTGGTTGCAGTTACCGTTGACATTTCGGCGCTGTGGCGGCGCGCCAACGGCCAACCCATCACACAGCGGCTGAACAGATCGAGCAGGACGAAGAGGTGAAACCAGATGCCCCAGGCGGGCCCTCTCACGAGAAGCGATCCAGCTAGAACCTCAAATTCAGACGGCCACTCCCGGTCACGCCGTTGAACCCGAACTGATTGACCTCCCACGGGTATTGAAACCGACCGCCGAGATCCGTCAGAACATCCCCCTTGTTGTCGATTTTTTCCGGATACACGTTGAGCAGATTGTTGACCGCAAGGCCGATGCCGAGCAGGGCGTTGAGCTGGTAGTTCACGTTAAGATCGGTGATGATCTTGGCGTCAAACGTCTGATCCTTATCGGGGTCGTCTGCGTGCTTCCAAGTTACGGATCCAAAGCGGGTGTTGTTCAGGTTCGTCCGTAGTGGACCGCGCTCATAAGAAAGACCGAACAGCAGCTTGCTGTCGGGCCTGGCCGTCAGTAGCCGGGACTGTTCTTTGCGGTCGAAGATATCCGTGTCCGTTGCGGCGATCGGTACCGGCGTCGAGATCTGTCCTTCGATCTCCGTATCTATGAAAGCGGCGGCAACGTCCAGCTCCAGAAGGCCAGGGCCGACCGGCCTCGCGTACGAAGCTACGAAGTCGACGCCGCGAGTCCTCGTGTCCACCGCGTTGGTAAAGAATTTCAAGCTTGTGATGCTGTAATCCTCCAGGATCCGGCCGAGAACCGTGGACCTGTCGGTCGAGGTGATGCTGCTGGAGTAGACAATGCGGTCATCCACATTCACCTGATACAGATCTAGCGACAGAAACAGAGACGGGCTTGGCTGCAGGGCAACTCCGGCGGTAATGTTGAAGGCGTTCTCCTCCTTGAGCTGCGGCACCTTCAACAGTCGAAGGACGGTGCTTTCGTTGTTGAAGGTGCCCTGGTTGGACACGGAACCACCAGACACCAGGGTCTGGATGTTGCTCAAGTAGATCTGGTGCAGCGATGGTGCGCGAAACCCGGTGGAAGCTGAGGCCCGTATGGATACCTTGTCTTCGGCCAGCTTGTAACGTCCGTTCAACTTCCAGGTCGTATTGTCACCGAAGTCGCTGTAATTCTCGAAGCGGGCCGCTCCGCCCACGAGCAGGGACTCGTTCAGATCGACCGCCACATCGGCATAGATACCGATGTTGTAGCGATTAGCGTCGATCGCGTTCTGTGGCTGCAGCCCCGGAAACGACTGGGTTCCGCCGCCAATGTAAGAGGCCTCCTCGCCCGCCTTGGCGCGAAAGTTTTCGGTGCGGAATTCGGCCCCGATTGCGACGCTGGCATTGTAGATTCGGCGCGCCATATCCAGATCAGTCACGTTGTGGCTGAAGCGATACCCGCCGGTGCGGAAGGTGGTGGGAGATTCTGCCCCCATGTCAGTATTGAGCGACTCGCGCACGGTGTAGTCCACCTTATTGCTGCCAAATACTTGACTGATGTCGAAATCCCAACCCTGCTTCTGGCCTCTAGTGCCGACAGCGAAATTGCGGTCGAAAATGTCAGCGTCGAAGGTGGGGTGAAAACCGTTGTAGGTCTCATCTTCGTCGTGATAGATGTTGTGCGGATCCATAATCCAGTACGGGGTTCGATACAGCGCGTAGGTGCGCCCGTTGCGATATTGAAGGCCGCCGAAACCGTAGAGTTCGACGTTGTTTTCCAGAGGCAGCTTCGAGTTGAAGAAGATGTCAGACGAGGTCGCGTTCGGCAGGCCGATCCTCATGCCCAGATCCGGATTCTCCTGGATCCAGGGATCCTCAGGACCAACTCCCAGCAATGCGTCCTCCCCCGGACTGGCGGCACGGTTGGTCTCGTCGTGATCAGCGAAGGTGTGGGTCAGGTGCAGAAATCCCTTGTCGCCAAGCTTGAAGCCGGAAGCCACGCTGTATCCCCGAAAGTCACCGTCTCCTTCGTCCATGATTCCAGAGAATATCTGCACGTCGGTCCCTGCATCGTCATCCTTGAGCACCACATTGATGACACCGGCTATGGCATCGGAACCGTACTGGGCAGAGGCTCCGTCCCGTAGGACCTCGATGCGCTCGATGGCCGCGGTGGGCAGGCTCTTCATGTCGACGCCAACCTCCCCCTTGCCGGGTGTGTCGTTGATGTAAACCAGGGAGCTGGGATTCTTGCGTTTGCCGTTGACCAGAACAAGGGTTCGGCTGGGACCCAGTCCACGCAGATCGGCGGGATCGAAGTGGGCGGTGGCATCGGAGATTGCCTGTTGTGTCGAGTTGAAGGCGGGTACCGCGTAGGTAAGCATCTTGTCAAAGGTGAGCTGCCCGGTCGCAACGAGGTCACTGGTTTTGATGTTGTCTACTGGGACTGGCGAGGTGATCGCCGTGCGCGGTTCAAAACGCGAGCCGATGATTACCAGGTCTTCGGCCTGCAGTTCGATTTCATGCAAAGCAATTTTCAGATAGATGTTCTCGGTGACCTCCACTTCGGCGCGTTCGTAGCCGATGTAGCTCACCAGGAAGGTCACGGGCAAATTCTTGACCGTCAGGGAAAAGGTGCCATCCAGGTCACACGTGGTGCCCATCAGACTGCTCTTCAACGCCAGGTTGGCGCCGGGCAGTGGCGTGCCGGATGCGGCGTCGGCCACAACCCCCTTTATGAGCACTTCGGCACCTGAAGGCTCGGATCCGAACAGCAGCACAACGGTCAGAACGGGAATCAAGAACGGCACAAAACTTTGACTGCGCTGCATTCTGTAGCGCACCCAAATCATCTGGCAACTCCTCAAGAATCGGGAACCAGTTAACGTCAAGTGACCATTAATGTCCCCGCTCTTCGACCGAGCGCGGGATGTACGGCACCGGCTCCGTGTCGGGCTGGTCGATGGACACGCCGTCGTCGGCGATCAGCGGCCGGCTGTACATGTATGCCGGTTCCATGGCGGCTCGCTGGGCCTCGGTCAGCTCGTCGACCCAATCCGGTAGCTTGGCTTCGTAGAGCCCGTCGTGGTAGGTCATGTACTTCGGCGCGTAGGACCACAGCACCGAGCGGCGATCGTACTCTGCGTTCCACGGCAGCGCCCCGTGAAGGGTAGCCTCCATGAAGATGATCAGATCGCCGGCCTTGCTTTCCACGTTGTAAACCACCTCTGTGTCCTCTTCGTAGAGCATGATCTCTTCGGGACACTTGAAGTTGGCTTTGTGGCTGCCCGGAATCACCGCGATGCCGCCGTCGCCTTCGTGAATGTCGTGAAGCTGAACCTGCAGAATAGTCAAGCCGGCTCGAATCTGACCGTTGGCGTGTATGTAACACTCGGCGCCGCGGAACTGGCGGTTAGTGGTTCCGTGAAGGCCGTGCCCGCCTGCCCCTTTCGGTGACGTGATGGCCGAAGGAGGTCCCTCCAGGCGCCAGCCGCGACCGAGAATGGTGTTGAGGTAAGGAATCAGCTTGGGATGGGCGATCAGGTCGCGGAAGGGCTGGCAGTAAGGCTGTTTCCAGGTCACCAATCCGCCTAAGCTGCGGCGGTTCTCGGTGCCCAGCATGCCGCCTCCGTACATCTTGGAATCTTCCGTGGCCTGATCCTCGTGGACGTCCACGGCTTCGTTCATCTTCGCAACATCCTCCTGGGAGAGGAAGTCGGGGACGAGCAGATAACCGCGCATATCGAACAGAAACTTTCCCCGATCGCTCATTTCCAACATTGGTGAGTAGCTCCTTTTCTGGGTTGCGCGGTGACAATGGTCCGCACGCAAGTCAATATAGACAGGCCGTCTGTGGGGATCAAGAAATATCTCGCTGAAAGGGGCACAACGCCATTGAGGAACTTTTACGGCCTGGCGCGCCGGCTCAAGCGGACACCGAATTTCCGCCGCGGCGAATATCACCTATAATTCCCAGATTCTAGCCTATCAAACAACGCAGGTGAACCTGATACAATTGAAGCCGGCAAACCTTCTCTTCATCCTCTCCGACCAACACAGCCGCGATGTCGCCGGGTGTTATGGCCATCCCAGCGTGCAGACGCCCAACCTGGACCGCCTGGCCGCCGGCGGCACCCGGTTTACGAGCGCCTACACCAACTGTCCGATCTGCGTTCCGGCGCGTGCATCCCTCGCTACCGGGCGCTACGTGCACCAGTTGGGAAATTGGGACAACGCCTTCCCTTACCATGGTGAAGTGCCAAGCTGGGGACATCGCCTGAGAGCAGCCGGTTACACGGTCGACTCCATCGGCAAGCTGCATTTTCGCAGCACCGACGACGACAACGGCTTTAGCCGAGAGATCGATCCGCTGCATGTGGTAGATGGCGAGGGAGATGTGCTCAGTTGCCTGCGGGAAGAGGCACCGGTGCGGGACAAACGACCCGGCATCGAGACCGCCGGCCCCGGCGATTCCACCTATTTGCACTACGACGCCAGCAACGCGGACCATGCCTGTCAGTGGATCTACGAGCATGCCGGAGACACCAAACCGTGGATGTTGTTTCTGTCTTTTGTCTGTCCGCACCCGCCCTATATCGCGCCACCCGAAGATTTCGCCCGCTACCCGATAGAGGATGTGGTGCTTCCCAGTCAGTGGCGTCAAGCGGATTGGCCGCGGCACCCGGCATGGGAAGAATGTCGTCGCAGTTTAAATCACCGGGAACAGTTCGACGAGGCCATCATCCGCAAGATGATCGCTGCCTACTGGGGGACCTGCACCTACCTGGATCGCCAGATCGGCCGCGTCCTGGATGCCCTCGAGGGGTCCGGGCGGCGCGATTCGACCCGCGTCATCTACACTTCGGACCACGGCGAGAGCGCGGGGGCGCGTGGCCTTTTTGGCAAACACACTATGTATGAAGAATCGGCCGCAGTGCCGCTGTTGATGGCGGGTCCGGAAGTGCCCCAGGATCGCGTCGTGAGTACGCCCGTGTCGCTGGTGGATTGTTTCCCGACTGTCCTGCCGGGTCTGGGTGTTGAATCTGCGGTGGCAGACGACGATCTGCCCGGAAGGTCGCTCTGGGAAATGGCTTGCGAGGCCGACGGGGACCGCACGGTCTTGAGCGAGTACCATGCTGTCGGCTCGCGAAACGCCACCTACATGCTGCGGGATTCGCGTTATAAATACATCTACCACGTCGGCGAACCGCCGCAGCTGTTCGATATCTCGACGGATCCGGCGGAGTGCAACGACCTCGCTTCATATTCCGGGCACCAAGAGCTGCTCGAGAAGTTCGAAGGTCGGTTGCGTGGGTTGCTCGATCCGGAAGAGGTCGACGCCCGTGCGCGTCAGAACCAGCATGAGAAGGTCGAAGCCGGCGGCGGGAAACAGGAGGTATTGCGACGCGGCACCTTCGACAATTCTCCCGTACCAGGCGAGACGCCGGAGTTTCAGAAATATCAGTAGGGAAGTTTTGACGACGAGGGTCAGCTAAAGTAGAATCGCCTTCGTCACCACTCCGTGGTCTCCGACAGTGAACATGGTCGATTCCAAGTTATCCCTGATGCGCTGGGTCTGGTCCCCAATCCGCACGATCACGCCAGAGAGCACCGCTTCAGTTGCTTTGATCTCCGCATCCCTCGTGCCGACGGAGCCGGCTTGCTCAAGTCCCTTGCGCTCTTTCAACAGCTTCTGATGTAGCTGGACGATTTCGCCCAGCTGTTTAGCTGCACGCGCGAGGATCTTCTTTCGCGAGCCGGTTGAGGCCACGAGCCGTTTCTGGATCGCGGCAACGTCGAGGGTGGTCATCTGAAAGCGGCTAAGCTGGCGCGCAATCAGCTTGTTCCCCTCCTCGATCTGGCGGTTTAGCCGATCCATACTGCGTACCTGTTCGGGATCTAGTCCACAGGTAAGCTCGGTGGAGGCGTTGCGTCCACCGGCGATGGCGACCTCGATACCGCCACGGCTCCACGCTCGCCCGCCGACCAAGCTGCCTTCCACGTTGCCACCCGGAACGCCGACCCAAATGGAGCCATCCGTCCGCAGAGTCGCGTCGGTACCGTGAGCTGTGAGAATGATGTCGCCCCCTGCACGAAGCTTCGATTCATTGACGAACTGCGCCCGCACATCTCCGCGTGTGACGACCATCGTTTTTCTGCCGTAGATACCCTCGCCGATGATCGCATTTCCTCCGGCAGCGATCGTAGCGCCGTCTACATGACCGAAGATGATAACATCCCCACTCGCCTTGACGTTATATCCCTTTTGCACCGAACCCTTAACGACGATCTCTCCCTTGAATTCCAGATTGCCCGTTTCGTACCCCACGTCTCCTTCGATCACCAAGGAATCCATCACCGCCAGCTCGTTGGGAGATTGGGCAAGGACGCCGTTCGTCCCGGCGTAGTAATGGAGGATGCCATAGGCGTCCTTGTCCGTGCGGGTGCCGGTGCCGGCTTTGACCCCGCGTTCGACGCCGTGGTGGCAGGGAATCTCTTCGCCGCTAACCGACCGTCCGACCGTGCCTTTGGTGGGTGGACTGAGCTGCGCGATCTCCTCTCCCTTGGTCACCGTTTTCCCGAAATCCACATCCTCGAAAGTGCGGCTGCCATCTTCTTTGACCTCACCATAGCGCTCTTCTTGCTCGACCAGCAGCTCCAGCTCGGAGTCTTGACCGTGACGGGGAGGCGTGCCCACGACGATCTTATGCAAACCCAGGTGCTGACGTCCCGAGAAGATCTCGTGAGCCATCCACTCGATGGACTCGGTCTGGATGCCCTCTACGACGTTCTGATCCTGCAGCCAGGGTTCGAGCATGGCGGCTTCAACCTGGAGAGGGTGTGGATCGAGCACGTTCCAGCTGACCAGCAGCCGAAGCCGATCCACGACGACCGGTGAGAGCACGGAGAGGTGATCGTCCTGCAACACGAGGTAGCCATACCTGGTGGCGACAAACCGATCACCCTCGACTTTGACGTGGGTGCCGGCACTTGGAGGAGCTGATACCCTGCTCGCCACGAGTGGGCGTCCGAAAACGTCCCGACCGTCCTCTTCCTTGTCGTTCGTCTTGAGCTTGGTTACGGTGCCGCCGGGTAGGGCGCTGACACCGCGAAGCTGCGCGGCGAGACTCTCATCGAACTCATCTGCCAACAGCAGGATCCCCAGATCACTCGAAAGACCTACGAGCGTTGCCGCGGAGACCAGCTGACTCTCCTGCCGAAGATATTCGACAGCTTCCACCGGTTGTGGCTCCTTGCCGGAGCAGAGCAGTGTCCAGCCGGTGTTGGCGGCCGATGGAGGTTTCGCACTGTCGAGGTTCAGACTGGCGATGGTTTCCTTGAGCCCGGGAAGATCTTCCGATTCGGTGGGGCTCGAGACGTAGGCTTTCAGAGCGTCGGCGCGAATCGCGATGCGAGTGTCGCCAAAAGCCAGCTCATAGAATGGCTGCCCGGCGTCGTCGCCGGCTTCATCCCCGGGGCGTCGGAACACCGCTTTCTGAGCGGGCCTGCGCAGACCTTCGAAAATGCTCGCCAGAGCGCTATCGTAATGGGGATCCACGGCCCTGCCTGGAATCCGTAGCACGAGATTTGCCTTCTGGTCGTTCAAACCTGTCTACTCCTCCACATTCAACAGAGCGGAAATGTCGATATCGCCGCTTTCCAGGGCGTTGCTCTGGTTGATGGCGTGACAAACCAGGGCTGCTTCACTGGCGAGACGCCACAACACCTCCATCAATGCCTTCCCGTCAACGCCGTCACTGCGCATACCCTGAACCCAGATCGCCCCGAGAGAGGTCTCTCCATAGATCATCGGTACGGCACCCTCACCTTCGTCTCCGATCTGGGGTTTACCGTCAGCCAGGGATCGAGCAACGATATCCTGAGAGCCGGTAGCGACGCTTGCCGCGTCGGCGAGTTCTTCTTCCTGTTGGAGCTGACCCGGTTCAGACAAACCGAGCGCGGCTTTGACTACCAGTTCGTCTCCCGTTTCATCGAGCAGGTATATCTTGGCTTTGTCCGCATTTAACACCGTCTGCAGAACCGAGAGGATCTCCTCCAGTCCGTTGCCTGCGGTGGCCGCCTCCATCTGCGCATGGGCTAGTCTGTCGCGCCCGTCCAGCTCCCTGACTTGAAGCTCAAGTTGCTTGTGCGCTTGCTGTACCTCTGCCGTCCTTTCTGACACTTTTTCTTCCAGCTGCTCGTTATACTCCAGCAGCTCCTGCCGCAGTCGACGCAGCTCCAGATGGGTTTTGACCCGAGCCAGCAGCTCGATGGCATTGAACGGTTTAGTGACGTAGTCGATGGCACCGATCTCGAAGCCGTGGACGACATCGTCGGTCTCCACCTTTGCGGTCAGGAAAATGATCGGTATCTCCTTCGTCTTCTCGTCGGCCTTCAACCGTTTGCACGCCTCGAAGCCGTCCATCTCCGGCATCATCACATCTAGAAGGATCAGGTCGGGGGTGACCTTCTCGACCATCTCCAGCGCCTGCACTCCGTTCTGGGCGACGTTGATCTGATAGTTCTGCTCGCGCAGGACTGTCCCCAATACCTGGATGTTCTGCAACGTGTCGTCGACAATCAGGACGCGTTCGCCCTTTTTATCTCCACTCTCTGTCATGTTCGTTGCCCTTTCCGACTACCAGTCTATCGATCGGACAGAAAGCTAACTCGCTACCCTGTCCCTTACATCACTTATCAGTTGTGGGAATTCCTGCAGCGTCTCAACCATTCCATCCATATCGAATGAGCCCGCGCGCTGAGCCAACCTTTCGCCCCAGGACATCAGCGGTGGATACCCGTACTCCTCCCCAAAAATCCTCAGCTCGCCAGCGAACGCTTCGACCTCGTTGATCGTCAGTGTCGAAGACAACTCCTGGACCGTGGCCTCCCGCGACTCCAGTTTCTCAATCAGCTCGGGCAACCGCTCGATCTCCGTCGGGTCCAAATCCACCGCCGGTGCCGCATCCATCTTCGCATCTCCTTCGACACCCAGGGCATCGCGGATGGCAACCACCAACCTCGTCAATTCCTCCTCGACCGATTCAAGCAGCGTATCGACATCGGCAGTCCCTTCCTTGACCGCCGTCTCTAACCCCTGCGCCCTCGCTTGCAATTCGCCTGCACCGATAGTTCCGGCAACGCCCTTCAACGAATGGGCCGTTCGTTCTGCCGCCCCACGCTCTCCCGCGGCGAGCTGAGCACGTGCCGTCGCTACCGACTCCGCCTCTTCTCCCTGAACAAATTGCCGCACCAGCTTCTCGTAGAAATCCCGCTTCCCCATTACCCTTTTCACTCCAACCTCCACATCCAGACCTTCAATCGACAATAAGGGATCTGCGGCGGGCTCAGCGCGCGGTTGCTCATCGACTGCTGCAGCCGCCGGCAACTCGACCGGCTCTGGCATCTCCCGCTCACCCGGGGGAATCCACTGCAGCAGCATAGCGAAGAGATCATCCGGGTCGATCGGCTTGGCCAGGTGGTCGTTCATCCCAGTTTCCAGGCATCGCTGGCGGTCAGTTTCGAGAGCTGCGGCCGTCATCGCGACGATCGGCAACTCCAAAGAAAGCGCGTCCTTGCGAAGCTCTCGCGTCGCGTCCAGACCGTCCATCACCGGCATCTGCATATCCATCAACACTATGTCGTATTGGTTCTCCGCCACCATCGCCACACACGCCTCTCCGTCTTCTGCAAGGTCCACGAAGAACCCGGCGTCACCCAGCAGCTCCATCGCCACCTGTTGGTTCAGCTCGTTGTCCTCAGCCAGCAGGATCCGGGCTCCGCGGATCGGCGTCAGATCGACCGATCCAGCCCGAGAAACGTCGCCCGGGCTCTTCTCTACCGGTTCACCACCGAGCACCTGTATTGCCGCGTCGAACAGCAACGACGCATTCACGGGTTTCACCAATGACACTTCGATCCCGGCAGCCTCCGCCTCATGCAAGACCTCTGCGCGGCCGTATGCCGTAACCATCACCGAACGGGGCCGAACCTTCAGATCCGCCGATGCCAGCCGCCGCACCGTCTCGATGCCGTCGATCCCGGGAGGCATGCGCCAGTCGATGAACACGACCTCGTAAGGATCGTCACCGTCGTCCGCCATCGCGATCGCCGACAAGGCCTCCTCGCCGGAGCCCACTTCATCCGCGCGAAATGTCATGCTCTCCAGCATCTCGGAAAGAATCTGACGCGCGTTGACATTGTCATCGACCACCAGCACACGCCGGTTCCGTAGGTCGGGTTGCGGCACGAACTCACGCCTCTTCTTCTCCCCTTTACCCAGTCGAGCTGTAAACCAAAAGGTACTGCCCTCGCCGTGCTCGCTCTCCACGCCCACTTCGCCATCCATGAGGGTCGCCAGCTGCTTGGAAATCGCCAGTCCGAGGCCGGTGCCGCCGTATTTTCGTGATGTCGATGTGTCTGCCTGCTGAAAGGATTGGAACAGCTTGCCTTTCTGCTCCTCTGACAGTCCGATCCCGGTATCTTGCACGTCGAACCGTACTATCAGATCGCCCTCAACCTCCTCAACTATCTTCGCCCGCACGATGATCTCGCCCTCATCCGTGAACTTCACGGCGTTGTTTGCGTAGTTGATGATCACCTGCCCGATCCGCAGAGGATCGCCTCGCAACGCTCTCGGCAAGTCCGGGTCGATGTCGAAAACGAGCTCGAGACCCTTCGCGGTAGCCTTATCGCCGATCAGGGCGGCCAGGTTTTCGAATACGTTGTCGAGATCGAAGTCAACGGTCTCGACGTCCAACTTGCCGGCTTCGATCTTCGAGAAATCGAGGATGTCATTGATAATCCCGAGTAGATGCTGCCCGGAGCTCTGGATCTTCTCTACATAGTCGCGCTGTTTGGGGTCGAGACTTGTGCGTAGGGCGAGATAGGCCATGCCGATGACCGCGTTCATCGGGGTGCGGATTTCGTGGCTCATGTTGGCCAGGAAGTCGGCTTTTGCCTGGGACGCTGCCTCGGCGGCATCCCTGGCCTCGCGCAACGCAGCCGACTGTCTGCGGTTCACCCGGTAGCTCCAGGCGATCACTCCCGACAGGGCGAGGAGGAGAATCACGATTACGGTGCCCGCGATGAGCGCGGTCTCCTGCCTATGGATGGTGGTATCCTGTGATTGCAGACTTTTGCGCTGTTGTTCCGACTCCTCCGCGAGGTCGGCGATCTCCCGCTTTTGTTGTTCCAGCACAGTAGCGCTGGACCCTATTCGTTCAGCGAGAGCCTCGACCTCCGCCTCGCGGATCTTCAGCGTATCGAGTTTGGATCTCAATTCGTTTTCGGCCTCCCTCGCTCGCACTCGGATCCTTTCGATCTGGGCGCGATCACCTTCCAGTTGGGATTCGAGTTCAGCAAGCAGCTTCTCCCTCTCGCCGATGTTGGAGCTTTGTTGCCGGATTTGCTTGGTTTGGCTTTCGAGCCGTTGGCTTTGCAGCGCTATCTTGTTCTCCTGCCGGGTGACCTCCTCCTGCACCCTGCCGAGTTCATCCTGCTGGCGGGCCATTTCCTGTCTCTGCGACTCGAGCGTGGATCCCATTTCTCGATAGACTTTGACAACATCGAACTCAGTTCCGCCGAGTTCCAAAACGTCGTCCGAGACGCCGAGATTCTCCGCGACGATGTTGGCCAGGTTGGCCTCGAACCCTATGCGTCCGTAGGCTGAGGTTGTGAGATTGATCATCACCGCCGCACCGTCGTCGCAGCCATCGGTGACCAGAAGTGTACTACTGCCGAGAAGTGCCTCTGCAACCGATCGGACTTTGGCATTTTCGGACTGTCCCAACACAAGTAAGTGGGCCGATCGCGCTTCCTGGGCGTTGTCGACGCGGACGACGCTAATTGGGCGGCTTCCGACACTTCTCCCCGGAAGAGCGGCGGACACTTCGCGGGCAAGAGCGTCATCTCTGCCGAGAAGGGCCACGACGAAGGGACCGTCCTCCTGTGGCCATTGACAATATCTGATGAAGTTGTAGACGTACGCGCCTTTTATCTGAGTGGGGGTCTGCGACGATGCCGATTCGCCAAGCCCCATAAGGAGGATGCCCACAAGCCACAGCCTTCGATAGAACCCGACTGCCGTCGTATTGCGAATGCAAGACATTTGTTCCCCGTTGCGCATTGCGCGACTACAGGCTCGATCCCAGTCGGATGGATATTGCGGGGGCCTCGCTTCGATAGCCAGCCATCCGGCCGAAGAAATTGCGCTTGTTCAGATCGTGTTGTAGCCAGCCGAGGATATTGTGCGCATGCAGGCTCAGCTGGAGTCTTCGGTCCAAGTCGTACACGGTGCCGACATTCAGGAAAACGTTGCCCTCGAAAGCCTCGGTGCGACCGTCGTCGGTTCGGGTGAGCGAGTTCCGCTGGAGGACTTCGTTGTTGTATTCCGCGTACTTTTCGGCACCCTTGAACCCCCAGAAAAGGCGAAGAGAACTCAGCGCCTTCAGGTTTCTGGATAGCTGCATGTTCCAGGTCAATTTACTCACGTGCCACGGCCAATGGTGCAGGTCGTTGCCGAATCCGTAGGGCGCGCTGGTTTCTGTCTGGGTCAGAATCGTTTCATCCGCGAGTGTGAACTCACGTAACTTGGTAAATGCATAGGAGAGCGTCACATCGTGACGGCTGGCGCGGTAGCCGACCTCCGCCTCCAGTCCGTAGATCTCTTCATTTCCTACGGGCGACGACCGGCTCGCCGATGCCGTCCAGCCGATGATATCGACGCTTTGCCAGAACGCTGCGGCCGACAGCACAAGATCCTCATTCGCTCGGTAATCGTGTCGAAACTCCAGCGCGTCGATTTTCTCGATTTCTCCATCGAAGTCGGGATCGGCATCGTGCTGTTGCTTCAGCTCGATATCATCGCTTTTTCTCACTGAGTGGTTGTATAACAGTTTGGCGGTGTTTGAAGGGTTTGGCGAAAAAACCAGCGCTGCCTTCGGAGAGGACATCCAGCGAGTGAAGGTGTGCCTGTCCATTCTCCCACCGAAGAAGCCGGTCCACCGGGGGCTGGCATTCCATTGATATTCGCCGAAAAATCCGATGGCATTCGTCGTCCAGGGCTCGAGATCCGTTCTGGAATTGTGGGCCGGGTCGTCTGTGAGGCTCCGTGCTTTCTCGCCGAACCACTCCCGAGAGAACTCCATGCCCACGGCAACCGATTGATTGACGCGCGGCGTCCAAGAGAGCAGCGATCTCAAGCTGAGTTCATTTTCCCGGAGGGCAGCCGTATACTCCCGATCTGCCAGCACCCCACGATCCTTGACGACATCATGGATGTCATAGCCTGTCGTCAGTTGCAGCCGCGATCTTCGGCTGATATCCAGAGCCCGTTCTACCTGTATCGTGAGTTGTTGATAGCGCAGCCCCTGACTGCTTTCGAAGGTCTCTCGGCTCTCTATGAAACTGCGGGCGGGCAATTGGAGGATGCTGCCGCGGACGAACCTGGCCCACAGAACGGAATTCCCGTGTTGGTATTCCAGATGGGCTTTGTGAAGCAGTTTCCCCTCCAATGCTCTATTGTCACGTCCAATACCCGAAGCGATCGGCACGCCCGCGGTGAACAGCTCGGTCCCGGAGTCAAGGCTCTTGGTCCTGCTGAAGACCAGTGGCGAATCGGCCGGGCCCGCTCCGCGATAGTCGGCGATTCCGTAATAGCCGAACGAGCTGGACCGGGCGCCAAGGGTAAGAGAAAATCTCATCTCACCGAGTGTGTAATCTTCGATGAAGCCCTGTCTAAAGACGGTCGTCACACCCTCGGAGGAACTCCGCGAGAGCGTCCGGATGCTGATGACCCCATTGATCGCGCCCGGACCGTAGACCGACGATCCGGGACCGCGGACGACTTCGATCGACTCGATGTCTCCGAGCAGGGGCACGAAGCGCTCCGAGATGGCGCCGTAGATGGTCCGCTGGTTTGTTATCCGGCCGTTCACCAGCAAGAGCGTCTTGTGGTTGCGACCGCCCATAATACCGCGAACGCCGACCTTCGGACCTGCACCGCCTGCGACCCAAAGCCGCATGAGATTGGGCACGAAGATCTCCAGAAGCTCATCGAGGCTGCGGGCGCCCGACTCGACGATCATCAGGCGCGTGATCCTGGTCACCGCCGCAGGAACCTTGCCAGCTTCAGTCTTGGTAAGCGTCGCGCCGGATGAGATGCGAAGCTGGTCAAGTTCCCTCAGGGAGAGTTCGTAGATGCTCCCCTCGCTTTGAGCCGACACCTCTCGACTTGCTAGGAATAGTACAACTAGGGAAATATGGCATAGAAGGAACCGGGGAGCTTTACGTCGGTGCCTCAACTCGATTCTCCTGATAAATTCTCTAAAATTTCAAAATTTACAGATTTGCAAAGCTACCAAACGGCTTTAGCCCTTTCAACAGACTTTTTAGGCAAAAGGCACAAACAATGGACAACGCGGGCTTGGCTTTTCGTGCCGCGACGTGGGAGCTGGACGCCGCAACCCAACTGCTTTCAGGGGGATCTGTGGAATCGAAGCGATAACCAGCTAGTTGATACGCGCACAAACCATTGATGCCGCATGTCGACGACATTCGACCATCTGGGACCCTCTCTCGATCAACCGATAGCTTCTAGTTCGCGAAGCAAAGCCGGAAACTCGTTCAGGGTGGAAGTCATGCCGTCCAAGTCGAAGCTAACGGCCTGGGTCGACAGACGCTTGCCCCATTTGACGATACCCTCGTGGCCGTATTCCTCGGCTAACCTGGAAACCTGCTGTGAGAAATCGTCGATCTCGTTGATGGTCAGGGTTCGGGTCAAGCCCTCCCACGTTTCTTGAAGCAGCGCAAGCGCCGCGGCAAGTTCGGGCAGCCTGGCGCGTTGGTCGGAAGTCATTGCCTCGAACGTCCACTCGCCTTCCGCGACGGTGCTCAATTCCCTTTCTTCCACACTCGCGGTCTCGCGCTCGTGTGGCATCAACTGGCACATTTCCCTAAACAGCGCTTCGCGCGACACCGGTTTTCGCAGGAATCCGTCGCACACCTGAAGGATCTCGTCTTCGCTCTCCCGGAGCACCGAGCCAGTTAACGCAATCACCGGAATCTGCCTCAGTTGAGGATCGGCTTTCAAACGTTTGGACGCGGAGAAACCGTCCAGCACGGGCATCTTGATATCCATCAAAATCAAGGCCAACTGATGCAATCGCGCCGCCTCGATCGCCTCTTCGCCGTTCTCTGCCTCCACGAAACTCAACGGTTGCCCGTCCAAGAATCCCTTCACGAGCTCCCGGTTGGCGCTCACATCGTCGGCGACTAGCACCACCCCCGAGCCGAACAACACCGATTCCGGGTCTACTTCGCTCGCCTTGGATTCCTCGATCTGCTCCTCAGAAGCGACCTCCACATCGCGAACTGTTACCGTGAATGTGCTACCTGCCCCCACCTGGCTTTTCACGGAGATCTCGCCGTTCATCTGTCTCAGGAGCGCCTGTACCAACGCCAGTCCCCGCCCCCCGCCACCGTACTCATTTATGCTCTGTCCTTCGCGTTGGGCGAAGGCCCCGAAAATCTCGTCGCGCTGCGTGTCTGGGATGCCGATTCCGGTATCCGCTACGGTGAATACAAGATCGACGCGCTTCGAGTCCTCCGCCTTGGGTGAGCCGGCAGCGGTGACTCGCACATGACCCTGATGGGTGAACTTCACCGCGTTGTCGATCAAGTTCGTGAGCAGTTGCCGCGTGCGTCCCTCGTCGACCACTAGCACCTCCGGCATGCCAGGGTCTACCTCTAAGTTCGAACCCCAGACCCTTGTCTTGCACCTTCCGCGAGAAAACAAGCTGGGTCTCGCGCAAGATCTCGGTCACGTCCGTCGGCTTGGGCTTCACGACAAGCGTGCCAGTCTCCACCTTCGACAGATCGAGGATATCGTCGATCAATGTCACCAGCGCCTTGCCACTCGCCCGGATCGAATCCAGATGCTCCTTATGGTGCGGATCTTGAATTCGCCCGCTCAGAATCTCGGCAAAGCCCATGATCGCATTGAGCGGGGTGCGAATCTCGTGGGACATATTCGCCAGAAAAGAGCTCTTCGCCTTGTTGGCGGAGTCTGCCCGTTCAACTGCCTGTCGCAGTTCGGCCGTTCTATCTGCTACTTCCTCTTCCAAGCCTCGGGCACCTCGTTTCAATTGGCCGATCGCCAAGGCCAGGCAGGCCAGTGTGACCAGTCCCATACCGATCAGCAAACCTATGGTCCCCCATAAACCCGATCGGGAATCCTCTCGCACGGCTTCGAGCGGGACTACGACCTCCAGTACGCCGCGCAACTCACCTTTTCGCCAATCGTTCTTTGGGGTGTCTGGATGTGTATTGTGACAGTTGACACACTCTGTGCGCATCAAATCGGCGGTGGCATAGCGCAACGATGATCGGTTGCGGTACTCTTCGAAGCGGAAGAAGGGTAAACCTGGTTTCGCGCTCAGATGTCGCCAGGCCTCCTCGCGAAAGTCGTCGGTCAAACCACCCGTGTTTTGACGCCAAGGGAAGGGGTGTGGGCTGTAGAGGTGTACCTCCATACTTTTTCCGTGCGTGCCAATCTTTTCGCCTAACAGCATGCTCAAGGTAGCGGGAAGGGGAATGGCTCCGGCCTTGTCGTGGTAGTCGTGGGTGATTTCCACCGCATGACCCTGCACCCGGTCGACAACCTCGGAGGTATATAGCGAGCGGAACTCCGCCAGCACTTTCGAAAAGCGAGAAGCGTTACTCAAAGCGCTCGACTCGACCAGGGAAGTCGACAGGCGAGTTGCGTGCCAGAGTACGGCTGCGAATCCAAGAGCGAAGATGACGCTCAGGAGCAGCAAAGGTTTTTCGACCAGCAGTCGGTGGAAACGGCTCTGCCTTGTTTCCGACGCCATCTTAGAATGGTACCTCTCAGCTATATGCGACGTGAAATATGGCCTCAGCACCCAAGTCCCAGCCTCAAACCTGCTCCTCGACCCCGGACGCGTTCGAACGATAGGCCGCGTCTAGCAGCTCGATAGCCCGCATGCCCGCAAGCCCAGGGGCGGAATTGGTCTCCGTCTTACCGAGAATCAGGTCAACGAAGTTGTAGAGCGGCCCGGAGCACTCGTAGCCACCCGAGTCTGGATCCACATCCGCCACCACATGGTCCCCGTCGTAGCGCCGTAGCTCCAGGCGTGCCCGCTCGCAGTCCAACAGCAGCATGCCTTCCGGTCCAAAGAGACGCAGGTCCACATGGAAAGGACGGTCGAACGGCACATTGGCAGCCCCGCTCACCGTACCTATGGCGCCATTGGTGAATCGCACCGTGATGGCGTCATATAGATCCACTTTTGAACCGGGTGCCGTCATCAGACTGAACACACTTCTTGCCTCGAGGTTGCTGAGCCAGAACAGCATGCCCAGCGCGTGGGGCAACTGGGCGTAGCCGTACCCGCCCGCCGCCGCCTTTGGATCCGCCCAAGTAGCAGTAGTCGGTTCGAACAGGGTTTCCCCCGACTGACCACCGCCATCGGGAACCATCATGCCGCGGCCGTCCAGCAGGCTGCGAATGGGTGAAGCCATATGACACAGGACGTATTCGATGGGCCCCAGCCGTCCGTCATCGATCAAACTCTTGGCTTCTTGAATGAACGGTTTGTAATGCCACCCATAGGGAACCATCAGATGCAACCCCTTTTCGGCGGCGGCGGAGACCAGTTGACGCGCGTCCGCGGCATGGATGGTCATCGGTTTCTCGCACATCATGTGCAAACCGCGTTCGAGGGCGGCGCTGGCGTGCTCTGCATGTTTGATGTGGGGCGACGCGACGATGACACCGTCGAGCTCGCAGTTCTCCAGGAGGTCGCGGTAATCCTCGGTGGCGTAGTCAAAACCGAACCTCTCTTTGACCCGTGCCAGCTCCTCCTTGCCCAACCGGCAGACGCCGGCGAAGTCCACATCGTCCCGCTCGGAGAGCACGGGCATGTGATTGGCGGTTGCCCACCATCCAGCTCCGATAAATCCCAATCGCGCCTTTTTGTTTGGAGATGCCATCTTGCAATTCCTCAGCTTTTTTTGTGTGGTTCAACCGAGCAATAATACCATCTACTATATCAGAGGTAAAATGCGTTTGACAGGAATTCGACCTGAACAGATACTACACCAAATGGCAGAAATTGGGGTGTAGATGTCGAAGAAGGCGTTGATCGTACAGGGAGGCTGGGAGGGACACGAGCCGAAGGAATGCGCCGAGCTGTGGGCGCGGATACTCGTCGAGGAGGAGTTCGACGTCACCGTCGCCGACAGCTTGGACATCTTCAAGGACGCGGTGTTGCTGGCAAATCTAAGTGTCATCACGCCGATCTGGACTATGGGTGTTATCGATGCCGATCAGTTCGACGGGTTGAGCAAGGCGGTAGCAGCCGGCGTCGGTCTTGCCGGCTGGCATGGGGGAATGGCCGATGCCTTCCGCGAGCACCTGGGATACCAGTACATGGTGGGAGGGCAGTTCATGGACCATCCGGACGGCATCAAGGATTATGAGGTCAACATGGTCGCTACCGACGATCCCATCACTAAAGGCATTGCGGATTTTTCGGTGCGCTCGGAACAGTATTACATGCACACCGATCCCGGCAACGAGGTGCTGGCAACGACCACGTTTCAAACCGAGAGCAACCCCTGGGTCAATGGCACCGTAATGCCGGTGATCTGGAAGCGGCACTGGGGCGAAGGCAGGGTGTTCTACTCTTCGCTAGGTCACAAGGCGAGCGAGTTCGATCAGTTCGAGGTAACCGAGATCCAACGCCGCGGCATTTGTTGGGCGTCCCGCGGCCGGCGGCGATAAACGCAAATCGAGGAAAGGCGAGACAAATGGGAGTCGCAACAGCCTTCAAGCAGGTCCAGGTGAACGGACGGATAGCACACGCGATGGGCGGCATTCCCAAACCATGGCGTCGCAAGCGTTTGCGCCGTGTGCGAAGAATTCTGTGGGTCGTTGGTCTCGCCTTCGGCACGGTGATGGTGGTTGGACTGCTCTGGAGTTTGATCGTTGCCAGGGATTTAGATGGCACGTAAGAAGGTCCTGATCACCGGTGCCGCCGGAAAGATCGGGGTCGCCGTGCACGAAGGTCTACGTGAGCGCTACGATCTTAGGGTGATGTATCACAGAAACGTACCTGTTACCGACGGCAGCGAGGACGTGTTCGTCGGCAGCATCACGGACCTTCCCCGAATGGAGGAGGTTGTTGATGGCGTCGACGCCATCGTGCATTTGGCGGGAGAGCCGGAGGTGGACGCCAGCTGGGAATCGGTGATGGAAGCGAATATCCAAGGGATATATTGCCTCTACGAGGCCGCTCGGCGCCGCGGGGTCAAGCGGATCGTTTTTGCCAGCACCAACCATGTGACCGGGATCTACGAGGAGGAAGGGGTGTATACTACTCCCGAGATGCCGGCGCGGCCGGACAGCTACTACGGGGCGAGTAAGGCGTTCGGCGAGGATCTGGGTCGTTATTATGTCGACCGGTTCGGGCTCGAGGTCATCTGTCTGCGGATCGGCTCCTTTCAGCCGGAGGATTTCATTCGCAACAGACCCAGTGACCGCTTCCTCTCCACCTGGTTGAGTTATCGCGATTGCGTGCAGCTGGTATGGCGCAGCATCGAGGTGGAGCTGAATTTCGGCATCTTCTACGGAATCTCCGGCAACAAACGGGCTTATTGGGACATTCAAAACGCCCGCGATCTTCTGGGCTATGAACCTGAAGACAACGCCGAAGCCTTGGTCTGAGGCTCAAGCGGCCGGCAGCAGGGTCTGGTTCAGCTGACGCGCCAACCCCTTCAACCGATTCACCTCTTCCTGACCCAGAAACACCAGCGGAAACACCGTCTTATTGTGCCACAGGGGCTCATCGAGATCGACCCATTTGCGGCACGTCTCCCCGTCCGGGGTCCCCGGCAGAGGGGAAAACTCCGACAACATGACCCGGATGCCGATTTCCCGGGCGAAGTGCATCGACTCCTCCACCTGCTGCTGATCGCCGGTCGGGTGCGCAATGATCAGATAGGCGGTAATCTGGTCGGGGCTGGCCCCCGCCCTCAACAGGCGGTCGACGGCGTCCGCCAGCTCTGACGAATACACCTTCGATCCGGTCTTTCGTTGCCATTCGTAGGAGCTGCTCTCGAAGCCTAGGTAGAACGAACCGAACCCAGCGGAAGTCATGGCCTGGGCGACTTCCTCCGTAACGAAACGAGCATTCAACGCATTGGGGGTGTGCAGCTCGATGCCGGAGTTGCGTCGCTCGACCGCCTCCAGGAAAGGAAGCAGCAACTTATCTTCCCGAAAAAGCAAGGCGTCGTCGTAAAAGGCGATGCGGTGGACACCCCGGCGCACCAGCTGGTCGAACTCCGCCAGCGCCGCTCCGAGCCGGCCGCGAAACTGAGGTTGAACTTGAGGTACCGAACAGTAGGTGCAACGGAAAGGGCAGCCCTCGGTAAGCCTCAAGACCCCCGTTTCCAACCTGTCATAACCCTCCCAATACGGGAGTGCATTCCTCCGTAGATCTATCTGGAGAAGCTGGGCCAAAGGATCCAGATCGTCGCCTTCTACTACCAGATCGGCGCCGAGGCCGGCGGCGTGCTCCGGGCACAACGTGGCGTAGTTGCCGCCGAGGACGATACGTGTTTGCGGACTGTAACGGCGCAGCTCCTCGATGACCTCGGCCACACCCGGATACCAGTAGGTCATCACCGTCTGAATCAGAGCGACGTCGAAAGGGCCGTTCGATGCCAGCATCTCGCGTAGATGGCAACGAGGCAGGCCAAAGCGGTGATAGCGGCGCGTTATCGTCTCCAGGACCGCTGGTTTCTCGATCTCGGCGGCAACGAACCGGCCCCGGCCCCAGCGGTCTTCTTGGACATCCTGTGTTACTGCCTGATGCAACCGGTCCAGGAAGTCGAAGAGAACCAGATCGGCCTCGTGACGTAACTGACCGGCAACCCGCAAGAGACCGTACGGCTTGAGCCAGAAATCATACGCCGTAAAATCGTAGATCGGTGGATTTATCAGCAGTATGCGCGGGGTCATTTTGCGGATTTGACAGATTGAACGAACATCCGGAAGCGCCACATTCCAAGATAGTCGGCCGCTAGATCACCTACAAGCACAGGGCCGAATGGGAATTGATACGAGAAGCCTTTCGTGTTTAATTATTGACCGCGAGCCAATTCTACCCCGGCAAATGTACGCGGGGTTTCATCGAAAGAGAACTGATGGTAGCTAACAATGCGGCCGGGCCGGAGTACGGGCTGATCGTCCAGCAGGATGGCAAACCGCAGCAAGTTTTGGCCAAGTCGTTGAACCTTATGCTGAACTATCAGTACGGGATGTCGATCATGGTGGCGCAGGATCTGGACAGGGGGGCGGCCATCATGCGCGATGCGGACAAAAGTGTTCAGTGCGTATTTGTCGTGCAAAACCACGAGATAAAGGATGGGCCGCGGATAGCTGACCTGGGGCAGGAGAGCGAGATTCCGGTGCTCATGGTCATGCCCGGGAAGAATGTCGGCCTGCAGCGGGAGATCTGCGCCGACATGAGCAATGTCTACTTCTGTGCCTGGGAGCGCGCCTTCAGCCACTCCGACGAAGCGCTGCAAAACGTCGCCGCCAAGGCGCTGGTTCAGAACGGCATCGGTGACCTGTTCGAAGAAGTGGGGAAGGTGCCCTACGAAGCGTTCCAGCTCAAGGTGGAGCGCCGCCTGAAAAGCCTGAACACGCTGCCCACCTTACCCGAGATCGTCATGCGCATCATGCGCCTGGTGAACGACCCGAATACCACGCCGGAGCAGCTGGAGCAGCTTCTTTGCACCGACCCGGCCATTGTCATGAAACTGCTCCAGGTGATCAAATCGCCGGTGTTCTCCGCCACCGGGCGGCAGAGCAGTTGGACCTTGAGCGAGATCATCGTTCGTCTGGGGCTCAAGAAGGTGGGAGCGATCGCCCAGCAGATCAAAATGATCAACAGCCTGGTTAAACCCCAGGATAGCGGGTTCGATCTGCGCAGATTCTGGGAACACTCGGTGGGAACCGCCATTATCGCCGACAAGCTCTACATGGAAAAGAAGCTGTCTTTAAAAGGCGCGGTCGAATTCAACGAATACTGGATCGGGTCCCTGCTGCACGATATCGGCAAGCTGGTGCTCGGTTTCTTCTTCTGGGAATGGTTCGAACGGGTTCTTCAGCATGTCGAAACGGACAACAGTTCCTTTCGTCAGGCGGAGGCGAAGCTGGGCGATCTGGCCAGCCACGAGCAGGTGGGACGACTGCTGGCTACCTATACCAATCTGGGCGAGGAGCTCTCCGGCGTTCTTGGCAGCCATCATGGACTGGGGGATGATCCCAGCGATCTGGCCTGCCTGATTCATATGGCCAACAACCTGTGTAAGGATCTTGGCCTGGGTTATCTGGCGGCCGACAGCGGAAAATACAATCGGCAAGTGCTGAAAGAGCTCAACATGGAATCGGCTGATGTCGAAGCGTTGAAGAATGAACTGGCCTCCGAGGCTGTGGGTGAAATCAAAGCTATAGTGGAACAGTGCATGTGACGCACGACTGCGTCGAACGAAAGAACCCCCCGAACGCCACGGCGATCGGGGGGTTTTCTCTTAGGATGGGGGCGGCCGCTAGTTAAGGTGTTCGGCGAAGTAGTCGGCCAGGTGAGACCTGAGAAAGAGACGCGCCCGGTGCAACCTGGATTTTACGGCTGCCGTCGTCAGACCCAATATCCGCGCCGTTTCCTCGGTGGACAAATCCTCAAGTTGCCGCAGCACGAACACGATGCGGTATTTGTACTCTAGTTGCGCAACCGCCTCTTTGATACGCACCCGCTCTTCCTCCTGGATCGCCGGATCGCCGGCGTTGTGCGACCAGTCGACGACACTCCCCTTGATGTAACCTCGCTCGTCGAAGGACGGCATGACTTCCTCCAGCGACATGTGAGTGCTGCTTTTTAAGCGCCGTCTGCGCATCAACGCGGAGTTGACCGCAATCCGGTGAACCCAGGTCCAGAAGCTGGAATCGCCGCGAAAGTGTTCGATCTTGCCGAAAACGGTCAGGAATACATCCTGAGACACCTCCTCCGCGTCGGCAGTATTCTTCAGCACTGACATGGTCACGCGATTCACCCGCGGTTGGTAACGCTCTACCAGCAACTCGAACGCCTGCAAATCCCCTTCGCGAGTGTTTTCGATCAGCTGCTCTTCCTCGACGAGGCCGGGCTCCGATGGTAACGCGACCGGCGCTGTCATTGCAGTTCTGGTGGCAAGCGTCATGAGTATCTCCAAGATCAGTTTATACTCGATACTTCCTGCCACGATTCATAACAACAAACGTGCCAAAGCCGGATGCCGACGGTCTTGTGCTACGTAAATCTTTTAATAACAAATAGTAGAAACACCCAAGAGAGCAGAACCAACATGCCTCTTCAAGTGGAGATAATTACGATATTTCGGGAAGTCGCGATATTTCGGGAGTGACTTGAGGCGTTTCGAAGCCGAAGATGGCTGTATTGCCCCAGCCGGGGGGGGCCAAATTGATTCCTAGAGGATCAAGAATCCGGGCTGACACCCAGTTTTTTCATGCGTGAGCCCAGGGTCGTGGGTTTGAGTCCCAGGAGCTCGGCTGCACCCCCTCTGCCGCTTACCTTGCCTTTGGCGGCTCGCAGAGCGTTCACAATGTGGTTTTTCTCGATTTCTTGCAGGGTCTGAGTGCCGGGATTATCCGTAGCCGAAGCCACCGGCTCCACCTGAATGTGCTCGGCTTCCAGGTCCATTCCCTGGCTCAGAATCACTCCGCGTTCCATGATGTTCTGCAGTTCTCGTACGTTTCCCGGCCACGGATACCCTTGCAACCGACGCAACGCGTGGTCACTGATCTTGCCGGTTGACTTGCCCATCGCGGCACAGGCTTTGTGGGCAAAATAGGCGGCCAGCAGCGGAATGTCTTCAGGGCGTTCGCGCAGGGGAGGTAGGCGGATCGGAAACACGTTCAAGCGGTAAAAGAGATCTTCACGAAAGTCGCCCTCGCGAACCATTTCCTCCAGATTCCGGTGTGTCGCCGCAACGACCCGCACATTGACTTCGATAGTGCGCGTGCCCCCCACCCGTTCGAACTCCTGGTCCTGGAGCAAGCGCAGGAGCTTCGGTTGGGTCTCCAGCGGAAGGTCGCCGATCTCGTCGAGAAAAATGGTGCCCTCGTGCGCCAACTCGAAACGTCCGCGTTTTTGAGCCACCGCTCCCGTAAAAGCTCCCTTCTCGTGGCCAAACAACTCGCTTTCGATCAATCCCGAGGGAATGGCGGCACAGTTCAGCTTGATCAGCGGTTCGGCGCTTCGCGGACTCTGGTGGTGGAGGGCGCGGCAGATCAGCTCCTTGCCCGTGCCGCTCTCCCCGAGAATCAGCACCGAGGTATCGGTCGATGCCACTAGCTCAACCTGGTTCAGCACCTCCCGCAGGGCGCCGCTCTCACCGATGATCTCCTCGTAGTTGTAGTTCGCCTGGACCTCATCAGCCAGAACCTGGCTCGTCCGCACCTTGGCCGTCTGGTCGCGGACCATGGCGATCATACAACTTCGACCGACGATATTGGCTGCCGAGGCGGAGATTTCCACGGCAAGCGACTGGCCGCGAATGGTGGTGCAGGTCAGGTCCTCCGTCCATCCCTGTCCCTCTTCCAGAACAGACCCACAGAATTCCCGCATTCGGTGAACCTCGTTGGGATGGATCGCGGAGATAGGGAGCTTTAGCAGCTCCTCTCGCGAGTAACCGAGGATACGACAGGCCTTCGGATTGACATCCAGAATTTCTTCGTTGGACGGATCCAACAAGAAGATGGCGTCGTTCGACTGCTCGAAAATGCTGCGGAACCGCTTTTCGCTCTGTCGCACCGAGACCTCCGCCAGTCGGCGTTCGGTGACATCGGTTAGGTCGATGAAGATGTCGCTGCGATTGTCCACGAAAGGGGTATAGGTATGCTGCAGAAAACGCTCCTCCCATCTGACGCCGTCGATTTCGACCACCTCGTCGGTACCGACGATGCGCTTCAAGATGTCGACAAAATCCACCGGAAAGAGTTCGGGCAGGGATCCCAGCGACAGACGGACGGGTCCCTCTCCTGCTGCGATTCCCGCCGCGGCGGCGAATACGTCGGCTGTGCGCTCGTTGGCGGGGAACAACATTACATCATCTTCGATCAACGAGGCGCGGCATACGAGGTGGGGGTTGGAGCGCGGAAAATAGGAGAGCTCCAAAAGCTGGTGTTGCATCTTTTCCTGCGCCGTCCGCAGGTCGCGCATCTGGAAGAAGCGCTCGCACTTGGCGTAGATCTCGCTGAAATTGGCCGGCAGCGGTTTGGTGATATAATCGTGAATCCCGCCCTGCAGCGCCTCCACGGCCGTATCGATGGTGCCGTGGGCGGTTATCAAGAAGATGCCCAGGTGGGGATAATCGCTGAGCAGGGTAGTGGCGAGATCGTGGCCGTCCATGCGGGGCATGCGCAGGTCGGTGATGACAAGGTCAACCTCGTCTTCGCCGCTTGCCAACACCTGCAACGCGTCCACGCCGTCGGTGGCAGTCAGGACGCGGTAGCGAACTCCGAGGATGTCCTCGAGCATGAGGCGGATCGACTCCTCATCATCCACCACCAGCAACGTGCGGCTTTCACTCTCCTCGCTCGGTTTGTCGCTCCAATTGACCATGACCTTCAATGACCCTCCTTCTTCGATCTGAGGTCGAGCGCGTCGCGGAGGAGGGCGTTGATCAGCCGTACCACGTCACGCAATATGTAGCAAGCCACGACAATGCCGAAGAGAGCGGAGAATCTCGAGCTGTTGAAAACGTCGAGCACTGTCATCCGATTTTCTGGTTAGGAGGCGCGCATTCGTTGCAACCGATATCAAGATACGCGCACCAATGCACCGTGCAAGCAATCCGTTTTGACAGTCAAACAGAGCCGAACTATCTTGCACGCGCCTCGAAGCGCCAACTACAATTCACCGACCAGGAAACGAGCACTGAATGACTGACAAAGCTTTATCTGCCGCAGACCTCGACCTGCTTCGCAAGTACGATACGCCAACCATCTGCAACGTGGTGGAACTCTTCGAGCTCCAACCCCGCAACGTGGGTTATATGGACGCCCGCATAAAATCCTGCTTCCCCGAGCTGCCCCCTATGGTCGGCTACGCCGCCACCTGTACCTACCGCGGGGCTGTTGCGGCTCGGGGCGGCGACGTGTACGCAGGGTTGGATGCGCAGGTGGCGGCCTTCTCAAAGGTTGATGGACCGCCCGTTGTCGTGGTTCAGGATATGGATGTGCCCTCGGTGGCCGCAACCTTCGGTGATGTGATGTGTAGCTGTTACAAGGCGTTCGGAGCGGTTGGCCTGATCACCAGCGGCGCCGCGAGAGATCTGGATCAGGTCAGAGCGATGGGTTTTCCGGCCTTCAGCGACGGCGCTATCTGTTCCCATGGATATGCCCACATCGTCGACCTGGCTGTGCCCGTGGCCGTTGGCGGAATCATCGTTTTTCCGGGCGACCTGCTGCACGGAGACTGCAACGGCGTAACCGTGATACCAAAAGGCATCGGCGCGGAGGTGGCCCACGCGTGCGCCGAGTTCGTGGCGGCGGAGCAGGTGATCCTCGACTATGTCGGCGGCGATTCCCCGACCCCCGGGGGACTGGCAGCAGCCCGGGCGGAGTCTATGGGCATGATCGCGGAGTTGGGAGCGCGGCTGAAAAAACGCTAGGGCCCCTGGCGTTTTCTGCTGGCGCGAAGAGCCCTGGCGCGGGCGAGCAGGCTGTCGGCCTGCTGCGTTTCCCCTTGCGCTTTGTAGAGACGGTGCAGGGCCGTCAGGCTCTTGACGACCCGGGCGTCCTGCGGGTCCAGTGCCTCGGCGCGCTGCAGTGCCTCGCGATACATCTTCTCTGCATAGGGATAGTTTTGCCGGCCGAATGCACGGTCGCCAGCCGCGTTGAACTCTTCCCAATGGCGTGTCATGAACGCCTGGTGGGCGAACCACAACCCCCCCAAAACAACCACGAGAATCGCGGCCATCGCCAACAGTCTGTTACCCATTGACGCGCTCCCGAGGTTTACGCGCTGGCTGTGTTACCAACCCGGGCGCATTTTCATGTCGGGATACTCCTCGAACCCGGCGCAATCGGCTACGGGTAGGATAGGGTATCTCGGATAGTTGGCATCGGTAAGCGAGCGGCGGCAGAGGAAGAATGAACTTCCTCGCTGCGACCGGATGTGGCGGACGTGGCGACAGGTGAGACATTGGCCCACGCTCTCATTGAGATTAGAATCGGATAGCTCGGTCGTTCCGGGCGGGCACGGCACTTCTAATCTTTCCCAAAGGTGGTTTGGGCGCAAGCCGCGTCAGCTGACAGCCTTCGAGCTCATCCCGTCGATTCGAGCAAGGGCGCCACCGTTGGTCTCGAAAGTGATTGCGCCGCCTAGCTGTTTGCCCAAGCTCGTTACCAGCTTCAGCCCCAGGGACTCGCTGGTTGCCGGATCCAAATGCGGCGGAAACCCCTCGCCGTCGTCGCCCACCAACAGGCCGAAACGACCCTCCTGCTGGCGGAGGAGCTCGACGTGAATTTCACCCCTGCCCGAAGGGAAGGCGTACTTGAGCGAGTTGGTGACCAGCTCGTTGACGATGAGCCCGCAGGGAACCGCGGTGTCGACGTCGAGTCTCTCGATGTCGATGTCGTATCGAGCCACCACCGAACCCGGCGTGGCGCCGTGGGAGACGAAGAGGTTCATCACCAGGCTGCGGATGTACTCCTCGCAGTTGATTAACTCGAGATCGGGGGTGCCGTAGAGATTCTCGTGAATCAAACCCATGGCGCCAATCCGATTCTTGGTGTCCCGCAGGATCTCGTGAGGCTGTCGCTCCCTCACGTACTCGGTTTGGAGGTCGAGCATGCTGCAAATAACCTGCAGGTTATTTTTCACCCTGTGGTGAACTTCCTTGAGCAGGACCTCTTTCTCCGCAAGTGCTGCCTGAATGAGCTCTTCCGACCGCTGACGCTCAAGGATTTCGCTTTGCAGCTGCCAATTGACGACCTCTAGCTCGGTGGTGTGCGCCTGCACCTCCCCGTAGAGACGAGCGTGCTCCAGGGCCACCGCAATGTGGGATAGCACCGGTTGCACTGCTTCAATACGGAGCAATACGGCGGCCTTTTCCGTGGCCTTGCTGGTGGTGCCAAGCAGCGCCAGCACGCGATCTCCCTGCTTCACCGGAATGAAATACGCCACCTGACCGTCCTCGGCGGGATCGGGGCCAAGCTTCACACCGTGCAGGGGTCCATCCCAATTCTCGATGATCTGGAGCTCGCCCGCGCGCGCCAAATCGGCCAGGAGCGGCGGGCTGGTCAATTCGCTTAATGCTGAGACGGATGTATGGTCCGAGCCCTCGGTCTCGTCACGCATCCAGGACCTGACCGGGACCACCCGATCGGCTTTGACATCGACCAGCGCGATCATCAGGACGTCGAACAACCCGGTTTCGATGACTTCCCGTGCCAGTCTGTCCAACACCTCATCCAGGTCGGCGGAGGCAAGGGCGATCTGGCCGATCTGGCGGCCGAATTCCAGCAGCTGGACCTTCTCGTTCAACTGGCGCCTGAACTCTGTCAGCTCCTCATTGGAAGCGCGCCGGTCTGCGTGTTGGGACATCGATCCTCCAAAATCGCCCGAAAGCCCACGGTGGGCTCAGTTGAGATTAGCCTCGACCAGGCCCCTCAGCTCATCCATCTGCAGCGGTTTGTGCAGAAAACCGTTGAATCCCTTGCCCTCGATCTCTTCCTCGTCGAGGTAGCCCGATATGGCGAGTACGGGAAGATCCGGAAATCGATCGCGTATGGACTCGAGCAGAACCAGACCGTCCATCTGCGGCATATTGATGTCGGTGATAACCAGATCCGGTTCCTGCTCGGAGATCACGGTTAGTGCTTCTTCCCCATCCCCCGCCTCAAGGACACTGAAAAAATCGGCCAGGATCCGCTTGATCACCCTGCGCACGTCGGCCTCGTCGTCCACCACGAGGATCGTTGGAATCTCCTTTTCCGTTATGGTCGCGATCTGAGCTTCCACCTGGTCTTTCTCCGTCGCCGTCCGCTCCATCAACAGACCTATGGCAGCCGAGGTCCTTCTCCGCTCCTCCCGCATCTGTGTCTCGAATTTGTTTTTTTCAAGGACATAGTCGCGCATGCGAATATTGTCGTTTACCAGACGCTGCCCAAGTATATCGATAATGTTGCGATAGACGACGACTTGAATGTCCTGGTTGTCCCGCAGAAGATGCTCGAACTGACCTCGCTTGAGGATGAGGGTATTGCACTTTGCGATCACGCCCACCGTGGCTGAACGAGGTTGCCGGGTGATCACGCCCACTTCACCTACGGTCGTCACCGGTTTTAACGTAGCTACCTGTAAACCCTCGCGGGTGATGATAGACAGAGCGCCGCTCAAGAGAACGAACATCTCTTCGCTTTGCGAGCCGACCTCACACAGGACTTCTTCCGGCGTATAGCTACGCGGGGTGAAGAATGTCAGAATCTTTTGCAGCTGAGAAGGGGACAGGCCGTTGAATAGGGGTATTTTCTTGAGAACCTGAACCAGCGATTTGCTCGAGGTAGATGCCATGTCACCCCTGGAGCGATGCGAATGCCTCCGCTTCGGTATCGTGCACCGTGGAGTTTTGCAGGAGTCCCATTATCCTAAACGTCTTGGCGATCGTGGGCGAAGCGCAACAAAACGCCAGCCGCCCACTGTCATCTTTCACCTTCTCCACAAGTTCGATCAGGAAGGAAACCCCAATGCTGTTGACGATAGTACAGCCATCGAGATTGAGGATAAAGCTTGAAACCCCCTGAGTAGCGAGCTCATCGCAGACTTGGACGACCTTTTCTCCGCCGACATTGTTGATGTATCCGACGATATCGACGACGCCCAACCCACCCTCGTTGCGGCCTCTCACATCGGTGTTTTCTGCCATTGTTTTGGGCTCCTGATTCTGACTTCCAATCCTCGAAATTAGACGTTCGTGGCGTCGCGATGCGGGTAAAACGCCAGCTGTAAAGTGCTACCGGTACTTCACCATGGTGATCGTGGTACCTTTGTCGCCCGATTCGACCCGCACCTCATCCATTAACTCTTGCATGATCTTCAGACCCCAACCCCGTTTCTCGTTCTTATCGCGACGATCCTTGATCTCAGTGCGAACCTGATCGAGATCGAATCCCTGCCCTTCATCGGAGATCTGTATCGTGAGCTGCTCGGAGCTGATCTCGAAGTTGATATTGACCCGCCGATTCTTGCTCTGGCTGTGTTCGAAGGAGTTTATACACGCTTCGATCAGGGCGATTTTGATTTCATCAATCTGGTCGGCGTTCAGGCGCATGAAATTTCCGACCGCTTCCGCTGTAGTGGAAGCCGTCAATTCCATTTCTGGGATCATCGGAATGACCAGATCTACGTCACTAGAATTTTTGCTCATTGGTTTCCGCTCACGGAATGCGAGGAGGTCAACAACGAGGGAATAGTAACGCCGAAGAATTAGAGGGGCAAGTTAAATTCATGATTCGGAAGCTGCGAGTCGAATCGGTGACATTGGTGGCGTCCCTGGTCGCCGACGGCCTCCTATGGAACCGACGGCTCTCTGAGCTGCGGGCGGGTATGGCGATTGCTTGTCCAGGCGCACACCCTGGGACAAAGCACGATTGGTGACACGACTACGACCGCTTACGAATGAGGATACACCCGCCGTGAAGCAGTTCCTTCACCGGCTGCGCCCATCCGACTGGATCTTCGGAGAGCAAGACAACGATTCGCGGCTGGCAGAGTCGAATCTTCGATTTCACTCGCTCTGCGCCTGGGCTGGTTGGCAAGACGACGACCTGCGCGCCATGGCATGGGTTGTAGACGAAGCCGGAGACGGTCGGACGGGCGTGTTGAGAGCCGTTGACCAAAGAGGATCGTTTCCACCATCGCCGATTTGGCAAGTGATCCAGTCCTCTCTGCGAGCGTGCTGCAAATCCGACTTCGAAGTTTTGGAGGCCACACCATCGTCCGGGACCACGGTGGATATTATGAATCTGCAGCGATTGGGTTTTCGCCGCGCCGCCCCGCTCGGGGACCGCCTCGAGAGTTTCCTCCCCTCGATTTGTCAGCACGACGGCGCCAGCGACTATCTCTCGCAGGGAGACATATTCGACGGTTTGAGCGCGGTCGTAGGGGATGACGACAATTCAATCAGTTGCCGCACCGAAATGTTCGCCTACGCCTGGAAGCGAGGCCGGGAGAAGATGGAAGTGAGAGTCGACTGGCGCCGTCGATACGTGGCCGCCGTCGCCCTGAACGACTGGATCGCGTGGTGTGTCGTGGCTCGGGAGTCGCCCTTCGAAATCTATTACTACATGAAGAACCGCTCCGCAGCGTCGATGGAGTTCCGCTTAGGGGTCCGCTCGGGCTCTTCTAGCCCAACGCAGATGATCCCCTCGGGTGGCGTGCGCTCAGGCCTCATCCAGATCGCGGATCCTCCCCGGCGGCTCACAGCCGGGGCAACCGTTGATCTAGAGCTGGAGGGGACCGTTGTATCTTTTCGCATTCGTCGGTTCCGGCGCCACTTCAGGTAACAGCCGAGCGTCGCATGCCAACCCGAGTCGGCCGATTGCACGGGTACCCCTCTCTAAATAGCTTGTGCCGAGGAGGAAACGGAATGGCATCGAAGGTAGAAGAGTTGCAGGTAGGCGGTTGGTGCCTCTTGGAGGATGTGATTCCAGAGGATGAAGCTCAGTCCCTGTATCAAAGGATCGAGGATGCGCCTACGCCACTGGATTCGTTCGGCACCGATGAATCGCAGCCGGGAAAGAAAACGCGGGCTATTCTGAATTTCGATCAAACCTTTGCTCCATACCTGGCGGACCCTCGCGTGATGGAGGTCTGTGAAGCGTTCCTCGGCGCCGATCTGCGTATTATGGAGACCCTTTACAACAGCGACATCTTCGCCGACCGCGGGCGTTGGCATGCTGATTGGCCGTTTTCTCAGGACGAGTCCATCCCCGGCCGATTTCTGGCGCCGTACCCCGACATATGTGTGATGATCACGACGATCTGGATGTTGACGCCGTTCACCCCCGAAACGGGAGGAACCCTCGTCCTGCCCGGGACGCACAAACAGCCGCGCAATCCGACCGGCGACATCGGTATCGACTGTTGGCAGCCGTTCCCCGGCGAAGTACAGATTACTGGACGCCCCGGGAGCGTGTTAATGCTGGATAGCCGCGTCTGGCACGCCCGGCCGGTCAATCACTCTAAAGCACTGCGGTCCATGATACGGGTGATGTACGTGCCCTGGTGGTTGAATCTGGAGTTATGGCGGGAAGGTTCCGACGAGCGCTCGCGCATGGTGGAGGAGCGTGGGTTGGACTGGCCGGCGATAGGGCTCTTGCCGCGCTCGGTGTTCGACCAACTCCCGGAGAAGGTGAAACCGCTGTTGCGCCATTGGGTCGCGGCTTAGTCTGTCCAACAGCGTTAACTCGCAACGCGCTGGCCAATACATTCCGCCCCAGCTGCTGCGTTCACTCGCCGTTAGGACTCGCCGCGCTGCAGTTTCTTGAGGGTAAAGGTGCGGTCGTGTTTTTCCCGGATGTACTGCTCTAGGGCTTCCCTATTCTTCTGCAGATCTTCGATCTGTCGCCGTAGCGGCATGAGCTTGTGCATGGCCGCCTCCAACTCGGTGTACATATTCTGGTTGGCGTGCTGCAGGCTCTTGTTGCTGGCGATCATATCCTTCATGCGACCGGCCAGGAGCTGCAACTGATCGCGCTGGGTCTGAATGACATTCTCGGATTCTTCGTCGCCCTCCTTCGGCTCACCTCCCGCCTCGACTGAGCTGTCCGAATCCTCGTCGCTCTCCTTGACTTGGTTCTGGGCATAGTTCTCGAGCTCGGTCCGCATCTCCTCTAATTGCTGCTCCATCTCCTGCTGCTGAGCCTCGAACACCTGCTTGCTTTCCTCGTAGCTGCTCTTGACCGAATCGATACCTTGAATGCCCTCTTCCAGGGATTGTTTGCGCACATCCAGATCCTCGGCGATATCCTGGGCGTAATCCAAAAGCTGGTTAGCGTCCATTCCATCCAGCTCGCTGGAGGGTTTAAACTGCACATCTCCTTCGGCCAGCAGCTTCTCCCGCGCCCCACCGAGCTGGTTTTCGAATTTCTCCAGCTGATCCTTGAGATCCTGAATCGAATGGTCTTTGACCTTGAGCTCTGTCCTCAGCTCTTTTACCTCGTTGCTTAGCTCCGCTTGCTGACCCAACTCCTCTCTGAGGTTTTCGATGGCGTGCTCGCGCGCGTGCACGGTTTTCTTCAGTTGCACGATCTGCTCCGCCTGTCCATCGAGATCATCGGCCACCTCGACGTCATCGGCGCTGATCATCTGGGAGGTCTGTAACTGGTACTCCAGCTTGGCCACCTTGTCTTCGAGGCCGGAAATGGCATGGTCCTTGGATCTCAGCTCGTTCAGGTACTGGATGTTGCTCATGGCCGGAGCTTCTTCGACCGTCTTTTCTGACTCCACCTCCGGAATCGCGGTCTCCTTGACCTCGATGTCATCGAGCCCATCGGAAACATCGGCCTCGGCCTCGTCGGTGCCGAGCAGGCTTGAAGATTGCAGCTGGAACTCCAGCTGCTGGACCTTCTCCTCAAGCTCGGCGATGGTATGCTCGCGTTTCTTGAGCTCTACCTGGAGGTCTGCGCCATTCTCCTCCGGACGGTCCTCGGCAGTCGCGCCTGCGCCATCCCCTGTGGAATCTGTAAAATCGACACCGGCCAGTATCTGCGACGACTGCATTTGAAACTCGAGTTTTTCCAGCTTTTCCTGCAGGTCAGCGATGGTGTGCTCCCGCATCTTGAGTTCATTGTGCAGCTGTTGAAGCTCGTCCTGTCCCTCGGTTTTTCCATTGGAGCCGACCTGCATCTCCTCGTGCCCGGCTTCCGCCCCGCTACCTCCCACAAACAATCCACTGAGATCCTCTTCGGTGCTCGCTCCCAGGTCGGAGAGGGAAGGGAATCCGCCGACGCCGGCGTCCGCGTCTCCAGTCTCCTTGCGGCGCTGAAACAGGTCGCTCTTGAGCGCTTCGATCTGTTTTTCGTACACCTTGAGCTGGTCTACGGCGCGGCGTCCACCGCTGCGGAATTTTCGCAGCTCCGTCTGCGCGTCGTTGATTTTTTGCTCGAGATCCAGGTACGCCTGACTCTCCTGCATCTCCTCGTCGGTGGGATTATAACTCCCGGATTTTTCGTCAAAGCGTTCCGCAAATTGCCGCAACAGGTGGGGCCGGCGTTGGAGAAGCAACAGCAACTCTTCACTGAGCTGTTCCTCCATGCGTTCGTTGGAGACGGTGCCTAGGTCGGAGATATGCTGATCGATGAGCGCGTCGAGACCGGCAACGCCGGCATCTTTGAGCCTCTCCCAGCGTTCCGTGCCGAAACCGCACGCTTCCAGGACTTCGCCCACCGATTCCAGGTCGAGGCCGTGGAACTCGCTGATTTCCTGCTTGATCTCCTCCTCCCACTGGGGCGAGTACTTAGAGGGGAGCTCCGGCATGTGGCCGAGATCGCTTTCCCGGAACTTCACGTAATACCGCGCAAAAACGTCCCTATGGGGGTATCCATTTAACCGGAGTTACCATATGTTCAGTGCATGGCGTATCCTCGCGCTGGCAAGCACTACCCGGGCTCGGTAGGCGAGTTTCAAGCCTGGTTTCGAACCGATGCGGACTGCCTGGACTACCTCGAATGGCTGCGGTGGCCCGACGGCTTCGTCTGTCCGAGTTGCGGCCACGAAGGCGGTTGGCGCTTGGGCGATGGCCGCTTCATGTGTCCGGCGTGTTCGACACGCAGTTCGGTGACGGCCGGTACGATCTTCGATCGGACGCGGACACCCTTGACGATATGGTACACCGCCTGCTGGCTGTTCGCCACCGGTAAAGACGGGATCTCGGCGTTGAGCTTGAAGCGAGTACTGGAGATCAGCTCCTACCAGACTGCCTGGGCCATGCTGCACCGCCTGCGGTCGGTGTTGGTACGTCCCGGTCGGGATCTGCTGAGCGGGACGGTACAGGTGGACGAGACCTACATCGGCGGCGCCGAGCCTGGGCTGGCCGGTGGCCGCGCTAGGGGCAAGAAGGTGCTGACCGGTATCGCAGTTGAGGTTCATGAGCCGAGAGGATTGGGGCGGTGCCGCATGTCGCCACTGGCCGATGCCTCTGCCGAGACCTTGCACGCGTTCGTGATGGATCACGTCGAGCCGGGCTCGACGATCATCACCGACGGGTGGCCCGCTTATCAGGGACTGGCTCAGCTCGGCTACGAGCACGATCGGCGCAGCCAGGGCGCGGCCCGCGCTCGGGGCGATGATCCCAACAAGCTGTTGCCCGCCGTGCACCGCGTTGTCTCACTGGCCAAGCGGTGGCTGCTGGGAACGCATCAAGGGGCCGCCGACAGTACCCACATGAGCCACTACCTCAACGAGTTCGTGTTCCGCTTCAATCGCCGCCGCTCCCGCAGCCGCGGCATGGTGTTTTATCGCGTGCTCGAGCTGGCCGTGGCCCACGAGCCGATGCGTTTCCAGGATCTCATTGCCAGCCGACGGCCGAGGAAGCTGCCCCCCGAGCCGCCCAAACGGCGAGGGCATCCCACGAGCCTGGAACGCCCAGGGGCAAACCGGCCGTGGCGGTCGGCGGCCGAACACTGATGGGGGTCGCGACGCACTCCGGTTAAATGGATACCCCCAACGTCCCTAACAAGCCGATGCCAGCGGTTCTTCCGCTTGATCGCTGCTTGCAACTCTTCGCGCGTCGTAAGGCCGAATAGGTTGAGAATTTTGCCCATTTTCGCCTTAAACGATAAGGACTCCGGATTCCTTCACTGTGACGAGAATCACGTAATATATAGAATATACATGGATATATCGACAGAAACAGAGCTTGGGTTGAGTTCCTATCGAAGCGAAAGTTCGGCCACGCAAGACAGGTTAGTCTTGATAAAACAGGAGGTTAAGGTCTCTGTGTTAGACAGGGAGTGCCTAAGCAGCAACTCGAGGGTGCACATCAGTGGTGCGGTAGGTTCGTGGCGAAGGGATTTCGGGCCGAGGGAGGAGGCTCAGGAAACGATGCGCCAGGAGCCGTAGCGAGCTTTCCGGACCCTGTTGCGCGATCCGTGTCGGAGCGCCGGGACCAGCTTGCCGTTTTCATCTCGCCGGGCGACCACAAAGTGGTCCGGGTGGTCGGGGTCGACCATGATCACCTGAGGTATGGCGCGAATATCGCCAGCGATGCGAGTCTCAACCCTACCGATCAGTGCACCCTGCTGCATCTCCTCAGGCGTGAGTGAACCTTCGACGGCGGTCGGCGCTTCGATCTCGTTATCTGGCGAGCTGACCGCGGTCTCGGGAGCAGGGCTCCTTCGCATCCGGCGCTCTTCGGCAATGGCTGCTTCGACGCCGTCGATCAGCTCCATTGCGCGAGATTCAATGGCGCTCTGTTCCTCCGCCGCAAGGTCCGGGAACATCCTCCGCAGACGCATGGAAAAGATGCTCTGAGCCTCCTGGCGCAGTACCTTGGGCTCGTCCCCCGAGCGGAAGAGGTCTTCCACCTTCTGCCGCACCTTCAGCGCCCGAACTTCGAGACGAAGCGGCGTCGGCTTCGTAAGCCGGCGGAGGACAGACACGAGCCGGTTCATCGCGGCCACAGGACGCACGCCTTCATGGCCAGGCGAGCACAACTGGTCGGAGATATCGTCGAGGCCGGATTCCCTGAAACTCTTGACGAAGGATACGGCGTCGTCTTGCCCCGTACCGGCATCCATGTTCAGTTCGGGGTTGTCGTACGGAGGCAGCCCTACCGCCAGCATGCCGACCTCGTCGTCGACGCGATCCGCAAGCATGTTTAACTGGTCGATGATCTTGCCTCTCCCCGCAAGTTCAGTGGCTATCTCCTCACACGAACCGTCTGTTTCCCGACCGACGAGAAAGGCGAGCGCTTCGTCGAACTCGGTACCGATGCGCTGCAACGATGTGAAGATGTCCAGATATCCCACATCGTATTCTATGGCTTCCCTTATCTTCGCGTTGAGTAGCTTCCGTTCGGCCGGGGCCAGAAGCTCCAATGCGCCGGTCGCGGTAGCGTCTGCCTCATCTGGTGCCACGTCCCGATCCAGCTGTTGCAATTCCTGAATGGTTCGGCCATCCTCGGCGGACAGGCGGCCAAGTTCGACCAAGACCTCGATTCGACTCGGCACCTTCCGCTCTTCCGCATCGCGCAGCACGGCGCGCCGCCGCCGCTGGGTGTTCAGGCGGCCGTTGATCTGGCCCTGCTCCAGCAAGCCGGCCCGCAGGGCCAGCCTCACGTCGTCGCTCAGAATGACCGGGGACGATTTGTCGCGTGTGAGGGGGATCGATCGCGGAGAGGTTTCCGTCAACGCGGTGCGAATACATTCTCGAGGATCGATGCGGTCCGTCGGGACGCAAACGTCTTCCAAAAAGGACCTGACCCGTTCCCGCCGTGTAAAACGGACGATGCTGGGGGGGCCGGCCAAGCGTATCTTGATCGCGTCCCATTCCAGGCGGCGGGCGCCGGTGCGAAATGCCTTGCTGACGCAGTTGACCACGCCGCGGGCGACGTACGCTTCGGGATGTCGGTCGTTGTAGGTTTCGATCGCCTGCCGCAGGACGCCAACTACATTCGGTGTCGCCGGCGCACCAGTAAGCGCCGCGTACTCCGATTCTAGAACGCGCATGTAGTCGCCCGTCGTGATGAGCACCTCGCCGTGCTGCAAGCGATTTGCGAGTCGTCGCCATATGGCCGTGTGAATATCACGCGGCAGCATGGCGCTCAGGGCTTTTTGGCCGGCTGCAACCATTTGTACAAGAATTCGGGCGGGGAGGAGGATAGCTCGCGGGGGGATTTGAGCAGGCCCAATTATCGCTAGCTCTATGCGGTTTGTCAATCGGCTTGACGCCCCTCAAATGCCGTCCTTGTTTGGTCCTCAATCAGCTTTTGGCAAGCCTTCATCCCGGCGGTTATGAATGAGAAGCACCGAAACCTCACCTTCGGCGCTGGTAAAATATTTCGCCCAGTTCGTCACAGCGAAGAGACGCACCCGCATCGACCAGGTCCTGGGGCAGCGGACGCGCCATCTGACGATCGTCCTGGAGGACATCTACCAACCCCACAACGCCAGTGCCGTGCTCAGGTCCTGCGACTGTTTAGGTCTCCAAGACGTTCACATCATCGAGAACCGCAACGTCTATCGGTTGAACCCCGATGTCGATATGGGGGCCTCCAAATGGCTCACCCTTCACAAGTACAATCAGGCCGAAGAGGACAATACTGAGCGTTGTGTCGGGGAGCTGCGAGCGCGCGGGTATCGCCTGTTGGCGGCGTCGCCCCACGCCCAGGCTGCCACCATCGCCGACGTGGATGTCTCGATCAAGACGGCGGTTCTGTTCGGCACCGAGGAAATGGGACTCACGGCGACCGCCACGGAGGCGGTCGATGGTTCTGTCCACGTCCCCATGTTCGGTTTCACGGAAAGCTTCAATATCTCGGTCTGCGCCGCGCTCATCCTCAGCCGTTTGACGCAGCAGCTGCGCGAAAGCGGAGTCGAATGGCAGCTTTCGGAGGCGGAGCAGCAGGAACTGAGACTGACCTGGTTCAAACAAGCGATCCGTGGCGCCGATGAGCTGGAGAAGCGGTTTCTAGCTCAACGAGGGACGTGATCTTAGCCGCGCAAATGCTAGCGGTCAGGGGAACGGCCTGGGCGAGGTTCGGTTCGGTTGGCGGGCAGTGACCCGGTCGATGGCCATGCGCAAGGTTCGTATCGAATTTGCGCGACAAGGGGCCGACCGAAAATAAACCCCACGAAGCGGCCGCAGCAGCTAGTCTCTATATTCGAACGCCATCAGGCATTGCGTCTCGAGTTTCGCTTGTCCGGCCCTTTGAACGCACTCAATTACAGAGATTCCGTCCCATGAAGTTCTTCGCCTACCTGGTACTGTTGGCCGCCGCAGCCTATACAATTTTCGGTGCCGCGCTCTTCGTCTTCCAAGGACACATGGTGTACGCCCCGGACCGTCCGCTAGGCCGCACGCCCGGGAGCATCGGGCTGGCTTTTGAGGACATCGAGTTTTCGGCCGCTGACGGCGCCGACCTCCATGGCTGGTGGATCCCCCATGAAAACCCGGCCGCAACCGTGCTTTTTTGCCACGGTAACGCCGGCAACGTCTCCCACCTGATCGCCCGAATCGAGTCTTTCAACAGGCTCGGCTTAAACGTCTTCGTCTTCGACTATCGTGGATTCGGGCGCAGCGGAGGCAGTCCGTCGGAAGCAGGAACCTACCTGGATGCCGAGGCCGCCTGGCATCACCTGATCGCCGAAGCCGATGTTCCTGCCGACAGGATTCTGGTTTGCGGGTTGTCTTTGGGTGGGCCGATGGCGGCACACATCGCGTCCCAGTTCGATCCACGGGGGCTGATCCTCGAAGCAACCTTCACATCCATTCCCGATCTGGCGGCAGATCTCTACCCCATGTTCCCGGCGCGGAAGCTCGCTCGTTTCTGCTACAGCACCATCGAGAGTTTGGAAGGCGCCCTATGTCCGACGCTTGTCGTCCACGGGCCTGAGGATGACCTGATACCGTTCGCCCATGGCCGCCGTCTCTTCGAAACGGCGAAAGGACCGCGGTTTTTCCTACAAGTGTCGGGCGGGCATGGCGACTGGTTCGACCACTCTAGAGTGCCTTACGAGAAAGAGCTGAAGAGCTTTCTTACGGCCACCGGTTTGGCGGGGTAGCCAAGCCAGTCCACTCCGGATAGGACGAAGCCAAAGCAAGCCGGGCGCTCTATATCTTCCCCTCTCTCTTCCAGGCCTCCATGACCCGCTTTTGCTGCTGTTCGGCCTGTTCAAGATTCTTCCTAGCCCGTGCAGCGTAGAAAACGAATCCGAGAGCTCGACGCGAGCGCTCGGACTTGTTGGCGTCGGCTCGATGTACGGTCATGCAGTGGTGGGCAGTCAGGTCGCCCGGTTCAAGCATGACCGGAACCTCGTCCTCGAGGTCGGCGGTTCCATAGTCAGTCAGGCCCTGAGAAAACCCGATCACGTTAGAGAGCCGGTGAGGACGCATTCCACGCCGGTTGGAACCGGGCAGGAAGCGGATGCAACCGTTTTCCTCTTCGACGCGATCGAGTGCGAGCCAAAAGGTCACCGCCTCATTCGGAACCAGCTTGAAGTAGAAGCCGTCCTGATGCGGTGGCGTTTCGCTGCCCACGCGAGCGGGTTTGGTGAACCACTGGGCCGTTTGCGGTTTGACCTCGCCCCGCATGAATGTTCCGGCAAGGGCCAGGAGATCTGGATTCTCGTACAACTCTCCGAAGTAGGGGTCGTGGTCTTCCATGCCCTGCAGTCTCATCAGGGTCGAGGCATCGCCCAGATCCTCGTAGAAGGCCGCCTCCTTCGGCAGCTCAGGTAGAATGGTGTCGACGTAGTGCTCGACACGCTGGTTGATTTCGATCACTTTGGCGGCGTCGAAAAACTGCCTCAACACCACAAATCCCTGCTCCTGAAACGACCCGTTGAGGTTCTCCAGGTCCCATTTGGTGCCCATTCAATGCTCCTCCTCGTTAAGTTGCCGCATCTCCGATCGGTCGGAAATCTGGGTAAAAGAAACCCCACAATCGACCCGCAGGCAATTCGCCAACACCCCGATTGTTGCTGGTCGCAGGCTCACGAAAACAGGCAAAGTTTTTCCAAAAACACAGATGCAGATTCGCATAACGGCCGGGCAATAAAAATTATAAAATATTTATAAACAACTACTTACGTCCTAAGTCTGAGGCGTAAGAAGACATCGTTGGGAACAACCAAATTGGGCGCTTTCGAGGTGCACGAATTGCTGGCTTTTTTGAATTTGTGAGCTATATTTCATGGGTCAGAATGGGTGTTGTGGGCAGTTGTTCTACAAGCTTCAAGTAGTCCCCTACCTGTAGCGGTAATGAACTTCTGTAGCACCTATATCCCGCACAGAAAGGGGGTCAACGGTCATGGCTGAGCGCGAGACCGGCACCGTAAAGTGGTTTGACAATTCAAAGGGATTCGGGTTCATCGCCCGCGAGGGCGCCGAGGATGTGTTTGTGCATTACAGCTGCATCCGCGGTGAAGGGTATCGAACCCTGGACGAAGGTCAGCAGGTGGAATTTGAGGTGGCTCAAGGCCAAAAAGGCCCGCAAGCCCAAGACGTGGTTCCCATGACCGAGTAGTCAACCCCGCGGGGACCGACAGAATCTATCTAGCGCGACGCACCTATTTTGCGTCGCGCTTTTTTGTTGGTTCTGCCGAGATAGCCAGCAGCCGGCCGCGAAGGGGTAGGGGGGTGCCGCCCCAGTCTACTAGGGGCTCGGTGCTCGCCAGATCTTCGAAACGAGCCCCCAACAGATCCCTGCATCTGGCGGCCAAGCGCTCAAAAGCCGGTCTGCCCGGATCGGTAATAGCGATTTCGCCCACCCCGGCAGCTATGGCCATTTCGATGAGTGCCAGCAGCGGGTCAATCATCTCTTCCTTGAAACAGATATCCGCGCCAATCATCCACTGTTTGCCTAGTAGTAACTCTTCACCGATCTCCTGGAACGCAGCCTCGACGGTCGCGATAGCGACGCCGTTGAGTTGGGCATGGAGCTCGAGGTATGGGAAAACTCGCGAGTCAATATCGACGGCAGTCACCTGGGCGGTGTGGTGGACGGCACAGTAGATGCCGGCGAACCCCCACCCGCAACCGACGTCCACCACTTGAGCTCCGGGAGACATATTCGCTGCCTTCAGGTGGTGCAGGAGCAGCCAGGTCGCGCTCCAGTACTTGAATCCCTGAGCCGTGGGAGTATTGGCGGACTTGAGTTTGCGCAGGGTTGGATGGCCTGGTTTTAGGACTCGAATCCCATAAACCTGACGCTCCTGATCCGCTTCATTTCCCGCCAAGGTTCAGGAAATCCCGCGGTTATGACTTGGGGGGCAGCTGCAGAGAGGGTTGGAGGTGACCCAGCGAAGCTCGGTGAGTTCGGTGAGCATGGAAAGACAGTAGCACGATCGCGGTGTCGACGTCATTGGTTTTTCCTTAGGATAGAAGGTTGAGGCTCTGGATTCAAACAGGAGAGGACAGGTGCCAAGGGATCTGCCATTCACTGAACTGATAGCGGCGTTACCCGCCACAGTGCCGTTTGTCGGACCGGAGGCTCTAGAGCGCCTGATGGGTCGCAGGTTCAGGATTCGTCTGGGAGCCAACGAAAGCGCCTTCGGCCTTTCACCCCGGGCGGCAGCGGCGATGTCTCGCGCCGTGAAAACCTCAGCCTGGTACTGCGACCCGGAGTGTTTCGAGTTGCAGACCGAGCTTGCCCGGCACCATGGGGTAGATCCCTCCCAGATATCGGTCGGGGCGGGAATCGACGAGCTTCTTGGCCTCGCCGTGCGCCTGTTCGTATCGCCCGGGGAGCCGGTGGTTACTTCCAACGGTGCGTACCCCACCTTCAGCTATCACGTAGGCGGTTTCGGAGGCCGGCTGATTGCCGTCCCTTACAAGGAAGACCGCGAAGATCCGGAAGCACTGCTCGATGCGGCATGTTCGGCCGCGGCCCGCATGGTCTATATCGCCAATCCCGACAACCCAATGGGGACCTGGAGCGAGGCAGGCGAAATCAAACGGGCAATCGCTCGCCTCCCCCCCGATTGCGTGATGATTGTCGACGAGGCGTATTGCGAGTTCGCCCCGCGCGAATCCCAGTCGGAGCTGGAACCTGACGATCCGCGGATACTGCGCATGCGCACCTTCTCCAAGGCCCACGGCATGGCCGGAGCGCGCATAGGTTACGCCATCGCCCACGAAGACGTGGTGTCTGCACTCAACAAGGTCCGCAACCAGTTCGGCGTGAACCGGATCGCCCAGGAAGGAGCCCTGGCGTCGTTGGGGGACCAGGGTTTCGTGGAGTCGGTGGTTCAAGAGGTTCGCCGCGGCAGGGATGAGTACCGCGCTTTGGGTGTGGAGCTGGGGCTGCCGGCGCTTCCGTCGGGGACGAACTTCGTGGCGCTGGACATCGGCAGTAGCGCCCGGGCAAGGCGACTTCAGGCAGCTCTGTTGCAGGAAGCGGTGTTCGTGCGCATGCCCGGGGTAGCCCCGCTCGACCGGTGCATTCGCGTTACCGTGGGCACGGCGGAGGAGCGCCGCAAGTTCGCCGAGATCTTGCGCGAGGTGCTTCCCGCCGTCGAGTCAGGCGCAGGGGAATGAAGATACTGGTTGCCGGTTCCAGCGGGTTCGTCGGAACCGCCTTGACGGTTTCGTTGACGCGCGCCGGCCACGAGGTCATGACCCTCGTACGTCGCGCAACTGTTGAAAGCGCTTCTATTCGTTGGGATCCCGCGGCGGGCGTCTTGCCCCCTCTGGACGCATTCGAGTTCGATGCGGTGGTAAACCTGGCAGGCGAAAACGTAGCTTCGGGTCGCTGGACCGCAAAGCGGCGCGGCTCTCTGCGGCAAAGCAGGGTGCTGAGCACGGCAACCTTATGCAACGCTTTTCGCGAGATGTCGCATCCACCGGCGGTTTTGGTCAATGCCTCGGCGGTCGGTTTCTACGGCGACTGCGGCGATCAGATCGTGACCGAAGAAAGTCCGGCAGGAGACGACTTTCTTGCGGCGCTCAGCGAAGAGTGGGAAGGCGCCGCGAACGCGGCCGCTGCGCACGGTATGCGAGTCGCGATTCTTCGATTCGGAATGGTGCTCGGTCCCGCTGGGGGCGCTTTGTCACGCATGCTTCCCGCTTTTAGGCTGGGGTTCGGCGGGCGTCTTGGCAGCGGCTCTCAGTACGTGAGCTGGATTGAGCTGTCTGATGCGGTGACTGCCATACGCCACATCATCGAGGATGAACGTCTGCAGGGTCCAGTGAATCTCGTTGCTCCTCACGCGGTCACCAATGCGGAGTTTACCCGCTGTTTGGGCACGACCTTACGACGACCGACCATTCTCCCGGCTCCTGCATGGGCGTTGCGCCTGGTTCTGGGGGCGATGGCGAACGAGCTCCTCCTGTCCAGCACCCGCGCGGTGCCTCAACGTTTGTCAGAGACAGGATTTGCCTTCGTCCACACACATTTGGATTCGGCCCTGCGGTCCGTATTAGGTGAGCGAGGGCGCTGAGTGCGAGTGAGCTATTGCGAAGGATATTACGTGGAACTCCCCGACGGTCACCCGTTTCCGATGCGGAAGTTTCCAGTCCTATTCGAGATCCTAACCGCGCAGGGATTGATCAGTAGCGCGGATTCGACCGCGGTATCCGAGGCATCCTGGCACGATCTGGCATTGGTGCACACGGCCGAATATCTGGACCGTTTGCGCAGCGGAAGCCTCGATCGCAAGGCCGAACGCAAGATGGGGCTGCCGTGGTCGTCCGCTCTGGTGCGGCGTTCTCGGCTCGCTGTCCAAGGTACAGTCAACGCCTCCCTTATGGCCTTGGAGGACGGTGTGGCCGCCAATCTCGCCGGGGGGACCCACCATGCGTTCGCCGGACACGGAGAAGGGTTCTGCGTGCTCAACGACGTGGCCGTCGCCATTCGAGTCTTGCGCCGCGAGGGGCGGATCGTGCGGGCGTTGGTAATCGATCTCGATGTTCATCAAGGAAATGGCACCGCCGCCATCTTTCGCGACGATCCCCACACGTTTACGTTTTCGATGCATGGAGCACGCAATTACCCGTTCGTTAAAGCGGAGTCGACGCTGGATGTGGCATTGCCCGATGCCACGGGCGACGAGCCGTATTTGCGGCAGCTGGGCGATCACTTGCCGCAAGTGATCGCCACGGCAGCGCCGGAACTCATCTTCTTCCTCGCGGGGGTGGATCCGGTGTCCGGCGATCGCTACGGGCGTCTCGATTTGAGCCGCGACGGCATCAGAGAGCGCGAGCGCTTGGTGTTGCGCGCCGGTCTGGACGCTGAGGTTCCAATGGTTCTGCTCCTCTCGGGAGGGTACGCCGAAACCCCGGAAGCAACCGCCGATCTCCACGCCGAAGTGCACCGCGAATACCGACGTCTCTGTGGGTAGGGTGAGTTCGGAGAAGCGGGTGGGAATGGGCTCGGACACTATCCATCCGAAGACCCTGATGTTCTTCGTTCCAGTCGTTGTCGTTTTGACCTGGTTGGCGCTAAGCGGGGTGGCCGATCTGCCCATCGACACGGACGATGCTGGATATCTCGAAAACAGTTCCAGGATGGTTGGAGACTTTTCGCGTATTCTCTCTCCAGGTCTGGAGCTTGCGGGGCGACCAGTAACCCAGCTGTTCTTCTATCTCGGCTTCAGGCTGTGGGGCGATGACATTGCCCCGTTCCACCTTCTCGCCATTGCGTTGCATCTATTGGCCAGCGGGTTGTTGCCCGTGGCCGCCTGGCGCTCCGGGCTGCAATTGTGCGTTGCCCTGGTGGCGGGGATTTTCTTTCTGCTGCATGCCGGCCATTTCCGGGCCGTTCACTGGGTGTCGGCGCTGGCCTACCCCCTCGCGCTCATCGGATCCCTGACCACTCTTCTTTGTTACCGGGAATATCTTCGAGGCACCACGCGTTGGTGGTTGGCGGCGACGTATGGTTCGGCTCTCTTTGGCACCCTCTCACACGCCGCGGCTGCGGCGGTATTGCCGGCATGTTACCTCCTCGCCTGCCAGCAATTCCAGACAGCGCGAAAGAGTGTCACGACGCTCCTGCCGCTGGCGGTTATTCTGGCCGGCTCCATTTGGGCGCTACTTCATTTTTACCATGACGCGCCTCAAGTGGTCCAGGCCGTAGACGGCCTGAACCTGGCTCAAGTGACGAGCTACTTCCTCCTGCTCGTGGGGCGCCTGGTTAGCACTGCGCATTGGTTCCTGGTGCCTACGCACCTGTTCTACGGCTGGGAACCTTACTTCGGACTATTGGTTCTCGGGCTTTTGCTGAGTATCGCATGGCGGTTCCCGGAAATCCGTGTGTGGGCTTCCTGGTCGGTTGCGGCGACTCTGCTCTTCTCGACCAGCTCAGCCGAGGTTGCATCGCGGTATCTCTATCTACCAAGTGCTGGGACCAGTGTGGTCCTCGCCTGGTGTCTGCACGCCGCCACGATTCGTGCGCCATGGCGGGTAGGCCGGCGCGCCAGCGAGGTTCTCCAATCGTGCGCCATTCTCGTGATACTTGGGGCTTCGACCGTAGCGTTGAGGAACGCCCTGGCCTACTCCCATTACCTGGCGGGGCGTCACCACATTGTGCTCAATCAGATCGAGAGCGGTCTGGCGCAACTGGAAACCGCCATCGGCACGGAAAGTGACCTGGTGCCTCGCGAGCGGGTCTTCGTGTACCTGGTCAGCTTGAGTATGGCCAAAGGATCAGGTTACTTGAAGCATCTTCAGCGCGGCCTCGCTGAGTTGCCGGCGAGTGCGGTTCTGCGGGCACTGCAGGGTGTCATCGAGTCGATGGACCAGACGCCGGCTCTCCGCGAAGCCGGGCGACGGCGAATCGAGAGCGCGATGATCGAGCTAGAAATATCGGGGGAGGATGCCCGGGAACGATTGGCCGGATTATACCACAACATGGGCAAGGGGTATTACCAGACCGCGAGGTACGACCGTGCGCTCGAAGCATTTCGCATTTCGCTGAGATACCAACCCGAAAAACGGATCACGGTCATGGGGATTGTCGGGTCGACCTACGCCCTGGGCAATTTCGAGGCGGCGGCAGCTGTTGCCACGAAATTCACCCGCCTGTGGCCTCAGGACCGCGAGATCCTTTACTGGGCGGTGCGAAGCCTCAGGAACGCCGGCACCTCCTGCCAAGACATCCAAAAGACGGAGGAAGCGATGAGTATGGCAAATCGTGCTGTTGCCATTGGGCCGACGCCGGATCTCCTGCTGTTGCAGGCAGACCTGTTGCTTCGGGCCGGAGAACGCAAAGCGGCCGTCGCCTCCTTCGGCATGGCGATCGAACTGGCACCCAAGAACCATCGGGCGTACAACGGGCTCGCCGAGCTATTATTCGGCGCCGGCGAATACGAAAAGGTGACACGCCTCCTCGAGGCGGCTGTGGCGGCGGGTGCCGCAAACGGACAGATCTATTTTACCCTGGGAAACGCCCACTACGCAGCCGGTCGATTGAACGCGGCGCTGGAGGCTTACGCGAACGCCCGAGTCCTCGACTCCGACAACCTGCGAGTCCATTCCAACCTGGGCGTCGTGTTGCAGAAAATGGGTCGCGTGGATGAGGCGGCGGATGTGTGGCGAGAGGTCGTGCAGCGGGATGCGCGCTTCCTGGATCACAGTCAGATCGCCGACCTCTGTAGAATCTCGGTACGGCTGGCGGCGCTGTACCGGGATCAGGGAGAATTTCAAGAATTACGACAGTTGCTGGCGCGGCTGGAAGAGGTGCGGTCGGGAGGCACGGCCAGGGACCTAGTGAGCGCGACCATAGTGGAAATCGAATCGTATTCGGTGACGCCCTGATGCGAGCGCGACATCGGTCGAGGGAATCCGCCGCAAGTGGGTCATGGCACTTAATTCGGGATCGGGCCTTTCTCGGACCTCTCAAACGAGAAGGCGACGCGCAATCTCCTCGCCGATGGCCAACGATGCGGTTGCGGCCGGTGACGGGGCGTTGAGTAGGTGGAGTGCTCGCGGCCGCTCAACGATGGTAAAGTCGTAAACCAGCTCACCGCCCGCGGTCATCGCCTGTGCCCTGACCCCACAGTGCCCCGGGACCAGATCGCTCACCTCGAGCTCCGGTATCAAACGCCGCAAGGCAGCGCAGAACCTCTTCTTGCTCAATGACAGCGAAAGCTCGAATGCGCACAGTCTGCGGTTGCGGTAGATGAACCGCCAGAGTCCGGGATAACCCAGCGCATCGAGAGCTTCAGATATGTTCAGATCGGTCTTTCGATATCCCTCCCGAGCCGTCGCCAGCACAGCGTTCGGTCCCACTTCGATGCCGCCGTTGATCAGTCGGGTGCAGTGAACTCCAAGAAACGGAAAGCCGGGCCGCGGTACCGGATAGATGAGATTCCTCACGAGGTGCTCGCGGTCAGCTTTCAACTGGTAGAATTCCCCGCGAAACGGAATGATGCGAAGCGCGCGCTTCTCACCGGCGATTTCGCTGACGAGATCGGCCTGCAACCCGGCGCAGTTGACGAGATGATTCCCGTCAAAGTCGCCAACCGGGGTCTCTGCCGTCCACCCGGCGTTGCTCGCAACCAACCGCTCGACACGAGCCCCGGTCGCGACCCGGCCCCCCATACGTTCGATCTGCTGAACCAGGATCGCACAGACCCTGGGGTAATCGACGATGCCTTCCTCGGGGACGCGCAAGGCAGCCAGACCGCCGACGTGCGGCTCAAGCTCCAGCATTTGTTCGCGCGTTAGAATCTCCAGATCGCGCAGACCGTTTTGGGTACCCTTCTGTCGCAACCCCTCCAATAATTCGACTTCGCTCTGGTCATGCGCGACCACCAGTTTGCCGCAGACATCGTGAGCGATGTCGAACTGGCGACAAAACGCCACCATCTGCTTGATGCCGTCCACTGCCAACCGCGCCTTGAGGGAACCAGGTCTGTAGTAAAGCCCGGCGTGCAACACACCGCTGTTGCGGCTGCTCTGATGTCTCCCAACGCCATCCTCCTTTTCGAGAACGCAGACGGTGCTGTCAGGTGACAAGCGGAGGATTTTGAAGGCGGTCGCCAACCCGACGATGCCGCCACCTATCAGGAGTATCTTCTTCGATACGGGCACGATTCCTCTCAGATCTTCGCAGCGCGAGGCGGTTCCGTGCGAAAAAATGTAAGGCGACAAGGCGGAGCCATCCACAAGCTTGTATCACCCCAATCTATCCGTTAGGTTCGATTTGGGAGACTTCATGGAATCAATCGTTTTCGGACCCCTCAGTGGAGTGCTGCTATTCGCCGCATTCGGAACCAAGGTTCTATGCACTGTTTCCATAGGTCGCATCGAGCGCAATCTGGAAGGTCTCATGAGACGTCTGAAGGAGGTGCAGCACAACTACACTATCGTCCACGAGCGGCGTGAAGCGATGGACGACATGCGTACGTTTCACGAAAGGAGAAAAATCGAGATCAACGGTGAGATCGCAGACCTGAATGAGGAGTTGCGGGATCTAGAAGCTGAGCTGGAAGGCGAGGAGGAGGAAGACCAGGAGTCAGATTTCTCAGCCGATGAGGGGACGACCCTTGCAACGGCCGACCGACCGTTGCCGCTGCAGGCGATGACCGAGTCGAGTCCGGAGACCGCGGAGGTCGCACAGGTCGAAACCCACACAACGGCCTCCGGTTTTATCGCCGCCAACGATACCATCGCTGTACTCCCCGAACGAATGGAAAAGCCAGACGATCTCTTTCTCCCCGACACCCTCGCGGACGAGCTTTCCGGCATGGGTCTCAACGTCGTGCAGCGAACCAATCTCACCAAGAAACTCGAAGTCCGAGGCGTCGCGCTCTCTGTAGTGCTAAAATCGAAGGAGTATCTGAAGCTGGGCGATCTCGGAAGATTGGAAAAAGTAGCTCTGATCAGATCGACGCTCGAAGCCGGTCAAGTGCTTCAGGCGGACTGCCAGGTTATCGATCTACTGGGGGACAACAAGGTCGTACTGCACACGTCCGTCGGTTCGACCAAGGAGGATACCGATCATTCCGCGCTGCAGAGCCTCGAGAAAACGGCCCGCGACATGGCCGAGCTGATCAACGAATCGGTGCGCGAATGATCTGGCCGCTAGTATTCCCGCAGTTCATCTTCAATCCAGTTCCCGATCAACCTACCAACCAGCCGTGGCGCCTCGAGCTGGGGTGTGTGGCCGCACGAGCCAACGCTGCGAAGTTGTGCCTGGGGAATGTCTCGAACAAAGCGAATTCCGTTCGCTAGCGGCACCACGGGATCCCGTTCGCCCCAAATGACCAGGGTCGGCAGCTGAATCTGCTTAAGGCGCGCCGTCGTCTGTTCCCAGTCGTGGAACGAAATCGCGCGGGCCGCCGCGTGGCAGGCGTAGAGCGCATTCGGCGTTCTGAGAATGCGCGCGGTTTCCGCCACCGAGTCCAGCGGGATCCTCGCGGGATTGTGAAACGTGCGACGGTAAGTGCGATTGACGAAGTGTCGTGTGATGCCCGCCTGGTCCAAGAGGAAAGGAAGGGGGGGCTTCTGTAAGAGCGCGCCGGCGCGCCACCCTAGCTGTCGAATATTCCCCGGCATTCGTTGGGGGTATCCCACCGCTGCAATAAGCACTATCCCGCGCAGATCCGCGAGCAGCTTATCCGTAGCGCGGATCGACTCCAGCACGACCGCGCCCCCGAGAGAGTTGCCCGCCAGCAGCAGCCGGCGAAGTCCCAGCTCTTCGATCAGGAGCCGCAGGTGACGGGCAAACATCGAAACGGAATACCTGTTCTCTTCGGGATATTCCTTCAGCGAGGGTTTGCTGCTGTCCCCGAACCCAACCAGGTCCGGCACGACGACCCGAAAGCGTGGATGAAGTCGAGCGCAGAGATGACGCCACGATGCCTTGCTGTCGAACAGGCCGTGAATCAGCAGCAGCGAGAGGTCAGCGTCATCGCGGCCGTTGTCCCAGTAGGAGATGGCCACATCATCAGTATGTCCCAGAACGATTCGGTGCTGGCGGAAGCCTACAGGGGGTGGAATCGAGGTCAGGTTGGGAGGGCCAAGCGCGATCGGATTGCTCACCATGGAGCGGGTCGTAGTTCGAAATCAGGATCTGGCGGCGACGGGGCACCAGCGGGCGGTGCGCACATGTTCCATGAGCACGCTTCGCGACTGCGCCGATCCGATCCGCTCCAGGGCTTCCAACGCCCCTCCACGAACGTACCAGCTCGGGTCGCCCAGCGATTTTTCCAGGGCGTGGATCGTCTCGGCCGTGTCGGGCGCCAACCGCGCCAGCGTAAGGGCGACGGGCCCCCTTACGTCTTCCTCTTCGTCTGTGTTCAAGGCGCTCAAAAGGGCAGGCAACGCCGACAGAGCACTGTCGTTCATCTTGCCCAGTGCGTCCGCCGCGCGACCTTTTTCTGAGGTTGTTCCCTTTGACAGGATACGGGTCAGGAGCGGGACTGCGTCCGCCGCCGCTTCTCCAATGTTGCCCAGCACTTCGACGGCGATGGTGCGGTCTATCTCGCTCGCACTCTCCACCACAGACGACACTGCTTCGGTCGCCGCCGGACCTATGGCGCTGAGAGCGTACCCGGCCGCGTGGCGAATCTCTTCATCCGCTGACTTCAGCTTGTCGCCAAGTGGCCCAACTGCCGATTCTCCCATTCGACCGAGCCGGTAAGCTGCTCGGAGCCGGCTTGATTCGTTCTCCTCGCCTAGCCGCTCGAGCAGGGGGACAAGGTCATCGCCGTTGTCGAGTGGGGAGCTCCCCGCTTGTCCCCGGTGCCAGTCCCAAATGGTGGAATGCAGATCACTCCACACCGAGTCCTCGCGCGGCCATGGTTCGCCGTTGGAATCCCAGCTGGGTGAATGAGGTTGCGACATCCGGGTGAACAGGAATTTGATCATGTACCGATCGGCGGAAGCGCGATTGGGTGTCCCCCTATGCCAGAGGTCGTAATGCGCTACCGTTACTGTCCCTGCCTTGCCACACACCAATAGCTCCGGCATTTCGTCGTCGAGCTGCTTGCCGTGGTACTGGCTCCCGGGAACAACCGCGGTGGGGCCCATGTCCTCATCGACGTCATGGGGATAGTAGAACGCCAGCGCCTCCTGAATGCGATGATAGCGCACCGAAAAGGCGTCTTTGTGCAAACGCTGACCGTCACTTCCGGTCAGGTTCACGTGGCAATGGCGGTGGGGGTGCATTGCATAATCCGGCCCCAATATGCTGGCTAGCGCGCCGCGGACTCTGGGCTCCTCGAAAATCGTCTGCAGCTCGGGAACCAGGGGCAGGATATTGTTGCCCGGGTTTCCCGACGCGAATGCAGCGAGGGTTTGTCGGTGGATGTGCTCGTGGAAATCGCCGGGCAGCTCGGGCTCCACGGAGACGAATCCGCGCTCGATGAACTGCGCCATGGTGTCGTCGTCAAAATGGCGGGCTAGGGCTTTCGACTCATTTGGCGGATGCACGGTGCTCATTTGTCAGCTCCTGCAATCGAGTCGACGACTCGGGTCAATCCGTTGCCGCATTGCTTGGTCAAGCGCTTAAGGTACTGGGTTTTGTTGGAGTTAGCGAGAAAAGTTAGTACTATTGGTACCCATTCGGAAGGAAAATGCACTATGTCGAACGAAAAAACAAACGATGAGGAGTTGGTCAATAGATTGAAGGGTTTACCCCTCCTTCGTGACATGGATCTTCATCAGATTAAACGTCTGTTGGACCTCAGCTCGAAACGGGAGCTGGCAGTCGGCGAAGTGTTGTGCAACCCCGAGACGATCGATGATCGCTTGCTCGTATTGGTCGAAGGCAAGTTGCGGTTGGAATCCAACGGCGGCGAAAAATTGGCCGAGATAGCGCCTCCGAGAATCGTTGGTGAGATGGGCGTGCTGACCGGTCAGTCCCGACAAACACGACTGGTCGTGCAGGAAGAGAGCGTTGTGTTCGAGCTCGAGGCGGGGCAGCTTCAGTCATTGCTGGAGGAGGATCCCGAGATCATCAGCCACATGCAGGTTAGCTTGATCAAAGGTCTCTACGAGCGCATAGGCGGCATGAACGAGGACATCAAGAAGCTGCGAGATCAGACGAGCCGCCTCCGATCCCGTTTGAGCGAGGTGGCCCCCGGAGATCCTCTGTTGGCAGAAATATCATCGTGAAGGCCGGCAAATCCGCCGGCCTGGATCGGCAGATCGTCGACCTCTATCGCCAAATCGTCTCCGAAAACATCCGTCAGCTTCCGTACGACGCTGCTTCCAGAACGGCTTTCGGCTCCTGGCAGCGGCGGGCACGCATCCGTCTGAAACAGATCCTCGGAGAGCTGCCTAGGAAACGAATCGGCTTCGGACTGCAACGCCAGGTGGTCGAAGACGGACCCCGCTATCTCATGGAGCGCCTGCAATACTGGACACGCTCTGGTCTGCAGGCTGTCGCCTATCTGCTTACCCCGAAACGCAGTCCGCTGCCGGCGCCCGGCGTGCTCTGCCTGCACGGTCACAGCGGGGGCGGCAAGGACGAATCGATCGATCCCAATTCCATCTATCGCGGTTTCGGCCGCACCTTTGCGGAGGCCGGTTGCGTGGTTCTCTGCCCTGAGCAGATCGGTTTCGGCGAACGGGCGTTCCAGGACGACCGGGTGACCTACAACGTTCTGGTGCACGGGCTAAACATGGTGGGGCACACGCTAATAGGGCTTCGCTATTGGGATCTGGTCCGCGCCCTCGATCTGTTGGAAGAGGAACCGACCGTGGTCAAGCGCCGAATCGGAGTGATGGGGCTCTCCCTGGGGGGCGAAATGACCCTGTTTCTGGCTGCCTTGCAGACCAGGCTGCGGGCGGCTTGTGTCGGCGGTTATCTCTCAACCCACCTGAACAGCTTCCTCGATCGACCGCATTGCACCTGTGGTCATATGCGAGACCTGGCCAAATATTTCGAACACGTGGATCTGGCGGCTCTGATCGCCCCACGGCCGCTGTTTCTCGATACGGGCGTGAAAGACAAGATGTTCCCGGTAAAGGATGCGCGGAATCTGGTGCGGCAGCTGCGTGAGGTCTACGATCTGTTCGACAAGCCCGAGCTCCACCTGGGGATCCACGCTCACGGCGGGGGCCATGAAATCTCAGGCAAACGCAGTATTCCTTGGATGCTCAAACGCCTGCGCGAATAGCGCGGAAACGGTCGGGAGTCTGGTTAACGACTATCCTAGGTAGGACTCAGATTTCAGGAGTTTGGATCGAGAGCGCCTTCCCCAAAAACCACGGGATAGATGTTGCCGTTCGAGTCCACGGTGGCGGCGTCCATGTAGCAAACGCTGAATGCGCGGCGCGATTGGTCGGTGCCGTTCGTCGCCGAGGTGTGCAAGGTATGATTGTGCAGAAGCGCCGCCTCCCCCGCCTCCAACTCTAGAAAGACCGGTTTCAATGTCGTCAGCACCTGTTCCCGCTGCTCAGGGGTGATAAACCCTCCTTCACGCCCGGGATTTATGACCCTGCGATGTGAGCGGGGTACGATCTGTAGACAACCGTTGTGAACCGTGCAACGGTCCAGCGCAGTCCAGACGGTAACCAAGGGGTCCCGATCGAAGCTGTTCCACCGGTCCTGATGCCATGGCAGGTCTGAACCGCAGTGGGCAGGCTTGTTCATGAACATGGCCCGACGACAGACGACCGAAACATCCGCACGGTAGACCTCGGCGCAAATAGCCTCGAAGAGCGGCCGCTGCAGATAGGTCAAAAAATGCGGGTCGTTCTCCAGCTTCTCGATCTTGCGATAGGAGAGGGTGGGACCTTTGTGACCAAGGGTTTGTGGAGGTAATCCGTCGGTGCCGGCGGCACAGGGGTCTAGCTGCATCATGATCCGGTCGTAATCCAGATCCGCCGTGCCTAACATGATGGCGTCGATGCGTTGCTGCAGTGTTCGCAGCTGGCTTTCGTCGAGGGTCCGGCCTAGGTGCAGATACCCTTCTTCCCAGAAGAATTTGGCCTGCTCGCCGCTGAGCAGCTCGGACACGATAAGATGTTATTCTACTCTTTGGGCGTGGAGGGCTTCCTTGAGTTGCTTCCCCGGCTTAAAGTGAGTCTTGCGCCGGGCGGGGACGTACACCGTTTCGCCCGTGCGGGGGTTGCGTGCCCCCGGCTTCGGTTTGGTATCCTTTACCTCGAGTACCCCAAAACCTCGAATCTCAACGCGATCTCCCTCGATCAGCGTGTCCCGCAAAGCTTCGAAAAGACTATCCACCATGCCCATCGCCATGTTGTGGGAGCTTCCGATAGCTTCAGCTACCGAACGCGCGAGCTCTCTCTTTGTCACGGTCGACAAAGGTTCCCTCCATCTCATCATTAGTGGCTGATAAATAACAACTTATAAATCGGGAGGAAGATACGCCAGCGGGGGGAGAGTGTCAAGGCTGAGGGCTACTCCAGCCGGCCAGCAGGTTCCGGTCGTATTGCAGGTCGACCGATTTTGTCGCATGTTTTGCGGGATCCGGGGGCACAACCCGTATGACTGATGCCAAAAAGATTCTCGTCGTCGACGACGAAGAGGACATCCGCAGTCTCTTCTCGAGGGTATTGACGGGAGCCGGTTACGACATTCTTCTTGCCGAAGATGCCCAGCAGGCGCTCCTAGTTCTGCGAGACCATGCGGTAGACCTCGTCCTACTGGACCTGCATATGCCCGGCCTCGTGGACGGCGAGGACATGCTGGTATATCTACGCGATCAAGGTGAGGAGGTACCCATCGTAGTCGTCTCGGGTTGGGTTGACGATGAGGCGACCATCCTCCCACCCGGGGCCGTCGAAGCCGTCCTGAAGAAGCCGATCAAAATCGATCAGATGATCGATACCGTGCAACAGCTCCTGAATTGATTCGTCTCCTCCCCGCACCACAGAGCAGTCAGCAGTTTCAGCTTTCTTCTCCCGGGATCCGGTTTCTTTCCACGCAACGATTTTCGCGCAGGCTATGCCCCCAAAACCGATAAAGGTGGCCGTAATCGATCTGGGTTCGAACACTGCCCGGTTGGTTGTGATGCACGCCGTTCCAGGCTACTCTTTCCGCCTCGAAGACGAAATTCGCGAGGTCGTTCGGTTGCGGCACGGCATGGACGACGGTCTCAGCGAGGATGCGATGACCAGGGCATTCTCGACGTTGCGGTTGTTCAGCCGATTCTGTCAGAGTTATGCGGTAGATCTGGTGCTGCCCATCGCAACCAGCGCCGTGCGAGAGGCCGCCAACGGAGCCGAGTTTGCGGAGCGCGTCGAGCGTGAGCTGGGTTTGAAGCTACGAATACTGACCGGCGATGAGGAGGCGTATTATGGTGCGCTCGGAGCGCTCAACGAGGTTGCGGCAGAAGAAGCAGTCGTCCTCGACATCGGCGGCGGCAGCGCGCAGCTGAGCGAGGTACGTCGCGGACGTTTCCACCGGGGCGAGGCGCTCAAGCTTGGAGCCCTCGCGCTGACCGAGCGTTTTGTTCGCGGTGATCTGATCAGGGCGAGCGAACTCGAGGCGCTAACCCAGGAGATCGAACGGCAGCTGGAGTCTCTGTCCTGGCTCAAGCGAAAAAAAGGCCGAGTGCTCATCGGCTTGGGAGGAACGATCCGCAACCTTGCCAGCATGGAAGTAGAACGACAGAGATACCCCCTCAACACCTTTCACGGTATGTCGTTGCCTCTGTCATCCGTGGAGGAAAGCATCGCCTTATTGCGAGATCTCCCCCTGGCGGAACGCCAGCGAATTCCAGGGTTGAGCAGTGACCGAGCCGACATCATCCTTCCGGGCGCCATGGTGTTGGCCACCGTCATGAACCGATTGGGGGTTGAGGAGGTGGCCATATCACGCGGTGGTCTGCGGGAGGGGGTCTTTTTCGAACACTTCTGGCAGCATTTGCCGTATCCGGTGAATGCAGACATGCGGCGTTTCAGCGTCCTCAACATCGCCCGCAACTATGAGTACCAAAAACCCCACGCAAATCACGTCCGTTATCTCGCCGACCGCATCTTCGAGCAGCTGACCCCGCTCCACGGCTACGGAGCCCAGGAACGCGAACTTCTCGACGCCGCAGCCCTGCTGCATGATATCGGCGCGCTCGTTGGGTATCATGGACATCACAAACATTCCCAGACTCTGATCAATATCAACGGTTTGCCAGGATTCTCGGCCCGGGAGATTGCACTGATCGGCTTGATCGCCCGCTACCATCGGAAAGGCACCCCCGATTACGCCGAGTACCGGTGCCTGCTCGACGAGCAGGACGGCAAGTTGCTCATCTGTTTGGCCGCCATGTTGCGGCTGGCGGAATTCCTCGAGCGTGGTCGCAACGCGGCCGTGGATGATATCGTGGCGCACTGGACCGACGACGAGCTCCAGCTCTCTCTGGTGGCCGACGAATTTCCAGCGGTCGAGCTCTGGGAATCCGAACGTCACGCCGTTCCGCTAGTGGAGATGGCCTTCAAGCGACGAGTGGCACTACAGAGCATTGTCGCCCAGACTGTCGACGCGACCGCGGAGGAGTGAATCGCAGATGAAAGAGAAGGTTGTGCCTCACGACCAGTTGGAGCTGCTTGTCCGTAGAATTTTTGCCGGGCTCGGCGCATCCGGCGACGATGCCCGCACGGTTGCAGAGATGCTGGTCGAAGCGGATCTCATGGGTTTGCCGTCACACGGCGTTCTGCGCGTCTCGTAGTATGTTCAGGACATACGGAAGGGCCGCATCGTTCCCGGTGCCGAAGTCGTGGTTAAAGAGAGCTCGGCTACTAACGCGATTCTGGACGGGCAGTGGAACTTCGGTCAGGTGGGAGGCAGCCATGCGGCCGCCACGGCGATCGAAAAAGCGATGTCGACCGGGGTGGGTTGCGCCGTTCTGCGGCGCTGTTGCCACGTCGGGCGGCTAGGCGCCTACGTGGAGATGGCGGCGCGCCAGAACTGCGTTGCCCTGGCGTGTGGCGGGGCCGCCGGCGAGGGTCACTGGGTGGCACCTTTCGGTGGCCGCGAAGGACGGCTGGGCACCAACCCTATCGCCTTCGGAGCGCCCACACAGAGCGACCCGATCGTCGTCGATTTCGCTACGTCCTCGTTGCCCGAAGGCAAGGTTCGTTTCTTGCGCGAAACAGGGCAGATGCTTCCCGAGATGACCCTGGTGAACGAGCACGGTGAGTACAGCACAGATCCGGCAGATCTCTACGCGCCAGACGGCACCGCGGCGGGAGCTATCTTGCCGTTCGGCGGACCGTTGGGCTACAAGAGCTACGGCATCTCTCTCATGGTGCAGATTCTCAGCTGCATGCTGGGCGCACCTGCCTGGGCCGAAGGCAACGATTATACAGGTTCGAACAACCTCTTTGTCCTCGCGCTTCGCATCGAATCCTTCATGTCCCCCGATGAATTTCGGCAGCAGGCGGAAGAGATGGCCGCTTACGTAACCGGATCCAAACCTGCGGCAGGCAGCGCAGGCGTAAAACTGCCTGGAGAGCTAGAATTCGCGACGATGGAGGAACGCCGTCGTCGGGGCATACCGCTGCCGCCCGAGGTTTGGTCCGCGTTGCAGTCTTTAGGGGCGGAGTACGGCGTTTAAGAGGTGGTTTCGGAGTGCTCGTTGATCCACTTCGAGGTCATCGACAAGAGACTGCTGCGTTGATCGATGAGTAATGACAAGCGGCTGATGCTTTCGTGAGCCTTGTGCAACAGCTGTTCGTTTTCTCGCTGAGCTTGAAATAGCTCCGCAGTCAGTTCGAGGGCGGCGAGCACGATCGTCCGCGACATATCCCCGTATCCTGGACGGGTGGCGACCTCGCGAATCTTGTCGTTCAGACAGGCAGCCACCTGCTCTATCCGATGTCAGAGCTTGCGATCCGATACTTCCTGCCGTGTATCTCGACTATAGTCGTTTCCTTGGTCTGCTTATCCTGATTCTTCATAACTAACCGCCACGTATGTATGAATGGTGAGTATTACGTGGTATCAAGTTCTGATCATTAGACCCCTGGTAACCATTCCGGTTCCGCCCGATCCTCCTTCCGGGCATCGGCATCGGCGAGAAATTCTTCACAAAAATCGCGATGAGTCCCGTCCATTGTGCGCTGACGCAAAAGTGCATCCGTCAAGGTGCACAATGGAAACAGAGCGTCGATCGCCCCATGCGGCATTTAAGGGTGGTGCGACATCACAACGAAGGGGCCTTCAATGCGAGAGACCGCCAGACCACTGCTCGAACGGGTTGCCAGAATCTACAAAACCAACAAGGAGGCGAGCGCAGCACTTGGCATCGACATGCGCAGTTTCGGACGGGCGTGTCGCCGTCACGGCATAGAGACCCCGTACGTGCGTAAACGAAGAATCTGGCGGCAGCAACAGGAAACACGTATTAGCGTGAGTTGACCCGACAAATCTCGCGGTAGCTCTTCGGCGGCATCCCTTCAACCCTGCGGAAAGCCTCGGTCAGTCTGCCGGACGAGCGAAAACCGCAGCGTGCGGCAACCAGATAGAACGGATCGTCGGTTCGCTCTATCAGGCGCTTCGCGCGTCGGATCCTGACATCCAGCAATCGGCTGCGAAACGAGGTGCCCACGTACCTCCGGTACAACCGTGAGACGTAACCGGGACTGATGTTAAATTGGCGTCCGACGTCGCGCAGGCAAAACGCCTCTCGTCCGGCGTGACGCAGGACGAACTCATCGATGCGTCGAGCCAGGCCGTGAATCGTGGGCCGACGGCGCTCGAGCATTTCGTCCAGGACCCGCTCCAGCTTTCCCATGTCTACCGGTTTCTGAAGAATTTCCTGCGCTCCGGCCCGTATCGCCGGCAATACCGCGGCGACCGACAACTCCTGGGAGAGCAGGATCGAATCCACGCCGCTCGCGTGCCAATAGCGGACGGCTTCCAGGCCATCGCCTCGGTCTCCGTCCAAGACTACGATCTCGATCCCCGTCGGAGGCGCGGGGTTACCTGCGATACCAGCGATGTGGGCAACCGGTCCCAAACTCGCCGCCAACGTCGCCGCCATATCCGTGCCCTCATTGCCGAACCCGACGATCATAATGCGTGCCATAGCTTCCTCCCGAGAATTTGAACGATAACTCACGGCAATCTAGGAAGCAGGCTTCCTTCGCACATCGGCCGAAAGGTGCAATGACGGTTTTTCCAACTTCGGTATGAACGGGGTTGGAGCGACGCATCCTTTCGATATCCGGGTGCCCGTCGACGCCTCGGCTCAAAATTGCTTGACTTTCCCCGCTAGCCATTTATCTTCCAAAGCTCTAATTATTAATAACTTAGGTGTTTGGAAATGGATGTACTGCTATTCAGGGAGGAGGGGGTGACCAGTCCTGACGTGCAAGGATGGCTCCAGGATTGGAAGATGAACCCCGCTCTCGTCCACGATTTCGAGGATGCCTGGAGCAGCCTGCGTGACTCGACATTCGACCTGGTCCTGGCGGAAACCAGCGGCCTGGGAAGCGTCAGTACCGAGTTCGTCAGGCAGATCCGCAGCGCGGAAAAGAGCAATAGCTTGCCGATTCTCCTGGTCGCGGATCGGGCCGAGAAATCGGACATCGTGCGCGCCGCGCAGCTGGGTATCGAAGCGGTTGTGGTCCGGCCCGTTAAGGCAGAAGCCCTGAAACGGAAGATCGCCTCTCTGCATCGCGCGCATCGCCGTGCACTGACGGAGCGCATCCTGCGGCGACTTTGGGATGAGCAGACTGCCTCGATTATGGACGTTCAGAGCCCGCACATCGTGTTCGGCGAGGCCGTGGAGTCGCTAACCGAGCTTGCCGCACCAGAGCACCGCCGATTGGCTGAGTACTTCAGCAATGCCGGAAGTGCCATCACCTTCTATAACCAGTCTCACGCACACATTCCTATCGGATACGTCATCAAGGACAGCACCTCCGACATCATGAAGCAGATGCGGAAGGGGAATGCCGAGAAATGGGTGAGATTGATCCTGCTTTCCACGGGCTGTCGCGGTAATCCTACCCTGATCGTTCGCCTGCTCGCCATCAATAGGTCTCAAGACGTGGCGGTGATGTTGGTGTACGACAAGCCGGGCGACGTGCCGAAAACCCATCGAACCGGACTGAGGAAACTCGGGGTCAAGACGGTGAATCGTTCTTCCCTGGACACCGCCAAATTCACTGGACTGATCGAAAACTACGTAGCCCGGGCACGCGACGCGACGGTCGGGGGCAAAAGGGAGGTGCTCACCGCCCAGGAGATTCATCGCCGCGTGGTAAACGACCTGGACACCATGACCACCCTTCCGCCACTGCCCCAGGTCTACGAACGAATACTTCTATTGTCGCGGGATCCGGACAGCGATCTCCACGACTGGATCAAGGTCATCAAGGTGGATCCGCTGAGCTGCGCGGCGATTCTGCGCCACGCCAACTCTCTGTCACACGGTTTTGTCAACAGCGTCACCGAGGTAGGCCGAGCCGTGATTCTCCTCGGAAAGGAGAGCGTCGCCGGGTTGGTTGCCAGCGAGGCGGCGCGCCAAACCCTCGAAGCGGTGAGTGAGGCCGGCTTCGATTTGGAGGATTTCTGGTTGCACAACCTGGCCGTCGGATTTGCTGCTTACATTCTGTCTATCCCCCTGGACGAATCGGATCCGAAGTCCACCAGCACCCTGAAGGCGTTGGGGTTCGGGGATGAGACGGTAGAGCTGATGCGTGGGATCGACCTGCCCGCAAGACTAAAGCTCGACTACCAGCGCGAGAATCCATTTGTAGGCGGTATACTACACGACATCGGCAAGGGCGTCATGGTGCAGTCGTATCCCGGGCTTTTCTCCCTCATCGTTCAGGAACTGGAGGAGCGGGAGTGGCAGGTCCCTATGGCCGACGTCGAACGCATGATCGCCGGAGGCTTGAGCCACACCGTGGTCGGCGAAATTCTGGTGCGCAAGTGGGGTTTGGGAGATGAACTAGCGAATGTCGTCCTCTATCACCATCGACCCCACCTGGAGAATTCATTTACGTTTCTCGTCGGCATGGCGGACATCATCGGCCAGGCTATTTATCCATTCCCAAGGCACGGTAAGTTTCCACTGGTCGGCAACCTGGCCTCTGCGGCACTGATCGAGAACCCTCGGTTTCTGCCCCATGGATTCCTGGATCAGAGCCTGATTCTGCTCGATGAATTCGCGGAGCTGGCAAAAGCGATCGTGCCGAAGGTGCGTTTCTTGACGGAGAAGATGCGGCGATCGGTCTAGAGCTGCCAAATGGAACTGAAGGAATGGTTCAATCCCGTCTTCTATTGGGGACTTGCCACTGCTATCGGCGAGATCGAACCGTCGTTCGACCGGAAGTCCTTCTATGCGGCAGCCATCGTTGACCTTGAGAACCTCGAGCTAAAGCAGCGTCTGCGCCGGACGACGGTCACCTGCCATCGTTTTCTACCCCAAAACTACCGCAAATCGTTGCAGATACTTTTCGAGATCGCCCCGCACTATGAGGGCGAGTTCACCGGCATGTTCTGTCCGGATTTCGTCGGTCTCTACGGACTGGATCATGCTCGATCTCGTGTCATCGTGGGATCGCGCTGATGAACCCACAAAATGGATCATAAAACGGGCAGCCAGGACCCTGGTTAAGGCGGGGCACCCGCGGGCGTTTCCGTTTTTGGGATTCGAGGCTCGACCAGGAGTCGAACTAGGTCCGCTGGTCCTGAGCAAGCAGCGGTTGCGACTGGGATCTTCGCTGCGTTTCCACGTCTCCATCAAGTCGACGAAGAAGCGTGCTCAGAAACTCTCCATCGATTACGTCGTTCAATATGTCAAGAAATCGGGAAGAGCGAGTCCAAAGGTGTTCAAGCTCTCGGAGATCGATCTGGGACCGGGTGAGGAGATCGAACTGAGCAAGACGCAGCTTTTCAAGGATTTCTCTACCAGAAAACACTATTCGGGGAAACACGTGATGCAGATTGTGGTAAACGGGAAACCGCGGGCGGAATCCGCCTTCGACCTGGTTGCGGGCGAACGGTGAGGACGAGGGTAATGGAGCCGAATTCGGGTCCCAGGTGGTGGCAATTCATGGGGCGGTCCATCTACGCCAAACAACTGCTCCAGTACATCCTCATAATCCTCCTGATCTCCGGGGGGATCGGACTCCTATTCTTCAACACCGCCAAGGGCCATTTGGAGAGGGAGGTGGGGCGCAAGCTGCAGTACATCGCGCGCATCGGCGCCAAGAGCACGCCGATTGAGCGGTTGCAGTTGATTCGCGTCGGCGATGACCAGACCCGAATGGTGCGTCGGGAAAATGAGAAGCTACAGGAGATTCAAGCGGCAACCGGCGTCGAGCGCATCGGCGTATTTCGCCCTGACGGCTTCAGCTTGCTGGATATAGATGAGCGGCAGGTCGGAAGCAGGGTGGATCTTCCGCATCTGACAGGGGTCATGTGCGACCAGCTTGCGGCGGGAGGCTCGGTCAACACCACCGGGTACCTCGCCGAAGGCGACGAATTCTTCATTTCCGCCTACGCCCCCATCACCGATGCCCACGGAGAGCTGGCTGCTATAGTCGGGGTGGACGCCGGCGCGGGTGAGCTGGCGCTCATCTCGCAGATGCGCTCGCGACTCTACCTCATCACCTTTCTCTGTATCGCGGGGGCCGGTCTGCTGGCGCTGCTGTTTGTCCGCAGCATAACCTCTCCAGTGCGGCAGATGGCGCTCACTGCCGAGCGCCTGGGGGCAGGGAACTATCAGGCTAGGGCCTCGGTGAATTCCAGAGACGAGGTGGGAATACTGGGCGAGGCGATAAACCGCATGGCGGAGCAGGTGCGGGCGCGTGACGCCGCCCTCAAAGAGATGGGGGCCAGTGTAGCTCATGAGATTCGCAACCCGCTCAACTCTATCAAACTGCTGATCGCACTACTCGACGAGCAGCTCGGTGTGGAGAAAGAGCCCGGTCGCCGGAAGACGATCGATACCCTGCACTACGAGATCGGCAAGCTCCAATCGGTTCATCGAAGAGTTCCTGACCTATTCCAGACCAGTGACTCTGATACGCGACCAGGTGCTGGCAGCTGATCTGGTTGTCACGGTAATCGATGTGGCCGCCGCAGAGGCGAGCACGAGGAACGTCACCCTGGAACTGGCGGAAGTAGACCGGCGGTTCGCGATTTCCATCGATCGCCTGCGCATGGAACAGACTTTGCTCAATATCGTCATGAATGCCATCCAGGCCTGTCCGGATGGGGGGAAAGTGAAGGTTTACTTGAGCCATTCCGAGGAAAATGGCGGACTGGACTTCATAACCGAGGACTCGGGTCCAGGCATCGAACCGGATGTCCTGCCCCATCTCTTCGATCCTTTCTTCACCACCAAAGCCGACGGCACCGGACTGGGTCTGGCCAATGCGCGGAAAATCGTGGTCGAGCACGGTGGCCGCATCCAGGCAGACAATCTGCCCGCCGGGGGTGCCCGATTTACCATTCATCTGCCGGCCGATCGCCTGTCGCCGAGTTAGGATTCAAAGATGGCCAACATTCTTATCGTCGATGACAACCGCACCACCACAGAGACGCTCTGCGCGCTGGTGAACCGCTGGAATCACACCAGTGCCGCCGCTTACGACGGGGTGCAAGCGCTTTCCGTTCTCGAGGAGGAGACGGTGGATCTTCTGGTCACCGATCTTCGCATGCCGAATCTCGACGGAATGGAGCTCCTGCGCACGGTGCGGAGTCGCTGGCCGGAGGTGATCGTCATCGTCGTTACCGCCTTCGGCAGCGTCGAAACCGCCGTTGAGGCCATGAAGCTGGGCGCCTTCGATTTCCTCACCAAACCGTACGACGACAAGGAATTAAGGGTGAAGTTCGAGCGCGCCGCGGCCCAGCGCGAGCTGGTGCTGGAGCTTGAGCGGATGAATGCCCGCATAGCTTCCTTCGAAGACGAGTCCAATCCGCTGGGGATGGGGGAGATCGTAGGCAACAGCCAGGCGATCAACCAGGTGTTCGACGACATTAGAAAGGTGGCGCCCACAGATTCGACCGTGCTGATCCACGGGGAAAGCGGAACGGGCAAGGAGTTGGTGGCACGCGCCATACACCGGGAGAGTCCTCGTAGCGACGACGCGTTCGTCGCTGCAAACTGCGCCGCCTATGCCGAAGGGGTCCTGGAAAGCGAACTCTTCGGTCACGAAAGGGGGGCTTTTACCGGAGCCGTGTCGCGCAAGCTGGGGCGGTTGGAATTGGCTGACAAGGGCACCCTGTTTCTGGATGAAGTGGGCGAGATTCCACCCGATATCCAGGTCAAGCTGCTGCGCGTGCTACAGGAGCGGGAGTTTGAGCGGGTGGGAGGCACGAAGACTCTGCGGCTCGACAGCCGCATTATCGCAGCTACCAACCGGGACCTGGCGGTGGCGGTCAAGGAAGGCCAGATCCGCGAAGACCTCTACTATCGACTCAACGTGATCTCCATTTCGCTTCCGCCCCTCCGCGCGCGCATGGAGGACGTGCCGGCGTTGGTAGAGACCTTTTGCCGGTTTCAATCCGCTCGCCTGAAGCGGAATATCAGCGGGCTTTCGCAGCGGGCGATGGAGATCATCATGGGATACGACTGGCCTGGAAATATCCGCGAATTGCAGAATGTCATCGAGCGGGCGGCGATTCTGAGCGAAACGGATGAAATCGGTGACGCTGCGCTCCCTGTGAGCCTCGATACGGGCCGCCAAACCAATCTTTCGATGCCCGAAGGAGATGTGGATTTCGATCGGGAAATGGACGATTACGAGCGGCGACTCATCCTTCATGCTTTCGAGAAGTCCGACAAGGTCAAGGCGCGCACGGCGAAGATGCTGGGTATCGATCGCAATCGGTTGCGCTACATACTCAAGAAGTACGGTATAGAAGATTAACCGCTTCGCGTGATGACACGTTCTCTCGTCCCCATCCTTGTCGTGACGGCGCAGTCGGCGGCGGTCGACTCGGTGACTTCCGATTCTTCATCGAGGGCAGCCATCAAACCTGCGACCGCAATCGACTCCACGCGCACATCTCGAGCTCCGGCGTTTGCCTGGCTGAGCTGGCGCGACCTGACCGCCGCTATCACCCTCAGGGAACTGGATGGCCCGATGATATCCTCGAGAAATCAGACATTATCAAAGACCGTCTGGACGCACTGATGGCGGAGCAGATTCGGCTGACCTCCGCGATGAAGGAATGGACCGATCGCCAGGGGTCCTTCGCGATCCAGATCGAGGTGCTGGATGACCTGGCAAAGGTTCAGAGAGGTGGCGATCTCCAGCTTCAACAACGCCTGCAACAACATGCGCGAGGGTCGCAGGGTTGCGGCTCAACGCGTACAGGGACTGACAAGATCGCTCTCGTTATTAAAGGTGGAACTAACGCGCCTGCAAGACCTGCTGCAGGAATACAATCGAGCGGCAGAGAACCTCCGACGCCAAGAGGATGAAAATCGATGATTCCATATCGCGGTTTGGGGGTATCCATTTAACCGGAGTTACCATATGTTCAGTGCATGGCGTATCCTCGCGCTGGCAAGCACTACCCGGGCTCGGTTGGCGAGTTTCAAGCCTGGTTTCGAACCGATGCGGACTGCCTGGACTACCTCGAATGGCTGCGGTGGCCCGACGGCTTCGTCTGTCCGAGTTGCGGCCACGAAGGCGGTTGGCGCTTGGGCGATGGCCGCTTCATGTGTCCGGCGTGTTCGACACGCAGTTCGGTGACGGCCGGTACGATCTTCGATCGGACGCGGACACCCTTGACGATATGGTACACCGCCTGCTGGCTGTTCGCCACCGGTAAAGACGGGATCTCGGCGTTGAGCTTGAAGCGAGTACTGGAGATCAGCTCCTACCAGACTGCCTGGGCCATGCTGCACCGCCTGCGGTCGGTGTTGGTACGTCCCGGTCGGGATCTGCTGAGCGGGACGGTACAGGTGGACGAGACCTACATCGGCGGCGCCGAGCCTGGGCTGGCCGGTGGCCGCGCTAGGGGCAAGAAGGTGCTGACCGGTATCGCAGTTGAGGTTCATGAGCCGAGAGGATTGGGGCGGTGCCGCATGTCGCCACTGGCCGATGCCTCTGCCGAGACCTTGCACGCGTTCGTGATGGATCACGTCGAGCCGGGCTCGACGATCATCACCGACGGGTGGCCCGCTTATCAGGGACTGGCTCAGCTCGGCTACGAGCACGATCGGCGCAGCCAGGGCGCGGCCCGCGCTCGGGGCGATGATCCCAACAAGCTGTTGCCCGCCGTGCACCGCGTTGTCTCACTGGCCAAGCGGTGGCTGCTGGGAACGCATCAAGGGGCCGCCGACAGTACCCACATGAGCCACTACCTCAACGAGTTCGTGTTCCGCTTCAATCGCCGCCGCTCCCGCAGCCGCGGCATGGTGTTTTATCGCGTGCTCGAGCTGGCCGTGGCCCACGAGCCGATGCGTTTCCAGGATCTCATTGCCAGCCGACGGCCGAGGAAGCTGCCCCCCGAGCCGCCCAAACGGCGAGGGCATCCCACGAGCCTGGAACGCCCAGGGGCAAACCGGCCGTGGCGGTCGGCGGCCGAACACTGATGGGGGTCGCGACGCACTCCGGTTAAATGGATACCCCCATCGCGGTTTATCAGCATGTCTGCAGGTTCTCGTTCCTTGCATCTTTCTCCTTGAAGGGCCGGCGCAGGCTGGCACCACCGATGACAACGCTCGAGAAGCAGACGCTCTCAAGGTGTCTGGCTCGGTGGGCATCTACGGCAAATTCAACTCCAATCTCGACCTTGTGGACGAGAAGAAGACTGGGCAGGATCAGAAGGACGCTTTCATCGCTGAGCCCACCGCCAATCTCCGCCTGGAGAAAACCTGGGCGCCGAACTGGTGGCTGGATCTGAGCTATACCGGTCATGCGAACTTTCACACCGAGCATCGGTCCGAAGACTGGTTTTTCAATCGCACGCACCTGTCCCTTACCCGTCGATCCGGGGCCAACGCCCTAAATCTCTCGAGTGAAGTGCGGTATCTCGCCGTGCCGGACGACGATGATTTCGATTTCCTGCGCCACACGGGAATCCTCTCCTATGAACGCACCCTTTCACCACTGTGGCAGGTTCAAATTGGGTCGATGAATATCCGCACGCGCTATCCCCAATCGCGATGGCTCGACTATTCGGTCAACGGAGGTTTCGTAGAGGTTCGCACGACGTGGAACTTCAAGCTGACCACCTACTACTCCCTCGATCTCCAGTGGTACGAGGGCACGGCCAACACCGACGAGGCAGATCCATCGCAGATTCTGGAAGATGGTTCGAGGCGAACAGTTCGGGCCGGATTCGACTGGCTGATGTCAAACCGCCATGTTTTCAGTGGAACCCTGATGCAGCAAAGGGACAACTCGGAGTTTGACCCCCGACGCATAGGAGAGGTCGAAGGACACGAAGACAGCCAGGATATCGACGCTGAGTTCGATCTGCTCAAACACAAGGGCACCCTGCTCTACACCTATCGCTTCAACGACCGGACCTCCATCTCTCTCTACGAGGAGCTGATTCACAAGAGCTGGGAGGACGAAGATGACGGCGGTATCATCATATCGAAACGAACCGACTGGCTCTTTCTCTCCTCATCATTCCTGAAGTTCAAGTGGAAGCAAAACCTGAACATCAAGACGAGGTATCTGTTTCGGATGAATGCTTCGACATCCGACGAAGAAGATTACTTCGATCACATCATTTTCATCGGCCCCGAATACACCTTTTAGGAGTGCTGAATTTTGAGCAGGTACTGAAAATTTAGCGCTCCTTTCTGCCCCACACGTGATTGGCGCTGGTCGCCCCGCGCCACCCTGGCGTATCAACCCCTGATTCGGCCTTTCTGGCCTTCGTTCTGTGCGGTAATGGACGCAGCACTACCCTGAAAACTCGCTCCCCGATGCCGCCGAGCAACAGGCACGCATCTTGCAATACCGACACCTGTCTGTAACGCAACCGTCACACGTCGCGTCCAAGGGCAGAAGGCGAAAAGCTTTCCGGACCCACGATTTTTCTTGGACGGCATTCCAAAACCGCGGCGTCGGCCGTGAATAAAAAGGGAGGAGCAGTAATCATGATCCGAGGATTGAAGATTTTGCAGGAGCTCCGGGGCCAGTCAATTCGCGCTCCCGGTCGCCGTGGCGTACGCGGGATAGCTGCTCTGGCACTTCTGCTGACTGCCAGCATCGGTAGCCAAGACGGCTTCGCCATCCGCGAGGCCGACGAGGAGCTCGAAGTGGGCGAGGCTCCGAAGGTGACCGGATATATGCAGTACCACTTCAACTATCCCATCGGCGGTGGCGAATTCCGCTTCCGGGTCCAGCGGGCTCGCATTGGTGTGGAAGGACGAGTCAATAGCCGCATAACCTACGAAATCGACGTCGATCCCCGGGCACCGGATCATGCCGGCACCCTGCGCGACGCCTTCTTCAACGTCAAGCTCAACAAGAGGCACACCCTGCGGCTGGGACAGCACAAGGCGAAGTTCGGTTTCATCAATCAGCGCTCGTCCAGCCGATTGTACGTGGTCAACCGCCCCGAGATGGCCGACGAGCTCTCTCGTGGCATCAACCTCCGCGATATTGGCGCGACGCTGATCGGCAAGGGACCGAAAGGGGATGGCGCCCGCCTGGATTACGCAATCTCAGTGGTCAACGGTGCCGGAATGAATGCCCAGCGCGACGACAACAAAGCCAAGAATCTGTCCGGTCGCGTAGGGCTGTCCGGAAAGAAAGCGAGCTACAAATGGACCCTGGGCGCTTCCGCGGCACACGGAGACAAATTCGAGACCAGCAACAATCCAATTTACGACGGCGGCTATTTCGTGAAATTTGATCGCGCCGGCACCGATTTCTTCATTGATCATGATCGCTTCGACCTGAACGGCGAATTCGCCATCGGAAAACACAAAGACAGGGGCGACAAAGAAACGATTCACGGGTACTACCTGACCTTCGTCGGCAAATCATTCGGACAGATCGGACCCGTGCTCAGCTACGATTCGATCAACGATACCCAGGATGTCCGCGTCACCTTGGGTGCCTACTACGGTGAGCGGAACGAAGACTTCCGTGTATTGATGAACTACGAATTCAGGGGGGCGGTCGACACCGGCAGATTCTACCTGTGGTCCCTGGTTCGGTTCTAGCGTTTCACTGCTCCCAAAGTTTGGAAAGAGACGTTCCATGGGACCCACGAGTCGTCCAGGATACCGACTCTACAAACTCAGCCCTCCGAGCGGAATACTGCTGAGTTTGCCGCTGGTACTCGCGATTGGCTGGTACGCCTGGTCTGCCTATGCGCAGATCGATCGCTACGGCCGCGCTTCCGGCGATGAGGTCCCATGGAGCGTCGAGCTGTTCCAGATTGCGCTGCACGACGAACTGACCCGCGATCTACGCCGCATCTCTCTCCCAGGCCGCCCGGAATCGAGCCCCTTACCTACCTTTTCTCTTTCTCTGACTCGCGATGACCTCGACGGCCTGAATCGCCAATTAGCTGGCAAAGAGGCACGACGGTACGTAAATGCGTTCGTCAAGAAGGACGGGCCGATGCGGGAGGTCAGAGTTCGTTACCGAGGCAGCAAACCCTGGCACTGGCTGGGGCCGCAAAAATCGATGAAGGTGCGTCTCGATCGCGGCGATCTCATCGACGGTACTCGCATCTTCAATCTCGTGAACGATCCCACTCCGTTCGGTCTGGAAGAGCAGATCATTCTGGACGTTTCTCGCGAACTGGGATTGCTCACTCCCGAGTACGACGTGGTCCGACTCCGATTGAACAACAACGACATGGGTGTTTATCGGTACGCTGCGCAACCGGTCGAAGGGCTTCTGCGACGCGGTCGGCGCATGCCCGGCGCCCTTTGTTCCGGCGATACGGGTCTCGTCGACTCCACCCTGCAAGTAGGCAGTCTTTTTTTCGCCCGGGAGGGCTGGAAACAGGTGGCGAAACAGTCGGGCGAAGAAGGCGACGATTTCGGACCCCTAGATCAGCTGCTCGGAGCCGTGCAGGGGGCGAGTTTCCTCGCGTTCGCCGAGTATGCCGAACGAACTATCGATCTTCATCGCTACGCCATGTTCGATGCACTCGATGTCGTCTTCGGGGGTAGTGAGCACGACTACTTCTCCAACCACAAGTTTTATTTCGATCCATACCGCGGCAAGTTCGAACCGATAGCCTGGAGTTTCAGAGGATTCAAACACGACCCCGAGTTCAACTATATCGATCATCCGCTCTTGATCAGGCTGAAAATGACCCCGGGGTACCTGGCATTGCGGGATAGCACCGTCTTCTCTCTGCTGTCAAATCAGGCTTCCGTACCGAACATCCGCACTCGTGCCAATCAGCTGTTCGAAGAAATGGCTCCGGACCTGCAGGCCGATCCCTACTGGGACGCCTACAAGCTGCTGCCAAGGGTCTCCCGCTTTCATCGCTTCATGGTGCGTCCCATGACCGCCTCCAAGTGGCTCCTGGCCGCGCGAGACGAGATACATGGTTACAGCCGCCGGGTCCGTTACCTGTTGGACACCCTCGAACGCCCAAACATCAGCGGCACTGCCGGCCTGGTCGAGGCGGCCGTCGCGCGACTCGACCTTCGCGTCATTGGTCATGGAGCCCATGACCTGCGGGAAATCACAGTGAGTGCATCCTGCTCAGGGCCGTTCGAGCTTAGAGCCGATCTGAATCAAAACGGCGCTCTCGATGACGCGATCGATCCCGTCGTCGCCTCCGGCGTTATTGGCCGCACCACGGCACTGCGCAGTCATCGGCAGTTGCTGGCGGGAGCTCGGTTGGTTCAGCGCGCCGAGCCGCGTCCCAAACGGGGCACGGTAAGGGTGGTCAATGAGTCACGAACCTTTTCTTACCTGCTGCGGTGCGACTGCCCGCCCCAGGAAGTGGCGCTGGTTCTCGACAATCGAGTCACCGGAGGGTCGAGTCGGCTGGCGCTGTTGGTCGAGCGTACAGATTATCCACACACCCCAGATACACTGCCTCACGCGGACAGCGTTCCGAGCTTCGCGTCGGGACAGCGATCTGCGCATCCCTGGAGCTATCGAGTCCAACCGTCGCCTGAGATTGTTCAGCTGGGTCCCGGAATCGTGAAGGTTTCCGAGACTCGAGTCTACCGGTCGCACCAGCAGGTCATCATCGCTCCCGATACGAAGATTGCCATGAGCGAAGACGCCAGTCTCGTATTCCATGGCCGCGTTACCGGCGAAGGCACGGTAGCGCATCCGATCGTCATCGAACCCGCAGAGTCGGAGCGGCCCTTTGGAGGTATCGCCATACAGGGTCCCGCATCCGCAGGTTCGCGGCTCAAGCAGATGCACATTTCGGGCGGTACGCAGGCTGGCAAGATAGGAGTCGACTACCCAAGCTTGCTCAACATCTACGACACGGACGATATCGTCATCGAAGGCGTCAGCTTTTACGATATAACTGGGGCCGAAAACGTACTGCAAGCGACCTACGTGAAAAACCTGCGGTTGAACGAGGTCGACATCCAGCAAGCTCCCATCGATGGCGTCGATCTGGAGTTTACCCAGGGAGCTATTCGCGGTCTTCACGTGCTTGGGGCCGGCGACGATTGTCTCGACTTGATGGGGGTCAACCTTATTGTTTCGGACAGTATTTTGCAGTCCTGCACCAGCAACGCCGTGTCCGTCGGCGAAGAGAGCGAAGTGAATGCCCATGGTCTCTTTCTCAGCGACAGCGAAACCGGAGTGCTCTCGAAAAACGACTCACACGTCAGAATCTCCCGCAGCCTGATATACGGCACCACCACCGCGCTCCAGACCAAACGGAGAGAGACCCATTACTCCGGCGACAGCAGCATAGGTGCCAACGATCTTTTCGCGGTCGCCTGCAAGCAGGTGATCAAACGAGCCCGCGGGAGCCGAATCGAGGTTGATCAGATTCGTCGGACGTTGCCCACCAACGGAGCCCTGGCTCATCTCGCCCGAAATGTGTTGGGTCTGCCCGAATGGTCCGAATTCGGGGTTTATGCGAACCGATACGGCCGGAGACCCAAACTGTGATGATTCCGTATCGAAAACGGCCTGGCTCTGGGTTTTTGCTGCTGGTTGCCACCGCTGTCTGTAGCCTGGTCTTCGTCGCCTGGGGGCTGCGAACGCCGCCGTTGGAAGAGGTATGGGCAATGCACTTAGAGCTTGAGCTGGGTGAACGTCAGAAGCTTTCACACGATGAGTTCGATTTGTTTCAGGATGTGCTGAGCAGGTATCCCGACCTGGCAAGGACGATCTTGGAGGACGCCGACAGCGGTATCATATCCGACAATCGGAGAGGCATTGTCGATTTGGGGTACGCCTACGCCGTGCGTCGGTCTCCCCTCGCGAACGGGAGATTGCTGATTTACAGCACGACCGGAAAAAAGATTGAGATGAAGATGAAAACTGCCGCGTCGACCGTTCGTGGGCGGGCAACTAACGGGGAGCCGTTCTCATGGCGCTTGCCGGATGAGGGTCCGTTTCCCCAACTTGTCGAAGTGTCCGTCCAGCGGAGCGGGAAGAAAAAATCGAAGAAGAACGACTCAAGCGACGCACGCCCCATGATGCTGGAGTTCAGATAAGGTCATGTTAAAGAGGTTCAACCGCTTCGAGCTGAAATACGTCATCCCGGCGCAGCGACTGTCCGAGATTCAGCAGGACTTGCTGCGGAACATGCAACCCGACGCCAACGGTACCGCCGAGGGCAACTATAACATCTCGAGTCTCTACTACGATACGCCTGATCTGGCGTTCATGCGCTCGAAACGAGAGGGCATCGAAACGAGAGGGCATAAAGTTTCGCCGCAAGCTTCGAATTCGGCGATACGGCGAGGATCCGGCAGGTCCGCACTTCGTCGAGATCAAACAGCGGATCAATCGGACCACACAAAAAAGGCGTGTTATATTGCCGCTTGAAGACGCGTACGCACTCTGCGCAGATCGATACGACGGCGATTTTGCCGATGAGAAGGACCGCGCGGCCGCGGATGAGGTTCTCTTTCTTGCCCGCACGTTGGAGCTCCAACCAACCTGCGTCGTCGGCTATCAACGCACCGCTTTCGTTGGCAGTCGGTACGAGCCGGGACTCCGGGTTACCTTTGACGAATCCCTCTGGGCTTCGACCGCCAGCTCGGGGCTGGCCACTTCGATGGCGAAACACCGGCTGGTGACAGCCGCAATGGTCATAATGGAGGTCAAAGCGAATAACGCGGTCCCGATCTGGCTCGCAAACTTGCTGGCCCGCCACCAGTGCACGTTGAGACGGTACAGTAAATACTGCGCTGGCGCCGAGCGGCTTTTGGAACTGGATTTGCTCAATTCCGGACCGCGACCCTTGAACAACACATTCGACGAGGTGCCCGAAATTGGATGAGATGATCAGAGAGATGGAGCGATTCAAGGATGTGACGAGCATCTTCACGTTTACTGATGTCGCTTTGGTATTGTCGTTGGGATTCGTGCTGTCACTGGTTATGGGCCTGGTCTACCGGGCGACACATCAGGGCACCTCGTACTCCCAATCCTGCGCCCAGACACTGGTGATAATGGGCATGGTCACGGCGCTGATCATGTTGATCATAGGATCGAATATCGCGCGGGCATTCTCGCTGATAGGAGCGCTTTCGGTAATCCGTTTCCGCAACGCCGTCAAAGAGACCAGGGATGTCGGTTTTATGTTTCTGGTCATGGCCATCGGCATGGCATGCGGCACCCGATTCTACATGTTGGCCACATTCGCCACGGCCGTGTTTGCCGCTGTTCTCGGCGTGATGTACAAACTCGAGCTCTTCAGCAAGAAGGTAACCGAACGCATCCTGAGACTGAGATTGGCGCCCGGCACCGACCATGAAGCGATTCTCGAGCCGGTATTTCAGGAGTTCCTTACCGAGGCGCGCCTGGTGGCGATGGAGTCGGTCGCCGGCGGCGTCCTGCAGGAGCTCGTTTACGTGGTAATGCTCAAACGGGATGCCGAGCCGCCCGCCTTTCTACACGCCGTGCAGGCTGCCTCGGGCAATAACAAGGCGGCCTTGGTAATGGGGCAGCAAGAGGTGGACGCAACTGGTGATAGCACCCATCAAGGTGATGGTAAGCCGCGAGCGACCGGATGGCACCAACAAGCTCTCCTTCCCATCAGGTCATACGGCAAACAGCGTTGCGCTCGCCCGGTTTCTGCATCGTTTCTACGGGCGACGCGTGGGAATTCCACTCTACATTTTCAGTTGCTTTGTGGCGGCCGGCCGGATTCAGGACGACCGCCATTTTCTCTCCGATGTCATAGTGGGGGCAGCCGTAGGGGGAGTGGTGGGCAATTCGGTAACCCTGATCGAGTCGAAAGGCTTGGCCATCCAACCGACCGGTTCGGGCGCGATGCTCACGTTAGATCTAAACGCTTTACCCTTCAACAGATAACGCCGGTAAGGCGAACCTCCCGGTCGATGCCTTTTATCTTTGCGGGTCCAAGATCCTGCACCGTCAAGTCGCTTCTCGTGGCTGGCTCCAGATCGTTGAAGACCTGCTCAGGAAGAATTATCGGCACCGCATAGGTTTTGGTCAGGCTCTCCATTCTCGAAGCCACATTCACTGTGTTGCCGATAACCGTCGTATCTATTCTGTTGGGCGAGCCGATGGTGCCGAGAATCAGCTCGCCCGAGTTGATCCCAATGCCAAGGTCTATGGCCTGGTCTCCCCGCGATCCCCTCCCTTCGTTGAAAATAGCTAACTCTTCCCGCATCCCGACGGCGGCGAGGACTGCATCGTCTGGACGGTTGGGAAACAGCGCCATGATGGCGTCACCAACGTACTTGTCGATGAATCCGCGGTTGCGTTCTATGGTGGGCAGGATGCTCTCCAGCAGCGAGTTGAGAAAGATCAGGTTGTCCTGGGCGGTCATTTTCTCCGACATGCTGGTGAAGTTCCTTATGTCCATGAAGAAAACCGTCATGCTCTTCAAGGTGGCATCGCCAAGCTGGACATCGGTGATGTCGTTCTTGCCCAGAGATTGCAGGAACTGATCGGGCACGAACCGGGTGGACGACTTCATCATCTCCATGAGCTTGGCATTCAAGGCTGCCAGGTTTTCAGCATTCTCTTTCAGTTGCTGATTCGACTCCTTGATGGAGCCGATCATGCTGTTGAAGGATGATGTCAGGTAACCGACCTCGTCCTTGCTGACAACCGGGACCTTGATATCCAGGTCTCCCTCGTTGGCTACGCCCATGCCGGAATAAAGCATCTGAATCGGTTTTGTTATCGATTTAGAGATGGCGTTGATAACCACAACGATGGCGACAATTATGATGATGCCCGCGACCACGGTATTAATTTGAATGCGCTGCAGATTTGCGAACTGGCTCCTGAGGTCGGTCTTGATCTCGATCGCCCCCGTGGCAAAATTCTTCTCCGATAGTCCGGCCGAAACCGGATAGACTACCTTGATATAAGGTTCGGTTCCGGCCTCGATCACCAACACCGAGCTCCGGTTGTCAATGGCGTCTACATACGCCTGGCTATCGAACCGCTCGAACAGGTTGTCTTCGTTGGTGCTGCTGACCACCTCCAAATCGCGGTTGATGACGTTGATCTCCAGGATATTGCCCTTGTCCTTCTTGGCGCTGAGCACATCGATCTGGATCGAGCGGATGTCGTTTTCTATCTAGTAGTTCCTGTAGAGCGAGTGGGCGAGGATCTGGCTGGTGCTGACGGCTTCGATGCGGGCGGACTCCAGCAGATCAGCCTTTATGCGGTAGTAGACGTAGGTTAGCGTGGCACCGTACAACACGATAAAAATGCTTAGAACTGACATGAGGATCTTGTTCTTGATCCTCCCGGTAATCCAGCTGCTTATGAGCAGATTTACTTTGGTAAGAAAGGTGGTTACCATCTGCGAGTCGTCTCCATTACGTTCAATCTGCTCGAAAATAGTAGCAAAATCGATTCCCGGCCGAAAATTATAGCGTCTGGTCGCACAGCCCGCCTGGCACGAAATTAGCCTTGAGAGTGTTGGTTGAATCATAGTAGATTGTCGAGACAAGCGGGTTATGGGACGATCGAATAGCTCTCCACGCGCACTCTTGAACGGAACGAGGACGATAACCGCACTTGTTCTGCTGCTGGCTGCTCAGGCGCTGCACGCGCTGCCAGAAAGCAGACGAATTAACTCCGTCAAATCCTTGACTCACACCTTGAGTCTCGTCGAGAAGGAGAACGGGACCGAGGCTCAGTTCGTCACCATGAAGCTGCAGATTTACCTGGAAGATATCTATATTTCGCAAGGTACGATGGTGGTGTTAAAACCCAAGCTGCTTTCCGTCGCCATACGAGAGCTGCTGCAGGCGGGGAAGGTTCGCTCTCAAGTCGCCAAGACCATCCTGCGGCGCTACAAGGATGGTGAATTTCATGAATGATACTCGGTTGAAATTTCCACTGACGCGGTGGATCATCTCGTCGGTGCTGATGGTCGCGTCCGTCGCTTTCGGGGAGGCAGATGGAGACGCCGGCGGTTACGACAGTTTGCTGCTCTCTGGTCGCATGGAGACCATCTATTTTCACAACCTCACCGGCCGGATCAGGGAAGGGCTGAAGGAGAACAGTCGATTCTACTTCAACAACATCTTCGTCAATCTTGAAGGCGATCTCGGTTCGAACTCGGATTTCATCATCGAATTCAGGCCCCTAACCTCCGATCTCTACCTGCTTGGCGGATTTCTTACGATCGCCGAGGCGCTGGAGGGCGTCGGGGACGACAATACCAACCCACGCAAGACGCGCATTGACAACCTGATTACGAAGAAGATTCGCGAACTGGACACGGAGAGCGAGAAATCCGGTTTCGAGAGAGCCAGGTTCGGTTTCTACTTCGGCGATCAGTTCAGTTTGAAGTTGGGGCGCGTGCGCAACCCGTTCGGATTCTGGGACGACTATTCCATTTTTCGCAATCTCAGCTCTCTGAAAACCGATCCGATCTCCCTGGGGGTAGCTCTCCGGCGTACCGACCTGGGGTTGGTCGCCCAAGGCCATCTGCTCGACCACGGGCTCTCCTATGAAGCCGCCGTGCTTCAAGGCTCCAATACGCTGTCCAATCGGGACGACAACAACCGCAAGGACATCGTGCTCAAGCTCGGAACCAGCCTCGACAGGGTCGACTTCGGTGCCAATTACTACGCTCACGACTTTCCGGATCCGAATCATGCCGTTGGTCTGTATTATCGCTATCGCACGACCTACAGCTTGACCCTACTCGGAGAGTTAATCTACATCAGCAATGACGTCATCGACGTGGCAACCAAGGGTTTTTACGTGCAGGGAAACTACGACCTCAGCGAGCGGCTCATGGAAGGTCTTCGGTGGAACATTTTCTTCGAGACCTACGACTCCGAGCTGCTGGAGATAGACCTGGAAAAGGATCTAGATTACCGCTTCGCCGGCACCTATTTTCAAGTCTCCACCGGATTCCGCTACGCCTACAACAGGAATATCGATCTCGGCGCCAAGGTCATCTCCGGCGCCGATGAAGAAGGTGACCGCTTCTACAAAGCGGCGTTTAAGATCGACGCGAAGTTCTAGCACGTTCCTTTGAGCGCGCCGCGGCCGTCTGCGGAGCCTCCGTCGGGTCGCGCTCATAGACCGGCAGCATCGACGCCGTGAGGATGCCCCCGAACCCGGCGCGGTCGCGAATCTTGCGGATCGACCCGCTGAGCGCGTTGCTTCTTTTGTCCTGGCTCGACTCGAACAGATCTAACTGAGATGATTCCGGACGAACCCTGGAGGCGTTGATCTTTATGGATTTCATCGCGATGCGCCGCTGACACAGCTGTTCGAACAGCTCGGCGGCAGCGTCCGCAACGACGACATAGGTGTTCGTCGCGCGCGCCAGCACCTTGGATCGTTGTTTCCTTCCTCCGTCCGAGTATTGCACGGCTAACGCAAGGCAAGACAGGTGGACATCCCGTTGACGCAGCTCGTAACAGAGTTTGTCGGCGGTATAGCGCACGCACTGCACAAGTAGATTGCGGTCGACGACATCCCAATCGAGAATCGTTTCGGCGAAGAAACCCTGGTGCTGCGGTCCGACGCGAAGGGAGCTGACGCCGCGAACCAGTTCGAACAGTTTCTCGCCCTCTGTTCCGAAGCGCTTCACCAGCGATTTTCTGCCGAGCAGACGTATCTGGCCCACCGTCTTCAGACCGTACTTGGCCAGCAGAGCGCGGCATGCTCGAGATAGCCCGGGCAGAAGGCGAGCCTCGAACCCGGCCAAAAGCTGGTTTTCCTCCCCGTCCTCGCAGATGCAAATCTCGTCCATCTCGCCGGCGGCTGCCTGCATGCGGGCCAGAAGCTCGGACCTGGCTATACCGATAGTTGCGCCCCGCAAACCGGGGCGCTGAGCAAGACTGGTGCGAAATGATTCGGCGAATGCGCGTGCGTCGCGTCCGCGTTGTGCCGGGGTTCCGGTGAGATCCAGCAACCATAGGTCGCTTCCGTGGCAGCTGAAAGCCGGCGTGATCGATTCCATCAGGCGGTGCAATTCAGCACGCACAACCTCTTCGTAATCCGGTCGCCGCAACACGACCTCCAAATTAGGCAATCTCCGTCTGGCAATGAAGACCGGCATGCCCGCCTCGATGCCGTGTTTCCTGGCCTCCCTCGAAGGCGCAAAAACGCTGCTTCGGTGGCTGTCGGCGCACTGCCGTACGACTACGAATGGGCGGCCCAGGAAAGCGGCTTCCCGGGATTCTATGGCTTGCGCTGCAACGTCACGCAGCTTGACGGCGAGATGAAGAGGATCAGGCGGCGCCGAGGTGCCGGATGTCTGCATAGGTACTGTCCTCGAAGGAATCTTTCAAACGCCGCGCCGCCAGTTCGAAGTCGATCAACGCCGGCGACCATTCTGCAGCGCGCAGGTCGTCGGCCTCGACACAGAACGTATCCCAGTCCTCACTTACCGTGCCCCAAATCTCCAGAGGTCCCGGTTCCACCAGCTCGTCGCCGAAGCGCTCCAGTACGTCGGGCCACAGAACGACGTCGGCGCACTCGGTCTTGTCCTCCAGCGTGATGAACATCATGAGCTGCTGCGAGCGCGCGACGCGATGACCACGCTCCGTGATCGGCCAGCCGAACAGCTTGATGCGTTTACCCACGTGGGAGCGAATCTCCCGCGTGGGAACAGCTCCTTTGGAGGCCGGGTGAAGATCGAGGATGTCGAGGATGTTTCCGGTCAGCATGTACCCCAGCAGGCGAAGCTCGTTGAGGCAGCGCTCGGTGAGGGTGAAATCGCTGAGGCCGCGCTGAAATGCGGGCTGAGTCGAGTCGAAGAGCTGAAGCTTTACCTGATCCCCATTCGCCGTGGCTCCGCTACCATCGAGCTGGAAGAGCAATTCCGGATGCGTCAACCCAAATCCGTCGAAAGCCCCGACGAGCACGAGATTCTCGATCTCCTGCCTGTGAATGGGCACTCGCCTGACGAAATCCTCCAGGTCGAGGAACGGTCCTGCTTCGGTCCGTTCCTCGATCACGGTTTCCATACTCGAGCGTCGCAGATTGCGCACGTGCATCAAGCCGGGTCGAATCCAGTCGTTGCAGCCGTAGAACCGAATCTGTGAGGCGTTGATGTGGAGGGGCAGAATGCGCACGCCCCACCGACGTGCTTCATTTAGATAGACTTCCTTCCGATAAAATCCGTGGCCGTTGCTGATAACCGCGGACAGAAATTGGGCGGGAAACCTCGTCTTGAGGTAGGCGCACTGAAACGATAGCTGGGCGTAGGTGGCACTGTGGGATTTGCAGAAACTGAAGCCGGTGAACGAGCTGACGCGCCGCCACAGCTCGGCCGCCTGATCTTGGTTGAGCCCGCTGTGGCGGCGGCAACCGACGAGAAATTCCCGCTGCGTGTCTTCCCACTCCTCGGACGGCACAAGCCCTTCGTGCAGGCTGTTCATCGTCCTCCTGATGTTATCCGCCTTCTTGTAGCTGAGGCCGGCGATCTGGTGGCAGATCTTGGTTACGTCTTCTTGAAAGGCGCACACATCGTGGGTTTCCCCGAGGATCGATTCGAGGGACGGATGTATGAACTCCCAGTCACGCACCCCCTGCGTCGCTTTGCGTTGGCGCTCCACGTAGGTCTGGGTATAGGAGGTTCCGGCCGGCCGAATGAGGCTCGAGGTGACAGTGATCTCCTCGAATGTTTGCGCCCGAGCTTTCTGGTTCAGTCTGATCTGGGCGGGGCTCTCGATATAGAATATTCCCCGCGTCCGCCCGCTCTTGAGGATGTCTCGAACCTGAGGGTCGGAATAGCATTTCTCCAGGTTCCACACCCGCGGATCCGCGATGCCCTGGTCCTCGAGCTGCGCGAGGGTATCGCGCAGGACCGCGAGCGAGCCGTTGCCCAAGATGTCGAACTTGATGAGGCCTAGCTCGTCGATGCCGTTGTGCATGTCGATTTGCGTGATCATGCGGTTTTTCTCACCGCCCGAGAATTCGCAGGCGACGTGGCGCCAGATCGGCTCATTGGTGATGATCACCCCACCTGGATGCTGCCCCAGGAAACGTGGCTTGCCGACGATCCGCTCGGCTACTGCGAGGATGTCGTCGATCTCGCGGTCATGGATCTTCCTGGTGCGCGAGCGGTGGCTCTTCAAGATGCTTGAAATCTGCTCTTCGCCGTAGCCAAAAACCTTGGCGGTTTCGCGAAAGGCGGCGCGCTGGCGAAAATGGTTTGTCGTGCAGGTCACGGCGACGCGGTCCTGACCCCAGGTGTCCACCATGTAGTCGTACACCTCCTCGCGCTCGTCCCACGCAAAGTCGAGGTCAGCGTCGGGCGGGGAAGCCCGGTCTTCGTTGAGGAACCGCTGGAAATAGAGGTCGTAGCGAATCGGATCGAGATCGCTGACGCCGATGTTGTAGAAGGTGATAGAATTGGCGGCGCTGCCGCGGAGAATGGTGCAGTCCTCCGGCTTGCGATAGGTCGAGCGGAAGCGCTGATTGCCCCAATCGCGGATGGTTTTGACGAAGAGAAAGTACGAGGCGTAACCCAGCTTGGCGATCACCTCCAGCTCCATTTCCTGCACCGCACGAGCTCGTTCGTACTGCTCCGAGTCGGCGTAGTTCGCCCGCAAACCCTCGTCCGCCAGTTTCTGCAGATACGACTCGGGGGTGAACCCACCGGGGACCGAGATGGTAGGCAGCTTCCATTCGCCCAGATCGAGACGAACGTCGCAAAGGTCAGCAACACATTGCGTGTGTACGATCGCCTCCGGACGGTCGGCGAAGGCGCGCCCCATCTCGCGCGGCGATTTCAAATAGGCGTGAGCCGACTGCAGCTCTTCCTCCCGCAGCCGGGAGATCGTGGCGTTCAGGCCGATCGCGCGCAGGGTCTTGTGGATCTCGCGGTCGGCCGGTTCCAGAAAGTACGAGTTGTTGGATGCAACAAGGGGGACACCGAGGGTATCGGCAGCGCACTCGAGCTTGCGCCCACGAGCTCTTGTAACCGGCGAGTTGTGCACGATTTCGGCGAACAGGCGGGCCCGATTCGGCGACCTATACAGAACCTCCAGCAGGCGGGGCGAGGCGGTGAGCAGGATGAGATCGGGCCAGGGTCGGGCAAAGGTTTCGCGAATCGAGAAGCTTGACGGATCCAGTTGCCGCCTGGTGACGATTTCGCAGAGATCGCCATACCCCTTGGCGTTTCGGGCCAGGAGCACGACGTATTCCTCCTCGTGCTCCGGCGCCGTGATCTCCACTCCTAGAATCGGTTTGAGACCTTGTCGGCGGCATTCCAGATAGAACTGAACAAGCCCACTCATGCGGTCGGTATCGGTCAGGGCGAGGGCTCGAATACCTAGCGCTCTGGCCCTGTTCACCAACTCCCGAACGGTGCAAACCCCGGCGTGGAAAGAGAATACCGAGTGACAATGAAGGGGGACGAAACCCAAAAGCTCCACCTCTGCTCAAAAACGACCCTGTATCGGCCCTATGCCGATACCTGCACAAATGTATACTATTCGGGGTCGAAGTCAATGGAGCTGGTCCAACGCCTTAGTGATCGTGTTTGTAGTGCGAGCCGAGCACGTCGAGGGCGGCGTTCAGGGCGTCGACGGTGCCGCCGTCAGCCTTCTGTTTCGTTTTCATCGCGGCGACAATGACTGCGTGGTGATCTCCCAATTGCTCCAGGTATGCCGCGTGTCCATCGGCACCCTCCGCAACTGGCTTGACGCGCTGGGCGAGAAAATATTCCGCCACAACTTCAATAATATTCGAGGCGTGTTTCTCCTTGTTGGTGACCCATCGCGTGAGTTGGTTCGAGGACTGCGCGTCCTGCTTACCGGCCAGCTCGCCAATCTTGACGATCGCTTTGCCAATCGTCTTGGCATCTTCCCGGAGTTCGGTTACGCGCGCACCGTCATCATATATGCCGCACGGAACCTGACAGTGGGCTTGCAGGTCGCTGGCGGTGAACAGAACGGTCAACGGAAGAGCGGCGATCCACGCGGAAGCGCGGCTAATGCGAGCGAACATGGTAGTGTGCTCCTTCTATGGTGTGAAAGTCGGGGTCGACCGGCCAAGGTACTCAATGGGCAGACGCGCGCCAGGACGGGAGGGAGCTGAGAACCAATAAGGTGGGTCGTCGGCTCAGTCCGGCTGGCGCTGCTCGCACCGCTGGATGTCGGGATTCATCGCCCAGGCGGGGTAATGATCCACTAGCTCGGCTTCGGGAATTGGCTTGCCCAGCGGCTGGGGTGGCACCCTAAACGGACCTGAAGCGGAGACCAGATCGCTGAAGACGTAGGCCAGTCCGACGCTGCGCAGAGCACGAGCGGAGGGCACGTTGAACGGACCAACCGAAGCCGCCGGTAAACGTCGCTGGTCCAGTATCCAGTTGCCGGCTGCTGAGATCACCGACGACCCCAATCCTCTCGTCTGCTCGCCGCGGACGACATCGACGCCGATCTCCATAAACGGCTGCCCTCGATCTCCCACGGTGGCCAGGGCTACGAGTCGATCGTCGCGGTAAATCCCAAACGAAGCCACGGATTCATCGCCGGGATAGCAATGCCAGAAGATATCGAAATCGATCCGGGAACACTGCTCGGGCGACAACGGCGTCACTTCGTGAGCGACTCGCGGGCGCCACGACGATTCGTCCGCGAAGAGCCACCACGAGGGACCCCAGATTCCGAAACCGCGGGGAACCGCGACTCGACCGAGCTCGTACGCCCCGAAGACCGAAAACAGTAGATCGGGTTCCAGCGCCGCGCAGATCTGCTGCAACTGAGGTGTCCAGGTGTCGCAGGCGACGACCAAGTTCCTGTCCCCAAAACGAATGGCTCTGAGCTCAAACTCGGGATCGGGCACCGCCACCACGGGGACGTTTTCCGTGCCACAGCGGGAGAGTTCCACGTGGAGGTGGGACTCCAGCCAACCTTCGACCGTCGAGCGCAGGGATGCGTCGATCATCGCCGGCGCCTTCGCAGGGCGAACCTACTCGCTGGAATCTTCCTGTTCGTGTCCGAGCGCAAGTTCGATGGCTCTGCGAAAGTCCTCCAGCCGCATCGGTTTGTCGATAAAATCCACGAAACTGTGGCCAAGGGTGTCCTCCCTCTTTACTACCCCGGAAAGCGCCACGACCGGTAGCTCCGGTCGCTCTTCGCGGAGCCGATCCGCGAGCTCGTATCCGTCCATACGCGGCATCCGGATGTCGGTAATAACCAGGTCCGGCTCTACTTGTTTTACTACGCTCATGGCTTCCTCGCCGTTGCGCGCTTCCAGGATCTTGTAATCGGTGAGCGCGCTCTTGACGAACTCGCGTATCGTCTGTTCGTCGTCCACGATAAGAACGCACAGCGAGGTGTCTTCGAAGATCTCGTCGATGATTTTTCGGGCTTCGGCGCGAGAAATCTGCGTGTACTCGACCAGCAAATCTAGCGCGAACTCCAGCTTCTTGCGGTATTCGAAAATCTTTTCCTCAGACCTCACCCTTTGCCGCAGATGGTCGCGGGTACGAACGTTGTCATTGACGATCTTGCTCGAGAGTTCTTCCACGACGCTGTGGTACACCTTCAGTTTGATACTCTCGTCATTTTTGAGGAGGGCGTTGAAGGGGCGGCGCTCGATAACCATCGCCTTCGATGGTTTTACAGCCTCGACCTGCGCCGAGCGATCCTGGCGCGTGATCAATCCCATTTCTCCGACCGTGGTGACCGGATGTAGATCGGCCAGGCAGACGCCATCCTCGCTGAGAACGGCAAGCTCGCCGGAGACCAGGATAAACATTTCGTCGCTGGGGGAGTTTCGCGTGCAGACGATGTCTCCCGCGGCAAACTCCTGAAGCCTGCAAATGCCGAGAACATCCCTGGATTGGGTGGGCGATAGATCCTTGAATATCGGGATTTTTTGGAGCGACTTGACGAAGTCTTTGCTGATTTCAGCAGCCATCGAGGCTCTCGATCGAGGTTGAGATGAACCGGCCAAAGCTACGAAGAACTGTGGTATCTGGTCCAATCGTTTGGCGGACGATTCCACCGTGATCGTCGTCACGTCCGCCGCGAGATCCCTGGATTAGCTTGATACGTCCGAGGTTGGTCAGCGAACAATATTCCGACAAAAGAGCCAGAGAATTGGCACAATTGCTATTCGTTTTATCCGCCATTCCAAGGCCGTGCAAAGGAAAATAATAATAGGGCTTGAGGCCATCCTGAATTTCGAGATAATTGTGGAACCGCACCATGAGAACTCACGTCCAATTATTGGGGAAAGCGCACCCGTGCTGCGACCATCGATTCGGATCCAAGCGCCATCAACGAGGATAAGGGTTACATGAACCCCGCTGAATGGACCAACTACGTTTCCGACAACAAAGATTACCTGGTCCGGGAAATCCGCGATCAGATGCCCGGTACGGAGTTCTCCAGTATCCTTCCCGGACTTGCTCCCATCGTCTATCTGCAAAAGAAGCACGGCGCTATCGAATTGACGTTCGAAGCGGTCAATCTGGAAATTGACGAATTCGGGTCCGTCAAAAAGGCCGACAGCCTGACCCCAGCGCGATAAAGCCTCCAACCCACAACTCACTTGCATCTGCAGGCCGGCTCCTCCAATTTACCTGACCGGTAACGGGAGGATTATGTCCGACAGAATACGCCTAGTGGTTCCGGGTGACGATCCGTTGCAGATCGCCGGTTCGAAACACCTGACGCGATTGGAAGCGCACGGCGATGTAAACGTCTTCGAGAACCGGCCGGTCGATGCTGCCGAAAAGCTGGAGCGGGCTCGGGACTGTGACGTGATTATCAATTCCCGTGGCGCGATTTCCTGGCGTGAGCGGGAGTTGCGCGCTTTGCCCCGCTTGAAGATGATCGCCACCTGCTCCATCGGCACCGATATGATCGATCTCGACGTCGCGCGAGAGCTCGGCATCGTGGTGTCGAATCAGCCGGGTCAAACCGCGCCGGTGGTCGCCGAGCACATGTTCGGTTTGATGTTTGCCGTTGCCAAGCGTGCGGCTTTTCAAACCGCCGAGCTCAGATCGAATCGCTGGACCAGTCGTATGAATATCACCCTACAGCGCAAGGTGCTGGGCATCGTCGGCACCGGAAATATCGGCGCCGAGCTGGCTCGCCTGGGCAACGCCATCGGCATGGAGGTGATCGCGTGGACCTTTCGGCCTTCCGCGGTACGCGCGGCAAAACTTGGGGTCCGTTTTGTGGACCTGGACGAGCTGCTCAAAACCGCAGACGTTGTAAGCCTCAACGTCGCGCTGACGGAAGAGACACGCAATCTGATATCGCGCCGGGAATTGGAGATCATGAAACCAGATGCTATTCTTCTCAACGGCGCCCGCGGAGACGTTCTCGACCTGGACGCGCTAGCCGAGGTCCTGCAAGGGGGACATTTGGGTGGTGCCGCGCTCGATGTTTTCAGTGAGGAACCGTTCGTCACCGAACATCCGATCAAGACCTGCGAACAGGTTGTCCTCACGCCACACCTGGCCGATCAAACTCCCGAAGGGATCGATCTCCTGAACGAAGGGGCGGTCAACAACGTTATTGCGTTCCTCGAGGGACATCCACGCAACAATGTTGCCGTCTAGCGATGGCACGCTTAAAGACGTAAGCGAAGGGACAACCGAACCATGATAAAGATCGGAACAAATCTGCTAAGCCTGGAAAAGAAGACCCCCATCGAGGTGTTTCTTGAGACCGCACGCGAGCTCAGGCTCGACTGTGTCGATTTCCACTTTCGGGGTTTCACCTCATCCGATCCGGAGTATCTCTCCAATATCAAACGGACCTGTTTGCGCTACGGCCTGCCGATTGGATACATCGGCTGCAGCATCGGTTTCGGGGGTGATTCAGCGCAGCGCCAGGAGTCCCTCGATCTGTTCAAAACCGCGACGGATCTGGCCCTGTTTCTGGGGTCGCCGATAGTCCGGGTATTCTGCGGCCGAATTCCTGAAAAAGACGAGAATGGAAATGATCCCTGGCCGTCGATGATCGCCGGTTACCAGGAGGCAGCAGATTACGCCGCTCCCAAAGGGATCTCGGTGGGGCTGCAGAATCACCCTTCCACAGGTGACGACATGCTGCGCATTCGGCGTGAAACCGACCGCGAGAACTTCAACTTCATTATGGACACCGGGCAGTGGATCGGGTCTCCCGGCGGCTATCCGCGGGACGAAGATCCCAAGGACGTGGACTTCTACGCCTTCATGGAGCAGGTGATGCCCCATGCCCTGTATGTGCGCACGAAATTCTACGAGATCGAGAGCGGGGTCGAGCAGTGGATAGATTACGATCGCATCCTGCCGATTCTGAAGGGGGCCAACTACAACGGCTGTATCTCGATCGTGTACGAAGGGCAGGCGGAAGACCGGATCGAACAGGTGCGCCTGGCGGCCGCCTACCTGCGGGAGAACCTCGCCGGGTACTAAGCAGACTTGGGCGGTGCCGATGATCAGGCCTCGGCGTCGACCTCGTATTTTTCCAAGGCTTCGAGGTTGAGCTCAACCCCCAAGCCCGCTCGCTGGGGAAGTGCCAGAAGGCCGTTCTCCATCGCCAGCTCTTCAGCGACCAGTTCTCGGCGCAACGCGCTCTCCGATAGCTCTGCCGGCAGAAACTCGATGAACGGACAGCAGCTGCTGGCGGCACAGAGGTGGGCGCTGGCGGCGATGCCGATGCCACTCTTCCAGCAGTGCGGCACGATCAACCGCCCCCGGTCCGCGGCGATATCGCGGACCTTGCGGGCTTCCGTGAAACCTCCGACCCGACCCACGTCCGGCTGCAGCACGTCAACCCTGCCCCGGTCCGCCAGGTCGAGGAATTCCCAATGGGTGTTCTGCCATTCACCGGCGGCGATGCGGATAGGCGAGCGCGACGCGAGCTGGGCGTACCCGGCAAGATCGTCGATGTCCATCGGCGTTTCCACGAAAAAGATGTCATACGGTTCCAATCGCTGCAGCACTCGCAGCGCCTCTTTCGCATTGGACCAGCAGTAGGCGACGTCAACCATCAGGACAAAGTCGGGACCTACAGCTTCGCGGCAGGCGGCAACGGTTTCGACGATCTGCTCGTCGGTGCCGACAACTGCGTTGTGGGCGTACGGGCCCTTGATACACACCTCCATCTTGCCGGCGCGGAAACCGCGTTGTCGCGCCGAAGCCGCCTTCTGCACCAGGCTGTCGCGGCATTCCTCCACCGAACGGCCGGTGGGCAAGAGGCTGGCATACGGTGTGATATGCTCCTTGACCGGGCCGCCCAACAGCTGATAGATCGGCTCATCGAGGGCTTGACCGCGGATGTCCCAGAGCGCCATGTCGATGGCGCCCATGGCACAAATGAGTGCCCCCCGGCGGCCGCTCATCTTGGAGCCGGAGTAGATCTTCTGCCAAATCGCCTCGGGCTGTAACGGGTCGGCGCCGATCAACATCTCTTCCAGCCCTAGACCCATACAGTGGGTGCCGCGGGCGCGGATGCAGGCGCGCGCAATCCACGGATTGGTATCGGTTTCACCGATGCCAACCAATCCGTCGTCGGTGTGTACCACCACTACCAGATCATCCTGGGCCGAGCTGCATGCTTCGGAATCGAAATCGGGAACCAGCAGGACGTGGCAATCAATCTTGGTAATCTTCATATTCGGCGCTCTTTCTGAGTCGTTTCAAGCTTCCGAGGTCATAGATACACAGGAAACTGATGCATCGACAGCGACAACGCAATCCGTTCCCCGGATTGATTTCGCGTGCCTGCTTTGCTCCAGGTGAGCGGTCACCTATTTACAGAGACAAGCCTGTTCAGGGATCTGCACAACAATACAAACACGGCGAGCGCCAGTCCCAGGTCTGCAAGCAGAACGATCATGGTGCTGCGGCCCCCCCACGTTTCGAACAGCTGCCCGATAATCCAGGGGACGGCCATGGCGCCAAGGCTCGAACCAACGAAGAACCAGCCGGAGATCCGTGCACTCCAGGGGAGTCGACTTTGGGCAAGAGTCAACAGCGAAGCAAACATGGAGGCCATGGAAAGGCCGGCTACCAGGGTGGCCAACCACAGCACCCAGACCGAACCTGGAATCAACAGAATGATGCCGATGCTGAGCGCGGCTCCGAAAATGTCGGCGACGAGTATCACCTGCGGATCGATTCGCCGCGAAAGCGGGATGGCGAGGAGCCGACCAAAGGTAAATGCCGCCCAAAATACCGAGGTCAGATACGCGGCGGTGGTTTTGCTCGCCAGATTCATCTCATAGGCGTAGGTGTAGATCCAGCCCGCGAGGCCGACCTCGGCACCGACGAACACGAAGAAACAGGCTGCCACCAGAACTACCGTGGACCAAGGGGTGATTGCTCGCGGCGCGTTCGGAGACGGCGATCCCGTTTCGGGCCCCGTTGCCGGACTCTCCAGGGTCAGGATCCAACATCCCGCCGGCAGCGTAAGGGCCGCGAGCGCCCAGTAGGCCCACGTGATACCCCCGGTGATTCCGATGGCCTGGGCCACCACCAGCGGCGAAACGAACGCGCCAACACCGAAAAAGAAATGCAGGCCGTTCATATACGGGGCGAGGTTGTGGGTATGATTCCGCACCAACAACGAGTTGCCACCCACCTCGATCGTTCCCTCCGCCACACCCATTACGATCATAGCTACCGCCAGGGTCGCGACAGAGGGGCACAGCGGCACTGCGGCAAGAACCGCCGCTTCCACACCGATACCGAGGGCCATCAAGGGGTGTGCCGGGATTCGATCGAACAGTCGGCTCGAAAGGAAGATCCCCAGCAGATATCCTAAGGACCTGCTGACGAACAAGCTACTTATGTCATTCAAATGACTGTCGGTCTGGTCGGCAAGGGCAGACAGGGTGGGACCGAGCGAGGCGGACCCCAGGCCGAATACCGCGAAGGCCAGAAAGTAGGCGATGGTGCGCCTGAGGTTTGGGGTGCTGGCGATGGTCACGTAGGCATGATCCCGTTGCTATTGCCGCGCGTTTCGCCTGCAGTTAGCTTGCTCAAAGAATCGATGGTTCCGACCAATTCTCGCTGTGGAGGTCGTGATGAATGCAACAACCTGTGTCAGCAATACAACCGTCGTCGACGTCGATAGCGGGACCTTGCTTGCCGACCACGATGTTCTCTTGAGAGGCGGGCAGATCGCAGCCGTGCAGCCGGTCAATGGCTCGAGTATCGACGGTTTGGCTGGGTCCGAAATCGTCGACGGCACCGGTCTGTTTCTGTGCCCGGGTCTCATCGACTCCCACGTTCATTTCTTTCTCGACTCTGGATCCGATCCTCGTTCCACCTATCTCGAGGCCAGCGACAAAAAAAGGATGGAGTGGGCCCGAGGCAATGCCAGGAAAGCGATTGCAGCCGGCGTCACAACCATGCGCGATACCGGCGCGCCGGCGCCGCTGATGTTTTCTTTCAAGGCGGAAATCGATCGTGACGAAGCTATTGGCCCGCACGTAATCGCCTGCGGATACGCGCTTATGCGTCCCAAAGGCCACTGCCACTTTTTTGGGGGAGAAGTGGCCGACCTCCGGCAGTTGCGCGAAAGACTCGATTGGCTGCTGGATCAAGGAGCTGGATTCGTGAAGTTGATGGCTTCTGGTGGTGGGTTGACCCCCGGTACGGTGCCCCACGAAGCCGACCTGGCGTTCGAGCTGATGCGCGAGGCCGCCGCTTTTGCGGATGCCAATGGATTGACCACTACCGCGCATTGCCATGCTACCGAGAGCGTCGAAAGAGCCATTGCCGCCGGCCTGCCCATGATCGAACACGCTACCTTCGTAGAGCCCCCCGGCGTATACCGCTACAACGAGGAGATCGCCCGGCGCATCAAAGACGCGGGCATCGCCATCGGACCCACGGTATACAGCGCGTTGCAGACTGCTCAGCGGTTCCGTGAGTCGGGCGCTTCCCACAACCCTTCCGATCTGGCGGCAGTGGAGCGGCTGGAAGGCCGTCTCGTCAACACGGGCCACTTCCACAAGCTCGGCATCGATATGATGGCAGGCACCGATTGCGGCTGCACCAACACCCCGTTCGATTCGCTGGTGGATGAGTTGCTCACCTACGAAAAAGCCGGCATCCCGGTTCCCGAGGTCGTGGCCATGGCCACGTGCGGCAACGCGAACCTGCTGCGCCTGGGGGAAGTGGGCGAAGTCAAGAAAGGCTACCGCGCCGATCTGACTATGCTTGCCGGGAATCCGCTGGAGTCGCTCGAAGCTCTGCGCGATCCGCTCCGGGTATTCAAGGCGGGAAAGCTCGTCCACGAGAAATCCGCGGTTGAGGCAGTCCACTGAGCGAGCAAGGCAGAATCTGCCCGACCGACACGTGCCGACCTTGCCAGCACCCCCCACTGTGAAGGGGACTTGGATCACTTTCAGTCTGCTCGCTGTCGTCGTGGCGGGTATATGCTTCGGCAGCCTCACCGAACATCTCCTGGACACCCACGACGTCGAAACCTTCCGCGACAACCTCGCCATAAGCGAAGATTTCTCCTACTTCTTCTCGGCGAAAAAGCAGCAACCATCCGGTCGTCCGCTGGCGGAGCTGATCAAGTGGCTGGCCTATCTCGCCTGGGGCAACGATCCGTTCTGGTTTCACCTCCTCGTGGTTGCTCTGCACCTGGTTGCATCTATTCTGCTCGCGGCATGGGCGCATCTGGCCGGGTTCGACAGTCGACTAGCCTGCACGGGGTCACTGCTTTTTCTGGTGAACGTGGCCCATTTCCGGGCGGTGCACCACATTTCGGCCCTGGATTATCCCCTGGCCCTGGCTTTGGCGTTGGGTGCCCTCATCTGCTGCGGCAGATATTTCGCCAGCGAGCAGTTTCGCTGGGTCCTAGCAGGCATCGCTCTGCTTTCGGCAGCGACCATGGCGCACCTGGCTGCCAGCGCGGTTCTGCCAGTCTGTATCTACTGGGGTTTTACCTCCCGGCTAGCGTTCAGGAATCACTGGCGGGCGGGCGTCGTTGCAGTTGCGGTGGAGCTGCCCCTGACGGCATTCCTGCTGGCAAGCAGCTCCAGCGACACCAGCACCGGGCAGGCGCTGCTGACCTATGGGAACGATGGCGCCACCGAACTGTCGCTGGGGTTCTGGCGGGTCCTGCTGTGGTTGGCCGGTCGAACCCTTACCACGGCCCACTGGGTGCCGATATCGTTGTACCGCCTGGCCGAATGGGAGCTCTATGCGGGAGCCGCCGTGCTGATTGCACTGCTCGCCATTGCGGGTCGTCGGGGCATTCCCGCGGGGCTGTTCGCCTGCTGGACCGTTTTGGCGCTGGTACCGTTCGCGATCATCAACGAGGAGATCGTTGTCAATCTGCCGGCGGGTCCCTCGCGATATCTCTATCTCGCCACCGCGGGCAGCTCCTTGCTGCTGGCACAGGGGCTGTGGCTCGCCGCACGCCGAATCAGTCGCCGGCCGAATCTCGTATTTGGTTTCGGGCTTGCCGGTCTCGTCTTCAGCAGCTACGTGGCGCTCAAACGAGTCGAAGCGATATCGCTCTACACCTCCGCCCGGAGCTACGTGGCCAGGAACGAGATAACTATCGGCATCGATCGACTGCGGCAGTCCGTGGCGATGGAGTCGGACCTTATCGATCTGGAGGACGCCTACGACCGTCTCTGTTTTCTGCTCATCGGGATAGGGGAAGAACAGGCGCCGGCGACGCTGGAGACGGCAACGACCCGGTTCCCGGAGAATGCAAAGCTCCACATCTACCAGCACGTCACGAGGTCGATGGAACCCGACTCGTTGGTGCGCGGCCCGGCCAACGCGAGACTCATCGCTATCTCGAACTACGCCTCGGGAAATGCGGCCCTGATCGCCCAGGCCTACCACAATGCTGGAGACGGCCACTACCAGAACCTGGCCTTCGAGACCTCGATCGAAGCGTATGAACGCGCGCTCGCGTTCGATTCGCAGCGGCTCCCCGCCAGAATCAATCTCGGCTGGGCCTTGTTGACGGCCGCCAGGCCCCGCGCAGCCATCGAACAGTACAGACTCGTTCTAACCCAGGGTCCGCACAGCATCGCCCAGTTCAGCCTGGCGTTGTGTCATCTCACTGACGGCGCCTATGAGGACGCCCGCATCGCCTACAGGGTGGCTTTCGAGCGCCACGGTATGTCGGAAGCGGAACGTCTCGGGGTTGACGGGCATCTCGAGCTTCTGAGCTCGAAGGCCCCCCATTCTTCCGTTGCCCGAGAGATATATCGCACCTATTGGTCGAGTGATCCGGCGAATTGACCCTAGATTTCAGGTCCCTTCTGTCGAGCATTAAACTTATTATCCAAATACGTATAGAATTTTTAGTTGAAGTTTAGTACAATAGAACCCGATACTGATGAATGCGATCAACCCGGAATGCCTCGTGTGACCGAGGTTGATCAGATACCAAGGATCGAAGGTTATGGCAGAAGCAGATGTCGAACAGCAGGGAGAGGATGATGAGCCTGAGCTCCCAGTACGACAGAAGGTTGGAATCGTCATGGTTGCCTTGGGCGAGGAGGTCTCCGGTGAGGTGATGAAACACCTCAGCGATTTCGAGATCGAGGAGATTACTGGGGCGATTGCGGCGCTGAAGAATATCGGAACGGAAGTAATCGACCGGGTGCTTGAGGAGTTCGAGCAGCACCTCATGGCCGGCGAGTGGATCGCCCAGGGAGGTATTGATTTTGCGCGGGCGGCGCTCGAACGGGCCGTGGGACCGCGGCGTGCGCAGGAGATTATGGAAAGGGTCGGGAGCAAGGTGTCCTCCGGTTTCTATATCCTCAAGAACGTCGCCGCTGACCAGATCGCTCCGTTCATATCGAACGAGCACCCCCAGACGATCTCACTTATTCTCTCGCAGCTGGATTCGGCGCAAGCGGCAGGAATCCTTGCCCAGCTTCCGGAGCGCTTACAGGCGGATGTGGCCTACCGGCTGGCGACGATGGAGAACATCACCCCCAACGTAATCAAAGAGATCGAGGAAGCGCTGGAACAGTCGCTGCGCGACATGTTGGGCGGAGATCAGGATGTGGGTGGTCCCAAGGTCGTGGCCGATATCCTCAACCTCACCGGTTCCAGCGTGGAAAAAAGCGTGCTGGACCAGATGGATGCACAGGATCCCGAGATCGCGGAGGCGGTGCGCAACTTGATGTTCGTGTTCGCGGATATCGTGAAGCTCACGGACCGCGAGATTCAGACCTTGCTGCGCGAGGTCGATCAGAAAGACCTGGTGGTGGCGCTCAAGAGTGCCGAAGACGAGCTAAAGGACAAGGTGTTGGGAAACATGTCGGAGCGCGTCCGGACCTTCATCACGGAAGAGATGGAGTTTCAGGGCCCGATGCGGCTCAGCGAGGTGGAAGAGGTGCAGCTGCGCATCGTGCAGCAGGTGCGGCAGTTGGAGGAGCAGGGCCAGGTTACCATCGTCCGCGGCGACTCGGACGACCAGTTCGTTTAGCTGCCTAGTACAAACACACATGGCCATGCGCCCACAGTTCGGTCCTTGAATGGATTGACTGTGGGCGTTTCTTTTACTTCCTAACGACACCCAAAGGCTGGAAACGTGGCAGTTACCATTGCTCGGACCGTGCGACCGAGTCCGGAATGGCAGGATACTCTGATCCGCATCCGCGCCGGACAGCGGGTCGTGATCGACACCGAGGACGTCTGGTCACCGGATATGCGCAATCAGATCGTGTGGTGTGGGGCGGACGGGGTGTACAACCACACTGCCGGGGCTGAGTATCTCTTACCGGGGACCAATGTGGGCGCTCTGATCGCGCGCATTGGCGACTATCCGGTGTTTGCTGTCGGCAGCCGTCACGATTTCATATCGGAACAAGAAGGGGTTCTTTCCCTGGCGATGAACGAAAATCCGCAATACAACAACCAGGCAGGAAAGCTCACCTCCCACGTTATCCTTTTCGATGATCCTTGAACAGCCTTCCAGACACCGAAATCTTCCAATCAACGCCCGGCTCCGCTGAGGGTTACCTGCGGCATCGGGTTCCAGCCTGTTTTCCGGAGACGACTGCCGTACGCCGCATCGCCGAGATCTCTGCTGGAGTCTGGGACGTGGAGATGGTGGGCGGCGAACGGGTGGTCGCCAAGCACCAGGTGTTGGAGGATATCGCCGGAGGTCCGGCAGACGACCTGTTGGCGATAGAGGAGAAGGTGCTTGAGCTGCTCACGGCCGGCAACTGCCCAGTCCCGCATGTATTGGGAACGGATCCGGCTACCCGATTCATCTTTTTCGAGCACCGCGGCCGGTTGACCGTCGACGACATTTGTCAGACGATTCCGGCCGGCAGCGCCGAGCTGGGTCGGTCCATTATCGCTGGTTTCTGTGAGATCGAGTCAGTTTTGGCCGCACGGCAGAAAGAGCTCGTCCCCGTCACATCCCCGGCGGGAACGCGCCGCCAGCTGGCATTGAGGGATGGGAGGTCGTTGCAGGGCGCTGAAGAGGGGGTAGGCAGATTTGCACGCGGGGCGGGTGCGAGCGGGGAGGAGATCCAGCATCTGACCGAGCTTCTACGCGCCATCACCGAACGGCTCGGCTCGCGCCTCCCGACCCTGGGGTGTATGGACTACAACGCCCGGAATATCGTCGTTAATGAAAACACACACGAGCCCTGTTTCATCGAGTTCGCCAAGATCGGTTGGGATTGGCCGGAACGCAGACTGGTGCAGTACGGAACCAGTCTGGGGGCGGGTCGAGAAGAGGGCGGGTTCGTGGGATTGATTACGCGCGACGATGCCGGTTTCTACGCCGCCAAGGATTCTGACGACCACTGCGGAAGGGCGCTGGCATTGGACGGCCACCACCTCCACTTTCATCTCAACGCGTTCGCCATGCTTGCAACTGCTCTCGACGATCCGGATAAACCCTCCAACCGGGCCCTGCTCGGGGTTTGGCGTCGGCCCCGGCGGCGGCTGCGGCAACTGATGGAGGCGGTCGCCCGACCGCTTAGCGACGATCCGCTGTGCACCGGCTTCAGGAGATCCATTGCGGCGCTAGCCGGGCTTGACGAGGAGAAATAACATGAACGAATCGAACAGCCTGGATTTCAGACCGCGCGCCCGTGGCCTGGTGAGCGGCGACATCCCCTGGCTGGCGCGCATCGCCGACAAGGTGCGGGCCATCAAAGCAGGCCGCATCGGCGAGTACGTCTTTCCGTGAGGGGCTGACCAGCGCTTCCTGGAGGAAGTGGGGATTCCGTCAGACGATTTTTTCGAGATGGTACTGTCGTCTCCGGACGACGAGACACTGGTGCAAAAAATGCGGGCGCACCTGCGCAGGAACGCCTAGACCTACGAAATCATCATGTCTACTATCCAGGCTTTCGTAATCGACAAAAATCTCGGTGCCAGGTGGAACGAGGAGGATGCCGATCTGCCGAAGACCAATTCCGTCGGAATTCCTGCCGTACGTCCAAGCGAAGAGCAGAAGTATCTCTTCGACATGCGCGGATGGCTGCTGCTACCCGGGGTTTTGACGGCATCGGAATGTGCGGAAATGCGAGCTTTTGCCAAGCAGCTACACCACGATCCCGAATCGCTGCCCGAACATGAGCGCTGCGCCATTGCCGGACCGTTGCAAGCGTTAACGGATCATCCGCTTGTCGTCGGCTTCATGAACGAGTTCGTCGCTTACCCCGGGCTCTCCAGCCAGGAATGTTACGGCTTCCGCCAGGAGTCGGCCAAGGTATTCTACCGCGAAGTTGGCGACGGCAACTTCCAACCGCACAACGGCAACGGCATGTTTCGGTTTCCGGGGGATTCGCATCTGTATCGCTGTATACCAGGAAAAGCGAACTCCGGGCTGACGCGAGTGGTGTGGGAGTTGAATCCCGTGACGGAGGGCAATGGCACCCTGTTGATAACCGGGAGTCACAAAGCCGTTTATCCGGCACCGGAGGCGGTGTGGTCTCCGGATTCACCGATTTGGGACTCCTACAGCTGTCCGGAGGGTTCCCTGATCCTGTTCACAGAGTCGCTCACGCACAGCGCGCGGCCCTGGATCGATGCCGATCGTCCGCGGATCGCCATCTTCAGCTGTTACAACACGGTGAACAGCAAGTGGCACGATTGGGATCCACCTGCCGAGCTCGTTGCGGCCATGCCTCCCAAGAGGCAGACCCTGTACCGACCGGTACACGTGGCTGGGAATCTGGTAGAGAACGACAAGGCGTAGGTTCGACCAGCAGGGAAGCGCTGGCGCAGGTGGATGCCGAAAACGGCGGAGCTTAGCCGTTCTCGCGGGCCAGGGCGCAGGTGGCCGGGGAGCCATCCGCCTCGGCGAACACCTTGCCGAATTCCTGCCTGGAGACCTCCCGCGTACTAACTCCGCGGTACTGAAACTGCAATGCGCGCCTCAGATGGGGCGTTCGATTTGGTGGGGTTTGGTGCGGAATCATCGCCGTGAAGTAGATCACCCCTCCGGCGCGGAGCTCCACCGGAACCGCCTGCGATTTGTCGATCCGGTCCGCGACGATCTCACAGTCGGTTGTGTGGTGGTGCCGCAACGGTGTGTAGCTGCCGGGCAGCATGTGCATACAGCCATTTTCGATCGTCGCGTCGTCCAAGGCCACCCAGGCTGTAGCCCGCTTTTCCAAGGGCAGGAAGTTGAAGTAGGCATTGTCCTGATGCCACGGTTTTTCCGAACCTATAAACGGCGGTTTGCACAGCGCCATGTCCGCCTGCATCACCGATTCTTCACCTAGAAGCTGTTCGACGAATCCCTTGATTCGACGGTGCTTGACGAGGGCGACCAGTGCCGGATGCTCCTGGTGGTAACCTGACAGTTTGCGGTACTTCGTTTCCGCCTCTTCAGGTGACAATGCTAGGGGGTCGACTCCCTCTTCGAAGTAGATACCAAATCCACTGTCCGGATCCACGACTTGGATGCCAGAGTAGTTCTGCGTCGAGACCTTGCTAGCGTCTTCGATCTGGGTTTGACCAGAGTGGGCGCGCCTCAACAGATCTCTGGTAATGCCACTCACGGCCTCTCTGGCTTCGTCTACTTCTTCCCGACTCAACACCTCTTGGAAAGCCAGATAGCCCTGCTGGTAAAATTGGTCGACATCTGACTGCTCGAGCTGCTCGGGGCAGGGGGCGATGACCGGTTTTTGATCGCTAGCGCTCATGATCTCTCGAAATCGACGTCGGGCTGGAAAGGACACGCACAATTGATGATAGGGTGAGTACCCTGCGACCGCAATCGCTCAGGGGCCGACGAGGACCGGCGATTTTGGGGCGCACCGATGCAGGTCGTCGAATTCGGCGCTGCCATCGTCGTCCAGCAGCTCCGTGCTGCAACCCCAGTCGTCCACCGGCTGGTTGCCGAGCTCAAAGAACTCCCACATCTGGCGTTGGGTCGCGAAGTAAAGGTTGGCGCCTCCGGGTCGGGTCAGCTTGATCAGGCGGCGGGGCAGTGAATGATCGGCCTCTTCAACCCGATAGCGATCTAGCGCAGCTTCGTCGATCTCGATACCCAAGCCCGGCTCCTCCGGTACGCGAGCGTGCCCGCCCACCACCGGAATGCGCGAGGTCAGCAGGCTGTGCTCGTAGAGCTCGTGGCAGGTGACAGTGGGCCACTGGGCGTGGGTGAGAACCGCGCTCAAATGCAGGGACAGAATGGTAGTCGGACCGGCACCCACCATCTGCAGGAAAAACGGCATGTTGGCTTCCGCCGCCACGTGGGCATCGCGCGTGATCCGGGAAACACCGCCGCCGATCACCCACCCATCGCACACACCACCCATTTCCAACCCTGTGCGCGCCGGAATGCACCCGTAGTGATGGGCGATCGCGCTTTCGATCTGGGTGCGCAAGAAACGATTGCCGGGGGCATCGTTCCGCGGAATAGGGTCCTCGAAGATCTTGATCTTGGGGAAGGCCTGTTCCAGCTCCCGGAGCACCGGTACCGCGTTGGAGGCGTTGTTGAGGAATCCGTTCCAGTCCGCATCGATGTGGAAGTGGTCGGGGGTGGCGTCGCTGATCTGCCGGATGGTTTCCCGCACATCGTGCCAGGGTCGGGTTTTGATCTTCATGCAGGTGTAACCAAGGTTGACCGACTCTACGGCTTCTCTGGCGTAAAGTTCGGGGGACATGTCATGATCCCAGAAGGATATGGCGCACCAGTCGCGGCACTTGGCGCCCAACAGTCTGTAGACTGGGATGCCGGCCAGTTGTCCGGCTGCATCCAAGAGCGCCATCTGTAGACCGGCTCCGAGGGAATCGTCCCACATCAGCTCCGCCGGCGGGCGCCCGATAGCCCGCTCTTCGTCACTGACTCGCCCCCAGGTGTAGTTCTGCACCGTTTCACCCCAGCCGACGATGCCCCCGTCGGTTTCCACCCGGGTCATTTCCAGCTCGGACCAGGTGTGAATGTCGGCCCTTTCCATCTCCCGCCGCACGCGATCGACGATGGGGATCTGCACCAGGAAACGCTCCACGCTCTTTACTTTTGCGCTTGAATTCATTGGGTGTCTGCCTCGGCTTGAGCCTCCTGAAGAATGGAGGAGAGTTTGTCGGCAAATCGGATCTGGCTGTTGTCTTCCGGCGCGTAGCCGATCACTTTGCGAGCGTTGGCAAGGCACCAGAAGTTGTGAGAGTTGCCGCTGACACCGTAGAACGCCTGAAAAGGAATCCCGTGCTCGTTCTCGATGTTCTCCGTTTCGAGGCTCTTGACCACCAGCTGCACCTGGTCGCGTACGCTCAGGTAGGCCCCCAGGGCGCGGTGCAGGCTTTTCAGATCGCCACCCAGACCGGCGTTCCTGGTGAGGAAGTTATCGATGTCGGTCTCTCGTGGACCCCCAATTCTGAGCTGGACTACCTCCAGCTTCACGCCGGCGATCTCGCCGGTGGCGAAGACGAAACCTAACCCCTCGTACGCCCCCTTCGCCCAGCCGTAGAAGTTATCGGACAGAGGCGGGAGATCCGGGGTGATGTAGCCGACTTTGTCTTTCCACAGCAGCCGCTCGTAAAAATCGGTGGCATGGTTCGAGCTGAAACAGACCACGCGTTTCACGTTCTCTTCAACACAGGTGTGGTAGACGTTGTAGGCCATGTTGATGTTGTCCGCCTCGCCCCAATAGGCGTTGGGATCGGGCTCGCGGGTGAACCCGCAGTGAACCACCGCGTCAGCGCCGCGGAAAAACTGACGGTAGTTGTCGCGGTCCCGGTCGATGAGATCCACTACCAGAATGCCGGGCACCTCGTTGCCCTCCCTGTTTTCCGTCTTGCGATCCAACAAAACCAGGTCGTAGCGTTCTCGGAGCTGGGTCAGCATACGTCCGGCCAGATAGCCGGCTGCTCCGGTTAACACAATCCGTCGTTTTTTCATTGGATTCCAGCTTCTTCAAAAATTCGCGTGAACTCTCGGAACGGGACTTTCAAATCGACGTTTTGGCAATCGATCGCCAGCGGAGAGGTTTTGCGATTGGTAAAGCTCCATTCGATTGGGTGTTCCACGTGCCACAATCGCAGCGTTCGGTAGAACTCGGCCAGGACGCGATCGGTCGCATCGTTGCGGGAGCCGCTGGGGTAGGCGAAATGAACCGGCGTTTGGCCAAGATGCTGTGCGAAGAGCTCGTTGGACAACCGAACTTCCTCGACGACGCCCGTATCGCCTTCGGCTTCGTATTTATCGGCCACCTTGCAGTGAGTGGCGGTGTGACCCCCAATCTCCCAGCCGGCATCCAGCAGCTGTTGCAGTTGATCCCAGGTCATGAACGGTTTGCTCACTACACCTTCAGTTAAGGTGCGCACGGCGGCCGTTCCTCCCCTCGAGGAGGCTTCGATGCCGTCGGTGATCGGGAAGCAGGTGCCGGTCATGCCCAGCTCCTTAAGAACAGGGAACGCGACCTCGATGGTATCCAGCCAGCCGTTGTCGAAATGCAATACCGCAGACCGCTCTGGCAGGTCACCCTCCCCCAAAAGCCAGTCGGCAATCTGCGACGTCGAAACCACAGACCAGCCATGATCGGACACGTACTGAATCTGTGCGCGAAACTCGACCTCGCCGATGATGCCGGCCCCATCACCGACAAACTTCAGCTCCGGAACGCCCTCGCGATAGACGTGGTGGTAGACTAGAATAGGGATCCGGCAAATCTCATTCATAAAACCTCTAAGCGTCGAGACGGTCAAAGCTGTCGAGTGAGTCAATTTAGACAATGCTTCCAAGCAGCTCTACTTTTCGAGAATGGTCAAGATCCTGTTCCTGTGCACCGGAAACTCCTGTCGCAGTCAGATGGCCGAAGGTTTTGCCCGCGCGCTCAAAAGTATGGAGGTCGAAGCAGATTCGGCGGGCGTCGAAATCCACGGTTTGAACCCCAACGCCGTGAAGGTGATGGCGGAAGCCGGGGTTGATATCCGCCAGCATCGTTCCAAACGGGTGGACGAATTCGCCGGCGTTGCGTTCGATTATGTAGTCGCGGTTTGCGATGAAGCTCAAGAAAAGTGTCCCGTCTTTCCCGGCAGTGCGCTAGTGCACGTTCCCTTTGACGATCCGCCTCGGCTCGCCCAAGATGCGACGTCAGAGGAGGCGGGACTCGCACATTATCGTCGGGTGCGTGACGAGATTCGCGCTTTCGTGCAGGAGCTACCGGATAACCTGGTACCGTCTAAAACGACGGCTTCCTGAGCTTGTCGATAAGCGGGACGGCTACGAACGGGGCCAGGGTGTATCGTTGCGGAGGTACTCGCCGTTTCCGAAGTCGGAGAAGAAGTGGGGTACCAACGGATGTGTGACTTCCGCAAGTGAGTCATCTTCCTCGAGGCTGGTCTGAGCAGCGTAGGTGACCTGGTTCGAATCGTGTACTAGCACATGGTACCAGGGTTGGTCCCGCCCGGGCTGGGTGCGGTTGGTGAGGTACCAATCGTCGTCCGCCTGGCAGCTCGGATCGAGATCCACAACGACGCCCCGGTAGTTGTACCTGCGGTGTTTGACCAGCTGTCCCGGGCGAAAGTGTGGTTCCGAAGCGTCCGGATCCTCCGGGGCATTGTCCTCGGCGTGGGCTGCGACCAACTGGCGGATCTGCAGCAGTTGCAACTCATTGGGGGGTGCGGATAGCCGTCCAAGCTCTGCGTACAGCTCCGGCCCGAACGCGGCCAGGGCACCGGCCACCGCTTTCTGTACGGTCGCCGATTCGTCATCGAGCAGTTTCAGCAGGTGGGGAAGCTGTGAGGTATCTGGCATGTCGGATCAGCTGCGGTGGCTTGCCTCATCAACGCTGAGATAGCAGTCGGGCAACCTTGTGCATGAGGCTGCGGGCAAGAGTGATGGGCCGCCCAACCTTCGCCAACGGCGACGAGTGAGTCAAGCCGAGGCCGGGGCTTGAGGTGCTTGCACACTTGCAGAAGTACCTTTGATTACGTCGCGCGACCTGAGTTGGTGATTTGCCCTGAAGCGTTCAAAATCACGACAATTTGCGGAGTGAGCTAGCAATGGCGGAAGAACGATTCCTGATCACCGGGGCCTACGGATGTGTGGGTGCGTGGGCGGTACGCAGGTTGGTGGCTGAGGGTGTTCCGGTGTGGACGTATGATCTTCCGGGCGATCCCCACCGCTTCCGGCTCGTGATGGACGACGAAACCATGTTGCAGGTCAAACAGGTGGATGGCGACATCACCGACGCCGACCTTTTCGAGCGGGTCGTGGTGGAAAACGGAATCAGCCATATCATTCACCTGGCTGCCTTGCAGGTACCGCTGGTGCGCGCCGATCCGGTTGGTGGGGCTCGGGTCAATGTGGTGGGTACCACCGTCGTGCTGGAAACTGCTCACCGTCACGCCGATCAGGTAGAGGGCCTGGTCTATGCCAGCTCATTCGCGGTCTACGGGGATCCGGAGAACTATCCGCCGGGACCGATTGCCCACGACGCGCCCCTTACACCACCAAGTTTATATGCCGTTTTCAAGCAGGCCAATGAGGGTACGGCAGCCATCTACTGGCGCGAGCAGCAACTATATAGCATCGGGTTGCGACCGTGTGTCGTATACGGTCCCGGCCGCGACCAGGGTTGGACCTCGACTCCCACCAAAGCGATGCTGGCCGCGGCCATCGGGCGGGGATATCGGATCACCTACGGCAGCCAATTGGTGTTTCACCACGCCGACGACGTGGCGGCCGCCATGATTCTTGCTGCGCGCACGCGCCTCGAGGGCGCGCCGGTCTTCAATCTGGGGGGGAGTGCGGCGCCGATGCATGAGGTCGTGGACGCCATCGAAGAGGTAGTTCCCGAATCGCAGGGGCGGATCAGCTACGATCCACAGGTGTTGCCCCATCCCGACAACGTGGATGACTCCGCGCTCAACGCAGCCATTCCCGGAATTCGGTGGCGCTCGCTGGTGGACGGGGTGCGCGATACCGTCGAGCATTTTAGGGGCGCGGTCGCCGCGGGTCGCATCGATGTGGAGCGAGCGCTGGAGCCCTGAGTGACCGCCCTGCGTGGCGCTCTTAGGCCATCCTCAAAGCCAGTTCCACTCCTGAATCATGGCAAAACGAAGGCTTCTTGCAGGAGGAACCGGCCTAACTCGGGGTCTCGGCTTTCCCCTCGATCTTTTCCCACTCTTCCAGAAGTGTGGCCAATTCGCGATCGCAGTGAGAGCGCTCGGCTTCCAGCGCTTTCACTTCCTCGTGGGGAGTCTGCTCGTAATAGGCAGGATCGCAAAAGATCTCGTCGATCTCGGCGATACGCGACTCCGCCGTTTCGATACTCGCCAAGAGCTCGTTTCGCCGTTCCTCGGTCTGTCGCCGCTCCCGTTCCAGCTGCTGTTTCGACTTGCCGTTGTTTCCACTGCGCTCGTTTTGATGTGAGCCTTTCTTTGGTTTTTCCTTGCGCGCCTTCAGGATAACCTGGTCCGCGTCCAGGTGGTCGTCGCCGCAGAAGTGCACGTACGCCTCGTAGGTTCCCTGGTAGTCGAGGATGTCATCCGGTTTGATCTCCACGATCCGCGTTGCCAGCTGTCCCACCAGCCAGCGATCGTGAGAAACGAGGATGACCGTGCCAGCGTAGCGCTGCAGCGCACCCACAAGGGCCTCGATCGACTCCAGATCCAGGTGGTTCGTCGGCTCGTCCAGCACCAGAACATTCGGCTGGATGATAGCCAGGCGGCTGAAGACCAGGCGTGCCGCCTCTCCGCCGGAGAGCGAGCTCAAGCGTTTCTTGCCGTCGTCGCCGCTGAAAAGAACCCGGCCCATCTGTGAGCGCACGAACCCGATCCCCTTGTCGGGACAGAACTGACCCAGCCAGCTTTCGGCGCTGGCATTGGGCGACTCGAACTGCTCCCGGTGGTCCTGGGCGAAATAGCCGGGATGGGTTTCGTACCCCCATTCCACCTCACCGGCATCCGCTTCCAGGTCGCCCATAACGATCTTCAGGAGCGTGGATTTTCCGATGCCATTAGGGCCCATGATTGCCAGCCGATCGCCGCGACGCAGCAGGAGGTCGACCCCGTGCAGCACCTCGTTGTCGCCGAACGCCTTCTTGATCCCCTCGATCTTGAGCACATCGCGGCCGCTGTCGCGAGTCTGTTCAAACCGGAAGTTGGGGTAACGGCGTGAACTGGGTGGCAATACCTCCAGCTCCTCCGCCTTCTTTTCGATCATGCGCAGCTTGCTCTGCGCCTGTCTTGCCTTGGTTGCCTTCGCTCTGAAGCGATCGACAAACTTCTGGTGGTGGGCAATATCCTTTTCGCGGCCGGCGATTTCCTTTTCCCGGCGAGCGCGCTCGGTCTGTTTGCCGGCGAGAAAAGCAGTGTAGTTACCTCGATATAGCTGCACGGTCTCGTAATCCACATCGAGGATGTGGGTGCTGACGTTGTCGAGGAACCGATGGTCGTGGGATATCACGACCAGCGTCCCGGCGTAGTCGCGAAGAAAGATTTCGAGCCAACGGATGGACAGGATGTCCAGATGGTTGGTGGGTTCGTCCAGCAACAACACGTCCGGATTACTGGCCAACACCTGGGCCAACAAGACACGAAGCTTGAAACCGCCGGATAGGGTAGACAGCGGATCGTAATGCAGCCCGGCGGGCAACCCGAGACCTTCCAGGATGGCCGCGGCTCGGGATTCCGCCGAGTATCCGTCCAGGCGTTCGATGGTCTCTTCCAGCGCCGAAAACCGGTCGGCGTCGAACTCCTGCTCCGCCTTCGCCAGCAGCGCCTCCTTTTCCTCCATCACCTTCCACAGTTCCTGATTCCCCATCAGGGCGACGTTCAGGATCTTCTGCTCCTCATAGATAAACTGATCCTGGCGCAGCACCCCCAGACGCACCCTCTTAGGTAGCATTACCTCTCCTTCGCTGGCCTCGAGGTCGCCGGCAAGGATGCCTAGTAGCGTGGTTTTCCCAGAGCCGTTGGCGCCGACTAGACCGTACTTGTCTCCGGGATTCAGGCGCACTGACACGCCGGCGAAGAGGGTTCGGTCGCCGTAGGCTTTGGCGAGATTGGAGATGGCAATCATATCAAAAAAGGTAATGGTTGTTGCCCAAAGCGAAAGCAAGCGAAAATGTAGCCGCATCTTTCCGGCGTGATGAGGAATGACGATCTTGCCTGCTGCGACTTCGACTCACCACACCGAGGAAGGCGACGATGGCAACAGGCAAGATTCCCAGTAGAGTAGAACGGCTCACGGCGAAACCGTACGAAGAGCGAATCTGCCGATCGGAGCATTATCCACTCTGTCTGGCCTACGGCTCGGACGACGATTATCCGGCCCCAACCATGGAGGAGCACCTGGACCTGATGCAGGAGGTCGGCCTCGACGTTCAGATCATCGGGGGCGAACACGACCGGGGCACGCCGTACTATCCGTCGAAGATCCTGCCTCCGTACGAGAAAGCCGACTACGATCTCATTCCGCGATTCCTGGACTTGGCCCACGCGCGCGGCATGCTGGTCATCGCCTACTATCCGATGATCTATACCAAACCGCTCAAGCCGCTGCACCCGGAATGGATGATGCAGTGGTTGGAAGACGAGCGGCCGGAAGGGATCGGACCCGGGCCCGAGAACCTCGGTTGGTTCTGCTTCAATTCTCCGTATCGCGACTGGATCGTGAAGTACCTCAGCGAGTACCTCGATCATCTGGACCTGGACGGGTTCTTCTTCGACGACATGAACTGGGGCTCCCATGAAGGCCAGCCCCTATACACCGCCTGCACCTGCGATTATTGCCAGGAGATCTACGCCAGCGAAACCGGACGGGAGATTCCCCAGAAGATTGATTTCGATTCCATCGATTTCCGGCGCTTTGTGGTGTGGCGCTACGACAAGGTGCGCGAGTTCCTTGCCCACGTCGTCAGCGGCGTGCGCACCAACCATCCCCTTACCATCATGGACTTCAACTACTACGGCGAGCAGGCCAAGTGGGGCATGGCGGCGCCGTTCAATCCGCTGGGTCTAGAGAAGGTGGGCGGCTACTTCTTTATCGAGTCGGGATGGGGGACCATCGAGCACCGGGGCGGTTTCAGCGCCAAGATCGCCCACGCACACGGCTCGCCGTTCGGTCTCTGGCGCTCCAGCACCCAGGGCCTCGATGGATCGTGCTGGGGATTCCCGCCGCACGCGGAACCGTACAGCCCGGCGCTCTACGGTCTCACCGCCGTTGCCCACGGCGGTGGGTTCTTTTTCTGCGGGATGCAGTACGCCGTCGATCTGCGCGCCGATTTCATCAAGCGGGTCTTCGCGGAGGTGAAACAGCGGGTAGACTACATGGGGGGAGAGACGGTCAAGTACGTGGCGCTGCACCTCTCCCAGAGCTCCATGGACTTCCTGCCCGGTGAGTTTCAGTTTGGCCATCGGGATGCGGAGCTCTACGACACCGAAGAGAAACAGAAGTGGGCCGAGAAGAACAAATACGTGCGCAACGTCTATGCCGACCGCGTCCGCGCCACCTACGACATGCTGGGTCCGTCCCAACTATTGACGGACGTAGTTTTTGATGAACAATTGACCGAGGAAATTCTCGCTCCGTTCAAGGTTCTCTTCCTTTCCAACAGCGCCTGCCTCTCCGACCAGCAGTGCGGCGTTATCGACCGGTTTGTCCAGAATGGCGGCACGTTGATCGCCACCCACCAAACCTCCCTGCTGGACGAGCTGGGACAAAAACGGGAGAACTTCGGCCTGGCCGAGCTCTTTGGGCTGGACTACGCGGGACCCGCAGCCGACGGCGATGACCATGCGGTCGTCTACGTACTGCAGGACCAGAACCTCGCCACGGAATTCGGGCCGCTCATGTGTTTCACGGGTCGCGCATCGAAGATGACCCCAAGAGGCGGCGCAGAGCTGGAGGTGTTGGCTACCCGCTGCAGTATCGAAGGACCCGATCCGGTCGATCACTACGATCCGAACGGGGAGTTCGATTCGGGGGAACCGGTGGTAACCGTTCGTCCGGTCGGCAGGGGACACGCGATCTACATCAACGGTGATGTGGGCGGCAGCTTCGAGCGCAACCCGTATCCCGCGCTCAAGCGATTTGTCGTCCGCATCGTGGAACGAGTGCCGCCTCCGATCGCCATCCAGGCCCCCAAGACGGTGGAGGTTACCGCCGCGAAACGCGAGTCGGGTGAGCTGCTGATTCATCTGATCAATAATCCGGCGCCCCATCTGCCCAACAGTATTGCCGCCGCCGCCTCGACCCATTTTTTCGTGGAGGAGGTGACGCCGGTGCACGACATCGAGATCCGTTTCAACGATTTCGATGTCGCCGCCGCCCGGTTGCCATTGGCCGGCCTCGACTTGGAAGTCGGTGGGGGAGGGTCGTCTGTAACCGTGCCTCGGGTGCACCTGCACGAGGTTCTTGTCGTTAATCTGAAGGAGTAGGACCAATGAAGGTTATCGGTTCCGGTTACATACACGACGGTAGCAAAGCACCAGAGTACCAACGGTCCTGCGCGCGCACCACCATTACGCAGCTGCACGATGGCACCCTCATAGCCACCTGCCGGCTGGACAAGGAGCGCGACACCCTCGGCGGCCATCACGGTCTGTTCGTGAGCTCCGACCTGGGTGAAACTTGGGAGATGCGATCCAATAGCCGCAACCAAGGTGCGTGGGGTGATACTCCAGGAGAGCTTCTCTGCCTGACGCCGGTCGAACACGAGCCGGGTGTCCTCACCGCCACCGGATTGTGGGTGGACCGCTCGCGTCCTGAGTTGCCCATGGCCAACCCGAAGACACAAGGTTTTCTGCCCATGCGGATCCTCCACACCACGTCGACGGACGGCGGGCGCACCTGGGATGAATGGCGCGAGATGGAGACGGCGCCCCATCTGGCAGCCTCCTGTGCGACGCAGCCCTCCTATTTGCTGCCCGGCGGCGAACTAGGCCAGCCGTACGAGAAGTGGAAGGAGTACGACGACGCATCGCCAGGAGTACCGGGATGCTGGTTTCGCCTGTCGAAGGACAACGGAACGACCTGGCCCGAGTACGTGCCAGTCGCGCAGCATCCGAACAACGAGCTGTTCTACTGGGATCTTCGACTGAGTCGACATCCCGATACAGGTCAATGGGTGTCCATGTTCTGGACCCATGAGCCGGCCAGCGGGAGAGATATCGACATTCACATCAGTTGGGGAACACCCGACGCACGCTCATGGACAATCCCGGTCGAGACGGGCCTGCACGGGCAGCACTGTCAACCGGTCGCTCTCGGCGGAGAGCGATTGCTGGCGGTGCACCCGAACCGGGATGATGATCCCGCCGGCATTCACGCTTCTATCAGCGAGGACTTCGGTAGGACGTGGGACCGGAACCAGGACCTCATCGTCTATGAGAGTGGTGCCGGCACCGAGCCCGGAGCCAGGAAAGGCCGCAGCACCAAGGAAAAATTCGATGACATGAAGACCTGGCGCTTCGGTCATCCGCGGGGTCAGCTATTAGCGGACGGCACCGTTTTCGTTGTCTTTTACGCCGGTGATGATATCGTCAAGAGCGCCCGTTGGGCGCGAATCGATGTGTCTGCAGATCGATAATATAACAACGCCGCCAAAGGAGAGTTGGTCATGTTTGGCCCTATTTCAACGCCCACGATAATCGACGTGGAGCCTCGGGATTCGGCCCGAGGAGCTATCCGATCGAGATCGGCGTGGCCCCCTGGAGTCGGGCGAGACACTGTGCTACCTGGTGCTGCCCAAGGATGACTGGACCTTTTGGGACGAAGGGGCCGAGCGCGTCCACCGCATTCCCCGCGATATCCTCGAAACACACGGACGACCGATCGAAGAAGTCGCCAACGATCTGAATAAATTCGTCGAGGCTGAAACGGTCTTCAGCGATGGCTGGGAGGTAGACAGTCCTTGGCTTGGCCAACTCTTTGAGGCGGCGGGTGTGGCTTGCCGGTTCCACTTCAGTGCCCTCGATTTTATCCTGTCCGAGGAACAGATGGAAGGGTGGCATCAAACCAAAGACCAGATCGTTGCCGAGATGGATATCAAAAGGCATCGGGCTAGCCTGGATGCGCTTGTCATTCAAAAGACCTATGAATCGCCCCGGGTTCTCCGGAGGCTCGGTTGTGTGAGTCAAGCCACCATGGCTTGGGTTTCCTGCTGCTGATAATGCAACTGCTCAAACTCGACGGGAGGGATGTTGCCGATGGGCTGCAGCAACCGCCGATTGTTAAACCAATCGACCCATTCGAGGGTCGCGAATTCCACATGTTCGACGTTGCGCCAGGGCCCACGGCGGCGGACGGCTTCGGTTTTGTACAGCCCAATGATGGTCTCGGCCAGCGCGTTGTCGTACGAATCACCGACGCTGCCGACAGACGACTCGGCCTCGGCTAGGCGCTCGGTGTAGCGGATCGAGAGATATTGCACGCCGCGATCACTGTGGTGCACGAGCCGGTCACTCTCCGGGCGCGCGTACAGGGCCTGTTCCAGGGCATCCAGCGCCAGGTCGCTGCGCGGGGTACTGGAAGCCCGCCAACCGACGATCATGCGGGAGAAGGCGTCGATGACAAAGGCGACATACACGAAACCTGACCAGCTTGCGACATACGTCAAATCGGCGACCCACAGCTGGTTGGGTTGCGGCGCGGTGAAGTTGCGCTCCACCAGGTCAGCGGGTCGCGGTGCGGCCTCGTCCGTGATCGTGTTACCTTGAAACGTGGCCCCCGTGTGGCGCCCTGAAGCCCTATCTGGCGCATCAAGCGCTTGATCGTGCAGCGGGCTACTTTCCGGCCTTCACGGCCGAGCTGTTGCCAAACCTTGGCGGCACCATAGACCTGGAAGTTGTCGTTCCAGATCCGCTCGATCTCATCGCGCAACTCCGCATCGCGGCGGACACGCGGTGGCAGGCGCGCCGGATCGGCCTGTCGCGCCTTGTGTTCATACTATGTGGACGGGGCGATCGGCAGATAATGGCAGATCGGCTCGCCCGTACTGATCGCGATGCGCATCGACGAAAGCCACCATCACTTCGGTCGGCGGTCGAGCTCCGCCTGCGCGAAAAAAGCCGACGCCTTGCGAAGGATCTCGTTCGCCCGCCGCAACTCACGGACCTCGCGTTCCAGATCCTTGATCCGTGTCCGGTCATCGCTGGTGAGACCGTCGCGGCGGCCGCTGTCGACTTCCACCCTACGCACCCACTTGCGAAGCGTCTCTGCGGTGCAGCCTATCTTGGTCGCGATCGAGCGAATCGCCTCCCACTGGGAGTCATATTCGCTCCCGTGCTCGAAGACCATCCGAACCGCCCGCTCGTGTACCTCCAGAGAATACCTGATTCGTTTTGTCATGACCCCATTCTCTCAAGATAAAGAGTCTCCGGCAAGTCCGGGGCGATTCAAGTCAAGTTACATTGGCAGATATTGCTGGGGAGGCTCTTGTCGTTTTGAGGCCATGACCTCGCACGTTAGCCCCACCTCCGCTGTTAATACCGAGGAAAACCCGAGACGATCGAGTCTGTATTCTGCAAGCTCGGAAAGCGCGGATAGCGGAGGATAGGGCAAATAAATGGCATTATCCCTAATAGCGGCAAGGTAGGCGAGTTTGTGGCGGGGCGATTTGTGGGGTCGCGTGGCGGCCGGCGACCCGGGAAAAGCGTCGAAAGGCCCAGTGCGGGGTGGATTTCGGTTCCTGAACGGGCTGCAGACGCCAGGGTCACGGCGGCACAGGTACACTTCACCCACGTACCCGTGACAGAATCAGGCGTAGGCGAATTTCATAGGTGTTGTGGGTCTGGGTGCCATGGGCGCACCCATGGCGCGGAATCTGCTCAAATCAGGACACGAGCTGAGAGTATATGACACAAACCCCGATAAATTCGGATATCACCAGACCAAACATCGAGTTTGAAATGAACCAGTCAAACCTCGGTCGCGCACACGGGCAATAATGACTTCGGCAGCGCACAAAAAGGTTTTGCGCACGATGCCCGGCGCGTTTCTTCTGCTGATCGTTTTGTTCGGGGTTTGCCTCCGATTCTACGGTCTCGACTGGGGAACGGACCTCGATGGAAGATTCCATCCGCTGCATCCCGATGAGACCACTCTCATAAACGCCGCTTCCCAATTGCGAGAAAGTCTCAAGCCATCTGTTACGGCATACGGGACCCTGCCGATGTACCTGTTGTATGTGGTTGGCAAACCGGCGGCAGTGTTTGGCGGTCGAGCCCTCTTCGAACCTGATCATCAGGCCTTCACTCACGCCATCGCCCGCACACTCTCAGCCTCGTTCTCCGTCTTGGCCATCTGGTTCGCGTTCAAGATCGGAACACGCACCGACGACGACCGGGTGGGCTTGCTCGCTGCTGCCTTTTTAGCAGTGATGGTTCTGCCAATCCAGCTTGCCCACTTCTATACCGTCGATGGTATTTTCGCGGCGCTCGCCGCCCTTGCGCTCTACCGGTCGATAAAGGCGGAGCAGGGGCGAGACTGTTGGCGCGACCACATTCTGATCGGGATCTTCACCGGTCTGGCAGCAAGTGTGCGACTGGGGGGAATCCTGCTGTTGGCGCCGCTCGTTGCGATCCGCTTACGGCACCTGCTTTCGGGTGGAGGAAGGCTCGGCTCTGGCGAAGGGTGGCGACAGCGGGCTTTGCGGACGTTCGGTCCACCGAGCGTCGCCTTGGGCGCGGCGCTGGCGATTCTCGTTTCACTGCAGCCCTACATGGTCCTGGAGCCGGCAGACTATTGGCGTGCAAAGGGAGGCGGCGATCTGATGACCAGCGTCGGCATCGCCCGTGGAGAAATTGCCCGGACCTGGACCCTTTATGACGCCGCGCAACCGCGCTTTTTCTTCCATGTGACAAACCTTCTTTTCTACGGAGTAGGGTTGCCGCTTCAAGTGCTCGGTTTGCTCGGGTTGGTGTTCTTCCTGATACGAAGCGGAATCGGACACATTCAAATATTCACCTGGTGTGTCATATACTTCTTGAGTATCGGTGGTCTTCAGGCGAAGAATATTCGCTACCTGGCCCCGCTACTGCCCTTTCTCGCTCTTGGCGGCGCCCGCATGTGTCTGATAATCTACAGAAGAACTCGCGGGAGACAGCGTGTTGCCACATCCTTGGTCACCGCTCTGACGCTGGTCGCTTCAGCCAGCTACGCTTTCGCGTTTACGCGAATCTACGGCACTCTCGACAGTCGGCTCGAGGCTTCCCGCGAGATCACACGCCATCTTCCCAACGGCAGCACCATCGGCGTCGAGCACACTGGAATCAGCATGAAATCTCTTCTGCCGGAAGGTTACAGGGCTCAGCCCATCATGACCGGATCTCTTTTCAATCTAGATCGGTATTTGTTAGCCCAAGAAAAAATCGAGCTTCTTCTCGGGTGGCTCGATGCCGCGGATGGACTGGCGTTGGTCGATGCGGGCCGCGGGAATCACTTCTTGGCGGCGCCTCGGTCATACCCCATCGAGCACCAGTTCTACAGCCGAGTCTATGCGGGTGAGCTGGGTTTCGAAAAAATCGCCTCCTATCGACACTTTCCATCCGCATTCGGCTTCGATTTCGAGGATAGCGCCGCCGAAATCTCCTTTTATGCATTCGACCATCCCAGGGTTACATTGTTTGTCAGGAGCAGTAGCGACCACGAGTTGGCCCGATTGGGAGATGAGTGGATGTCTGCGGTGAGAGTTGATAACGATTGGACCGACCGTCATTTGGTTGAAGGTATCGACGGAGCCCAAGCAAATCGTTTGGAGGATGCAAAAAGTTCCTTCCGGGCAGCCCTTCGCATCCGGCCCGACTACACCCTTGCCCATCTCCTTTTGTCGGGCCTATACGAACGGCTCGAACTCGAGGAACTCTCCTCGCAGAGTTGGGACGCCGCACTCGAGACGACCAGCTTCAACCTCCTGAAGGACGGGATGTTCGTGAACGATCTCGAGGGGTTCTACCTTGCCAGCGAGCATTTGTTGCTCATGGGAGCGAGGAAGACGGGTCGGCGGTGCCTCCAAATTGCCGAAAGTCTCGGAGGAACGAATCTACGCCGGAAGATCGGCGATGCCTATTTGCGCCATCAAATGCCCAAGGAGGCCATATCCGTTTTCGAAGATCTGTCGTTGGAACAACCTGAAGTAGCTGCCCACTACGCCGATCTGTGTCGGGCTCACCTGGCCAACGACGATCGCGACCGGGCCAGGATGGTTCTTGGTTTCTATGTGGAACTGGAGACCGACGCCAAGAAGATAGATGAACTGAGAAAACTCGTTGAGTCGACTGGCCTACCTATGTGAAAAATCATTCTTCCGGGCCCTGCGGAATGCCTCTCGCGATTCGACCTCTCTTCCTTGTGCCGAAAGAATATTCCCAATGCGCTGGTAATCATAACTGCTGGCGTCTTTGAACTCATGTTGTAGGATCGGGGCCAGGGCATTTATTTGTGCGGCCGCGTCAATGATTCCGTCGCCTCGAGCCACTCCGTGTATCATAGTTCCCAGGTTTGGATACGCTTCGAGGTTTTGGGGTCTTAATCTCAATATCGAAGATATGAATCTGTCAGACAGCACCTTTCGACTGATTGGAAAGGGGGATCGAGAGCGGATCGGTTATCTCTCCGAACAGACGCTTAAGCTCATCCGGCGGTACCTGCGGGAGCGTGGGAGGCCACAAGAAGGACCGCTATTTGAATCCCGCCAAGGGCGATTAAGCTACGCGATGGCATATCGTCTTTTCCGGAAATACGCTCATGGTTTGGGCGGAAAGAGGCAGTTGACGATCCATCAACTCAGGCACACGTTCGGGTCTGACCATCGTGCCCGGGCCGCAAGCCGAAGCCGACGAGGCGACTTGTAGCGGCATACATTCCGGGCAGGGTCAGACGCCCACCTAACCGCCGCTCCTGGGCCACCCTACTGGCGCGCGTCTTTCGCATCGATGTGACGCGCAGGTATCAGCACGCCATGAGCTGATAGTCGATCCCATGCCGTCGCGACCTCGGCCAGATCTTCGGGCGGATTTTCGTACATACATGGTACATATTTTTGCCGCATAGCTGTGTCGGACTTGTGTTCGGGATGTGCAGCGTTTTGCTAGGAGGAGGGCTGAGTTGAATTCGCTATCTTCTTTATCTGTAACGGATTTGCAGAGTTCTGTCGGGCTTCTGTAGAAGAAGCGTCAGAACTAACAGAACGCTCGGAATGGGGTTCGAATCCCGGCACGCCGACATTCGATATAGTGCAACTCTCGGTTCCCAAGGGAGTTGCACTTTCTGTTTCCGCACCGACAGCTACCCGTGGCACATGGTAGGTGACTGGGTCGACAATCGGGTGGGGCTTTTAGCGTCTTTCCCAAACTGTCGAAAAAGCTGCCTACTTGAAAGCCGGCGAGCGGCGCCACAGACGAACTTGACTCATTGACCATCGGTCAGTATAAGCGCTCAGTCGCATTTGCTCAGTGCCAATCTGCTTAGATCAAAATCGTAGACACCCTGAGCACAACCTGCATGGACCCAGTAGTGCAGATCATCATTGTGAATGACTCTCATCTGATTGCTCCAGTCTTTACCGCTCCTGTTCCCAGTATTGCGACAGAATTTCGCGAGCCGCCTCTGGGTGGATACCCTCTCTGATGAGCCTTCTCAGGTTGTCAGGGGCCTTCATATCGGTGCCGCCATTTACGCCGAACAACTCAACGCCTTCACGATAGGCCGAGCGGGCCGAGTCAACCTGACCAGTACGGAGGTAAGCGAAGCCGAGGTTGAACAGTACGGCAGGCGATGGCTGCAGAGTCCTAGCCGCCTGAAAATGTCGTATCGCCTCACTATCCACCCCGTCCAGCAGGAGATTCCGTCCAAGACTGACGTGGACTTCGGTGAGCAAGGGATCGAGATCGATAGCCTTGCGATAGGCCTCTGTGGCCTCCTGCCGCCTGTCCGCGCGGGACAAGCGAGCACCGATCGCGGCGTACTCGTCGGCCGTCACGATAGGAAAGACGTTCATTGCGTTTTGATAGGCGTACACACCGAGTGTCACGTTGCCTTCCTCAATGTAGAGATCTCCTAGGTCTATCATGCCCTGTGTACCCAGCCGCTGGAGGACCATGGACTGAATGCGGAGGTGTTCAGGGGTCGGACTCCAGTAAGCGACCCGGGTGGCAGCGACCAGGCTCTCCCGGTAGAGTCGGCTGATATCGACCGAGTCGCCTCGGGCGGCGGCATCGTCAGCAGAGGCCAGAGTGATCTCGCTCCAATATCGGTGAACGGTGACATCGTTGAGGTCTGGCACACGAATAGTCTTGTCTACGTAAACATCGCGGATCACTGCCAGGGCATCTGCAGATCTGCCCCGGTGGGCCAGGGCGATCGCCAGAAACTTCTGGTGGTTGAAGGCGCGGGTTCCCTGCGTGTTGAGGTCTTGTGGAGGGGCCGTATCGATGGCCCGCACAAGTGTTAAGACCACATCGTCTCCGCAGCAATAGACCAGATCTCCACCCAGTGCTACGCGTTCGTATCTCTCGTTGATACTCGCTGCGGCGTGGTCGTCCGGCAAGACCGGAGATGGAGGCAACGTGTAGTCCCCGGGGTAGTACGTCCAGACCGGGAACTCCTGAAAGACAGCTTCTCGGTGGTAGTAGTCGAGATTCTTGTAGGCACTCCAGCCACCGAACAAAAGGAATCCGGTAAACACGGCCCATCTGACTCGACGCCAATCTCTCAAGAAGCCCTCGACGCAGGCAAAGCCCAAAATGAAGACCATCACCAGCGGGAGGAGGACTGGTAGAGTACGCAGAGCATGCGGGAGTCCCTCGTGGGTGAGACTCACGGGGAGTAGGGCAGACACGAGAAAGAGCGAGACGAAAATCCAGAAAGTGTTTCTACGGACTAAGACCTCCCTGCCCAGGGCGAGCCCCCCCACAATGCCAAAGGGAAGAAGCGCAGCATTGAGCATTCCACCGTAGCCCGTGTGGTGTCTGGGGTTGTGGTCTCCGGTCAAGAACAGAAAATCAGGACCGAGATGTTGAAAGAACACGTTAACCGAGTCGGCGAAACTCGCGTTGCCGACAGCCTGAAATCGAGTCAGACCCCGCTGCTCTCCAAATAGATCCAGGAGAGTCGGCATCGCGAGCAGACTCCAGACGATCAAATAGGAGAAACTTGACCTTGGCAAGCGACCGTGGTGGAGAAGATGAACTGCGAACAGAAGTGCGACCTGAGAAAACGAGATTGGCTTGGTCCCGTAGTAGGCGTAGAGCATCAGCCCTGTCGCGAGTGCCGCCGTGACGGCGGCGCGATGAGAATCCGGCTGCTGAATCCATCGCCACGACGTGAGCAGCAGGAAGAGGGTCACGGGAAGGGTGGAAACGAACTCCACGGGCATGCGGTGGGGTACGAGGACCCATGGTGAGCAGAGAGTCAGCGCGAAAAGCAGGGGATAGAAGATCTCCCATCGAATGGGCGGTAGGGGGAGACGCTTCCTCAACACTGCGAAGAATAACAACAGCGCCCCCCACCCCAGAGACATGCCCATGAATCGGGCGCTCTCGGTCGTAAGCTGATGGAAGAAACTGCTGAGTGAAAAGAGGTAGATGAGCAGAGGAGGGCGATAGTCGTCAAAGGCACGGATGGTGGTGGGTAGAAATCGCCCATACTCATCCGCTCCCGTGTGACGAATGCACAGGGCGTTAAGGACGTTGGAGGCTGCGTCGGTGTAGTATCCGGGAGGGACCGTATTCCAAGGAAAGAAATACGCTACTGTGGCGATGATAACCAGCGTGATGCCGGCGGCACGCATCATCGCGAAAGTGGCGGTGCCTGACTGGAACAATCTGACTCGTGTGACGTCTTCCGTACAGGCTCTGACTCGTAAGCGAAAATCGGTGCAATGTGAATTCTGCTTCGAGCGACGACGAAGAGCAAAGTGCTCCAAAGACAGCCGACACCGTATCTGACGCTTCGCCAGAAGTTGATCGAAGACGCCTCTTTGGAGTACGCCGTAGGGCATGTGACTTCTGCTATTCGGAAACCAAAGTAGTGCACCTGCAGTAGCATTTGATTGTCAAAGACAAAATCGTCGCTGTTCCGGTGAAGAGGGATCGCCTCGATAACCTTCCTTGTAAAAGCCCGATATCCCGTGTGGAACTCAGCCAGTTTCATCCCCGTGAAGAGATTCTCAACGAAAGTGAGAAGCCGATTGGCGATGTACTTGTACACAGGCATTCCGCCCTTGAGCGCACCACCACTGAGGACGCGAGATCCGAGACAGACATCGAACAGACCACTTGCAAGTACGTGGGCCATGGCGGGAATGAGTCGCGGCGTGTACTGATAATCGGCATGCACCATGATTACAATGTCAGCGCCGAGATTCAGAGCTTCTCTGTAGCACGTCTTCTGATTTGCACCGTATCCGAGGTTCTCACTGTGACGAGTCACATGGAGACCAAGTAACTCACCTAATTCTGCAGTATCGTCAGAGCTACTGTCATCTACAAGGATGATTTCATCTACGATGTTTCTATCGATCTCACTCACGGAGCGCCGCAAGGTCTGCGATGCGTTGTAGGCGGGCATCACTACCACAACTTTTGTACCCAAAATCATCGACCGGTTCTCCCTTCTTTTATTGGGTCAGACCACAGCTGGAAGGACTGGAAGGAGTCGATGATTGCTCGGTAGACGTTTCGACGTTCGCGGTTCATGGGATAGGGCGAATAAACGCCATTTTCGTTGGTCGCATCAAGGATCGGTGGTTGGCTGCGCGCCATTTTTTGGAATGACAGATAAGGATGGAGGAGGCCGGCCAGAGAAAGCGATGGCGAACCGCTATGCTCGGGTCGATTTCGTGCGCCTGAACAGGTGATGTGAGCATTCTGCTTTTGGTGGAGTCAAAGACTGCTCACGTCTTCTCAAGACGTCGCCGGAGGATAGGGCAAATAAATGGCATTATCGCTAATAGCGGCAAGGTAGGCGAGTCTGTGGCGGGGCGATTTGTTGGGTCGCTTGGCGCGTGGCGGCCGGCGACTCATGAAAAGTGTCGAAGCGGCGCAGTGCGGGGTGGATTTCGTTTCCTGAACGGGATGCAGACGCTAGGGTCACGGCGGCACAGGTACACTTCACCCACGTACCCGTGGCAGAATTAGGCGTAGTGGAATTTCGGTTGTAGATGTGGTCGCGCCCGGTGCGATGGGTGGCGCCCGCGCGGGCAAGCCCATACCGTGCAGACGGCGGCGGATCGAACTTGGGTCGGTGAGGGCGGCGATGATCTTCATACGACCACCACAGTCCAAAGTCGCTCTCTTCTAATCCGACACTGGTTCTCCTTGTCTTCAATACAGAGGTTTGGGCGGCAATCGGACGGCTTCTGCGGCACGACCGGTAGGGGCAGTTGGTAAAAATGTGGTAAAATCTGAGGACGGAAGGGAAATTTGCTGCCGTAACTACTTGCAGGAACTGAGGATATCCTCGCTCAACACCGATGGGCACCAGAACTTCTCGTTCGGCCCGGACGGTATGAACCGACATGAACTGGGTGGAATTCTCAGAGGGATGATGTCATCCGTTCATCCCTGTTCATTGCCCATCATGGCGGTCGAACTTAGAAGAATCTTACAGAGCCTCAGGCTATTAGAAGCTGGTCAAGACGCTCGGCGGAAGCGGCTTGGTCTTCCGGGTAAAGATGAGCGTACGTGTTCAACGTGATTTGGACGTTGGCATGTCTCAACTGGCGTTGGACAGCCTTCATGTGCTCACCGTTGGCGATCATGAGAGAAGCCGTTGTGTGTCGTAGATCGTGGAGCGGATCTCCCTGATCCCGATTTCCTCGAGAAGCGGCTTGAACACTTTAAAAACAACGCTGTGATATGATTGGGGCTTGCCCAGTGAATTGGGAAAGACAAGCTCCGGGCAGGGAAAGTCGCGCTTCCGCAGAAGATCCACAGCCAAGCGGCTTCTCTGTTCCTGTAGGGCCGTCAAGACAGCTGGAGATAGTGGCACCTTGGCGTGCGACCCCTCAGTCTTCGTTGAATCGAACCGTCGGCTCCGAGTCAGCGTCTCGCGGACATGGTAGGTAGCGGCTTCTTCATCAAGGTTCTCCCACTTCATCGCGAAAAGTTCGCCAATACGTAGTCCTGTGGAAATGGCCGTCAGGAAGAACGGGTACCATTTGGGACGATGCTCCCGGATGTGAACCAGGAAGCGCCTAGCTTCATCGCGCGTAAGGGGGCTGATCTCAAGCGGCGGTCTCCTGGCAAATCGCACCTGGGCATAATCAGCGGGGTTTGTCCTCAAGTAGTCCCACCTCACCCCAGCCTTGAGTATGCGCTTGAGTTGGCCCACCACCTGCCTACAAGATGTCGGTCCCAACGCATCGCGAAGCGCCAAAGCGAACCCCTCTACATCCTCGATCTTCACAGACTTGATCTGCTTTGACCCCAATCGGGGCAAAATGTGCAGGTCGAGGTTGAGGCGATACTTCTCTCGAGTCTGAGGCTTGCAGTCAAGTTCGTTGGCGTACCACCGTTCCGCGAGCTCGCTAACCGTGGTCTTGCCAATAACGGGATCGATATACCTGCCCTCGGCAATATCTGAGAGCCGAGCGTTACGAAGCCTCAAAGCTCGCCTGTGATCTTGTTGGACGGCACTCTTTCCCACCGCAACTTGCCCTCGGCTTGGTAGGCGATGTACAGCTGGCGGCGTTCACCCTCTTTGGTGGGCCAGAACTTCCAATGTATCCCTGTATACCGCTTCCCCCACGCGATCGAGCTTGTTCTGTTCTCACTTTTCCCCCCCTTCTTAGGCCGGGGTGCTTTGCGTGCAGCTTCATCGAGGAGTCGAAGGGCCATATTGGACGGTTCGTGATTCCCTGACTCCCAGCCAGCAACCGCTCGAACCGAGACCCCCAGACGCTTCGCAAACTCCTCTTGGGTATCTTCATAGCGGCGACGCAGATCCATGATCTCCTCTGGACTCATGCACAAGGCTACTAAGCAACCTGCAACTTTAAAAGTTTCTTCGGTACTAACTTTCGCGCCTCGAGGAAGTCAGATAGGCCACCGTCTGGGACTCGCACACTGCGACCGATTTTGCGCGCGGGCAGCAACCCCTCTGCAATCAGCTGACGGATGTAGCGTTCCGTAAACCCGAGTAAGTCTGCGATCTCCTTGACCGTGTAATGGCGCTCGACAACTGTCACTTCGGTGTGTCCGCTTCATATGTGCGATGGACAATTGCTCCTAGCCTGAATAATTCATGAATCCGCACCAAGCGAACGAATTCGGTGCGCTGGTCAATGGCTGGACGTTTTGGTAGCGGGTTGATCGAGTGCTGTCGGTCGTCGAGGTGTTGTCTGGGAGATCTGAGCCTCTTTTGGATGTCATTGGGACAGTCGGGTCCCTTGGTGGATCGTGTGCGTGGATGTAGTGGGACATCGCAAAGCATCATGAGGTGTCGAGGTTGAGGACGACGGTGCGCGTCAGATCCTTGAGCGGGTATGACGTCGGAAAGTGAAAACGGACCTTGGTGGCTTGCTCCCGCACGCGGGCGCCGATTTTGAGCACCCGGAGTTGGATCGTGTTAAAGTTGGACATCGTCCATTGGGTGCCGCGCATGCCAATCTGTTGGATCGTGTGCAGCAGCACGTAGGCCGCGCTGTGCAGGAAGAGGCGAAATTGGTTGGCCGAGAAGCGGTGGCAGGAGGTGCGGTCGGACTGCAGGTAGGTCTTGTGATTCTTGATGAAGCCTTCCGACCGCCCACGAGCGCAGTAGATCTCCTCATACAGAAACTCGGGAGTGCGGTTGCGGATATTGGTCACCACGAAGCGCGGGTTGGCTTTGCCTTGTGTGATCTCGGCCTTGTAGATAATCTGGCGCGGTCGGGGCCAGCTCTTGGCCTGATACTCGAAGCGGTCAAAAAGCCGCACCGGTTCATCGCTCTGCTCGGCCAGCGCCGCCACCAGCTCCATCAGCGGTTCGCCGAGTGCCTTGAGCTTGTTGTTGATCGCCTGTCCCAGAATGAAATCAATACCGTATCCGTCGCACAGGTCGTGCACCTCAGGGGTGCTGAAGTGTGAGTCGCCTCGTAAGGTGATCTTCGTCTTCGGCCACACCATGATCAAATGATCCAACACGCGTTTGAGGATGGCTACCGCCTCTCGGCCTCGCATTCTACGACCGGGTCGCAGCAGCGTCGTGATCAATTTGCCCGACTCCCCTTCGTAGAGATGGACCGGAAGGTAGCAATACTCGTCATAGTAGGCATGGAACAACGTGAGTTGCTGGGCGCCGTGTGCCGGATCGTCCGTGTCGTCGATGTCGATGGTGAGCTTCTTGGGCGGCTGGTCGTAAGACTCGATGAATATTTCCAGCAAAGCGAGCCCGATGCGATACAGATCCGAGCGGCTGACACTGTTTTCCAAACGAGACATGGTTGGTTGACTGGCCAAATCGTCTCCCGTCAGAGGCAGACGGTCGCACGCGGTTTTCAGACCCGGATCGCAACGCAGGTCGTCACTGTCATTGGCGTCCTCGTAGCCACAGGCGATCTGGAATACGCGCTGCCGGATGAGGTCAGTATACGTATGGTCGATATAACTTTGATGTCGACGATCCGACATCGCCGCCACGATTCGGTCGACGATCCCGGTGCGGGCTTCCGCTGGTCGCAGAAGCAGGGCGCCCCCATCACTGGTGGTCATGCCACCGTCAAAATCAGCTTCGATCTTTTTGCCCGAGATGTTTGCAAACGATAGCGCGATCTGCGAAGTTTCCATCTGCGGTGGCCCTCTTGATTGGTTGTTGTTTGTGGGTAACCCTAACGTAGGGCAAAACAACCAGTTGTACAGAGGCTCACCGCATTTTTATGAATAATTCAGGCTAGATACCGTAAATACTGTGTAGTTCAAAGGTTCGCCGTCCGCGGCAAACCAGTGTAGTACCCCCTCGCCAAAATCATCTGTCGCAGCCGCGTCCAACAGGCGCACTTTGTAATGTGCATAAATCACTGACGAAAGTTGATGCTTCGAGCACAGTCTCGAAGCGAAGGAATTCAGGATCTTGACGTCTTTCGACGTCTTCCAATCAAGCGCGTGAAGCTGAAAACGCTCATTGTTGGACAGCCTATCCTTCAGTAAGACGGGGCGATACCCCTTGTCAAGCAGGCCGGCCAGAAACGCTTGCTCAAGCTCTTTCTGAACTCTGGAAAGAAAGTGTTTTCGCGCATCACTTTCACTGCCGATCAAGAGTTTACTGGTTCGCCCCTGGAGAGCCGAGGGAGCTATGTCCATCAAGAAGACGAGGCCGACAGCACGACCCGGAGGAGGAGAGAGAGTAGTGTTTTTGGGCAGAGTGTAGGTCCCGCAATGCGAAATACACACGATGAGGGCAAGTACTAAAACTATAGCAATGGTGCTTCTATGGAATTTCCGGTGATTACTGAAGAAGGCAGGACTAACGTGGGTCATTGCAAATCCTCCGCTCAAGAACAATGCACTAAATGAGGGTTGGCTCTCATGTTTTTATAATGTCTTAAGGGATGAACCATTGATCTACAGTGACCCATCAATCTCACCTGATTCTGGATCGAACGGATTCTTCTGGGGGGCGTCGCGGCAAGACGCAAGGAGAGTACTGCGGAGAGCTATGATGGATAGAGATCGATTCCAGTTTTCCGGACAATTAGAGGTAGTCCTCTATACCATTGCAAGGACTATGCCATAGACAGGTTAATGCACCTAACCTGAATTATTCATAAAAATGCGGTGAGCCTCTGTACAACTGGTTGTTTTGCCCTACGTTAGGGTTACCCACAAACAACAACCAATCAAGAGGGCCACCGCAGATGGAAACTTCGCAGATCGCGCTATCGTTTGCAAACATCTCGGGCAAAAAGATCGAAGCTGATTTTGACGGTGGCATGACCACCAGTGATGGGGGCGCCCTGCTTCTGCGACCAGCGGAAGCCCGCACCGGGATCGTCGACATCAAAGCTATATCGACCATACGTATACTGACCTCATCCGGCAGCGCGTATTCCAGATCGCCTGTGGCTACGAGGACGCCAATGACAGTGACGACCTGCGTTGCGATCCGGGTCTGAAAACCGCGTGCGACCGTCTGCCTCTGACGGGAGACGATTTGGCCAGTCAACCAACCATGTCTCGTTTGGAAAACAGTGTCAGCCGCTCGGATCTGTATCGCATCGGGCTCGCTTTGCTGGAAATATTCATCGAGTCTTACGACCAGCCGCCCAAGAAGCTCACCATCGACATCGACGACACGGACGATCCGGCACACGGCGCCCAGCAACTCACGTTGTTCCATGCCTACTATGACGAGTATTGCTACCTTCCGGTCCATCTCTACGAAGGGGAGTCGGGCAAATTGATCACGACGCTGCTGCGACCCGGTCGTAGAATGCGAGGCCGAGAGGCGGTAGCCATCCTCAAACGCGTGTTGGATCATTTGATCATGGTGTGGCCGAAGACGAAGATCACCTTACGAGGCGACTCACACTTCAGCACCCCTGAGGTGCACGACCTGTGCGACGGATACGGTATTGATTTCATTCTGGGACAGGCGATCAACAACAAGCTCAAGGCACTCGGCGAACCGCTGATGGAGCTGGTGGCGGCGCTGGCCGAGCAGAGCGATGAACCGGTGCGGCTTTTTGACCGCTTCGAGTATCAGGCCAAGAGCTGGCCCCGACCGCGCCAGATTATCTACAAGGCCGAGATCACACAAGGCAAAGCCAACCCGCGCTTCGTGGTGACCAATATCCGCAACCGCACTCCCGAGTTTCTGTATGAGGAGATCTACTGCGCTCGTGGGCGGTCGGAAGGCTTCATCAAGAATCACAAGACCTACCTGCAGTCCGACCGCACCTCCTGCCACCGCTTCTCGGCCAACCAATTTCGCCTCTTCCTGCACAGCGCGGCCTACGTGCTGCTGCACACGATCCAACAGATTGGCATGCGCGGCACCCAATGGACGACGTCCAACTTTAACACGATCCAACTCCGGGTGCTCAAAATCGGCGCCCGCGTGCGGGAGCAAGCCACCAAGGTCCGTTTTCACTTTCCGACGTCATACCCGCTCAAGGATCTGATGCGCACCGTCGTCCTCAACCTCGACACCTCATGATGCTTTGCGATGTCCCACTACATCCACGCACACGATCCACCAAGGGACCCGACTGTCCCAATGACATCCAAAAGAGGCTCAGATCTCCCAGACAACACCTCGACGACCGACAGCACTCGATCAACCCGCTACCAAAACGTCCAGCCATTGACCAGCGCACCGAATTCGTTCGCTTGGTGCGGATTCATGAATTATTCAGGCTAAATCAATGTCATGTATGGATTCATGGAGGAAAGGGTACATCTCAGACCCCTCAGAAGTCCATTATTCAGGACGGTACCTTTACTGCAATGAGATATACGAACTGTAGGAGGAAGAGGCTACCTAGTACTCGTACGTACGGGATCTGGAGGGATAGATTTAATTCAGAAGTGGGTCCCCATATTCCACTCAAATCAAATACGCTCACTACCCTGTGGGGCAGACTGTCTCGGTCAGAATGAACACCTCTCTTTTCACACTGAGCCTATTCAGAACCATTCCCCTCTATGGTAATCTCTCCTGCAGCCATCAGCCAATCGTCTGTGTGGAACACCGGATACCACCTTTCGCGTTGAATGACATGGAATGCTATGAGACAGACCCCCTTTATTGTGTCCACAATAGAAGAAAAGACGCATTTTTCGAGTTAGACGGGACAAGCGAAAAAGGAGAGAAACATGAAAAGCATGATATTTGCAACGCTACTTGCTTTCACAGGGGCAGTCTGCCTGAATGCAGTTGAGATTGAAAAGCTTGTTCAGGACACCCAACGAATGCGCCACAAAGGTAACATCATGCATATGGTTTGGTGGATACCCACTGAGTTCTTTGCAGAAGTGTTGAAACAGAACCCAGCTCTAACACAGCAACAGCAAGAAGAATTCACTGAGGTGTTAGACCAGTACTCGGTGTTTGCTGTGGCCCAAATGACTTCAGGTCCTTTTGGGGGATTGACACCGAAAAGTAGAGACGAAGTTATACAGAACGTTGAGCTCAAGGTTGGAGAAGAAGTACTGTCACTATTGAACCCTAATGAGTTAACTCCTGATGCTATGAATTTCATTAGCGGGATGAAGCCAATGATGTCCGGAATGCTAGGGCAGCTTGGACAAGGGATGGAGTTTTTGATGTATTCCAACACTGGGGATGGAAAGAAAACTATAGACCCCCTCAAGAAAGGATCTTTTAAATACACCTTTGGGGGTATCCATTTAACCGGAGTGCGTCGCGACCCCCATCAGTGTTCGGCCGCCGACCGCCACGGCCGGTTTGCCCCTGGGCGTTCCAGGCTCGTGGGATGCCCTCGCCGTTTGGGCGGCTCGGGGGGCAGCTTCCTCGGCCGTCGGCTGGCAATGAGATCCTGGAAACGCATCGGCTCGTGGGCCACGGCCAGCTCGAGCACGCGATAAAACACCATGCCGCGGCTGCGGGAGCGGCGGCGATTGAAGCGGAACACGAACTCGTTGAGGTAGTGGCTCATGTGGGTACTGTCGGCGGCCCCTTGATGCGTTCCCAGCAGCCACCGCTTGGCCAGTGAGACAACGCGGTGCACGGCGGGCAACAGCTTGTTGGGATCATCGCCCCGAGCGCGGGCCGCGCCCTGGCTGCGCCGATCGTGCTCGTAGCCGAGCTGAGCCAGTCCCTGATAAGCGGGCCACCCGTCGGTGATGATCGTCGAGCCCGGCTCGACGTGATCCATCACGAACGCGTGCAAGGTCTCGGCAGAGGCATCGGCCAGTGGCGACATGCGGCACCGCCCCAATCCTCTCGGCTCATGAACCTCAACTGCGATACCGGTCAGCACCTTCTTGCCCCTAGCGCGGCCACCGGCCAGCCCAGGCTCGGCGCCGCCGATGTAGGTCTCGTCCACCTGTACCGTCCCGCTCAGCAGATCCCGACCGGGACGTACCAACACCGACCGCAGGCGGTGCAGCATGGCCCAGGCAGTCTGGTAGGAGCTGATCTCCAGTACTCGCTTCAAGCTCAACGCCGAGATCCCGTCTTTACCGGTGGCGAACAGCCAGCAGGCGGTGTACCATATCGTCAAGGGTGTCCGCGTCCGATCGAAGATCGTACCGGCCGTCACCGAACTGCGTGTCGAACACGCCGGACACATGAAGCGGCCATCGCCCAAGCGCCAACCGCCTTCGTGGCCGCAACTCGGACAGACGAAGCCGTCGGGCCACCGCAGCCATTCGAGGTAGTCCAGGCAGTCCGCATCGGTTCGAAACCAGGCTTGAAACTCGCCTACCGAGCCCGGGTAGTGCTTGCCAGCGCGAGGATACGCCATGCACTGAACATATGGTAACTCCGGTTAAATGGATACCCCCAAAATACACCTTATTTGGTGAGACCTTCAGGTGGAGATTGCCATTGGGTAGTTTATTACCTCCGATGTATGATAAGAAGACAGGAGAGGAATTTCCGGGAACTTACATCTATAACCCGTTTACTGGTGAAAAGCTTCAAGCTCAAGCGGAGCAAGACATATTGAGAGTTCCAAATCCATTGCGTTAGTTTCTAACCCAGCGGCTTCAATTGAGGAAAAGCGTACTATGGTTTAGGCGAGTTTGAAGCTATTGAGGATTTTACCCAAGCCATTGCGTTGCTAACCATGCTTGGGCTCATAATAGCATCGTCTGTCCTTATATTGAATTGAATCAGCTGGACTTGGTGTACAGTGACGGTAATTACCTGACAGTCGCCTCCCCCCTAGTCTATACCAGAATTCCGATGCCTTTTGAGAAGTGGGTCCCCATATTCCACTCAAATCAAATACACTCACTACCCTGTGGGGCAGACTGTCTCGGTCAGAATGAACACCTCTCTTTTCACAGCAGAGCCTATTCAGAACCATTGTTCTCAATGGTAATCTCTCCTTCGTAACCATTTGCAACTAACCTGTCAGCCAATGCTTGTGCAGCACCCGTTGGAAGCGAAGTGTTGCCAGTTACAGTTATACTTTTTCCGACGCTAAACAGCGAACCTAAGCCGTCAATGTCGGCGAGAGCAATGTTGTTTCTCACCACCAGATCCTCAGTAATCGCAACGAGCTTTTCAAGACCATCTACATTCAATAAGGCGTCGTTGGAGCCAATAAATACATCTTTGCCAGCGGTCGTGAGGCTGTTCAAACCTGTGACCGTGATTAACAACGGATTCTTTTCAATTCTCAGGTCCCCGACATTGTTCAGCCGATCCAACCCCTCCAGACTCGGCAGCACATCGTTTGATGCAATGTTCAAACGTCCTTCAATAACTTCGAGGTTTCCCAGTCCCTCCAAACTCGCAAGCGTACTATTATGCGTGATATGAAAATCGTTCGGGATTCGGCCCAGTGCGTTCAAACCTGACAGGCTAAGCAACGCCTCATTGTTCCGGATACCAAGGCGACCACCGACATTGCTTAGCTGGCTCAAGTCCTCAATGCTGGCCAGTTTTGGATTTTGATTGATGGTTACGCTACCAGAAACGCTTGTCAGGTTGTTCAGTCCGTTCAGGTTCTCGAGGGAAGGATTGCGTTGCACGATTAGGCTTCCGACGATTCTGGTTAGGCTTTCCAAACCCTCCAAACTCTCCAATGAAGAATTCCGTCCGGTTTGGTTGCCTGAAGGTCCGATTATCAGATCGCCTGCGACATTAACCAGATTGTTGAGGCCCTGCAGACTCGCCAAACGGCGATTGTTCCAGATCTCTACGAATCCGTCAACCTCAGCCAAATTCTCAAGGCCCTGGAATGATTGCATTGAGGGATTACTATGCAAAATTAGTTGCTCCCCTACGCGGGTGAGGTTGCTCAATGCACCAAGAGTCTCAAGCTCTGGATTTTGGTGTACTTGGAGGCCTTCTTCTAGTGGCTCGGAAATGTTGTTTAGGCCTTCAAGGCTTCTCAAACCGGTTACGCCAATTGTTAGTCGCCGCAATTTGGTGAGGTTGGTAAGAGCCGCCAGCGTCCCCAAGGCTGGATTTACCTGGACATTCAACCACCCTACTTCTCCAAGCTTGTTCAGGCCCTCCAGGCTCTCCAAAGTAGGGTTACCCTGAATAAAGAGGGCCTCACCAACTCGTCTCAGACTTTGCAAACCGTCCAAACTCGTCAGATTTCGTTGACCCGCAATATGGAAGGAGCCTCCCACCTCGCTCAGGTTCTCCAGTCCCGTTAGACTGGTCAGATAGTCGACAGGTTGAACCCATGCTGTTCCTACCAAGAAGTCTCCACCTATGCGAGTTAGATTTCTTAGGCCTTCTAATGTGGAAACGACGGGCTGAGCCAGGTCCAGTGTACCGGTTATCTCAAAAGCGCGGCCACCTTCTGCGATTAGGGCATCAAGATCCTCCTGACTCTTGATGATGTAGTTGCCTTCCAATGTCTTTATATCACCAGAAACAGGATCAAAGGGATTTTCTCTTGGCGCATCATGACACGACAGCAGCATACTGAATAATGCCACCGCGCCGATACGTATTCGTTTTAGCGGGAATTGAATCATGAGAAGACTTCAGAAACTCTTGGTTAGGCGAAACCCAAACCCATCCATCGTACGTTTGAACGACAGTCCTTCACTCGGTCGAGTAATGTTCGGTCCTTGAAACAGCGTATCCATAACATTGAACATCCAAGCTGCCCCTAATATGCCCAGAGCTACATCTGCTTGATCGGACTGGCGGGAATACTCGTCGTGTAGGTCCTCAAAATCAGCACCAGGTCGAGCCTTGTCGTAATCATCTCTTGCTATCTGGTAGGAGCTTTCCTCAGTAATGGCGTAGATGGCTGCTGCTGCCGTAACACCAAGCATCACGTAACTCCTACCTTTGTAGCCTTGATACCTCTGTCCCCAACCAGGCAGCACTACTGATCGCAGTATTGCTCCCTTTCTTGAAGTGAGAGACAGTTGAGCTTCTCGTGCTCGCATGTCCTCCTGCCGCACTTCCAGCAATGCCTGACCGAAGTAACGCACCGCTTCATCCGGTGTTTCGCCTCCTTGAATGGTCAGCGCGTCCATGTCAAAGGCGGGGTCATCGCGGACGATCTGTTTGTAGACCTCAACGGCTTCATCAGGTCTTCCGAGAAGGATGTAACCCAAGGCAATGAACTTCCGTGCGCGTGACTGTTCCCGTAGCTCCATGTTCTCATTTTCCAGGAGACCGTTCATCACCCCAATGGACTGCTCCCATTCACCCGTGTAGAACTGGGCAATAGCCTGTTCCAAGGGTTCCTCTTCGGCGAAGGCAGGAATGACAGTCATTAGTGCAATGACGCCTGCGACAATTAACGTCTTCATGGTTTCTTCCTTTGGGGAGGTTTAATCAGAGCCGTTTCCTTCAATGGTTATCTCGCCAGAATAACCAGCTGCAACTAAACGGTCTGCTAAGGCTTGAGCAACAGAGGTAGGCAATGAGGGATTGTCACGGATGGAAAGGCTTTCCCGAAGTGTGGCGAGACTCCCAAGCCCATCGAGATTGTTCAAAGCGTCGTTGTTGCGGATCGTCAGATTCTCTCCGATCCTGAGTAACCCCGACAAACCGTTGACATTGACCAATAAGGGGTTGAATCGAAAGAAGACTTCACCCCCCACTCTGGAAATGTTCTCGATGCCATCGATACCGGGCAAAGACCGGTTGTCGAAAAGCCTTAAGTCCCCTCCAATTTGAGTTAGCCCGCCTAATCCAACCAAGTTTTGCAGGGCGGCGTTTCCATCCAAGCGCAGATCCTGTCCAAGCTCTCTGAGGCTATTTAATCCTTCCAGGCTTACTAATTGGTCATTGTCTACAATCCGAAGGTCCTCGCCCACCGTGATGAGATTATCCAACCCATTGAGGTTTTCCAGTAATGTCCCCTCGATCTGCAAATCATTCCCAATGATGTTCAAGTTTTCCAGTCCCTCTAAACTTTCGAGATCAGGAGTGTTATTAAACAACAGAGTGCCACCAACGGTGGTCAGATTGTTCATGCCCTGCATATTAATTATGCTGATGGTAGTAAAGGTACCTAAAAACAGGTCCCCTCCAACGCTGGTGAGTTTATCCAATCCTTCCAGATTGTCGTGTGTCAGTGAGCTAACCCAAAGGTTACCGCCCACGGTAATGAGATTATGGAGTCCCTTGGCGCTTGCCGTATGATTCATGAAGAAGTGTCTGCCTATGGCGATGAGATTGCCCATTCCCTCAAAATTCTCAGCGGCTACGGCAGTAACCCACAAATCGCGACCAACGCTTGTGAGGTTCTCCAATCCTCGAAAGCTCTGCCAAAGTGGTCGGCGGACAAAGGGATTTGAAGATGTATCATCCCAAAACCTCAAATCCCGTCCTATCTGTCGAACACCGTTCAATCCTTCCAATGAAAGCAAGCTATCGTTTCGCCAAACATCCAGATCGCGACCTACCACAGTCAGATTGTTTAGTCCCTCCAAGCTCGCCAGCGAATCATTGTCGGTTACGATCAGGTCCTCCCCGATTAAGGTCAGGCTGTTGAGACCATTCAGAGTCTTGAGGGAGGATCTTTGAATCAGCAGTGAACCCGTTATCTCAAACGACCCCCCACCTCGTTCAATCAGGGCTTCCAGGTCTTCCTGTGTATGGAGTTCTACATCTCCTTCAATTGTCCTACGATCTGCTACTGCCGGGTCTGATGGATTGTCACGAGGAGCATCGTGACATGAACAGAGCAGGAGGCCGAGAAACGTTACAGCCCATCTTGCGTTGATTCCTAGGCACCTGTTCATATCTAACAACTCTGGCTACTCCGCCGCGTTGCCCTCAATGGTGATTTCCCCTTCATAGCCACTGGCAACCAAACGGTCTGCCAATGCCTGCGCGTTGCTTGCCGGCAGCGATGCGTTTCCGGAAATGGTTAAATTCCGTGTCACTCGAAATAGATTCGCCAGTGCGTCGACGTTAGCGAGACCTGCGTTGTCGCGGATGATCAGATCTTCGCCGACAAATCCAAGTTTCTCCAGCCCGTTGAGGTTGAGCAATGCGTCGTTTCGGCTGATGAACACGTCTTTGGCTACGGCAGAGAGGTTGTCCAGGCCGGAAAGCGTGGAGAGTGTTTGGTTCCTTTCGATGCGGAGATCGGCGGCATTGGTCAGATGGCTCAGACCATCCAATGCTGGAAGCAGATCGTTGCGGGCGACGTGCAGACGCCCTTCGACGATCGCAACATTGTTCAGGCCGGCCAAGCTCGTCAGCACGCTGTTGTCGGTGATTGCCAGATCTCCCTGGATCCGGCTCAGACCTGCCAAACCGGACAGACTTGGTAATGAGTCATTGAGAAGGACGGCCACGGTCCCGCTGACTTCTTGAAGATTGTTCAGATGCTGGGTATCGCGGAGATCGGCGTTCTGGACGATCCGGAGGTCGCCACCCACGAAGTTCAGACCTTCCAGACCTTTCAGGCTTTCCAACGCCGGGTTGCGGCGTATTTGCAGCGTTCCGCGGATGCGCGACAAACGTTCCAACCCTTCCAAACTCCTCAATGATCGATTTGGCGGTATGCTGCCCGATCCTGATATAAGGAGATCACCGCCAACAAGAGTTAGTTGATTCAAACCTTTCAGGCTCAACAGATTGGCGTTTTCCTCGATCACCACATTGCCAACCACCTCGGTAAGAGATCCCAGCCCGGCCAAACTTTCTGCTGCGCTACGTCGGAGAGTCAAATTGCCACCAACTGTCGCAAGATTGTTCAAACCTTCAAGGGAGTTGAGTGACGGCAGCTCTATATGCAGAGATCCGCCTATCTCTGATAGGCTGTTCAACCCAGATAGATTCGAAATGCCGGTGGTGATGCCGGAAACATCGGATGTCCACAATCTCAAGTCGCCTTTAACGACTCTTATTCCTTTAAACGCTTCCAGGTCACGCAGTGCAGGGAGGTTAAACAAATCAATGGTCTCACCTACCTCGACAAGGCTGTTCATGCTTGCTGTTGTTTCCAGAGCCGGATTCGCGTCCAATTTTAAGCTCTTACCTACTTTGCGCAGGTTCTGCAGACCGTCGAGGGTCGTGAGGTTACTTTGTCGCTCGATCAATAGCGAGCCTCCTACTTCGGCTAGATTTTCTAGTCCTCGCAGGCTAGTCAGGTGAGCGACCCGTAGTGGGCCAGTTCTCCAGCCGATTAGCAGATCGCCCCCAACGCGAGTAAGGTTCGACAAGCCTTCGAGCGAGGTTACCGACGGATCCTGCAGACTAAGGGTGCCGGAAATCTGAAACGCCCGCCCGCCTTGATCAATCAGTGCATCGAGGTCTTCTTGGCTTTCAATGACGAAGTCCCCTTCTACGGTCTTGAGGTCTCCTGACACAGGATCAAAGGGATTCTCCCGTGGCGCATCATGGCAGGCGGTGAGCGCCGAAGCGAGCAACCCCACCAACGGCAGCATAGTCTGTATTATTCGATTCATAACAGGATTCCCGATTGAGAGATCTGAATAATACCATGCAAAGAGGGGGCCAACAAGAAAAAAGCGTCCTGAGACAGACGCTAAATGATTGGGGAAAAGCTAGTTACGGAGAAAGAATAGGGGAATTATCTACGAGGGTTTGCCGCTGAGGGTGTCCGCAATACTGGATTGGGCGTCCAGTATCCCGTACGAGAGAGAGGGCTACTTGGAGACTGGGAATTTGGCCTTGGCTTATCCCTGTCGGATAGGTCGAAGCCAGAGATTCATTTTCATTCTAGGGTCCCCATATTCCACTATAATTGAAAAGACCTGCCCCCTCTGTGGGGGCAGATCCACTTGAACTTGAATCCGGAAAACTTAATCGAGGCGGACTATTGAAGATGTAACCCTCGGGCTCGGTCTTACAGAATCCTTAGAAGAAAATAGGAAGCAAGGCTCAGCCTTTCTGTAAGTTCTTGTAAGAACTGAGGATATCTTCGCTCAGCACCGACGGGCACCAGAACTTCTCGATATATCCGACGGTCAACAGAGTGCCCTCCTCATGGCTGACGTAGGGCGGCATGGCTGGATTGTACATGGCGTCGGTGAGGTCGCGTATCAAAACGGGTTTGATGCCAAAACTCCGGCCCCCCACACACATGTTGGTATGCACTCCCAGGATCAGCATTCTATCTCGCTTACCGTGGACGAGCGCGTTGTAGACCTCTCTGCCGTCATCGGAGATCAAATCGGAGGTTTGATCGATCTCGATTCCGGAGTGCTGTCTTGAATACGGCTGGCCTGATTTTATCTCGCCGGTATCGGAGCCATTGTCGGAGGCGTCGATCGGCATTGGAGGATCGTCGCGTTCAAGCTCTTGAGGTAGCGCCGATGGCACTTCCTTGACTCGTTGTCTTGCCTGGGTCCCTTCGTACTGGCCCATCGTGCCTGAGGGTGCGTGAACGATCAAAACACCTGATCCTCTGGCGGCCGCAACGGTCTCATTCATGCGCGGAATCATAGCCTCCAGCCGTTCAACCGCACCCCGGCACCAGTGGGTATCCCACACGTCACAAAGAAGCAGCGCCGCACTGGCAGCAGGAATCATCTCAGGCCATTCCCGCACCTTCCACTCGCTGTGTCCGGAATCGTCCTGGCCAAGCGTCTGCTCTCGAAGTTTCAGCTCTAACATTTGATCGCTCCTGCGCATGAAGGTATTCGGTAGTGCCAAATCTAACGATATTCCTGGATCATATCATGCAGGCATTCGGATCGGTGTCCGGGGATGCCCGCATTTTTCTTGACACTATTCAACCACGCGGATAGGGTTGGATAAGGACTCAGAGCTCATGAAAACCTGGTACGCAGACGTTCTTGAAAAAGGGGATGCCGAGCTCAGGCAGGGGATTGCCGAGGCTTTGACTGGGCAGCGGCGTCGCGAGAAGCTCGGTCGCAACGTAGACGTAGGCAGGATCGTCGAGTTTCTCCGCGGTGGTCGCCATATCTGCGGCGTTGTCCGCCCCAACCCTGCTGGTCGCAAGGGTCTCACGATCCTGGACCACACCGGACGCGAGTACTCTCTACGCCGCTCCAAGATCGTGAGTTTTGGCACGGAGAGGATCCAAGGCAAACAACGACATTCACTGATCGAGCAGTTGACCGAGATCCATGCGCGTCGCGAGCGGGCCAGGAACTCGGTGGAGCTCGAAACCCTGTGGGAACTCGCGACCGAAATGGGCGCCCCCGAGTTCGAGCTGAAGGACCTTGCCGAGCTCTACTTCGGTGAAGAAGGCCACGACGACAGGGCCGTGCTTGCGCGTGCCCTCGATGACGGTATCTGGTTCGTTCGCCACGGCAGGTCGTACGCGCCGACAGACGGCGGGAGGAGCAGCAGGAGATGGCGGCCTGGCTGCGAGCGGTGGCGGACGGTAACGTCGTGAGCGAACCACCCGGTTCCGGAGACGCTGTCGGTTTGCTCAAGGAGTTCGTGTTGCAGGGAGCCGCCAGCGAACGCCGGGGTGAGATCAGCCAGCTGATGAAAGCGGCCCATCTCCATGGCCCGTGGGCCGCTTTCGACGTATTGGTCGAGCTCGGTCATTGGGAACTCGACGAGAATCTGGAGCTCTTGCGAAACGACATGCCGGTCGAGTTTCCGGCCGCTGTACTGGCGGCGGCCGAAACGAGCTCTCGGGAGTCGCTACCGCGAGCTCGACCCTGGTGGATAGGCAAGGTACTGGCGATTTCGCCTCGGCGCGGTGTTAGAGATAGGGCATTCAGCTTCCGGCGGACGCTTCTTGGTTACCGGGTCGGCATTCATCTGGCGTTGCCCGCCGCGCTGGTTCGTGAAGGGGGCCTGATCGAGGCCGAGATCATGTCACGGGGTGCTACCTTGACCCTTCCCGAACAGACGATTCCCCTGGTTCCGCCGCAGGTCATCGAGGCCGCGGAATGGTCGAATCGAAGGCAGACGACCGCGCTTTCCATCGAGCTCCTTCTGGACAGGAATTCTTCACTCCGGCGCAGCACGATTCGGTTACGCCGAATGCGTGCCGACAAACTGCTGGATTTCGCCAGCGCCAGCCAAGCCGCAGATCACGACGCCGTGCTTCGAGGACTCTTGCGATACGCCAAGCAACTCCAAGACCGCAGGTTGGCAGAAGAAGGAGAAGACGGCTCCGCGGCGACGTCAACACTCTCGGACGTGGTTGTGGTAAGTGGCGACCCCACGCTGCGGAATCTAACCGCCGAAGAGCCCGCACGAACCATCTACCAGGAATTGGGCATCCTGGCAAACTCGATGGCGGACCGGTACTGCGCCGAGAACTCGATTCCGGCGATCAACGAAAGCCAGGGATGGGGCCATTCAGGAAGGGAGTTCAGCACACCCATTTCGGATCCGTTTGGCTCGGCGCTCGATTTTGCCATGCAACGTCAGCTGCTGCAGTGGATCGGAAAGGTCACCATGGTCAAGTCGGACGCGGATCTGAGTCGGGTGTTGGAAACGACCGCCTATGCGCGCGAGGTGAAGCGAGATGTGGAGCGGGCGTCCGGCCGCTATTGGCTGCTGAAGTACCTGGAAGCGATCGATGATGGCGTAACCGAAGGTGTTGTCATTGAGCGTATGGCCGGCGGTGTGATCGTCGGGCTTCTGGGCGACCAGCTGCGGACGTTCGTGCCGACGCGTCGGGAGCGCAACGTCGACGCGGGGGACCGGGTCCGCGTCGACGTCGACCGGGTGTCGGCTCGGCGCAACGAGCTGGCCGTATCAATTGCTGAAAAAGTAGCAACGGTCTAGCTACTCGCCCCTCGTCTCCATGCCGTGAGCGACGCGTCAATCCACAGGTTCGAAGGTCAAGGTGCGTCCGTTCAACTCGCGTTCGAAGGCCAGTGCCGCCTTTGCCGTTTCATCGTAGACGACGACCAGATCAGTTCCTTCGAAGCGGTCGTTGACTACCTGCTCTTCCCGCAAATTGGCAGATAGGTAAGCCCGACTGGATCGCTCTCCCAGCAGACCGAGGGTCATCTCCTTGGGATGGAAACGGGTATCGTAGCTGTCGGCTTGCCAGAACCAGTACCCGTCGCTGGTAGTGTAGCCCGAGTCGACATAATAATCGCCGGTATAGTTGCGCACGTATCCGGTGTCGGTCGACAGCACTTGGGTTTCCGGATACAGCTCGCGCCAGGCTTTCCAGGTGCCCTGATAGACCGGCAGGTGTTTCAGACGCTCGCCGGCGCGAGGACCGAGAATCGAACCCAGGCGCATTTGAGCCCAGAAGCTTTCGGTTTCCCGGTCGTACATCACCATGTTGTTGTTGTAGAGGCCGCCGGTATTGCCGAACTCGATGCCATCCCCTGCGATATTGATCCCGGATGCAGTAAGCGGGCAGTAGGTCACGCTGATCTTCGTCCCGCCAACGGTATGATTTACTATTTCGTGGAAATTCAGGATGCGCACAGGATAGGCCCGCGCATCACCATCGATGCGCACTCCCAGGACGATGTGCTCGTCGTTGACGTGGACGGCGTCTTCCGCCGTTACGAACTGTGCCGCACCGCGGTCCTGAGGAGGATCGTCCAATGGCGGGATGCCGTCTTTGGGGACGTCACCGACATACTCGCGCTGGGGAATGGCGGCGAAGGTTTCGCTGTCGATGCCGCCATCTGTTTCCAACGCGTTCCACACCGAGGTATTGGGCCAGAAAGAGGACCAGGCGAACCAATAGGCGCTGTAGGCAGGCATCTGCCGCAAACGCGTCCCCTCCAGTTCGCCGGCTAGCGCCTCGCCGCGCAAGTTCCAGATGCTTCCGGTTTCCGTGTCTCTGAATAGGAGCAGCGAGCTTTCCGGTAGTTGGCGTTCCGTGACAGTACCTGGGTAGGAGACAACGGGCGCGTTTTCGGTCTGGCCGGTTTCCGCGGAAGATTTCGTGGCGCGGTTGGCGTCGCTGCAGGAGAATAGGGCGAAAGCGAAAACCGCTGGAAGAGTACGAGAAAGGTTCGAGTTCATAGGCTTGGGGATGACGCAGAACTAAGATGCTGCGCTCAGAGATTTAGACGCGCTGTGGTCTTGCGCGGTTTCTGCTGACGTGCGATCGGTGGGTCGACTGCGGGAGCAGCGATAGATTCTCCTGCTGCGTGGAGCTGACCCAAAGTATGCAGGCACCCCATACACCTTGTCCCAGGAGAAAGCGTCGTCCGGATTCTACTCGCCCCAAAACGCGTACAGCTCGGCGTTTCGCAGATGGAAGCGGAGACGCACCAACCGGCCCTTCATGCTCGAGAGTTCGCCTGCACCGTTCCAGCTGACCTCCTGTCGAACCCCATCGTCGGTGATGGGCACAGCCTGGGAGCGCGACCAGTGGGGCAGCGGATCGCCGTTTTCGTCGAGGACTTCCACCAGCACGTCGCCTCGGCATCGGCATTGACCCAAAGACTGGAGCCGCTCCAGACCAGCGGTTTGGTCAACAACATCCCTTCGTTTTCCCCGGCGTCAACCGAGACGAAACCGTCGCGGCGCAACACCGCCAGGCAGATGGCGCCGGTATCTGTCTCCTGTCCCGGCAGCCGCAGGTACTGTCCCGTGGGAAAGGTGCCCTCGTAGCGGAAACCACGGTACTTGATGCCGGTATAGTAGAACCAGAGCTCGTCGCCGCGCACCAGGGCGTTGGAGGGACCGATGAGCTGGGTCAGGTCGTAGGCGCCGGAACCGACGCGCGAAGGACCGATAAACGGTCTGTGATCGCCTACCCGTTCCCAGTTTCTCAGGTCGCGGCTCACCATTAGCTGCACCAGATGAAACCCGACGGTGTTGGGGTAGTTGGGCACCGGTCCGACGGCGTGAAACAGGGCAGGGGTGCCGATGTAGACCGACTCGTAGCGGAAGAGGCCCATGTTGTAGGCGTCGACGTTGTAGACGCTGGGGTCGTTCCAGGGCGGTGGATGGATGCTTTCGTCGGCGAAGCGGTCTTCGATGTTCTGCCGGCCCAGCTCCTGGTCCAGGTCGTCAGCATGGAAGATCAACTCGGGCTTTGACCAGTCGTTGTAGTTGCGGCTGGTCGCCAGGTAGACGGAACGACCGTACGGGCCTCCCTGCTTGACCGTTGCGATGTAGAGACGTTCGTCCACGTCGAGCGAGAAGTTCCACTCGTCAGAGCTTTGGATGGTCACCCCAGAGGTAATAGTGCGGTCTTCGCCGTTCACCCGGACTGTCCGCGTCCGCATTGTACGAGACCAATTCAGGCCATCTGACGAATACGACAGGTTGCGTGGGTTGAACGATTTGTAACGCCGAGCCGGGTCCGGATCGATCGGATCGAAAATCACCTCGCCCGTCGACTCGGTGCCCGGCTCCCACAATGTCCAATGCAAGCCGTCGGTGCTGACCCGACACAACTTGTCGATGAGCCACATCTTGAAGACGCCGGCGAGCGGGTCCCAGAACGGGGCGCTGCGCGTCTGCAACGAAGTCTCGCCCGCCGGCCAGTTGGGCCGGATGACCGCGCCCTTCTTCATCGGTTGATGCATGGTCTGCTGCAGCCCTCGCATCTCCTGGATGGAGAAGCTGTCGATGAAGAGCTGGCGCTCTCCTTCCTTGAGAAATACGATGCCCTCGCGCTGGTCCAGGTTGACGGTAAAGACGACAGCAGTATCAGCGCTGACGATGACTCCGCTCTGCTCGAAGGGAACCAGCTTGAACCCGTCGATGGATACGCTGTAGCTGCGTTCTTGCAACAGCTTGCCGGCGGGGGAGGCGATCTGATCCAACCCCGCGGCGCCGTGTTCGGCTAAGTCGCCAGGAAGAGCACCCACGGGGCTCTTGGCCGCGACTCCAGCGCGTCCTGCCAGGGCGCCCAAGCCGCTGAGCGACGCCCTGCGGGCAGCGCCATCCACCAGCACCATCTTGCGCGACTCGGTGAAGGATCCCGCGGTCAGGCGGTAGAAGTAGACGCCTGAGGCCAACCCATGGCCATGGTCGTCGGTGCCTTCCCACACCAGGCCGTGAAAACCCGCTTCCTGCCAGGTATCGACCAGGGTTCGCACCCGCTGACCCAGGCTATTGTAGATCTCCAGCTGCACCGGAGAGTCGCTCGGCAATTCGTAGGAGATCACGGTTCCGGGGTTGAACGGATTGGGAAAATTCTGGTTGAGCCTGAAGATCGCGGGTTTGGAGTTGCCCGGAGAGTCAACCGAGGTGTTGGCGTCCAGGTCGAGCTCGAAGTTGCCGTAGATATCGGTAGTGGTGGTGAAGATCTCTTTCGGATTGCGTTCGTTGATGAAAACGACTTCGGCGCCAGAGACCCCGATCATATCCCCTGACCGCATGATCGGGTCGAGTTTTTGCACGGTTCCAGCAACCTGAAAGGCCATGCTCGAGCCGGCGAATACCAGCAAGAACGCGGCGCTCGGCAATAGATGATTCGGTGCAGGTGCGCTACGCCAAGATCTCATACATCTCCCTGCGTCGTGCTTGCCGAGTCACGGGATCGGAGGTCGACTCGGTCACTTATCTCATATAACAATTAGAGAGATTGGGTTGTTGGGAGCAACTGGGAAGCGGTTCAATCGGGATAGTAGATCAGGATTGGGAGGGAATCGTCGGCAGCACCAGATTCGACGGCCGGTTGTGGTCGACGTAAACCGTATTGTGGGCGATCTCTGAGCGCGTGTGGCGGCCGACTGGTTCTCCGGTGTTGGGATTGAGATCCAGCCGTGGAAAGTTACTGCTCGAGACGTCCAGCCGGATACGATGCCCGGCCTGGAAGAGATTGCTCGTGGGTGGGAGCGCGATCTTGATCTGATACGCCTCGCCGGGATCCATGAGCTCTTCCTTCTCCCAGCTGTCGCGGTATCGCACACGGAGGATGGAATCCACCAGGTTCATGTGGTATCCGTCCGGATAGTCCTCGTTGGGCGGGTGAACATCCAGCAGCTTGGCGGTGAAATCGGTGTCCGGTGCCGAGGACGATATCCACAGCTCTACCCGGGGAGATCCCGTTACCTCAATCGCCGCTGCCAGAGGAGGCGTCTGAAAAACCAGTACGTCGGGGCGGTCCGCAAGCAATGGATACGGTGGACGCGATCCAAAGATCTCCGCTTCCTCTTTCTGATGTAGCGGGCCGGGTGTCACGATGTGGCGCAGCCGGGTGACCGGATGGAGATAGCGGCGCCACATGGGGTCGAGGTCGCCGGTATCTTTGGGTAACTCCATCAGGCCGCAGGAGTTGCCGCCTATAGTGGGCACCGGGTGTTCCGGATCGTAGTTGAAGCTTAGCGGCTTTGCGTCTTCTTCGGGGGCTTCCCCTTCCAGGCCGCCGTCAGAATTCAGGTGCAGCTTTCTCCACTCGGTGCGGGCGAGCGGCCACTCGTTCTCGCTGCGCCAGCAACCGCCGTGATCGAGCTTTCCCTCCGCCGTCTTGCGGCCGCTGCCGCCGCCCATGACGAAGATGCGCACCGGCGGCCTGGTGTCGTCCTCGCCTGGTTCGCTTTTCAACCAGCGGTCGAAGAAAAGCAGTTGTTGATCGAAGTAATGGTCGATCCCCCAGATACAACCCTCGCCGAAGTCAACGTTGCCGATAGAGGTGCCCTCGCCACGCATGCCCACGTGGGTCCACGGTCCTAGGACCAGACGCTGGGGTGTGTTGTTCTGCCGAGCCATGGCAGTGTAATACGCCGCCATGCCCACCGCGTACGGATCGAACCATCCGTCGGTAAAGGTGGCGGGAATGTCGGCGTGGCGATGGAAGTTGCGCTCGAAGTCGTTGAACTCTTGCTGCCAGAACGCGTCGTATTCACCGCGGTAGTAATAGTCAAAGAGGGTTTCTTCCAGGTTGGGCACGTGGGCAAGCGCAGTTTGACCTCGCTGGAACGGCATGGAGACCAACAGCTGCCGCAGATTGCGCAGATCGTCCCAGACCTCCTCCACGAACTCCTCGTTACCGCCTATCTCCTGGGCATCCTGGGCGTGAAGGTAGAGCGCCCAGAACATGTGCAAAGCCATGGCGCCGCCCTCGCGAGCCTGGTGGTGATAGCTGTTGGTCGGCGTGACGTCGGGCCAGATGGCGGTCAGGTGCGGAGGGTGCTCGAACGCGGCGCGGGTCTGTACAAGCGCGGCAAACGAGCTGCCCACCATGCCGACCTTGCCGTTAGACCAGGTTTGCGTGCCGATCCACTCGATGGTGTCAAAACCGTCGCGACCCTCAGGCTCGTTGCACACGTGGAAATACTGGCCCATGCCCTCAGAATCGCCACGGCCTCGCAGGTCCTGCAGCGCTACCGCGTAACCGCGAGGCACGAAGTAGTCGGCAACCTCGACGTAGCGGCGG